>DIWE01000007.1 GCA_002423435.1 Clostridiales bacterium UBA6114
GCTGTCGAGTTTTTCGACAGCCTCGGCGGAGCGCGTTATGCGCTCCGCTCTTTGCAATCATCCGCGATATCGGCTTTTGAGCGCTCCCGCGGCATAAAAGCGGCATAAAAAAGGTGGCGCCCGTGATCCGGGCGCCAAAACGGGGTTGTGGGGATAAAGATATGAACGGTGATATCACCTTGATTCATGTATCAATCCTACCATAAATGTAAATATTTGTAAATAGCGAATTCGCACGAATCAAGGGAATTTTTAATATTTTTGTGAAAAAAGAAGGCCCTAATACCGACAAAGCGTCCCCGCGGCTTGCTTGCCGCCGGGGGCCGAATCCGGATTACGGCTTTTTGCCGGGGAATTTTAAGCACGGGAAAAGGAGAATTTTATTGTGGCGGAGAGCACTTATATCGTAAACGGAACCGTTCTTACGATGGAGGACGGCGGTTTTCAGAACGGTTTCGTTCGAATGAATAACGGAAAGATTGTCGCCTGCGGCCCGATGCGGGACATCCCGCGGACCGAAGGGGCCGAAATTTTCGACGCGGGCGGCGGATATATCCTGCCCGGACTTGTCGACGCGCATACCCACCTCGGCATCTGGGAGGAGTCGATGGGGCTTGAGGGCGACGACGGAAACGAGGACACCGATCCCGTAACGCCCCAGCTTCGCGCGATCGACGCCGTAAATCCCTGCGACCGGAGCTTCCGCGAGGCGCTTTTGGCGGGGATAACGACGGTTATGACGGGGCCCGGAAGCGCAAACCCGATCGCCGGGCAGTTCGCGGCGGTCAAGACCTGCGGGCGGCGTATCGACGATATGCTGCTTCTCGCGCCCGCCGCGATGAAGTTCTCGCTCGGCGAGAACCCGAAAATGGTTTATCATGAGAAGAACCAGACGCCGGTGACGCGCATGGCGACCGCCTCGATCATCCGGGAAAACCTTTTTAAGGCGGAGGAATACAAAAAGGCCAAGGAGAAGGCCTTATCCGACCCGGACTGCGACGCGCCCGACTTTGAGATGAAACTTGAGAGCCTTCTTCCGCTTCTGCGCGGGGAGGTGCAGGCGCATTTCCACGCGCACCGTTCCGACGATATCTTCACGGCGCTGCGGATTGCGAGGGAATTCGGATTAAAGCCCGTCATCATCCACGGCACGGAGGCGCATCTGATCGCTGATATTCTGAAGGAGGAGGGAGTCCCGGTGGTTGTGGGGCCGAGCCTGTCGTTTCGCGCAAAGCCGGAGCTTCGGAATATGACCTTCGAGACGCCGGGCATCCTCGCAAAAGGCGGCGTGCTGACCGCGATCACCACCGACCATCCCGAGACGCCCCTTCCGTATCTGATGCTTTGCGCGTCTCTCGCGAACCGTTCCGGCATGGAGGAGACGGACGCGTTTCGGGCTGTTACGATCAATCCGGCGAAAATTATGGGGCTCGACAAGCGGATCGGCTCCATCAAAGCGGGAAAAGACGCCGATGTCGTCGTGTACTCGGGGCACCCCTTTGAGCGCAACACGTCCGTTGCGGCTGTCTTTATTGACGGGAAACGGGTAAAATAATCAGAAAAAAGCTGCCCCGGTGAATTTGTAAAATTAAAGATTTATTTATATTTTCTCCTCTGAAAGATGATATAATAAAATCGAGGTGTATGTATGCTGAAACGGCGACAATTGAATATCGACATAATACTGAAGGCAGAGGAGCTGATGGTATGAAGTTTGTATTTACAGGCAGAAAAGTGGAGGTGTCGGACGAGCTTAAAAAATACGCCCAAAAGAAGTTTGAAAAGCTTGAACGGTACTTCAGCAATGATGCAATGGCGCATCTCACCTTTAGCATTGAGCGCGGCAGACATGTCGTTGAGGCGACCGTCGTACATGAGGGCATGTTTTTCAGAGCGGTTGAGAGAACGGGGGACATGTATGCGTCAATTGACGCGACGGTCGGCATGATCGACCGCCAGGTCAGGAAAAACAAGACGCGCCTTGAAAAGAAGCTGCGCTCGGGCGCGTTCGAACGCGAGGTCCCCGGAACGGTCCCGGCGGCGCCCGTTGTCGAGGAGACGGGAAAGTACGATATCGTCCGCCGCAAACGGTTTGCCGTAAAACCGATGTCTGTCGAGGACGCGATTTTGCAGATGGAGCTTTTGGGACACAAATTCTTTTTCTTCAAAAACTGTGATGACAACGGCAGAGGCTCGGTGGTTTATGTGCGCGACGACGGGGGCTACGGCCTTATTGAAAGCGAATAAGGATTTTATAGCAGGAGCGGCGGGAATGATCCCGCCGCTCACTAGGTTTTTGCCGATTCAAATTCGCCGTAAAGATACTCTCCGTCCGATCGTGTAAAGCGTACAAGCCGCAGTTCGTTTTTCAGATTTTCCTTTGGTGAAACCCTAACGGGACAGTAATTTTTGGTGTGCCCAGTGAAAAAGCCGTCGTCCTCGCTCTCAAAAAGCACCTCGTCCGTTTCGCCGATCCGGCCCTCCAAAAATGCCGCTTTCAGGGCTTTTGCCTCCCTGATCGCGTCCTGAGCCCGCCGTTCGCGGACAGCCTTCGGAATCTGGCCCGGAAGCTTTGCGGCCCGTGTGCCCGCGCGGCTCGAGTAAGGGAAGACATGCACCGAAAAGAGCGCGCATTCTCGGATCAGCTTTAAGCTTTTTTCAAAATCCTCCTCCGTCTCCCCCGGAAAGCCCACGATCAGGTCGGCCGCGACGGCGCAGCCGGGAAACGCCTTGTAAAGGCGGTTTACGGCGGTTAAGTAATCGTTTGAGGTGTATTTGCGTCCCATGCGGGAGAGTGTTTCGTCGCTTCCGCTCTGGAGCGACAGATGGAAATGCGGGCAAAAATCGGAAAACCCGGAGAGCGCCTCGCAGAAGCGCTCGTCGACCGTCTCCGGATCAAGGGAGCCCAGGCGGATCCGGACGCCGGGCACGTCTTGGAGCATCCGACGGATCAGGCCGAAAAGTGCAGGCTTTTCTGAAAGGTCCTTTCCGTAAGACGATATTTCGATCCCCGTGACGACGATTTCCAAAAATCCCTCGTTTTTTAAGCGCAGGGCCTCCTTGATCGCGTCGTCGGGCGGCATCGAGCGGGACCTGCCCCTGGCGTAAGGGATGATGCAGTAGGCGCAGAAATTGTCGCACCCGTCCTGGATTTTCAGGAGCGCCCTTGTCCTTCCCTGGTTTGCGTCCGAAAAAAGAGGCTCGAAGGTATCAAAATGAGAAACGTCGCGGACCAGCTTTTGCGGCTCTTTGCGGCTTTTATCGACCCGGTATTCTTCCGCGAGGCGGACAATGTCCCGTCTTCCCGTCACCCCGCAGATGATGTCCGCGCCGAGCCTTTCGGCTTCGTCGGGTTTCGTCTGTGCGTAGCAGCCGCAAACGGCGATGACAGCGTCTTCGTTTTCGCGCCGCGCCCGCCTTATCACATTGCGGCATTTTTTGTCGCTTGAGGCGGTTACGGTGCAGGTGGTTATGACGTAAACGTCGGCTTTGCCGTCGAACGGGACGACCGTATGCCCTCTTTCCGAGAACAGTTTTTGCAGGGCGCCGGACTCCAATTGGTTTACTTTGCAGCCGAGTGTATAAAAAGCGACTTTCATGCTTTCCCCTTTTCATTAAAAACGACTAAAGTCTTTGATTGCATTACAAGGGCTGTTGAATTATAATAATCCATTATAATAAATTGTATGGTGAGAAACAATAACAATTATTAACGACTGAAATGAGGTAATTTCTATGAAATCGGTTAAGGTACATCTGTCCTATATAAACGATGTCCGGAACATTGTGGAAGCGGCGAGTCAGATGAGCTGCGACATCGATCTGATCTCGGGACGGTATGTTATTGATGCGAAATCAATCATGGGCATTTTCAGTCTTGATTTCTCAAAACCGATTACGCTCGAGATCCACGGTACCGACGAGGAAGCCGACAGCTTTATTGAGAAGATTAAGGAGTATATCATCGAACAATAATTTTTGCAAAACAAGAAAACATCCGTCAAGGGCTCTTAAGACCCCTGCGGATGTTTTTTATTTTGCATGTGATTTTTGCCCAAAAACGGGAATAAATATAAAGCGGGGTGGTGTGCGTGAAGCAATGGATCAAAAAATACAGATATACAATCATTTTTATCCTGTGTATTGCGGCTTCGGTTATCCTGTGCCTCGATATGGCGTTTAAGACGAAAACACCGGAAAACGACAATGTTCCGCAGGATATCCCGTATGAAGACAACGGCAGGGAATATAAATATGAACCGGACGGAAGCGATGAGTCGGTGATACTCAATGAGACGGACATCAAAAAGATGATCGTAAAAGAGCTTCCCTCCGACTTTCCGCTTAAAGGTATCGGCATTACCTTAAAAGAGAGCAAAAAGGCATATGTGACCGGAACCGTAAGCCGGGAGGAGCTTCAGACATACATCGAGAAGAGCGGAGCAACCTTAGATTCTTATATGGAAATGATGCTCTCCCTGCTCCCGGACACGTTCAACGTAAAGGCGGAGTTTGACATCGGGACGTCGAAGGACGGCGGGCTTTTGATGCTGACGCCTAAAAGTATTGATGCGGCCGGCGTCGATCTTCCCGACGGCATTCTGCCACAGGAATTTTTCGACGGACTGAATGAGTCGATAAACCGCTCGCTCGTAAACAACGGCTACTATTTCCAGAGCATCCGGGTAAAAAATGGCTCGGTCGAGCTGATTCCCTAAAAAACCTCCCTTCCCGGCCGGGAAGGGAGGTCAGAGTGTCAAAAAAGTATACTCTGGGAATTGTTAAGGGGCCGAAGCCCCTTAACTTGGGATAAGTCCGAAGGCGGACATGCGCCGCCGGAGGACACTCTGGACAAAACCTTTGGTTTTGTCCGCCCCTGGGGGAGGCGGGGTCCCCAAGCGATCATGATCGCTTGGGGTGCTTATCGAGGGGGAATTGGATTCCCTCTCGAAAGGCTGTCGAGTTCTTCGACAGCCTCACCTCCCTTCCCGGCCGCCGGGGAGGGAGGTTTTACATGGCCTTTTATTGCTAAAACAGGAGAATTATGTTAGAATAAATAGAATCTGGGTTAATGGGATGGATGAAATGTCGCCGCGAAACGTTAAGCTGGTGCCCGAGGATGAGCTTCGCAGGCAAAGCGGCTTTATCGATAAGATTCTTGAAAGAAACAAAAGGGTGTCGGAGGAAAAGGGACATGCCCCGCTGGCGTTTACCGATACCTATGGATGCCAGCAGAACGAGGCCGACACCGAGCGTCTGCGCGGGATGCTTCTTCGGATGGGATTTGAGCTTTCGCAAAACGAGGCCGACGCCGACCTGATCCTGTTCAACACCTGCGCCGTGCGCGAGCATGCGGAAATGCGCGTGCTCGGAAACGTCGGCGCGCTTTCGCACATAAAGAAGGAAAACCCGGACCTGATCATCGCGCTTTGCGGCTGCATGGTGCAGCAGGAGCGCGTCCAGGAGAAAATAAAGAAAAGCTACCCGTACGTCGATCTGGTATTCGGCACGCACGCCGTCTGGCGTTTCCCCGAGCTTCTCTATGAGAAGCTCCAAAACAGCAGAACGCGGGTGTTTGACGCCTGTGCGGAAGAGGAGGGCGCGATTGCCGAAGGACTGCCGGTCCACCGCGATCGGACGGGCGCGAAAGCGTGGCTTTCGATCATGTACGGCTGCAATAATTTCTGCTCGTACTGCATCGTGCCTTACGTCAGGGGCCGCGAGCGGAGCCGGGAAGCCTTTCGGATCGAAGACGAGTTTCGCGGACTTTTGGAGGAGGGCTACAAGGACATCACGCTTTTAGGCCAGAACGTCAATTCCTATGGAAAGGACTTAAAAGGCGGAGATGATTTTGCCGACCTGCTGAGGCGTTTAAATGGGTTTGACGGGGAATATAAGATCCGTTTTATGACAAGCCATCCGAAGGATCTTAACGACAAGCTGATCGATGCGATCGCCGGGTGCGACAAGGTGTCGAAGCATCTGCATCTGCCGTTTCAGGCGGGCAGCGACCGGGTCCTGAGGCTCATGAACCGCGGCTACGGGAAAGAGCAGTACCTTGACCTTGTCCGCAGGGCCAGGGAGAAGATCCCTTCCCTTGTGCTCACAAGCGACGTGATCGTCGGCTTTCCGGGGGAGACGGAGGAGGATTTTTGTCAGACACTCGATTTAATCGAAAGGGTCCGGTTTCACGCGCTTTTTACCTTCCTGTACTCGAAGCGCCCCGGCACGAAAGCCGCCGAAATGCCGGACGATGTTTCAAAAGAGGAAAAGCAAAGGCGGTTTGACCGGCTGCTTCAAATACAGAACGGGATTTCAAAGGAGCTGCACGAGTTATATGTCGGCAAAACGATGCGCGTGCTGATCGACGGCAAAAGCGAGGACGTCCGTTACACCCTGACGGCGCGCACCGACGGCGGCCGGCTGACCCATTTAGACGGCGGCGAGTCGCTGATCGGGAGCTATGCCGACGTGAAAATCGAGCGCAACTCCACATGGGCGCTTTTTGGCGCGATGGTTTAGGAGACCGCCGCGCGCTTTCGGCAAAAGGAAAGGGATGGGCAAAAACATGGCTGAGTTTACCCCGATGATGAAACAATATCTTGATATCAAGAGCGCGCACAAAGACAGCATCCTTTTTTATCGCCTCGGGGATTTCTATGAGATGTTCTTTGAAGACGCCGAAGTGGTGTCAAGGGAGCTTGACCTTGTTTTGACCGGAAAGGACTGCGGCCAGGACGAGCGCGCGCCGATGTGCGGCGTGCCGTACCACAGCTGCGAGGCCTATATCGCGCGGCTGATTCAAAAGGGGTACAAGGTTGCAATCTGCGAGCAGGTGGAGGACCCGAAGCAGGCGAAAGGGCTCGTCCGCCGCGAGGTGATCCGCATGATCACGCCGGGCACCGTCATTGAAAGCTCGATGCTCGACGAGAAGAAAAACAATTTTATCTGCTCGGTCTACTTCGACGACGGCGCCGCCGGCGTCTGTTTTATCGATCTTTCGACCGGGGAATGCTACGCGACCGGCATCGTAAACGGCGATCTTCCGCTTCAGGTGATCAATGAACTGGGCAGGTTCGTGCCCTCCGAGGCGGTTTTATCCGAAAAGGCCGCCAAAAACGAGGTGATCTCGGGCTTTCTCCGAAACAGGCTTTCCTGCTTTTCGAGCGCGGCCGACGACAGCCTGTTTGATTACGAACGCGCGGCCGAAACGATCAGAACCCAGTTCCATGCGCCCGACTTGGACGCGCTCGGCGTCACGGACCCGAAGGAGATCGCGATGGCCGCGGGCGCTCTGATTTTATACCTGATAGAGACGCAAAAAACAAACCTCCTACATATCAACACCTTAGACGTTTATACGCAGGGCCAGTTCATGGAGCTCGACGTGACGGCGAGACGAAACCTGGAGCTTTGCGAAACGCTGTGGACCGGCGAGAAAAAGGGCTCGCTTTTGTGGGTGCTCGACAGGACGGAAACGTCCGGGGGCAGCCGCCTTCTGCGGTCGTGGATCGAGAAGCCGCTTGTCGACGTGGCGCAGATCAAGCGGCGCCAGCAGGCGGCAAACGAGCTTTTTTCCGATACGGTCGGCCGCGGGGAGCTAAAGGGGCTTTTGAAAAATATCTCGGACTTGGAGCGCCTGATCGGCCGGGTCGTTTACGGAAACGCCAACTGCCGGGATCTTCGCGCCCTGTCGCGCACCGCGTGTTTCCTGCCGCGGATCAAAAAGGCGGCCTCGGTCTATAAAACGTCGATGATGCGGAATCTCTCCGAATGCATCGACGAGCTTTCCGACCTCCGCGAGCTCGTCGACAGCGCCATCGTCGACGAGCCGCCGTTTTCCGTGAGAGAGGGCGGGATGATCCGAAAGGGATATCATGAGGAGGTCGACCGGCTCATGGATCTCTTAAACGGCGGAAAGGGGTCGCTCGCCGCGATCGAAGCATCCGAGCGGGAAAAAACCGGCATCAAAAACCTGAAGGTCGGCTACAACAAGGTTTTCGGATATTATATCGAGGTTTCAAATTCCTATTTAAGCCTCGTTCCCGATACATATGTGAGAAAACAGACCCTGACGGGCGGCGAGCGCTTTATCACGCAGGAACTAAAAGAGCTCGAGAGCACCGTGCTTTCGGCAAAGGAGCGGGCAACGGCGCTCGAATACGAAATTTTCTGCGCCGTCCGCGACAAGGTCGCAAGCGAGGTCCATCGGGTCCAGCGCACGGCGCACGCGCTCGCGACCCTCGACGTGCTGCTGTCGTTTGCCGAGGTCGGGGTAAAAAACGGATACTCGATGCCCGACGTGGACTATTCCGACAAGGTCCTGATCCGCGACGGCAGGCACCCCGTCGTTGAAATGATGCTCAGAGACGTGCTTTTCGTGTCCAACGACACGGCGCTCGACGGAAACGAAAACCGCGTCGCGATCATCACCGGCCCCAATATGGCCGGAAAATCGACCTATATGCGCCAGACCGCGCTGATTGTGATCATGGCGCAGATCGGCTCGTTCGTGCCGGCGAAGAGCGCGGCGATCGGGGTGTGCGACCGGGTGTTCACGCGCATCGGCGCGTCCGACGACCTGTCCTCGGGGCGGTCGACCTTCATGGTCGAGATGAACGAGGTCGCGGACATCCTAAAGAGCGCGACGCCCAAAAGCCTTCTGATTCTCGATGAAATCGGGCGCGGGACGTCGACGTTCGACGGCATGGCGATCGCGCGCGCGGTGCTCGAACATGTCGCCGATAAAAAGAAGCTCGGCGCGAAGACGATGTTCGCGACCCATTACCATGAGCTTACCGAGCTCGAGGAGCTTTTGCCGGGGGTCAAGAATTACAACGTCGCGGTCAAAAAGAGGGGCGACGACATTATTTTCCTGCGCCGGATCGTGCGGGGCGGCACAGACGACAGCTACGGCATCGAGGTCGCGAAGCTTGCCGGCATCCCGGACGCCGTGGTATCGCGGGCAAAGAAGATCCTGAAAAGCCTCGAGGCCGGGGTGGCGGTTTCGGGTCCGCGCGCCGCCGTCAAAACCGGGGAGGACGACGAGGACCAGATTTCCATCGGCAGCATGAAAGGCGACGAGATCCTTTGCTCTTTAAGGACGATGGACGTCGAAACCTTTACGCCGATTGAGGCGCTTAACAAGCTGTTCGAGCTTCATAAAAAAGCAAAGGAGCTGCCCTAAAAATACTTTTAGGGCACTCCCGCTTCGCGGATTAAACGCATGTTTCTTGCCGCCGCAGGCGGCAACCGAAACATATGCGAGACAGACGGCCATGACCGGATTTTTATCCGTTGTGGCGACGCACCGCGTCATGGCCGTCTTTAGCGTTTTTTAACCTGAAGCTGTCATTATTCGGTATGCCGCCCGTCGGTAAAAGCGGCAGCCGAATCGGAGTATAAGGAGTTAAGCTATGGCGAGAATCAGGGAGCTTTCCCCGCATGTCGCCGACCTGATCGCGGCCGGAGAGGTCGTCGAGCGGCCGGCATCGGTGATGAAGGAGCTTCTGGAAAACGCAATCGACGCGGGAGCGGCAAAGCTCACGGCGGAGATCGAAAACGGCGGCATCACCTATTTGCGGGTGGCGGACGACGGCTCGGGGATCGAAAAGGACGACGTGCTGACCGCCTTTTTGCGCCATGCGACGAGCAAGCTGCTTAAGCCGGAGGACCTTTCGTCGATCCGTACGCTCGGCTTTCGCGGCGAAGCGCTCGCCGCCATCGCGGCCGTTTCCAAGGTAGAGCTTTTTACGAAAAACGCCTCCGACGAGTCGGGCAGCCATGTGAAAATTTCCGGCGGCAGCGTTTCGGAGCATACGGAGGCGGGCTGCCCGCAGGGCACGACGATCGTCGTGCGCGACCTTTTTTACAACACGCCCGCCCGCATGAAGTTCCTGAAAAAAGACGCGACCGAGGGCGGCTACGTATCCGAGGCGGTCGAGCATATCGCCTTGTCAAAGCCGGAGATCTCGGTGAAATTTATAAAAGACGGCAAGGTGCTTTTTCACACGCCGGGCGACGGTCTTCTCCGTTCCGCCGTCTACTGTGTCTACGGCACGGAGTTTGCAGGTTCCCTGATCGGGCTTTCCTACGCTATGGACGGCATCGAGGTTTCGGGGTTTTCCTCGAAGCCGGCGGCGTCACGCGGAAACCGCGCGATGCAGATCTTTTTTGTAAACGGGCGGCACGTCAAATCAAAGCTTTTGCAGGCGGCCTTGGAGCAGGCGTATAAAAACCGGCTCCTGACCGGGCGGTTTCCGTCCTGCGTGCTCAATCTCAAGGTTCCGTTTTCATCTGTGGACGTAAATGTCCATCCCGCGAAAACGGAGGTCAAGTTTGCGCAGGAGCGGCGCGTGTTCGAGGTCGTTTACTCCGCCGTGAAAACCGCGCTCGACGGCTTTTCCGACCGCCCGGAGATTTCCCTTGGGGAAGCGGCGCGGCCCCTGCCGCCGGACAGGGAGGCTGTTTCTTCCGGCGCTTTGTCCGGGAAGGCGCCCGCGCCTTATATAAATCCGCAGCCTTCCTCGAAAGGATATGTCCCCAAAATCATTACGGCTCCCGAGCAGGGTGAAATCCTCGCTCTGCACGAGCCGAAGGTGTATGCTTATCCGGTGCCGGACAGGCTTTTCACAGAGTTTGCGGGTGCAGATACGCCGACGGCCCGGACGACAGCCGATATCATCCCGCCGGCACCGACCCTACCCGATGCCAAAACGCTGCCGCCGGAACCCGCGGAGGAAGACGGGGGGGCTTCGCAGCAAGCGCTTTTCGGAGAATCGTTTCGCCTTGCGGGGGAGATTTTCAACACCTACATCCTCGTCGAGGATTCGGACGGGCTTTTGATTATCGACAAGCACGCGGCGCATGAGCGGATGATCTTCGATAAGTTAAAGGGCGGAGAGCTTGAGACGTCGCCGCAGCTTCTCTTAAAACCGGAGGTATTGAACGTCTCGCGGCTGGAGGCGGAAATCATCAGGGAGCATATGCCCGAATTTTCAAAGCTCGGGTTTGATATCGGCGAATTCGGGGAAAATAGCTTTATCGTGCGGCAGGTGCCCCCCTTTATCGACCCCGGCGACACGGAGGCGCTTATCGGGGAGCTTGTCAAAAAAATCCGCGACAGCGAGCGGTTCGGCCTTTCGATGTTCGACGAGCTGATAAACTCGATCTCCTGCAAGGCGGCCGTAAAGGCCAAAAGCCGGATGCAGCCGGACGAGCTTCTGGAGATCGCAAAACGCGTAACGAGCACGCCTTCGCTCCAGTTTTGCCCCCACGGCAGGCCGGTTGCGGTGCGGCTTACGAAAAGCGAGCTCGAAAAGCAGTTTTTCAGAATCGTATAAACAGAGGTTAAGATATGAACAAACCGGAGCTTTTGTGTATCCTCGGGCCGACGGCGTCCGGAAAAACGGCGCTTTCCATCGCTCTCGCAAAGTGTGTCTCGGGTGAAATCGTATCGGCCGACTCCATGCAGATTTACAAAGGGATGGATATTGCGACGGCAAAGCCCGACGAGCGGGAAAAAGACGGCGTCTCTCACCACATGATCGACATTTTGGAACCTGATGAGGAATATTCAGTCAAACGATATGTGGAGGATGCGTCGGAATGCATTGACGGAATTTTAGGGCGCGGCCATGTGCCGATCGTCTGCGGCGGAACCGGTCTTTATATCGATTCCCTGCTCAAGGGGCGTGATTTCGCGTCCATCGCGGAGGACCCCAAGCTCCGCGAGGCGCTTCGGAAACGCGCGGAAAAAGAGGGGGGCGCCTCTTTGCTTTCGGAGCTTTCACGGTTTGACCCCGAAAGCGCCGCCCGGCTGCATGAAAATGACTTAAAGCGCATTATCCGCGCGATCGAAGTCTACAGAGTTTCGGGTACGACAATCACGCAATACAATGAAAGCTCAAAACTGAAACAGCCGCGCTATCGCGCGCTGAAGCTCGGAATCCGTTTTAGCGACCGGAAAGTGCTCTATGACAGAATCAACCGCAGGGTTGACGAAATGATGCAGAAAGGTCTTCTGGATGAGGCGAGGCGGCTTTATGACGACGGGAAGCTAAAAGGGACCGCGCTGCAGGCAATCGGCTACAAGGAACTGATCCGCGTCTTTGGCGGGGAATGCACAGTTGCCGAGGCTGTCGACGATATCAAGCAGAAGACAAGGCGCTACGCCAAACGCCAGATGACATGGTTTTCCCGCGACCGGGATATCAAATGGCTGAATCTGGAAAAAGGGGAGCCGTTCGAGCAAATTCTCCTTAATTCGATGGAATGCGTGGCTGCCTCCGGTATAAAATGGCTCTGAGGCTGCGCGCAAAAGATACAGTGCGTGCCAAAGAGGAGGATATACATGCAGTCAAAGATCAATCTTCAGGAAGTGCTCTTAAACCAGACGCGAAAAGATAAAATCGGAGTGACCATTTTCCTCGCAAACGGCTTCCAGCTCAAGGGGGTCATAAAAGGGTTCGACAGCTTTACCGTTATCCTTGAGAGCGACGGACGGCAGCAGATGATTTACAAGCATGCGATTTCAACGATCATTCCGGCCCGGCCGGTCGATTTCCAGGCCGCATATGCCGCCCCGGAAGAGGCGGACGTGCCGTAATTACATAGCTACTTATTTTAACTTCGGCGCGCCGCTCGCCGTATTCTTAAGCGGCGGCCGCGGCGGAAAAAGGACAAGCCTTCCGTTGTTTACGGGTTTTCCTTTTACTTTCAGCGCCGCGTTTATGTGGGACATGTTATGAAACGAAGCTCACTGTTTTCGACGGCGGCGGTTATCCTGTTCGGGGCCCTTTTCCTTTTTTATTGCGCGCACCAGCTATATACGATCATAAACAACCCGATTAAAACGGTGAACGCCTTGTACATAACGGTGGACGATTCGATTGCGGCCGAAGGATATTTTATCCGGGGCGAGCAGGTGCTCGGCGGCGTGTCCGGAATCGTCCAGTATACGGTAAATCCGGGGGAAAAGGTCGCGAAGGGAGCCGAAATCGCGGAAATTTTCGACGATGAGGAGGCGGCCTCCATAAGCCGCCGGATCGAGGAGCTCGACGAGCGGATCCAAAGCATCGAGTATGCAAAAAACCAGAGTGTCGACAAGGCGGACGCCGGGAAAATCGACAGCCTGATCACAATGCAGGTCGGCGAGCTCGCCGAAACGACGGACAGCGGCATGGTGTCGAAGGCGTACGACCAATTAAAGGAGCTTCAGACGCTCGTTATCCGCAGGTCGATGGCGGAGCAGGGCGGTGTGTTTGACGAAAGCGCCCTTTCCGAACTGAAGGTGCAGAGCGAAGCGTTGAAAAGCCAGGTAAACGGCCGGATGAAAAGCGTAAAAACCGAGGTTTCCGGCTACTTTTCGCGGACGGTCGACGGGCTTGAGGATGTCTTGAAGCCCGACGGCCTTGACACGCTCACCGTCCAGTCTATCCTCGCGCTTCAGAGCGTATCAAAGGACGCAGGTGCGCAGAGCGTCCTCGGCAAGGTGATCGACGGATTTGTCTGGTATTTTGCGGCGGTAGTCGATGAGAAGGAGGCCGATACGCTTTCAGCAGACAAAGCGGTGAAGCTGCGGTTTTCGCAGGGGCCGTCCGCCGATGTGACGGCGACTGTCAACCGGATCAAAAAAGACGGCGCGGGCAAGGCGCTCGTCGTATTTCAAAGCTCCGCGATCAACGAAGAGATCGTGTCGATGCGCTACCAGCAGGTCGACATCGTCAAAAGAAGCTTCAAGGGCATCAAGGTGCCCAAGGAAGCGGTCCGCATCTTAAACGGGAAGGAAGGCGTTTACGTGGTTTCCGGCAACCAGGCGGTTTTCAAGGAAATCGCGAGGCTTTATGACACCGGGAGCTTTTACATCGTAAAAGCCGACGGAAGAAACGAAAAAAATCTGTTTATATACGACAAAATTATCGTAAACGCAAAGGATCTCAATGATAAGAAGGTCATCAAATGATTTATGACGAAAACGCGGGGAAAATCCTTTCGGAGAGAATCAAGGGAGCAAGGGAGAAAATCGCGCGGGCAGCCGACCTTTCCGGGCGCAGTCCTGCGGATATTTTTCTTGTCGCGGCGACGAAAACGCAAAGAAGCGACGTGATCAGAGCGGCTCTGGAAACGGGCGGGATCGACGCCGCAGGAGAAAACCGCGTCCAGGAGCTTCGCGATCATCTGGACGCGGGGGCGTATCTGGACGTCCCGGTGCATATGATCGGGCATCTTCAGACAAACAAGCTCAAATACGTCGTCGGCAAGGTTTCCCTGATCCAGTCGGTAGACTCGTTAAACCTCGCGTCTGAAATTTCGAAGCTGGCGTCAAAGCTTTCGGTGACGCAGGATATTCTCCTGGAACTGAACGTGGCGGGGGAGGAGAGCAAATTCGGCTTCTCACCCGGCGATATCGGCGGCGTTCTTCCGGAAATCGCGAAATTGCCCAATATACGCATAAGAGGGATGATGGCAATCCCGCCGATACAGGAGAAAACGGGTCAAAATCGGCCATATTTTGAAAGATTGAGGCAACTGTTTATTGACAGTAAAGCGAAAAAATATGATAATGTCTTTATGGATTACCTGTCCATGGGCATGAGCGACGATTATTACGATGCAATTTTATGCGGTTCGAATATGGTGCGTCTCGGCACCGCATTGTTTGGAAAGAGAGAGGCTTAAGGAGGAACGATTATGGGCTTTATGGAAGATTTTAAGCGTTGGGCGAGAGGCGAGGACGAGGATGAGGACGATTTCGAGGAATTCGTGCCGCGCCATAAGGAAATAAAGGAAGAAGAGTTTCAGCCGACCGAAATCAAGAGAAACAACAACAAGGTCGTCAATATCAATGCGACGACGCAGTTGTCCGTCGTCCTTGTAAAGCCGGAACGCTTTGAAAACGCGGCGGAAATCGCGGACCATCTGAAGGAACGGCGCACCGTCGTCTTAAACCTTGAGCAGACGAACAAGGACGTCGCGCGCCGCCTCGTCGATTTCTTGAGCGGCGTCGCGTATGCAAACGAGGGCAAAATCAAGAAGGTGGCGAATTCCACCTTCATTATCACGCCGTACAATGTCGATATCCTCGGGGATCTGATCGACGAGCTTGAAAACAACGGCCTATATATATAAAAATCATAAACGAGGGGGCGCACATTGAGTATTACAGTTATTGTGGCGTATGTGGCCATAAGCGCGCTTCGGATTATTGAAGTGCTTTTGTTTGTAAGGGCGATTATGTCATGGCTTCCGAATTTCTCTCAAAGTCAGATATCGTCTTTTGTTTACTATACAACCGAGCCGATTTTGGCGCCCGTCCGTTCCATGCTGATGCGCGTCCAGGCGCTTCGGGGGCTGCCGCTCGATTTTTCGATTATTGTGGCTTATCTGTTGATTGAAATCATCATGCAGTTTCTTTATATGATCCGGTAGATGTTGCTGACCGCTCCGCCTTTTACGGCGGGGCGTTTCGGGGTTTATGGAGACAATCGGAAGACTGCGCGCCGTCGCTTAAAACGAGAGGGGTATTTTCATGCTTACACCGCAGGAAATCCAGCAGAAAAAATTTGAAAAGGCCGTTTTCGGGGGGTATGACATGACCTCGGTCGATGACTTTCTGGATATAATGACCGAGGATTACGTCTCGCTGTACAAGGAAAACGTCGCGCTGAAAGCGAAAATGAAGGTGCTCGTCGAAAAAATTGAGGAGTACCGGAGCGTGGACGACGCCATGCGCAAAGCGCTTCTCACTGCGCAGAACACGGCAAAGGAGCTCGTCGACAACGCCAAAAGGGAGGCCGACGCGCTCACCTCCCATGCGCGCGAGGACGCCGACTCCAAAATTTCGGCTATGCAAGAGGAGATCCGTCTCGAGGAAGGGCGCTTAAAAGACGCCCGCAAAAAGGTGGACCGGTATGTGGCCTCGATTGTTGAGCTGCATAAAAAAAGCCTTTCGGAGCTTGAGGGCATGTTCCGGAATGTAAGCGCGCCGCCGGAGGAAGCCGGAGAAGAGGATACGCGGGATACGCTGGAGTTTTGCGCCGAAGGCCCCGGAAAACAGGAGCCGGACGAAAGTGAGCCGCCGCCGCAGAAGGCGCAGCATGTCACAATTGGGGAAATCGACAAAGCTGTGCTTTTTGCAAGCGAAAAGGCGGTCATAACAAAGAAAAATACGTCGGACGAGCAAGCTCATCCGACCGACGGCATGGAGGTCAGGGTGTTCGAGGTCCAGCTTCCGGAAAAAGGCCCGGTTTATCCGGACGATACGGGAGAAATCGTCGCATATACGCCAAAACCGAAATTTAATTTTGAAAACCTAAAATTTGGGAAAGATTATAGAGAGAAAGACGAATAAAGATATTGAATAGCGATGAAAGGAAGAACAGAATAATGCCTCTCGATATGAACAAAACCATAAACCTGCCGCGCACCGATTTTCCAATGCGCGCGGGGCTGCCGCAGCGCGAGCCCGGGATGCTGGAGGAATGGGAGAAAGAGGCCCTTTACGAAAAGCTGATCGAACTGAACAGGGGCAAACCGAAATTCATCCTCCACGACGGCCCGCCTTACGCCAACGGCGATATTCATATGGGGCATGCGCTGAACAAGATATTGAAGGATTTTATCAATCGCTATAAAAACATGGCGGGATATCAGGCGCCGTATGTCCCCGGCTGGGACACCCACGGCCTGCCGATCGAGCGCCAGGCGATCAAGGCTTACGGGCTGAACCGGGACAAGGTGACGAATGCGGAATTTCGCGAAAAATGCCGCGAGTTTGCTCTAAAGCATGTCGAAACGCAAAAAGAGCAGTTTAAGCGCCTCGGGTGCATCGGGGAGTGGGAAAACCCGTACCTGACGCTCTCGCCGGATTTCGAGGCGAGGCAGATCGAGGTTTTCGGCGAGATGGCCAAAAAAGGCTATATTTATAAAGGGCTAAAACCGGTTTACTGGTGCCCGCACGACGAGACCGCGCTCGCGGAGGCCGAGATCGAGTATCAGGAAAGCAAGTGCGATTCCATCTACGTGAAGTTTAAGTTAAAGGACGACCAGGGCAAGATCAGGAATTTAATCGGGACGACGGACAGGGTTTATTTCGTGATCTGGACGACGACGACGTGGACGCTTCCGGGAAACGTCGCGATATCCTTAAATCCCGACTTTATATACGACTTTGTAAAAACGGGAAGCGGCGAGATCTATATCCTCGCGCACGAGCTCTGCGGGGCGGTCATGAAAACGGCCGGGATCGAATCCTTCGAGGTGCTCGGCTCGATGAAGGGCGCCGACATGGAGAATATGGTGGCGCGCCACCCGATCATCGACCGCGACTCGCTGATCATCGTCGGCGGCCATGTGACGCTCGACGCCGGCACGGGCTGCGTGCACACGGCGCCGGGGCACGGCGCCGAGGACTTCGTCGTATGCCAGAACTACGATCTCCCGGTCATCGTGCCGGTCGACGACCGCGGCTATATGAACGCGGACGCGGGCAAGTACAACGGCATCTTTTACGACAAGACAAACGAGCTGATCGTCGACGATCTGAAAAAAGCGGGCGCGCTGCTCGCCGTCCAGACAATCGACCACACTTATCCGCACTGCTGGCGGTGCAAAAGTCCGATCGTGTTCCGCGCGACGGAGCAGTGGTTCTGCTCGGTCGACGCGATGAAGGAGGCGGCCGTTGGCGCCTGCCGCAAGGTGCGCTGGCTTCCCGCGTGGGGAGAGGAGCGCATTGTCAGCATGGTCCGCGAGCGGAGCGACTGGTGCATCTCGCGCCAGCGCGTATGGGGCGTGCCCATCCCGATTTTCTATTGCAGGGACTGCAAAAAGCCGATTATCAACGAGGAGACCATCAAAATCGTGTCCGAGCTGTTCCGCAGGGAGGGCTCGAACGCATGGTTTTCGAAGGAGGCGTCCGAGATCCTGCCGGCGGGCTTTGCCTGCAAGGAGTGCGGCTGCCATGAATTTGTCAAGGAAACCGACACCATGGACGTCTGGTTCGACTCCGGCTCGTCTTATGCGGCCGTGCTGGAGGAGCGGGATTATCTTCAGTACCCCGCCGACGTGTATCTCGAGGGGAACGACCAGTACCGTGGCTGGTTCCAGTCGTCCCTTCTGACGTCCGTCGCGACCAAGGGCGTCGCGCCCTATAAAATTGTGATCACCCACGGCATGACGGTCGACGAGGAGGCGCGGAAGATGTCGAAGTCGCTCGGCAACGGCATCAGCCCCGCCGAGGTGATCAAGGATTACGGCGCCGACATCCTGCGGCTCTGGGTGTCCTCCGCGGACTACCGCCAGGACATGAGGATGTCGAAGGAAATGTTCAAGCAGCTTTCCCAGAACTATTTGAAGATCAGAAACACCGCGCGCTACATTCTGGGAAACCTGGACGGCTTTGATCCGAACGAAATGCTGCCGGTCGGGGAGCTTTCGGAGCTCGACCGCTGGGCGCTCATGAAGCTTAATGCGCTGATCAAAAGGGTTACCCGGGCGTATGAGGATTTTGAATATCACATCGTGTCCCACGCGATCCACAATTTCTGCGTGATCGACATGTCGAATTTCTATCTCGACGTCATCAAGGACAGGCTCTACTGCGAGTCGCCCGACGGCAATTTAAGGCGCGGCGCGCAGACGGCGATGTATCTGATCCTGGACGCGATGGTCCGCATGCTGGCGCCGATCCTCGCCTTTACGACCGACGAGATCTGGAAGGCGATGCCGCATCGTAAGGATGAAAACCCCGAGCATGTCATCTTCAATGAAATGCCGAAGGCAGACGACGCCTTAGAGTTTTCTCCGGAGCTTTCCGACAAATGGGAGAAGATCGTCGCGCTGCGCGACGACGTAAACGTGGTGCTCGAAAAGGCGCGCGCGGACAAGCTGATCGGAAAGCCGCTGGAGGCGAAGGTGACGCTTTTTGCCGACGGCGCGGCGCTTGATTTTATCAGGAGTGTCGAAGCGATGCTCCCTACGCTCTTTATCGTCTCGCAGGTCGAGGCCGTAAAAGGCAGCGGGGGAGAGATGCAGTTTGATTACTTCGACCAGAAGGTAGGCGTAAAGGCGGAGCGGGCGAGAGGAGAAAAGTGCGAA
Source organism: Clostridiales bacterium UBA6114 (assembly GCA_002423435.1). Taxonomy (GTDB): domain Bacteria; phylum Bacillota; class Clostridia; order Oscillospirales; family Butyricicoccaceae; genus UBA6114. Next base: position 19,096 of record DIWE01000007.1, read on the forward strand.
CGCTGCTGGATCTATTCGGAAGGAATCGGTGAAAACGCAAAGCTTCCGACGCTGTGCCCGCGGTGCGCGTCCGTTGTTTCTGAGCTGAATCTTTAATGATAAGGCGGTGCGCGGCAAAGCGGCGCACCGCCGGTTATATTTTGGTTATGCTATGGAGGATTTCATATTGCTTGCTTTCATCATTGTCGCGCTGGCCGTCCTGGCAGATCGGGCGGTAAAAATCTGGGCCGTTTCCACGCTCCAAAGCGCCGGGTCGATCCCGGTGATCAAGGGCGTCTTTCATTTTACTTATGCGGAGAACACCGGGGCCGCATTCAGCCTGATGCGGGGCGGGCGGTGGATTTTTGTCGGCGTGACGGCCGTTATCCTGGCCGTGATCATCTATTCGATCGGGAAGGGCTATGTCAGGCATCTTTTGGGGAAAATATCGCTTTACATGGTCATCGGCGGCGCCGTCGGCAATCTGATCGACCGGGTGATAAGGGGATATGTCGTCGACATGTTTGATTTCCAGCTGATCAACTTCGCGATTTTCAACGTGGCGGACTGTTTTGTAACGGTCGGCGGAGTGTTGTTTGCCGTCTATATCCTGCTCCTGCACGACAAAAGCGGCAAAGAAGAGACGGAACATGGAGCTTAAAGCGGAGGAAAAAGACAAAGATAAGCGGATCGACGTGTTTTTGTCCGAAAGGATCGAAAATCTTTCCAGAAACGCGGCCCAGCTTCTGATCGCGGACGGGAACGTCACGATAGACGGCCGCCCGGTCAAAAAAAATTATAAGATGAGCGGCGATGAAACGGTGCTGGCCGCGCTTTCGCCGCCAAAGCCCATGGACGCTAAGGCGGAGGACATCCCGCTTGAGATTGTGTACGAGGACGGCGACGTCTGCGTCGTCAACAAAGCGCGCGGGATGGTGGTCCACCCGGCCGCGGGACACCCGGATAAAACTCTCGTAAACGCGCTTATCTTCCGGCTTAAGGACTCCCTCTCCGGCATCAACGGGACGCTCCGGCCCGGCATTGTCCACCGGATCGACAAGGATACGAGCGGGCTTTTAATCGTCGCAAAAAACGATTTCGCGCACGAGCGGCTGGCGGCGCAGCTTAAAGACCATATCCTTTCAAGGGTGTACGAGGCGGTCGTCTGCGGAAATATCAAAACGGACCGCGGGACGGTCGACCTGCCCGTCGGCCGCAGCCGCACCGACCGGAAAAGGATGGCCGCAGGCGGGAGCACTTTAACGGCGCGGGACGCGGTGACGCACTATGAGGTGCTCGAGCGCTTTAACGGCTATACCTATATCCGGTGCCGCCTTGAAACCGGGCGCACGCACCAGATCCGTGTGCATATGGCGCATATAGGGCATCCGGTCGCGGGCGACCCCGTATACGGGCCGAAAAAGGACGTGCTCAAGCTGGGCGGCCAGTGCCTGCATGCAAGGGAGCTTACCTTCCTCCACCCGCGCACCGGGGAAAAAATCACGGTGAACGCTCCCCTTCCGGAGTATTTTGCGAAAACACTGCAAATCTTAAGAGATAAAGGATAAAGCACTGCATGGAAAAATTCAGGAATGTCTTACTCGCAAGCGACCTCGACGGCACCCTCTTAAACTCGGAGCATCAGATTGACCGGGAAAACAGGGATGCGATCCGTTATTTTGTCGAAAACGGAGGCACCTTTACCGTGGCGACCGGGCGTCCGACAAATGTCGCAAAGCCTTATTTTGATGAGCTTGCCATCAACGCGCCGGTGATCCTCTACAACGGCGGCGCGATTTACGACTTGAAAACCGAAAGGATGCTGTACTTAAAAAAACTCGGCGACGGCTTCTTTGGCGCTGCAAAGGATGTGATGCGCCGGTTCCCCGAGGTCGGCGTCGAATTCCATACGCTTGACGAGATCTATTTGGCAAGCTACAGCGAGGCGTCGAAAAACCATTTTGAAATCATCCACAAGGAGTTCGTCTTAACGCCGATCGACGAGATCCGTTCCCCGGTGATCAAAGGGCTTTTTACACAGTCGCCCGATTATCTAGTGGACGTCGCGCAATATTTCGAGGAAAAATTCCGCGGTCAATACTCCATGACAAGCTCGTTCCCGTTTTTTCTGGAGATCACGGACAAAAACGTGCACAAGGGCAACGCGCTCACTGAGCTTTCAAAGCTTCTCCATGTGGATAAAAGCCGGATCTGCGTGGTCGGCGACAGCTTTAACGATGTCGAGATGTTTGGGGCCGCGGGGATGTCCTGCGCGCCGGAAAACGCAAGCGAGGAGATCAAGAAGCAAGCTTCCTTCGTCGTCGCGGACAACGATCATTTTGCCCTCGCCGGCGCGGTCGAAATATTGGACAGGAAGTATTCATAGATTGTCGCCGGGGAGGCCTCAGGCATCCCACATGCAATCTCTTAAAACCGAGGGTGTCGCGAAACGCATGTCTGCGCGTTTCGCGACACCCCTTCTTTTGCTGGTGGCAAAAGAGGTCAATCCATTGCGGCGCAGCGGATTGACCTTTTTAAGCTTACGGTATTCTGTTCAAGCAGTGAAAATTTTCTTCCATGCACAGAATTCCCGCGCCAAAGGCAGCGAAGTTCTGATTTGTGGGATAAGTGGATATTCGGATCTTGTCTACGGCAAAAAGTCTGGAATCCTCCTGCAGCTGCTTTTGGAGCACTTCTACGAAGGGAAAAGAGGTATGCGTCACGATGTCTCCGGAAAAGATAATATCGTTGATATTTAGGATTTTGTAAATAGAGGATACTGCGTTTGCGCAGAACTCCGCGCACACCCACATCAGTTCGGCCGCTTCCTGGTCTCCTTGATTCACCGCGCGGACAAAAGTCAAAATATCGATTTTCTGCGCATCTCCGCCTGCCAATTTGAGGATCCCCTGAAAGCGGCCCTCTTTCAGGCCCTCACGGATCTTATCGAGAATGGCAATGTTTGACACCTCCGTGTCCAAGCAGCCCCGCTCTCCGCACGCGCAGCGCCGATTCGCTCCATACAGCTTCCAGTGGCCGATCTCGCCCGCAAATCCCTGGGTGCCGTGATACAGCGAGCCATCAATAAAGAAACTGATCCGGCTGCCGCCGCGAATTGCGAAAAAGACAAAATTATCCCCCGCTTGGTCAAATTCGGCCCATTTATAGCCCAAAGTCATACAATTAATGTTGTTTTCAATAAAGCACTCGATCTGATATCGGGAGCGGATCACCGCACACAAATCTACATTCTTCCAATGCTCCATGTGGACATAGCTCATGCAAATATCACTGTTCTTATCTATATAGCCTGGGACCGCCAAGCCAATGCTGATGACTCGCTCTGCACGCGGGCCCAAAAAGTCCAATGACTGGTCGATGAACCGGCAGACCAAATCGATGATGTGCTCCTTGCTGTCGTTGGGAGATACCAGCGTGTATTTGGAAAGCAGGATACTGCCCACTGTGTTGATAACCACGCAGTGCATCTGCTGGGCATTAAAATCAATGCCGATAAAGTAGCCAAACTGCTCATTGACACGGAGCAGATAGGGCCTGCGTCCGATTTTCTCCGCCGCCGCCAGTTCCTCCAATACCAATCCTCCCCCCAATAACTTCTGAACCGAGTTGTTGACAGAGGAAATATTCATGCGCAGTGCCCTGCTTATATCATACCGCGACTGATTTGGCCGGTGAAAAATATAGTTCAGCACCCGGTAATCGATAGGGGATGTAATGCGGACATTCATAAAATTTCACCAGTCTCTTCTTTTTTGCATGTAGTACCCCGACCAGACCTTTTCCAAGCCCGCTCATTTCTCCCGGCCGGCTTTTTGTCGGCCGCATAGTAGATGCTGTAATCCGCAATCAGCGCACATTTTGCCCGCTGAGCATAGTCACTGCCTAAAATCACTTCTGCATCCAGCACCGAAGCAGAGGATACCGCTACCTTCGGGCAGTGCAGTGCATACACCTCGTCCGTCTGAAAGCATTGTGCGCAGTCTTGCAGCAGTGTCAGATAAGCGGCCGGCCATTTATCCGCAGAGCGTTGGGTTGTCCCCTCCTTCTGTGCCGCTCGTACCATTATCCCCCGCAAAGTTTCCTTTCCCGGTCCAGAGTGGATATTGGCCAATTGCAGAGTCCGGCTGTACATCATATCCTCCGGGTAATTACAGAGAGTGACTGTAAGGTCCCTCAGGTCCACGATCACACCGTTTCCCCGGCCCCGTTCCGCCTGGTGCAACGAGAGAATCTCCCGCTCCAGCCATGTGGTACTCTCCACTAAAAAAGGCTCGGCCAATCGTTTACGACACAATGCGCAAAACCGCTCTCCTGACATCTCCCAATTCAAGATTGTCTCTTCACTGTAAAATACTCCCAACCCAAACAGTTCTGCGTCAGAAGGTATCGCTTTGATTCCTATCGTCAGGATGTCAGCTATATGGTCAATCAATTCATTGGCTGAGAATACACGGATCAGATCCATTTCATAGCTAAAATACGGATGCTGGTCCAGCCCTGTGACTCCTGCATGAATCATGTTGTCTTTCACCGTCACATGGGCTACAACAATCTTCTCGTCGTTCAACTCCACAAATGTTCTGCGGCGCCCGCTCTTCTCCCTCTCCGCAGACTTTCCCGCCTCACGGATAACGCTTTTCCCCTCCAAATCCTTCAGGATCACCGTGACGGCTGCCGGGGAAAGGCCTGTCACCTCTGTCAGTCCTATTTTGGACAACCGCTGACAACTGCGCAGGGCATGCCACACCCGCATCAAGCCGGTATAAGTGTTCAGACCCTTGAATGTCCGCTCCTTCATAAATGCTCCAGCCTTTATCCCAAGTTCTCATTTTATTTTACCGTTCGGCAATGAATTTGTCACTACTTTCCCGGGAAATTTGATACCGTAAATACCCGAAAGCCTCGGAAGCGCCTGTTCAGGCACCCGGAGCTTTTCGACCGCTGAGCAGTTTCGCCGCTCAGGCAAGGTCAGAGGAATGTGTCACAGGATAGATTCCAGCAGCGCCTGGATAGCAGCCTCGTTCACCGTGGCGGGCGTCAACTGCATCTGGGCAGCTGCGCCCAGGCCAACCCTGGTAATATGGGGCAGATCCTCCTGTTTCACGCCCAGTTGGTTCAGTCGGACGGGCATATTCAGGCTGACCATCAACTTCTCCAGGCCGTCGGCCAAGCCGTTGACATCCCGGAAACCCAGAATCTGAGCCAGCTCCTGCATCTTCTCCGAGGCCATCTCCGTACTGATACGGGTAAAGGCGGGCAGGGTGATGGCGCAGGCCAGGCCATGACTGGCGCCGAACTCGGTGGTCAGCGGGAAACTCAGGGCGTGGATGCCGGTAGTACGGGTCTGACTAAATGCCACCCCGGCAGTCAGACTGGCCACGATCATGGCACCCCGGGCCGCGGTGTTGTTGGGCTCGGCATAAGCGGTCTGGATATTCTCCAGGATCAGTTTCATGGCACCGATGGCCAGATAGTCGCATAAAGGCAGGCTCTCCCGGTTCCAGTAGGCCTCAATGGCGTGGCAGAAGGCGTCCATACCGGTAGAGGCAGTCACCGCGGGGGGCAAGGTGTAGGTCATTTCGGGGTCGATCACGGCGCAATCCGCCCAGAACTCACCGCACACAAAGGGCATCTTGATGCCGGCCTTCACATTGGTGAACACGCCCACATTGGTGACCTCGCTGCCGGTGCCGGCAGTGGTGGGGATGAGAATGAGCTTGACCGTGCGCTTCTTAAAAACCTGCTTGCCGCCGGCATAGTAGTCATAGATACTGCCAGGGCTGGTAATCAGGCATGAGACGACCTTGGACACATCCATGCTGCTGCCGCCGCCTACGCCGATCACAGTGGTGATCTTGTTGGCCCGGGCGTACTCGGCGCATTTATCCACGCTGGTGGTGGAGGGATTGGGCTCGATCTCACTGAAGTAGTAGACATCCTTGCCAGTCAGGCCGTTGCCGATTCCCTGGGCGGTACCGCACTTGTAGAGAAAGGGATCGCAGACGATAAGCACATGATCGCCCTTGATTTCGTTGACCATATTTTTGGTGATACCCACGCCAAAATGGACATGAACCGGCATCCAGAAGTTAAATTGTGACATATTCATAATAATTACGCCTCTTTCAAAAATGGTTTTTAGCTTTACATTTTACATCTGCTCAGACAGAGCTGCCACCTCTTTTTTTCGCTGGGTCACCAGAATACCGCAGGCGCCGACCAGAACGATGATCATTCCTATGCCCTGACGCAGGGTAATGGCTTCCCGGAAGAACAGATAGGAGCCAATGGTGGCCACCACCGGCATAAACAGCAGAAATATCTTTACAATCCACACGGGAAACTTTGCCAAATCGTAGTAATACACCACATAGATGAGCGTTTGTCCCAAGCCGGCCAACAGCAGCGCTGCAGTCAGGGTGGAGAAGGCGCCGAACAGCGCCAGCTCGCCGATGGTATCCATGGCGCAGGCCGCCATGGCGAACAGGCACATGGTGACAAAGTTATTGTAAAACGCGATGACATCATTACTGATGGGATTGACCTTGCTGCGCTGCGCTCCCTTGATGAGGAAGGCGTTAATAGACACGAACAGCGCACTCAGGATAAAGAAGATAGCCCCCGGGTCCCCCGGAGAGAAGTCTCCAAAATGGATGCCGATGACCAGCAGAACGCCAAAGAGCATGACAAAGGTAAACAGCCACTCCTTCTTGGTGAACTTCTGCTTGTAGATTATCATACTGATTAGGTTGACGAACAGGATATCCGTCTTGAGCAGGGCGGTCCCGGTACCCACGGTGGTGGACACCTGCAGCCCCACGAAGGCGGTGAAGTCCAGCAGGAATCCCATCAGGCCGATGAGCAGCAGCCGATACAACTCGCCCTTGACCTGTAGTAAGGTGCCAAGTTTTCCCTTCCCAATCAGAATGATAGTCAGAAGGATCATCGTGATAAACCGGATGATGATCCCCACCGTAAAGGAAGACATCTGCTCCAATGCCTTATTGCTGGCAATGAAATAGTTGCCCCAGATCAGCGCCAGCAGCAAAAGAGGAGTGATGGATTTAGCTTTCATAGGCACTGCGTCGCTCCTTTTTCTTTATAACAGGCAGGTGGACAGGAAGGGGAAGAAGATAATGAGCAAAGATACGATAAGCAGTACGCCGATGAAGGGCAGCACGTCTTTGCTGACCTCGGCCAGAGGCAATTTGGTCATCTTACACACCACAAACAGGTTGACGGCGAAGGGCGGGGTGATAAAGGCGATCTGTACCGACAGCACCAGCTCGATGCCGAATGCGATGGGGCTGATGCCCATCTCCTTGATAAGCGGCAGAAAGATGGGGACCATGACAATCAGGGAGGCGGTGGTGTCGAGCCACATGCCCACGAACAGCATCAGCAGCATAATGAGAATCTGCATAATGATGGCGTTGTTGGTCAGGCTCTTAAAAGCGTTAGCCACGGCCTGGGGCACGCCGTACAGGGTCAGCATCCGGGCAAATACCGTGGCGATGCCCACCATGGACAAAATGGAGCCGGTCATAACGGCGGTACGCTTGAGGGCATCCACCACATCCGCAAAGGTGACGGACCGGCGGAAGATGCCCACCAGCAGGGCGTACAGACTGGCGATTATGGCGCTCTCCGTGGGAGTGGTAATGCCGCTGTAAATGCTGCCTAGGATCAAGATGGGGGCGATAATACCCCAACGGGCCTTCCAGGTGCCGATAGCCAGCTCCTTCCAGCTGAACCTTCCTGACTCCGCAGTGTAGTAACCCCGGCGCTTTGCAATAGTGTAGCAAAGCAGGCACAAGAGTACGGCGGTGATCAGGCCGGGGACAATACCTGCCAGGAACAGGTCACTGACGGAGAGGGTGGCGATCATGGCATAGATGATCATAGGATTAGAGGGCGGGATCATCACGCCCAGAGTGCCGCCGGCGGCAGCCACCGAGGAGGTGAAGCCCTTGTCATAGCCTGCGCCCAGCATCAGGGGGATGGTCAGAGAGCCAATGGCCGCCGTGCAGGCGGGGCCGGCGCCGGTGAGGGCCGCAAAGAAGGTGCTCGCCACGATACACATAATTGCATAGCCGCCGGGCATCCGCCCAACGGCTACCCGGGCAAAGTCCAGGATACCGTCAGTGATGCCGCACTTCTCCATGAGCATACCGGCGAAAATGAAGCCGGCTACAGCGATCAACACGATTTGATTGACGCCGGTAAACATGCTCTGGGCTATGAAGGTGGGCTGCATGATGTTGTACAGCTCGCTGGGGATGATAGAGGTCATGCCCAGAACGGCCATGATAGGTACGCCCAGCAGCATGGTCAGCAGGAAGATGATGGGGATCCATATCATGCGTCCTCCCCGCCTTTCGCAAGCAGTGTTTTCACATGGCCGATCAGATCCCTGGTGATGTAAATTAAGGACCAGATGAAGGTGATCGGAAGTACCAAATAGATGTAAGCAAGCATGATGCGCAGCACGCCGGTCTTGCTGCCCAGCCGCAGCATGGACTGAATCAGCTGGATACTGGAGATGCACACATATACGTCAAAATACAGCCATAACAACTGGGCAATTGCCAGGGAAAACGCCCGCATCCTCGGGGCAAACATATCCACCACGATGCCCACATTGATGTGCTCCCGGTCCTTGGCGGCCACCACCATGCCGAAATACACAACCCAGACAAACAGGTAATTGGAGATCTCATTGGCCGCAGTGGCCCCGTTATTGAACAGCCACCGGGAAAAGATCTGATACGCGATCAGGATAAACATAACGCCGGTCATGCCTATGGACAGCACATCCACCAGCTTGCCCAGGCTGTCGTATACCTTTCCTGCGAGTTGTTTCAAATCCATCTTCCTCTCTCAATTTATAGCGGCAGGATCAGCCTTTTGCTTGCTCGACGGCCTCCATGATCTCCTTGCCCAGGTCGGTATTGCCCACACCGATTGCGGCATAGTCGCCCTCCCAGGTGGCATGGGCCAGAGTTTTCCACTCATCCAAGTCGGAAGGGTAGCCCAGGAACTCCACGTCCAGTCCTTCCAACTCCTCAATGAGAGCGGGCAGTTCTTCGTCTACCATGTCATAGGTGTACTGGATCACCTCTTCGGTGGCGCGATCAACGGCCGCCTGGCAGTCTGCGGGCAGACTGTTGTACCAATCGGAGGACATGACAAAGCAATTGCACTGGATCAGATAATCGGTATCGGTGACGTAGTTTTGAACCTCGCATAGCTTGCCGTCTCTGAGCAGCTGAATAGGGTTGTCCTGAGCGTCGGCGACACCCTGCTGCAGCGCAGTGTAGGTCTCGGCCCAGGAAATGACCACGGGGGTGGCGCCCCAGGCCTCGTAGCACTTGATCATGGAGTCGGTAGAGGGGACACGAACTTTCATGCCCTTTATGTCGGCCAAGCAAGTAACCGCCTTTTTGGTGGACAACTGACGGGGAATCGTGTAGGAGATAGTGGTGCGGACGTTGCCCTCTTCAATGGACTTCTCCATCACGAAGTCACCCATCTTGGCGCCCACTTCACGGGCCTCGTCGCAGTTGTCGAACATGAAGGGCAGGTTATTGTAGTTAACGGCGGGGACATAGTTGGCCAGGTTGGTGGCCGCCACTATGGTGCCTTCCAGGGAATTCAGGCTACAGGAGGAAGTCATTTCCGTCTCGTCGCCCATCTGTCCGGAGGGGTATACCTCATAGCAAATCTGTCCATTGGAATACTCCTGCATCAGCTCTCCCCAGCGGTTGCACCAGCGGTGCTTCCAGCAGGTATCGGTGGGGTCGTCGCCATGCGCTACGCGGAACACATAGGAGGCTTCGGTATTGGTGTTTCCATTGGAGGTACCGCCGTTATTGGCCGCAGGGGGCGCACCGGTTCCGCAAGAGGTCAGGAGGGTGAAGCACAAAGCCAGGGCAGAAACCAAAGCTGCTGTTCTTTTCATTTGTCATTCTCCTTAATTTTTATTGTCACGGCGTTTTAGGAAAAGGACGCCGCACAACCTTTACGCCCGATGTCTTGAAAATATCAGCGATTCAACAGATTCTCACGCCTCATAAAGTTTCTTAAAATAGAGGTACATGGCGCTGGTATCCATGTGAGCAAAGCCGTTGTCCCTGGCGTTCTCGTTGAGAGCGAGCACGGTGGAGGTGATGACCGGATGAATCCCGGATGCTTTTGCCATATGCAGCCCCAGGCCCGCATCCTTGCACATCAGTTCAATGGTGAAGTCGGGGTCGTCATATCTGTCATCACAGATGCGCCGTCCATTCTCTCGGAACAGACCGCTCACGGTACCGGCAGAACTGCCCGCGATCGTCTCATAAAACACGTTTATGTCCACTCCGCATTTGTAGGCAATCTCCATAATTTCGGCGGAGATGCCATTGATTGTGGAAAACATGGTGTTGTTTAATATCTTGATGGCGTTGCCGCAGCCGGGACCACCTACCCGTGCCAGCTTGGTTACAAAATTGAGCAGCACTGGCTCTGCCTTATCGATGAACTGACTCTGGCCGCCCACAGGCATCATCCAACTGCCGATGGCCATAGGACGACCGAGAATAGGTGCGTCCACATAGCCGGCCTTTTTAGCGCTGAATACCAGTTCGGCATTCTTTTGGGAGGTAAGGGGATCCACGGTGCTGGTATCGACCAAAACATGGTCTTCTGTCAGTTCGTCCAGCATGTTCTGCACCATGGACAGTACGTGGGCGGGCTTTGGCAGAGACATGAGAATGATCCTTGCCTGCCGGGCCACATCGGCCCCGGTCTCGGCCGGCACGGCCCCTTGTTCCTTTATGTACTCTTTAGCCGCGGGCAGCGCATCGCAGGCAACGACGGTGTAGCCGTTTTTCTGCAGGCGGCCCATCATCAGCTTGCCCATCTTACCCACGCCGATCAGACCGACAACTTTTTCTTCCATATGTTCACACTCCTGCTTGATTATTAAAGCAGACCCTTGGCCGCATCGCAGATATCCTCCGCTGTCATGTGGAATTTGGCCATCAGATCGGCCATCTTTCCTACTTCGCCGAAGTGGTCCTGAAAGCCAATCTTGGCGATCTTCAGATCCACTTGGCCGCACAGGGTTTCGGCTACTGCACTGTACAGGCCGCCGATGACGTTGTGATTTTCACAGGTGACTACTCTGCCCGTCTTTTTGGCGCCGGCCAGCACGGTCTCCCGGTCGATGGGCTTGATCGTATGGACGTTGACCAGCTCTGCGTGGATGCCTTGGGCCTCCATCAGCACACACGCCTTGACTGCCTCCTGTACCATGATACCGGAGGCAAAAATAGTCACATCCCCGCCCCGCTTCATCACGTCGGCGCGGAACAGGTCGAAAGTATAGCTCTCATCAAAGACCGGCTCTACCGCTTTTCGGAACAGCCGAATGTACACGGGCCCCTTATGGGCAATGATTTGGGGCATGGCCTTGGTCAGTTGGATCTCGTCTGCCGGCTCATAGATGACCAAGCCGGGGATACTGCGCAACACCCCGATATCCTCCATGGCCATATGGGTGCCGCCGTTTAGCTCTGCGCCTACGCCCGGGTCACTGCCCACAATTTTTACATTGGAGCCCGCATAACAGACGGAGATGGCAATCTGGTCGCAGATGCGCCGGCTGGCGAAGGTGCCGAAAGAGTGGATATAGGGTTGATATCCATAAGAGGCCAGGCCCGCAGCTACCCCGGCCATGTTCTGCTCTGCCACACCCATTTCAATGCAGCGTTCAGGGAAAGTCTTTCTCAGGCCGATGGTGGCATGTGCTTTGGCCAGATCCGCATCCAACACCAGGATGCTGGAGTCCTGTTCCATGGCCTTGGACAACTGTTCCACATAAACTGCTCGTAACTCTTTCATGAACGGGCGCACTCCTTTCCGGTCAGTTCCGCTTCTGCTTTATGGAAGTCATCCATTGTAAAGGGCATGTTGTGGTTGCCGATTCCGACCGCCTCCACAAAGGAAATCCCCTTGCCTTTGATAGTATTCAACACGATAGCGGACGGTTTTCCCGCGACGGACTTGGCACATTCAATGGCACCGTCGATGGCAGCCACATCATGACCGTCCACGGTTTGTACATGGAAGCCAAAGGATGTCAGCTTGTCTTCCAACGGCGGCAGACCGATGACCTCGTCAGTCGTACCGTCGATCTGCATCCGGTTGTTGTCCACGAATACAACAAAGTGGTCCAGTTTATAGTGAGCCGCAGACATAAACGCCTCCCAACACTGGCCTTCTTCACACTCGCCGTCACCCACAATGGCGTAGATCCAGGCGTTGTCACCCTTCAATTTAGAACCCAACGCTATACCTGCCGCACAGGATATGCCCTGACCCAGGGAGCCGGTAGTCATGTCAATCCCGGTGGTGCGGTTCATGTCGCAGTGGCTGGGCAGATTGGTCCCAATGAGGTTTAGAGTCAGCAGCTCCTCTTCCGGGAAGTACCCCTTGGCTGCTAACGCGGAATAAATAGCTGGACCGGCATGACCCTTGGAGCAGATCAGGCGATCTCTGCCTTCCATCCTGGGCCGGGCGGGATCGACATTCATCTGCTTGAAATACAGAACGGCCAGAAGATCGGCCAGGTCCAGGCTTCCGCCGATATGGCCCACACCCAGATTCCCGATGCACTTCGCAGTTAGATTGCGAATGGTCCGGGCGCTCTGCTTCAGTTCATTTTCAACAACGTTTTCCATGTTCTCCTCCCAATTATTTTAATATTTAAAAAATATATGCTTACTTACAATATATATAGTATTTATTTTGTTTTTAATTGTCAATTGCCATTTTATTATATTTTTATGTTTATTTTTTATTGAATATATCCATATAATATTTTCTTATTTATTCAAATTTGATTTTTTAGGCTGAAAAAGCTGTACTGCTTCCTTTTCATTCTGGGGTAGTTGGCGAACTGTAGGCATTTAACAAAGGAGCCTTTCTTTTTGCGATGAGAGACGGTCAATTACGGACACCAAATCATAAGATGATAATGGAGAATTATATATGATTTGGCAGGTGATGCTTTTGAAAAACGCGATATCATTATCCGGGCTTACGGGAGAAGTCGTTGCCCCGAACGACGAAGCATATAACGAGGCAAGGCAGGAATGGAACAAGGCGATACAGAAATATCCTCTGGCCATTGTTTATTGCCGAAATAAATCCGATGTGAGAAACGCCGTGCTGTGGTCGAGGAAGAACGAGGTTTCGCTCCGGATTCGAAGCGGCGGGCACAACTATGAGGGATATTCGACGGGCAACGGCGTTCTCGTGATCGACCTAAGCCAGATGAACGCCTTAAAAATAGACCGCGACGCAAATCTGCTGTACGTCGAAGGGGGAACACGTCTCGGTGAGCTTTATCGGTTTGTAGCATCAAAAGGATATCCGTTTCCCGGCGGCACCTGCCCCACGGTCGGCGTCTCCGGCTATGCGCTCGGCGGCGGATGGGGGCTTTCGTGCAGGCTTTTCGGCCTCGGCTGCGACAGCCTTACGGAAATCGAGCTTGTGGATTACAGGGGAAATATCCTTAAGGCAAATCAGGAGCAGAATACCGACCTGTTCTGGGCGTGCCGGGGTGCGGGCGGCGGCAACTTCGGCGTGGTCGTTTCAATGATATTCAGGCTGCCGCCGAAAACGGATATGGTGACCTTGGTAGGGATCGATTATCCCAATGCCGACCAGTGGATGCAGGTACGGTTTCTAAATACCTGGCAATACTGGCTTAAGGAAGCCCCGGAAGAGATCACGCTTGTCGCAAGGCTCTACAATTCCGGAAACGAGGGGTATGAGCTCTACGCCGACGGGATTTTTTACGGGACCCCGGACGAGGCGCGCAAAATCATGAAGCCGTTTACGTGCCTCGGCGGAGCCAGACTGAAGCTGGAATATATGACCTTCATCGAGGCCGTCACGAGGATTGGGGAAGTCTACCCCGATTCCGAGAAGTTTAATTCGGCGAGCCGGTTTGTTTCGCGCGATTTCAGTTCGGAGGAAATCATGAACCTCGTCGGGCTAGTCACGCAGGCTCCGCCGGGCTCCGTGCTTGCAGGAATTTCCCTTTATGCGCTCGGCGGCAGGGTTAAGGATATAGACCCCCGCGACACGGCCTTTTTCTACCGCGATGCGAGATATATCATGTGGATCCAGTCGACATGGGAAATCGACCGGTACGCCGAGGTAAACGCCTGGTGGGTGGAGGACGGATTCCGGTATATCAAACGTCTGACGGAGGGCTCCTATGTCAATTTCCCCTACAGCGGGCTTCGGGATTACCTTTTTTCGTATTACGGATATAACGTCGACCGGCTCAGGGAGGTAAAAAAGCAATACGACCCGGAAAATGTGTTTCGCTTTCCGCAGAGCATAAAAAGTTGAGGCCGTGGAATCCTTTTTGGCCGCAAACCGCCTTGAATTTTACAAAATCCATGAATAACGGGGTCCAAGACCGTCATACATATCATCGAGGTGGTTTATGTGAGGGTTTATTTACTGAAACGAGCGACGATCGTCGCCGCTTTGTGTATCATTGCGGGGATTCTCGCATTCGGGGTCTCGCCCGCCGGAAGGGCAGTTATGGCGGCCGCCGTAAAACGCGATCTCCCGATTTACAGCGTGAGCAAGGATTACAATGTGTGCTCGCTGACATTCGACGCCGCATGGGGAAACGAAGACACCCAGAAGCTGATCGACATCCTCGGAAAATATAAAATAAAGGCGACCTTTTTCGTGGTCGGACAATGGGTCGACAAGTATCCGGAATCGGTAAAAGCCCTTTCGGACGCCGGGCATGAGGTGATGAACCATTCGAACACCCATCCGCACATGCCGCAGCTTTCCGTCTCGAAAATGATTGAGGAGATCAAGCTTTGCGATGATAAAATCGAAAAGGTCACCGGGAAACGGCCGTTTCTGTTTCGGCCGCCGTACGGGGATTACGACGATAAGGTGGTCTCCACCCTGCGCGATCAGGGGCATTACACGATCCAGTGGGACGTCGACAGCTTGGATTGGAAAGAGTTAAGCGCCGGGGATATTACCGACAGAGTGCTCAAAAAGGTGCAGCCCGGGTCCATCATCCTGTTTCACAACGCGGCCAAGCACACGCCCGAAGCACTCCCCGGACTCATCGAAAGCCTGATCCAGAAAGGGTACAAATTTGTCCCCATTTCGGAGCTGATCTATAAGGATAATTTTACGATCAACCACGCGGGAAAACAGGTGCCGAATACATAAAAAAATAAGCGTCGTAAAGCCCGGGCCGATTGCCCGGGCTTAATTATTATGGTGCTTTCTGTCCGAAATGGATTAAAATACTTTTAAAAAATCGAAATCCGCAGAAAACTTTTTTGTTTTTACAACGTCTAATAATCGAGATAAAATTAAAAAGCTTTTGCGGTGGTTCATTTGACAAACAACAGATCAAAAATCCAAAAGGCTGCGGAAATATTCTTGCTTTTTGCGGCCTTTATCTACTTATGTGGCGGGACAAAAATAAATACCGTGCTTCCGAACGAGCTGACCATTTTGATGTATCATAATCTGATCGACCGCGGAGAGCCCGATGAGCTCAGCATATCGCAGAAGAAATTTTACGAGGATATGAAATGGCTCGGCGAAAACGGTTTTCATACAATTTTGCCGAATGAGCTTTGTGCATTGAGGGCGAACGGAAAACCGCTGCCGGAAAAAACGGTTATGGTCGTTTTTGACGACGGATATTACTCAAATTATTCGCTGGCTTTCCCGGTCCTGAAAGAGACCGGTATGAAAGCGGCGGTTATGCTGATTACATCGCAGATAAAAGATTCGGAGCCTACAAACGATCCGCGCGTTGCGATGCTTTGCTGGCGCGACGTAAAGGAAATGTCGGAAAGCGGGCTGATCGAGTTCGGTTCCCACTCGCATAACCTGCACAACCCCGATCAGTGCGGCGAATTTATCCCCGGAAAAGGAAAATCAAACGGCATCCAGCGCTTAAGGAATGAGACCAGGAAAAATTACCGGATTCGGCTGGACGCCGATATCAAGAGGAGCGTTTCGCTGATCTATGAGCACACCGGGCAAAACGTGGTCTCGTTTGCCTTCCCCTTCGGCGTGGCGGACGAATGGGCAAATGACGTACTGAGGCAAAACGGGATCAGGGTGACATTCTTAACCGGAAACCAGGTGGCCGACCTCGGAAAAGGGCTGTTTAATCTGAAAAGGGTCGGCATACATGAATATACGGACATTTCGAAGCTTTTGCGGGCAGGCGCAAGCGTTGGGAGGCTTTAGCCTGAAATTTTTGGTTTCGGGCCGAATATCCGGGGGGTATCGGATACCTCCTGGAGAGTGTCGACTTTTTCGACACTCTGAGCGGCGCAGCCGGAAGGCTGCGCCGCTTCTTTACATTATCCTTGATATTGGTTTAAGGATCATATATCATTAGTTAACCAATATCGTTAAAAAGCAGACGATCAACGGATTAGCCGCCGGGAGGACAGGGAATCATATGCAGCAGATTCTTTTGGCAGAGGACGATAAAACGATTGCGATGGGGCTTTCCTATTCTTTGGAAGAGGAGGGCTATGAGGTGACGGTCTGTCATGACGCCGCCTCCGCGATGAAAGAAGTAAAAAGCCGGCGTTTTGATCTGGCCATACTGGACGTATCGCTGCCCGACGGCAGCGGCTATGACATTTGCCGCGCCGTCAAAGCCGCCTCAGACACGCCGGTTGTCTTTCTCACGGTGAACAACGAGGAATGCGATGTAGTGACCGGGCTTGATATGGGCGCGGACGACTATGTGACGAAGCCCTTCCGGCTCCGGGAGCTTTTGTCCCGCGTAAAAGCGGTGCTGCGCCGCGCGGGCGGCGGGGAAAGGGACGAGATCGGCATCGGCGGGCTTTCCATCTGCACAAAACAGGCGAAGGTCACAAAAAACGGTGAGGAGATCCCTTTGACCGCGCTGGAGTACCGGCTTTTGCTGATACTTGCGATAAACCGCGGGCAGCTTCTTTCGCGCAGCCGGCTTCTGGAGGATATCTGGGACATCGGCGGGGATTTCGTAAACGACAACACCCTTACGGTGTATATCAAGCGCCTGAGAGAAAAAATAGAAGACGACCCGCAAAATCCTGTCTATATCCAGACAGTGCGCGGGCTCGGCTACAGGATGGGTGAGTGAAATGGGGCTTACGCGCAACAAAGAGGTCAAACGGATGCTCTGTGCAATGCTGCTTGTCACGTTCGCGGCCGTGGCCGCGGCCTATATTTTCTCGCCTGCCGCGGCAGTGACGGCCGGCGCCGCTTGTCTGCTTTTAGGCGCCGTTTTCCTGCTGTTCACCCGGCGGCGCTACCGGCACCTTGCCGACTTAAGCGACTATCTGAGGCGCGTAAACGGCGGGGATTATTCGCTGGAGCTTCCGGCGGGTGACGAGGGCGAGCTTTCCATCCTAAAAAGCGAGATCTACAAGGTCACGATATCGCTGCGGGAGCAAAACGAACGGCTGAGACGGGATAAGCTCCGGCTTTCAGACGCCCTTTCCGACATCTCCCACCAGTTCAAAACGCCGCTTACCTCCCTGTCTGTGATGACCGACCTGCTTTTCGAAAGCAAGCTCGACGAGGGCAGGCGCGCCGAGTTTACCGGGCAGCTGCGCGCGCAGCTCGGGCGGCTTACATGGCTTACCGAGGCGCTTTTGAAGCTCTCAAAGCTCGACGCGGACGCGGTAATGTTTCAGCGCCGGCTCGTCCTGCTTTGCGAGCTGATCCGAAAGGCCGCCGAACCGCTGCTGATCCCCATGGAGCTTAAGGGCCAGACGCTTTTTGTCGAGACGGACGGGTCGGTTTGCTGCGACTTAAACTGGACGGCCGAGGCGCTTACAAATATCATGAAAAACTGTATGGAGCACACGCCGGCCGGCGGCGGGATCCGCATATCCGCATCCTCAAACGCCCTTTTCACGGAGATCAGGGTATCAGACGGCGGCCCGGGGATCGATAAAACCGACCTGCCCTATATTTTCGACCGTTTTTACAGGGGGAAAAACGCGGCCGGAAACAGCGTGGGCATTGGTCTCGCCATGGCCAAGGCCATTTCGGAAGCGCAGGGCGCAAGCATAGAGACGAGGAATGCCCATGGCGGCGGGGCGGAATTCATCCTGCGCTTTCCGGCGGACAGAGCGCAAACGTGACAAAATTACCACCCGAAAAGTCACCGTATCGTCACCTGCGGAGTTTATACTGGGCTCATCATGCACAAAGGAGGCACATTTTTTGGAAATTCTGCGGGTGGAAAATCTGACAAAAACCTACGGAAGCGGCGAGGCGGAGGTAAAGGCGCTCGACAGCGTGAGCTTTACCGTCCGCAAAGGCGAGTTTGTAGCCGTCATAGGCCCGTCCGGCTCCGGCAAATCCACGTT
>DIWE01000022.1 GCA_002423435.1 Clostridiales bacterium UBA6114
CGGCAACGCCGCACCGGGGCGGCCCACAGCCTCAGAAACGGGTTCGGATTATCATGCTCCGGCTATCCGAAATGCTTCTTGACCACGCACCACATGTCATGTCCGGTGAGATACCATTTGGGATCGAATTCCTCTGCCAAAAGGCTTAACTTGTTAAAGCTGTCGAAAGCTGCGTAATGATCG
Organism: Clostridiales bacterium UBA6114; assembly: GCA_002423435.1. Taxonomy (GTDB): domain Bacteria; phylum Bacillota; class Clostridia; order Oscillospirales; family Butyricicoccaceae; genus UBA6114. Next base: position 184 of record DIWE01000022.1, read on the forward strand.
TAGATGACTCCGTTGAATACATACGGGCCGTAAATGTCCGGCGCCGGGGTGATATCGACCCACGAGCCGTCGAGCACCTGCATTTTTTCAAGCTTCGGAAAGAGGGATACGGCAATATGGGGCATATCGCCGGTGATGACATACTTTCCTTCCTCGGTTTTCACCTGAATCGCCATTCCCCCCAGGGTGTGCCCCGGCACCTTGAAAAGCTTAAGGCCGTTTCCCATGTCAAAATCGCCGTCGACCATCCGGATGTTTTTCAGGAGCTTCAGATCGCCCGGCGTCCGCGGATCGTAGTCTCTTCGGATTTTTTGGGACGGCAGGGGGTTTAAGAGGTTTGTAAGCTCATCCTTCTGGAAAATCGTCAGCGCGTCGGGGAAAAGCGCAAGCCCGCCGGCATGGTCGTTATGCAGATGGGTGTACATGACGACGTCGATGTCCCCCGGTTTTAAGCCCTCCGCGGCGAGAGCGTCAAGTACGTACCGGTTCCCGCCGACGGCCGGACACCCCGCCCATGCCTTGCCGTCAATGATGTTGTCCTGGTGAACGCCCGTGTCCACCAGAACGTTCGTCTTTCCGTCCTGCAGCAAAAAGCCGCTGTACACGAACGGAAACACCTTGTCTTCGTCGATTCCAGCGCAAAAGATCCCTTTGGGGGCGGTCAGCGTGCCGTAAAAAAGGCATGTGATTTTCCAGTTGTTCATAGAAAGACTCCTTCCATTCGTAATTTCCGGACTGTTTTCGATTTCAGATTCAGGAATGATCAGCATCCACTCCTTCCATGCCGGGCTTTTGCGGGATGCGGTGCGGCAAATGCCTTAAGAAAAACGCTGACATCCACTGTTACAGCAATTTCCATGCCAGTTTTATCAATCGCGTTAAGAATTTCTCGGAGCCTTTCAGTAAGGCGCCGATTTGCGAAAAAAAGAGCGGGAGCTTTCTTAAGATAGCCCCGCTCGAAAAAAGCGAAAAAGATTAAAGATTAAAATCAATAGAATATGTTTGCATTTTCTTGTATAAAGATGTGCGCGATATCCCCAGCAGCTTCGCTGCCTGCGCCTTATTTCCGCTGCACTTTTCAAGCGCATCCAGTATTGTTTTCCGCTCGAGCTCCCTCTTTTTTTGTTTTATGCCCGCGGGCAAATCGGCGGGATTTGAAACCGATTCCCCGGAAGCTTTGGGAGAAGCGTCCCGCAAGCTGAAATAGTCTTCAAAATGCTTCCATTCCAGCCGCTCGCACCACGCAAAATTCATCGCGCGCTCAATCACGTTTTGCAGCTCGCGGATATTGCCCGGCCAATCATACTCCCTAAGACGCTCTAAAGCTTCCTCCGAGATGTCCGGGATCTGAAGCTGCATCTGGAAATTCAGACGTTTTAGCAGACTTTCCGCGATCGCTGGAATATCCTCTTTCCTTTCCCGCAGCGGCGGGATAGAGATCCGGATGACGTTTAAGCGGTAGTAGAGGTCCGAGCGGAAGGAACCCTCGGATATAAGCCGCTCCAGGGAGATGTTTGTGGCGGCGATGATCCGCACGTCGATGGGAATGCTTCTCGCCGAACCGATTCTTTCCACTTCCTTTTCCTGAAGCACGCGCAAAAGCTTCGGCTGAAGCAGCGGCGGAAGCTGGTTTATTTCATCGAGAAACATGCTCCCTTTGTCGGCCATTTCAAATTTTCCCGCCTTGCCGTTTCGGTTTGCGCCTGTAAAGGTGCCCCCTTCATATCCGAAGAATTCCGACTCCAGCAATTCCCCGGGGATTGCCGCGCAGTTTACCTTGACAAAAGGCAATACCGTCCGGTCGCTCAAGGTGTGGATGGCATGGGCGACGAGCTCCTTGCCGGTGCCCGTTTCGCCCTCGATCAAAACCGTTGAAGCGGACCGGGCGGCCCGGTTTATTACCTCTTTGAGCTTGACGATTTCCGGGCTGTTTCCGATGATATTGTGTATCGTATACTTGGTATTTTTGATTTCGCGAAATTCCTGCAGATATTCGCTGAGCCTATCAAAAAGCGCGCTTACGTTCGGAGAGGACATCAGCGGTTTTTGTTCGCTGATCTGGATCATATAGATCAGACAGCCCTCAAGCTCTTCTTCCCGGTAAAGTAAATTATACGAGCAGTACATGGGGATTTCTTCCCCTGTCGCGGCATTTAGGAGCACGGCATGCCCGGAAATGTTTTTTCGGGAACGCAGCGCCTCGTCGACCATGGAATTTTTCACCACATCGTGGATGTATTTCCCCTTGATTTGATCGAGACTATACCCCGTAATGGCGCTCCAGCGATTGTTTACATATACATAGCGCCCTTCCGCGTCGGATACAACAACGCCCTCCAGCTCGTCTACAATCCGACGCAACAACTCTTTTCTCGACAAATCGGCTACGGATTTCGTCGCCATAACAGCTCACCTTTCCCTTCGCTTGAAGACATCATCAGTTCATCAAAAAATTTCAAATATGCTGACTGGCTTACAAAACATTGAAAAAAGTGTAAACGAATCGCTACATGTAAATATGTTTTCGTAACCTTTTCGATACATATTGTCAATACGGCATTAATAGCGCGCCGGCAGCCGGATTACATCGGAGGAACAAACGAAATCCTTCCGCCATAAAAAACATGAATATTGTATAAAATCATATTAATATAATCATTTGCGCATTACAAGTGCGCAAATGGTAAATATTGTAGAAATTCAAAGACCCCGCAGTGGGATATATGAAATGGTTTGTTTACGCGGTTATTATATTGATTTGTGTCCCTTCGGCTCGCCGCTTACGCGGCAACCGCCGAAGATGGCCAATATATCATAAGCTGCTTTGCAGCTATGATATAATGTAAGATAAAATAAATCATATTCTGACTAAGGGAAATCGATATGGATAAGCCTTTTGCCGCGGTGATCTGTGCGCTGAATTCAAAATACGTTCATTCCTCGCTCGCGCCCTGGTGCCTGCTCGCGGGGGTTGAGGCCTACTGCGAAAACGATATCTCCGCCGAGGTCGTCGAGGGGACGATCAACGAGAGCGTCGTGGATATCGCGGAGCGCATCCTGGCAAAAAGCCCGAGAGTCGTCGGCTTTTGCTGCTATATCTGGAATATCGCCGCCACAAAAAAGCTGGCGCGGCTCATAAAGGACAGGCTTCCGGATGCCACTATCATCTTCGGCGGGCCCGAGGTGAGCTACAACGCCGAAGTGATCCTTCTGGAGGAGGCGGCGGTGGAATATGTCGTCTCGGGCGAGGGAGAAAAACCCTTCGCCCTTTTGCTGAACGCGGTTTATCGCGGCGGGGAGGCGGGAAATATTCCCGGCGTATGCCGCCGGGCGGACGGAGAGATCGTCGTCGTCCCGCCGAACACCCCGACCGGCGAGCCGCCGAGCCCTTACGGAAAAAAGTATTTCGACGCGTTAAACGGCCGCATTGCCTACTTGGAGACCAGCAGGGGCTGCGCCTACTCCTGCGCGTTCTGCCTTTCCGGGCGCTGCGGCGGCGTGCGCTTTTTCGATACGGAGCGCGCGAAGAAAGAGCTGCTGCTGTTATCAAACAGCGGCGCGCGGACAATAAAGCTCGTCGACCGCACCTTTAATATAAACCGTGGACGGGCGGCCGAGCTTTTTTACTTCATTATTCAAAATTACGGCAATGCGATCCCGAACGGCGTGTGCTTCCACTTCGAGATCGCGGGCGACCTCCTCGACTTAGAGACGATCCGCTTGCTCGGCGCGGCGCCCCCGGGCGCGATCCGGCTTGAAATCGGGCTGCAGAGCATGAACCCGAAAACGCTCGCCGCCGTCAACCGGAAAACCGATGTAAAGCGCCTTGAAAGCAACATAAGAAGCATCGTTTCGCTCGGGAACCTCCATGTCCACATCGATCTGATCGCCGGCCTGCCCTTTGAAGATTTCAAAAGCTTCGCCCAAAGCTTCAACATCGCCTACGGCCTGCGGCCCGACATGCTGCAGCTCGGCTTTCTGAAGCTTTTGCACGGCGCGCCCATGCGGGAAAACCCCCGGCAGTATCCCTGCCGGTATTCGGAGGAGCCCCCGTATGAGGTGACCGAGACGCCCTGGCTGTCAAGGGAAGAACTTTTACACCTGAGCCGCACGGAGGACGCCCTGGAGCGCCTTTTCAACAGCGGGCGTTTTAAACGCACCCTTCGTTATCTGCTGAAAGCCGGCGGCGCCTCGCCCTTTGCGCTTTTTTGCCGGTTCGGGGAATATGCCGCGGGCAAAGGCACCGAAAAGATCCCGCTCGACGGCTACACGGCGCTCGTCTTCGAATATTTCAGCCGTCAAAGCGGAATCGACCGGAGTGTTTTGCGCGACGCGATGGTCTGCGACCGCCTTGCCACGAATTCCTCGGGCAGGCTTCCCCCCGTCCTGCGCGTCATGGACCCGGCGCTCAAAGCCGCGGCAAAGGGACTTACAGAAAGCGACGAAACCCGCCCGCAAAAGGGCGTCAGGCGGGGGTATGCCCTGCTCTATTCCGAGCGTTGCCTTGTATACGTCGATTACAGGGACAAAAATCCCTTAACCGGCGAGTATCCGCTTTCGAGACTGCCTCTCGAATAGCGCCTGGTCAATCGGTTTTTCCGGGCGACTGGCCGGACGCCGGTTTTTTCATGGAAAGCGATATGCGCTTTTTGCCCGGGTCGACGCCGAGCACGTAAACGGTGACGACCTCTCCGACCTCCGTGACGTCGGACGGATGCCGGACGAACCTGTCCGCCATCTCGGAAATGTGAACGAGGCCGTCCTGATGCACGCCGATGTCGACGAACACGCCGAAATCGGTCACGTTTCGGACCGTGCCCGAAAGCTCCATTCCCTCTTTTAAGTCGTTTAAGTCCATGATGTCCGTCCGCAAAAGCGGCGGGGGCAGCTCGTCGCGGATATCGCGCCCCGGCTTTTGCAGTTCGGCCATGATGTCGAGGAGGGTCGGGACTCCCACCCCGCAAGCGTCCGCCGCCTTCTGCCCGCCAAGCTCCCTGACACGGCCGGGCAAAGCCTTCGCGCCGCCGGAGGCAAGGTCGGAGAGCCCGAGCCCGAACAATGAGAGCAGCTTTTCGGCTGCGCCGTAGGATTCCGGGTGGACGGAGGTATTGTCCAGGATGTTTTTGCCGCCCGGTATGCGCAGAAAGCCCGCGCACTGCTCATACGCCTTCGGACCGAGCTTCGGGACCTTCCTAAGCTCGGTGCGGCTTTGAAAACCCCCGTTTTCATCCCGATAGGAGACCACATTTTTGGCGATCGCCGCATTCAGGCCCGAAATATGGCTTAAAAGCGTGGCTGAGGCGGTGTTTAAGTCCACTCCCACGCTGTTTACGCAGTCCTCCACGACACCGCAAAGGGCAGCGTCGAGCTGCGCCGGAGGCATGTCGTGCTGGTACTGGCCGACGCCGATCGCCTTCGGATCGATTTTTACAAGCTCGGCCAGCGGGTCCTGGAGCCGCCGTGCGATGGAAACGGCGCTGCGGAGCGAAACGTCGTAATCGGGGAATTCCTCTGCGGCGAGCTTTGACGCCGAGTAGACCGATGCCCCCGCCTCGCTGACAACCATATAACCGACGCTTTTCTCGAGCTCCTTGTTAAGCTCCGCGATAAAAATCTCGGACTCCTTGGAAGCCGTCCCGTTGCCGATCGCGATCACGCCGACACCGTGCTTTGAGATAAGCCTTTTGAGCTCGTTTTTCGCTTCCTCCGTCTTTTTCTGGGGCGGCGTCGGATAGACCACCGCGGTGTCGAGCGCCCTGCCGGTTTCGTCGACGACCGCGATTTTGCAGCCTGTGCGGTAGGCGGGGTCAAGGCCGAGCACGACTTTGTCCTTTACCGGAGGCTGGAGCAAAAGGGGCTTTAGGTTCAGCTTAAACATAGAGATCGCCTGTTCGGATGCGCGCTGCGTAAGCTCCGCGCGCACCTCGCGTTCAACGGAGGGCTGAATCAGCCTCCTCCACGCGTCCGCCGCAGCCTCCTTTACGCATTCGGCCGTGACGGAGGGCCGGGCGGCAAATTTCGCGTCCAGTATGGACAGCGCCGCCGCGTCCTGAAGCTCCACCTTTACCTTCAAATACCCTTCGCGCTCGCCGCGGTTTACGGCGAGGACGCGGTGGCCCGGAATTTTCCCGACCGGCTCGGAGTATTCGTAGTACATCCGGTAAACCGAATCTTCGTCTTTATCCGCCTGCGACTTAAGAAGCCCGTCCTTCCGCATGAGCTCGCGCAGGCGTTTGCGCGACCCGGCGTCGTCGGAAATAATTTCGGCGATGATGTCTTTCGCCCCCGAAAGCGCGTCCTCCCACGTCTCGACTCCCATTTCGGCGTTTACAAAGGGTTTCGCGATTTCCTCAAGGCCTCCGGCGGTCGGCTCCTGTCTTAGGAGGATATCCGCAAGTGGGGAAAGCCCCTTCTCCCTCGCGGCCGTCGCGCGCGTGCGGCGTTTTGGACGGTAAGGACGGTAAAGGTCCTCCGCCTCGGCGAGGGTCGAGGCACTGTCGATCGCCTTTTCAAGCTCGTCGGTCATCTTATCCTGCGCCGCTATGCTCTCCTTGATCTCGGCCTTGCGCTTTTCGAGGTTCCGGAGGTATTGCAGCCGGTCGGACAACTGACGCAGGACCTGGTCGTCGCACGAGCCGGTCATTTCCTTTCGGTAACGCGCGATAAACGGGATCGTATTGCCGAGGTCAATCAGGGAAACAATATTTCCGACATGCCCGGGTTTTAACTGAAATTCCTTTGAAAGCGCCGATATGATCTCCATACTCTACCTCTTTTATCAGTTTACGCTGCTTCATTTGCGGTTTTATCCGAAAAAAATAAGCCCGATGAATCTGCCATCGGGCGCTGATTTTCTGCCTTTTATTTTGTCCCGCCTAAAATTTTTCGAAAAACACCGTGTCCCCCAGACTCTTGCGCCACTTGTCGTGCCGTTCCGGAGAACGGGGCTCGCCGGATGCATAGCCGACCATCAGAATATTGACCGGCTCCAAATAGGAGGGAATATCAAATTCCTCACGGATAACCGGGGGATTAAAGGCGCAGATCCAAACGCTGTCGAGTCCCAGGTCGGCCGCGCAGAGCATCATATGGTCGGTGACAATAGTCGCGTCGATATCCGCCGAATCCTTATTGTCGTAGGAACGGCGCCAGGACTCCCGATGGTCGGCGCAGACGACGAGCACGACGGGAGCGCCATAGCTTTTATAGCCCTTGTTGATTTTCGCAAGGCCCTCGGGCGACTGAACCACCAGAATCCTTTGGGGCTGGTTGTTGCAGGCGGTGGGAGCGACGCGTCCGGCTTCCAGTATCCGCTTGAGCTTCTCCGGCTCAACCGGCTTATCGAGATAGCTTCTCGCCGAGTACCGCTTTTTCGCCAATTCCAAAAAGGTCATTTTTATTTCCTCCGTTTCGTCCAAATTTTGCCGCAACTGATTCTTGACTCAAGTATGGCACCGGACATGCGTCCTGTCAACCACCGATTTGCGCTGCCTGGGTTTTCCTCATCCGCGCGCAAGAGGCCCTTCATCAGGCGATACTTTCAGCTTGTAAAGCCCGCAAAAATAAAATATAATATAATTTAAGCTATCTTTTCATCAGAAAAGCAAAGGAAGAACGAAAATGAACTGGTTACGGAATTTTATGTACGGCCGATACGGCAGCGACCAGCTTTCGATGGCGCTGTTGATCCTGTCGATCGTCATTACGTTTGTCGGCGGTGCCACCGGGCTTCCCTTCCTGCGATTATTGGGATATGTCCCCTTGGGTTACGCGATTTTCCGAATGCTGTCCAAAAACACGTCCAAACGCAGCATGGAAAATTACAAATTCTCCATGCTGATCAGCCCTGTCTACTCATGGTTTCGAAGGACCAAAGACCGCTTAGGCGACAAAACGCACAAATATTATAAGTGCCCCAACTGCAAGGCGGTCCTCCGCGTTCCCAAAGGAAAGGGGAAAATCATCATTACCTGCCGCAAATGCAATACGAAGTTTACCAAAAAAACGTGAAAAAATGCGCTTTGATCAGGCTTAAACAGTCTTCTCAAAGCGCATTTTCTTACTTTCGGGGCTATTGTGCATGTTGCCGCAGACAGACTGACTAAAAAATCATTTGAAGCAATCCGGGTATTTCTCGCGGATAACCTCTTGATCGATCTGAAACCGCATCAGATGCTTTGCAATCAGCTCCTTTGCAAGCTCCGGTTTATTGTTTTTGATTGCCTCGAAAACGGAGCGGTGGTCGTTGACGAGCTTTGAGTCTTTGATCACATTCAGCCTCATGCTGCGTACCCGGTCCAAATGAATGCTCATGCTGTCCACCATGTAATAGCACCGCATCTTATTGCAAATCTGATAAAGGTATTTATGGAATTGATTGTCCAGCTCCAACAGCTTATCGGGAGACGGGTTTTCGAGGTAGAACTCCTGCAGCCGAAGATTTTCCTCCAGCCACTCAAAATCTTCAGGTCCGGCCATTTCGCAGGCCTTTTCCACAATGGCGCTTTCCATTGTCAGGCGGATAAAGCTCGCTTCCTCAACCAGGCTATAGTCGATCAGCGAGACTCTGCTCCCCCGCTGCGGATAAATCTCGACGATCTGGGCCTTTGACAATTCAATCAAGGCCTCCCTCACCGGAGTGCGGGACAAGCCCAGTCCCTTTGCAATCTCCTGTTCGCTCAAAAGACTGCCCGGCTTTAATTCCAGGCTGATAATATTGTCCCGCATAATCCTCAATGCGTATTCTCTTCCCGTTTCCTTCGCTAAGCGTTCTTTTACTTGCATTCAATTTACCCCAAATTTCATATACTCACATTACCGGCATCTTCCCGGTTTGGCCGCAGTATTTCCCAAGGGTCGCTCTCACGGCGCCGGGTCCTGCAATCAACTCACAAAACATTTTTTCGATTTTGTCCTCTAGCCCGGCTTCGCATAAATCAACCGCGAACAGCGACGTATTCGACAGGATACCGCCCAGCCGCCCCTTGCAGCTTTCCGGCTTTCCCACTTCTATGCCCCGCAGCCCCTCCTGCAATTTATCAAGCATGGGGTCGGGGCTTAAGTCCATTTTCACACCCCTGTCGTCGACACCGAGCAAATATCTGAGCCACCCGGCAATTGCGAGGGGAATGCAGGTCAAAGCCCTCACATCCAATTCCGGATTTGCAAGATACGCTTTGATGGTTTCCCCGAAACGAATCGGGATTTTTAAGCTGGTATCCGTCGCTATCCGCTGCGGCGTATCGGGGATAAAAGGATTCGGCAGGCGCTCTTCGATGACCTCTCTGATAAAGTCCGTCGGATTTAATATGCCGGGATGGGTGACGACCGGCATTCCCTCCCGGTATCCGATTCCGCATACCAGGTTTTTTAAGTGCCGATCCTTCATTTCTTCTGCAATACTAGTATACCCCAGCAGACATCCATAGACGGCCAACGCGGTATGCAGCGGATTGAGGCATGTCGTGACCTTCATGCGCTCCGTTTTGTTTACCGTATCCCGGCTGGTCATATACACGCCCGCTTCTTCAAGAGCGGGGCGGCCGTTCGGGAACCGGTCCTCCACTACCAGATACTGCGGGACCTCTGCGTTGACAAAAGGCGCGATAAAGGTGTTTCGTTCGGTCACAACGGAGCCCATGCCCGCGATTCCCAGCCCCCGAAGCCGCTCCTCGACGGCGGTCGCCGGTCTGGGCGTGATCTTGTCAATCATCGTCCACGGAAACGCGATCTTTTCCTCATTGTCCAAATAGGCGAGAAAATCCGCCCCGACAAAGCCGTTTCGATTCCATGCTTTTGCAATTTCCATAACGCTTGACTTGAGCTTTTCGCCGTTATGGCTGCAATTGTCCATGCTGACTAAGGCGATCGGCGCGGCGTTTTCCAAAAACCGCCGATATAAAAGACAGGCTGCAATGCTCATCGCGTGACGCGGTTTCCCAGGGCCCGCGCCCATATCCTCCAAAACGACCGGCAGATATTCTCCCGCCATATTTTTTAATGTATACCCTTTTTCCGTTATGGTAAAGCTGATCATCTGCAGGCCGGGATCCGCAGCGATATCCGTAAGGCGCGCCATTTGTTCCGCGCTCGAGCTGTCCGCGCACAATGCTTCCGCTACACTGCCGATCACCTCGTAACCCATGCTGCCGTCCGCTTTTAAATCGACCATCAAGGTCAGATTGTCAAAGGGCACATATATCTTTCGGATAATGTCATAATCGAAGGTATCTGCGGCAATTATACCACTTTTCACCAATCCTTTGTTTAAAAGTTTTTGAGAAAGGCGGGCGATAAATCCCCGAAAAATATTTCCCGCTCCAAAATGAAGCCAAATCGGATTTCTTTTCGTATATGCGGACATTTCTCCGCAATCAAATTGCGGCAGAATGACGCCCGCCGCGCTCCAGGCGCCGCCGGCCTTTTTCAGACAATCCGCGTTTAATTCAAGCATATTTGCGATCGTTCCTTTCGTATAAGGTGAGGGGAGTCAAATCGAACCCGCCTTAACTGATTTCGGCCCGTCACCCGCGCCGCACTTTTCCGCCGCTTCCCAAAGCCCGAGAATATAGCTGCTCCCGATTGCCCTGTCGTACAGGCCATAGCCTGGGCGGGCCTTCTCTCCCCAGAGCATGCGGCCGTGGTCCGGTCTTACGTACCCGTCAAAGCCCGCGTCATACAGGGCTTTTACAATGGCATACATATCGAGATCCCCGCATCGGCTCAAATGGGCGGACTCATTGAAATCCTTTTCGTTGATATGCTTTATATTTCTTAAATGGACAAACGGAACCCTTCCCAAGGACGCAAACTCTTTCGCCATGGCCGGAATATCATTGGCCAAATCGGAGCCCAGGCTTCCCGTGCACAGGGTGAGGCCGTTTGCGGGGCTCTCGTTTAATTTCAGAAACGTCCGGATATTTTCCGCGTTTGTAATCACCTTCGGGAGGCCATACAGCGGCCACGGCGGATCATCCGGATGAATTCCGAACCGGATCCCCGCTTCTTCCGCGCAAGGTATAACGGCATCCAAAAAATACTTCATATTGTCCCAGTACTGCTCGTGCGTTACGCCCTGATAAAACTCGATGTCTCTTGCCATAGCCGGGATACGTTCCGCCTCCCAGCCGGGAAGCGAATACCCCCTTGCCTTTTTTGCCATAGAATCGGCCATTGCGGCCGGATTCATCCTAAGCACCTCTTCGTGGCGGTAAGCCATGGCCGTGCTGCCGTCCGGCAGCGGAAACTCGAGATCGCTTCTCGCCCAGTCAATGACCGGCATAAAATTATAGCAGACACATTTAACGCCCGCCTGGCCCAGGTTCCGGACCGTATCTATGTAGGCTTCGATATATCTGTCCCGGCCGGGCGCTCCCTTTTTAATATCCTCGTGGATATTGACGCTCTCGATGACCTCCATCTCAAGGCCGGCATCATTGATCTCTTTTCTCAACGCCTGCAGAACCTTAAGAGGCCATACTTCCCCGACGGGGATCTGCGGCAGGCAGGTAGCCACGCCGGAAATTCCCGGAATCTGCCTGATTTGCTGCAAAGTAACGCTGTCGTCCCCGTATGGGAACCAGCGAAATATCATTTTCAAACGACCACACCTTTCTCGATAACCCCGGCTTCATATAAAGCGGGCAAAAAACGGAAGCATTATTTCATAGCAAAACCTGTCTGCATTTACCTGCGATGTTTTCCGCCGTCAGGCCATAGGCGTAAAAAAGCTCTTCCGGCTTTCCGGATCTGCCGAACTGATCCTCTACGCCGACCATGGCGAATTTTGCGCCGCCGCGGCCCGCCGTCACCTCCGCGACCGCCGACCCCAGGCCCCCGATAACGGAATGCTCCTCCGCGGTCACGATCCCCTTGAATTTCCGGTTGGCCTCGAGGATATATTCCCGGTCGATCGGCTTAATCGTGCCCATATTCACTATTTCGGCGCTGATCCCCTCTTCCTTAAGCCGCTTTGCCGCCTCAAGGGCCAACGGGACCATCAGCCCGGCCGCCATGATACAGACATCCGTTCCTTTTTTCAGTACGGTTGCCTTTCCGATAAGAAACGGCGTATCCTCCGCGGTTAAGTCGGGACTCGGCTGTCTGGAAACCCTGATATAAACCGGGCCGTCAAACTCCGCCGCGGCAAAGATCGCTTTCTTCGTTTCGATACAGTCGCAGGGAACCAGCACCGTCATTCCGGGGATAACCCTCATGAGCGCGATGTCTTCGATCGCCTGATGGCTTCCCCCGTCCTCACCTACGCTGATTCCCGGATGCGTACATGCGATTTTTACATTGGCTCTTGAGTAGGCGATCGAATTGCGGACCTGTTCATAGGTGCGCCCCGCCCCGAATATCGCGAACGTGCTCACAAACGGGATCAGGCCGGAATGGGCGAACCCGGCGGCCGCGCACATCATGTTTGCCTCGGCAATGCCGAAATTAAAAAAGCGTTCGGGGTACTCCCTCCGGAATATTTCCGTCATTGTGGCGTGTGCCAGATCCGCATCCATGACGACAACCTTCCCGTTTTTTGCCCCGAGCTCGACCAGCGCCTCCCCGTATGCCTGTCTCAACGCTTTACTCATGTTCCTTCATCTCCAGTTCCTTGAGTGCGGCTTCAAATTCGTCGTCATTCGGGGCTTTGCCATGCCAGCCGACCCGGTTTTCCATGAAAGAGACGCCTTTACCTTTGACCGTCCTGCATTCGACGAATTTCGGCCGGCCCTTCGGCAGGGCTTTGAAAACGGGAATCATAGCCTGGGCGTCGTGGCCGTCCACAGACACGCAGTCGAACCCAAACGCTTCAAATTTCTTCATTATATTTCCGATCCCCATGATCTGGTCGTTTGTCCCGTCGATCTGGAGATGATTATGGTCTAAAATCATCACAAAATTGTCCAAATGATAATGGGCGGCCGCCATCGCGGTTTCCCATATAAGCCCCTCCTGGCACTCGCCGTCGCCGACGACCGTGTATACCCTGTAACTTTCGCCTTTGTATTTTGCGGCCATCGCCATGCCGAGGGCAATCGCCGCCCCCTGTCCCAGAGACCCCGTGCTGGCGTCAATCCCCGGGATTTTATGCATGTCGGGATGGCCCTGCAGATAGCTGTCGATCCGCCTCAGCGTCCAAAGATCCTCCCTCGGGAAAAAGCCGACGTCCGCCAAAATCGCATAAAGCGCCGGACAGCTGTGTCCCTTGCTCATTACGAATCTGTCCCGATCGGGCCGCTGCGCGTCTTTTGCATCGTAGCGCAAGACCCCATAATACAGCGCTGCCAGGATATCAAGGCAGGACAATGACCCGCCCGGATGTCCCGAACCGCAGGCATGTATCATCCGCAGAACGTCTTTTCTCAATTCCAGTCCCTTTTTTTTATAATCCATAACCGATACCTCAAATACTGTTTCTCGTTAAATCGTTGATCCCTCAAACTGATTTCTGATATAACTCAGACCTTTTCGCATCGCCTCGATCCTGCCCTCTATGGAATTGTCCGGCAGCAGATCTCTCCACATCCGCATGGGATATGTCGCTTCCTCATCGAAGGTCACAACGGCCTCGATTGTGACAGTTCCGTCGTATCCCGCCGCGCGCAGGGCATTGCCGATTCCCTTCCAGCCGATTCTGGCGGCGTGGTGCGGGATCATCCGGTTCGGCTCCGAAACATGGAAATGCCCGATATAGCCTTTGGCCGACAATATGGCGCTTTCGATATCATCCTCCTCGATATTCATGTGGTACACATCCAGCAAAAGCTTGCAATGGCTGCTCGAGACCTGTCTTAAGAATTCGATCCCCTCGGAAACCGTATTGATAATATAGTTTTCATAACGGTTCAAGGGTTCCAAGTACAGTAAAGTACCGCATTCCTCAGCCGTAGGCATGGCTTTTTGCATGCATTCAATGCTTCTCTTCGTTCTGTCATATTTGATTTTCCTGTTCAGCAGGTCATCGTCATATCTCGTTGGCCAGTCGGAATACAGCACGCCCCCCATCTTTGTCCCGCCCAGAGCCTTAACCGCACGGATTCCCCTGATCAGATGGTTTACCGCCTGTTCCCTTATCCCGGGATCTTCCGACCTCATATCGATGCCCCTGGGATAGGCAAAGCTAAATAACAGCTCAAGCCCGTTTTCCTCCGCCATTTTGCGGATTTCCCCGATTTTCCGCATCTCTCCGTTCATGGCCGCGTCGGGAGGCCGGAATTCCACCGTTTCCGCTCCGGCCTCTCTCGCCTGGTTAAAAAATGTCCCCAAATCGCTCGGGTCAAAATAATTTCCCCACGTCATTTTGTGCAAACCGAATTTCAATTCTTAACCTCCTTCGCCGTCCGTCCAAGAAGACCCGTACTTACGATAAGATGTTCGGAAGCCACATGATAACCTGCGGTACGTATGTGCAAAGGAACAGGACGACTATTTCTATAAACAAAAACGGTATCACCGCCTTGACAAAAGCCTCCATCTTTGTTTCCGTTATCTGGCAGGTGACAAACATTAAAGTGCCGAAAGGAGGTGTGACGCCGCCGATCGTCAGATTGATCGACATGATAATGCCGAACTGAATCAGATCGATTCCCAGCGCGCTCGCCGCGGGAGCCAAAAGCGGTGCCGTCAAAACCATCGCCGCGCCGCCGTCGAAAAAGCATCCGATGATCAGCAGAAGAATATTGACCGCCAGTAAATAAAGCCCCGGAGAGGTAAACGCCGAGGTCAGTGCGCTCGATATGAGCTGGGGAATGCTTTCCCAGGTCAGATAACGCCCCAGCGCCTGCGCCGCCGCCAGCAGAAACATGATCGGCGCCGTGGATTGTAAGGTCTCTTCTATAATCGGTATGAGATCCGACACCTTAATCTGCTTATATACGAACATGCCGATGATCAATGCGTAAATCGCGCAGATCGCACCGCCCTCCGTAGCCGTAAATATGCCCAGGCGAAGGCCCATGATCAAACCGAACGGCACTAAAAGCGCCCAAATGGATTCTTTTAGGTTTACCGCAAGCTCCTTCACGGTTGCGGATTTTTCGCGGTGAGCCTTATAATTTCTCATGTTGGAAATGACGCCGGCCACCAGCATTAAGCCGAGCGTCAGCATTATTCCGGGAATCACGCCGCCGTAAAACATTTTCTGAACCGAGACATTGGCCGCCGTCGCGTACATGATCAGAATGATTCCGGGCGGAATGATCGGCGTGATAACGGACGAGGTTGCGGTCACCGCGGCGGAAAACGCACGGCTGTATCCCAGCCGTTCCATTTCCGGGACGAGGATCTTCGACTGCATGGACGCGTCGGCAAGGGAAGATCCCGACAGCCCTCCCATCATCGCGCTGAGCAGGATATTGACATGCGCCAGGCCGCCTTTGAAATGCCCGACCAGAAGATCCGCAAGCTCCAACAAACGCTTTGTAATGCCCGCATAGTTGAAAATAACGCCTGCAAGCGTAAAAAACGGGACCGCAAGGTACGTAAAGGTTTCCATTGTCGACGACATCTTCTGAATCATCATTGTGTTCGGCGCCATGGTCTGCCCGAAGATGAAATACAATAACGTCGATGAGATCATCGCGTACGCCACCGGCATTTTCAAAAGCAGCAAAACCAGCATCAGAACCAGCGGGAGATACGTCCAAAGATTTTCCATAACATGTCCTCCCTATTTCTTCTTTTCGGATTCCGGTCTGAACAGAAAAGCAATCGACGTAATGCTCATGATCACAAAAGCGATTGCCGCCGGCATATACATAAACGTATAGGGAATTTCAAGATACGCGGTCCTTCTGCTCCACCCCGTGATCGCGAGCGCAATGCTGTAATATGCGACTGCAATGTTTGTGGCTGTAAGCACGAAATTGATTAAAAGGTCCACGTACTTCTGTACCTGCGCGGGCAGCTTATCCACAAAAACATCCACCGCCACCAGGCCTTTGCTTCTGTACATCCGGCATACCCCGATGAATACGCTCCAATTAAAGCCCAGATAGGCGATTTCTTCCGCAAACGCAAACGATTTTGATAAAATATATCTGCTGAATACATTGATGCTGATCATCAGCACCATTATGACAAAAGCGGCAATCGAAACGACTCTCTCCGCCTTCTCTTCCCGTCTCGCAAAGTTTGTTCCCATACTCACACCCGAAACCCTTTCTTTTGGATAAGAACCCAGTATTGCACGGCAGCAATACCGGGTTCTTACGGATATCAGCTTATCCCCCGAATTCTATTTGCCGCCGTACAGGAATTCGTACGCTTTCTGATACAGCCCGTCGGTCCATTCAGGAAAAGCGGCTTCAACATTCGCTTTGCTGTATTCGATAAACGGCGTTTTGTCGATCTCGGTAATCGTTACGCCTTCGTCAATAAGCTTCTGGTCGTACTCCTGCGCGATGGCGCTTGTCAAATCCACGGTCTCCTGCGCAAATTCCTGGCCCACGGTCATAAATGCGTTCTGCGCGACCTCCGGCAGGCTGTCGAACACCTGCTTCGACATGATGACCGCGCTGTTGCAGACCAGATGCTCCGTCTTGATCAGGTTTTTGCATACCTCATATACCTTGCTGGAATAAAGGAGAGTGGACGGGCTCTCGCAGGCGTCCGCAACCCCCTGCGTCAGCGCCTGATACACTTCGCTCCACGCGGTATTGGTGGCGTTTGCGCCCAGGCACTCCGCTGTGAAGTTCCACATCTTTGACGTGCCGACTCTCAGTTTGACATTTGAAAAATCAGACGCGCTTTGCACCTTTGGTTTGGAAATGACGTTTCTGGTTCCAAAATAGATGACGGAAAATACGTGAACCCCGTTATTATCCAGTGCGGAGTCAATGGTTTTGCCGATATCCGACTGCCACAGCTTATAAATCTGGGAGGGCTCCTGGATCAGGTAAGGCACGTGATAAATGGATGCGTCCGGGCAGTAGTTCACGAGTCCCGCGTAATCCGGGATGCCGATAAACTCGGCGCCGCCTGCGATGGCTTCCGTGATCTCGTCGTTTGTCCCAAGGGATTGCCCTGTGTACAGCTCGAATTTTACGGTGCCTTCGGACGCCTTTTCAATCCTGCCGAAGAAATCCTGCCACCATGCGTACTGCGGGTCCGTCGTGCCGACGGTAAGGTTCACTTTGAAGAGCTTTGCATCGGCAGGCGCCGATGTGTCGTTTGTCGCGGCAGCGGTCCCCTCGTTTGTGCCCGTCGCCGCCGGGGCGCCGCCGGATGCGCAGCCCGCAAGGCAAGAAAGCATGACCAATGTGAGTATTCCCGCCAAAAATCTTTTTTTCATTTTTCTCTCCCTTTCATGAATGTTGATATATGTTAGTATCCCTGTCCTATTTAATTACAGCCGTCTTACGCCTTTTGACCGAGCAGCCATTCATGTACCCTCTCATTTGAGCATTTTTCGCGCACCCAGGGGTCTCCAGGCAAATGTCTTATGAGCCATAAATAATAAATCGGGTATCCCGGCGCCGCGACCTGAGGGTGGACGAGATTTCTGCCGACGGCGCAGAAGCTGCCGTCTTTGATCTTAAAAACCTCTTCCCCGACGAAAGAAGCGCCGAACCCGTCCGGATTCTCCATCCTGAAATAATAGACCTCCGGCTGGACGTGATAATGGGGAACGAAGCCGGACCAGCACCCGGGGTACATCACCGTCTCCCCCAATACCAGATTGGAATACGGCGCGTTTGTATATTCAAAGGCTGTCCTGACCTTTCTGACGGCCGAGTTATTCCATATGTTTTCGCAAGCCATATTTTCTCTGGTATTTTCCGGCGTATAGAATACCGGCGCAAACTCCGCATCGTTCTCCGTCGAGACCGAGACGATTTCGGATTCCTCAAGCGCCGTGACCTTTATCAATGTATTTCTGGCAGCGTGCAGGCACCATAAGCCGTCGCGAATAAAGCTGTCCCGCCGCGCCGTATACTTCGTCCCCGAAACGTCAAAAGTGACCTTGCCCCGGAGCAGCACGACGGCTGTCTCATCCCCGGCCGATTCGAATACCCGGTCGGTGCCGGGGAGCATTTTGAAGGATTTCATATCCATCATCATATCCTTATAAATGCCCTCCCTGTTTAAGATGTCCTTTTCGCCTTTTTCGTTAAACTGCGGATAGCCGAAGCTTTTCTCCCTGATATTCATTTCCATCCCCCGCTCTTTCCTTTAAGATCTTCCCGCCCGAGGCCTTTACAACTCGAGCACGCATTTCAATACATCTTTTCCGTTGTTGATTGCGTATTCAAACGCTTTCTGCGCGTCTTCAAACGGGAAGATGTCCGGGCGGACCGCCTTCAGATCGATCTTTCCGCGGGAAATCAGCTCAAGGGCGAGCGGAAACACATTCCGGTATCTGAAGATACATTTGAGGTCTATCTCCTTCATATTGATGTCGATAAACCTGTAGGGAGTCACCTCCGACACATTTCCGACACAGACGATCGTGCCCCCGCGCCTTACGATATCGGCTGCGATCAGTGTGGTTTCCGGCCTGCCGGCGGTCTCGAAGACAATGTCCGCGTATCTTCCGCCCGTCAATTCCTCCACCTTTTCGGCCACATTCCCGGCGGCGGAATTGATTGCCGCCGTCGCGCCCAGCTCCAGCGCCTTATTGAGCCTGTTTTCAAAAACATCCGCGACGATGATGTTTGTGGCCCCCTTGGCCTTGCAGGCGAGCAAGGTCATGATGCCGATACATCCGACCCCTAAAATGACGACCGTATCCCCGCAGGAGACCCCGCCGCGATTTGCGGCGTGCAGCCCGACGGCGAGCGGCTCCACCATCGCCCCTTCAATCGTCGTCAGATTCTCCGGCAGCTTAAAACAATTTTTGGCCGGGAAAACGACATAATCCTTCATGCAGCCTTCATTGGGGTATGCAGACATGAATTTCATATCGGCGCAAAGATTGTAACGGCCCGATTTGCAGAATTCACACTCTCCGCACCCTACCCCGGGTTCCACGCAGACCAGATCCCCCGGTTTCAAATCCTTAACATGCTCCCCCGCGCCGACAATTTCTCCGGCAAACTCATGCCCTAAAACAAAAGGAAACGAAATGATCCTTTTCCCCGTTCCCCCCGCTATGTAGTTATGGACATCGGAGCCGCAGATTCCGCAGTGCCTGACCTTGATCAGTACCTCTCCGGCGCCGGGCGCCGGGATCTCCGCCTCTCCCATTTCAATTTTTGATTTCGCGACAAAATAGGCAACTCTGTTTTTCATAAAAACCTCCATTCGCTCCGCGCGCCAATCAATCATCAAAAAACCCTCAGGCGAATGGAGGTTTTTTTGGCATGTGCCGCGGTTGCCGCTTTTCGGCGAGCGGCACGCCTTTTATCTATGGTTCGTGTGATTTTCACACGAACCCTCCATTCGCTCCGCGGACATATCAATTATCAAAACCCCACAGGCGAATGGAGGGTTTTTGGCATGTGCCGCGGTTGCCGCTTTTCGGCGAATTTGTTTTTTGCGCAGCAAAAAGACGCGTACAAAAGGCGGCGGCCGGTGTGACGAGCGCCGCAGGACTTGACGGAAAACTGCTGCGGCGGGAGCACATTTTGCGCATGCTTCAGCCGCGCCGGAATACAGCAAGAGAACCTTTTACCGATGTACGCGTACTAGCTATTATCATGTATACTAGTATATTACTATAACACAATCTGAATGTCAAGAGCCGGACCGGTTGGGAAAATAATTATTTTACTGCCCAATAAAAAGGGGGGCACGCCGCAAACGTTTTTTAAAAAACGATCTGCGGCGTGCCCCCTGCACGGATTGATGGCGGCGAGAAACACGCAATTCAAATCAGCGAAGCGGGGACTGCTCCAAAGACTTTTAGGGCAGGCACTACTTAACTGTGGTGATAACGGCGGTTTTAAGAGCCTCTTCGGACAGCTCCTGGCCGATGCCGGGCAGGTCGGGTACGGAAAAATAGCCGTCCTTTGGCTGATAGTCGTACTTGCAGGAACGGATATTCTCGTCCAACAGGGCCGCCGCGTGATGCTCGTGTATGATAAAGTTGGGAATCACAGCCTCCAGCTGGAGGGCGGCCGCCGTCGCGATAGGCCCTCCGCAGATGTGCAGCTGCACGGCAATGTCGTACGAATGGGCCATGTCGCAGATTTTTTTGCCTTCGGTCAGTCCGCCGGTATTTCCGAGATCGGGCTGAATGACCTGCAGAGTGTGGTTTTCCAGGAAAGAGTGGTAGCCCCAGCGGGTATAGATCCGCTCGCCGCTGGCGACGGGAATTTTGACGTTTTGGGTGACGTAGCGCATGTTGCCCTCGTTTAACGGGCATGTGGGCTCCTCGTAATAAAAGCAGTTGTACTCCTCCACTTCACGCGCAAACTGCACGGCGGTGTTGGCGTCGGTCATGGCGTGGAGTTCCAGAATGATGTCCATATCCGGGCCGCAGGCCTCCCGAATGGCGCGGACGCGTTCCCTTCCCAGTCGGACCTGGGCGGCGTCCATCAGGCCCGTAAGCTTTTTGCCCTTCCAGATCCCCCTGTCGTCAAAGCCGACAGGGTCGACCTTCACGGCGTTGTACCCTTCGGCCCGGGCTTTGAGCGCGGCCTGGGCGTATTCCTCGGGATGAATTAGGCAACGGCTCTCCTTGCCCCAGTCAAACTGAATCTGGCTGGCGTAAGTGCGCAGCCTTTCATTGGTCTTGCCGCCCATGAGCTGGTGGCAGGGCGCGCCGAAAACCTTGCCCTTGATATCCCAGAGGGCGATGTCGATGCCGCTTATGCCGGCGAAAACCACGGCGCCGCCGCCCATCCCCCAGAAGGTGGTGCGAAACAGCTTTTCCCAAATAGCCTCGCTCTTCATGGGATCTATGCCGATGAGCAACGAGGAAAAGTCCTTGGCCATTCCGTAGGCGGCATCCTTGGCCTTGCCGTAGCACAGACCCACTTCGCCGTAGCCGCTGATGCCCTCGTCGGTATTGATGCGCACAATGGTGGGGTTCCAGGGCGAGCTCACCGTTGCGGCTTTGCCCAGAGTAACCAGAATAATGTCAACGCTTGTAATTTTCATAAATTTATCTCCTCAAGTCAAAATCAAATTTCCGCCTGCTTTAAAAGCGCGCCGGTATCCAGCCCGACCAGTTTTCCCGCCGCGATCAGATTCTCCTCGCTTATTTGAGAGAGGGTAAGGCCCTTCGACCGGGCTTTTTGCAGCCTGCGGCCCTCGGCATAGCCGGGGTAGATCACCCGGTCAAACCCGGCGGCCGGGGGACTTTCCAGAATATCGTTGCCCCAGGTCTCGGCTCTTTTTACGTATTGCGCGTAATCCATGAATTTCGCGACGTCGATAATTTGAATAAAGCAGCCGTAATTTGCCGGCTTTGTCTTGTCGCGGCAGAGGCTGATGACGTCGTCACGATAGGCCGCGCCGGAGAGCACTCCCGCAAGGATGTTGATCATACCCGCCACCCCGGAGCCCTTGGCACCGCCGAAGGGCAGCAGGGATCCGTGCTTTAATATCTCGCCGGGGTCGGTAGAAGGCTTGCCGTTTCGGTCGAGGCCCAGTCCCTCCGGAACCGACTGTCCCAGACTCATGGCGTTTTCCAGCTTATTGCCGGCGCAGACCGAGGAGGCCATATCCAGGCAATACGCCGGGAGACTGCCCATCGGCGCGGCAAAGGTCAGGGGATTGGTGCCGTACAGCTTCCGGCTCCCGCCGAAGGGCGCCATCGAGCTTGGCGAGTTTGCCATCATGGTCAGGATCATGCCGTTTTCCGCCGGCCGGTCCCCGTAATACAGCCCGGCGGCGTAATGCTGCAGATTTGTCACGGTGACGGCGGCTACCCCGAAACGGGCCGCCTTTTCCATTGCCAGATCGATCGCTTTGCCGATAACCGCGACCCCAAGGCCCTGGTCCCCGTCCAAAACGGCGGCGGATTCCGTCTCCCGCAGGACCGTCACATTGGGTTCGGTATTAATCACACCCTTTAAAAACTGCTCGGTATATTTCAGGGTGAGATTGACGCCGTGCGACAATACGCCCTTGCCCTCGGTTACCGTGAACAGATCGGCTTGCTGCCGGGCCCGTTCCGGCCTTACACCCGCGCGGACAAATACCTCCGCTACAATTTCCCTGCAGGCTTCAAAATCAACGGTCATGGCATTTTTCTCCAATCCTGGGATGAATGGGGTTATTCACCTTAAAACGCGGCTCCCGGCCCGCGGCCACGGCAAGCACGCTCTCCACCACGCTGGTTACCGCGTTATACAGGCTTTCGACGGTAAAAGAAGCGTTGTGGGGCGTCAGGCATACCCATTCCATGTCAAACAGCGGGTACGATGCCTCGGAAACAGGCTCGGCCGAGAAAACGTCCAGCCCCGCGCCCCGGATCACGCCGGTTTTTAACGCTTCGATGAGCTCTTCCTCCCGAATCACGTCGCCCCGGGATGTGTTTATGAGGAAGGCGCCGGGTTTCATCATCTTAAATTGCTCCATGCCGATGGAACGGCGGGTCTCCGGCGTGGAGGGCAAATGCAGCGTGACAAAATCAGCCGCGCGAAAGATTTCTTCGGCGGATCCGGCGCGGGTGATGTAGTCGGGCAGCTGGGGTAAGTATGCGTCATAGCCGTAAACCTTCATATCAAAGCCCCCGCTTGCGATCCGGGCGACATGGCGGCCGATATTGCCGCAGCCCAGAACCCCCAGGGTGCGGCCAGTGAGCTCAAAGCCGCGGGCGAGGACATCGGATGTGAACATCCTGTAGCCGGCCCGCTCGGCGCGGAAGCGCTCATTGACCTTTTGCGCATTGCGGGCGCATTCAAGCATCAGCATAATGGCCGCTTCCGCCACGGTGCGGCTGTTGATAGCGGGCGTGTTTGTAACATAAATGCCCCGGGAGGCGGCATAGGCCGTGTCCACGGTCTCATAGCCGACGCCCCGGCGGGCAATCAGCTTTAACTTGAACGCCGCGTCGATGATCGTTTTATTGAAGCCGTGTTCCGGCTGTTCAAAAGCGATCAGGCCGTCGCACTCCGCGATGTCGGCGCAGATTCCGGCCTCGGTGGGAGCATGGCCCCGGACGATTTCCACGCCGTTTTCGGTCAGCTTGTCCAAAGCGAACCGGGGCATATCGTGATAAACCAAGAGTTTAAAAGCCATCAAAACCTCCATTCGCTCCGCGCACAAATCGATTGCCAAAAACCTCACAGGCGAATGGAGGTTTTTTGGCATGTGCCGCGGTTGCCGCTTTAAGACGAGCGGCACGCCTTTTATCTATGGTTCGTGTGATTTTTCACACGAACCTTCTTCCCGGGTTTTTGATTTTCTTCTGCCCGGCGCCCCTGATCATGCGCGATTCATCCTGGAGCTGGTCGCGGCATCCTTGCTCTTTAATCGCGAGCACTCGGCGTAATGGCAGGCCACGCGATGGCCCGATCCGATTTCACGCAGCTGCGGGCCGTCCTTAAAGCAATGATCCTGCGCCATCCAGCACCGGGGCGCAAAGCGGCAGCCCGGCTTGGGATCCATGGGGCTTGGCACGTCGCCTTTCAATATAATGCGGCTGACCTTCTTGTCCACGCTGACCTGCGGCACAGCGGACAAAAGCGCCAGGGAATAGGGGTGGGTGGCCCTTTCAAACATAGTATCCGTGTCGCAGATCTCTACTATCTGGCCGAGATACATAACCGCGATCCTGTTGGAAATGTGCCGCACAACGCTGAGGTCATGGGAAATAAAAAGGTAAGAGATGCCGTATTCCTTCTGAATATCCATCAGCAGGTTAATGATCTTGGCCTGAACGGATACATCCAGAGAGGATACCGGTTCGTCGCAGACAATAAGTTTCGGGTTTAAGGACAGCGCCCGGGCGATGCCCACCACCTGGCGCATGCCGCCGTCGAGCTCATGGGGGTAGTGGTCCAGAAGATTTGACGCGATGTCCACTTTTTCACAGAGCTCCGCCACCATACGGTCTATTTCCCTGGTACCGCCCGATTTCTGCACCTCAAAGGGCTCCCGGAGGATTTTGGCAATAGATTTCCGCGGGTTTAAAGAGGAATACGGGTCCTGGAAAATGATCTGCATCAATTTGCAGTATTCCTTGGCCGCCTTTCCCCTGGCCTTGAACACATCCCTGCCCTCAAACAGCAGTTGGCCGTCGGTAGCCGTCAGAAGGCGCATGGTTACGTTGCCGATCGTGCTCTTGCCGCAGCCGGATTCGCCGACCAGGCCCAGAGTCTCGCCGGGATTAATTTCAAAACTTACGTCATCCACCGCGTGGAGCTTGCCCTTGTGGGGGATGTTGAAGTACATCTTTAAATTCTTCGCCTCAACCAGCGGGCGCGTTTGGTTTTTTTCCATTTTCTTTCCTCCCGCTCAATGAAAGCATTCCACAAAGTGGTCGGCGTTGACGGCCGTCATCTGGGGCGAATCTGTCTTACAGTGCTTGCCGCAGTTTAAACACCGGGGGTGGAAGCTGCAGCCGGACGGCAGATTCTGGGCGTCGGCCACCCTGCCGGGAATGGCCTGGAGCCGTTCCCGCTCCCCGGAGAGCTTGGGGATAGCGCCCAGCAGACCCATGGTATACGGATGAACGGGGTTTGCAAACACCTCTTTGACGGTGCCATACTCGATGACCCGGCCGGCATACATGACGGCCACCTTATAGCAAAGCTCGGAGACGATGCCGAGGTTGTGGGTAATCATCAGGAGCGAAGAGTCGTACTTTTCCTGCAGGTCCTTCATCAGTTCCAGAATCTGCGCCTGTATGGTGACGTCCAGCGCCGTGGTGGGCTCGTCGGCAATCAGCAGCTCGGGGTTGCAGGCAAGACCCGCGGCGATGCCCACGCGCTGGCGCATGCCGCCGGAAAATTGGTTTGGGTAGTCCCTGACGCGGCTTTTCATAATGCCGACCATTTCCAGAAGCTCTGAAGCACGGTTCATCGCCTCTTTGGCGTTTAAGTTTTTGTGCTTTCGAAGCACCATCGCGATTTGTTCGCCCACGGTAAAAACAGGGTTCAGCGCAGTCAGGGGATTCTGAAAGATCATCGAGATCCTGTTGCCGCGGATGTCTTCCAGCTCCTTTTCCTTCATAGAGAAGATAGACTTGCCATTGTACAGTATATCGCCGCCGGTAAATTTACCGGCCGGCCGGGGCAGCAAATTCAAAATCGACAGGGCTATGGTGGTTTTGCCCGCTCCCGCCTCCCCCACCAGACCCAGGGACTCGCCCTTATTGATACTGAGGTTTACACCGTTTAGCGCATAAGTAACGGCCCTTTCGGTTTTGTACTCCGCCCTTAAATTGACGACTTTCAGCAGCTCTTTCATATTGACCTCCATTACACAAACTTCCCGTTTCGATCAAATCTTCTTCGGGTCAAGCACATCCCTAAGACCGTCGCCCAGGAAATTAAAGGCCAAAACGGTGATCATAAGCGCGACGCCGGGAACCAGTACCATCCAGGGATAGGTGGCGAGATACTGGCGTCCGTCGGCGATCATATTGCCCCAGGAGGGTGTGGGAGCGGGGATGCCCAGATTCAGAAAGCTCAAAGCGGCTTCGACCAGGATTGCATTGCCGAACCGGCTGCTCGCCAGGATGATGAGGGATGTCGTCACGTTCGGGAAAATCTGCCTGAACATGATATGAAAGTCGGAGGCGCCCAGAACCCGGGATGCCGAGACGAACTCCTGCTTCTTTACCACCATGACGTTGTTTCGCGTAACCTTGCAGTACCGAACCCAGCCGGAGATTGTCAGGACGGCGATCAGGTTAAATACGCTGGGGCCCAGAACGGACATGACCGCAATGGCCAGTATGATGTTGGGAATTGCGAGGAACACGTCGCACATACGCATAATGACGGTATCTACGATACCGCCGGAATAACCGGCCATAATGCCAAGCACCGTGCCGAAGAGAACCTGCAGGAACACCGCGGCCGTGGCAATCATCAGAGAGTAGCTGCCGCCGTTTAAGAGACGGGTGAACACGTCGCGGCCCAGCTGATCCGTGCCGAAAACGTGTCCCAGAAAGCCCTTGCCAAACCACTCCGGCCCGGCAAAACGGTCGGGCAGTGAGGTTTTGACAGGATCAAAGGCTACAAACAGCGGGGATACAAAGGTGATGAGCAGCACCAGTAAAACCAGCGACAAGCCCACCATAAAGAACCTGTTGTGCAGTATACGGCGTAAAATAATTTTGGATTTCATATAACCTCCATTCGCTCCGCGGGACAAATCAAACCTAAAAAACCTCACAAGCGAATGGAGGTTATTGGCATGTGCCGCGGTTGCCGCTTTTCGGCGAGCGGCACGCCTCTAATCTATGGTTCGTGTGATTTTTCACACGAACCTCCATTCGCTCCGCACACAAATAAACCATTAAACCTCACAGGCGAATGGAGGTTATTGGCATGTGCCGCGGTTGCCGCTTATCTATGAGCGGCACGCCTCTAATCTATGGTTCGTGTGAAAAATCACACGAACCTCACCTACTGCAGCGTTATGCGCGGATCGATGATCGAGTTGATGATATCGACGATCAGGTTGATAACGGCGAACATGGCCGCTATCAGGAGCAGAGATGACTGAACCATGGAGTAATCCCTGGTGCTGACCGCCTGGTTTACAAGCTGGCCGAGGCCGGACCAGGAAAATATGGTCTCCACGACCACGGTTCCGGCCAGGAACACGCCGATCTGCACGCCGACCAGCGTGACTATGGGAATCAGCGCATTTTTAAAGGCGTATTTCCAGAGCACCTTTCCCCGGCTGGCGCCTTTTGCATAGGCGGCGGTGATATAGTCCTCCTTAAGCACGTCTATCATACCGGACCGGCCGATACGGGTGACCTCGGCCGCGACGGGGTAGCCCAGGGTGATGGCCGGAAGGATAACGTGCCTGATGCCGCCGTAGCCCATGGCGGGCAGCCATCCAAGCTGCGAGGAAAAGATATAAATCAAAAGGACGCCAAGCCATACCGGGGACATCGACTGTCCGAAAATAGCGAAGAACATAGCCATAAAATCCGTAACAGTACCCTGCTTTGAGCCGGCGATCACTCCCAGCGGTATACTGACCGCAAGGCACACCAGAATCGTCCAGAAGGTCAGCGTGCCGGTGACGGGCAGCCGGGCGACGATAATATCGGCAACAGGCTGCTTATATACGGTGGAAGTGCCGAGATCGCCTTTGGCCACACCGGAAATATAAATCCAGTATTGCTGATAAAGCGGCTTGTCCAGGCCGAGCTTTGCTTCCATCGCCTTGACCTGCTCCTCGGAGGCATCCTCCGGCAGCATGATTCTGGCAGGATTGCCGGGCGACAAACGGATCAGGCTGAAGGCGAAAACAGATACGAAAAAAAGTACGATTACCGTCTGCAAGATACGTTTGCCGATATAGCGAACTATCATAAAAGACCTCCCATTTTCTGTAGTACACAGACCTTGACGCCCCAAAGGGCGCCAAGGTCTCAGATTGTAGACAAAGTATCTATGGGGATTGTGAAGGGGTCGAAATCCCTTCACTTTAGATCTGTCCGGAACCGGACATGCGCCGGTGGAGGACACACTGGACAAAACACATGTGTTTTGTCCGCACCTGGGGGAGGCGGGGTCCCCAAGCGATCATGATCGCTTGGGGTGCTTATCGAGGGGGAATTGGATTCCCCCTCGAAAGGCTGCCGACTTTGTCGGCAGCCTCACCTTGGCGCCCAAAAGGGCGCCAAGGTCTGGTATATTTCGGGGTATGCGCCAAAGAAAGCGGCGGGAATTATTCATGGGTAACGTATTTGAAGTTGAAAAGACCGTCCTGGTACAATTCGATCCCTTTGACGCCGTAATCAATGGCGTAGGTGGAGGCCAAACGGACCAGAGGCACGTGAACCAGATCCTCGCTCCAGCGGACGACGCATTTCTCAAGCAGCTTGCGGCGGGCGTCGGCGTCCATCTCTGAATTAGATTGGCGAATCCACTCGTTGAGCTCTTCATCCGCGAAGTCACTGTGGTGGGCGTCGTTTAAGACGCGCATGTTAAAGTACTTGTAAGGCTCGCCGTTTTCCTGCATGGTGGCAATCAGGAACACGTCGTAATTCCCGGTGGCGCGCATATCGTTCAGGGCTGCGGATTCCACAACGTCAACGCCGATATTGAAGCCGGCCTCGCCCAGCATTTCCGCGACGGCAAGTAAGGTTTCCTTGGATTTCTTAGTGCCGGTGTTGGAGGTCAAAACAATTTTTTCTCCGTTATAATTGGTTTTGGCTAAGTATTCCTTGGCCTTTTCGGGATCGTAATCGTAATGCACGGTATCCTTCGTATAGCCAATTACGCTCTCAACCGCGAAGCTGTCGGGGACGGATGCTTCGCCGCCGAAGATATAATCGGCGATGCTCTGGCGGTCGATGGCATATGTAAAGGCCAGGCGGGCATTCTTGTCGCTGAAGATGGAGTCCTCGCCGCATTGCAATCCAAAGTACTGGACGGTGCCCGTGTTAATCTTCACCATTTCGATCTTGTCGTCGGAACCATTGTACAGCTGCAGGTCGTCGGAAGCGATCCCGGAGGAAGCGACATACGCCTGCACATCGCCGTTCATGTGACCGGCAATGGCGGTGGACGGCTCCAGAACGATGCGCAGATACACGTCGTCATAGTAGGAGTCAAAATCGCCCCAGTAGTCGTTGTTCTTGGTAAAATGCACATATTGTCCGTCGACCCACTCGTCAAAAACCCAGGGCCCTGTGCCGACGAATTGCTGCTTGTTGAAAGCCTCTACTCCTTCGGCTTTCCAGGATGCGGCCTGGATAATTGCGGTGACGGAAAGGCTGTTCATAATGGGGGCGTAGGGCTCGGTCAGGATGATTTTCACAGTGTAGTCGTCGATCGCTTCCACACCTTTGAGCTGAGGCCAGTATATGGAGGCGACGTTTAAGTTGGGGTCGTCGATCAGGCGCTGGAAGGTGCAAACAACGTCGGCGGAGGTGAAATCGGTGGCATCATGCCACTTTACACCCTTTCGGAGGTAGAAAGTGACCTCGGTGCCGTCATCGGAGTATTCCCAGGTCTCGGCAAGACAGGGGGTGTAATTGCCTTCATGATCGGACTCCACAAGACTGTCAAAGCACATATTCCTGGGCTGATAGCTGGGGGCGTTATTGGCGTCATGGGGATCAAGCGTGGTGAGATTTTCGCTGAGCGCTACGCTCAATGTTTTGCTGGGCGCGTCTCCGGACTGAGTGCCGTCCCCCGTACCGGCGGGGTTTGTCCCGGCGTTACCGCCGCAACCGGCAAAGCAGCCTACAATCAGAGTAATCGCAAGAAACAAAGCGGCAAACTTTTTCATTTTTTTCCTCCCGTTTTTTTATAATATGTTGCGCAAGCAACCAGGCCTGTTGAAACATCGCTGTGTCGGATTTTCTCTGAATTCAGCGGCCAAGCCATCCGCCATCCACCGCTATGGTGTATCCGTTTATGTAATCGGAGGCGGAGCTCGACAGAAACACGGCGATACCTTTGAAATCTTCGGGTGTGCCCCAGCGCCCGGCAGGGATTCTGCACAGAATATCGGATGCCCGATCGGGGTCTTCCCTCAGGGCTTTTGTAATTTTAGTCGCAATATAGCCCGGCGCGATCGCGTTTATATTGATGCCGTACTTAGCCCACTCGTTGGCGAGCGTCATTGTCAGGCCTTTGACTCCGGCTTTGGAAACAGTGTAGGACGGGACGCGGATACCGCCCTGGAACGACAACAAAGAGGCAGTGTTGACAATTTTGCCGCGGATGCCGTTTGTTATCATCTGACTTCCCACCTTCTGGGTCAGGAAAAACAGAACCTTTGCGTTGAGATTCATCACGTCGTCCCAGTCTTTTTCCGTAAATTCCGTCGAGTCTTCCCGGCGGATAGTGCCGGCGTTATTGAACAGAATATCAATCTTTCCGTAGTATTCCATGACGGCATTGTATACCAAATCCACGGACTTCATTTTTGAGAGATCGGCTTTGACGGCAAAAAACCTTCTGCCCAAAGCCTTCACCATTTTTTCGGTTTCGGCGATGTCCGAGCGATAGACCGCCGCGATATCAGCGCCGGCCTCCGCCAGGCCTACGGCGATGCCCTGCCCTATGCCGTCGTTGGCTCCGGTGACAAGGGCTACCTTTCCGTCCAGCTTAAATTGATCTAGAATCATAATGCACTCCTGTCAGATATGGATAAGAATCTTGCCGCATTTGGCCCCGGACTCCTGCAAATGAATGGCGTCATCCAGCCTGTCCAGCGGAAATTCCCCGGCAATCATTTTGGCGAAGTCAAACTTGTTCTCATCGTATAACCGCGTCACCATTTCTGCCGCCCGCTCAAAATGTTTCAGCGTATGAACGCGGCTGCCCACAATTGAAATTTCTTTTAGGATCAGCTTATTGGTTTGATATTCCCTGGGCTCGGTCGGAATGCCGATCGGGACCGCCGTGCCCCTTATCCTGGTTACGGAAGCCAGCGCCAGCGCGCCGGCTTTGGAGCCGGAAGCCTCGAACACCTTATCAAAACCGCTATTGTTTGTCATGCGGTCTA
The DNA here is from genome assembly GCA_002423435.1 of Clostridiales bacterium UBA6114. GTDB lineage: Bacteria > Bacillota > Clostridia > Oscillospirales > Butyricicoccaceae > UBA6114. The sequence continues at coordinate 30,727 of DIWE01000022.1, forward strand.
CCGCGCCGAGCAGGTCCTCCCTGCCGGTGTCAATGGTTTCAAAGCCGAAATCCCGAATCAGTTCAAGCCGTTTTGAATTTAATTCGGCGATCACGACCCTGCCGGCGCCGAAATACCGGGCGCAGACGCCGCAAAGAATGCCGATGGGGCCGCCGCCGATAATCAACACGCTTTCGCCGGGTTCCAAGCCGGCCCGGGCGCAGGCGTGGAAGCCGACAGCCATGGGTTCCGTGAGAATGGCCACCTTATCCGGGACCCGATCCGGCACGGGAAAGACGCGCTTGGTCTCCGTACACACATACTCTGCGAAGCCGCCGTCCATATGTAAGCCCATAATCCGAAGATTCCCGCATACGTGGAAATTGCCGTCTAAGCAGGCGTGGCATTTGCCGCATTCGCCCAAGGGGTGCAGCACGACCCGGTCTCCCTCTTTGTAGGGAAGGGGCCCCTCGGCGTTTATCTTTTCCACAACGCCCAGGATCTCGTGGCACATAATGCGGGGTACCGTGGCTGTCAGATGCTTATGATTATATACCGTAACATCGGAGCCGCAAACACCTCCGTAAATTACCTTGATCCGGGCCTCGTCCTTTTGGGGCTCCGGCGTGGGGACCTCCTGCATCTTGAGGACCTTCCAGTCCGTCAGAACATTTGCTCTCATGAAATTATCTCTACTCTCATTAAAATTACCTTTTATAATCAGATGGCGCCTATCTTCGCATAGGTGTCGAGGAGCTTGGCGCCGTCGAGAAGGCTTTCCCGCACGGTATCCTCCTTCAGGACAATCTTGAGGGCCTCCTCGAATACCTCGTCGGCGATGGCGGAAGGAATAATAGCCACGCCGTCGATGTCGCCGAAAACGATATCGCCGGGATAGATCATGACGCTGTCTATTATGATGGGAACCTGGCATTCGGTAACTTCGCAGCGGCCCTTGGAGGTTGTGGGCAGGGCGCCTTTGAAAAACAGCGGGAACTCGATTTCCCTCAACCGTTTGAGGTCGCGCGCGCAGCCGTCGATGACGGCGCCGACGCCTTTTTTGGCCTGGATCGCCGTGGCCAGAAGCTCGCCGAAGATCGCGCAATTGTAATGGCCTCTTGTCGACAGGATATAAACCTCGTCTTCCGACATCTGGTCGATGACTTTGCACTGGGCGGTCAGCGGGTTCTCGGGCATGGTATAGACCTCGGTGCCAATGCTTGTAAAGGCCTTGCCGAGAAGCACCTGCTTGTCACTATTCATTTTGAAAGAGGCGCCCAGGGATTGGTTGCGGTGGCCCATTTGATCCATCACGTCGCAAAGAATACCGCTGTAAAGCGTATTTTTCAGATATTCGCTGTCATACTTCACATTCATTTTCAAAACCTCGTTTATTATTGTTTCAATGGATTATGAGCGCTGTACTATGCCGGTTTTGTCCCTCCCATATCGTATTTATTAGGCCGAGCTCGTTTGTGCCATATATGGAACCATCAAATTATTTAATTGTTCTTTATTTGGCATTCATATATCCTTGCTATTATCATAATACAATTCATTTTAATGAATCAATACCCAAATAGCACAATATTTCTATAGATAAATTATTTATTTTGACATTATTCTATTTCATATATGGAACTTTGGAGGTATGAATGCATTTTATATTTAGTACTATTGTAATTGCGAAAGTTTCATGTTACGATATACAAAACAGTAAGCTGAGAAGGTTGTGAGTCAGAATCATGAGCAATAATTACGCGCCGGTGCCTATTATTGATCGTATGTCGGCAATTTTGGATAAAGTCATTTCTCAACCTAACGGGGTTTCCGCCAGCAGCCTTTTGCATGATTTCGACATTCCAAAGACCACCCTTTACCGACTGCTCATTTCCATGACGCAAAACAAATTCTTAAACTATTATCCAAAAACAAATACCTATTCCATCGGAAGCAAGTTTTTGACCACCTATGTGGCGCTGGACGAACGTGCCGGCCGAATCCGTGAAATCTCCTTGCCCTTCCTTCGGCAGCTGGCGGCCCAAGCCCAGGAAACCGTGAAGCTTAGCGTCCTGTCCGGCATGCGCAGCTATACGATAGCGACCGTAGAGGGCCCCCGGCCTATTCGTATCAGTATTAATCTGGGCGCTATATTCCCCCTCCATGCCGGCGCAACAGGCAAGATACTTATGCTCAGTCTGAGCGAGGAAGATATTCACACTTATTGCGAGCAGTATGCGATCCGTTACACCGACAATACCATTATGTCCGAGGAGGGTATTCTTGCGGAGCTGGAAACGATCCGCCGACAAGGCTATGCCATTGACCACGGCGAGTATATGGACGAAATTTGTGCCGTAGCCTGCCCCATATTGGGAGAAAACGGTGAAATTTTAGCCGCCATCAGCGTCGCCTACCCCGCCGTTTCCCTCAGCAAGATTACCGAGGAGCGCCTTGCCGAACTGATCCAGCAAACCTCCCGCTTAGTGAGCGGGAGTATCCGCAACCGGAAGGCCCAGGACCAACCCGCCCGGCTGGTGGGCGAAACAATTATCTGAATCAACTTCTTCTTTTCCAAGCGGACATGATATAAGCTTCATTAAACAAAACACGGGGCGCGTCTAAAAAAAGACGCGCCCCGCGAGGCTGTCGAAAAACTCGACAGCCTTTCGAGAGGAATCCAATTCCCCCATGACCCACCCCAACAAAATAAATTTTGTTGGGGACCCCGGAATGCTCCCCCAGGGGCGGACAAAACCAAAGGTTTTGTCCAGAGCGTCCTCCGGCCCTACTCCCGACAAATCACGATTTGTCGGGAACCCGGGGGCGGCACATGTCCGCCTGCGGACTTATCCCAAGTTAAGGGGCTCCGGCCCCTTAACAATCCCCGAATATACTTTTTCGATACTCTGATAGGGCGCGTCTTTTAAGACGCGCCCCGTGTTTTGAAGCTTTACCCGTTTTCTATGCCTTATACTGGTTATAGATCACCTTCCAGGCGGTATAGAAATCCTTATTGGTCGTCCCGATGCCGAAGGTGCCCAAGCCGGAATTTTTTACGCCTCCGAAGGGCATGAAGCTCTCGCTGACCGAGCCGTGGTTTATGTGCACCATGCCCGATTCCATGCCGCTCATGAAATCAAAGATCTTTTCGTTTAAATCGGTAAAGACCGCCGCCGCCAGGCCGTACTGCGTATCGTTGCAGACCGAAAGGCCTTCCTCAAAATTCCCGACCCGGATCACGACCAGCACCGGCCCGAAAATCTCGTCGACGGCGACCTTCATCTTCGGGCTTACATGCGTGATCAGCGTCGGCTCAATATAGAAGCCCTTGTCATACTGCCCGCCCTTCAGCCGGTTGCCGCCGGCCGCGATGGTCGCGCCCTCGTCGCGCGCGCTCTGAATATATTCCATAATGCTTTGTCCCGCCGCCGCATTGACCACCGGGCCGATCTGGGTCGATTTGTCCATGCCGTAGCCGACCTTGTATTCCTTCACCTTTTCACAAAGCAGCCGCTCAAGCTCGGGCGCCTGCTCCTCGGTCACAATCACCCGGCTGATCGCGGTGCAGCGCTGCCCGGCATTTGCAAACGCCGCCGCGCAGATCTGGGCCGCCGCAAACGGAAGATTTCCATATCCCGCCACGAGCGCCGGGTTTTTGCCTCCCATCTCAAGCTGTACCTTTGCAAAATGCTCCGCCGCAAGCGTGTTGATGCGTCTTCCGACCACAGTGGAGCCGGTAAAAGAAATTCCCCTGATCAGCGGGTTTTTAGAGATCGCGTCGCCCATCGCGCTGCCTTTTCCAATGACGAGATTGACCGTTCCCGCCGGGAAACCGGCCTCCTCGATCAGCTTTGTAAGCTCAATTCCGCAAAGCGGCGTGTCGTAGGACGGCTTGAAAACCACCGTGCAGCCGGCCACCAGCGCGGGAATGATTTTGCGGATCGGCGTCAGAATCGGGAAATTCCACGGCGTAACTGCCGCCACAACGCCGAGCGGCACGCGGATTACGGTATTGGTCACATTGGGGCGCTCGCTGGGCAGGCTGATGCCCTGCATGCGCGTCGCCTCGCCGACAATATACCGGCATTCCTTGACGCCGCGCGTCACCTCGCCGACCGACTCGCCGATGGTCTTGCCCTGCTCGCGGCAGAGCACCTCGCCTAAGCGCTGCGCGTTGCGGTCAAGCAGATCGATGAATTGATAGATATAGCGCGCGCGCTGGTCGGGAAGCAGCTTCCCCCAGGTGGCAAACGCTCTGTCGGCGCTTTCCGCCGCATAATTTACGTCTTCCTCGCGTGATAAGGGAAATTCTCCCAGCTTATCGTCGCAGTCGCCCGGATTTATCAGTTCATAATACTGATCCCCGGTCGGGTTTACCCATTTGCCGTTAATAAAATTCTGATATTTCTCCATTGTTATGGCCATCCCTTTCGCACAACTTAAATGATTTAATCCATGTACATGCCGCCGTTTATATCCATGCAATAGCCCGTAATAAAGGACGCGTACTGCGAGCATAGAAACGCGGCCGGCCCTGCGACCTCGGCGCACGTCCCGATGCGCTTAAGCGGAATTGACTCCACATGCAGGCGCATCAGTTCCGGGGTGCGCCAGCGGATCATCTCGGTATCGATCATTGCGGGCGCAATGGAATTTACAGTGATGCCGTCGGGCGCGAGCTGATTGGCAAGCGCCTTGGAAAAGCCGATGGTGCCCGCCTTGGCCGCGCAATAATGCGCTCCCGCGCCGATCGCGCCGCTTTTGCCACAGACTGAGGAAAGGTTCAAAATGCGGGCGCAATTGCTCTTGCGCAAAAACGGTATGGCGTATTTGCAGCAGTTGTACATGCTCTTTAAGTTTATGGTAAGCATCCTGTCCCAGTCATCCTCGGTTATGACGTCAAACGGACGCGGATCGGTAATTCCCGCATTGTTGATCAGAACGTCAATGCCGCCGAACTCGGCGGCCGTTTCATCGATCAGCCGTTTCGCCTCCGGGCTTTTCGACAGGTCGCCCTGAAAGGCAAAGGCCCTGCCGCCTTCTTTTTCAATTTCTCCGACGACCTCTTGCGCAAGAGAGTAATTGTTCACACATGTCACCGCGACCTTTGCGCCGAGACGCGCGAAGGTCAGCGCCATCTCCCGTCCGATCCCTTTGGACGACCCCGTGATCACCGCGCTGCGCCCGCTGAGGAAACGCCCCCGAAGCCCCTGAAAATATTGAACGGATTCCATTCTTCCACCCCTTTCTAGTCCATATACAGCCCGCCGTTTACATCGATCGTCTCCCCGGTGATATATCCGGAGTGTTCCGATGCGAGCAGGACGACCGCCGCCGCCGTATCGCGCGGCAGCCCCATTCGCCCGAGCGGGATATGGCTTTCAATGTATCGGACCGTTTCGGGCGTGCGGTTTTTAATCAGTCCGGTCTGTGTGGTGCCGGGCGCCACCGCATTCACCGTGATGTTATCCCCGGCGGTCTGAAGCGCAAGCTGGCGGCTAAGCGCCATTACCGCGCCCTTTGAGGCGCAGTAATGCACGCCTGCGTACGGAAAACCGAGCTTTCCGCCCGCGGAAGCGATATTGATAATGCGCCCTCCCTTATTCCTTTCGCGCATCTGGCGCACAGCCTCCCGGCAGCAATAAAACACGCCGTCTAAATTGACGCCGAGCAGCCTTTTCCAGGCCTCGTCGCTGATGTCCAGAATATCACTGTCGGCCAGGAGACCCGCGTTGTTTACAACAATATCCGCTCCGCCGAAGCGCTGCAGTATGTTTTCAAACAGAGCGCGCACGCTTTGGCTGTCCGAAACGTCCACCTGCATAAAGCTGGCCTTAAACCCTTTATCCTCAAGGCGCCGGCACAGGTCCCGGGAAACGCCGGGGTTTATATCCGCGATCACCACGTTTACGCCGACCGAGGCCAACGCCGTCGAGATGCTTTCGCCGATCCCGGAGCCCCCGCCCGATACGACGGCGGTTTTCCCGTCTAAATCAAACATAAACGAATACACCATCCAATCGTTTCACAGCATGTCCGGCAGCCAGGTTACGATCTGCGGGACCAGCGTTATCAAAATCAGTACGGCAAACAGCGGAATATAAAACGGCAGCACCGCTCTCACCATCCGGTCAAAGCTGATGTGCGCGACGCGCGCGGTCGCATACAGGCACATGCCGACCGGCGGGGTAAGCAGTCCGATCATCAGGTTCAATACCATCACAAGCCCGAGGTGCACCGGGTCAATCCCCAGCTTCAGCGCCATAGGCATCATGATCGGGGTTAAGATAATGATCGCCGAATTGGATTCCATAAAGCAGCCGACAACCAGAAGAAACAGGTTAATGAGCAGTAAGACAACATATTTGTTGCTGCTGAATGCGAACATCTGCTCCATAAGGATGTTTGGAATATTGGTTTTAATCAGCAGATAGCCGTAAAGGGTGGACGCCGCCACGATCAGCATGATCGCCGCCGTCTGGCGGATCGTCTTTTTGCATACGCGGGCAAGATCCTTAAGATCCATCTCCTTATAAACAAAAAAGTTCAGGATGAAAGCATATAGCGCCGCCACGGCGGCCGCTTCGGTCGGCGTGAACACGCCCGTCAGGATGCCTCCGATCAGGATGACGGGCGTCAGGATCGGCCAGAATGCCTCTTTAAAAAGGCTCCAGGTCTCCGCCCATTTCGGGAAGGTACGCCTCGGATAATTCCGTTTATGCGAAAACCATACGACCATCAGCATCAGCGCGATCCCCATCGCAATGCCCGGAACCAGCCCGGCAATCAGAAGCTTGGAAATGGAAACGCTCCCCGCCACGCCGAACACGATCAGAGGGATGCTCGGCGGTATAATCGGCCCGATGGTGGAGGAAGCCGCCGTGACCGCGGCACTGAAATCGGTGTCGAAGCCCGCGTCCTCCATCGCTTTTACCTCAATGGTGCCGAGGCCGGCGGCGTCGGCTACCGCCGAGCCGCTCATCCCGGCGAAAATGATGCTCGCCAGAATGTTCGTATGTCCGAGGCCGCCGGGAAGCCAGCCCACCAGCGCGTTTGCGAATTTGAATATTCTCTGGGTAATGCTGCCGGTGTTCATCAGCTCTCCGGCCAGCAGGAAAAACGGGATGGCGAGCAGGGTAAAGCTGTTTACCCCTGAAACCATCTTCTGAGCGATCGTTCCGAAAGGAATGCCCCCGATCCCCGCCTGTATCGTCATCACAACCAGCGAGGTAATGCCGATCGCATAGGGAATGGAGACGCCTATAACAAATAACAGGATCAGAAGTCCTAAAAAAACGGCGAGGATCATTTAGGCTCAGCCTCCTCAATATCGTATTCGCTGGGTTTTGAGGCCCACGCCTTAAACAGGATCACTTGTTTTAACAGATACCATATAATGAACGGCGCGCAGACAATGATCGGAATATACACCACCGCGATGGAAAGCCACGGGACAGTACCGTAGGTATAGATCCACGAATTTTCAAGCGCGATGACGCTGCCGTATGCAAAGGACCCCACGAATATGATCGACGCGAGGTTTATCAGCAGTTGTGCGGCAAACCGAAGCCCGTACGGCAGTTTTTCAATGAAATAGGTCGTTTTGATCTGATCGTTTTCCGCCTCAATGACGACGATTGCGGTAAAGATGAGCAGGGAATATAAAAGCCTTGCCATCTCCTCGGTCCACGGCACCGATATCGACAGCACATACCGGAACAATATCTGCATAAGCGTCAGGATAAGCATGCCAAAAAACAGGATCAGGCAGATATTTTCAAAAGCTTTAACCACCTTACTTAGTTTCATGCTCAGTTTCAGATGAATCACTCCTTTGGGGCGCGCACCGGTTCGATGCGCGCCCTTTGACTGGCTGTGCCGAGAATCCCCTTTTTTCTATTCAAGATATCCCTTTACAACTTCCCATACTTCCGGGTCCCACGTTTTTGCGACTTCTTCAAGACCGGGCCTTGCCGCTTTAATAAACGCTTCCTTGTCCACTTCGACAATTTCATTGCCTGCGGCCTTTAAATCCTCAAGGATCTTCGCTTCCTTTGCCGCGAGCTGCTCGTTGCCCCATTCGCAGCACTCCGCAGCCGTATCCATAAGGATTTTCTGAAGCTCAGGATCAAGCCCGTCGTAGAAATCCTTGTTGATCGTCCAGTGGAACACGTTATAAAGGTGCTGCGTCATGACTGTGTACTTGTTGACCTCATAGATTTTGTTCACATAAATATTTTCCAGCGGGTTTTCCTGCCCGTCGGCGACGCCCGTCTGAAGCGCGCTGTATGTTTCCGACCAGGCGATCGGGGTGGGCAGGGCGCCCAGGCTCTTCCACACGGTGACCCACGACGTGATTTCCGGCACCCTCAGCTTCAGCCCCTTCAGTTCGCCGGGGGCCGTAATTTTTTTGCTTGCGGTCAGGTTGCGCGCGCCCCTGGTCTGCAAAGCGACGAGATACTGGTTTCCGCGCTCCTCGATCGCCGCCTTGATTTTATCGCCGACCGGTCCGTTCCAGACCTCATACACCTGATCGACATTTTCAAATATGAACGGCACAACCGTCGGATCATATTCCGCGGCCAGCTTACTTGTGAGATTGTCGCCGAAAATGGACATCTGCACCTCGCCCATCTTCACCTGTTCCAGGTTCTCAAGCTCCGATCCCAGGACTGCGCCCGGATAAAGGCTTATGGTAAGCTTACCGCCGGAACGCTCCTCGACGAGCTTTTTATAGCGTTCAAGCGTATCGTTTTCGTTGGTTCCCGCGTTGGTGTGGATCGCGAATATGATTTCAATGGGTTTGGCAGTATCCGAGGCCGCGGAGGTAGAGGGAGTCGAACCGGTTGTGCCGCTTTCTGATTTTGATGAGGAGCATCCAAAAAGGGAAGCGATTACCAACAATGCCGCTAAGAGAATGGTTGCTTTTTTCTTCATTTTCTTGACCCCGCTTTCATATGTTTTATTTTTGTGCCGTTTTCGGCAGAAAAACCGATCAATGGAATTTTATCTTGCGTTTAACGCACCATTCAATTTCCTGTAATCCTCTTTTAAGCTCTGATACAGCGATTTGTAAACCTCAAAAAGCGCATCGTATTTTTGCCTTGACGCTTGCGCGGGAGAAACGGACGCGACAGGAGACGCCAGTTTTTTGGCCTCCCTGTAGGAAGAATAAACGCCGGCCGCCATCCCCGCGATATACGCACCTCCCTTTGTTTCCGATTCGGCGCTGCGCGGCATGGCGATCGTTTTGCCCAGGATATCCGCGAAAATCATGCGCCACGCCTCGCTCCGGATGCCGCCTCCGCATGCGACGATGTTGTCGCACGAATTGCGCATAACCCTTTCATAAATCTCCATATTCTGACGGGTCGCGTATGCAATGCCCTCCATAATCGCCCGGATAAAATGACATTTCTTATGGGAGCAGGAAATTCCGAAGAAAACGCCGCGCGCGTGCGGGTCCCAGATAGGCGACCGTTCGCCCGCTATGTAGGGCAGATAGATAATGCCCTCGCTCCCGGGAGGCGCGCGCAAGGCCTCGGCGTCCAAAAGCCCGTAAGGATTTATCTGCAGCCGATCCGCCGCGCGGCCTTCGCTCTCGCAAAACGCGTTCAGAAACCACTTGAGCGATATGCCGCCCCCGTTTGTCGGGGCCATCGCGATATAAGGCGTCTCGCTTGTAAAAGCGGCGTTTAGGAATGTCCGGTCGAAAGCCGCGTCCTTCATCGGGATGCAAAGCCGCGCCACCGTTCCCACGATCAGGAGCGGGCTGTCCGCCTCGACACAGCCGATGCCGATGGCCGCCGCGACCGTATCCATGGCTCCCGCCGCGACCGGGATTCCTTCCGGCAGGCCCGTAAAAAGCGCGGCTTCTTTTGTTACTGTCCCGACAACCGTTTCCGACGCCACCGGATCGGGGAGCTTTTCGATATCCACGCCGATTTGCCCGCAAAGTCTCTCGGACCATTCCTTTTTGCGGATATCGAACAGGAGGGTTGTGGACGCGCGCGTGTAATCCATGGTAAACCTTCCGGTCAGGCGCTGGACGATGAACCCTCCGGGGGCGAGGAATTTCCATGTGCTTTGGTAGATTTCCGGCCTGTGGCGCTTAAACCATACGATGATCGGTGCGGAGAAGGTCCCGGGCGCCACGCGGTTTCCCGTTACGGCAAATATCTCGTCTTTCCCGGCCGCGGAGGCAATGAAGTCCGCCTCGGCGTCGGTGCGGCCGTCGATCTGCATGATCGCATTCGAAAGGCAGTTCCCCTCTTTGTCCATCGGCACGAGCCCGTTGGTGCAGCTCACCGCCGCCGCAAGGATTCTGTCCCTGTCCGGCGAGTAACGGTCAAGGCTGTCCCTGACGGCCTGCGCCATGCCGAGCCACCACTCGTCGGGGTCTTCCTCGGCCCAGCCGGCCTTTGGTGAAATGATCTCATAACTGCGATATCCGGTGCCGCAGGGGTTTAGTTGTAAATCGAACAGGGTCGCTTTGCAGCCGGTCGTTCCAATATCTATCCCCATGAGATAATCCATAGCTTACCTTCTTATTCCTCATTAGAAATGGAATGCTTTGCAAAGTATTGCCTGCTCCTGCCCGCCAAGCGCCCCGGTCCCCCGCAGCAAAAGATGCAGCTTTGCGTTTTCTTCAATGTCTTCAATCTGATTAAACGCCTGCTCCATCGTTTTTGCCGAAACAATAACGCCGTGGTTCTTCATCAGGAGCGTCGATGTATGTACGATTTTTTCTCCGACGCTTTGTGCGAGCTCCGGCGAGCCGGGGGCAAAGAAGCCGACCGCCGAAAGCCGCATGACCTTGCAGAAATATCCGGGCGTATAAGCGGGTATTTCCTCCTCGATATTGTCCTGCATCAGCAAAGCGGCGATACAGTTTGCGGGGTGCAGATGGAGTACCGCAAGCGCGTCCGCCCTTTTCCTGTAAATGCTCAGATGCAGGTCCAGTTCCTTGGATGGCCGGGCCCCGGCGCCGCTCGGTTCCCACGTTCCGTCCATCGACACCGGCATCAGCGCTTCCGGCTTTATGTCGCCGAGCCTTGAACCGGTCGGCGTGATATAAACGGTATCCCCGAGCCTTACAGAAGCGTTTCCGCCCGTGCCTCCCACCAGTCCCCGGCGGTAAGCCTCACGGCAGTAAAACGCGGCCTCCTCGATTTCCTTTTGCATGACATTTCCCTCCCTTCGGGTCGTTAAAGTCATAGAATTGTTAATACGGCAGAGTGTCGAAAAAATATATTTTGGGAATTGTTAAGGGGCCGAAGCCTCTTAACTTGGGATAAGTCCGCAGGCGGACATGCGCCGCCGGAGGACACCCTGGACAAAACCGATGGTTTTGTCCGCACCTGGAGGAGTATTGAGGGGGAATGGGATTCCCCCTCAAAAGGCTGTCGAGTCTTTCGACAGCCTCAATAAGGCTTTTATACTGTTTCATTTCAGGCCGTTTAACGCCCTGCGGCTGATTTCAACCAGATCCTTCACCCCGGCGAGACGCGGATTTACCGCGACGTTGCCGCTTAGGATGCCTTCCTTCGCAATTTTTTCAAGGTCTCCCTCCGTGACCTTCCAATCCTTCAGTCCCTCGGTAAGGCCTATATCGGAAAGCAGCTTTTTGACCGCGTCCACAGCCTTTTTCGCCCCGTCGCACGGCGCAAGTCCGTCCACATTCTCACCGAATATTTTCGCTATGGTGATATATTTCTCGGTCGCGGCCGGCAGGTTGTATTCCATGACCCAGGGCAGCAAAATCGCGTTTATTACGCCGTGGGGGATGTGAAAATGCGCGCCGAACGGGATCGCGAGCGCATGGGAAAGCCCCAGCCTGGTCACGTTGAACGCAAGCGCCGCGACGAGGCTTCCGACCAGCATGTCCTCTCTCGCCTCGATGTCGTCGCCCCTATTTACCGCCCTGCGCAGCGAACGCGCGATCATCTCCATGGCGCGGATGGACATCCCCTCGGAGATCGGCTGCGTGCTTTTGGCGACATAGGATTCCATCGCATGACAGAGCGCGTCCATGCCGGTGGCCGCCGTAACGCGCGGCGGCAGGCTGAGCGTCAGCTCCGGGTCGACAATCGCCAGCACGGGCATGATGTTCCAGCCCCCGACGCTTGCCTTGATATCGTTTGTTTTATCGGCCAGCACAGACCAGAAGGTGGCCTCGCTTCCGGTCCCGGCGGTTGTGGGAACGGCAACGATTGGCAAGGGCTGCTTCTTTACAAGGCCGAAACCGACATAATCAAAGATCTTCCCCTCGTTGACCGCCATTGCGGCCACCGCCTTCGCGGTGTCCATCGAGCTTCCGCCGCCGATACCCAGCACGATGTCCGCGGAAAATTCTTTCAGCATCCGGGTCGCCGCCTCGACTCCCTGGATCGTCGGCTCGGGCTCCACCTCGTGAAAGATCACATATGGAAGCTCCGCGCTTTTGATCGATTCCTCAATGCCCGAGAGTATCCCCGCCTGCAGCACCCCGTTGTCGGTGATCAGAATAACGCGGGTCCCGCCAAGCCCCTTCAGTTTTTCTCCCGTCTGTTTTGAGCTGCCGCGCCCCACAAAAAGCTCGGTCGGCATCTTGTAAGTAAACATGAAAAAATCCCCCTTTATAATGTCTCATATTCGGCTTTGATCGGGGCGGCTTAAGCGCCTTCCCCGAAACGGCGCCTGCAGATATCCGCAGCGGCCGTTATGGCCTTATAAAACTGTTTGTAGTCCGCGATGCCCTTGTATGCGATATCATAGGCCGTTCCGTGGGCGACCGTCGTGCGTACGAAAGGCAGTCCCGCCGTGATGACGGCGGCGGGGACATCCTTTGAAATCAGCTTGATCGCGATGTTTGAGGAATCGTGAAACAGCAGAATAAGCGCGTCGAACTCGCCCTTTTGCCCCCGCTCGTAAATAGTGTCGGCCGGCAGCGGATCGCTTATGCACACGCCCTCTTCGCGAAGTCTTTTGACCGCGGGCATAAAAATCTCCTGCTCCTCGCCGCCCAAAAGCCCTCCGTCCCCTGCATGGGGGTTAAATCCGGCAAGCCCGATTCTGGCGCTTTTAAACCCAAAGCTCTTGAGCGTAAGATCCGCTTTGGAGATAAACTCATAAAGCGTCCCGGTCGTGATCATCTCGATGGCCTTGCGCAGCGGAACATGGGTCGTCACCTGAAAAACATAGCATCCGCCCTGCAAAATGACCGTCGACGCTTTTTTAGCGCCGCCGAGATGGGCGAAAAGCTCGGTGGCCCCCATAAACGGCGAGCCCGCCATGCGCATCGCCTCCTTGTTGGTCGGCGCGGTGCAGGTGGCGTCGAGCTCCCCGCCCCGGATCAGCTTTACCGCCTCATGGATACAGCGTATCGCAAACTCCCCGTTTCCGGCCTGCAGTACGCCCGGTATGTACTCGTAACGAAGCGGAAGGTCGATCAGATCGATTATACCGTATTCGCCGACGGCGTCCTCCGTTTTTTTAATGCAACGCACCGGCATCGAAAGTCCTCTTGACTGGAGCGCCCGCTTTAACACCTCCCCGTTTCCGATCACAACGGGTACGCATTCTTCATACAGCTCTTTCTGCGCAAGGCACATGCATACGACTTCAGGTCCGATGCCCGCCGGATCGCCTATCGTAATTCCGATCCGCGGTTTTGATTTATCCATTGTCTCCCTCCCTTTTCAGATATCGTCGGCATGATCAGCCCTTCAGTTTGCAGGCGATCTTTTCAATCAGCTCGGCGGACGGCGCTTTCCGGTCGATTTCAGAGACCTCGACGATCAGCCTGTACAGGTCGACGCCCTGTTCCCTTGCGACCTTCTCAAACAGCTTTGCAAAGCTCGAATGGCAGCCGGCGTAACCGTATATCAGATCGATGGGCTTGATCGCGCTCTGGTAGCCGTAAGCCTCCATCGCCGGGGCGAGCTCCTCGTCTATAAAGTGCAAAAGGGCGTAAAAGTCGATCTCCTGAAGCTTGCCGACCCTGCGGAGCACCGCGACCGCGACCTCGGTGGCGAGATTTCCCGCGCTGCGCGCAAGCCCCATCAGGCCGCAATCCAGCGTCTGGGCTCCCGCCTCTGCCGCCGCGACCGCGTTTGCCGTCGAAAGGCCAAGATTGTTATGTCCGTGAAAGGCGACCGGGATATCGACAGATTTTGCCATCTCGGTTATGTATTCCCCGACCTGCTCGGGCGTCATGGTACCCGCCGAATCCATGATCGCAATTTCGTCAAGGCCGCATTTCGCAAGCATCTTTGCCTCCGCGGCCAGCTCCTTTGCGGAGAGAATATATCCCTTCATCATGGAATACCGGCATTTCATGCCGAAGGATTTTACCCGCCTGACACCCTCGCAGGAGGCCTCGCCGTCGCCCGCGTTCGCGCCGATGCGCAGAAACCGGAGGCCCTTGTTCGCGCAAAGCCTGATATTTTCCTCGGAAGTATTTTTATACCCTATGAACATGCCGATTTCCGCCTGGCTTATGTACGGCGCGGCAAGGTCCAGATACTCCTCGTCTGTAAGCGGTGAAATCGAGTTGTTCGCCGTATACGCGCCGACGCCCAGGCAATTGCCCATTTCAATAATCCTGATGTTGCTTTTTATCAGGCCCCTGATGATCAGCGTTGTGAGCTCGGCGGAAAAGCCCTTTCCCACTACATTTGCTCCGTCGCGCAATGTACAATCCAGTAATTGCATTCCGTTTCCTCCTCAGATTTTTTTGATATACATCCGAATGCCTTCATTTCTCCATCGCTTCCCTGATTTTCTGCGTTTTACATTCAGGCGTTCATCGTATAATGCATCATGCATTATTTTATTGTTACTTTATCACAAATCGATTTTAAAGTAAAGATTAAATATAGCTGTATTCAATAAAACACAGCTAAAAAATAATTTTTCATGCATTATGCATTTTAAAGTTGATAAATCCATTGCCTATGTGCTAGACTGATTATAAAAACAATGGCTGCCGTATACGCCCGCGGAACGGTCTTTTCAGGCAGTGATTCGGCAATGAAAAAAAGGGGAAAAGAGTAATATATGGAAACATCGGAATTTAATTTTGCAATTGATGATTTGCGAAGCACCAGCGACAAGGTCTGCGACACCATCCGGCGCGCGATTATATCCAAAACGCTGCCTGCCGGTGAACGTCTGGTGGAAGCCAAAATCGCCAAAGAGCTGAAGGTAAGCATTACCCCCGTGCGGCAGGCGTTTGCCCGGCTTGCAAACCAGGGCCTATTGATCGTCTATCCGTTTAAGGGAACCTATGTCACCAAGATCACGAGGAAATACGTAAACGACGTCATTTTTGTCAGGAAATATCTCGAGTCCGCCGCCGCGGATCTTTGCTTTGACAAGCTGAGCAAGGAAGATGCGGATACCCTCCTTTCATACTGCGATATGTCGGAAAAATTTTTTAACGAGGGCAACCTGTATGCGGCGATCGACTATGACATCATGTTCCACAATTACTTTTTCGACCGCTGCGGCAACGAGCTTCTCGTCGCGATGTGGAACAGCATCAGAAGCCGCATCCAGTACATCCAGTCTTACAACAAGCCCAAAACGCTTCCGCCCGACTATATGCAGATGCGCCACGGCGGTATGGTCGAGGCGATCCGCAAGGGCGACAAGCAGGAATTTATCGAGCTTTTACGGTTTCATATTGAAACCTCAAATAACTACGCCACCTATCATTCGGAGGACGAATCGGAGTAAAACGGCGTCGCCGGATTTCCTTCACATATGAATATCAGGCATGAAAAGTCCGGACATATTGTCCGGCTTTTTTCATTTCTCCCGTTTGCTCAGATCAGAAACGGCACACCGGATTTCTCGCCCAGCTCGCGAAGCTCTTCGTAAACGATGTCGGAAAGTTCAATGCCGTTTTTCCGGCGCTCCCTTCTGCGGTTATGCTCAATCTCGCCCGGCACAAAAAGCTCGTCAACGCCGTCGTTTTTGGGAAGCGCCTTGATTTCGGCGATCATCTGCTCCATGCGCGTCTTAAAACGGTCGACCTGAATGAATTTGGAGATGTCGATCGCGCAGAAAAATTGACCCAAATCCTGCGGATTTTCAAAATCGCTCCACATATTGTTCAGATGCGGGCCGAATTCGGCGCCGCTCAGTATGCCGCACAGCACCTCTATAAACAAGGCCAGGCCGTATCCCTTCGGGCCTCCGATCGGGACAACGCTGCCCTTGACCCCTTCGGCGGCGTCTGTCGTGGGCTTTCCGTCCTTGGTGAGAGCCCAGCCGAGAGGGATTTCCTTTCCGAGCTTGGCAGCTAGTATGACCTTTCCCATTGCAACCACGCTCGGCGCCATGTCGAGGATCATCGGGTCATTCGTGGTCGGAACGCCGATCGCGAGCGGATTTGTGCCCAGATAGGGTTTTGAGCTGCCCCAGGGCGCGATGTTCGGCGGCGCGTTGGTCCCCGTCACCCCGACCATGTTTTCGTCGGCCGCAAGCTTAACATAATAGGAAGCCATCCCATAATGATTGGAATTTCTGACCGTTGCAAAGCAGCATCCGTTTTCCTTTGCCTTTTCAACGCACCGCTTCATAGTGTAAACGCCGGTCACCATGCCCATCGAATTGCAGGCGTCAAGCGCCATGCTCGCCGGGTATTCCTTTTCGACATTAACCTGAGACCTCTTGCTGACCACACCCGTTTCAAGCCTTTTTAAGTAAATCGCCATGCGGCTTACACCATGTGATTCCACACCGCACAGGTCGGCGTCAACCAGGCTGTCGGCTACGATAAAGGCGTCTTCCCGCGACACACCCTGCGCCTCAATCAGTTTTTGACAATAACTGCGCAAATCCTCCCAATGGACCTTATGTATCCCCACTCTGACCGTCTCCCTTTAATAAGTATTTTTCGATGCATCATGCATGATATCTTATCCGAATTATACCATGGCCGCTTTGAAAAGTAAATAGTGACTTCCGAGCAAACCGATTTATCGTTTATTTCAGCGGCTTAAGCCGTGCGAACGACCCGGGGCATCGGCATATCTTTGTTGTAAAAGCGCCCGAAAAGTCCGGCTAAAGCCGGACTTTTCGGGCGCAAAATATATTGTTTACTCGAGAACATGCGGGATAATGTTCGCGGCCTGCGCCATTACGGTAATAATCTCGGCCGGCTTACCCGAAAGCGACCGATCTACGGCCGACTGGAGAGTCGGGGCCCATTCCAGCTTCGCGTCATAGAGCTCCTTTTCGCCGATCTGATCCGTGACGACGATTACGCGGCCTTTGAGCAGTGCCCGGGCAAAATTGAACGCCTTATTGTTTCCAACGTTAAAGCCCTCTTTTGCATAACGCTCTATGATTTCCTGCGGCGTTTTTCCCTCGATCATCCACCGGCGGAAGTTTTCCTCGCCGAAGCCGTCCCTGCACTCGGCCACGATAATAAAGGTACAGCCGGGCTTCCCGATGACCTCCGCGACCGAGAGCGCTTTTTGCGACTGGTAAAGATCGATGTCCCGCGGAAAGCCTCCGGGGCTGGCCACAATAATATCGGCGCGTTTCGGGATTTCCACCTCGCTGACCGCTTTACACATGGCCACGCCCGCCTGATGGGCGATTTCCAGGTCGCCGGCGACGAAATTGATAAACTGCTTATTAGGGTCCTGCACGGCGTTTACTATGTATTTGACGCCGACCTTTTTTGCCGCGGCCAAGGCGATCTCATGAAACGGATTCCCATAAATGAATCCCATGGCCGGTTCATATTGGTAAACCGGAAAGGAGTGGTGGATATGCAGTGTTTTCAGGCTCGCCACTCCGGGAACAATACTTTTTCTGCCGCCGCTGTAGCCCGCGGTATGGATAGGGGCTATCAGGCCGGTCGTTATCAGCAGGGAGCATTCGGTAACCAGGCGGTTTAAGTAAATGGGCATACCTGTGTCTGTGTCGCCGACGTAAACCATATTGGCATCGTCACGGCAATCATGCGCCACCATCTGCAGCCGTTTTCGATATTCTTCCCCGACGATCTGATCCATTTCCCCAATCGTCGGAGAGCGGTGGCTTCCGGTTGCAAACAAAACTTTAACCTGATTATCACGAATGCCGACCGATTTAAGCCTGCCCATGACTTCCTTCATAATCAGCCGATTGGGCCCCGGACGGGTATGATCGTTCACAACGATGACCACCGTATCCCGGGCCTTTGCCAATTCTTCCAGGCGGGGGGCCGAGTAGGGATGATCCATCGCCTTCCTTAATAAAACGGGGAGGGCTTCGCCGACAATGCTTTTTTTTGCCTCAACCAACTGAATTTTTATAGAATCCTCAACCTGTGCCGTCTGCTCTCCGGCCCCATAGGGAACGCTGATTTTCTGCATAACGGATCGTCACAGGCCATAGCCGATAAGCGGCGCCAAAACGCTTGCGATGAGAATGATAATCGCGCCGCCGATTCGGGATGAAATCTGCGCAAAAGGCATCAGCTCCATCCGGTTTGCCGCGCCAAGCGTGGCGATATCGCCCGACCCGCCCATGTTGGCCATACAGAGCCCCGCGGTGATCGCGCATTCAACCTGATAAAAGCCCAGCGCCTTTCCGATAAACCACGGCCCCAGGATCGCGCCTAGAAGCGTCATCAAAACAAGGATAAAATATGTGGCGTTTAAGTTGGCGATCACGACCGCGAGGTCCGTATATACAAAGCCTATGCTGAACAGCACGCACGGAATCGCAACCCTCATAATAAAGGAGTACCACTGATACACGTCCTCCTGAAGCCGTTCCGGAAAGACGCCGGAAATCTTGCATACCGCGCACGACAGGATCGTCCATGCATAGTAATGTATGCTTGGAACCAGTTTGCTGATCAATATGCCTATGGTGAAGAAGATGCCCGTTATGATAAAGCCTCTGCCCATAGCCAGCGGGTCGAGCGGTTTTTTCTCCCTGGCGGCCTCATCCGGGGTGATTGCACTTCTCATAAGCCTGCCGTTGCCTGTGGTCTTGGGAAATTTGTTGCCGACGCTGTTCAATATCCCCGCGGAGACGACCGCAAGGGCATTCCCGATGACGACGGCCGGCATAATCATTGAAAGATAATAAGCGTTGTCTTTCGACATGGCGGCCGCATAGGTCGCGGCCGTGGGAACGGCCCCCGCCGACGTGCCGCCTCCCATAATCGGAAGGGAAACAAACAAAATTGCCTGCCTCCACCCGTACCCCATGATCTGCCCGGTTATGGCGGTCAGCCCGAAGGCCAGGGCGATCCCGCCGAGAATCGGGACAAAGTATAAAGCGCCGGCTTTAATCAGAAGCTTTCGGTCCATGGCAAGTATACTGCCGCAAATCAAAGCGCCCACGACCCAGCCGATATAATCCATTGATTTCACGAAATCCGAGATCAACGTTGTGGTGCTTTCGGAAAACACGTTAAAATACATCAGCACTGCGGCGCCGAAAATGGCGACAAACGAGCCGCCTCCCAGATAAGTATTAACGACAGGGACGGTCTCTCCTACCTTATCCAGCATGATGCCGAAAACCGTGCAGATCGTATAGGCGCCTAAAAATCCCTTCGGACTTGCATCGAAGATAATCCCCAGAACGGTAATGAAGAAAAACAAAAGAAAATACTTTCCGGGCACATACCCGAAATACAGATTATCCCAGAAATTCGCTTTCTTCTCCAAGGTCTCCACAATGCTACCCCTTTCATCACGTTAAAAATATTGCGGCACACAGTGCCGGACGATTACTGGTCAACAATGGAGCCGTCGATATGCAGCCTGGTATTGATCGTCCTTCTTTTGTACGGGAACTTTGTTTCCACATCGTCCACCAGCTCCACGCCGATGCCGGGATCGGCCGGGAGACAAGCAAACCCGTTTTCCACCTTTGGAACCCATGTCACCATATCGCTTTGCCGGAAGGATTTCCGGTCCATTTGATCGGTGCTGGTGTAACGTTCGGTGGCGGAAATCCCTTCATGATCCGGCAGCTCCTGAATCGCGAAATTCTCGACGGCGGCAGCCACCTGCATACAGGCGGCAGTGCTCACGGGACTGAGCGGATTATGGGGCACGATCAGCGCGCCGTGAGCCTCGGCAATCGCCGCGATCTTTTTGGTGCCCGTGATGCCCCCGCAAACGCAGACGCTGGTGCGGACATACGACATGGCGTTTCGGCCGAGCAGCATCTGAAACTCCTGAATCGTATGGATTCTCTCCCCTGTTGCAACAGGGACATTGATCTTATTCGCGATCAGCGCCATGGAATCAAAGTTGTCCGGAATAACCGGATCTTCAAGGAAAAACGGCGTATACGGTTCGACTTTATGCGCAAAGGCGATCGCTTCGCCGGGCTTCATTCTGCGGTGCAGCTCCAGGCAAAGGTCCATATCGTCCCCCACGGCCTCGCGGATCAGCCGCACGCGGTCGGCCGCCTCGTTAATCATCTTTGCGTAGCTCTCATAATACGGCTTGCTTCTCGGTTCGTCCAAAAAGGGCGAAAGATGGCCGACCGCATTATATCCGGCCTCCTTTGCCTTTACACAGCTGTCGATCAGTTCCTCGGTGGTCGATCCGCCGACATGGTAATAGGTTCTTATTTTATCTCTGCATTTGCCGCCCAGGAGGCTGTATACCGGCACATCGTAGTACTTCCCAGCAATGTCCCACAGCGCGATGTCAATCGCGCTGATGGCCCCCATTACGGCCGCGCCTCTGAAATGAAAGCAA
The DNA here is from genome assembly GCA_002423435.1 of Clostridiales bacterium UBA6114. Classification (GTDB taxonomy): domain Bacteria; phylum Bacillota; class Clostridia; order Oscillospirales; family Butyricicoccaceae; genus UBA6114. The sequence goes on from DIWE01000022.1 coordinate 51,423, forward strand.
CGATACATGTACTGCCAGTGATGCTCGATCTGCAGGGGGTCTTTATCGATCAGATACGTCCGAAACGAGTTTATTGCCTCGGCGGACGCATCTAAAAACCCCCACGCTCCCGATTCCCCCACGCCTACTATGCCCTCGTCCGTATAAACCTTGACGTAAAGAAAACTGTTTGCGGGGACGGCCCGGACATCAATGATCTTCATTCATTTCCCTCCTTTTGTTGGTATGACCACATCGCCGTTATTATTATTCTATAATTTCCATTTATATGGTGTCAATACGTTTTAAAATGTTTGTACGAATCAACAAATTGGTCAGACCTTATCTGTTCATTCATACAAAATTTGTAATCCCGAACCGTTTTTTTTGTTTAGACATTGAAAAGTTTGGGCGATTATTATAAACTAAATCAGTCCAAATGTTGCAAGGAGTTATATGATGGAAAAAAGCAGTGAAAAAAAAGTCATTATACACGAGGTCGCCGTACAGGAAATACTGAAGCTGATCGCCGACAACGGCCTTAAGGCCGGCGACAAGCTGCCGACCGAACGCGAGCTTGTCCAAAGGTTCAATATCAGCCGTTCCTCAATACGCGAGGCCCTGAAATTACTGGAGTCGAATTTTGTCGTCAGAATCAAGCACGGCAGCGGAATTTATGTCGATGCCTTCGACGAATCCACCTTAAGCTGGTATAAAAACGACTCCAACGATATTAAGGTCCTTAATCTGATAAAAAATACGGTTGAAGCCCGCATTCTGCTTGAGACATATGCTTTCCAGCAAGCCGCAAAAGCGATTACTCCCGAACAGGTCCAGGCCCTTTACGAGGAGGAGGAAATGGAATATATCCGGATGCGAAAAAACAAGAACAGCTCCGGCATTCCCGGAATCAGCTTCGAGCATCTGATTATCAGTTACCAGTCGAACCCCATATTGACAAATCTGCACAAGAGGCTCAGCGGAATATGGAAAAGCTATCATGATATCATTAACTCCGTGGCCCTTCCCCTGGAGGTCCGGCACAAAGACCATCTGGCCATTATCAAGGCGATCGCAAACAACAACCCCAATAAAATTGCGAAAGCGGTAACCTCTCATCTTAAGAAAACCGCCGACGCCATCGACAATCTGCTGACGCAGAGATAATTTTGCACCCTGTTTTTTGGTATGACCTTCAATCCGATCTGTTATAAATACATCGCCGTGTATGAATTTAATGCGAAGGATTTGAAGAGTTATGCAGCAAATCATTGTTCCTTACGGCCATACCCGGCAAATCGGGTATGTCGACGACGGAATCAAAATCCAGACTGTGGATGTCCCCCCGTCGGGCAAGCAATATGATCTGAAGAACCTCATTGAAAAATCCATGAACAATCCGATCGGCTGCCCGCATTTGGAGGATATGGTGACAAAGCGGGACAAAATCGCGATTGTTGTCAACGACCAGACCCGCCCCGGCCCAAACGGGCTGATCATGGATGCGATCATAAGCAGGCTGGAATCCGCCGGGATCGCGGACGGTCAAATCTCAATCGTTTTCGCCACCGGAAGCCACCGCTCTCCCACCGCGGAGGAAATGATACATATTATCGGGAAAAAGCATTGCGACCGTTTCAGCATTGTGGTTCACGATTGCCTTGACGACGAAAGCCTCGCCTATATCGGCGATACGCCGTCCGGTATGCCGCTTTACATCAATCGGACCGTCGCCGAAGCCACCTTCTGCATCGTGACGGGGCTGATCGCCCCTCACCACTGCGCGGGCTACAGCGGCGGCAGAAAAAGCATCGTTCCCGGCGTGGCCGGGCTTAAAAGCCTGAAAGTACACCATTCCTTTCCCGTCTATCAGTATGAGCCCGCCATGGGATATATCTACGGCAACCCGTTCCATGAGATTGCCCTCGACGCGGCCCGGCGCGTTGCCGTTAAGTTTATGGTCAACGCCGTCCAGGACCCCCATAAAAACTATATCGAATTTGTGTCGGGGGACCTCGTTCGGGCGCACGAGGAAGGCGTCCGCATCTGCAGGGAAGCCTGTTCAATAAATGTAAGCTCCAGAGCCGAGGTCATAGTGGCAAGTCCCGGCGGATTCCCGCGCGATATTGATCTCTATCAGGCTCAAAAAGCCCTGTCGGTCGCCGAAACCCTCTGTGCGCCAAACTGCGTTTTCATCCTGTGCGCCGAATGCCGGGACGGATTCGGCGAGGGCAACTTCCATCAGTGGATGGTTTACTGCAAATCTCCGGAGGATATCATTGACCGGTATGCCAAGGAAGGGTTTAATGTGGGCAACAATAAGGCGTTTAACTATGCCCGCGCCCTGATGAAGGGCAGGGTCATCATTGTCACCGACCGGATTTCCGAAAAGGCTCTGAACGAAGCGAAGCTTGAATGGGCTCCAAACCTTCAGGAAGCTCTCCGGACGGTCATGTCCTCGCGCAGGTTTGAGACCATGACCGTAATCCCCAACGCCGTCAATTTTGTGACGCATATCGAAGGCGGGCAATGATCGTTCCCTCGCAGCCCATGGAAAAACGCCGCATAAAACGGCAGACGAACTGTACAATCAAAAAAGCCGAGATACAAGGATAACATCCCTACATCTCAGCTTTTTCTTTGTTCCTGCGCGATACTTTCAGGGCAGACGGCCATGACGCGGTGCGTCGCCACAACGGATAAAATCCGGTCATGGCCGTCTGTCTCGTATATGTTTCGGTTGCCGCTTGCGGCGGCGAGAAACATGCGTTTAATCCGCGAAGCGGGGCTGCCCTAAAAGTATTTTCAGGGCAGTCTCTGGTCAAACGACGGAAAACAGATGCGAAAAATCGTACCCTTCCCCAGCTCGCTCGCCACATCGATCTCGCCGCTTTGCAGCTGCACCAGCTTTTTCACGATAACCAGTCCGAGGCCGCTCCCCTTTTCCTTCAGATGCTCGTCGCGCTGGTTCTTGATCCGATAAAACCTTTCCCAAATATGCGGCAGGTCTTCGGGCGCTATTCCGATACCGTTGTCCTCAATGCAGAGCATCACTTTGCCCTGCCGGACTTCGACTTGAATCCTGATAGCGCCGTTTTCCGTCGCCCTGATTGCATTTTTTAATAGATTTCTGATCACCTGCTCCAAGCGGTCGGCGTCGCCAAGTATCATCGCTTTTTCGCTTTTTTTATCGATCAGAAGCGATGTATTTGTTCGGCTGGCCACCGGCTCCATGGACATGGCCACACCCTGAGCCAGGGCATTTAAGTCTACAGGCAGTTTTTCGACCGTTATATTGCCGCTTTCCAGGCGGCTTAATTCCAGGATGTCGTCAACCAGCCTGCTGATATGAATCGTTTGGTTATAAATCGTGTCCAGATACCTCTCACGCAGAGCGTCGTCCTGTACGACACCGTCCCGGATGGCCTCGACAAAGCCCTGCACCGCGGTCAGCGGCGTCCGCAGCTCATGCGATATCTCTGCAAACAAGCGGGTTCTTTCTTCCTCCACCTTGCTGCTCTCGGCCTGAACCTTCTGCAGCCTTTCCGCCAATTTATTAAGCTCGCCGCCAAGGATATTGATTTCATCCAGCGGCTGCTCCTTGTCGTCGGGCACATAGCTTCCCCGGCTGATTTCGGCCGCGGCGGCGGCCAGACGGGAAATCGGCCGGGATATGTATAACGCCAGGTAAACGGAGATGAAAATAATAAACAACAGGATAACAACTCCCCAGATTACCATGTATAACCGCATTTTGCTCAAACCCAGATCGAGATTGGACGTTTTCGCTTCCAGCAGGATACCCTTGTAGATCGGCTCTTTACTGTCGCCCATGGGCACAACGGCGGCAAAGACGGGCTGGCCGGTATCTGGATCCATTGTCTGGGTCGTGGCAGTCGAACCCTTCCGGAGAATATCAAGGTATTTTCCCTCAACCGTGCTGCCGGGAACCGTTTCCTGCTCGGCGGAGGTGGCCGTGATCTTTCCCGTCTTGTCAAAGATTGTGATTTTTGTGTCAAAGACGTCGGCAAGATACTTGAGTAAGTCCTGTTGGTCCCGGATCTGGCTGCCCGCGAGCTGGTCGGGCGGCAAGCCCGACGCACTGCCAGCCTGTCCGAGCAGAGCAAAATTAACCCGTTTGGCCTCGCGCATCAGTGTCTGTTGGATCTGACCATAGGTTACCTGTTGGACCACAACGTTCGAAAACACCATCAGGACAATCAGAGCGATTACAAAGGCCGTTATGTTGGTAAACAATATTCTGGTGTAGAGATTTTTGTTGAACTGTTCCCGGAGCAAGCGTTTCACAACGAGGCAGAATCGATGCAGGGCCCCGGCTGCCCATTGAAGCTTCTCCCTGCCCCGCTCGAGATATGTATTCACGGCGCTGTCTCTCCTCCTTTGGCAGGAGGTGTAAACTGATATCCTACACCCCATACGGTTGTCAGGTATTCAGACGGCAAAGGAGCCAGTTTGATCCTTAATCTGCGAATGTGGACATCTATCGTGCGCTGATCTCCGAAGAAATCATATCCCCAAACGGCTGCCAAAAGCTCCTCGCGGCTGAAAACCCGGCGCGGGTTCTGCGCCAGGAAATAGAGCAGGTCGTATTCTCTGGGAGTAGCTCCTATCTCCCGGCCGGCAATTAAGATCGTTCTGGTATCGCCCAGGATTTCCAGCCCGGGATATTTTAATTTTCGGTTATTTGCAGCCTCTAAAGGCTGTGCGCGGCGCAACACCGCTTTGATTCTGGCCACCAGCTCTCTGGGGCTGAAGGGCTTGGCGACGTAATCGTCGGCCCCCATTTCCAGCCCCAACACGCGGTCTGCTTCTTCTCCCTTGGCCGTAAGCATGATGATGGGGACCATACGTGTCGACCTCAAATTGCGGCATATGGTAAGCCCGTCCTGGCCCGGAAGCATAATGTCCAGGATTACCACATCGGGATTTTCACGGTCGAACGCTGCAAGAGCCAGGTCACCGTCGCTGATCCCGATAACCTTAAACCCTTCTCTCTCGCCGTATAATTTAACCAGTTCCAAAACGTTTTGATCATCATCTACCAGTAAAACCTTACCAGAATAGGGCATTTTTCCCTCCATTGGCGGTATCCTTATCCCAAACTCTAAATTTAATCTCTTCCAAAAAGTCGCCTTTAATACAGAAAGGGTCCCGCTTTAAGAAAGACGCAAGACCCTTTACACAGTATTTTCTCTTGAAAGCGCTTACGAAGTTAGCTGACGGATTAGGGCCAAAGTACGGCCCCTTCGGTATAAAACCGGATTCACCCCAGAAAGATGGGTCCCCCGTTTCCATCTGAATGGAACTCAGCGCGTCTTGAGCTATTTAGTTAAAAAAAGTAACAACTTTGTAATAATTATAAGGTTTTAGCCGCCATCTGTCAACCCCGCGTAAAACGGGACAAAAAAGATGCTTTTATTATACTGGAAATATATGAAAGGCAATTTACCAAACTATGAAAAGATTTTGCGAAAATATGAACAAATGTTACGTAAGTTGCCAATCAGGCGATATTTGTTATAATAATAGCTGTTAAAGCAAATGGAAGCGTTTATTTTTATTGGTACTTTATAGAAATATAAAAAAGCGAGTGGGTTAAAAGATATGTCTGGAAAAACAACATACGATTTTTTCAGTTCTGCACGGCTTACTGCCTGCTGCTGTCTGATTATTTCGATGTTTACTCAGTCAACCGCCGGGACCTTTGACGGCATTGATGACAAGCCCGGTAAACCAAGTGAAAATACGGGCTGCGAAACGGAAACCAGCGCGACGGATTTCGGCTCCTATGGAACTCCCACCCACATGATGGATTTTGGAGATATTGAGATGCAGACCGACATGGCGGATTTCGGGGACTATAAAATTGAAACCGGCAAGACGGATTCCGATATTATCGTGATTGCGATTCACGGAGGGAAAATCGAGCGCGGTACCACCGAGCTCGCCTGCGCCTTATCTTCCCATAACAATTACAACTACTACTCCTATCAGGGCGTTAAAAGCAAAGAAAACCTGGCCCTGCATGTTGCCTCGGATCAATTCGCGGAGCCGACTGCCCTCAAAATGGTCTCGGAATCAAAAACGACCCTGTCGATCCACGGCTGCACCGGTTTAAGGGAATTCACCTATGTCGGAGGCCTGGACACGGAATTGGGAAACAAAATAAAGGACGCGCTGACAAGGTACGGCTTTACGGTATTGCCTGCCCCGGAGCATCTCGCCGGCACAGCAAAAAACAACATTGCGAACAGGAACAGGCGCGGGGCGGGGATACAGCTCGAAATATCTAAGGGCTTAAGGGCAAGGTTTTTATCCGGTGACAACGACAGCCTGAAAAACTATGTCCTGGCAATCAGCGAGGCAGTCAACAGTATTTAATCGGAATCCTGGGGGCACCCACGCGGCGCCGGGGTGTCCGAGGCAGAAGGAACGGAAAAGAGCAGTCGGCGGTCTTCATAATGGGAAGGATTGACAATTATTTTTTATATGTTATGATGATATCAGTGTTTCGCTATTTCTAGCGAAGCGCTTTTGTATTTTTGAGTGAAATTTCAATAAAATTCAATAAAATGGAAGGATATGGGAATGAGAGAAATAAAACTGTCGAAAAAAGTCTTTGAAATCCTATTAACCCAATTGGTCACAATTGAAGAGCGCAGAGAACGGTCAGGAAGCTATGGCGGCGCCAATGAAAACCCTGGTGAATTTTCCGGGTTTATGGACATTTATGAACGCAAGCTTAAAGAGCTTGTCGAGTCCGTCACACTGATTGAAACAGAAAATACTTCCGTGCCTTTTGTCGTAATCGGCAGCGAAGTCCAGGTCTGCGACCTTGACTCAATGGAAATGATTACTTGCCGGGTTACGACTCCCGAAGCTTTCGAGCCCGAAGGAAACGATGTGACGATATTATCTCCGATAGGGAAAGCCCTTTTGTTAAAGGAAGTCGGGGATTGCGTTGATATCAGGGCGCCTGTCGGTGTGATTCATTATGAGATTACGTCTATCGGCTTAGATTCGGAAATTGATATTGACAGCATTTATTCATATTTAGCATAAAAATATCAAGCTGCCTTTACTGAGAGGCGGCAGGTTTAAGGAGGTCTTTATGAGACATACATTCAGAGCGGCTGCAATCTTCCAAATTGCAGGGGGACGGGGACGGATAACCGGACGGCGGAAAGGTTTCATGCAGACGGCATAAAAACCACGGCGGTTAAACATCCTTGCTCCTCCCTTGCTGATAAAAAAATCGGCTTGAGAGGATTTTTTATATTCAGAATGAGTGTCGAATCTACAATCCATCGACGAAAGGGAAGGAAGAAATGGAATTAAGCGATCAACAAGTGTTTCATACCCAGTTTGGGGAAGGAAGGATTGTCGGGCTTGACGGTTCCTTTATTACGATTCGTTTCCAATCCGGCGAGAAAAAGTTCCTGTTTCCTGATGCATTTGAATCGTACCTTACAATGACCGATAAAAACGCCGCCGCCTCTGTATATAGGTTACTGCGGGGCATTGCGGAAGAAGAGGACCTAAAGCGCAAGGAGGAGCTGCTGCTTGCCCGGCGAAAGACGATCTTAAAAAGCATGAGGCTGCATCCCCGTTCTCAGGCGGCTTTTCGCTGTGAGGCATATGACAGGGTAAAGCTGTTCAAGGAATGGCGGGTATTTACAGGGACGGTAAAAACCGGATACTATCAGGGACAGCCTAACCGCCCGGCGCGGCTTCACCAAAACAGCGCCTGCCTGCTGACTTCGAAAGGACCCGGTATGGAGGAAAAGGGTCGGTATATCTTCGGAGTTTACATGGTTGAAGAAAATTTTATTGGAACGCTTTGCAGCGACGGCTATGTCCCGGCCCATTCGGAACTGAAGCTCAGGCTTTCCGCGAAGGAAGCGGAGCCGCTTCTCTTCTGGCGTTATTACTACAATCAAAGATATCCCGATGCGATCTCCTGGGACACCGGGGAATACCGATATTTCGATAACGCCCGGATGGCGCGGATTCTGAAAGATATCGCCCGCATAAAAGAAAAATCCGCGGAAAGCGAGCTCGCCGAACGTTTCCTCAGGCATTTTTGCAAAATGAATCAAATTGAGGAAGACGCCATACCCGAGTCCGACGGTGCGCTCTTACATATTTAAGCGGCTTCACGCATTAAAAAACTGCAAGATACCTTTTGGCATCTTGCAGCTTCTTTTTTATATTCAAACAGAACAGTACCCTTTCGGGTTACTCTTCTGTATTCGCAATTAATTCTCCGGGAGTTTTGGCGCCTTTATTCAGGATTTGGTCTACTTTCTTATCAAAGTTGGGCTTTGAAGAGTCAAACCTGCTGAAGAAGCCGTTGCCTTTGCCGTCAGATTTCGTAATTTTCTGCAGCTGGGAAACGATTGCCGGCCAGCTTCGGCTCAACGCTTCATTGATGGCGCCGGAATAAGCATTCAATGTATCGGGGTCGGCTACGAGCTTATCTCTTAAGCCTTTGGAAACAGCGATCTGTACGCCGCCAATCTGATAATTGTTAAACAATTTATTCTGATTGACGATATTGCTGTCCATCACACCGGCAATGCGGTCGGGGAAGCCGAAGCTTTGCACTTGATAACCTTTGGTCATCAGATGTAATTTGATCAGCTCCGCCAAAAGCTTGTTCTGACCGCCGATATAGGTGGTTTCGTCATCACCCGCGGCCCCGATGATGGAGAGCGTGTAATCCGAGTTCTGAACCATGCTGACGGCCGTCGGTTCATCAAAATCGATCGCCCTTAAGAAAAGGCTCCCGTTATCAGCCGGTTTCAGCCCTTCAAACAGGTAGGTGTTATATTTGCCGCAACCGTTCAAGGCTTCGACCAATTCCGAAGTGCCTCTTTCAATGCCGCCTCCGTGCAGCGCCAAAATGGTTGTGTCGCTTCCGATATCGTACGCCCCAACGGTATAGTCCGCGGGATCTTCCGCGGCGGACAGTTCGGCAAAACTGTGATAACCCGCCGTAATGGCATAGGCGCTCGCGCCTATACAAAATGTGGCCAATAAAGCAACGGTTAAAATCCTGGCCAATCCTTTTTTCATATTTGTATGCTCCTTTCTTCAATAACTAGATAAGATAATCCACAGCCATGGCCAACAGTGTCAGCCCCGTTACGACAATTGTCTGATATTCGGTATTTCTCTTGCTGATCTTAATCAGATACAGGCATTTTTCCTTCAGTGTCAAAGCATTAAAATCTGCAAGAACTTCCTGACGGCCGTTTTTTCCGATCGGTTTCAATGGGTTTAGGCTTTTCCTGTTTTGCCCTAATCCGTATAAAGTGTTCATTTCGCACCTCCCTTCTCATATTTCGATGTGCAGCAGCATTGCGCACCCAAAGGTGATTGCAATCAGCAATCCGGTGCTTAAAAATGTCGTTGCCAAACCCTGTCTCTGGATCGTGTTTGCCAACAGGCCGGGTACAACAATACCGACTGCCGCGAGGCCGGAGATATTTCCAAAATCGGAAAACGGCAATATTGTATGTATCACAAACTGCAGAACGATCGCCACCGTTACCATGGCTACGAATTTTCTTTTGCCGTAGAGAATTGTGAGTTTACTCACTCCGAAATAAACGATCAAATACGTCAAAAAGCTGATAAGGAATGTCAAGAAGATCGCCTGGGGCTGTTTCATCTGCAAAGCCAGGTATCCGGGTACAACCAGGCCGGCGGGCAAAACTCCCGTAATCTCCGCAAACAGCAAACTGAAGATCGCGCCTATAATAATCACTGTGTCAATATTCGTAAGCAGCAACTTGTCAACCCTCCTTAATTGTTACCGAAGTAATTGCGGCACACGGCCTGCTTCCAGATTCAATTTCTCGTGAACGATCAGTTCGACCAATTCGTCCCCGCCGCCGTGAATGTTGCCGATGCCGAAAACGACTCTGTTTATCAAATCATTCTGAATGGTCTGATAGACCTCATGGGGGGGCAGACCTTCGGCATTAATGTATTTTCGCGGCGATATTTTTCTCTGATTGACCCCTTCGGTAATCGGGGCCACCGTCTTGCCCATGGCGACGAGGATATCGATCTTCATATTCGGCAGGACTTCTTCGGCAAGCTGCAGTGTTCTGTCAACTCTGTCAGGCCGGCAATTGACGATTACCATGGGGTTTTCCGTCGAATAGCCGATCGCCTTGATATGGTCCCAAATCATTCGCGTCGAATTGGGATCATTGGCGGCAAAACCGTTGACAAAATAGGCCGGGCTTTCGCTTTCCAGGGGATAGATCATCAAGGCTCCCGGATCGGGACTCGCGTTTAACATTCCCTTAAGCGCCGTATCCCGGTCAATGTCCAGCGCTTTCGCCACGGCCAGCGCAATCGCAATATTCTCCGGGAAAACGATATATCCGAATTTTTCGAGATAACCGTCCGGGATTTCTTTTTCATCGGCAATCAGGATCCGGCTGTTTCTTTTCACGGCCTCCTGTGTAAAATATTCGTTATAACGGCTGTCGCTGACAACGAGGGTACCGTTTCTGGGAATCGTGGCTGTAAAGGACTCGGCAATAAAATCCAAAGTCGGGCCGCATAAATCCATATGATCCTCGCGGACGTTGACAATAACGCCGATGTTCGCTTTGACAAGCTTGTCCTGAAACGTAATCTGGTAATCGGGATTTACGGCCATACACTCCGTTACAAAGGCTGATGCGCCAAGCTTTACGGCTTTTTTGACAACGGTTTTTTGTTCTATAATATTGGGCCCCAGTCTGCCGCGTTTGATCGGCTCCTCTTCTTCCTTGTCCCAATAAATAATTCTCGCGCTGGTACCCGTCGTTTTCCCGACAACCTTCACCCCCGCTTCCTTTAATATCCCGGTAATGAGTCTGGTCGCGGTTGATTTGCCTCTCGTACCGTTTACATTAATTCTTAGTTCGATGCTGTCTAAGTTCTTATTATGTTTTATTTGTTCATAAACACCCAAGATAAAAACAAAAATCATAAGCGCTATGGCAAACTGCAAACTGATCTGTCCTTTCTTTCAGTGAATTGACAACAGCCCTCCTTTTCGAGTTTATTATACTGAATCAATATGAACAGGTATTTTCCGGAATCAGAAGATTCATTACCAAATTTTGAACAATTGTTACAGAAATCCCGTCGGCTCCGGGCGTATTGCCCGGAGCCGACGGGATTTTATGAATGCGTAAAGATCTCTTACGGTGTTGCGTATTGCGAATGCATGCAAAAGCTTTTAAAAATCGACAAGCAAAACGTACGGCAGTTATCAGTCCCTTTTCTGGTCCCTGACCGCCTCCATTACAATGTCAGCAAAAGCCCGCGTAGCTTTTGATATGTAGCCGTACGGAGGAAATCCCAAGGCAAGCGTTCTGCATTCGCCCTGCTCGCCTATAGCGAAATACGTAAGAGCGCTTTGTCTGCCTATATAGGTTTCCGGTAAAAAGGTAAGCCCCATTCCCACCTCGGCCAAACGGATGATCGTCTCAAAGCTGTCGTGGTACTGGACGGTCTGAGGCTCGCATTTATTTTTCATAAACAGCATTTCCGTAAAGCGGCGGAGGCGGTGGTCCACACTATAGAGCAAATAGGGCTCCTCCATGACGTCCCTGACGTCGATCCAGGGCCTTCCGGCCATACCGGAAGGCCGGGCCTTCCCGGCCAGGCGGAACTTCTCATGCCCGGCAAGCAGTATCTCTTCATCAATCACTGGTTTAAGCGTTATGCCGGAATTTTTCAGCGGAGGGCTCAAAAATCCCACGTCCACACGTCCGCCGAGCAAAAGCCCTTCCTGTTCGCGCATGCTCGCCTCCACAATTTCCACCTTGATTCCCGGATATCGTTCCTTAAAGCGCGGGAGAACGTCAGGCAGCAGGTAAGGTGCCCGATACGGCGACAAAGCAAATACAACGCGTCCCTCCCGGAGAAAGGATGCGTCGTGGAGCCGCTGCTCCATATCGCGCTGAAGTAATCTGATTTTTTCGATCATTTCAACATGAAGCTCTCCTGCATAAGTGGGCTTCAGCCCTTGGTTCGTCCGAAAAAACAACGGTTCTCCAAAGCGCTCTTCAAAATTTTTCAAAAACTGGCTCAGCGAGGACTGTGCCATGTACAACTCTTTGGCGGCTTTTGAGAGACTGCCGCATTTTGCAATTGTGTATATGTAATTTAATTCCCGAAACTCCATATTACCTCCGCCGCCCCCTATCGGCAATTCCGATGAGGGCGTATCATTTTTACATATTTTACAAATACCAGAATCCATAATACAATGCACACAGAAGGAAGTCAACAAGTATCTGGTGACTTCCTCACTGAAATGGCCGTTTCAGAAGAATGTAAAAAGCTTATCGAGGTAATGTATGTCCAGCCAATTAAAGCATATCGGAGATCTTGTTTCCGGAAAACCGGCCGTACTGTTTATACCGGGAGGAATGGCAACCCCGCCTCTGGTTTACGACGGCATCGAAAAAATGATTCCCGTCCAGTCCGCCCAGATCGACTGGAGCATATCGGAAGGTCCCTGGGACGTAAAGGAACTTGGCAACCGGGTGCTTTCGTTTGTCATCGAGCAGGATTTGGGACCCACCATCCTGGCGGGGTATTCGGCGGGCGGCGTCATCGCGCAGCAGGCCGCCATTGCGGACAAAACCGGCCGGATTGCAGGGCTGCTCCTATCCAACACCGGGCCCTGCGCCATTGGCCACGGGGATCCAAACCTGCCCAACCGCGTGCGGAAGCAATGGTTCAGCGCCGAATTGTACGACAGGTTTCTTGCCCGGTGCTTTTCCGGCGAGATCGATCCCGTGTTGCGTGAAAAAATCATTGCTTATGCCAAACAGGTGAAGATGGAGGTGGTTTACCAGTCCACCAAAACCCTGCGGGAGCACGATCTGCGCCCCTGTCTTTCCCGGATAGCCTGCCCGGTGGTGATCGCTCACGGCATCCTTGACAAAACGAGGACCAAGGAACACGTAAGGATGCTGGTGGAAGGCATCTCAGACACCGAGGTCGTCTACTTAAACGGCGGTCACACCATTATGGTCGAGGACCGGGAAAACTGGGTCCGAACGCTTAACCATCTAATCAAAAAAGTAATCGGAATGAATTAGAGGAGGCATTCCTTATGCTGGCAATTGTCGGTTTCCTGATCATCGTCGTCATGATGATCCTGATTTTCAAAAGCAAGGCCCTCCCTGCATTTTGTTTCGTCATTCTCCCCATCATCGGAGCACTCATCTGTGGATTCAGCGTGGAAGAAATATCCGAATTTGTGGTCAAGGGGGTGACTTCCACCTGGCCGACCGCCGTGCTCTTCATCTTTTCGGTCACCTATTTCGGCCTGATGAACGACGCCGGGCTGTTTGACAAAATGGTCAATGGACTGGTCAAAATTGCCGGAAAGAACGTCATACTGATCTTTATCGTCACCGCCGTGGTCGCCGTTGTCGGCCATCTTGACGGTGCGGCGGCCACCACTTACCTGATTACCATTCCCACCATGCTTCCCATCTATAAAAGGATGCGGATCCGCCCCACCATCCTGCTGCTTTTGTGCGGCGCATCCACCGGTATTATGAACCTGCTCCCCTGGGGCGGGCCCACCGTCCGCGCCGCCACCACGGCTGGGGTGGACGCCACCGCGATGTGGGTAAAAATGATTCCCATGCAGGTCTTCGGCATTATAAGCGTCATCATCATGGCCGTCTTCCTCGGCATCCGCGAGGGGAAACGGATTGAGGCCCTGTCCCCTGTGGAGGAGGATTTTTCCGCCGCTTCCGCCAAGCCGAGCGAAGAGGTCCTCGCGCTGAAGCGCCCCAAGCTATTTTGGTTTAACCTGATCTTCACCGTTCTTCTGATCATCGCGCTGGTGCGGCAGTGGCTGCCCACCTATGCGACCTTTATCGTCGGGACCGTTGTTGCGCTCGCGGTCAATTATCCGGACCCCATGCTGCAGCAAAAGCGGATTCAGGCCCATGCGCCCTCCAGTATTATGCTGACCGTCACCCTGCTCTGTGCCGGGTTCTTCCTTGGAATCATGACCCATTCCGGCATGGTTCTGGAAATGGCGACCGTACTGATCCGCGCACTGCCCGACGGGCTGCAGCGGTATCTCCACTACATCGTCGGAGCGCTCGGCGCACCGCTCGGCATGGTGCTCGGCCCGGACCCCTATTACTACGGGATCATGCCCATAATAGGCGAAATTGTGGCTCCCTTCGGCGTCACGCTGGAAAATGTCGGCCATGCCATGCTCATTGGTGAAAACGTCGCTTTGTCGGTAAGCCCTGTGGTACCTCCCACCTTTCTCGCCATCGGTCTTGCGGGCGTGGAGCTCAAGGACCATATCAAATACTCCTTTATCCCCCTTTGGATCCTCAGCATTGTCATGATGATCTTTGCCATCGCGACCGGGATGATCTGACAACACCCAAGTTATACACTGAGAGAAGGCGGTGAGTCCTATGAAAAAAGAAATGCTGCGGGCCTTCGTGCCAACCGGTATGCTCGGATACGGTTTCCCCATGGATGAGTTCCGGCGCGGCATCGACATGCATCCCGACTTTATTGCTGTGGACTCCGGTTCCACCGACAGCGGTCCTCAAAAGCTTGCGCTGGGAAGCATGACGTGCACACGGGCCGCATACGAGGAAGAGCTCGGAATTATACTGGATGCCGGGCTAAAACATAACATTCCCATATATTTAAGCTCGGCCGGCGGCGACGGCACCAACCGGCATGTGGATCTCTTCGCGGAGATCGTGCGCAGGCTTAGCTCGGAACGCGGCTGGGAGCTGAATATGGCCCTTATTTACTCCGACATGGAAAAGCCCATGGTATTGGAAAAACTGAAGCGGGGCAAGGTAACTCCCTGCGGCCCCGTCGAGCCGCTGACCGCCGATGAGGTGGAACAGTCCACCGTTATCGTGGCCCAGATGGGTGCGGAGCCCTTTCTGAAGGTACTGCGGGAAAAACCGGATATCGACCTGATCATTACCGGGCGCAGCTACGACCCCGCGCCCACCGCCGCCGCCGCGATATACCATGGGTTCGATCCCGGCCTCGCCTGGCATATGGGCAAGATCATGGAGTGCGGCTCGCTTTGCGCCGAGCCCTCCGGGCGTTGTATCGTCGGCGAGCTGCACCAGGATTTCTTTGACCTGATCCCCATGGGTGAAAAGCAGCGGTGCACCCCCTATTCGGTAGCGGCACATACGCTGTATGAGAAGTCCCACCCTTACCTGCTGCCCGGTCCGGGCGGCACTCTGGATCTGTCGGAATGCCGGTTCGACCAGATTTCGGAAACGGTGGTCCGGGTAAGCGGCAGCAGGTTTTTGCCGGCCGACAAATACACCGTCAAGCTTGAGGGCGCAAGGCGGTGCGGTTACCGCTCCATCTGCGTGGCGGGAATCCGCGACCCCATCCTGATCTCCCGGATCGATCCTTTTCTGGATGAAGTGCGCAGGCTGACCGAACAAATGCCCGACGACCAGAGGGAGGGCGCGCAGCTGATCTTTCATGTCTACGGCAAAAACGGGGTTATGGGCGAACTGGAACCCAATCCCGGTTATGTTCCGCAGGAGCTTTGCATTATCGTCGAGGTGGCGGCCCCCACTCAGGAAATTGCCCAGGCAGTGTGCAACCGCGCCCGCATCGGGCTTTTGCATAACCCCTATGAGGGGCGGATGGCAACCGGCGGAAATATCGCCCTGCCCTTTACTCCGCTTGAAATTCCGCTGGGAGAGGTATGCGCCTTCAACGTATACCACCTGATGGAGATCGACAATCCGGAAGACCTGTTCCCGGTCAAGTACGAGGAGGTGCGGCAGCATGCCTAAGCTGAAGGATATTGCCAAAATCATCCGCAGCAAGAACGCCGGGCCCTTCGAAATCACTATGGACATCATCTTCCAGTCGGACGAAGCTTACCGCAGGGTACTCGACAGCGGTGTGTTAAACCGCGAGCTGATTTCCCGCCTGTACCGGATCGAACCGGATAAAATTATCACGCTGTGCGGCTACGACGCGGCCAGGGCGATCAAAATCACCCTGCCGCGCTCCCGCAGGCAGGGCTCCGTCGGGGAGACCGACATGCACGCGGCCCAACAGCATGTTCCGCTGATGGAGATCGAAATCCCGAGTTAGTACATGGACAACAGCGGCGGCCGGATCGTGTAATCCGGCCGCCGCTTCAGGCTGTCGAAAAACTCGACAGCCTTTTGAGGGGGAATCCAATTCCCCCTCAAAGCTCCTCCAGGTGCGGACAAAACCGTCGGTTTTGTCCAGGGTGTCCTCCGGCGGCGCATGTCCGCCTGCGGACTTATCCCAAGTTAAGGGGCTTCGGCCCCTTAACAATTCCCAGAGTATACTTTTTTGACACTCTGCAGCGGCGGCCGGATCGTGTAATCCGGCCGCCGCTTGTCATTTCCATCATTTCTTCTTATACTTTTGTCTCATCCATTTTGAAGATCTTCTTAAAAAGCGCCGTCAGTTGGGGGGAGAACACGATCACAACCGCCAGCGCAATGCAGGTCGCTGAAATCGGGCGGGTCAAAAACGACAAAAAATTGCCGTGCGCAAGCATCATCCCGCGCCGAAACCCCTGCTCGAACAGGTTCCCGAGGATATAACCGAGCACCGCAGGCGCGGCTGTAAGCCCGACCTTGGCAAATATATAGCCTATCAGGCCGATAAACAGAAGCGTCCAGATATCAAAGACCGCGGACCTGCATGCAAAAGCGCCGAGCATGCAGAAAACCAGTATAATGGGCACAAGATAATGCCTCGGAACGGTAATGATCCGGCTGATATATTTTGCGCCGAACATGCCGACAAAGAAAAACAGGATATTCGCCAGCGCGATCAATATAAAAATGCACGATACAACATTCATATTTTCCGAAAACAGGGACGGACCCGCCGTCAGCCCCTTTATCGTGAGGGCGCCAAGAAGGATGGCGGTGCACGCGTCCCCCGGCACGCCCAGCGCGAGCATCGGGATCATCGCGCCGCCTGTCGTCGCGTTATTTGCCGACTCGGGAGCCGCGATTCCCTTAAGCTCGCCTTTTCCGAATTTCTCCGGCTGCTTCGACATGCGCTTTTCAGTTCCGTAGGCGACGATACTCGCAACGCTGCCGCCGGCGGCCGGGACCGCGCCGATAAATGTTCCAATTATCGAGCCTCTGATAATGGTAGGCAGAATCCTTTTGAACTCTTTCCACGTCGGCAGCACTCTGCCGATCTCCCTGACGACCGTAAATTCTCCGAGCTTTTTCTCTATCATCTGAAAGCAGGAAACAAGCCCGAAGAATCCGACCAGCACGGAAATGGTCTGCATACCGTCGAGCAGATAGTAATTGTCAAAGGTAAATCTCGGCGTCCCCAAAAGCGGGTCGGAACCCATCGTCGCAAGAAGCAGCCCGATCACTCCGCTGATCAGTCCCCGAACGATAGACGTCTCCGATATGACCGAGATAATTGCAAGGCCGATCAAAGCAACCGCAAAATATTCCTGGGCGCTGAATGCCAAAGCGACATTTGCCAGCGCAAAAGCGGAGAAGGATAAGATAACAACGCTGAATAAGCCGCCGATAACGGAAGCTATGGCGGCCGTGCCTATGGCGAGGCCGGCTTTCCCCTGCTGTCCGAGCGGATAACCGTCTATGGTAGTCATCATCGCCGACGGTGTTCCGGGAATGTTGGCCACCACGGCGGTGATGGACCCGCCGTAGACGCCGCCACAATACACTCCCAGAAGTAATGCAAACGAGGGCCCCATGCCCATTTTATAAGTCAGCGGCGTCATGACGGCCACTCCCATCGTCGCGGAAAGTCCGGGCATAGCGCCGATCAAAACGCCGGAAACAACGCCCAGGCACAGCATCAGCACGACGTTTAGGTCCAGAATCATGGGCAGTCCCGCAGTGTATAAGTCAAATACCGAGTATCCCATATATTAACCCCCAAACAATACGCCCGCGGGCAGCTGTACTTTGAGCAACGCGCCAAAAACGAAATACAGAAAAGCCGTGAACAAAACCGTAATCATAATGCTCGGCAGCGGCCTCGCTTTCATAATGAGCATTCCGAAGAAGAGAAACAAAACCGTGTCCAATACAAATCCCATCGTATTCATAAGCGCCGTATAAATCGCCATCATGCCCATAAAGATCGCCGGCATCTTTATTCTGTCAGACTTAAAACCGATTTCATCGTCGTTTTCTTCCTCATCAGACGCCTCGTCCATCCGGCCGTCATCCGCCTTTGTCGGGGACCCTGTTTTTGCCCTGCGGTATTTCCTGTCCGCGGTCCACTCCTGAAAAAAGAGCACAGCCAAAAGGATAAAAAGAACGATCACCAGGAGATCGGGATAGAAGCCCGGTCCAAAACCGCTTTCGTAAGAGGTCTTCGGCCAGTTTTTCGTAAGGTAAAGAACAAACAGGCCGAAAATGAACAGCGCCGCTATCAGGATATAGGATACTTTTGTTCGTTTTCTCATGATACCGATTACCTTTCTGTGGAAAAGCGGGAAAACCAAATTCAAATGCGATATGTAAATCGGTTTTCCCGCTCAAATAGTGAAAAAATGAAAATCTGAAGAGGGCTAGAACTCAATCGATTCGAACGTCGTGTTCAGATCGGTCAGGAATTTGTCAAATTCCTCTCCGCCCATATACTTGCCGATAGCGCCCTGCGTTTCAATGAAATTGACCCAGTAATCGGAAGTAATAATGGCCTTCAGTGCGTCCGCCATAGCGGCCGTGGCTTCCTCCGGGCAGCCTTCGGGCATCACGGCGGCGGTAAAGGTGCTCTGCATTCCCTCGTATCCGAGTTCGCTGGTCGTCTCAATATCGGGATATTTTATCGATCTGTCATCCCCGATCACCGCAAGCATCTTGAGTTCGCCCGAATCGACCATAGCGGCCGCTTCGGAGACTGCGCACGCGGCAAAACCGACGTGTCCGCCGGCGGCGGCGGTCGCCGCGTTTGTGCCGCTGTCGTAGGGGACAAGAGCAAACTTGGCGCCGGTGATTTTGGCGAGGGTGGAAATCGCCGCATGCGTGTAGCTTCCGAATCCGGACGTTGAATAGTTGAGCTCGCCGGGGTGCGCTTTGCCGTACTCGACCAGTTCGTCGAGCGTATCGATATCGGATTTGCCGGGGACCATAATGGCCGCGGGTACGCTCTGGAACATGGCGATCCAGTCGGCCTGATCGTAGGTCACAGTGGACTTGCCCGATGCGACAAACAGGAGCATGGACGAGGTTGTGGAGCCTATGGTGAGTCCGTCGGCGCTGGCTCCTATAATGGTGTTAAACCCAACGAGTCCGCCCCCGCCGGAAGTGTTCATCACAACCACGGTGCAGCCGAGGTAATCCTCCAGCTCCGCCGCAAGCGCGCGGCTTGTGATATCAGTGGAGCCGCCGGCCGTCCAGGGAACAATCCAGGTAACCGTCTTCCCATAGTAGAAATTATTGGGATCCTCCTCATACTTGCCGGCAGTCTGGATTCCGGCGCTTGTGCCCGGGGACGGCGCGGAGGAGGCCGATTGGGCGGAAGGGGGCGCGTTGCTGCTGCCGCATGCAGCCAGAGCAAGGATCATAACAAATGCCATGGTCAGCGCAATTGATTTTCTCATTTTCTTTCTCCTTTCATGATATATTCTGCCGGATCGCCGTCATTTACAACCTCAGTTCGGGCTTGATCTCTTCCCTTGCGCGTCTGTCAATATTGCCCTTATGTATATCGCTCAGTCTTCCGGATGCTGCAGGGAATCATACTTGAACTTTACCCTTGCTTCGGCCAAGGTAAGCCCTGCGCCGACCGCCTTTACAATATTGCGCTCGGCCTCTTCGATCGCTGTCGCAAGAGAGAGTACCTCCTCCGCCCTGCCGCGCGGTATCACCAGAACTCCGGATTGGTCGGCCATAATCAGGTCGCCCGGATGAACGCATACGCCGCAGATGCTGACCGGGCCGCCGACTTCCGCGAGCACGCCGCGGTCCTTTCCGGTCACCATAAAATGGCCCCTGGTATACATGGGATAATCAAGCTCCCGTATGCCGTCGACATCCCTGCAGACACCGTCGATGACCGTGCCGGCGAGCTTTTTTTGCACGGCCACATTGGTCAGGATGTCCCCCCAGGATGTAAAATTCGTCCGGCCGCCGTTGTCAATGGCGATCACATCTCCCTCCTGTGTGTCGTCTATGTAGTCGCCGGCTTTGCTGGCATTTATGTCGGAGGGAATATATCTGACGGTGAAGGCGGGGCCGACAAACTTTTTGCCCACGATAATCGGCATCAGGCCCTCGCAGCCGCACTTGATGCGGAGTTTATCCATTGCGTCGGAAACGTTGGGGGTGGCGAGCTTCATAAATTCCGAAACAAGCTCTTTCGTCGTTTTGCTCATAGGGAATCTCCTTCTTTTCTTTTGATTTTACGTTATGACCGCTCGAATGTGATTGTAGGCCGAAATCCGATAGAAGCCGTTATTTGCCTTTCTCAAGGAACTTATCGTAGCCGGATTTTTTGTCAACCTCCATAAAGGATGTCCCTTTTCTGATTTCGGCAATCATCGCGGCCTCGTGCCCTTTGATTTCAAGAGCGGCGGCGAGGACCTCATCCGCATAACCGATCGGGATAACGGCAACACCGTTGACGTCCGCCATCACCAGATCTCCCGGGTTCACCTGCACGCCCCCGATCTGTATCTGACAGTTATAATCGCCCTGCACGCATCTCCCGCGGGCCGTCAAGGGCAAATGTCCCTTTGCAAACACCGGAAATTCCAGAGCCTCCACCTCGCCCATGTCGCGCACCGACCCATCCGCGATTGTGCCGATGATCCCTTTCTGCATGGCGGACCAGGTTACAATGTCCCCCCAGCAATTCCAGTCGGGACGTCCGCCCGCGTCGTAAACCAGAACGTCGCCCGGCTCGGCAACGAATATCGGGTCGGAGCCCATATGTCCCGGGGGATTTTTAACCCCATGCGGAACAATTTTCATGGTGATGGCCGGCCCGACGATCATTTTGCAGCTTTTGTGCATGGGGCCGATGCCATATACGCCCGCCGGAAGTCCCAGCTTATCAAGCGCGTCGGATACCATGCACGTCGTCACCTGATAAAACTGTTCAATTACTTCTTTGGGCGGCCGCTTTTGCAGATACTTGTACTCCCTTTCGGTTTCGCTCATTACAATATCACCCTTTCTGCTGTTTTCAATTTAGTCGATTCTATAACCGCCGGCGCTCAGCTTTACATCGATCCAGCCTCTGTCCAGGCCCTTTCCATCGGCAATACTGTTAAGCTGGCTTTCTTCACTTTTGCAGACGGCGCGCGCTTTTTCCGCCAGCTCAACCGCCTCATACGGTTTTATTACCACTACCCCGTCACCGTCACCGACAAGGATGTCCCCGGGACAAATCACCTGTCCGCCGCAGGAAACGGGATAGTTGATTTCTCCGGGCCCGTTCTTATACGGCCCGTTCGGCGTAATGCCGACACAGTACACGGGGAAATCGAGGCTTCGGATCTCGTCGCGGTCCCTCATGCAGCCGTCCACCACAAAACCCGCGATCCCCCTGGAAACGGCGTAGCGCACCATGATTTCCCCCGCATAGGAACGATGTGCTGTGCCGCCTCCCGCGACGACGATCACATCGCCGGGCTTTGCAAGATCCAGCGCCTTATGTAAGAGCAGGTTGTCTCCCCCGGTTGTTTTAACGGTCAATGCAACCCCCAGAAGCGGAGCGTGGTTCAGCGGATAAAGTCTGGAATCAAGGCAGCTCATCCGATTCATGCAGTCGGCAATGTTGGCTACCGGGATCTCTTTAAATGCGTTGACCAAAGTCGGAGAAGGCCGCTCAAAATCAGTTCTGACGCGCAAATTAGAGTTGATCATATCCTGCTATCCTTCCAGTGCATATTTTCATTGGACACAATTTGTATACAATGTGCATAATATAATTAGAGTATAAAAAATTCCTGCCGCATTTACAAGTTCTTTCTTTCGTAATCGAATAGAAAATGCGGCAGGAGATTTGTATATTTTTTACAAATTAATTCAAATTATCAATCTTTATTGAACTGGGGATTGCCAAGAAAGCGCGCTTTTACCTGTCCGAGGTGGTAACTAAGCGCCTGATCCGCCCTTTCCAGATCTCTGCTTCGTATTGCATTTATGATTTCAATATGCTCATGGTAGGATGCCATTCTGTCACTCTCGCTGACGGAATCATTGCGGAACCATTCTATCTGCTCGTTAAATGCGTTGAGCATGTCTGTCAGCCGGGGGCTGTGCGCTTTCCTTACAATGAGTCTGTGCAACGCGCGGTCCGCGGAGTGATGGGTATTCCAGTCGTATCCCTTTGAAATATCGCGCGGAAACATGGCCTCTACCTGATTAAGCTCCTCATCGGCGATAAAGTTGATGCTGCGCTGTAACGCCCACCGCTCCAGCAATAGACGCAAATCGCAGATCTCTTCCACATCGCTTTGCGATATGCTGCACACGATCGTGCCCTGAAACGGATAATTCTTAACATACCCCTCGGCCTCGAGAACTTTTAAGGCTTCGCGTATCGGGGTTCTGCTGATATTCAGTTCGGATGCGATTTCCTGCTCGAGTATGGGATCGCCGCGTTTAAAATGCTGAGAAATAATGTTTTCTTTGATATACCGATATGCTTTTTCCTTTAAGCTAATCCTACTGGCCAACTCGTCATGCCCCTTTTCAGTCATTGTCAAATTCCGCATTTCAATATATCAGGAAAACAATTATACGCAATGAATACAATTTTTATTTTTAAATTATTACACAGAAAGCCGGAGGTTGTCAATAGATGATGTCGCTTAGCTTTTCTGCAAATGCCGCTCCGCCAGCCGCTTTACAACGTCCCGCAAAACAGCAATCACACCCGCGCGGTTGCCGACGCTGCCCAAGCCCTGCGCCCACATCCGTTCGAAGTGTGATTGAAACTCCCGCAGGAGCAGGAGCTGGTCGGAGTGGATCATCACGGGCTCCGGGCCGCTCCAGTGGTTAATGGCGAGGTGATGGTTCTGTTTTAGCTGCCAGCAGTTGTCCGAATGAAGCATTGTGATATCGTCAAGAATCAACAGATGGAAATTGGGAACCGCTTCGAGATAATGCGCGTAGCCGTTCAAAACATCGATGCAGCCCTGCGCATCCAAAAGGACAAAGCCTTTCTTCATGAAGTACAGCCCCGGCATGCGGCAAAGGCCGTCCTGAACAATTTGATTCAGCCGGGAAAGGGAAAGTATTTCACGGAACACGGAATTTCCCTGCAGCGTTTCATCCATGCCGGACTTAAAACGGGCAAATTCCGCACTGCGCCAGGCGTATTCCGCGTCACCGTGCCCGTGCGCGTGCAGAACGCGGTTATAGGCGTCCTCCGTCATATACATGGGGTTAATATTGTCCTTCACCACATCGAGCGCGCCGGGAGAACAAAACTCCCGGTAGATGATTTCAAGAATATTGCGGGAAAAGTCGTCTCCGTAGATGTTCAGCACCGGTTGGGCGTAACGGGATGCCTGTTCGAAGCTTTTTTGGATTTCCGCCACAAAGGATGGCTCGCGGATGACGACGGCCACAGGCGGCGCGGCGGCGCCCGGCGTTTCCGTCACCAGCAGAGCCGCTTCGCCGGGGACAATCAGGTGCATCTGATTGGTGACCGTCTGCGCCATGCCGTGCACCACGGACAGCTGAACATGCCCCGACACCAATGCGCCCATATAGGTGCCGATCAGCGCCGACATCGCCTGCGTATCGCCGGAAACGCATACGACCAAACGGATTTTAAGACCGCTTTTCCCGATATTGCGCAGCAGCAAAGCGGCGATATCCTCGTTGACCGTCGTTGTAATCTGATCGTTGGACAGAAAAATATCCAGGATGCTTTTGCCGGAAAGGCCCGATAAAATCGGCTCGAGCTCCAATGCAATATCAAGGCAGCCTAATTTAACCGCGCTGTCGCCGGAGCGCGCAGCCATCCTCGGTTTCTTTTGCGGCGGGTTCTTCACCGCGGCCGGCGACGTGCTTCCGAGGTTTCGGCGCAAATCCTCGCCGTCGGAAGAAAGCCACATGATCAGGTTTTGCCTGGTGCGGTAGACGGAGGAAGGGTCTGTGGGCAAACCCGCAGCTTCAAACCGCGCTTTCAGCCATTCCATATCCCGAACACGGCGGCTTAGCGCCAATATATACTCGGCCAGCGCATCCATCTGCGGGCTTGCCGCCCGCAGTTTACGCCCGCCGCTGAGCCAGCGGCTGACAAGGGAGGGATCAACCGCCAGCGCGCGCGAAAGCTCGCTGTTCGTGATATTGAAATATCGTATAACCGCTCTCAGATTTTCAGCAGAGTCGCTCACAGTTGCCCCTCCCCCTCTTATGATGGGCCGTCTCCGGCTTACTGCCGTTTGTCGTTTATCGTCCCTGTTCCCGTAATCACCGAAAGGTCCCCCTCAAAATAGGAAGCCAGATCGATGGTTCCGCTGTTTGCAATTTTACCGGCATCGTTAAAGAGGCATCCGCCATTATCAACAGAAATATAGCCATCGTTCCCGATATTGCCATAATTATAAAACTGCGTGCCCCGTTCAACAAGGAGCTTGCCGCCGTTGTCGACCGTAACGGCGCCGTAATTGTAGGTATCCGTCATACCTGAGCAGAACGTGCCGCCGCTTTTTACCGTTATCGTGCCGTTGTTTGTCAAGCTGTTAAGGCCGCGGTCAAACGTGCCGGTTATTGCCATCGCACCGTCGTTTGTGAAGAAACAACCCAGCGCAATCAATTCGCCGCTGACGGTGACCGTTACCCCTTCTTTGATATAAATCAACGTCTCCGGGCCGTTCTCACGGTCGATAAGGAACTCGCCCGGTATGTCCATATCGGAGCCGATCTGAATTGCGGTGACGTCCTTGTTATTAAGCGCCGTCTGAAGCTCGGCAAAAGTGGAAACGGCAGTTCCTCCGTCTTTCTGGACGAAAAGTTTTGCAGACTCATATTCCTCCGAATAAAGCACCTTCATGTCCATAAGCTTCTGCGACAAGGTCTGGCTCCCGTCTTTCACCCTGGCTTCAAGCGCCGCCCACGATACAAGCACGGCGTCCGCGCGCAGAAAATCCGCGGTATCAACGCCGCTCGGCAGAATGCCGACGGACGCCGCAAGCGCATCCGGAGCGTCCCATGCGAAATCGCCCGCCGCGTCGCTGTACCCCAGCGCCCGGAGCATAAAGGTCAGATACATATCCGAATCGGCGTTGCCGCTGCCGAGCTTTGTGGCCGACACGCCTTTTGTCAGGCCCTTTTCATAGGCATACCCAATATATTTGTCCGCCCATGACATAACATCGGTAAAGGGGTGCTTAAAGCTCCCGTTTACCGCTTCCGATTCCTTCCCAAGCGTACGGATCAGCATGATGAGCGCTTCCGTGCGGGTAAGCGCCCTGTTCAGCTCAAAGTTGCCGTCTACGCCCTTGAACAGCCTGAGCTGTTTCAGCGCCGATGCCTGTATATCCGCCGCGTTGGCTTCCGCCGCGCAGGCCGGCAGAAGCATTGCAAGGCTCAAGGTCAGCATCAGAGCAAGTGAAAGAATCCTTTTCGCTGTTTTTTTCATAAGTTCGTTCTCCTTTTTATAAATTGTCAATCTGTCATTGACACCATCATTTTACAAAAAGGGAAAGGGAAAAAGGTGAGCTGCCAGCCCACATTTGGAATATTTGCATAAAAAAAATACGCCTGTAAAAAGGCGTATCTGCTGAGGCAAATTCGGTCTATTTATTTGATCTCGAAATCCTTACCTTCGAGCTGCGCGTAAACTCCTTTAAGGGAGCTGTAGTCCGTTGCCGGGTTTCCCTCAAGCAACAGTGTTTTTAGCGTTTTCACCTTTGCAAGCGGACTTACGTCCGCAATCTGATTGTCGTTTAGCTGTACTTCCCACAGCTTGGGCAAGCCTGACAAGCCGGACACATCCGTGATGCCCGCGTTTTTCGCGTCTATCATTTGAAGGTTTTTCAGGCCCGCCAAGGCATCCAGATGTCCAATGCCCTTTGGCACGCCGTTGTCGCCGTGCAGCCAGCAAGCCATCAGGCATTTCATATTCTCCAGATCTTTCAGGGGAGATAAATCCTCGACCAATGTACCGCTGATATCCAGAGTTTCCAGATTTGTCAGTTTCGAAAGCGGCGCTAAATCGCTCACGCTGTTAAACGCGATATTTAGTTCCGTCAGTCCTGTGAAATACTCCAAAGCGCTGATATCCTTGACGCCGCCGTCCTTGCTGTTCATATCGTCAAAGCTATCATTACCGAGGTTTAACGAAGTGACCGCCGCCGCTTCCTCCACCGTGATATCGCCGCTCGGCTTGCTCATCACGTCCCGGACGGCTCCTTCCAGCCGCTTGTCGCTGAATTCGACGACAGCGGCGGGCCGGTCGGCTGATGTGGCCGTCGGAGGCTGCGAGTCTGTCGGTTCGGAAGCCGGACCGGTCCGGCTTTCCGCCTGCTGTCCGCAAGCGGCCAAGACTGCGAGCAGGATCATCGCAAGAACAACGGAAACATATCTCCTCATAAGGCGCTTCTCCTTTTCATTCATCAAAATCCCGTTTCCATCATAAACGAACTGGCGCGGAAATAGGTGAGCTGTGTGCCCACATTTATATTAATTTGCAACGATACTTTATCGATAGGATATCGCGAAGCCCGCTCTGTCCGAAACCGCTTCGGCAACGGAGCGCATATCCTTGCCCAATACAACATCTTCGAGATGCGGCAAAGACAAGAGCGGCGTGAGGTCGCCGTCATTAACGCCCGTAACCTCCATAAATCTGAGCTGCGACAGCTCTTCAGCTCCGGTCAAGGTGTCAAGCGTTGTTTCATAAAGATGCAGGTTCCGCAGGCTCTTTAATCCGTAAAACGCCTCAAGCGAGCGGATCGGCAGCTTGCCCGCATCCAGTTCGGAGAGCATGGGGCAGTTGGACAGCGGCGATAAATCCGTGACACGGGTATCAAACAGGGTGACCCGCTTCAAAAACTTCAGCTCGCCCAAAGGTGAAATATCCGTGACGGGGTTGTTCTTTAAATCCACCACCTCAAGATTTTGCAAGGCTGCAAGCGGTGAAGCATCCGTTATCTTTTGCATGGAAATGAAGATTTGCTTCAGATTCGGCATTTCCGAAAGATCGGCAAGCGAGCGGATCGGGCCTTCCTTCATCTGATTGCTCCCGAAAAGGCGGTCGGCCTCGGCGTGCAGCTCCTCCTCCGTTTTTGCGATCAGAGAATCCCCGAAAATATAAAGCCCCGTGACCGAGCGCAGATCGTCTTCGGTGATGGTTTCGCCCGCCGCTTTGCCGAGCTGCAGCCGGACGGCCTTTTCAATCGTCGGCTCCTCAAAGGAAACGCTCGTATGCGGCTCCAGGACGGCCGACAGGAAATCCGTGTAACGCCCGACGGAAAAACCCACGCAAAGAAATACCATGCAGGACAGGATCGCCGCTATCCATCGCGGGAAGGCTTTTTTTCGTTTGCCGCCCGCGCAAAGCAGCGCGGCTTTCAGCTTTTCCGCCGATGCAAACCGGTTTTCCGGTGAAAAAGCGGTGCATTTTTTATATACGCCCGCCAGCGGGTCGCTGCCCAGCTTGCGAAGGACTTCGTTTATGTCCGTTCCGCCGGTAAGGAGCCAGCCCAGGACCACGCCCAGCGAATAAATGTCCGTACGGCAGTCTGTCTGTGAAAAGCCATATTGCTCCGGCGGGGCATATTCCCGCGTCCCGAAAAATTGCGTGTCGGTTTTTGCCTCTGCGCGGTAGACGCGCGAAATATCGAAGTCGATCAGGCTGATTTTCCCGTCCGGCCTCACGATGATGTTCTGCGGTTTGATATCCCTGTGAATAACGGGCTCTTTTTGCCCATGGAGATAGATGAGGATGTCGCAAAGCGAAACGCAGACGCCGATTATGTCCTCCCTGGTCAGACTATTTTCCGTTATATATCGATCAAGAGGTTTGCCCGCGATATATTCGCGTACAATGCATACCATCCTATCATTCTGAAATTCGTCTGCAAAGGCAGGCAGGCCGCTGTGGTGCAGGGACTTCAAGATATCGCTCTCATGCACGGAAGAGTAGGAACTCTTATCGTAGCATTTTGCGACATAAAGCTGTTCGCCGTTTTTTTGCTTAACCAAAAATGTCTCCGTACCATGGCTGCCCGCCAGAAATTCCATCTGAACATATTTCTCCAGAAGCCCTGCAGGGTATTCCGAATCATCAAAGGCACCCTGAATATCGGCGGCAGCTGCCTTTATATCATTCATTTTATCTCACCGCCGCCAATCAAAGGCAATTCCATTTCATGTAAAATTCTTTGTGTTTCCACAATCGTAAAGTGGTGATGCAGGCAGTAGATGATCGCCGTATCCCGCTTTACCCTTGGATATAAGGCGCTCGCCCTGGCATGCTTCAAAAGCTCCTGCGCCATATCGACATCAGCTCCGAATCCGAAGGCCAGTTGCAAAACCGTATCCCGCGACGGATTTCTTGACCCTCTGAAAAGCTGATGCCCAAAGGAGCGCTCGATGTTCGCCCGTTTGATAATACGCTCCGGCACCTCGCCCTGCTTTTCACACAGTTTTGTTATGTATTGGCTGAAAGATTGCAGCTTAATCTCTTCTGCATTCTTTTTTATGAACTGCCCTAAATTTGAAGTCTTGAACAGGCGTCTGAACAATGTGCTTGTTCCGACTTGATTTGCAGGCTCATTCATGCTGCCCACCTCTTTCTTTGGTGCAGACCGTTCCGGGATCGGTCGGTTTCACGGCATTTTGAGGATCATCCAGGAGCGCGCAAAACGCCGGACACAGTATGCCCGACAAAATACACATACACATTATATGTGGTTATCCCAATATCTTCAAGAATATAAGATAATATTGTTGGAACAGGCTGCCAATTGCACCGCCGATGCACAGAAAAAAGCCTCAGAACCGTTGGTTCTAAGGCTTTGACCGGCAAACAAATCGGCAATGGCGTTTACCGCGTCGGTCTGGATATCTTGATTTCTAAATTTTAATTTCATGGAGATTCTCTCCGTCCTGGCTGACGTATTTGCAAATCAGCCACATAAATATTGCGTGTATTTTTTATATCGAAAAAGTCTCTTAAAGGCATTGGGGCTCTGCTTGGTTTGACACGTACCAAGTCGCCTACTTTTAAGTCATTATATCGCCCTGCATTGAAGAGCAGCCAATGTGTTTCGCCTTCTACCGGCGGCATGTCTGCCTCGATTAGACCGTCAATTTGAAAACACTTATGCGTTCCGGACGCGATCCTCCGTTCAGCAATAATTGAAGTGGAATAATATCCTTCTTCGTCCGGTTCCAACACGCCCCACATTCTCAAGTTGGGGATTGGCGCAGGCGATGCGATAAACGCTGTACCATTGTTATCCTGCTTTACAAAAAAAGCAAGAGAACCCCATGTATCTTCTGATTCGATTCTCAAAAAGGGAGGAAACCATAGAAGACGTATTTCTCCATCACCTTCCCAACCATGCCCGGAAAACAGTTCATGCACCTGGTATATCAAGGCATCATAACCGTGAAAATGTCTCAATAGCGCTTTAGCAACCGGCATGAAATCCAAAATGTCAATATGCTCATATTGATATACCCAATATGTCTTTACGGTTTCCGGATTCTCTAACAGGTCCTGTACATACATATACAGCGTTTCATCTTCCTGTGTGGAGAAATTTGTAAATCCCTGACGCTGCGAGCGTTTATTTGCTTTCAGTTCGTACGATATGGCATGTTCATATTTATCATGGAAGCTTTCACTGAAATCGTTGTCTGCAAGTTCGGGGGGTGACATCGCTTCAACAATGGCGGCAGGAAATCCGTTATCTAAGAACAGATAATCGGGCAAATTTTCTGTTCTTAGTTCTGCTTCATGAATCTTCTCCATAACTTTTTCCCACGCATCTTTTACATCCTTAACAAGTCCGGCCCAAACTGTTTCACGTTTTGCCGGCGGTAATTCAGCCAACGGTTTTTGTATATCGTTAATGAATTGGATCGACTCCAGCCATTTAAACTCTTTAAACAGGCAGTGGTGTATTAATACCGGATATATTTTCGTATGTTCCATTAGAGCGGGTAACTCATGATAATGAATAAAATCCGATGCCAGAAAATCGGCAGATACCAACAGTATGGATATCGCTGACCGGTCCAGAGCACATTTGATTTCCTCACGCCAATTTTGACTGGCCTTAATCCTTGTATCCGACCAGTACTGAATGGCATTATCCCTTACAAATGGTGCCAAGTGTTTTCTTAGTCTGAGTTGATGCTTGCTGTCCGCATGGCTATAGCAAATAAAGATGCTGTCTCTCATATGTCTTCCCTCATACCAGCTTTAGTTCGATACCGCGGTCTTTCAGGATATGGCAGGCGTTCGGCATGGCCGTGTCGTCCGCAGTTTTTTGCAAGGATGATTTAGCATCATTTTTCCTGTTTTTATCATAGACGAGGCAGGCAACAGTGATTTTCGCCATGTCACCCCTCCTCCCACAAGGGATTTATTCCCTTATATTGTACCGAAAAAGGACAGATTTAGCAATGATTACTCAGTGCAAAATTGTTCGGACCTCATAGCTTCCGTCGTATTAATTGCAAGGCAAGCAGCAATATTTCAAAATACCGCTACCCAAACTATCGTTTACCGGCAAAAAGCGTTCCAATACTGCCCCCTTTGAGGATTTCATATAGAGCGGCCGGATTTTTGCCGTTTGTAATGACAGTGTCAATCCCTTGCGCGGTTGCCAGCTTTGCCGCTTGCAGTTTTGTTTTCATGCCGCCTGTACCGCGCCGGGAGCCGGCGCCTCCAGCTAAAGATTCTACTTCCTCGTTTATTGCGGTGA
Source organism: Clostridiales bacterium UBA6114 (assembly GCA_002423435.1). Taxonomy (GTDB): domain Bacteria; phylum Bacillota; class Clostridia; order Oscillospirales; family Butyricicoccaceae; genus UBA6114. The sequence goes on from DIWE01000022.1 coordinate 82,378, forward strand.
TACGTTCTATTCGTTTTGCATCGGGATGGAGGCGGGGATCGCTGTCATAGAAACCGTCGATGTCGGACAGAATGACGAGCTTTTGCGCTCTGCACAATACAGCGACAACAGCAGAGAGCATATCGTTGTCTCCAAACAATCTGTCTTCCGATTCGATTTCGGTATAGCTGACCGAATCGTTTTCATTCACAATCGGGATAATGCCCATTTCGAGCAAGGTATCAAAGGTGTTTGTCAGGTTTTCCTTCTTTTCCTCAATTTCCATATCCTCGGCGTTCAGCAATATCTGTGCAATAGTCTTATCATAGTCATTGAAGAATTTATCGTATAAGTACATAATGCTGCATTGCCCTACCGCAGCGGCGGCCTGCTTCAAACGCATACTTGTGGGCCTTGTTTTCATTTGCAGCTTATTCGCGCCCACGGCAATCGCGCCGGAGGATACTAAAATAATCTCATAACCCATGTTTTGAATATCGGATAGTACGCAGGCAAGGCGGTCAAAAGAACGCAAATCATTTTGTCCTATGTCATTTGTCAGTGTAGAAGTTCCAACCTTCACAACAATCCTATTTTGAAATAATCCCATATTACACCTCGACAATAGATGGCCTATGCCCCGCAAATTGCAAAAAATCGCAAATGATTTGCGCTGTTTTGATTTTCATATACCCGGTAGTCGTGCCGTCGCTGCACCCATACCATTCTTCCGCAAGAACGTCCTGATCGAAAACAATCCGTACCCCATTATCCTTATCCAATAAGGCGCTGAAAACAGTTGCGGCGCCTATTTTGGTTTCCAGCATCTTTTCCATCAAGTCCGCAGGAGCAAAAGAAACGCGGGAAACATCCAATGCATTACTGAACTCCTTCGCGCCAAACGGCTTATCTGCTGTGGTAACAAAGAGGTAAAACTCCGTCTGCTTTCTGTCGCATAAAAACAGCGTCTTTACCATTTTCATATCGAGCGCCTTATTAATCTGAACGCAATCGCCCATCGTAATTGCCTCATCGGTATCTACGCGCTCGTCACAAATTTAGACGGTGCTGTTGTATAAATATCACTTACAAAAAACATATCCATTCCCCTTCACTTGAAATCTCTGCATTTATACTGTATCATGTTTTTATGTATTACAAAAGAGAATGTTTGTCATAATCGATATGACAAATCCAGATGTATGGTGGATGAGAATCATATGGACATGAACATTCAAAAATATATGGCTTTTGTCAAAACTGTTGAACATGGCAGCTTTACAAAAGCCGCAGAAATATTGAACTATTCCCAATCCGGAATCAGTCGCATGATTAACGATTTGGAAAAGGAATGGAGCGTGTCTCTTCTTGAGCGCGGGCGCGCCGGTGTACGCCTGACTTCCGATGGGTTAAAACTGTTGCCGTTTGCACAAAGAGTATGCACCGAATATCAGAAGTTGCAGGCGCAAGTGGATGAGCTCAACGGCTTGCAATCGGGGCTGATTCGGATTGGTACGTTTTCCAGCGTAGCAACTCATTGGCTACCGAATATCATTAAAGAGTTCCAAAAGGACTACCCGAATATTGATTACGAGCTTCTGCTGGGCGACTATACGGAAATTGAAAGCTGGATATTGGAAGGGCGCGTGGATTGCGGCTTTCTTCGGCTTCCTACGCTCCCGGAGCTTGAAACGATATTTTTGGAGCAGGATAAACTGCTTGTGGTTTTGCCGGAGGATCATCCGATGGCCGACTGTGAGTGCTTTCCTGTAAAGGCGCTGTGCGATTACCCTTTTATGCTTTTAGAAAAAGGCGCAAAGGCTGAAATATCGGAAATATTTGAAAAATGTAATATTGAACCAAAGGTACATTTTACGACATGGGATGATTACGCCATCATGTCAATGGTCGAAAGCAGATTGGGAATCAGTATTTTGCCGGAGCTTATTTTGCAGCGAGTTCCATACAGAATTGTGATAAAAGAACTGGACATACCGGCGTATCGTAAAATTGGTCTTGCAATGAGAGACAAAAAATCTGCGTCGCTTGCAGTTAAGCGGTTTTTAGACTATCTGCAATTCAGGAACAACCTTAAGATAGAGAAGGTTTAACAATACGAAATAGTAAGCAGGGCAACTGTTGCCACAGTTCATTGGTACCCATATACAGCAAAAGCGCATAGCGCAAGGGGTTTCGCCGATTGGATCATAATTCATACTACCATAGCTCAGAGGTGGAGCAGCGCACTCGTAATGCGCAGGCCGTCGGTTCAAATCCGGCTGGTAGCTCCAAAGAAACCGTCAAATTTCGACATGAAATTTGACGGTTTCTTTTTTATGCTTTATGTGCTATAATAAAAATGAACTCAAATTATACAGTAATTTGAGAGATTCATCGGAGGGCTTTTGTAAAAACGAAGCCGGATAAGATGTCGGGGTTATACCCGGTATTTTATCCGGCTTTTTTATTCCAAAAACGCAGAAACATGAGAGTCAAAAAGCAAAGACATCGGAGCCTTTGATTATTTAGTCAACATGGAATCCGTTTGTCTGCTTTTTCAAACAAGGTTCATTTCAGGAGGATCAGATAGCATGGGTGCTCAAAGCGCAAGTTTTAAGACAATCAGCAAACAATTTGCCAAGTATGTCGTCCCTTCCGTTATAGGGATGGTCGTCCAAGCCCTTTATACGGTTTTGGACGGTATCGTTGTAGGACAGGGAATCGGTGAAATAGGGCTCGCCGCCATCAACATCGTCTTCCCTCTCGGTATGATTGTTATCGCGCTGGCCATGCTGATTTCGGTGGGCGGCGCCAATGTTTATTCTTTTTACAAGGGTCAGGGAGAAGCGGCAAAAGCGAATAATATTTTTTGCCAGTGCCTGACACTTTCCGCTGTAGCCGGTGCTGTGCTGGCCCTCGCGGGGTTCGCCTTTCGGGAACCGCTGGCCTTATTTGCAGGGGCCAATGAAGCTCTGCTGCCCTCTGCCACCGCCTATTTGAAATGGCTGGCGCCCTTTTCCTTATTTCAAATGATCGTATGTTGCCTTTCTATTTTTGTGCGCAATGACGATGCCCCCAGACTTGTCATGATTGCCACTGTCACCGGCGCAGTCATTAACGCAATCCTTGATGTCGTCTTTATACTCATTCTTCATTACGGCATTGAAGTGGCAGCCATGACAAACGGCATCGGAATGCTGATAGAACTTGCGTTCTATGCGACCCATTTTGCCGGTAAAAAGGGTATGCTGCAAATCAGAAAGCCTGTTTTCCGTTTTGCCGATATGAAACGGGTATTCGGCAATGGGTTTGCTACCTTCCTGATGGAGTTCAGCCTGCCTGCCGTTACGTTTTCCTTTAACCTGGCAATCATTCGCACGGTGGGGACGCTGGGAGTGACAGCCTATTCGATTGTCGGCTATGTGTGCGCTGTCGTGAACATGGTCTTGATCGGCGTTACCCACGGCGCGCAGCCGCTCATGAGCTTCTCCCACGGCCAAGGGGATAAGAAGGCTTTTTTTCACGCATATCGCCTTGGGGTGCGTACCAATATCATCATCCCGGTGATAGTGGTGGGCCTTTGTTTCACATTCAGCGAGGGAATCGTTTCTCTGTTTCGCTCGGACAACCCTGAATTAACCGCCTTAACGAGCCGCATGCTTCAGCTTTATCCATTGGCGCATATCGCCATAGGGGTTACGCTGATGAATGTCCTGTATTTCCAGACCACGGAACGAAACACCTTTTCCGCAGTGATCTCTTTCTTGCGCTGCATCGGTTTTATACAGGTTTTTCTGCTGCTGTCCGTATATTTGTTTGACGGCAAAGGGCTTTACCTGGCCTTCTTTAGCGGCGAGCTGTGCCACTTGGTCATTTCACAGATATTTGTGAAACGGACGAAACGATTGGAAGATATGGCTGTGCAAACACAAAGGTTCCTGAACAAAGGGGATAGGAAAGGCGAACGTGAATCAGATATTCCATTTAAGGATTTTACTGATTAATTTCACAAAATGAGCGTAATCTGCACTTAAAAACAAAAGTCTTTTTTCCACTATTGTTTCAGAAAGACATAGCTTTCCCTTGGGGGAAGTCATGTCTTTTTTCATACACATAAATATGGTATTATTGGTTAAAGAGTATTACACATTTAAATAAATAGGAACTTGTAAATTCTTGTGGAGGTTCAAATTTATATGAAAAAGCTTAATCCTAAACACATAAAAGCCATTCTGAATCTGATTAATCAGGGCCCTTACTTCAAACTCTTAAGCTGACCGAGGGCCTGCCGATAAGGCATGGACTTCTCTCACCAAATAACGAAGACCGACAGCGATTTGTGTTGGCTGAAAAGTATATTCATAAAGATTCCAGCCTGAATGAGGTGAATCTCCTCTCTTATATACCCCCAACTTGCTCTGGACGTGGGGCTGGATAAGCTGGTAGAAAAATAAGAAAATGAATGGATGAAAATAAAACCCCCTGCTCCATGTTTTTATCATGGGGCAGGGAGTTTATTTTGCGCCCTATAACTGAACCGTCACAGCGAACCCGCCGATGAAAAAATAAAGGTTCGTATAGGACTTGTGTGGTGGAGATGAGGAGGATCGAACTNNCTCTCCCAAGTGAGCTACACCCCCACGTACAGGGCTATTTTGTTTTTTTTAGCCGTTTTAGTCATATCCTAATCCCACTGTAAAGCCGCCTGGGTATTCTTCTAAAACTTTCCAAGCCGGCTCCCACTGTTTGGACACAGATGATATTATAGGGCAAAACGGACGATTTGTAAAGCTTTTTTTATGCCTTTTTTCCGGCGCCAGCCTTCATCTCTCTCTTCACGGCAGGCCCAGCCAATGATAAAATACATAAAAGAGGTGTGGCCGATGCTGTCAACGTCATCTTCAACAGAGGTCCGGGGCCGCTTTGCGCCGAGTCCGTCCGGGCGCATGCATCTGGGAAATGTGTTTTGCGCGCTGATCGCCTGGCTTTGCGCGCGCGCGGGAAACGGGAAAATTGTGCTGCGAATTGAAGACCTCGACCCGCAGCGCAGCAAAGCGCAATATATTTCGTTCTTAGAAGACGATCTTCAATGGCTCGGCCTCGACTGGGACGAAGGCGGGTCGGGCGGAGGGACTTACTCTCCCTATTTTCAGAGCCGGCGCAACGATATCTACATATATTATTTCAAAAAGCTATCTTGTCAAAACCGGCTGTACCCGTGCTTTTGCAGCAGAGGAGAGCGTCTGTCGGCATCGGCTCCGCACGGATCGGACAATCCGGCCGTCTATCCGGGGCGCTGCAGGTCGCTGCCGGATGCGGTGATTGAAAGACTGAAAGAGGAAAAGCCGTATTCCTTCCGGATCTGTGTGCCCGACGAGACCGTTTCCTTTTGCGATCTCAATTATGGATATTATGAGGAAAACCTCCCCGCATCCTGCGGCGATTTCATCGTCCGGCGTTCGGACGGGGTTTATGCCTACCAGCTTGCCGTAACCGTCGACGACGCCCTGATGGGCATCACGCATGTGGTCCGGGGAGCGGACCTCCTCCCGTCCACCGCGCGCCAGATTTTCCTCTTTCGCGCTCTGGGCTTTGCACCCCCCGTTTATGGCCATGTCCCGCTTCTCGTCGCGCCCGACGGAAGGCGCCTTGCAAAGCGGGACCGCGACCTCGATCTCGGCTGTCTGCGCGCCTTGAAAAAGACGCCCGAGGAAATTATCGGCCGTCTGGCCTTTTTAAGCGGATTTGTCGACCATTACGAGAAGTTGAAGGCAAGGGATTTAATCCCGCTTTTTTCATGGGATAGAATACCACGGGAAAATATCGTTCTGGACCCTTCCCTTTTTCGTTGAAACCATGATATAATAACCGAATATACGGATACAATAAAATAAAAACATGTTGGGAGGATAACCATGAAAAAAACCTCAAACCTTGCCTATTCGGGCATTATCGGCGCTTTGTATATCTTGTTCACCATCGGCCCGGCCCTCATCCCCTCCGTCGGCCCGTTTCTTTACGGCAACATACAGTTTCGTATCAGCGAAGCGCTTTGTGTGCTTCCCTTTTTTATGCCGTCGAGCGCGTGGGGTCTTTTTATCGGCTGCATGGGAGCAAATTTTATCGGGACGACCATGGGCCTTACGATGCCGATCGATATTATCGTCGGCTCGCTGACAACCCTTGCAGCGGCGCTGATCACCTCAAAAATCCGCATCAGATGGCTTGTCCCGCTGCCGACAGTCGTATTAAACGGCGTTGTTATCGGCATGATGCTGGCTTACCTTTTCCCCGTCGGCGGCATGCCGTTTACCTCTACCTGGCTGCTTTTCGGCGCGCAGGTGGCCTATGGGGAGCTGGTTGTCTGTTATTTTCTCGGGATGCCTCTTCTCTTTCTTCTGGAAAAGCGCGGCTTTTCCGAAAACGGCTTTGCGCACCAGACTCAAAAATAAGGCCGGAAAATCAAAATGTGCATAACAAACGGCCCGGTCAAAACGACCGGGCCTGTTTTATTTTTGCTGCTCTTTTTGAGCGGCAATCTCCTTTGCCCTCAAAAGTGCTTTGGAGGAGGACGCAAAAACTTCATCCTCCGAGAAAAAGATGTTTTCCTCTCCGATTTCCTGAGCCAGGTCCGAATTGATAAGCATCCTGTTGAGCCCCTTGCACAGTCCGCTCACGACAATGCTTCCCCCGGATTTTTTCACCTGGGCAACAAAGCTTTGCAGTGCCTCAAGCGCCGTAATGTCGACGGTGGATACCGTTTTCATCCTCAGGATAAACACTTTCGCCTTATCCTTTATTTCCTGCAGCTTGTTTTCAAGATCGCTTGCCGAACCAAAATACAGGTTGCCTTCAAGCTGTACGATCAGCACATCCGTTTTTTCCCTAATAAAACCGATCTCGCGCTCATAAAAGCGGCTCGTTCCATCCTGCGAAGGCATCAATATCTTGACCGGCACGGTATTGGTATCCTTGAGATAAAGAAAAATGGAAATGCCGATCCCCATATAAATTGCCCAGTCAAGGTCCGGCATTAAAACGGTGGCGGCAAAGGTGACCCACATCGCAATCGCGTCGGACCTGCCGCTTTTGCTGACCTTTCTCATTTCTCTGCGGTTTACCATATTATACGCGATCACCATGATGACCCCCGCAAGGCTTGCGCTAGGTATATACTTTGCATAGGGGGAAAAAAACAGCAGGATAACGGCGAAGATGATGCTTGCCGCAATCCCCGACAAACGGGTTTTCGCCCCGCTGAAATAGTTGACCGCGGAGCGGGTAAACGAGCCGGAGCCGGGAAAGCATTGAAAAAATGAGGAAACCGCATTCGAAAGCCCCTGCCCGACGAACTCCCTGTTCGCGTCAATCTTCTGTCCGGAGGTGCTCGCAATGGATTTCGCTATGGATATCGCCTCCACAAGGCCGATGATCGCGATCGGGAGCGCCCCTGAAAACAGCTGCCCGATCAGAGTCCGATTCAGTGGAAACGTCTTAAACGAGGGAAGGGCGGCGGGGATTTCTCCGACAAGCTTCACCGAATGATTGCCCAGCGAAAACAGCATGACCAGGACGACTGAAATAATGATCCCGAACAAAGCGCCCGGCAGGTTTTTGCTGCGCTTTTTACACAGAATAATCACGCCAATCGTCATTAGTCCCAGGCCCAAGGCGTATCCATTGGTTTCAGGAAGACTTAATATCGTTTTATACAGCTTTTCCATGATTGTCATGTACCCGCCGCCAAGCGAAATGCCGAAAAGCTGGTTTAACTGCCCCAACGCGATCAATACCCCGGCGCCCGCCGTAAAGCCCACAATGACGGCGTGCGAAACATAGTTTATTGCCTTCCCCAGCCTCATAATGCCAAACAGTATCTGGATGGCACCCACGATAAAGGTCAGGAGGAACAGCATCCCATAGAAGTTTTCCGTCCCCACATAATTTCTCATGCTGCCTGCCACAAGCAGAGATATCGCATTGGTCGGCCCCGCGATCAGATGCTCGGAGCTTCCGAACACCGAGCTTACCAGGGTGGAGACGATCGCCGTATACAATCCGTAAACCGGGTCGACGCCGGCGATGATCGCGTAGGCCATCGACTGCGGAATTGCTATCACCGCCACCGTAAAGGCCGCGACCAGGTCACTTTTTACATATTCCTTCCGATACGTTTTTACGGTTTCTATCAGGGGCACATATTTTGTGATTCTGTTGATCGCGCTGTTCGTATGACCACCCTCTGCAACATCTTTGCCGTTCATATCCGCGTGTGCGAAAAACGCGGCCCTTTAATCAACATGCCGATGATTTAACTGATTCAGCCTGCCGCGCATCGCGACAAAGCGATAAACCCCCACGACAAGTATGATTGGCGACACTGCCACAAGCACTATTCCCGCATGGATCAGGGCGGGCTGCTCAAACAGCTTGACGAGGCCCGCTCCCGAAGCGATCAGCGCTATGAAGGTACGGATATACGCCAATAATGTCCGCTCGTTTGCCAGAACCGTCCGGTCCGCGGCAAGATAATCCCGCAGGATCATTTCCTTTTGGTTTAAGCTGTAACAATCCGTCTTGCTTTTCATGTGATTTGTTTCAACACCTCAATGCAGACCCGAAATTTTACAAAGTCTTCTTTAATATGTCTTTCATTTCTTCTGCAGACAAAAAGCCATCACCGGAAGAACCAGGTAAATCAGCCGGCACATCAATTTCCGGTTAAGCCTTTTAAACAGCCGGATCCCAGCGAACCCGGCTGCGAAGGCCGCGACGGAGGAAGCGATCAGATACGGCGCCGCCTGAGCATTGATGTTCCCGTATATTGCGTGCAGCAGGAGTGAATACAGCCCCGCCGCCAGAAAACTGAATTCCATGCTGGCCTTAAAGCACAAATTGTTTTTGCAAATATTAAAATAATAAATCATGAAGAAAGGGCCCACTATATTGAACATCCCGGTGCTGATTCCGGTAACGGCGCCCGCCAAAATACTGTTTAGCCATGTCATTTTTAAAACGATGCCCTTCTTTTCAAACAAGTAGGACATGGCCGTCAGCAACAGGAGCAGAGCTGCCAGAAAAAACCGCAGCACCCGTTCCGGCCAGTGCATCAGAAAGTACATGCCGACATTGGTGAAAAGTATGCAAAAGAGAACCGGGACAACGCAGACCCTGAAATCCAGGTGCTTTCGAAGCATGACGACCATCTGAATCCCGATCGTTACTACGACCCCGGCGGAGACGGCCGAGCAGATCCGCATCGGCAGTATCAGCGGCATCAGGGACATCGCCAGCATTGCATAGCCGAAACCGATCGATGCCTGCAAAAACGCAGCCAGAAAATTAATGCACGCGACGATTGCCAGGTTACTAAGAAGAATATGTGTCATGACTTTTCTCGGAAGAGGGCCATTCTACTTCATGCACAGATGGACGGCGGCGGTTTTGAAGGTTTTCGGAAGCGCGAGGATATTCGGAGTGTCTCCCACATACTTCTTTTTTGCGTCCGCCAGAGCCTCCTCGAAGGTCGCCCGGGTTTTTAAGCCCATGCCTCTCGCGATGCCCGGCTCCCGCGCGCCCACGATATAGATCGCGCTCGTGTTCATCTCCGCGATGTGCCCGCAGCTCATCATGGAAAAGCCGTGAAACGGGTGGAACGCATTGCAGAAGCGGTATTTGCGGATATACTCCTCATTGGTCGCGAAATATTCCCCATACCGGTTCATGTCCGGCAGGATGTTCATGTAGTCGTGCTGGAACAGCTCGTACAGCTCCCGAAGGTAAGGCCACCGCTCGTCATGAAAGTAGCCGTCGCAGATGCTTGATACGATGAACACGCACCGATCGCTCATGATCCGCCTGTGGCGGATCACCTGCGCCGACAGCGCCTGCATCATCTGGATCGGGTTCGTGCCCATTCCGTTTCCGTAGTGGAAGTCGGTCGGCATGCCGAAGACGATGACGT
>DIWE01000021.1 GCA_002423435.1 Clostridiales bacterium UBA6114
GGCATCCCGGCGCTGATCAACACGCTCTACAATCAGTCGCCAGTGGTGACTATCATCATGGATAACCGTATCACCGGCATGACCGGGCACCAGCAGAACCCCGCCACGGGCCACACCCTGCAGGGCAAGCCAGCGCCCGAGGTGGATATTGAAGCCGTGGTGCGTGCGCTGGGTTTCAAACATGTTAAGACCGTACCAGCATTGGCCGTGAAAGAAGTTGAAGCCACGTTGAAGGAATACTTGGCGCTGGATGAACCGGCGGTGATGATCACGCGCGAGCCCTGCGCCCTGCTGCCGGAGTCGCGCAAGAAGTGGCACGCGATGGTGGTGGACGCTGACATATGCAACGGCTGCACGATGTGCTTCCGCATCGGCTGCCCGGCCATCAGCAAGAGCGATGAACTGGATGAAAAATACCAGCGCCCCAAGGCGCTGATCGATGCCGGTATGTGCACCGGCTGCGAGGTGTGNNTAAGATGAAAGAGACGATCAATTTTCTGCTGGCTGGCGTAGGCGGGCAGGGTACTATTTTAGCCAGCGACGTACTGGTTAACCTGGGGCTGGCTGCCGGCTTTGAAGCCAAGCAGGCTGAAGTGCATGGCATGTCACAGCGCGGCGGCAGTGTGACCAGCCACGTACGCTGGGGTGAGCATGTGTATTCGCCGCTGATCGGTGCCGGCGAGGTGGATGTGTTCGTGGCGTTTGAGAAGGCTGAGGCACTGCGCAGTGTCAATCTTCTGCGTAAGAATGCCCTGGCGCTGGTCAACCTGGAAGCCATTGAGCCGGTGACGGTTACCTCCGGCGGGCAGGCATACCCGCAGGATGAGCACTTGCGTGCTACGCTGGCAAGGGTTACAGAGCGGGCGATGTACCTGCCGGCTGGCGAGATCGCCCAGCGATTGGGCAACATCAAGGCCGCCAACGTAGTCCTGTTGGGGGCGCTCTCAGCCATGCTGGAGCCGCAAACCGGGCTGGGCGCTGAGGCCTGGTTGGACGTGATTCTACAGCGTGTGCCGGGGAAATTTGCCGAGTTGAACCGCCAGGCATTTTTGAAGGGGCGCGAGGCAGCAGCGGGCGGATAAGAAATTAGTTTCTCGGATAAATTTTGATACAGCACTTTGCTTAAAGCAGGGTGCTGTTTTGATTTTGCCAGAACGGCGATTTAAGAGATAATTAATGAGACTCAATTATTCTTGTAGATACTTGGCCTTAAACTTAAGATGTTGATGGCAACTGCCGAACCAGCATGAAAACCCAATTTTATGTTTAAACCAGTGACTATTATGAAAAGGAGCAAGCAATGATTATTGATGTGCATCACCATTGGGAACCCGAATTTGTTTTGGGTGATTTCATACCTTTTATTTCAAAGTTTATTCAGGATATGTATGTCTCTATGAGATGTCCTGAAGTCTCCCTTGAAGCTATTGAGAAGGAATACCGCTACCTGACCGATGATCCCTACGGCGAAAAGATGATTGAGTTGATGGACAAGAGCGGCGTGGATAAATCTGTGTTATTTGTGTGGGACAGGCCGGCTTTCACCGATATCACCATCATGGAAACAAACAAGAGCATTGGCGAAATTGCCCGTCGCTTCCCTGGGCGGTTCATACCGTTTGCCAGTATCAACCCCTCCCGTGAAAAGTGTGTGGATATGTTGAAGCAGTGCATCAACGAGTATGGACTGGTGGGTATGAAATGGCACCCGGACGTGCCGCCGTTTTACCCTGCCGACCCGAAAAATTACCCACTGCTACAGGTGATGGACGACCACAAGATGACCCTGGTGGTTCACACCGGCGCGCTGCCCATTCCATCCAAGTCGCTTTACTCGCATCCCCTGCTGTTGGATGAGCTCCTGGTGGATTTTCCGAACATCAACATCATTGCCGCGCACTGCGGCTGGCGCTGGTGGCCCGAGCTGGCGGGTATTATGGAATGGAAGCCTCGAATCTACGGCTGTTTGACCGAGTGGCAGTTGATGGCTGTTGCAGACTACCCAAAGTTCTGCAGAACCCTGCGCCAGATGATCGACAGCATGGGCATTGATCGCCTGATGTGGGGCACCGACAACCCCAGCTTCACTGCGCTGGTAAGTGTCAAACGTTGGATTGAGATTATCCAGGGTCTGCCCACCGAAGCGCCGGATGGCATTGTGTTTACCGAAACAGAAGTCAAGGCCATCCTGGGCGGCAATGCTGAGCGCCTGTTTAACCTCGTATAATCAACTATAACTATTAACCTCTGAAGGAGGTTTGCCATGCACAAGAACCCGCTTGAAATTCAACACTGGACTGCCGATGACTTCCGCAGACATCCGTTTGACAAGGTCATCCTGCCGCTCGGCTCACTGGAGAATCACGGCTGGCACATGCCCTACGGCACCGACGCTCTGACCGCACACACCTTCGCGCTGGATATCGCCGCGCGCCTGCCCGGCACGGCAGTGCTGCCGCTGGTCAACTACGGCATGAGCCACCATTACAAGGACTTCCCCATTGCCGCCAGCCTGGCGCCCGAGACGATGACCGCCATCATCCGCGATATTTTGACCTCGATGTGGGAGCATGGCATCCACAAGGTGCTGATCTTCAACGGGCATGACGGCAACATCGCCCCGATTGAGATAGCTGCACGCGCGGTCAAGGTGGCGCACTCCGAGATGCGCATCATTGCCATGAACGACTGGTGGAACCTGGTGGCGGACATGGTGCCGACGGATTTCTTCGAGGTCTGGAAGGGCAGCGGGCATGCCGGCGAAGCGGAGACCTCGATCGGGCTGGAGATGTTCCCTGAGCTGTGCAAACCAGAGCTGGCTGCCGGCGTGGTGCCGGACCTGCCGCCGTATTTGGATATCAAGTGGAAGTTCAACGAGCTGACCAATACCGGCGCCTCGGGTGACCCGACGCGCGGCACGGCTGAGAAAGGTAAAGAGATGCGCCGCGTGGTGGTGGAGACGGTGGTGAAGCTGCTGCTGGAGATGGAAGAAAGCGGCTGGGATTACCGTTCCGACGCGGTGAAATGAACGGCAGATACTGATAGTTATAAATTGAAGGAGATGACCATGGAAAAAGATGAGAAAATGGTACCGCTGTCTGAGGCTGAACAGGCGGTCAACAGCCTTTCGCGACGGCTGGGCATGCTGCACCTGGCTTTTGCCCGCACCTTGCGGGAGGCTCTGGGTGAGGAGCAGGCCAGGGAGCTGATACGCAAGGCGATTTGGGCTTACGGCACGCAAGTTGGGCAGGAGACGCGTGCGCGTGTGGAGTCACAGGGGTTGGAACCGACGCCGGAGAACTTCATGTACGGCTCTGACCTGTCACCGATTGGCTTCAAGAAGGCGACGATACAGGTGGGCGATGAGAAGGCTTCTCATGCCACTGGCTGTGAAATTGCGAATGTGTGGGTCGAAGCCGGCGAACAGACTCTGGGTGGGCTGTACTGCCTGGTGGACCCGGCCAAGATGCAGGCGTACAACCCGGGCTACACCATGGTGCATCTCAAGCGCGAGCCAGAGGGCGACGACTGCTGCGATATTGTGGTGCGGAAGATGGAGGAGACGGAAAAGTACCCCTTCTAACCCAATAACAAATACATAATTGGTGAATTAAATAACTCAGCCGTCCCGGTTAATCTGGACGGTTGATTTTTAACCCGAACACACCATCGAATGTGCGGATAAATACCGGCGAAAAATTGCCAGCCGGCTAAGTGATTCCTACAGATAAATAGACCACCGATTGAAACTGTATCCTTTTATGCAACACAGTGTGTGAATTGGAGCATAATTAACTCAAATCAATTGGATAAATTTATATGCAGCCACCAACTGCGTCCAGTGGGTTATCACAATCAGGAATTTTTCATCGAGGATATTGTTGGCAGATGGAGGATTTCTTTAGAAATAGAAGGAAGCTTGAACGACTTAAACCCATCAAAAAGGAATTAGGAAGAGAACGATATCAGACCAATTCAGAAAGGATAGTCATGACTAAAAGGTTGAAATTAGCGCTTATTGGCGGTGCTGTATTGGGAGTTATCTGTGTGGTTGGGGCGTATCTTCGCTCCGGGTCCAGCGCTTCTCCTGTTTTTATAGCCTCACTGTGGTACAACCGGGTCATTATAGGCTTGGCCATTGGAGCTCCCTGGGATACGACAAGCAAAAGTAAAGCTTTGCTGCGTGGGGCAATTCTGGGGCTTATGGTTTCCTTTGCTTTTTACAGCGCCACGGGGTTCAAGGATCCGGTTAGCTTTATTGCAGGAATCGTGTATGGTGTGATCCTGGAAGCCTGGCTGAGCCGGTCTGGTAAATAACCGAATAAGCCACACCTGTCGATAGCGATACCGGATGGTTGATGGTTAGACAATTTACTTTTACCCATCCAGATTAAGGCTGACAGCTGCACGACTGTTGTAGAGCTGCCTGTATAATCAGGTACTTCATCTGGTTCGATGGACTTATTGTGCCAATTCCTTTCTGCTTGCCTACTGTAACATATCTGTATACTTAATTAACTCAAACTCCAAACCCAAAGAGAAAACCCCCATGACAAATGAAAAGCACACCGTTGACTTACACCAATTTCTTCCTGATACCTCTTCAGACCTTCTGTCTGACTTCGTCTCTGACCATGTGACCTGTTATCGCGATGCATATGGCATTCCGCATATCAAGGCGAATAATCTCAAAGATGCCTTTTTCGGTCAGGGGTTTTTTACCGCCCAGGACCGCCTGTTTCAAATGGATATGGACAGGCGCAAGGCTTATGGGCGGATGTCGGAATTGATTGGGCCGGCTGGCCTGGCAACAGACCACATGATGCGTAAATTCCAAATTGCAGACTCTGGCAAAAGCGATTATGAAGCGCTCAATGATGAGACAAAGGCCATGTTGACTGCCTATACGGCCGGGGTCAACGCGTTTCTCAAAACCAGCTCAACACCTTCGGTTGAATATTCGCTATTGGATGCGGTCCCTGAGGAGTGGTCACCCTGTGATAGCCTGGCGGTCTACAAGGTCAGGCACGTGTTCATGGGTGTCTTTGAGTCCAAATTGTGGCGCGCAAAACTGGTCAATCTTTTTGGGGCAGAAGAAGCACAGAAAATCATGCCTACCTACCCAAATGGCGGCTTGTTGATCGTCCCGCCAGGCAGTACCTTCACGGGTGATTGGGAAAGCGGGTTTGACGATATTCAAGAGGTGGCAGGACACCTGAAATGGCTTGAGGACGTTGAGGGCGGCTCAAACAACTGGGTCGTTTCCGGTGAGCACACCCAATCCGGCTTGCCGCTCCTGGCGGGTGACCCGCACCGCGCCCTGGATACACCCAACGTCTATTACCAAAACCACCTCGCCTGCCCGGCGTTCGATGTGATCGGGTTTTCGTTTCCTGGCATTCCCGGTTTCCCGCACTTTGCACATAACCAGGATGCGGCCTGGGCGATCACACATGGGAACAATGATTATCAAGACCTGTATATTGAAAAATTGGATCCGGAAAGACCAAACCAGTACCTGTATCAAGACCAGTGGCTTGATTTGGATGTTAAACAGGACTCAATACTGGTGAAGGGAGGACCAGCCGAAGATATTATATTGAGGAAAACCATCCACGGGCTGGTGCTGCAGGTTGATCCCAAAAATGGGTTTGCCCTTGCATTCAAATATACTGCCTTAGAGAAGCATAACCGCACTTTCGATTGCTTACTGCCGATGATGAAAGCCAAAACCTGTGATGACCTGGAAGAAGCCGTGAGGCTGTGGGTCGACCCGGGCAACAACATGGTCTTTGCGGATAGAAAAGGGGACATCGGTTACATCAACCGCGGCAAAGTACCGGTCAGGTCAACATTCGCAAACTACTGGGTGCCAGTCCCGGGGTGGACTGGCGAGTATGAGTGGCAGGGGTATGTCCCATTTGAGGAGCTTGCCAGGAGCCGGAACCCTGAGACTGGTTTCATTGTCACGGCGAACAATCGCATCACTGACAAGAATTACCCTTATACGCTCGGTTTGTTTTATGCCCCTGACTTCCGTGCCCGCAGGATTTTCTCGAGATTGTCTTCCCTTTCTGACTGCACAACGGGTGACATGGAATCCATCCACGCTGAAAGAGAGTCGATTCCTGCCAGGATTTTGATTAACAGCCTATCTGACTTTGAACCTGAAGATGCGTTCCATAAAGACCTGCACTCACGGCTGATAAGCTGGAACTACTGCATGGATGCAGACAGGATTGAACCAACGCTCTACAGCGCTGTGCGGCGAGCGCTCAATAAAATGGTTCTGACACCGCTGTATGGACCGCTCGCTCAAAAAGTGTTTGACTCAACCAAGTCAGCCGAACAGCGGCACCTCGGGCAGCTTTCAACACAGCTTATTTTGGACATGGAATCTGGTGACACCCGCTTCTTGCCGCCTGGGCGTGAATGGCCTGAGCTTGTTCAGCAGGCATTTACAGCAGGGGTAGAGAACTTGCAAGAAGCACTTGGCAATGATCTCGATGCGTGGCAGTGGGGAAAAGTTCACTTCACTTCTCCTGTGCACCCGCTTGCAGGGTTGTTCCCTGAGCTGGCGAACAGCTTGAACCCGCCACAAGTATCTACCAGCGGTGATGGCGACACCCCGCAGTCGGCGCGCTTCCGTCCCGGCATTCCATTTGTGATTGACGGTACTTCAGTGGCCCGCTATGTATTTGATCTGTCTGATTGGGATTTATCGAGGTGGATTGTTCCGCTGGGGTCATCCGGGCATGCGGGCAGCGGGCACTATGCTGACCAGGCAGCCACCTGGAGCAAGGTTGGGACGATAGCGATGGTGTATTCCTGGGAAACACTTATGAGCCAGGCGGTATCGGTGCAATCTGTAAAGCCGGAGATCAACCAGTAAGATGGCGTAAAGTTTATTTCTGTCACAATAACTGTTTCTGAAAAATAATTCAGCCGCCCCGAGTAACCGGGACAGCTGTTGTTTGTGCGGGTTTGTACCTTTATGCCTGTGAACTTTCGTTCAGCCGGTCGACTGATTTCTTCGAGAACCACTTCTCCGGCAGAAAGAGCGACAGCACGTTGCTGAGCCCAAGCGTCTTGACCAGGTTGAACAGAAATGCCAGGAAGCCCAGGCTGAGGACAATACCAAACAGGAACGCCACACCGGTATAAACGGAAAACTCGCCGTTCTCATAGATGGTGCGGCGCAGCATGCCGTTAGAGCCGGCGATGCCCATGGTGTACGCCATTCCGACCGAGCCGACCATCCACAGCACCAGGTGCAGGTTAACCAGCAGTTTGTTCTTGAAGTCCACGCCGGTCATCATTGGCACCAGGGCGTAGATGACGCAGAATAACATCGAGCCCACGCCGGTGAGCAGGAAGGTGTGTGCGTGCAGGGCAACCACCCACTGTGTGTTGTGGTAAACCACGTTAAGCCCCACGTTAGCTTGAATCAAGCCGGCGATGCCGCCCATCACGAAGCCGAACATGGATGCCAGGGCGAACTTGAGCGACGGTGAGAGCTTCACTGGCCGCGCCAGCCAGATGGTCATCACCGAGACGAACAGCGTCAGCCCCATGGTGAAGAACTCGCCCCAGGTGACGAACTGCCCGGACAGGATGCGCATGAACATCGGCTGAGAGGTGTCGCCCAGCAGGTGATGGCTCCACACACCCATGGAGACCAGCAGGTCCACCAGGATGACGGTCTTGACCACCTTGGCGCCGAACAGCTCGCGCCCGGTAAGGATGGGGATGAGCAAGTACCACACGCCGGCGGTGTACATCAGGGCATTGCCGTCAGCCACCATGTCCAGTCCCCACCAGTAGATGTTCTTATACACCAGCGGGTTGACAGCCATTGGGTCCAGCGGTGAGCCGGCCAATGCAAACAGGCCGTACACCAGGATGAGCACACCGGCGCCGAGCAGGACGATGGCGTTGATGACGGTGTCCACCGAGCCGCGCGCCACTGCCACAATGAAGACTGGCATGCCGTTATAGTCCATGTTGGGGGCGTTCTTGTCTTCCTTGCCGAGCCATTTCATAAGGCGCGGGATGCCGAAGGCGGAGCGCAGGAACTGCCCGAAATTGTATTTCTTGCCGCTGGCGCTGCTGAGCACGGTCATGAAGATGTTGAAGGAGAAGATCAGGATGTTGACCATGATGGCGGCGGCGCCGAGCATGAAGAAGATGGCGCCGTACAGCGGCACCCGGTCAAAAGCGACAGGCAGCGGCCAGTAGAGCGTGTACATGGCGTTAAACAGCCCGAAAAAACCGGACAACCAGCAGATCATCACGCCAGCCACCTGCAGAAAGAAGTTGACCGGCACCAGTTTGGGATGCTTGATCGGCTTCTTCACCAGGGTTGGCACCAGGTAGTAGAAGGCGCCGAAGACAGCCATGTACACAAAACCGTAAATACCCACGATTGGGTGGACGGTCAGCATGCCGTAATACAGTTCAGGGGTGGTGGGATCCGTTGCACCCGGTCGGATCTGGTTCAGAATCTGTTCCATGCTGTGGAGAGCGTTGATATCGTACTGTTGTGAGCGCATCAGCATACCCTCGAAGCCCGAAAGTGCCAGGAAGAGCAGGGCAAACACTGCAAAGCGCAGGGTCCATTTTTCAGTCCAGCCTAAAGTTGTCATTGTCCTCTCTCCTATTCCGCCACGTGAATGGCATCTACGAGGTGCATGTCGGAATGCTTCGGACCGGAATACTCGGTCGAGCGCACGTCAAACCAGCCGGTTTCGTCAAATTTCCAGGTAATTTTGTTCTGGATGCCGGGCATGACCTGCATCTGAAAAATCATGCTGTTGTCTTTGCGGAAGACACCAAAGCCATAGGTGACATCAGTTGAGACGGCATTGAACTCGATGAACTCACCTTGCTTGATCTCCAGCGGGGTATCCATGGTGATGACATAATCGGCATAGCTCACGTCCACGGTTTTTGCCGGCTGGGGCTTATCCCACAGCATCCAGCGCTGCCAGGGCACTATTGGTGAGAGGGTGATGACATTGACAACAATAAAAATACCGATCAGGAAGAACAGCCAGTTGCGCTCGCGCTTATCCATCACCATCTCCTTTCTCCCTGACAATCAGCGCCAGCCCGATGAAGAAAATGGCATTCAACGCGACCAGCACGGTGTAAATGATCCAAATCGTATCAGTGATGCGCATTAAAACCTCCTTTTTGAATGACCGGCTGTTGCCGGTAGATCTTATAACGCTGATAAGATGAAAATTGAGAGATATCGTTCTGCTTGTGCTCCTTTCGATAAAATGTCTGCATGAAGTGGACAAATATTACAAAAAAGGTAAAGTATTCATATTTTACAATTGTTTTGAAAAATGCAAGTTAAAAATTGACGATAAATATTATTAGTAACTTTGACTAATTTGTATATAATTATTATTACATCGCAACATCAGGCAGTGCCCCTGCCTTCATCAGGAAGTTTTCACTGTAAACAGCATAATTGTTTTTCATTCTGCCCCTTGCATTCCGCCGATATGCGATTGCGGTCTTATCCATAATCAACTGCTTTATTAGAGGTGAATGTGATGCAAACAGAATTAGCCATCCTTTTCCTGGTTTTGGGGTATTTGATTGGCTCTATTTCCGTCTCACGGCTGGTGGCGCGCATAGCTGCGCCAAATGTCGACCTGACAAAAGTTAAAATGATAGACCAGGGTAAGAACGAGGATTATTACCTCAGCAACGTCGGGGCTACCACAGCATCGGTGGCCTTAGGACCGAAGGTAGGCGGCATCATCGCCGTGCTGGATATTCTAAAAGGGCTGATCCCTACCCTGGTAGTCAGGCTTGTCTATCCCGGGCAACCTTATGTCCTATTCCTGGGGGGCGCCATCGTGGGCGGGCACATCTGGTCCGTTTATCACCGTTTCAAAGGCGGCGGGGGTATTTCACCATCCTTGGGCGTCTTCCTGGCGATTGACCCGCTCGGCACATTGGCGGCGAATGTGATTGCCATGTTCCTTGGCATGGTGGTTTTCCGCGAATACCTGTTAGCCATGACGCTGGGTACGTGGCTGATGATTCCCTGGTTGTGGATCAGCCAGGGTCATTGGGGCTACGGGCTGTTTGCCTTCCTGATCAACCTGATGTTGATTTTAGCCATGATCCCGGATGTCTCGCGCTATGTCAGGGCGCGGAAAATGGGTGTGGTGGATACAGCAAATGCAATGGAAAGCATTCCCATGGGCAGCATGATGAATAAAATGATGGCAAAGATGGGACTGGCTAAGAAGGATAAAGTTGAACCCGGCTCAACCGGAGATTCCCTGGAATGAGCCCGCCAGCCATTGTCAACCTGCAGGACAAGACGCTGCCGCCATCAGTTGGCGGTAAGGCCGCCAACCTGCGCTTGTTGATGCAGCATGGCTTTGCGATACCTGCAACGCACGTCATCCCGTGGGATTTTCAGGCATATTTCCAGGAGAATGAAGCAGCAGCCAGACAGGCTCTGCAGGGCAGTCTGCACGCACTGGTTGACCCCCTCAAACGCTACGCGGTACGGTCGTCAGCTGACATAGAGGATAGTGCTCAGCATTCTTTTGCCGGGCAGTTTGTCACCGTACTGGATGTCTCTGGCGTGTCAGCGATTGTCGATGCTGCCTGTTCCATCTGGCAAGAGTGTGCCTCACCTTCAGTCGCTGCCTACCAGAACAACATCGCAGAAGCGGGCAAAACGGTCAACATGGCAGTAATCGTTCAGGAAATGGTCACGCCTGTGATCTCAGGTGTCAGCTTCAGCCGCAACCCAACCACCGGTACAGACGAGATTATCATCGAGGCAGTGCAGGGCAGCGGTTTCAAACTGGTGGATGCCGGTGAAACACCCCTGCGATGGACGTACAAATGGGGTGAGTGGATTGCCCGGCCGGAGGACAGCCCCATCCCGGAAGAGGTGATCCGCGAGGTGGTAAGCGGTACAGCCCGCATAGCCAAGGCCACCAAAGCTCCGGTTGACCTGGAATGGGTCTATGATGGGCAGGCACTCAAGTGGGTGCAGCTGCGTGAGATCACAGCACTGCGGGATATGAATGTCTATTCAAACCGCATGTCAAAGGAGATGATGCCAGGACTTATCAAGCCGTTGATCTGGTCCATCAACACGTCCCTTGTCATTCCAGTGTGGATTGATCTGCTGAGTGAAATGGTTGGCGACAGCGGTTTACAAGTGACCGACCTGGCAAAGCAGTTTCATTACCAGGGTTATTTCAACGTCACTGCGTTGGGCCGGGTATTCAACAAAGTCGGCCTGCCATCTGAAGGACTGGATATGATGATGGGTATGGTCCCCAAGGGCTCGGGGCGCCCTGCCATGCGCTTTAACCGCGGTATGATGCGCCTTTTACCCCGTATGGTGAAGTTTCTTTACAACAAATGGAACTTTTTTCGTGTTTTTGAGCGTGATTTTCCCGGGTTGGAGCAGCGCATCAAAGCGGTTGACCTGGCTGGCATACCTGCGTTGCCTTATACACAGTTGATCGAGGGCATTGAGCAATTGATCCCGGAAGTGCGCCAGACCGCTTTCTATAATATCCATGTGCCGCTGCTGCTCTCCATGTACGGTGGACTGGTTGCACGGCAGCTGCGCAAGATGGGGGTCACGCCGGAGCGGTTTTCGCTGGCTTTCCAAGATGAAGGACTGGAGCGTTACCGACCCGATGCAAGACTAAACCGTTTAAATCAAAAATTCAAAGCTTTTAAGCCCACTGTGCAGTCAGAAATTCTCAAGAGCGGCTACACTGAAATTACCAGCCGCGGTGACCTGGGTGATTTTGGGCAGGAGCTGTCAACATTTATCCACGATTATGGGCACCTGAGCGACAACAATAACAACTTCTCTTTCAAACCCTGGCGTGAGACGCCGGAGCTTGTGATGAAGATGGTGAGCGCTTATGTGCCAGATGTAGAAAAGGCATCACAGTTTATTTACCTCTCAGATCTGAAGAAAAAGCCCCTGTTCTTTAAGCTATTCTACCGGCGCGCCAGGCAATTCCGGCAGATACGCGAACAGGTGGCTGACCTGTACACCTATGCCTATGGTTTACTTCGACCGTATTTTATGGCAGTGGCGCAGCAATTTATGACCCATCTCCTGTTGGCTGAGGGTGATGATATTTTCTATCTTGATTGGGATGACATAAAATCTGTGCAGGAGCCAGAGCATCACAACGGAGATTTCAAAGCGCTTGTGGCACAGAGAAAAGCTGAGCTGGAGCAGGCTGCCGGTGTGGAACTGCCGCCTGTGATATACGGAGATCAGGCGCCGCCCATTCTGTCGGCGAACCTGACCCAACTGAAGGGCGTGGGTGTATCCCCGGGATATTACTCTGGCCCGGTGTGCAAGGTGAACGGTGTGGAAGATATTGACAAGGTGCAATCCGGTGATGTGCTGGTGGTGCCGTATTCAGAGGTTGGCTGGACGCCGTTATTTGCCAAAGCCGGTGCTGTGGTTTCGGCTTCCGGCGGCATTCTCTCGCACAGCGCCATCATTGCACGCGAATACCACATTCCGGCAGTGGTGTCAGTGCAGGGCGCCATGAAGCTGCAAGATAAACAGGTCGTCACAGTGGACGGCTATCAAGGCGGGGTGACATTACATGAATGAGACTAAGGAAGTTGAACAATCCATTGTGCTGGATGCTGATGGGCTGAGCAAGCAGTATCAGACGGGCGAGATTGTTGTCAATGCGCTGAATGATGTCAGCTTCAGGGTAGCCAGTGGTGAATTTGTGGCCATCATGGGGCCTTCCGGCAGCGGCAAGTCAACCCTGCTGCACCTGATGGGCGGGCTGGATGATCCCAGCGGGGGCACCATTACCCTGGCAGGCAGTACTTTTTCCAACCAGAAAGACACTGTCTTAACCCTGGCCAGGCGGCATCACATCGGGTTTATTTTCCAGTTTTTCAATCTCATTCCTACCTTGAACGCTGAGGAGAATATCCTGCTGCCGGTGATCATCGATGGCAAGGACCCCCGCAAGTATCAAGACAGGCTGGACCAGCTGCTTGGCCTGGTGAACCTGACAAAGCGGCGCCAGCACAAACCCGATCAGCTATCGGGTGGAGAGCAGCAGCGCGTGGCGATCGCGCGGGCGCTGGTCAATACTCCTAGCCTGGTGCTGGCGGATGAACCCACCGGCAATCTGGATTCCAGGACCAGCCAGGATGTGTTGGGGCTGCTGAAGGTCACAAGCCGGAAATTTGTTCAAACCATTGTGATGATTACCCATAACGAGGAGATTGCCCAGCTGGCCGACCGCATCGTCCGCATCGAGGACGGCTTGATCGTCGCTCGATAAGGAGGTGCACAGCATGAATGTAGCCAATCAAAAATGTATCCGCCGGCTGAGCGTCAAAAGCATGAAAGCGGCAAGAACAAGAAATGTTATCGCTATTCTTGCCATTGCCTTGACCGCCGTACTGTTTACATCCCTGTTCACGGTGGCGCTGTCAATTAATCATTCCTTTCAGCAGGCCAACTTCCGGCAAGCCGGAGGCTGGAGTCATGGAACGTTCAAGTATATGACCCGGGAGCAGTTTGACGAGATTAAAACCGATCCTTTCATCAAGCAGTATGGGGTGCGCCGCTTTGTCGGTATGCCGACCGGCGCGCCGTTTCTCAAATCCCATGTGGAAATTGGATATAGCGATGCGAACCAGGCGCACTGGATGTACTGTGCCCCTGTAGAAGGCCGGTTACCTGCCGAAGGTACCAATGAGGCCGCCGCCGATACCCGGGTATTGGAGCTGCTGGGTGTCGAGCCGGTGTTGGGAAACGAGTTTACCATGACTTTTGATGTGGACGGCACAGAGGTAACGGAAACCTTTATTCTGAGCGGCTGGTGGGAATATGATGAGGCAGTCTTTGCCAACCACGTTCTCATTCCTCACAGCCGCGCACAGGCTATCTATGATCAGGTTGGCATCGGCAGCGGTATCGGCAATGACGGGATGACCGGTTCATGGAATATGGATGTCATGCTGGGCAGCTCGCTGCATATCGAACAGGATTTGAACAAAATTCTGGGAAATCACGGTTACCAGACGGAAAGCCGTTCAGCAGAAAACTACATTTCAACGGGCATCAACTGGGGCTACACCGGCGCACAGCTTACCGACAGTATGGACCTAATCACCGCAGTAGCCATCGCGGTCCTGCTGCTGGTCATTATTTTTACAGGTTATCTCATTATCTATAACGTATTTCAGATTTCCGTTTCAAACGATATTCGCTTCTACGGCCTGCTTAAGACCATCGGCACTACGGGGCGACAGCTGCGGCGCATCATCCGCCAGCAGGCGCTGCTGCTGTCCTTGATCGGCATTCCCTTTGGACTCTTGATCGGCTATGGCATCGGTGTTAAGCTGACCCCTGTGATCTTGTCTCAGCTCAACGGTGTTGTACAGGACGCGGTGTCGGCAAGCCCGCTGATTTTCATTGGTTCCGCGCTCTTTGCCCTGTTCACGGTGGTGATCTCCTGCCGCAGACCGGGGCGTATGGCGGCAAGAGTATCCCCTGTGGAGGCTGTTCGCTACACCGAGGGGGCGGCGAATCAGAAAACGATACGCAAAGCGCAGTCAGGCGCGTCGCTGCCCAGAATGGCATGGGCGAACCTGGGGCGCAACCGCAGCAAGACGGCAATAACCGTGACTTCACTGTCCCTGGCCGTGCTGCTTTTCAATATGACAGTCACCTTTACAAACGGCTTTGATATGGATAAATATTTATCCAGAATGGCTGCGGATTTTATGGTAGCAGACGCGGGCTACTTTCAGACAGCGAATTTATGGAATAGCGGTCGTGCTCTGCCCGAAGATGTCATCGCCAGCCTGGAATCCCAACCCGGTGTGGAAGCGGGCGGGCGCGTATACGGCGAAAGCAGTCCGGTGGAGGAATTTGTCACCGAGGACTATTACCGTGAGGTAAACAGTAAGTGGAACGATAAAGAAACACTGGACCATATGATCTCCTTTATGGAAAAAAATGAAGAAGGCCTGCTTTCTGATCGGGCACAGCTTTACGGTATGGAGCACTATGCCATCGACAAGCTTCGGGTAATCGAGGGAGATTTGTCCAAGCTCCATGAACCGGGTGGACGGTATGTCGCGGCCGTATACGGCGAGGACGACTACGGCAATCCTGAGATGGATTCCCATTGGGCAAAGCTTGGGGACACCGTAACCCTGCGCTATGTGACGGAGTATGAGTACTATGATCCTGAAACGGGTGAGATCCTTGACCCTGATCACCTTCCTGACGACCAGCCTTACCGGTACCGAGCAAAAACTTATCAGGACATTGATTACGAAGTGGCGGCCCTGGTCACTGTGCCGCATTCCCTCAGCTATCGCTATTACGGCACCGATGAGTTCGTCATGAACGACCAGACGTTTATCCGTGATACGGGCACCAGTTCCGTCATGTATTACGCCTGCGATGTCAGCGACGAGGGTACTGCCGATATGGAAGCTTTCCTGTCTGATTTGACAAATGAGCAGATGCCGCAGTTCGACTATGAAAGCAAAGCGACTTATGCTGCCGAGTTCGACTCTTTCCGCAATATGTTCCTGATGCTCGGAGGCGTGCTGAGTTTTATCATCGGACTTGTAGGTGTACTCAATTTTCTCAACGCGATTCTGACGAGTATTCTGACACGCCGCCGTGAGCTTGCAATGCTCCAGTCCATCGGCATGACCGGCAGGCAGCTCAAAGCCATGCTGATTTGGGAGGGGCTGTATTACGCCCTGGGCGCTGTGGCAGTGTCGCTTTTGCTCAGCATTGCTGCCGGTCCGCTGCTGTCCAATGTGCTGGCCGGTATATTCTGGTTCTTTACGTATCGTTTTACGGTTTTACCCATCCTCCTCGTTGCGCCGATCTTCACTGTACTCGGCATTTCCGTGCCGCTGGCGGTATACCGCGCTGTTTCCAGACACTCCATTGTTGAGCGTCTGAGGGAAACAGAGTAGTTTCATAAATCAAATCTATTGGTGAAGTTAATCATATGCTTATATAAAACAAGAGGGTGTCGCAAAATGCATATCCATACATTTTGCGACACCCTCTTGTTCTCCGTATTCAGTTTGCCTTTTGGGCTTGTGACTTCCCGCCTTTGCATGCCGGTCCCTTTTTTATATCTGAGAGTGCGCGCTTCATTTTGGCATAATCTGAGATTGCATCTAAAATAAAAAAGTGAAAAGCAAAACGGCACCCCGAAAAATATGGAAACGCCGCCGAAAATATATGGTAGTTGTTGATGCCCGAAATCTGCTGCCGGCAGTTCTGCCGTATCGGCATTTTAACCTTTGGGCATGATAACATCCTTCTGAAATACTTAATTATGGAGGTAAAATGAATGAAACGAAAAGTAAAGGCGGGCATCGGGCTAATGCTTTCGCTTATGATGTTTATCGGGATGTTTCCGATAACCGGTTTGGCCGCGGACGACGAAACGGTGCTCACTTCAATTTATCATTCTTCCGCCGTATCCGCCGTGGATGTTTCCGGCAAAAAAACGGCTACGTTTACGGTACCCTATACCTATTCCTCCGATACCGTCGATTTGTCGAACGGGCTTAACATCTCTTTTGATAGCTCCGTCTATACTTCTGCAAGCGCCGGTTTTCCTTCGGGCTCGAAAGCCACAGTCGGAGGCGATCCCGTTTCTATGACGGTGACGTATCAAAAAAAGCATGACGATACTGCGTATAGCGCACAGTACAGCATTTACGTGGTCAGAGCATCCGGCACCGCCCCTTCCTTTTCCGGAACGATTTCCAAAACCCTCACGTTGCCGGGCAGCATCACCTTCACGGCGGCCGATTTTACCGGCAAGTACAAGGAAAACGACGGCGGGCCGCTTCAATCGATCACAATTACGGGCAGCAATCCCACCTTTGGTTCACTCAAATTGGACGGCAAAAACTATGTTCCGGGAGAGTCCGTCAGCATTTCCAAGCTTGAAAGGGGAAAGCTTGCTTTTGAAGCAACCGGCGTGGGGACGGTTTCCTATATCGTGAAAGCTTACGCTTCCGGCGACGCGCAGACCTCGGTCGGCACCGTAACCCTGACAATTGCCGTACAGTCGGGCAGCGGCGCGGGAACCGTCACCTATGAAACCGATAAAAATACCCCTGTTGTGCTGAAAACAGCCGACTTCACAAGCGCGTTTTCCGATGCGACCGGAAACGACCTTTCCTATGTGGTGTTCACCCGCCCGTCGTCCGATTACGGAAGGCTTTATTACAACTATAGAGCCCCATCCGATTACGACTCCGTCGTATCATCCGACACAAAGTATTACAGAGACGTATTGCCCGATCTTTCCCGCATCACGTTTGTGCCCGCGGCAAATTATACGGGGACCGTGACGCTGCCCTACGAGGGGTATAACACCGACGGCGATGTCTTCGCCGGAAAGCTCACCGTCGCCGTAAGCGATACAGACGCCGATGCCGAGGTGGTCGAATATAAAACCGATGACAAGACCCCCGTTTCCATTAGCGCTTCCGACATAAGTGACGTATGCGAGGATTTGACCGGCAAAGCCCTGTCCTATGTGATGTTTGACCTCCCGCTTTCCGCCGGAAAGCTTTATTACAATTATAAATCTCCGTCCGACTACGATTCCATCGTCGCCGAGGATACAGAGTATTACAAAAAACAATACCCGTATTTGTCCAACATAGATTACGTACCCAAATCCGGCTATAGCGGAACCGTAACCATTTCCTATACGGGCTACAATACGCAGGGAGACTCCTTTACAGGGGAGATTGAGATCTCCGTCGACGAAAAAGACGAAAAAGACGGGTGCCACTTCACCGATGTGGGCAAAAATCTGTCCTGGGCGGCAGGTGCCATCAATTATCTGTATAAAAATCAGATCATTACCGGGAACAAAGCCGGGCGCTACAATCCGAACGCCAGCATTTCCAGAGGTGATTTTATCCTGATGCTCTGTCGGGCGTTTGACCTGGAAGTGTCGTTTGACGGCAACTTTTCCGACGTGAGCCGGGACAGCTATTATTACAACGCGATCGGAATCGCGAAGAAACTCGGGATAGGGAAGGGGACAAACGGGAGATTCAACCCGAACGCCGCCCTGTCAAGGCAGGATGCGATGGTCCTGATCTTGAGAGCCCTCGATGCCGCCGACATTTCACTTTCGTCCGGCAATGGGGATGATCTGCCGTATTTCTCCGACAGCGACAAAATATCCGACTATGCGGTCGACTCGTTTTCAAAGCTGGTCAAAGCAAACATCGTTCAGGGCAACGGCAAGAGATTAAACCCGAAAAACAGCGTTTCCCGCGCGGAAATGGCGGTCATTTTGCACCGCATTCTGACAAAGTAGAAACGCATCCCGTAACCGGCCGAACTTTTATTTCGAGGGGGAATTTTCGTTCCCCCTCGAAAGGTTGTCGAGTTCTTCGACGGCCTGTGTCAAGCCTGCAAAGCAGACTTGACAAACTTTTGTTTTAAAGCTCCGAATGACGAACACTCCCATGGCCGGATGCAGGAAATATCTGCATTTTTCTCCGTCGAGCGGGTTTTTATCTCTGAAACGTTGGCAATTTTGTGTTGATTATGCGATAATACAATGTAAACTCCAGTATGATTCCTTAAATTTTGTATTTATGCCCCGGTGTTTGCGAGGTGGGATAGCTTGCGGGAAATCGACGAAAAAGCGATGGAGGCTTCGAAAAACAGGGATACGCTGAACCTTTTTGTCCTTGAGTATGAAGCTTACATATTAAAATGCGCATCGAAAACCGCCAAAAGGTTTCTGACCAAAAGCGACGACGAATGGTCGGTTGCATTGGAAGCCTTTTGCAATGCTGTTGAAACCTATTCTTTTGATAGGGGAAGTTTTTTAAGCTTTGCGGAGATGGTAATCAATCGCCGGTTAATTGATTTCTTTCGCAAGCAGAGCAGATTTAAGCCCGAATTTCCCGTAAATCCTTCGCTTTTTTCCGGGGAAACGGAAGAAAATGAAGCGGATTTGCCATTGGCGGCGGAGATCGTCTCAAAGACGAAGGAAACCCCGGACAATTCCTTAAAGGAAGAGATCGAAGCGGTCACCAAGGAATTATTCCAATATGGGTTTTCATTTTATGATCTGATCGGCTGCTCCCCGAAATCGCGAAAGACCAGGGAGTGCTGTGCCCGCGCGGTAAATTTTATGGCCTTGAGCCCCATTCTTGTCGTTGAGATGCGAAAGACAAGCAATCTTCCATTAAAAACCATAGAGAGCAACACAAAGGTGCCCCGAAAAATATTGGAGCGCCATCGAAAATATATTATAGCCGCGGTAGAAATCATTACCGGCGATTATCCCTGTCTCGCGGAATATATGCAGTCGTTCGGAAAGGAGCAAAGAAAATGAAAGCGGTTATCGTGGAAATACGCGGGAAAAGCGTTGCCGCACTTTGCGACGACGGCTGTGTCATAAAACTGAAGAATAACAATTATGCGCTGGGACAGGTGGTGGAAAAGAGTAACGGAAAGAGATATCGAAGACTCACTCTCCGCGTTGCCGGCCTGGCCGCCGCCATTGCGCTGACAAGCATTTCCGCATGGGCATATTTCACTCCTTTTTCTTATGTCAGCCTGGACGTAAACCCGTCGCTCTTATACTTGTTAAATCGTTTTGACCGCGTTTTAAGCTGCGAGGCCGTAAACGATGACGGCAAGGAAGTTGTCGAACGTCTGCAGCTTAAGAATAAGGATATCAAAGAAGCAATTAAAATCACCATCAAGGAAATTGCAGCGGAAGGATACCTCGCGGACAAGGAAACCGGCGGTATTGTGATTGCCGCATCCAGCAAGGATCAGAATAAGTCCGACGAGCTTGCCAGATCGCTCGATCAGACTGCGGCCGAGGCTGCGGCCGAGGAGAATGTTGAGGTTGAAATCGAAGCGGAGAGCGTCGGCAATGAACGCGTCCGGGAGGCGGAGTCCTTGGGCGTCACTCCGGGAAAGCTGAATCTTGTGCAGAAATTGAAAGAGAGCGCGGACGATACTAAAGCGGAAGGAATCAATACGAAGGAATGGGCCCAAAAACCTGTGAAAGATATCATGGAGGAAATCAAGAAGAACAGGCGGGACAGCTTTTCCAAGACACATGAAGATAGAAATAACAGTGAAAACTCCGAAGAGGACAATAAAAACTCTTCCAATGATTCTGAAAAAGAAGACAGACAGGGAAAAAACAAAAACGAAACTGTCAATAGAGATGGGGATAAAGACAGAGCTTGGACAAAGGGCCGGGACGATCAGAAAACAGAGAATAAAAACACGGGCTTCGGTCAATACGGCAAAGAAACGAAAAACGCGCAGAAAGATAACGGCGGCAAAAACCAGAGGAGAGCAACGCCTTCTCGGAATGACAGAAGAAGAAACAATTCAACGGGCTTCAGATTCAGATAGCAGCCTTTTCTGGCATCCTGCGGCGGATATCGGTGTAAAGCCGCTGCAGCATGCTGAAAATAGAACTCATAACGGTTTTTTATATCAGGATAATTTATGCCAAACGTTTTGCGTTTTTTGCTTGCGAATGCAAATATTATGGTTTATCATAATTCCTGTGAGAGAAACTTATTATGAGGAGACCAAAATGTCGATAAAAGAAATCGCCGAAATGACCGGCCTGTCCATCACAACCGTTTCCCATGCAATCAATGGGACGCGCAAAGTCTCGGCAAAAAGCAAAATGTTGGTTGACCAGGCGATTAAGGAGACCGGGTATAAACCGAATCTCGCGGCGCAGATGATGAAAACCCAGCGTTCAAAGACAATCGCGTTGATTATTCCGGCGACCGAACCGAATAATTCAACCAATTGCTTCTATTTTGATGTTCTCAACGGTGCGAAGGTGTTTTTGGAAAACAACGGGTACGATCTCATCGTTTCGACTTATCCCGAGGATCATCCCGAGTATGACCTGTGCCACATGCAGGTATTGCAGAGGCGTTGGGTCGACGGAATCCTGCTTGTCCCGCCCAGTAACGACTACGCCGCGATCAGGGGCGTCCAGGAGCTGAATCTCCCTGTGGTTTTGCTGGACCGCTGGGTGGAGGGCTGCACGCTGCCGGTGGTTTGCTCGGATAACAAGGGGATCAGCATTGAGGCGGTGATTCTTCTTGCAAATGCGGGGAAAAAGCGTATTGCCTATTTGGGGAGCAATCTCGATGCCTCGACCGCAAAAGACCGCTATCAGGGCTATTGTGAGGCAATGAGCCGGCTGGGGCGCGAAATCGATCCCAAGATGGTAAAGAATGGACTCAAGTATACGGTCGCCGACGGGTATCGTGCGACGCACGAGCTGGTAGTAAATGGTGCGGATGCAATTTTTGCGGCGAACAGCGTACTTACCATCGGTATGCTGAAGAAGATTAAAGAGCTAAAAATCCGGGTTCCGCAGGAAGTGGCGCTGATCGGCTTTGACGATTACGAGTGGACGGAGATTACAGAGCCGCCGCTCACATCGGTAACGCAGGATGCCGACCAAATGGGACGCGTTGGCAGTGAAATACTGTTGAACATCCTTGAGGGCAGAGAGGGAACAAAAACGTCGGTCATTATCCCCGCCAGAATATCCGTTCGCGGCTCGCACGGCGGTTAAGTCACACGTTTTAAATAAAGCTTTATTGAGGTACGCGGTAAGACCTGCAAAGGTCGAACCGCTATTTTTTTAAATTTTTATATTGACTTGATGGTAAAACCATGTTAATATTGACCTACCAAAACGTTTGCGCGAAAACGATTTGCATAGCTATTTCTACATATGAAATTCGTTTTCCCAAACTATCTGTCATCCGCCGCAAAAAACGGGGAAGGCCCGCCTATACCTGCCGGAAACCTGCAGCTCATTATTAAAAAGAAGGAAGCTTGAGACATGGACAAAAAAATAACAGGTATTATTCCCCCTGTTGTAACGCCGTTTGATGAGGACGGAGCGATTGATTTCAAGAAATTTGAGGCGTTGGTTCAGTTTGTCCTCGGCGCCGATGTCGACGGGGTCAGCGTCGGCGGAAGTACGGGAGAGGGTCCGACGCTGAGCGATGAGGAGCTTGTGCGGCTGATCGGTGTCGTCAAGCCTATGTTAAAGCCCACGCAGTCGCTTGTGTGCGGCATTATGCGCGCATGCACGAGGGATGCGGTCAAAACGGGCCTATGTGCGCGCGATGCGGGCGCGGACGCGGTCATGGTGACTCCTACGGCGTACAATGTGCTCGTGCCGGATGAGGAAGGCAATTTTACATTTTATAAAACCATATCCGACAGGGTGGACATTCCTGTCATCATATACAACGTGATCCCTCAAAACACCATCTCACCCGGATTATTCAAACGCCTTGTCGACGAGAGCGAGCATGTCATGGGCATAAAGCAAAGCGTCGGGGGAATTGCGTCGACATATCAAATGCTGATGTCCTGCAAAGGAAAGGGAACGGTTTTCGGCGCGACCGACGACATGCTGTACAGTACATATGAGCTGGGAGCGAAAGGGGCGATTTCGGCGATACTGTCCGTTTTCCCGGAGCTTTGCGTCAGAATGTGGAAGCTTTATCTCGCGGGGAATAACGGCGCCGCGCTTGAGCTTCAAAACAAAATCTACGAGCCCTGGCAGACCATCACCGGCAATCAGTTCCCGATCCGTGTAAAATACGCCCTTAAGCTGCTTGGACACGATGCCGGTTTTGCGCGCAGTCCCATCGTTTCGCTTTCCGACGAGGAAAAATCGCGGATTGGAGAGGCGCTTCGGAAAATTTAGGATATCCAAGGACAAATGTTGGCCTTATTGAAAGGGAGTTTTCAGACAATGGGGAGTAACCGTTTTTCCTGTCAAAAGATCAAAGAGCTTTCCGAGCTGGTGTTCAGAAGATACGGATATACGCAGGAGGAGGCCGGGCAGATCACAGATGTGCTGATCACCGCCGACCTGTTTGGAATCGAATCGCACGGCTGCCAGCGGCTTACGCTCTATACCGACGGAATCAAAAAGATCGGCCGCATAAAGCAAGGCAAAAAACCGGAGGTCGTCAGGGAAACCGCGTTGTCGGCCCTGATAGACGCCCACGAATATATGGGGCAGATCGCAGCGGCCATGGGCACAAAAATAGCGATCGAAAAGGCCGGGAAAAGCGGCATGGCCATCGTATGCGTCAAAAACTCCAATCATTTCGGCATTGCAGGCTACTATGCCAGAATGATTGCGCAAAATCAGATGTTCGGAATGGCTATGACCAACTCCGAGGCCTTGATGGTACCGACCAACGGCAGGCGTGCGCTGATCGGCACCAATCCCATCGCGGTCGCCATGCCGGCCGAGCCCTATCCCTTCCTGATGGATATAGCCACTACCGTGGTGCCTCGGGGAAAACTGGAGGTCTGCAATAAAAAAGGCCGGACGATACCGGAAGGCTGGGCGGTCGACGACACCGGGGAGATTACGGCCGACCCCAAAAGGGTGACCGACTGCATTGCCGCGAAAAAATGCGGTGGGATACTGCCGCTCGGAGGAGCCTCGGAGCTTTTCGGGGGGCACAAGGGCTATGGCCTGGGCATGATGGTGGAAATCATGACCGGTATATTCTCGGGCGGCGTTACCAGCGATATGGTGCGTCATCAATTTGATTCCGACCAGTGCAGCCACATGTTCCTCGCGATAGATTACGGGATGTTCGGCGAGCGTAGCGAGATTGAAACGGCTTTTCAGCGTTATCTTTTGAAGATACGAAATTCAGAGCTTGCCAAAGGCGCCACCCGGATATACACCCACGGGCAGAAGGAGATGATGGCGTTTAAACAGAATCTCATCCAAGGCATATATCTCAACGACAAAACCGTTGAGGAAATTACCGCGTTATGCAGGGATTTGGAATTGCCGGCGGAAGACTATCTTGTACTGATAAAGTAGGGGCGCATCAGGTGATCATGCGCGGCGGACTGTTCGGCACGGTGGGAAACCGGGGATGCCGATTCAAAATTTATAAACAAAACGACAAGGTAAGGAGTAATGTAACATGCACGATTTCGGGGAAATTTTGCTTCCATTTATTACACCGTTTGACGAGAGCGGAGAGGTAAACTACGCGGAATACGAGAAGCTTCTGCGCTATGCCATTGACAGGAATTTTGTAGACACGATAGTCGTCAGCGGCACGACCGGTGAGTTTAACACGCTTTCCTTTGATGAACGGGTCAAATTGTTCAAGGTCGCGGTAAAGGTCGCCAACGGCAAATATCCGGTCCTCGCCGGAACCGGCACCACCTCCGCGTGGGAGACCATAGCTCTAACGAACGAGGCGACAAAGGCGGGTGCGACGGCGGTGATGATTGTCGGGCCTTACTACTGCAAGCCTACGCAAAACGGAATATACGACTATTACATAGAAGTGCTGAACCATACGACTGCGGACATTATTGTATACAATATCCCAATTTTTACGGGCGTCAATATCGAGCCGGAGACGCTCGGCAGGCTGGCCGGGGCAAGTAAAAGGTTTATCGGCGTCAAGGACGAATCGGGAATAAACCCGGTGCAGGTGCTTGCCTACCGCTTTGCAACCCGGGAAGCCAGTCCGGATTTCCTGATCTTCAACGGCGACGATATCATGCTGCTTTCCACGCTGGCCCTGGGTGCGCAGGGAATTGTGAGCGGCGGATCGCTTTTGCTGGGCGACAAGGTGCGCAAGGTGTTTGAATGCTACGAGTCGGGAAAGCCTCACGAGGCGCTGGAGCACTATAAAACAGTTTACAGGCTTTGCACCATGTTCGGAACGGGCGGAAGGATTCACCCCAATCCGATGCTGCGCGCAGCGGTCGAAAAGGTCACAGGCTTTAAGATCGGTCCGGCGAGGCTGCCCTTGGATCGGCCGAGCGGGGAAGAAAAGGAAATGCTGTTTAAGCTTCTCGGCGAGATTGGACTGATCTAGGTACGGGCGGCTTCCGTCTGATGTAAAGACACAAACGCGGGGGCGCTCCCGCATTGTGGATACATAAAAAAATCAATAAAAAATGGGAGGTAGATTATGAAAATGAAAAAGCTGATCGGCATGGTTTTGACCCTTTCGATGCTGGTGGCGATGCTTGCCGGATGCACAGCGTCATCGACTCAAGAGACTTCGTCACAGCAATCCCAGTCTGCGTCCTCTGAATCCGTCCCCCCGACCGAGCTCCCGGAGATAACCATCAACGCCGCGACAATTTTTCAGGAGGAGACGGCCATTGTTCAGGGCGTAAAGAAAATGGCTGAGATTCTAAAGAAAAAAAGCGGCGGCAAAATCACCGTTAACATCTTCGCCGGCGGAACGACGGGCGGCGAGAAGGAACAGGCCGAAGCCCTCAAGGTCGGCGAGATTCAAATGGCCGCCTTCGGAACGCTCCCGATCTCCATTTATGTGCCGGCGTACTCCTTCTTCGATTCACCATTTGTGTTCCGGGACAGGGACCACTTTATGAATGTCTGGAACAGCAAGCTCGGCGACGAAATGCGGGAAAAAATGCTCGCCGATCATAATCTCAAAACGCTGGGCGTCATGGGACGCGGTTACCGTCATATTACATCCAATATCCCTATAAACAGCATAGACGATATTGCAAAATTGACCATCCGCACCCCGGAATCGGCACTGTTCATGGAAACGTTCGCCGCATTGGGAGCCACCTGCGTGCCGATCGCTCTGACCGAACTGTTCACCTCGCTCCAGATGGGCGTGGTCAACGCTTCCGAAGGGCCGTTCGATCAGCTGGTTTCGAACAAGCTCTATGAAGTTCAGGATTATATCACGCTTTCCAAGTATTACTATTCCATTTCAATGTGGCAGATGAACGCGGAGTTTTACGACAGCCTGCCCGCGGAATACCAGACTATGATAGACGAGGCGGCGGCCGAGGCAACCGAGTACGCGACGGAGCTCGCGGCTGAAATGGAAACGACGCTGAAGAAACAGTGTGAAGACGCCGGCGTTCAGTTTTGTGAAATGACCGATATGACCCCATATCTTGAAAAGGTTGAGCCGGTCATGGAAAAGTTCTTTAAGGAAAGATGGCCTGTCACCACTCCCGATGAGATTGCCGAATATTGACTTTAATTTCGCTGTATGCCGGGCCGGCATCCGGTATCGGCCCGGCATACGGGATAGAAAAGGGGGGAATTAAACGGTGAAATTTTTTAATAAAATATACGATACGATAGGAGTCGGCATTTTCATTGCCATGACTTTCGTTGTTTTGCTTCAGATTTTGTTCCGCTTTGTGCTGCACGTGAGCATACCGTGGACGGAAGAAATGAGCCGCCTTTTGTTTATCTTTCTTGGCTTTTTCGGCCTGGGCATAGCCGTCCGGGAAAAAGAACTCATCGTTATCGAGTTTTTTCTGCACAAACTGAAGGGCAGGTTACGTACGGCTGTCGACTGCTTTATTTCGCTTTTTACCGCGGCGTTCTTCGGCGTTATTTTTGTCGGTGCCTTCAAGATGATGCGCAGCGCCTGGCCCACCTACTTTTCGACCATGGAGTGGCTGAGCAACGGCTGGCTTTATTTTGCGGCGGTGCTCGGAATGGGAGGCGCCCTGTTCTTTATTGCGGCGGACTGGTGTAAGGCGGTTATCCGCAAAGCGAATCGAAAAGGAGAGCAATAATGGCTGTTTTATATTTGGTAATCCTTGTTGCGGCCTTTTTGATCGGAATTCCCGTTGCGGTTTCAATGGGCGGATCGGCGACGATACTCTTATTGATCGAACGGGGGTTTAAAGGGTTCAGTTCGGTGGTGTTTGCGCAGAAGGCGGTCTATGGCCTGAACAATTTCCTTTTGCTTTCCATACCGCTGTTTTTATACGCCGGGAAAATAATGAACACAGGAGGAATTACAACAAGGATATTCAATTTCGCAAGGGGCTGCGTCGGCTGGCTGCGCGGCGGCCTGGGCCATGTGAATATCATCGCAAGCGTGATATTCGCCGGCATGACGGGTACGGCGACGTCGGATGCCGCCGGGCTTGGGGCAATTGAGATCAAGGCCATGAGAGAAGCCGGGTACGAGGATGAATTTACCTTTGCCGTGACGGGTGTATCCTCGACCATCGGACCGATTATACCGCCGAGTATTCCGCTGGTCATATATGGGCTTATGTCGGGCGTCTCGATTGGCGCTTTGCTGATCGCGGGCATCATTCCGGGTCTTTTGATGGCTTTGGCCATGATGATCTATGTAGAAATCTATGCCGTCCGGCATAAGTTTCCCAAGGGGGAAAAATTCAATTTAAAGTATTTGTGGACCTCCTTTCGAAAAGCGTTTTTGTCGATGATGACTCCGGCAATTCTCATAGGCGGAATCCTGTTCGGTATTTTTACCCCCACAGAAGCTGCGGCTGTCGCGGCTTTATACGCAACAATACTGACCGTGTTTGTCTACAGGGAGGTTAATCTAAAACAGCTTAAGGAGGTTTTGTTCGAAACCGTACGCGATTCGGGCACGATCATGGTGATATGCTTCTGTGCGTCGATATACGGATATATGATAACCCGTTCGCAGATTGCGGTCCGACTCGCCAATGCAATTGCGTCGCTGTCTGTAAACCCTTATGTTGTCAGCTTGCTGCTGGTCGGCTTTCTGCTGATTGTCGGCTGTTTCATGGAGAACCTTGCGTCCATCACAATACTGACGCCGGTATTTATGCCGGTTCTGCTCAAAGCCAATATAGATCCCTTGGCCTTCGGCCTCATTATGATTCTGACGCTCATGATCGGTTTGCTTACGCCGCCCTTTGGAATGGTTTTATTCGTGCTGAGCAGGGTCGGCGGGATACCGCTGGAAAAGCTTGTAAAAGCGACCATGCCGTTTCTGATCCCTCTGCTTTTCATTACGGTGCTGCTTGTGTTTTTCCCGCAGATCATTACCTTCCTGCCCGGTATGATTATGAAATAAGCGCACCGTTCGCTGTCAGTCGCCCGGACTTTGCCGATCTGTCTGCAGAGAGAGGGTATAAAAAGCGGCCGGCATTTATCGGACGTCCGCTTAAAGGAGAAAATTAAGTTATGAATAAAAGACCAAAGATCTTGGTGGTTGGCAGTTTTGTCATGGATCTTGTTGTCAGCACCAGTCGATTTCCCGCGGCCGGCG
Organism: Clostridiales bacterium UBA6114; assembly: GCA_002423435.1. Taxonomy (GTDB): domain Bacteria; phylum Bacillota; class Clostridia; order Oscillospirales; family Butyricicoccaceae; genus UBA6114. The sequence goes on from DIWE01000021.1 coordinate 28,165, forward strand.
AAACGGTATTGGGGTGCGATTTCAGCGTCGCGCCGGGCGGGAAGGGGGCAAACCAGGCGATTCAGGCCGCAAGGCTTGGCGCGCAGGTAGATATGATCGGGTGTGTCGGAAACGATATATACGGGCAGACCCTGCTTAAATCCGCGCGGGACGCGGGTGTCGGGGTTGCACATGTGCGGATTGACGAAACTTTGCCGTCGGCTGTGGGCAACGTCCAGCTTGAGGTCGGGGCTGATGGGAAAAGCGAAAACCGAATCGTCGTTGTTCCGGGGGCCAACATGGCTATGACGCCTGATTCCGTGGCATTTCTCAAAGGACGCGTCGGCGATTATGATATGGTGCTTTTACAGCTGGAAATCCCTATGGAGGTAAACGCTGCCGTGATCAATATCGCGGCGGCCGAGGGAGTGCCTGTTATACTGAATCCGGCGCCCGCGAAGATCATTGGCGATGAAAACCTGTGCAAGCTTACATATCTGATACCCAACGAAACCGAGGCGGCAATGCTCACCGGGATTCCTGCACGGGGGGAAGACGGAAAAATCTGTTTTGAATCAGCGGAGCGAGCGGCAAGGGCATTGCTTGAGCGCGGCGTCGAAAATGTGATTGTCACGCTCGGCAACGCCGGCGCATTATGCGTGACGAAGGACCGCGTGGAATACTGCCCGATTGTCGGCGCGAGCACGGCAGTGGACCCGACCGCGGCCGGGGATTCCTTTATCGGCGCATTTGCCGTTTCAAAAGCGGGCGGCAGGTCGAATATGGAGGCGATGCATTTTGCCTGCGGTGCGGCATCTATTACCGTATCGAGAAAAGGGGCGCAACCCTCGCTCCCTGCACTTGACGAAGTACTCGGCCTGTTGGCTAGAATCGAGCCCGAATGACGGCAACCGCTGCGATATACTTGATTGATATTGGGGGTAATCAGAATGATAAATGAGCAAAGCAAGGAGCTTTTAAATAGTTTCGCAAGGATTGTCAGAGAAAACGTTTCCGATTATTCTGAGGTTCTCACAAGCGAGTTTTATAAAGACGCGGTCGCGCTGGTGCTTGAAGCTCAAAGCAAGGGCGGGCGGGTGCATGTGACCGGCATCGGCAAACCCGCGCATGTCGCAAATTATGCGGCCTCTTTGCTGTCGTCAACGGGTACGCCGGCGTATTTTCTTCATGGCACCGAGGCGGTGCATGGCTCCTGCGGTCAGCTTGTGGAAGGCGATGTCGTGATCTGCATCTCAAACAGCGGTGAAACATCCGAAATGAAGTCCACAGTGCTGGCCATCAAAAATAACGGGTGCCATATCATCGGCATTTCAGGCAATCCCGATTCATGGCTTGCAAAACATGCGGACGTTCATTTGCTCGCCCATGTTAGCCGCGAGGGCGGGCCTATGAATCGCGCGCCGATTTCGTCGGTGATCGTCGAATGTATGGTATTGCAGGGCCTTGGCGTGGTATTGCAGTCAAACCGGAAGCTTACCGCACAGGAGTATGTCAAAAGACATCCCGGCGGTGCATTGGGCCGATTGCGCGAAAACGAAACCAAGTAGGGAGGTAATATATTTTGCTTAAAACAGCCTGTATCAATCCGGAAATCATGAAAACACTCTCCTTGTGCGGCCACGGGGATAAGGTTTTGATTACCGATGCCAATTATCCCCTGGATTCAAGGAGCGGGGATGCCTCAAAGGTATACCTGTCGCTTAAACGCGGCAGCCCAACGGTTACCGAGGTCCTGACGGCGCTTTGCGGCGTCGTGAATTTTGAAAAGGCGGAAGTAATGCTTCCCGATGACGGCGGCAGACCTGAAATTTTTGACGAGTTTACGGAAAAACTCGATGGGTTGCCCTTAAACGGTATGGGACGATTCGAATTTTATAACGCGTGCTGCAAAAGCGAAGTCCGGCTGGCTATTTCGACCGGAGAACAGCGCGTGTATGCAAATATTTTGTTGACAATAGGCGTGGCTTAAAACTAACCGACAAAAAAAGATCTTCGGAATGCAACATGCTTCCGGAGATTTTTTTTAATTTAAGCGGCATCATGCCGAAAGTAATAATGTAGGTCTGATTTCAGGGATCACCTTTGGGGCCGGAAATATATAAGAATATGGAGATTAGACGATGTTAAAGAAAAAGCTGGGATTTGTTTGCATCATGCTTGCCGCGGCATTGCTTTGCTCTGTACCGGCACTTGCAGTGGGCAGTTCTGCACCCGACGCGGAAAACATAACAGTCACGAACAATTTGACCGGAACCCCGGACACGGTCGAGGTCGGCAATTTAGCTGCAAACGATATTGTGAAAGTATATAATTCTGCGGCGGCCACTGAGCCCGTCGGCGTAACGGTTGCGGGCGGCGGGAGCGCCGCCGTTTATGTAAGCCAGCTCGGGACGGCGGCGGGCAGCGTATATGTCACCGTTACATCAACCGGCTGCGACGAAAGCCCGCGCACGACAAAAGCGTACAGCGCCGAAGAGAGATCCGCCGCGCCTTCGTCCGACGACATTTCGGCGCAAAACAATATAACCGGCGTATTGGATACCGTTACCGTGTCCAATACAGCCGTCGGAGACATCGTCAGGGCCTATGAAAGCGCAAACGGCGCCGCCCCGGTCTCAACGGCTGAGAGCACCGGCACTTCCGCCACTCTTTATATAAATCAGCTCGGCACGGCCGCGGGCACCGTCTACATATCGCTGCAAAGCCCGAATAAGCTGGAGAGCGCCAGGACTAAGGCAAGCTACATTAAGGAAGCCTCGTCCACCACCCTTACGCAGGGCAATATCGTGGTCACGAACAACTACGCATCGTCCGACACCGTCGAAGTCTCCGGGCTTACGGCGGACGATGTCGTCAAAGTATACTCCTCATCAAAGGGCACGGAGGTGCTGGGCAGCGAGACTGCCTCCGGCACCGCGGTTACAATCACGCTCCCGGACGGAACGCTCTCGGCGTCCGGCGGCAAGGTATACGTAAGCGTCACGTCGCCCGGCTCGAATGAAAGCGCCAGAACGGCCGCAAGCTATATCTCCGAGAAATCGATGTCGCTTTCAGTCGGCGCGGTGACCGTAACAAACAACTATTACAGAGAAGCGGGCGAGACGCAGGTTTTGGGGACAGAGGATATCGTGAAGATCTCGGGCGTTAATGCGGGCAATGTTGTCAACATTTACAAAACCCCGACGGGAACCGAAAAATGGGTCGACGCCATAACCGTCTCTGAGGAGAACATCGACAACGGATCGGTAACGGCCGAGATCGGCCAGCTCGGAACGGCCGCCGGCAAGATCTACGTGACGATTACGAAGAGCAGCCAGGCGGAAAGCGCGAGGACCATCGTCTCTTATCCTGCGGAGCCCACGACAACTGCGCCGCCCATCTCAAACATAGCGGTTACGAACAGCGTGGCCGATTCCGACACCGTCTTTGTCAAAGGGCTTGCAAGCGGCGATATCGTTACCGTATATTCCGCCTCGAAAGCCGGGACGGTGCTGGGCAGCGAGACGGCTTCCGGCGATTCGGTCACGATCACGCTCGCAGACGATCTCGGCTCGGCCGCCGGCAAGGTCTATATAACGGTAAAAAGCGAGGACAAACTGGAGAGCGCCAGGACAGCGGCGAGCTATGCGAAGGAAGCTTCCTCCACCACCCTCTCATTGGGCAACATCGTGGTCACGAACAATTATGCATCGTCCGACACCGTCGAAATCTCCGGGCTTACGGCGGACGATTTCGTCAAAATATATTCCTCGTCGAGGGGCACGGAGGTGCTGGGCAGCGAGACGGCCTCCGATGAAACGTTGACAATCACGCTTTTGGACGGAAGGCTTTCGCCGTCCGGCGGCAAGGTGTACGTAAGTGTCACATCGCCCGGCTCGAATGAAAGCACCAGAACGGCTGCAAGCTACGCCTCCGAGAAATCGACATCGCTTTCATCCGCTTCGGTGACCGTAACAAACAACTATTACAGAGAAGCGGGCGGGACGCAGGTTTCGGGGACGGAGGATATCGTAAGGATCTCGGGTGTCGAAACAGGAAACGTCATCAACATTTACAAAGCTTCGACAGGAACCGACAGGTGGGTCGACGCCATAACCGTCTCGGAAGAGAATATCGACAACGGATCGGTAACGGCCGAGATCGGCCAGCTCGGGACGTCAGCCGGCAAAATCTACGTGACGATTACGAAAAGCAGCCAGGCGGAAAGCAAAAGGACCACCGTCTCTTATCCAAAGGAGCCGACAACAGCCGCTCTTCCGGCCTCGGCAATAACGGTTACAAATAATTTTAATGCCGAGGATACCGTGGTTATTACCGGCCTTGCGGGTGGCGAAACCGTTTATATCTACTCCACGTCGATGAGTAAATCGCCGATCGCCACCACAGAGGTTTCCGGTGATACGGTCGCAATTACGCTGAATGATGGAATACTGTCATCGGGCAACGGGCGGGTATATGTGTCGGTAAAAGAGGAAGACAAGCTGGAAAGCGCCAGAACGTCGCAGGCTTACACGTCCGAAGTATCTGAGGCGCCGGCGCTAAGTCATATACTCGTGGTCAACAATCCCGGAGAGGCGGACGACACCGTGACAATCACCGGATTGACCGACGGCGATACTGTGACGATTTACGATTTGTCGACCGGCGGAAACGTATTGGCAGAGGAGACGGCCGACGGAAAAAGCCTGACCATCACCCTTGCAGATAAGCTTCCGGATGCCGCCGGCAGGATCTATGTCACGGTCAGGAGCATAAACAAAGCCGAAAGCAAGAGGGTATCGGTATCGTATCTTGCGGCATAGGCGTTGGGCCGTCAATCAATAATTGATAAAAAGGATATATCCGCAATTGCGGATATATCCTTTTTTGATAGGTTAGCCGGAGCATGATAATCAACGGCGGCCATTTTTTCTTATGAGCCTCCGGTTCCCCGGCCTTGCTTTTTAGGGCGCCTTCCTGTATTATTTTTAAATGGGGTTCATAACCAATTTTGGCAGCCCCGTTTATTTGTATCTCAGGCCGCTTTAATGCTTCTTAAAGACGTCCGGAAAGGAACCCTTTTGAAATGATGGAATATTGCAGAAAACGTCTCCTTCCGCTGCTGCTGGCGCTTTTTATGGTGCTGGAGCTTTCTCCGCGCACCGTCGCCGTCGGTGAAGGCAGGCTCACGATCGAGGGGAGGGAGGTAAAGCTGCCCTCGTCCGGCGGCGTGACCTATGAATATACGGATATGGAGGATTCCCGCTGGTGGCTTTCCTGCATGGACGGAGAATATACGCTGACCCTGATAAACGCCGAGTTTAAGGAGGGCATCGTCTCAACGCTTAATAGCCTTGTAATCTGTGTGCCCGAGGGCACGTACAGCACCATATTCTCGAGCGGCAATTGCATTAACGCCGGGGGCAGCCTGCGCATCACCGGCGGAGGAAGCCTTTCGGTCAGCAGTAACGCGACGGAAAGCTATGTGACGGTCTACGCCGCGGACAGTCTTGCGGTCAGCGGCGCGAAGCTCGATGTAAACGGCCGGTCGAGCACCGGCGTGTGGGGCGGCGCGGTTTCCATCGTGGACAGCGCCGTGACGGTCAACGTGAGTTATGGCGGCAGCGCCGAATGCGCCGGCATTTTCGGCGGCAGGCTATCGGTTTCCGGCTCCGACGTCGCCGTGAGCGTAAGCGGCGAAGCGGTCGCGCGGGCGATATACAGCGGCTCCGGCCTCACCATATCCGACTCCGATGTCGTTGCCAACGCGTCGGCCGCAAGCGGCGGCGTGGGCATCGCGGTGCAGAACGGGCTTTCCATAAGCGGCGGCGCCGTAAGCGCATCCGCAAGCTCCAAGAGCGTCTGCGCCGTCGGCATAGACAGCTGGAGCAAGAGCTTGAGCCTTACCGTGGCAAGGGGCAGCATAACGGCGGAGGGCTTTTGTACCGACGCGGCCCGAAGCTACGCCTACGGCATACGCACGCACCTTTTGTATGCCGCCGGCGGCACCATAACCGCCAGCGGAACCGACGGCGGTATCGCGGCGGGCAGCAGCAAATCCGACGGCATCACGCTGGGCGACTCGGTCGGCATCTATGAGGGCGGAAGCATCATCCCGGCGGACAACGGCTCCAATTATTTTAAAACCTTCGCCAAGGATAAGAGCAGCCTCTCCTTCCTCGACTCGGGGTATGTGACCGGCGGAGCCTCGCCGGTGGTCTTGAAGTCCGCCCTCTCGGCGCTCGCCATAACGGGCGAGCCGCGGGTGGGCAAGCTTCTTACGGCCGCCCTCACCCCCGCCGGGGCCGACGCCGAATATAGCTGGTACAGAAGCGACACGATTTCAAACACCGCCGGCACGGCGATCCAAAACGCCACCGGCGCCTCCTACACCCTGTCCGGCGACGACCTGGGTAAATACGTTTACTGCAGGGCCTCCGGCACCGGCGGTTTTGAAGGCTCCGTTGTCTCAGGCTGCACCGGCAGAATAGAGCCGTCCAAAGGCCGGCCGCTTGTCTCCGCTACCCTTTCCGGTACGGCTCAGGCCGGAAATATTCTCACCGCCGCCGTCGAGCCCGCCGGGGCTTCCGCCTCATACCGCTGGTTTCGAAGCGGCGGCCCGGACGAAGAGGGAAGCGCCATCGAGGGGGCGGAGTCTAAAGAATACGCCCTTACGGCGCAGGACGTGGGTATGTATGTTTACTGTGCCGCTTACGGAAGCGGCGATTATACCGGCGCGGTGTATTCGGCTGCCGCAGGGGCGGTGGAGGCGGCGCCGGAGGAGGAGGTTCCGACCCTCGTGTACGTCCCGCTGGACAACCGCACCGTTAACGTCGACAGAGTGGTCTATGAGGCGGAATCGGCGGGTTTTCGCGTTGTGATGCCCGACGAGGACCTGTATGCAACCCGCCTCGACGGGCAGCCCCGCAATTCAAACGGCACCGGCTTCGGCGACGGCAAGGCGCTTCTTGCGTGGATACAGAAAATGGACGCAAATGCGGATTATTTTGTGCTCTCGCTGGACCAGCTTCTTTCGGGCGGCCTTGTCAATTCCCGCGTCATGTATAACACCGATCTCTCGGAGGAATACGCAATAATCGACGCTTTGGTGGAGCTTTCAAAGAACAACCATGTGTACATAGCCGACACCGTGGCCCGGCTCGCCACCTGCACCGTGGGCTATAAGGGCGGAGACACGGAGGACTACAGCTACCTGCGCTCTTACAATATTCAGGTGAGGGCGCCCCTTTCGGGTGGACAGCTCACCGTGGACAACATTATCGCGGGCTATGCAAAGGACGAAAAGGGAAGAAAGCTCGCCGTAAAATCCAATTACGCCGAGCTTGTGCGCAGAACCCTTCTCGTGCGCGAAAGGAAGCTGCGGCTTATCGATTATATACTGGACCAGGACAGCCAGGGAGAAATGACCTATTTTATCGGCGTCGACGATTCCAATTCCCGACCCACCGTGCAGACCAACGAAATAAGCTACATCCGCAATGCGCTCGGCGGCCGGGGAACGATTTATTCCGGCACGGACGAGCTGGGAATGATGGCGGTACTGCGGCTGATGATAGATTACTACGGCAGCAGCGTCAAGGCTAAAGCGGTCTATTTCGGCGGCACGGAGGATTCGGCCTCCGGCTCCGCCTATGATATTGAAACGATCCGGGAAAACGTAAAGCAGCATTTAGACAGCGTGGGCGTGGAGATGACGGACGGAAAAGACGCGGATCTCGAGATCGTCGTGCTGACCTCTCCCGCGAAATCGACCATGAACGTAAAGTACATCACCCAAATGCTCGACTATATAAATGGCAATATCGCGTCGGGCGTGCCGACGATCGTCATAAACCCTGTGCCCGACACCTACGGCAACAACTTCGAGTACCGCATGATACGGGAATGCGAAACGAGCATGTTCCTCGCCTACAGCAGCTGGGGGACGGTGGGCAATGCGATAGGGCTCGCCGTGGGCAACGGCGTTTCCCGCTATCTTTATCTGCAGAGTCGAAGCGAAAGCAGCGACGAGGCGGACGACGCCTTCCTCAAGGGCCTGGTGTTTTCCCTCGAAAAAGACATCAGCTATATAAGGGGCGGCGGCAAGTCCCTGTTTACCGAGTACCTCGCCGCTCGCGGCTGGAGAACAGACAATTTCTATGTAAACGAAAAGCAGGCTTTGCAGGTCGCCTCCGACCTGGAACGGCTTTTGAAAAACTCGGAATACAACGTGACCGTAAACGATATACTCGCTAACCTGCGCAGCCGCAGGTATCTCAAGGGCCTTCACGGAGAGTGCGGCGTCATTGGCGGGATAGAGCTCTCAAATTACTCCGCGCCCTTCTGCCGCACCAATGAAATACGCTTTGACATAAGGATCGGGCTGAGCGACATCACGATAAACGGTTTCGGCGGCAACGTGACGGTAACGCTGCCCTATACCCCCGCCGAGGGCGAGGTCGTCTACGGCTTGAGCGTCTATTACCAGGACAAATCCGGCACAGTGCGGAAGATCCCCTGTGAGTACGACCCCTTAAGGGGCTGCGTGGTATTTACGGTCAGCGATCTGTCCGGCATATTCTTAAGCAGCATGAGCTTTAGCGTCGAGACGGCACAGGCATTGTACGCCGACGTTTCCGCGGATTCATGGTATTACCGGAACGTGCTCTACGTGAGTGGTAAAGGGCTTATGAACGGGACCGGCGCCAAAACCTTCGGCCCGCAAAATCCCATGACCCGCGCCATGCTGCTTTCCGCCCTCTACCGTATCGCCTCGCCTGAAATTTCAGGGGACTTCAAAAGCCCGTTTTCCGATGTTTCCCCGGACGACTGGTATTATGAAGAGGCGCTGTGGGCGTATCAAAGCGGCATCGCTACGGGCCGCACCAATGGAAGCCTGGGCGCCGGGAACGGCGTGACCCGTGAGGAAGCGGCCGTGCTTATGTACCGCTTTGCCGCATACTTAAAGGAGGATATGTCGCTGTCCGGCAATCGGCTTTTGGACTTTAAGGACGGAGCCGGGGCCTCGGAATATGCCCGCACCGCGCTGGAATGGGCCGTGGAACGGGGCATCCTGTCGGGCATGCCGGATAGGATGCTTTCCCCGAAAGGCATCGTCACGAGGGCGCAGACGGCGGCAATGCTCCAGCGGCTCTGCGGCGTTGTGAACAAAGACGCTTAGAAAAACAAAATACGCATAATAAAAACAGGCATCTCAACAAAAAAACTTGAGTTGCCTGTTTTTATTTAAGAGAGAAATATCGGCATTGAGCTAAAATAAGGGGATAACGCCGGAAATGCTTGGGGATCAATAGCGTTCGGTGGATTTCCTGAGCACATAACTGGGCGTCAGAACGATCTTTTGCCTCTCCGCCTCTCCGCCTTTCTCGATCCGCTCGACTATGAGCTGACCGGCAGCCGTTGCAAGCTCGCGGATAGGCGGATATATTGCCGAGATGCCGGGATTCATAACCGACGACCAGTTCCACATGTCGAAGCCGCAGACGCCGATCTGGTAGGGAATGGAGATGTCCTGATTTTTTAACCCCGCGAGCACGAACTGAAGCGTGATGGAGGTGTCTGCAAAGATGACCTTTCGTCCGGGCGAAGGCTCGGCCATAATTTTGGAAAGCTCGATATGGATGTCTCTGTACGCATTCTCGCTCCGTTCGTCAAAATAATGGACGAACTTGCTGCCGTCGATATTTTTGCTCTTCATATAATTAAGAAAGCTCTGAAGGCGCGGAACGTTGGTGCTGACCGGGTTTGAGTAGCCGGTCATCCAATAAATCTGCTCATACCCGTTGCTTTCAATCCGCTTAAGTAATTCCATGATAACCGAATAATTGTCGACGTACACCATGTCATAAGGCCAATCCTCGGTGTAACGGTCATACATCACAATGGGCGTGCCCTGCTCCACAATGCTCTTATAGACATTGATGTCGGTGTTGCTGCGCCGCAGCAATATGCCGCTTACTTGCTGACTGATACACGAGTGCAGGCATTCCAGCTCCTTTTCAGGGCTGTTTAAGGTATTGTAGATGACAAAGCTGTACCCCAATTTCTCCAATGTCTCGCTCAGCCCTCCGAGATGCACGGAAGCAAAGGGCCCGAACAGATCGGAGTACACGATGCCGATCAGCTTGTGCCTTTTTGTTTTCAGGCTGCGCGCCAAAAGATTGGGATGGTAGTCCTCCTTCCGGATGACCTCTTCGATCCGCAGCTTTGTATTTTCAGACATGTACTCATAGTGTCCGTTGAGATAACGAGAAACCGTCGCTTTTGAAACCTTGGCTTTCTGAGCGATATCGTTGATTGTGGTGCTCGTTTTTTTCGTTTTCATGTGCAATGCCCTTTCTTCCATATTGTGTCAATCAAATTATATAAGATTCACCCCGTTATGTCAACGTTTAACGAAACCGATTTCTAATATTGCGGAAGTATCCTGATTTATAGTGCCCTGGAATCTGGCCGACTACAAATCAATCGGCGAATTTCATAAGTTCAGTTCAATCGATTGGTACAATTTTACATATTGACAAACGATGATTGACGATGTTAAAATTAATTTACAGAAAATGCCAAATATTATTATGCAATTGAGAAACCGATTACTAAAACCGCAATGAAGGATTAAATCGATAATAGATTACATATCATTTTTGTAGGATCAAATCTCAAGAATCCAGTTATTTATCGCTTGTTCCATAATAAATATGGCAAATATCTGATTTCGGGCAATCAATGTTTTTTAATACGAAACCGTTTTCTAATACCGCTCCGATTTGAACGTTCTGGGATCCGAACAAGTTAAAGCATAAAGCGGCCGGCAAAACCGGAACTTATGTATTATGATTTTTGAAGGAGGCATTCAAAAAATGAAGGAGAAGATGATGGTAATAGCCGCGCATGTGGGCGACTTTGTGTGGCGCAGCGGCGGCGTGATTGCCAGATATGTCCGGGAAGGGCATGACGTCAAGGTCCTCGTCTGTTCTTACGGACTGCGCGGAGAAGCGCAGGACTACTGGAAAAGGGAGGGCGCCAATACGGAGGAAGGCCTTAAAATCAGGCGTTCGGAAGGCGAAAAGGCGGCGGAGATCCTCGGCGTCGGCCATATTGAGTTCCTGGAATGGTCGGATTATCCCATGGTGATCGACAGAGAGCGAAACGAGCTTCTCGCCCATAAGATCAGGGAATTTCGCCCCACCTTCATCGTGACGCACGACAGATATGACGCGTTCAACGCCGACCACAATACGGTGTCCGCCGCCGTCGTCTCAGCCTGTGCCACCGCGTCGGGCAGCGGCTTTTTAGACGGACTGCCGTGCGCCCAGCGCAGGACGCCTATATTCGGCTATGAGCCGCACGCCACCGAGGAGTGCAACTTCCATCCGATGCTCTACGTAGACATCTCGGACGATTTTGAGACCAAGCTGAAAGCGATGAACGTCTACGAGCTTCAGCAGTTCATGATCGAGTCGTATGTCGTCAAAGCCAAAATCCGCGCGGCGGAAGCCAACACGCTGGCCGGCAGAAGCGGCTACAAATACGCCGAGGCGTTTACCGTCTACAATCCGATTGCGTCATTCGGGAAGTTCGTATATTAAAGGCCGTTAAGACGTCGGGTATTTACGCGTTATATAAACCTGCATAAATTCAAATTGAACAGGAGATAGAGCTAAATGGCAAACTTGGGATTTCAGATTCATACGGAGATTAACCGCCCTGACAGAGCGTTGATCGAAGCCTTCAGCGGCATTCCGGTGGCGAATATTGCCGATAATTTAAACAGGATCTGCTGTGTGGACAGTAGCATCCGTCCGTATAACAAGGCGCCGCTTCTCGGCTGCGCGTTTACCGTCAGAGCAACGATGGGTGATAACCTCTTGTTCCACAAAGCGCTGGACATGGCCAAACCGGGCGACGTATTGGTCATTGCGGGGGGCGGAACGCTTAAACGCTCCTACTGCGGCGCGATTATGGCGTCCTACGCCAAATCGCTTGGACTCGCCGGCTTTATGATTGACGGCTGCATTCGCGACGTGGAGGAGATCGGCAAAATGGATTTCCCGGTATATGCCAAGGGCGTAATGCCGGACGGCCCGTATAAGAACGGCCCCGGCGAAATCAACGTCCCCGTTTCGTTTGCGGGTCAGGTGATCTGCCCGGGGGATATACTCGTCGGCGACCAGGACGGCGTTGTGGTTATACGCCCGACGGAAGCTGAGGAGGTCTTGGAGAAGGCAAAAAAACAGCTTGAATCGGAAAACGTCACGCTCGCGGGCATTGCGGCGGGCAAAGGACTCCCGAGGCCCTGGGTTGAAAAGCTGCTTTCCGAAAAAGGCGTGGATATTATCTGAAGCGAGCTTCACCGATTTCCTTTGATGAATCGCCCGTTCGCATAATTTATTGCTGATGAGAGAGGGGATTCCACAAAATGAAGAAGTTTGCACTTTTACTTACAATTGCTCTGCTTGTTGCGTTTTCCTCCTGCGCCACCGCTGAAACAGGAGAGGCCCCCGGCAGTGCTCCCGGCGCCCAAACCTCGGCCGCGGCCGATTTCCCGCAGAAAACCATTCGCATTCTTGTCCCTTACGGCGCGGGCGGAAATACCGATCTAAACGCCCGGATCATCGCGGATATCGCCACCCAGAACGGCTATATTCCAAACGGCCATGCCATGATCGTCACCGACCTCCCCGGCGCCAACACAATGAATGCAATCCAGGCGCTGCTCGACGCCGATCCGGACGGCTACACCATTATGCTCCACCAGACCTCTTTGCTCGCCCAGTACAACCTTGGCAACATTAAGTATACTTACACCGACTTTGCCCCGATCGCCCAGGTTTTCGAAAGCCCGCTGATGCACGCGGCCGTTGCCGACGCCCCTTACGGCACCTTGGAGGAATGCATAGCCTATGCGAGGGAGCACCCCGGCGAAATAAGATGGGCTCACACCGGCGCCGGCCAGTCCTCCTTCCTCGCCTGCGAAGCGCTTTGGAGCAACTATCACGGCGAAGATATTCACAATCTGTTCAAGATCCTTGCCTACACCGGCGGCTCCGACAGCTCCGCCGCGCAGCTCGGCGGCGACGTTGATATCAGAACCGGCTCGGCTCTCGACGTCATGCAGTATGTCGATTCGGGCGATATCAAATTGCTCGCGATCTCGGGGTCCGAGCGCCTGGGCCTCGCGCCCGATATCCCGTGCTATAAGGACCTCGGCCTTGAAGAGAATTTTGCGATTCATCAGGGCTTCTTCGCCAGAAAGGAGGTCCCGGCCGAAATCATCCAGACTCTCCGGGACATTATCTTCAAAGCGGTCGACGACCCCGCATACCAGGAATTCTGCGATAAAAACGGCGGTTTCAAACGCCGCAAAACCGGCGAAGAGTACGCGGCGACGCTTGAAAAGGTCGACGTGGTCGTAAAACAAATCTGCGAAAACGCAAAAACCTGATCCGCGGCTTGTAGATCGGAGGGGCGTTTAATGGGTTTTTATTAACCGCCCCTCCTCGGCATCATCGCGAGGGCGTTTTTTTATTGTCGGATCATTCTCTGAGTTAGGAGGGCGCAAATTGAAAAAGGCAGGAAATTTACACGAAAATATTTTCGTAGCCGCTGTATTTGCCGTCGGGGCCGCCGTTTTTTGCGGCAATACGGGTCTGAGATATGCAATGACCGAGCCTTTGACTCCGGGGGGCTATGGCAAGGGCGTCGCCGTTTTGCTTTGCGCGGCTTGTGTTGCGCGCTTGATTTGGATCAATTTCATCGAACCGGCGAACCATGCGGCGCAAGCCGCCGACGCGAACAAAAGCGAGTTTCAGATAAAAGAAAAGTTTTTGATCATTTCCCAGATGCTTCTGATGATCTTATACGCTTATGGGATAACAAAAATCGGGTATTTTACCTCCACCTACATCTATAGCTTTATCTCGGTTATGCTCCTGACCAACAGCAGAACATGGAAATCGGTACTGATATACGCCGTCGGGCTTATCGCCTTTTGTTACTGCCTTTACCTGGGTTATGGCGTCTTCAAGGTCATGATGCCGAATACCCCGTTGATTTAAGGAGGGCTTTTCAGATATGGTCGAATCTTTAAAAATGCTGATGGATATCTCCATTTTAGGCTGGATGACGGCCAGCGTTGCCCTCGGGCTGGTCTTCGGCGCGATTCCCGGGCTCACCGGCACACTGGCGGTTATCATATTGATCCCGTTTACCTATGCGATGGATACGGTGACCGGGATGGCCACTTTAATCGGCGCTTATGTCGGCGGGATCAGCGGAGGCCTGGTCTCCGCCATCCTGATCAATATGCCGGGCACCCCCGCCTCGGTGGCCACCACGTTCGACGGCTTCCCGATGGCGCAGCAGGGAAGAGCCGGAAAAGCGCTCGGCGTAGGCGTTGTTTGCTCCTTCATTGGGACGCTCTTCGGCTGGGTCTGCTTAATCACCCTGGCCCCGTTGCTCGCCAAGGTTGCTTTGGCTTTTAATCACTGGGAATATGTTGCGGCCATTCTTTTTGGATTCACCGCGGTAATTACCCTTTCGGGGCGCTCGGTCTTTAAGGGGATTGTCGCCGCTTTGTTCGGATTAGCCGTTATGACGATCGGTTATGATCCGTATACGGGTGTGCAGCGCGCAACGTTCGGAACCGATGTTTTGTCAAACGGCGTTCAGTTTCTGCCGGCGCTGATCGGGTTTCTGGTCTTGTCGGAAATCTTCATGCAGATAGAGGATATTCGCCAGCGGTTTATTATCCCAAAACAAAAAATAACCGGCGTTTATATGACGGTTCGGGAGCTGAAAGATTCCGCATGGAATATCATTCGCTCCTCCGCCATCGGTGTTGCGATCGGCATCCTGCCCGGTATCGGCGGCTCGTTTGCAAATCTGGTCGCGTATAATCAGGCAAAGAAAGCCTCGAAGGACCCCGACAGCTTTGGCAAGGGCAATTATCAGGGGGTCGTCGCCTCGGAATCGGGGAATAACGGCACAATCGGCGGCGCGCTGATCCCGATGATAGCGGTCGGCATCCCGGGCGACGGCGTCACGGCGGCGCTGATAGGCGGCCTTATGATCAAGGGCTTAAGCCCCGGGCCGCTGTTTGTGGTACACTATCCCGACGTTATGTATGGAATCTTTAATACGCTTTTGATTTCCAGCTTTATTATGCTGATTTTAATGCTTACGATCGGCGTCCGTTTTTTCCCCAGGGTTTTGCGGCTGCCCAAGCACATTATCCTGCCGCTTGTATTGATTATGGCGCTGGTCGGCTCCTATAACACCAGCATGACGACAAAGGACGTCTGGGTTTCGGTATTTATGGGCTTCGCGGGGTACTTTTTCAACAAGTTCGACTACCCCAAAATTCCGGTTGTCATCACCATGGTGCTGGGCCTGAACTTTGAGCAGCAGCTCCGCATGGGCCTCAAAAACTACGACGGGACGTTAATGCCCATGCTTACCCGGCCGTATTCGCTGTTCTTTGTCGTTATCACTCTGATCACCATTGCCGGCGCGGTCTATAAAGCGGTTAAGAAAAGAAGAGCGGATAAAAAAGCCGACGCGAGCATCAATGCAATATCATAGCGATTCCGGTATATTCCGATCTTGACTGAAAAATTAAATTTCATTTGATTAAAAAAACAAGGAAGATAGCTGTTTATCAACTGTCTGCCCTGTTTTTGTTTTAATAAATCAATTGTTGAGAGCGGAGCATCGGCGGTATGGTACGATCTTTCACTGGCCCTCTTTAGCCTCGTCCGCCAGCACCACGTTGACGCCCAGGCCCTTAAAACGCTGGATGGCTTCCTGGGGCAGCCCCTTGTCCGTGAACAGGTAATCGACCTGCTGTGGCTTGGCCGTGACGACAACGCCGCTTGAATGATACTTGGAGCTGTCCGCCAGAACGCATATGGTATCGCTGATCTCGATACAGGAAAGGTACAGCTCTATGGCGGGGTCGGCCGTGGAGAAGCCGCTTTTTTCATCAAAGGAGGCGGCGCCCATAAACAGAAAATTCGCGCGTATGTATTGCAGGTTCTGGTTTGCCAAAAAACCGCCCACCTCATATTCCTTGGGATTGAACAAGCCGCCCAGAAAGAAGATGCTGACGCTGGCGGAGTACTGGAGAGCGTTAAAGACCAGAAACGAATTCGTGATTACGGTAAGATGCATGTCGACGATAAACGGACAAAGCTCGGCGACATTGGTGCCTCCCAGCAGAATCAGGGTCGAGCCCTCCGTGATGATCTCGCTGGCCTTTTTGGCAATCTGCACTTTTTCCTTGCGGTTAAGGTTTTGCCTCGCCGCCATACCCATTTTCTCGGGCTCTTTCCTGTCGAGCGGCGCAGCTCCTCCGTGTACGCGAAGGATCAGACCCTGCTGGTCGAGCTTTGTAAGTATCCTCCTCGCCGTACTCTCGCTGATGGACAGTGCCTTACACAGCTGCGAAACGGTTGTAAACCCGTTTTCGTTGATAAGGGCCAGAGCTTTGGATTTGTCAGTCATTGTTATGACCATTCCTTTCCGCCAGATATGGGGCAAAATGAAAGCATTTCAGTCATTTTTATTGTTAGGAACAGATTAAATGACGGATAACATTCTCCGCGATTACCAAAGAAAACGTTCCGTACAGAGAAATTATGGAATTACAGTTGGAATATAAAATAATCATTGTATGTATTGCACAAAAAAACCTGTATTTTTTATCGCAAATCGAACGAATGAAAAATATTTATTTGATCGTTTTCGATCATTTTACCACATTTTGAGATTGAATTCAAGCCTTTTTCAAAAAAATATACAGAAGCCTATTGTCTTTGTTCGGCAAATGTGATAAAATGATCACACATAAACGATGGAATTACGACATAATGTAAAGAAAACGTCGTGTGCCAAGTCAAAATTGACTGAATTCAGTCAATTTTGACTTGAACGAAAACAGCCATCCCGGATCGCGGAGAAGCTTGTTTTATCAGCTTTCCGCCGTATCTGTCACCTTCTCTTACGCGTACCGTCCAAGAGGTGAACATTCATGAAAACTGCCAGACGGCTCCTGATATGCATAAATTTGATCCTTTTGATCGTTTTGTCCGCGTGCGGCCGCGAAAGCATGCGGGTGCTCGTGGTGGGCCGGTCGGCTTCAAGCTCGTCCTATGAAGCTATGAAACAGGCCGCCTCCGAATGGGCGGGGCAAAGGGGCGCGGAGCTTACCATTGCGGCCCCTGAGACGGAAAGCGCGGGAGAGCAGCAAAAAGTGCTTGAGGAGCAGCTCGGCCGCCGATGGGACATCATCTGCGTCGAGCCTCTGGGGGAGGCCCAGCTTTCCCCGCTTCTGGAATACGCGAAAGACAGCGGCAGCGTGGTCGTATGCCTCGGGTGGCAGGATATGGCCGTGGCGGACTACAACCTCGAACCCTTTTCCGCAAACGAGGTCGGCGCGTCGATGATGGATCAGCTCGGCGGGCTCACAAAAAACCAAGGCTCCTACATAACGGTGATTCCGGACGCAGGGGACAAGGCTGAGCTCGAAATGGAGGAGGCCGCCGTCGGGCGGCAAAAGGCGCAGTATGCCGGGCTTTTGGCGGTATCAAGACTCTGCGAGAGCGGGGGCGACGGCCAAAAAGCCGCCGATGCGGTGAAAAGCGCATTTGATAAATACGCGATCAACGGGGTGCTGTTTTTTTCGGCGGCCGACGGGCTTGGGATAGCGGGTCTCCAAGAGGCGGGGCAGATTGACGCTGTGGGCGTCGGCGATTACCGGACCCTTCGCGCGGCCGTGGAAGAGGGCAGGATAAAAGCGCTTTACTACTGGGATGAAGAAAACCTTGTGCTCACCGGGCTGGACGTCGCCTATGCCGAAGCGACGGACAAAGGCTATGAATCCGGCGAGGATATAAGCGGGAAATACGAGGGCTACACACTGCTTCGGCACACGCAGTCAAATACATGGGTCGCCGGGGACATTAATTTGGCAACACCGTAAATAATAAAGGAAGCGGAGGAATTATCATGGGCGTAATGGATCTGTTCAGCTTAAAGGGCAGGCTTTCGGTTGTGACCGGCGCGGCGCGCGGTCTGGGGAGAGCGATGTCCGAAGCGATGGCCGACTGCGGGGCGGACATCGCGGTATTGGATATAAACCTTGAAATGGCCCAGAAGACAGCCGGTGAGATCAGCGAAAAATACGGCGTGAAATCGGAAGCTTTTTATGTGGATGTGGCGAAATACGAATCCTGCCGGCAGGCATGCGAGGAAGTCCTGGAAAAGTGGGATCACGTCGACGTTTTGCTCAACAACGCCGGCATTTGCATAAACCAGGACGCGCAGGACGTTCCGCTGTCCGACTGGCACAGGGTCATCGATATCAATATGAACGGCGTTTGGTACATGTCTCAGCTGATAGGCCGCCAGATGATCAGGCAAAAATCCGGCAGCATTATCAATCTGTCCTCCATGTCGGGCTTTGTCGTGAACACGCCGCAGGGACAGGTCTCCTATAACGCCTCCAAGGCTGGCGTGATACATATGACGCGTTCGCTGGCCGCCGAATGGGTCGGCTACAACATCCGGGTCAACTCCATAGCCCCCGGCTACATGGATACGGACCTTGTCCACAAAACGCTTGAAGCGGACGGCCCGTGGGCCCGGCGCTGGATGGAGCTTACCCCGATGAAGCGCGCCGGGCGTCCGGAGGAGCTGGGCCCGCTCGCGGTATATCTGGCGAGCGACGCCAGCAGCTACATGACCGGCTCCATTATCGTGATAGACGGCGGATACATGGTCTGGTAAAGCGCGCACGGGCGCTTCCACTCAAAACCAGGGGCGGTGAAACAAATTGGTGCAACTGAAAAACGTGACCAAGCGATACGGGGATAAGCTCGCGTTAAACGGGGTCTCGCTTTCCATCGGAGAGGGGGAGATCGTGGGGCTCCTGGGCAGAAACGGCGCGGGCAAAAGCACCATGATGAATATCCTGACCGGCTATTTGCCGTGCAGCGGCGGCAGCGTTTTTGTCGCGGGCGCGGATATGGCAAAGGAGCCGCAAAAAGCCAAGCGCCATATCGGCTATCTGCCCGAGCAGCCCCCGCTGTACGACAGCATGACGGTCGGGGAATACCTGCGCTTTGTCGGGAAAATAAAACGGATTCCCCCAAAGGAGCTTTTCGCGAAGGTGGACGATATGTGCCGCCGGGTCGGACTGGAGGACGTTTCAGACCGCATGATCCGAAACCTTTCCAAGGGGTACCGGCAGCGGACGGGGATCGCGCAGGCGATGCTGGGAGAGCCGGAGCTTCTGGTGCTCGACGAGCCGACCATCGGCCTCGACCCGAAACAAATCGTGGACATCAGGGAACTGATCAGGGACTTCGGCAAAAACCGGACGGTGCTGATAAGCTCGCATATTCTGACCGAAATCGCGGAAATCTGTGAACGTGTGATTATTATCCGGGACGGGGCGCTTGTGGGCGACCGGAAGGTCTCGCAGCTGCGCCTTGAGCAGCGGGGAGAAAGCCGTCTTCAGATACAGCTGAGCGGAAATAAGGAGCAGTCTTCCCCGGTCCTAAGCTCGCTCAAGGGTATCAAAAGCTTCAAATACCTCGGCTCCCCGGAGCCGGACAGCTGCGACTGGGAGCTTATTGTCGGGGACGAAAGCCGGAATTTGCGCGGGGAGCTGTTTGACGCCCTCGCCGCGGCCGGACTGAAGCTACTGATGTCAAAGTTTGCCCAGGCGAGTATTGAGGAAGTTTTCCTGAGCCTTACCGAAGAAAAGAATGAAAACGAGATGGGGACGGGGGGAGATCAATAATGAGCGCAGTATTTCAAAGGGAGCTCATGGATTATTTCAGGACCCCGCTGGGCTACGTTTTTGTGGGCGCCTTCCTCTTCCTTTCGGGTATTATGTTCACGGTCGACAATATATTAAAGCTCAACGCGGAATTTAACACCACGCTCAACGACTGCATTTACGTTTTTATGCTGACAGCCCCGTTGCTTACGATGCGGCTGATTTCCGAAGAGAAGAAAACGCGCAGGGACCAGCTGCTCCTCACCTCCGGGCTCTCGCTTTTTTCCATTGTTTTCGGCAAATATCTGGCGGCGCTCTGCGTTTTTGCGGCCGCGCTGCTGTTTACGGGAGTTTACCCTGTCATTCTTTTCGCATTGGGCAGCCCGGCGCTTTTGCTGATCTTAAACGGCTATCTGGGCTTTTTCCTCATCGGGGCCGCCTTTATCGCCGTCGGGGTTTTCGTCTCGACCCTTACGGAAAACCAGCTTTCCGCGGCGGTGGGGACCTATGGCATTCTTTTGCTTTTCCTGACGCTGGACCTTCTGATCGCGCAGGTTAGAATAAGCTGGCTTTCTGCCGTGCTGCAGTGGTTTTCCATCTTCCGGCGGTTTTCCCCTTACCAGTACGGCTCCTTCAGCGTTTCCTCCGCCGTGTATTACCTCTTGTTCATCTGCGTGTTCCTGTTTCTGAGCATCATGGTGATGGAGCGGAGGAGGTGGAGCACGTCATGAAAGCCCTGACCGATAAACGCAGACTTTTGCAGCAAAACGGCGTCTGGGCGGCCATAATTTTGTCTGCGGTGCTGTGTGCGGTGCTGCTTACCCTGGTCGCGGAGCGGCTGGAGGACAGGCTGCACCTGCAATGGGATCTCACCCAGAACAAGGTGTATACCATCGGGAACACCAGCAAAAGCGTGCTTTCGCTCCTCGACAGCGACATTGTCATTTACACTGTTTATCCGGCGGGCGGGGAGGATATGACCGTCGGCGAGCTGCTTTCCCGCTATGAAACGGCCTCCGGGCATATCGAGGTCAAAAACATCGACCCGGTGAGCTCACCCTTGTTTATAAAGCAGTTTGAGCAAGACGGCGAAACGATCGAAAACAACTCCATCATTGTCGCAAGGGCCGATAACCCCGCCGAATTTATCGTGATCGAACCCAAGAATCTCTATGAATGGAAGCTTGAAGGCGAGCAGCTCTACGCCACCGGCATGGTCGCCGAGCAGCGGATCACCTCCGCCATATACACGCTGTCGGGCGGCGAGCAGGCCACCGCCTTTTTCGCCGAGGGCCACGGGGAGATCGGCTTAAGCGAGCTTTATTATCTGGAGGGCACGCTTGGTAACGACGAGTATAAGGTGAAAAGCTACAATCTGGTTTATAACGACACCGAGCTGAAAAAGAGCGACTGCCTGATCTTCGTCTCTCCGTCAAAGGATTTAAGCGACGAGGAATACCGGATACTGGACAGCTTTTTGGACGGCGGCGGAAAAGCGGTATTCCTGTTTTCACTGACGGCCCCGGATATGCCGAATTTCAATAAAATCATGGAGAAATTCGGCTTTGCCCTGAAATACGACCTGGTTGTGGAAAAGGATGCCGACCGCTATTACAGCAGCCCGGTGGTGCTCAGACCGAATATAGGCGTCCACGAAGCGACCGGGATGCTGCTCGACGCCAAGGCCTATGCCGTCATGCCCCGGTGCAGAAGCATCGACGTTCGGCAGGTAAGCGGAATCGATGCCACGGTCCTGTATGAAACGAGCGCGGACAGCTACGCCAAGATAAACCCGATGACCGAAACGCTCGACAGGGAGGACGGAGATATCGGCGGCCCCCTGGCGGTGGCCGCCGCGGCGGAAAACCCGAGTACCGGCGCGCGGGTGGTTGTGTTTGGCAGCACGGATTTTATTTCCACGCTGGAAAACGCCAAGTTTGCCGGAAACCTCACCTCGTTTATGAACGCGGTTTCCTGGGCCTCCGGCAATAAGGGCGCGGTCGCCATAGAGCCGAAATCCATGCTGAACCCGACCCTGCAGGTGACAAGCACAAACCAGAGCTATTTGCTGACAGCACTTGTCGTCGCGGCGATGCCGTTTGCCGTGGTGCTTTTCGGATTCCTTGTGTGGCGGCGAAGGATAAAAAGATGACCAGATCAAAGAAAATATTGCTCATAGCCCTGCCTGTTTTTTTGGCCGTATTAACTATAGCCCTGTGGCTTTTGACGTCGGACGGCAAAGCCCCGGCAAAAGGCCTCTGGCTTTCACGCCGCCCTACGGAGGACATCGGCGCGATCGGTATAGACGACCATCAAAAGGGTATCAGCGTCTCTCTTTTAAGCAGCGACGGCGGCTGGGTGACGGAAGAGGGAAACGAACAGATTGCGTACGACGAAATGGCGCCGCTTCTCGCGGTGCTGGGGTATATGAAAGCGTCCTATCTTGCGGACGACGCCGGAGAAAACCTTTCGGAATACGGCCTTGATTCACCGGCCGTCACCATCCGCGTGAAATATCGGGATACAGCTGAGAATGTCTATAGGCTCGGCAATTCCCTTGACGGGCAGGGAGTCTATCTGAAAAAGGACGAAGACAAATCGGTATATCTGATAGATCCCCTTCGGGCGCAGGTGCTTTGCGGCGCGGCGGAGAGCTTTCTGGAAAATCCGCTTGCCCGGGTAAGCTTCGACAGGATCGTGGGGGTAAGCATCAGATCGCCGGAACAGGGCGAAATCAGCTTAAACCGATCCGAATCGCCCCGCTCCGGAGGAGACTTTTTCTGGAGCATGACAAAGCCCTATGTCTGCAACGCGTCAACAAAGGCCGTGGAAGAAATCGTGGCAATGGCGGCCGGTATCGGAGGGGCGGGCAATGCCGGTGAAGTACCCGAGGGCGGCTACGGCTTCGACGAAAATCATCCGCTTAAATGCACCTTTTACGATAGCTTCGACCGGGCGCTTACGCTTACGTTCGGGCGTTCCCAGGGGAATAAAGTGTATTGCCGGATAAACGACGGCGGGGAAATCTATCTGATCGACAATGCCGTTTTGGATATTTTCAGCGTCGGCCCCCAAAGCCTGATGGATCCCGCGCTCTATTATTACGAAACCGCCTCAATAACCGACTGCGTGCTCCGGTACCAGGGCCGGCAATACCATTTGCAGGCCGAATGGGAGAGCACGGGCCAAAAAGACGAAAAAGCGCAGCGCTTTTTCTTAAACGGGGAAACGATTTCGGGCGCGGATTACCACCATATAGCCGAGCTGATCACATCAGTCCGGACCGAGCCGGTTTCGCTGATAAAGCCGGAGACGGACGAGTTGGCGGCCTCTGTCGAAATACGGCGGATGTCGGCGCCTTACGAGCAAACCATCGCCTTGCGCGTTCTGCCGGAAGAGCCCGGCATGGTGGGGGTAGATTACGGCGGCGGGATCATCGCCCGTCTGGACAAAAAAGCGCTCGAAGAAATTTTCACAGCACTGGACAAATTATTAAACAAGGCCTAGCCGGGATCCGGAGTGTGAAATCAAAGGAAGGGAGGGAACTTAAGCGCGAGGTCTCCGGGAAGGCGGCAACCCTTTGCGCTTCCCGAAAGGCATCGCAAAACCTCCGGAAACAGGTTTATCAGATCATAGGGGTATATATCGGCCTCAGGCAAATTCCGGGCGAATTCCCGGAGCAATGATAAAATGGACCAAATTTTAAAGGAGGATCTGAAAATGAGTAAAAAACGCTTATCCCTGCTTGCCTTATTTCTGGCGCTGGGTCTGATTCTCTCCGCCTGTGGGCAGCAAACCACACCTCCATCGCAAGGCGACACCTCCACAGCGACCTCGACGGGAACGACCACATCAACCGGCGACGGCGAAAAGTATATCGCCTTTTCTAACAAGGGCCTCGATTACTATTTCTGGACCGTCTGTCAAGTGGGCGCGCAGAAGGAGTGCGAAGAACGCGGCTGGAAGTTTGAAGCCTCGGACGCAAAACTCGACAGCGCGCGTCAGTTCGACCAGTTTGTAAACTTTATCAACAAAAAGCCCGACGCCATCATGGCGGACCCGAATGATTCCGAAGGCCTTATCGCAGCCGCCGACCAGGCCGTCGCCGCGGGAATCCCCGTCGCGATCGTGGACACCCCGCTCACCGGCGGCGATATCGCGGTTACCGTGGCCTTCGACAACTACGACGCCGGCACTCTGGCCGCCCAGTCCATCGTCAAGGCGCTTGAGGCCAAATACGGCGAAGCAAAGGGCACGGTCGTAAACTGCTACGGCGCGATGAGCTCGGAAGCCTGGCGCCTGCGCAAGGAAGGCATGGACGCGGAATTTGCGAAGTACCCGAATATTAAATATATCGCGGTGCCGGCCGAAGGCGAGATCTCGAAGACACAGGACGCCGTTCTCAACCAGTATGCAGCAGGCGTGGAGATAGACGCGCTGCACACTCCCTCCGACAACCCCGGCATGGGCCTTGTGTCGGCGCTCAAGATGGAAAACAAATGGTTTAAACGCGGCGAGGACGGCCATGTGATCATCGTCACCATCGACGGCGAACCCATCGCGAACAAATTTATCGAACAGGGCTACTACGACTATTCGATCGCGCAGGACGGCTACGCCTATTCCGCGATTGCGATCGAAATGCTGGAAAAGTACACCTTTAAAGGCGAGAAAGTACCTCTCGGGCCGTATGAGAACAAGGATTACTATTGGGAGAAATGCGAGATTGTCGATTCCGACGCGGGCCCGTATGTAAAGGTCCCCGCCTACGAGATCAACCCCGAAAACTGCACCGATCCGAGGCACTGGGGCATCGTGGCAGAGCAGAAGCTCGGAATAAAATACGACATGTCCGCCGTAGAGTAATCGCTTTATGATCGTACTGGAAAGCAAAGATATATAAGGATTGCTGACGGGCCGGCTTTTCATGCCGTTAAGACATAAAGTCGATTTAAGCTTGGAAAGCCGGCCTTTCCTCAGCTCCCGCTGAAAGTTTGCCGAAATCAAAAACGACTGAAATATCCGGCGGTCCGGGCAGCTTTCAGGCGAGCCGGACGGATAAAACCGGCCGAGAGCACGCCAAAATGTTTTGAAAGGAGTAGCCAGGTGGAATCAAACATTATCCTAGAGGTAGAAAATGTCAGCAAAAGCTTTGGCGCGACCAAAGCGCTCGACAGCGTGAACTTAAAGCTCGAAAAAGGCAAGATCCATTCGTTGGTCGGGCGCAACGGCGCGGGCAAAAGCACGTTGGTCAATGTGATTGCCGGAGCCCTCAGGCAGGATGCCGGCAGGGTGTTCTTCTGCGGCGAGGACATCTCCGGCTGTTCGTTAAAGGAACGGCAGAAGCTCGGCATCTGTATGGTGACCCAGCATGCAAGCATCGTTCCCGATCTCGATGTGGCGGAAAATATCTCGATCGGTCTGTGGCCGAAAGACAGGCATGGACTGGTCGACTGGAAGAGCATGCACAGCCGCGCCGACGAAGAGATGAGAAAATTCGGGTTGAACGTGGACTCCCGTAAGCTTGTGCGGCATTTAAGCCCGGTCGACCAGCGCAAGGTCAATATCGTCAGGGCGCTGTTTGCCGGGGGAAAGCTGATTATTCTCGACGAGCCCACCACCTCGCTGTCTGTGGACGATCGGGAAAATCTGTTTAAGTTCGTGCGCCGGCAGGCGGAGGAGGGCGTTACGTTCATTCTGATATCCCATTACCTCGAAGAGGTCCTTCGGGTGTCGGATGAAATAACCGTGGTGCGCGACGGAGTTGTGTTTAATGGGGAACTGGGCGACAGCAGGTCGCAGGAGGAGCTTGCGAGGCTCGTCGCGGGCGAAAACGTGGATCTCACCTATCGCGACAAAGACAAGGAAGACTGTAGTGAAGTGGTCTTGGAATGTATCAATGTAAGCACCGATTTCTTAAAACCGTCCAGCGTAAAGATAAACAGAAAAGAAATCGTGGGGTTTGTGGGTTTTCCGGGCTCCGGTGCGAGAGAAATATGCACCATGCTGTACGGCCTGAGCGAAAAGTACGGCGGAACGGTTCGGATGCACGGTAAAACAGTCAATATCAGGAGTTCCGGGGACGCGCTAAAACATAAAATCTGTTATGTGCCAAACGACAGGCATGCCGACGGGATTGTGCAGATCATGCCCGTCAGGGAAAATATCGGCCTGTCCGCGATGAAAGACCGGCTCAAAGGCAAATTCGGCCTGCTCGACGTAAGAAAGGAAAAAAATCTGGCACAGCATTCCATAACGGAGCTGAATATCAAGACCCAGTCCGCGGAAGTGCCTGCCAGCAGCCTATCGGGCGGCAATCAGCAAAAGGTGGTTCTCGCTAAGGTTTTGGCCTGCGAGCCCGACCTGCTGATTTTAGACGAGCCCACAATAGGCATAGACATTAAAAGCCGCGAGGAAATCATGGCTCTGATCAAGAACCTGACAAACCTCAATCTGAGCGTAATTTACGTCACGAACGATTACGACGAGCTTTTGCGCATCGCGGACCGCGTGGTCGTCTTCAGCGAGGGAGAGATCATAGCGGATTTGAAAAACGAGGATCTGACCCCGGATACTCTGATTAAAATACGAGATAGTAAGGCGGCGAAGACAGTATGAGCAACCAAACAGGAAGCGTGGACCTTCAAAAAAGACTTGATAAGCCAAACATTCAGAAAAATGTGATCGAGAACATCGTGTGGGTTCTGCTTGTGTTCGGCATTATCATTTTCATGATCCTTCGTCCGGAGTATTTTAATCCGCTTAAAAACATTCAGCTGTATTTCAATATTCCCATGCAGGCGGCCGTTATGGGCGTCATGACGATCGGCGTCGCGGGAACCATCCTGCTGGGCGACATCGATCTGTCGGTGGTCGGCGTCATGGCGGTGTCCTCGGCAGTCGGCGTATTACTGTTTAAGAGCGGCGTGCCCTCTCCCCTCGCCATGCTGATCATCGTTGCGATGGGCGCTTTGTTCGGGTTTATCAACGGCGTTTTGATCGCAAAGCTCAAAACCGTGGCGCTGATCGAGACCCTTGCCATGAACACGACCCTTGCCGGCGTGGTCCTGGCCATTACAAAGGGGCGCACCATTACGGTGGCCGAAGCCTCCTACACATGGCTCGGCCAGGGGAAGCTGTTCGGCAATATTTCCTACCTGATGATTATTCTCCTGATCGTGTATCTGGTCATGTACCTGATCTGGCGCAAGACGGCCCTCGGCCGCAGCATGTACGCCGTCGGCGGAAACTCAAGCTGCGCCCGGGTTTCAGGCATCAGCGTCGACCGCATCCGGATCATCACGTTTACGATTTCCGGCCTTCTGGCCGGCCTCGCGGGAGTGATGCTCTCCTCCAAAATGGGCTCGATCAACAGCGCGTTCGGTTCTACTTACGGCATGGACACCATTGCCGCGGCCGTTATCGGCGGCACGTCCCTTTCCGGAGGCGTGGGCAAGGTATCGGGCATCCTCGGAGGCGTCCTGTTACTGAACTTTATCCAGGTGGGGCTGCAGGTGTTCGGCCTGGATTCCTACTATGTGCAGATGGCGACCGGCCTTATCATTCTGCTGGCCGTGATTATCGATTCCCTCCGCATCCGCTTCCAGAACAAACTGTAACGGCAGGCGTTTTAAATGTTGAGCAAAGGAGAGCTGATATCCTATGAAAGCTGTGTATTTGGAAAGCGTGCAGAAGCTGACTGAAAAAGAGCTTCCGGTGCCAAGGCCCGGAGACAGGCAAGTGCTGGTGAAAATGAAGGCCGTCGGCATCTGCGGCTCGGATATCCACTATTGGCACAAAGGCAGGATAGGTCCCTTTGTCGTCGAGCAGCCGATGATCCTGGGGCATGAATGCGCGGGCGAGGTTGTTGAGGCCGGCAAAGACGTCGCGAATCTGGCCGTGGGCGACAGGGTCGTGATCGAGCCGGGGGTTCCCTGCTACACCTGCGAATACTGCAAGAGCGGGAAATACAATCTGTGCCCGGACATCCGCTTTTTCGCGACGCCCCCCGTGGACGGCTCGATGGTGGAATATGTGGCCTTCGACGCGGATCTCGTATTTCGGATTCCGGAGGAAATCAAGGATTTCGGGCTTGCCACCATGGTCGAGCCCATGGCCGTCGGCGTGTTCGCCACCCGCACGGTAAAGCCCGCCCTCGGCGACAACGCCGTCGTTTTCGGCGCCGGAGTGATCGGAATCGTCTGCATGCTTGCGGCAAAAGCCGCGGGCTGCGCCGCCGTTACGGTCGCAGACATCCGGGACGACCGCCTGGAAAGGGCGAAGGAGCTGGGCGCGGACAATGTGGTGAACCTTAAGACCGACACGCTGAGCGATTCATGCTACGACATCGGCTACGAGGCCACCGGCGCGGAGGCTTGCTACGCCCTCGCGTCAAAATGCATCAAGCCCGGAGGGAAGCTCTCTCTGGTGGGGATGGGCCCCGAGCTGCAAAGCCTGCCGATCGTGGATTTTGTGTGCCGCGAAATCGCCCTGCTTCCGTCCTTCCGCTACGCAAACGCCTATCCGGCGGCACTTAAGCTTCTGAAAGCGCATCATGAAAAGCTTGAAAAAATCATCACCCACCGCTTTGCTTTTTCGCTTGAAAGCGTGGACGAGGCGATCAGAACGGCCTATTCGGACCCCACCGCGGGCAAGGTGGTCGTTGATTTTCAGTAAGGCGTTTTAACGGCAAGACCGGGTTTAACCACTATATTTTGAGAAAGAGAGTATGTTGAAAATGAAACATATTGTAAACATAGCACGGGATTGTGAACCGGATACAGACCCCAGAAGCCTGCGCGCAAGGGTAAAAGACCGCGACAAGAAGGTCCTGCGCGACACGTATTATCTGATCGATCAGAAGAAGGGGCCCTCTTTGCGCATAACCTGCGGCTTCACCACCGTGTATCCCACCGGCAGCACCACGGGCCATACCCACGAGGATATGGAGGAGATTTACTTCTTTACATCCGGAGAGGGCGTCATGATCGTGGGGGAGGACGAATTCCCCGTTAAGGCGGGCGACTGCCTGTATGTGCCGCCGGGAGAGTATCACACCACCATTCAGAAAGGAATCCTGCCGCTGTCGTTTGTGTGGAACACCTGCCTGGTCGACGGGGATGAAGCTCCTGCGGGAGGGGAGAAAGCGTGATTACCAAGCTTTTTATAAACGGGCAGTGGAAGGACTCATCCGACGGCCAGACCTTCGGCGTCGTGGACCCGCGCACCGCAAAAGTGTTTGCCCGGGTGCCGCGGGCCACAAAAAAGGACGTCGACGACGCGGTGGACGCGGCCGACAAAGCCTTCCGGAGCTGGTCGAAGCTCAATGTATTCAGGCGCAGCGCGCTACTGCGAAAGGCGAGCGCGATCGTGGCCGAAAACAAAGAGGAAATAGGGCGCGTGATGAGCCGGGAACAGGGCAAGCCCGCCGCCGAGGCCATCGGAGAGGTCCAGAAGGGCGCCGATATCCTGCGCTATTACGCCGAAGAGGGCGAGCGCGTCTATGGCAGGATTATTTCGAACGAAGACGAAAACACGACGAGCATGGTGATTTACCAGCCGATCGGCCCGTGCGCGGCGATCTCGCCCTGGAATTACCCCATAGAGCTTTTGGCGTGGAAGGTGGGCGCGGCCCTGGTTTCCGGCTGCACCCTTGTCTGCAAGCTGCCCTCCGAAACGCCGCTGAGCCCGCTTTTGTTCATCGACTGTGTCGTCAAAGCCGGCGTGCCGGACGGCGTGCTCAACGCCCTGACGGGAGCCGGGCGCGAGATGGGGAGCTGGCTGCTTGACAATCCGAAAATCCGCAAGGTGGCGTTTACCGGCTCCACGGACGTCGGCAAAACGGTGTTTTCCTCCTGTGTAAAGTCCCTGCGCAAGAGCTCCATGGAGCTCGGCGGCAGCCTTCCGATGCTGGTGTTCAAGGACTGCGATCTGGATGCCGCCGTGGCCGGCGCGGTGCGCCGTTCGTTTCGCAACATGGGACAGATCTGCATTGCGATAAACCGCATTTATGTGGAAAAGGAAATTTATGATGAATTTCTGAAGCGTTTCAAGACCGAGACCGAAAAGCTGACCATCGGCGACGGCCTCGACGAAAACGTAAACTTAGGCCCCATGTGCAACGAAAAAGGCGTACGGGTTGTCACCGAGCATATAAAGGACGCTCTGGACAAGGGCGCAAAGCTCATTACCGGGGGAGAGGCCCCCGTTGTCCCGGGCTTTGAGGACGGCTTCTGGTATAAGCCCACCATCCTCGCCGATGTAAATCACACCATGAAAATCATGACGGCGGAAACCTTTGGCCCCGCGGTGGGCGTAATGCCCTTTGAAAACCTTAAGGAAGCGATCCGCCTCGCCAACGACTGCATTTACGGCCTTGCGTCCATTGTGTACACCCAGAACCTGAGCACGGCCAATACCTGCGCGCTGGAGATAGAGGCGGGAAATGTGGCGATCAACAACGTCGACGCCGGAGTGATCAATGCGCCCTACGGCGGCTGGAAGGAATCGGGCTTTGGCCATGAGCACGGTCCGGAGGGCCTGCGCGAGTACCTGCATATAAAGCATGTGCGCCTGCGCACGTTATAGTACTTGCGAATAAGGGAGATTCGTGTGAAAAATCACACAAACCATAGATCAAAGGCGTGCCGCTCGCCGGAAAGCGGCAACCGCGGCACATGCCAATAACCTCCATTCGCTTATGAGGTTTTTAGCATTGATTTGTGCGCGGAGCGAATGGAGGTTATTATGAAGCAGTATATCGCCGCCGCGGATATCGGCACCAGCGGATGCAAGTCAATTTTGATTAATGAGGACGGCGCGGTAGTGTCTTCCGCAACGGATGAATATCCGCTGTACTCTCCAAAACCCGGCTGGAACGAGCAGGACCCCGAGGACTGGTGGAGGGGCGTATGCTTAAGCATGCGCAAAGCGATACGCTCAAGCGGCGTAAACCCCGAAGCGATAAAGGTCTTGAGCCTGTCCGGGCAGATGCACGGTCTTGTGGCGCTGGACAAAAGCAAAAGGGTGATCCGCCGCGCCTTTCTCTGGAACGACCAGCGGTGCGCAAAGCAGTGCAGCGACGCTGTGAAAAGCCTGGGCGGGCTCGACAATCTGCTCGAATATACCAACAACAACCTGCTCACCGGCTATCAGGGCGGAAAGATCCTGTGGCTGCGCGAGGTGGAGCCGGAAAACTTTGAGGCCATGGACAAGGCGCTCCTTCCGAAAGACTATATTCGTTACCGGCTCACCGGCGAATATGCGACCGACGCCTCCGACGCGTCGGGCGTGGGCTTCTTTGATGTGAAAAACCGCACGTGGTCCTTCGAGCTATTAAAAAAGCTCGGCCTGACGGCGGAGCTGTTCCCAAGGGTCATGGAGTCCGACGAGGTCACCGGTGCGGTGAGCGCCGCCGCGGCGGAGGTGACCGGCATTCCAAAGGGAACCCCCGTGGTCGGCGGCGGCGGGGACAGCGTTATTCAGACCACGGGCATGGGCCTGATCCGGGAGGGCGTTTTGGGCATCACGCTGGGCACGGGCGGCATTGTCGCGATGGGAATGAGCCAGTACCTGCATAACCGGAGCGGCACCCTGCAGTTTTTCTGCAATAACGGCAAAGAGCTGTACCACGTCATGGGCGTGATGCTGGCCGCGGGCGGGAGCTACCAGTGGTACCGAAACACCCTTTGCCAGAGCGAAAGGGAAGAGGCAAAGCAAAAAAACATCGATCCTTACGAGCTCCTTGACGGTGCCGCCGGCGCTTCGCCCCCCGGCTCAAACCGCCTGATTTACTTGCCCTACCTCTCCGGCGAACGCTGCCCCTATGCGGACCCGAACCTGCGCGGCGCCTTTATCGGTTTAAACCAGACCCATAATAAGGGGGATATCACCCGCTCGGTAATGGAGGGCGTGAGCTACGGGATAAAGCAGATCGGCGAATCCATATTGAGGCTAAAGCCTATGAATATGGAGAAGATCATCGTATCCGGCGGCGGGAGCCGCTCAGATCTGTGGATGCACATCCTAAGCGATCTGTTCCAGCTCCCCGCGTACACGGTAAGCGGCGCAAAGGAGGGCGGCGCATATGGCGCCTGTCTGGTCGGCGGCGTCGGCATCGGCCTCTGGAAGGACCTAAACGATGCCTGCTCAAACATCAAGGTGGAGACCGAAACCCTGCCGAATCCCGAAAACAAGGGAATCTATGACGAAATGTACGGAATCTACAACGACATGGTCCCCGCGCTTAAGTCCCAGTTTGACCGGCTCGCGGGGCAGAGCGCGGAAAGAAGCGGATTATAAAACGTCCTATACGGAAAACGAAAAGGATACGATATCGTATCCTTTTCGTTTTCCAGCGGGATTAAATGATAATTATCTTTGATATTTTTCGATAAAATGCAAAACTTTGACAACAATGAGGCTTTTGATATATAATTATTCAATTAATAAATGCTACAGGCCATTTGATCTATCATACTTTGTCGATAATGATTGTACGAGGAGAGTATCTATGCTGCCGGTCAGCGATTTGAAAAAATATGCATATACCGAAATCAAACGCAGGATTATCAGCTGCGAATATGCTCCTGGCAGCTTACTGAAGGAACAGTTTCTCAGCGATGAATTAAACATCAGCCGCACACCCATACGAGAGGCGCTGAACCGGATCGAGCACGACGGACTGATTCGGATCATGCCTAAAAAGGGTATTTTTGTCCAGGAAGTAACCATGGCGGATATCAGCCAGATCTATCAGGCAAGATCGCTGCTTGAACCTTTTGTGGTCCTGACCGCGGGCCCTGTGCTCTCCAAAGAAAAGCTGAAGGAAATCCTCCGATTGTGCACAGAAGAGGTCGATGATGATAAGGGCGTGGTCCTCTCCAGGATAGATACCGAGCTTCATTTATATCTTGTCGATAACTGTGACAACAGGTACATTATCGATACGATGCATAAAATTTGGGAGAACAATACGAGAATACAGTTTTACACAAATAACCGGACCCGTTTCAGCAGTGCCCGCGAGGAGCATGTTTCCCTGCTGAGTAACCTGATAGAGGGTGATTTCGAAGCTGCGGCGCATATTATGCGCGAGCACATTGAAAACTGCCGCAATTGCACTTTTGAGTACCTGCTTAAATGGTCGGGATATCCCAGATGATTCCTGTCGGCGAAAAGCACCTCTCCGCGCTGAATCCATATAAAAGCCCCGGTTGACAAGGTGCGCCTTATTTCGCAAATTGAAAAGCAAAATAAAAAAGATATTGATAAATTTCATCATATATGACAAAAAAGCCCGCCAATGAGCGGGACTTTTTGTCGGTTTGATGCTTTTTGGGATGGAAAAATTATCAATTAAAATTGTTGACAGTAAAATGGCAATATGATAAAGTGTACTTAATCCTGACATACAACATGTATGCAACACGCATGGCAAAGCTTTCAAAAATAAAAATTGACTTCCCAACCATGACACGGTAAAGAATCAATAAATATAAATTAGGAGGAAGTTATGAAAAAGAAAATCGCTGCAATTTTAGTCTCCTGCTCGATCATTTCTGTTCTGCTCATCGGCTGTGTCAACAGTACGGTTAAGAGCACCACAGCATCCTCCGGCCCGACGGCAGCAATCGCCGCATCGTCATCGGAAACGCTGGGTGAAGGAGCGACGGCTGAGCAAATCAATGCTTTCATCACAGCGCCGTCCAAAAATCCCGACAAAATTGTTCTTCGCTACACAAGCACCACGGCCGACCTCGATACGCAGGCTTATATGAAAGGGTTCCGTGAATTCATGAAATACCTTAAGACGGAACTTGGCGACAGGATTGAGATCAAGTATCTTCTCAACGCGACAATGGGTTCTTCCGCCGACGCGATTCTCGGTGGTCTCCAGAACAGAACCATCGAAATGAGCGACTGGCCGCTGACCTCCTATGCCGAATTCACAAACGCGTTCACCCCCCTTGACGTCCCTTATCTTGTAACGACTCTGGACGACATGCACGCGCTTCTTAGTGGCGAAGCGGGCGAATATATGAAACAGAAATGTCTCGACGACACCGGCCTTCGCGTTATATTTTACAGCGTTCTCGGTTCCCGGGAAATGACAAACAGCGTAAGGCCCATCAAATCTGTCGCCGACATGAAAGGCCTGAAATTCCGCGTCCAGCCCAACAAGCTGCATATGCTCGGCATCGAAGCCATGGGCGCAACGGCGACAAACATCGCGTTTGCCGAGCTGTTTACCGCCCTCCAGCAGGGCACGGTTGACGGCCAGGAGAACCCTGCCGACACAATCTATAACATGCAGTTTTACGATGTCCAGAAATATATGAGCACCACAGACCATATCATAACCGGCGGCAGTCTTGTAATGAACAACGATTTCTTTGAAGAGCTCGATCCCGAAATGCAGGAAGTTTTCATTGCGGCGGGGGAACATGCCTCCGATTATGTTATGGATGAGCTTAAAGCTTCGCTCGACGAGGTTTACAAGAACCTTGAAAAGAAAATCGAGATTACATATCTTACAGACGAAGAGCGCAAAGAGTTTCAGGCGGCTGCCCAAAAAGCATGGCCCCAGATGCGCGAGGTCATCGGAGCGGAGTATTTCGATAAAGTCATTGAGCTGGCGGGAGTCGGTTTTTAACGGCCTTCAGTTTCTGAAATAAGGAGTGCGGCTATGACAAAAAAAATAAAGTATTTCTTTGCCAATATCGAATTTATTCTGGGCGCGCTTTTGTCAATGGTTATGGTTGCGATTTTGTTTGTGCAGGTTGTTACAAGATTCGTATTCAATAAACCGATCGCGTTTGCGGAAGAGCTTGCGACAATCTTGTTTATCATTTGCATTTACCTTGGCGCAATCGGAGCCACGCGCAGAAATCAGCATATCCGGCTGGAAGTGGTCACCGGCATGCTGAATAAAAAGAAACAGCTGATTGTAGGAATCGTTTCCAATATTGTATTTGTGATTGCAAATGGGATCCTGATATACGGACTGGTTCAGATCACCGAAAACTTAATGAAGCGCGGAATGAAGACGGCCATGCTTGGAATTCCCAAATGGACAATATATGCGGTTATTCCTTTTTGCCTTTTCCTTGTCGCAGTCAGGCTGATTGAGGACTGCATGATCAAAGCGCGTCAGATTAAGGAAGCGGGGGATTCTTCCGGAGACGGTAAAGACCCTCCCAGGGAACTTCCCGACATTATCGATTAACAGGAAGGGAGGTTAAGTTTGAAGGAATTCAGACTTCTTCTTTTTGTGGTCGTTTTGTGCCTCTTATGCTTAAAGCACAGCGGAAAGGAATGGTCATATCTATGGAAATATTGGTATTATTGGCTATTGCCGCAGTATTTCTGGTCATAGGTGTTCCGGTAGGTATATCGCTTTCGCTGGGAATGCTCTCCGTCGCCGCCCTTTATGGAGATCTGTCGCTCAAATTTATTTCGCAGGCAATGTATTCCGGCCTTGAATCTCTGCCTCTGATCGCTGTCCCCTGCTTTATGCTCGCGGGGTCCATCATGGAGACGGGCGGCCTCTCCAAGAGAATAGTCAATGTCGCGAAAACGCTCACAGGACATACAACAGGCGGACTCGGAACGGTTACCGTCATCTCCTGCCTGTTCTTCGGAGCCATTTCCGGTTCTGCTCCCGCAACCACGGCAGCTATCGGTTCAATCATGGTTCCCTACATGGTCAAAGCAAATTATGAAAAAAGCTACAGTGCCGCGCTTACAGCTGTTTCCGGCTCTCTGGGCGTGATCATCCCTCCCAGCATTCCGTTCGTCATTTTTGCGCTTTCAACAAACTCTTCCATCAGCGACCTGTTCCTCGCGGGCATTGTTCCCGGATGTATCATCGCTGTCGTTCTGATTTTTATCCATTCTTTCATGGTTAAGAAGAACGGTTATAAAAATGCCGAGAAAAGAGCGACGATGAAAGAATTGCGGGAATCCGTCTGGGAGGCCAAATGGGCGCTCCTGATGCCCGTCATCATCCTCGGCGGCATCTATTCCGGCGTCTTCACTCCCACGGAAGCCGCTGTTGTCTCTATCGTATACGGTCTGATAATCGGCCTTTTTGTCTACAGGGAGCTTAAGCTGAAAGATATCTGGAAAATCTTTGATAAAAACAATTCTTTTGTCGGCGGTTTTATGCTGACCTTCGCGCCGGCTGCCGCACTTGGAAGCACCCTTATCATCATGGGTCTCACAGGCACGCTTTCCAGCGTGCTGCTCGGCATAACAAACAATATCTATGTCATTTTGGCAATCGTTATCGTTTTTCTGCTGTTCCTTGGCATGATCCTTGACACAACCTCCAGCATCGTTGTTTTTGCCCCCATACTTTATGCGGTGCTCGGGCCGATGGGCATCAACAATATTCACCTGGGCATCATTATGGTCGTTTCACTCGCGGTCGGTTTCATAACACCGCCTGTCTGCATGAATGTTTTTATCGCCTCTATTATTGCCGACGAGCCGATGGAAGCGATTGTAAAGAAGGCGCTGCCTTTCCTCGTCGGCCTGATCGGCCTCTGTTTCCTGTTTGCATATGTCCCACAGATCAGCCTGTTACTTTTGGGATAAACGGACGGACGGCATAACCATTTTTGGGAGGAGTGACGGTTATAAAAGCAATAGTTCTTTTTACAAGGAAGCTTTGCGAAAGCGAAATGCTCAGCTTCAAGACATATGAGGAGCTTTTTAAGGCTAACGGCGTCGAGCTCTTAAGAGCGTATGCCGACACGGAGGAAGAGATCATTGAAGCGGCAAAGGACTGCGAAGTGGTTCTCGATATGCTCCAGCCCATTACCGCAAACATTATAAACAGGCTTGAAAAATGCAGAGCTTTGGTCCGCAGCGGCATTGGCGTAAACAATATCGACGTCGAAGCGGCAACCCGGCGCGGCATCATGGTTTGCAACAGCCCCGCACACTGCGTCCAGGAGGTTGCCGTGCTTGCGTCGGCGCATATCATGAATGCAGTCACGAAGCTTTCCCGGTATGACAATGCGGTCAAACAGGGAAGGACGGAGGTATTCGACAGCCCGCGCAGGCTGTCCGAGCTTACCGTGGGATTTGTCGGATTCGGCAATATCGCCCGCCATGTCGCGAAAATCATGCTCGGATGCGGCTGCAGGGTCGCGGCATACGATCCCTTTCTTCCCGAAGAAGTATTCGTCCGCAACAGCGCAAAACGCTGTGAGCTTAACGAACTGTTCGGGGATGCCGATGTGATTTCTCTGCATGTCCCGCTGCTTCCGGCGACAAAGCATATCATCAATAAAGACGCATTGGCAAAGATGAAAGACGGCGTGATCATTGTAAATACGGCGAGAGGCCCGCTCGTCTGTGAAGCCGATCTGATTGAAGCGGTCAAATCCGGAAAGGTCGCGGCCGCGGGTCTTGACGTTTTCGAGTCCGAGCCTGTTACAAAGTCCAATCCCGGGCTCGCGGCACTGCCTCAGATTGCCTGTACGCCTCATGTCGGATACAGGGGAGTGGAAGCGATCCGCGAGCTGGAAGAAACGGTTGCGGATATGGTCGTCCGGATTGCAGGGGGCAAGGACCCCGCGCATTGCGTAAATATAGGGAATCTCAAAAAATAATCCCGTATATGAATTTCTGATGCGGAAGGAAAAGCCACCACTCTTATTTTTGGTCCAATTAAAAATTTAACCAATAATGCATACCTGTTGCATGCATTATCAATTATCTCGGGTTAGGAGCGTCTTTATGGCCAATATGCATATAAAAGCATCGCAAAAAAAGACCCTGGCCTATCGCTGGGTGGTTTACGGCCTGCTGACTTTGTGTTACTTTCTGGCCAACTTCCACCGTCTGGCAACAGGTGTAATGAAGGATGAGCTGGTCGAGGCGTTTCACCTGTCGGCCGCGGCATTCGGCAATATGGGCAGTATGGTTTTCTATGCCTATATGATTATGCAGGTGCCTACCGGAATCCTGGTGGATACCATAGGCCCCCGCAAAACCGTTACCGCAGGATGCCTTGTCACGGCGCTCGGTTCTATGATGTTCGCTGCCGCATGGACTGGGGCTGCGGCGAATATGAGCCGGCTTGTTATCGGGCTTGGCATCTCGGTTTCCTATCTTTCCGTTCTCAAGGTTCAGGCGGGATGGTTCCGCGCGCGTGAATTTGCAACATTGACGGGTATCACCTTCCTCATAGGAAATATGGGAAGCCTGCTTGCCCAGACGCCGCTTCGCATACTGGTCGAAACCTTCTCCTGGCGCGGCACGTTTACCGTTTTTGCGGGAGTATCGGTCGTCATGGCGGTTTTGGTATATGCCTTTGTCCGCAATTCCCCCGAAGATATGGGGCTTTCGCCCCTCGAGCCCGTTGCGGCAAAGCCGGCACCGAACGCCGGCGGCAAAGAGGCGGACAAAAAGAATTCCATATTCAAAAACCTTTTTGCCGTCGCGGCAAACCTTTACAACTGGCCCCCTTTTATTGTGGCCGCAACGCTGTGCGTATCGGTAACGGCCCTCACGGGCTCCTTCGGGTCCGTTTATATCCGTGATACATACGGCATCGGCATGATGGAGGCGTCGCGTTACACTCTCCTGCTCACGCTCGGAGTCGCCATAGGCGCGGCGGTCATCGGCTTAATTTCCGACCTGCTCAAGCGCCGGAAAAGCATTATTGTGCTGTTTTCCGGTATTTCCGCTGCTGTTTGGGTATATATCGTGTTTATTTGCAGCGGCAAACCTCCGCTTTCTGCGATAGGTGCCCTTTATTTCATCAGCGGATTTTCCCTTACCGCATATACGCTGCCATATACAGTCGTAAAGGAGTCAAACGATCCCGGATATTCCGGTTTATCGACATGCCTTGTCGGACTGATCGGGTTTCTCGGCAGCGCGGTCGGTCCTGTTGCGGTGGGCAGAATCATCGACCTTAACAGCGCTGCGCTGTCCGGTGGGGAACTGTACGCGAAGGCGTTCACGCTGCTCGCGGTCTGCAATATCGCCGGATTTATTTCCTCGCTCTTTATCAAA
Organism: Clostridiales bacterium UBA6114; assembly: GCA_002423435.1. Classification (GTDB taxonomy): domain Bacteria; phylum Bacillota; class Clostridia; order Oscillospirales; family Butyricicoccaceae; genus UBA6114. The sequence continues at coordinate 66,980 of DIWE01000021.1, forward strand.
GAGACCTATGGTGAAAACCTGTTTTTGCGGTTCAAATAACATGCCGCAGCTTTCACAAGGGGCTTCGGTTCGCGGCTTAAATCAAACGGCGGCTGTCGCGCATACAGCCGATTTCCCGTCAGCTCGGGCAATCGGTGTAAATAAATATTGGCATGGAGGACGCTATGGCAAAGATTGAAGTTGAAGCGGGACGTTGCAAAGGCTGTGGCCTGTGTGCTGCCAACTGTCCTAAAAAGATCGTTCATTTGGGAAAGACCACCAACCAAAGCGGATATACCGTTGCCGAACAGACGGATGAGGCACAGTGCACAGGCTGTGCAATGTGCGCGGTGATCTGTCCCGATATGGCGATTTCCGTGTACCGTTAAAAGAGATATGGAGGATTAGCAATGGACGCGACGTTTATGAAGGGCAATGAGGCCATTGCCGAGGCTGCCGTAAGAGCCGGCTGCCGTTTCTTCGCCGGATATCCGATTACACCGCAAAACGAGATCCCCGAATACCTGTCCGAGCGATTATTTGAAGTCGGCGGACATTTTATTCAGGGTGAAAGCGAGGTTGCCTCAATCAATATGGTTTACGGCGCATCCATGACCGGGACCAGGGCAATGACATCTTCCTCGGGTTGCGGAATCGCGCTTAAAACGGAAGGGATCGGATATCTCACAGGAGCAGACCTTCCCGCCGTTGTTATCAATATGGCGCGCGGCGGTCCCGGGCTTGGAAGCATTCTTCCCGCGCAGCAGGATTATCTATCCGCAACCAAAGCCCCCGCAAACGGATGCGCGCGCTGCTTTGTCCTGGCGCCTTCGTCGGTTCAGGAAGCGGCCGATATGGTTTATGAAGCTTTTGACATCGCGGACAAATACCGTTGTATCGCATATATTCTTTCGGACGGCGTAATCGGCAACATGATGGAGAATGTAACCTTGCCCCCCATGCGCGAGCTTGATTCCCTCCCCGATAAGAGCGACTGGGTAATCACAAAGCGCAACGCGGACGGCTCAATGAGAATGATTACCTCCTGCTATGTGCCGATCAGCATCGTTGAAGACCATAATATCAGGCGCGCCGGCATGTACGAGCTCTGGAGGGAGACGGAAGCCCGGCATGAGGAATACATGCTTGACGACGCGCAGCTCGTCATCGCCGCATACGGAATCAGCGCGAGAATCGCAAAGGCCGTTGTAAAACAGCTTCGCGCGGACGGCGTCAAAGCGGGGCTTCTCAGGCCAAAGACTCTCTTCCCGTTCCCGGAGAAAGCGTTTGGCGCGCTTGATCCCAAACGCGTCGGGAAAATCGTATGTCTGGAAATGAGCCAGCCCGGACAGCTGATTGAAGACGTCAAAGCATACTGTGACCGCTCTGTCCCCGTCGAGCATTGGGGGCGCAGCGGCGGGGTCATCATGAAACCGGAAGAGGCGTACGACGCTATTAAGAGGATGCTGTAAGGAAGGTGAGGAAATGAATCAGGTTTACGGACTTCCGAAGGGCTGTACCAATAAGACGCACAGCTACTGCCCCGGATGCATGCATGGCGTTGCAATGAACATCCTCATGCACACAATCGAAAAATTCGAGCTTCTCGATAAAATCGTTATCGTAAACCCCGTCGGCTGCGGCGGACTGGGACTGTACGAAGCAACGGCAAATTATGCCTCCGCCGCGCACGGCCGTGCCGCGGCGGTTGCAACAGGCATCAAACGCTGCAGCAAAGATACGTTCGTTGTTACATATCAGGGAGACGGAGATCTCGCGGGCATCGGCATTGCAGAGACGATTTACGCCGCGGCGCGCGGTGAAAACATCACCGTTATTTTTGCAAACAACACCACATACGGCATGACCGGCGGCCAGATGGCCCCCACGACCATGCTTGGACAAAGATCGACAACATCGCAGCACGGGCGTACGGCGGAAAGACATGGCCAGCCTCTGAAAATGGCCGAGATGATCGCAAGCCTGGACGCCCCCCGATATGTCGCCCGTTTTGCTCTTTGTGACGCGGCAAATGTGATAAAGGCGCGCAAAGGTCTTGAGAAAGCGTTCGAGGTAAACCTTGCGGGCGGTTATTCCTTTGTCGAATTTTTGACGAACTGCCCGACGAACTGGAAAATGTCTCCCGTTCAAACCGTCCAGCATATGAAGGACTATAACATGAAAGAATTCCCGCTCGGAGTATTCAAGGTGGTGGAATAGCGTGAAAAATCACGCTAACAGAGGTTTTTAAGATCTGATTTGTGCGCGGAGCGAATGGAGGTTAGCGTGAAAAATCACGCTAACAATTAAAAGGCGTGCCGCTCGCCTTAAGCGGCAACCGCGGCACATGCCATAACCTCCATTCGCTTGGGAGGTTTTTAAGATCTGATTTGTGCGCGGAGCGAATGGAGGTTAATATGGAAAAATCATTGCTGATCGCCGGGTTTGGCGGGCAAGGCGTTATGCTTATCGGAAAAATCCTCGGCTATGCGGCTGTGGATATGGGGCTTTACGCGACCTATTTTCCCGCGTACGGAGCCGAACAGCGCGGCGGTACGGCCAACTGCACGCTGATTACGGGCGAGGAGCCTATCGAATGCCCGCTTCGCGGGAGATATGACTGCCTTATCATCATGAACGAGCTGTCCTTTGAGCGTTTTGCCGCTTCCCTGCGACCGGGCGGATTGATGATTATCAACTCGTCCCTTGTCACTTCCCGACCGGCTTCCGATATCGATTGTGTTGAAATCGACACGGGCGCGGTCGCGAATGAAGTGGGCAATCCCAAGGTTTCCAATATGGTCATGCTCGGCGCATATATCGCGCTTTCCGGCAAGCTTGATGTCGAAAAGATCAAGAGTATCGTCAGGCATTCCCTGGCAAATAAGCCGCAGCTGCTGGAGCTGAACCTGAAAGCGATCGATGCGGGCGGAGATTCGGTGCGCCGTCAAAGGTCACATTCATAATAGAAGCGGTTTTCACGGCATCAAGCGCAGCGGAAAGGAATGGTCATAAATATGGAAAAAATATACCGGATTTTTGTGCTAAACCCCGGTTCCACCTCCACTAAAGTAGCGTATTACGAAAACGAAAAGGAAATCTGCCGGAAAACGCTTTCACATTCCACCGAGGAAATCGCGAAATTCCAGTCGATTAACGACCAGTACGATATGCGCAAACAGGCGGTGGAGGATTATCTTAAGGAAATCGGCGTCGACCTCTCAAGGATTGACGTGATCGCGGCAAGAGGCGGCGGCGGCCGGGTCTTAAGGGGCGGCGGATATTTGATCACGAAGCTGATGGCCGAGGAATGCAGGGCGGCGCCGTGGCCGCACGCCTCCAATCTCGGCGTCATGATCGCGTATGATCTCATGTGTACGGGGAGTATCCCGGGATATATCTACGATTCGCCCAGCTCGGACGATTTCTGTGAGTATGCGAAGGTTTCCGGGCTGCCGGAATTTCCAACGCTCAGGGGAGCGGGGCATCCGCTCAATGAAAAGGCCGCCGCGCGCAAGGTTGCCGGCATGCTTAACGGAAAGTACGAGGATTTCAATTTTGTTGTCTGCCATCTTGGCGGCGGAATTACCGTGTGCGCCCACCGGAAGGGCAAAATCATCGACACGACGATCAACGCCTTTTCCCCGGAAAGGGCGGGGGCCCTGCCGATGATCGCATTTACCAAAGCCTGTTATTCGGGAGAACGCGATTTAAACGCCATGATTAAGCGCCAGATGGGCAACGGGGGACTGGTTGCGTATCTGGGAACCAACAACCTGCAGGAGGTTGAAACGCGCATTGAGCGGGGCGATAAAAAGGCGGAATTCTATTTTGGCGCCATGGTTTACCAGATCGCGAAGGACATTGGGTCCATGGCCGCGACGATGTGCGGGGAGGTCGACCGGATTGTGCTCACGGGCGCCATGGCAAATTCGGAAAGGCTGACCGAAGGGCTCAGGCGGCGCGTCCGGTTTATCGCGCCGGTGGAGGTAGTCGCCGGGACGTTTGAAATGGAGGCCCTCGTTAAGGGGACGCTTCGAATCCTCCGGAATGAAGAAAAAGCGGGGGACTATGATACGGAAAACGCCTTGTGAAAGGAAGACATAACATGAAAAAAACAGCATACATCATGATTTCCAACAGGCATGTGCATTTGAATCGGGAATCCTGCGATAAATTGTTTGGGGAAGGGTATGAGCTGACGGTAAAAAGAAATATGGGATTTCCTATTTTTGCCGCCAACGAGGCGGTGACGTTAATCGGGCCCAAGGGGAAAATAGAAAATGTGAGAGTGCTTGGGCCGCTGCGCTCCTATACACAGGCCGAGGTGCTGCGGGCGGATTGCTTTAAGCTCGGAGTCGACGCCCCCATACGGCTTTCCGGATCAAAGGACATCGCTCCGATCAAACTTTTGGGTCCCGCGGGAGAACTTCCGCTGGAGCACGGCGTAATGATCGCGATGCGGCATATTCATATTTCGCCGGATAAAGCAAAAGAGTATAATCTGAAGGATCGGCAGGTCGTCAATGTAAAAATCGGCGGGGAACGGTCTCTTATATTTGAGAAGGTTGCAATTGTTTACACCGAAATAGACGATCCGACAATGCATGTGGATGTGGAGGAAGGAAATGCGGCGAATGTGACGAACATGGATGTTGTTGAAATTCTGGAATAAAAGCCTCCGGCAGCGCGCGAAATGCGGCAGGAATTGAAAATTGACACCGGTATCTTGTTCATGATAAAATAATTACAATTCAATGAATTGGAGGACATATATCTATGTGTTCTGTTCGTTTAAGATAAGCAGGCAATAAAAAAGTAGAAATAATCCACGATTGTGGGCTTTTTTGTTATGCTTCTTTTACGAACTGAGACATGGATACGGGTGAGGTACAGCTATCGGATGCTGCGCGTTTTTCCGATGTCTTTTTAGCGTTGGTATGCAGACTAAAGCTCGCATTGCGGGGTTTAGTCTGCATTTTTATTGCCTGAAACCGGAATCAAACCAACAATAAAAATGCAAAGGGAGAAGAAAAATGTCAAAACAAACTCCAAAATGGAAACCGGTTTTTTTTACGATATGGATAGGGCAGGCTGTTTCGCTGATTACCAGCGCTGTTTTGCAAATGGCGATAATATTTTACCTTACGGAAAAAACGCAATCGTCAATGGTGCTGTCGATGGCTTCTTTAGTCGGATTTCTGCCATATGCCGTCTTTGGGCCTGCGATCGGCGTATTGGTCGATCGCTACAGCAGAAAAATGATTATGATCGGCGCGGATTTAATGATTGCCGCATCCGGTGCGGTATTGGCCCTTGTTGCTTTGTATACGGAGCTGCCGGTCTGGGCGGTGATGACGGTCCTGTTTATCCGCAGCGTCGGCACGGCCTTTCATTCTCCCGCCCTGAGTGCGGCGACGCCTCTTTTGGTGCCGGAGGAACAGTTGACCAAATGTGCCGGATACAGCCAGTCTTTGCAGTCGGTCAGCTATATTTTGAGCCCGGCCGCCGCCGCGTTTCTGTATTCCGCTTGGGAACTGAACGCGATTATAGCCCTTGATGTGGCGGGTGCGGTAATCGCATGTGTCGCGGTGGCCTTTGTGCGCATCCCGAGACTGAATGTTGAGCGGCAAAGCGTAAAGAGAAGCTTCCTGGAAGAGATGAGAGAAGGTTTTTTTGCCTTAAAAGACAACCGGGGATTATTTGCGTTAATGTTGATAGGCACGCTATACATGTTCGTTTATATGCCGATCAATGCGCTTTATCCGCTGATCAGTATGGGTTACTTTGCCGGAACGCCGATGCATGTCTCGATTACGGAAATCGCCTATGCCTCCGGTATGCTGGCAGGAGGCTTGTTGTTAGGGCTTTTTGGCGGCTTTAAGAGGCGAATCACATTAATAACGGCATCTATTTTCCTGATGGGAATCAGCTTGACTGTTTCAGGGCTGCTCCCGTCGGATGGATATCGTTTTTTTGTTGCATGCTGTGCCCTCATGGGGCTTTCGGTCCCGTTTTACAGCGGTGTCCAGACGGCGCTTTTTCAGGAAAAAATAAAACCGGAATATCTGGGGCGGGTGTTTTCTCTGACGGGAAGCATGATATCTCTGGCAATGCCTGTCGGCTTAATCATTTCCGGATTCTTTGCCGATAGGATCGGAGTAAATCATTGGTTTTTTATGTCGGGTATTTTAATTATCGGCATTTCAATCATTTGTTCACTGATTCCGGCGGTCAGAAAACTGAATTAAACGATAACGCAGGGGGGGCGCAAAATGCATAAATATAAAAATTTGCTGTGGTCAGGGCCCGTAGGGCGCGGGGGATAGTGTGAAAGGGGGCCGGCGAGGCCCTCTTTTGCGTCCAAACATCCGCCGCAGCGGCGTGCGTAGCACGGAGGGGTGTCGCAAAATGCACGAATATGCATTTTGCGACACCCCCGTGTATTTTGCAGTATTAAGATAACGGGAAATATACGGCAATCGTATATAAAGAAACCACGCTGTATTCAAGCTATAAGCGGCTTGAAGAGGATGGGTACATCACTTCCTACTGGGGCGAGGAAAAAAGGCAGGAGGTTTTTTCAGATATGTATATGAAAAGAGAAGCTATATTAAGCCCTGCCGGGCGCCGTCATCAAAATACCGGTATCGCCCGCGCAATACCAAAATATTGCGGGACAAATCGAAAAGTTTCTTCTAAACAGCCATATATATGGGTACAACTATTTTGGCTTGGCCCGAAATCTGTTCGGGAAAACCCACCAGGCCAGCGCCCGCTTTTTCTGCTCGGAGTTTGCTTATCACGTGTTGCATCAAAGCGGCGTCTGCGATTTAACAATGCCGAGGGGCAGGGTCCGTCCACAGGATCTGATGAATCTGGACGGAGGATCATCTTTGAGGGCAATCTCAAGAAATATCAGTGCAGGTCCGAGGCTGCCGCTTCGGGCAGGCCGCAGATTTTTAATTTTGATGCTGCCGGGATACCATCGTAGAAAAAGGCAAATATGCAAAGAGGAAAAAATGAAATTCTGAGAATTGTTCATAATATTATTTGCTACAAGGGAAGCATAAGCATAGCGAAAGGAATGACATTATATGCATGAGAGTCCGGTATTGGAAATTGATTTGGACATCATTACCTTTAATACATCACAGGTAGTCAGCAAGTGCCTGGAAAAAGGTATCAATGCTGTTGGGGTTACCAAAGGATTTAGTGCGATTCATCAGATTGTTTCTGCTATGTTGAGTGGTGGAATTGAAGAACTGGCAGACGCCAGAATGAAAAATATCATCGAACTCAGAAAGAGAAATATTGATAAACCTATTACCCTGCTGAGAATTCCCCGACTAAGTAATGCTTTTAATGTGGTTCAATATGCCGATACCAGCATGAATTCAGAAATAATGGTTATTAAAGCATTGGCTGATGCTGCTGATAAAATAGGGAAAAAACATCAAATCATATTGATGGTGGATGTAGGCGATCTACGCGAAGGGGTTTTGCAGGAAAATGTGCTGGGGACGGTGGCTCAAATTAAAGATTTGCGCGGTGTGGCTCTGGCCGGGCTGGGGACGAATATGGGATGCTTTGGCGGTATACTTCCGAGCATCGATAATTTAGGGCTTTTGGTTGAATTGAGCTGCGCTGTTGAGCGTTACTTGGGACAAAAGTTGAAGATTATTTCCGGCGGAGGGACATCTACGCTCTTGTTGGTGGAAAATAATACCGTTCCTGCCGGTATCAATCAGGTGAGGATTGGTGAGGGAATTTTACTCGGGACAGATACGACGAATGACCGGAATATACCTTGGCTGCGTCAGGATGCGTTTCAACTCAGGGCTGAGGTGATTGAGGTTAAGAGTAAGCCGTCTGTACCGATAGGCGAGATTGGCAAGGATGCCTTTGGTAATATCCCGGAATTTGAGGATATTGGGATCAGAAAACGAGCAATTGTAGAATTAGGAAAACAGGATGTTTATGTGGAAGGGATTTTCCCGCTCGATGAAACATTGAGAATACTAGGAGCCAGCAGCGATCATACCATTGTTGATATTACAGACTCTGAACAAGAAATAAAGGTTGGCGGTGAAATTATTTTTGGCTTAACCTATCCGAGCTTGCTCTCGGCCTGTGATTCACGCTATGTGACAAAACGATTTAAACACGGAGGGGCAAATGATTGAATTTGAACGGATACAAACGGTTGATCCAGCACTTCTGCAACGTTTGGTACAACTGGAAAAAGAGGCGTTTGGCGTTGGCGGATTAAATGAATGGCATCTTGTACCATTCATTCGGCACGGCCGGGTATATGCCGTCAAAAAGAATCAAGAGGTTGTTGGCTTGGTTCAGTATATGCTCGACTGGGATAATCCACGTAAAGCATATATGGTTGGAGTGTCTATAGCTAAAGAGATGCGTGGGCAGGGGCTGGGAACAGAATTTATTAAAAAAAGCTTAAAAGCGTTGGCCGGCGAGAATATTGAAGAGGTTGAACTAACAGTGGATCCGGCAAATGTTGCTGCCATCCGTGTTTATGAAAGCAAATTAGGCTTTCTATCTAAAATGGTGAGGACCGATGAATATGGTCAGGGTGAAAACCGCATGGTTATGACTCTTTCATTAGGCAGGATTTACGGCTAATTGTATACGTAAATTAAGACTCCTTGTTTACCCAAAAGATAGCTTGGCAGTGCCGAAAATATTGTGTAAAGCTCCATCGTCAGATAGTCCACCCAAGCTCCGGCGCAACTCCCGCCAATATATGAGCTAAAAAGGCAACTTCGTTCCACGGACAAAATAACCACGAAGAACGGCAAAAAATTTGACTGCTTTTGGAAAGCCATTGCTACCGTTGCCGATAATACAAGCGAAATGATCTGTATAGAACCATCATTAACAGTATTATTATTTAAGAGAGAGAGATACTATTCAGATAAAAAATCGATTTTAAATAAAGGAGGTGGCGCCGCATGTTATCAGAGAAAAAGATACCCAACAGATTGGTGAATGAAAAGTCGCCTTATCTTTTACAGCACGCTTATAATCCGGTTAATTGGTGGCCATGGTGTGACGAAGCCTTTGCAAAAGCAAAAGCCGAGGATAAGCCGATATTTCTCTCCATCGGGTATTCGACCTGTCACTGGTGCCACGTCATGGAGCGGGAGTCCTTTGAGGATGAGGAGGTCGCGGATATATTAAACCGCGCGTTCGTTTCGATCAAGGTCGACCGCGAAGAGCGGCCGGACGTCGACAGCATTTATATGAATGTCTGCCAGATGCTGACCGGGTCGGGCGGCTGGCCTTTGAGCATTTTCATGGACAGCGGCAAAAGACCGTTTTTCGCGGGGACCTATTTTCCGAAAGAGGACCGCATGGGCATGACGGGCTTTCTGACGCTTCTTTCTCATATCGAAGACCTCTGGTCCGGGGACCGCGGAAGACTTGTGGGCCATGCCGAGCAGATCATATCCGCAATGAAGCCGAGGGAGAGCGGCACGGCGCCCGTCGATCAAAGAATTCCCGACCTGGTTTTCGATGCGCTGAAGCGCAGCTTTGACCGGGGGCACGGCGGCTTCTCCTACGCGCCGAAATTCCCGACACCCCACAACCTTCTGTTTCTGATGAGATACCACGCGTCGACGGGGGACGCCGAAGCTGTGAAGATGTGCCGCAAGACCCTGGATTCCATGCGCCGGGGCGGAATATTCGACCATATCGGGTTCGGGTTCTCGAGGTACTCCACCGACGGGGAATGGCTTGTCCCCCACTTTGAAAAAATGCTCTACGACAATGCACTTCTTACAATGGCGTATACGGAATTTTACAGCCTGACCAAAGAGGAACAATACGCCCGGACCGCGCGGGAAATCATCGCATATCTCATGGACAAAATGCGCTCGGAAAACGGCGGCTTCTATTCGGCGGAGGACGCCGATTCGGAGGGAGTCGAAGGAAAGTTCTATGTCTTTACACCGGATGAGGTCCGGCAGGCGCTGGGGAAGGACGCGGACGAGTTTTGCCGTTACTTCGACATCACGGAAAAAGGGAACTTCGAGGGCAAAAGCATCCCGAACCTGATCCATTCCGGCGTGCCGGACGACAGGCGGGATTTCGCCGACAGGTGCCGCGCGTCTTTGAATCTGTACCGTGAAAAACGAATCCATCCCCACCTGGACGACAAAATCCTGACCTCCTGGAATGGGCTTGTGATCGCGGCGCTCGCGATTGCGGGAAGGGTGCTCGGTGACGAAGGCTATCTGGCGGCCGCCCGGCAGACGGCCGGATTTTTCCTGGAAACCATGACCGACGAAAACGGAAAGCTTCTGGCGCGCTATCGCGACGGGGATGCCCGCTTCCTCGGCCGTGACGAGGACTACGCCTATCTGATCTGGGGACTGATCGAGCTTTACCAGTCGACTTACGACGCGGAGTATCTTCGCCGCGCGCAGTCGCTCAACGAAGTTTTTATGGAGGGATTCTTTGATGAAAAAAACGGCGGGTTTTACCAGAACGATCAGGACGCCGAGAAGATGCTGGTCCGCTTGAAGCTCTCTTACGACGGCGCGACCCCGTCGGCAAACGCGGTTCATTGCTGCAATCTGATCCGCCTCTCACGGCTTACCCACGACGAAGGGCTCGAACAGGCGGCGACAAAAACCATCGAGTCCTTTATGGAGGAGATCGCTTCGATACCTACAGCCTATGCGTTTCACGCGATGAACATCCTTTATCTGAAAAACGGGGGGACCGATGTGGTGCTGAGGGCAAAGAGCAGGTCCGACCTTGGGCCGATGGCCGCGGTTTTGCATGAAAAGTATCTGCCCTTTACAACCGTTAAAGTGCTGACGGAAGGGGCGGATCCGGAAAACGCGGCGGACGCGGACCTGTACGGGATGGTAAACGGGCTGCCGACGGCCTATGTGTGCAGGGGATTTTCCTGCGCGCCGCCGGTCACCTCGATGGAAGATCTGAAGAAATTGCTGTGACAGAGATAAAACGACTGCTAATGGGGAAAATTTATCAATACTATTGCTAACGCCTATATTTCTATTGTTAATATCTATAGGCGATGCTGTTGACAATGTTGCATTGGAAGTATATACTAAATTAAGCAATATGTACTAAGTTGAAACGTGTTCCTTATGCTAATATATTTAAATTTTACCTATTTAATTGGTGAGATAGCTTTGAATTATTGAAAATCTGTGATTTGGAAAATTTTATATTGCGGATGAGGATTCCGGGAGAGGCTGCTTTACTGCAGGGCCGAAGGGGAAGCGTAATAAACTCTCAGGCAAAAGTACCGGGATAGGACGAAACTCTGGAAAGCATGGCTCGCACCGAAGAAGCAATCCGGCGACGGAGAATCTTTCAGGTAAAATATACAGAGACGCATTAATGGCATTAATGCGTCTTTTTTTATTGCGAGCAGAAAATCACCAGCTCTGAAGTGCCCCTAAAAAGTTAGGTAAAAATTTTCGTTAAGCAGCCGCGAGAGGGCTTGGTATCTGTGAATAGCCGGTGGCAAGCCCTTGTGAGGTTTAGTCGGAAATCCGACTTTCGTTATGCCGGCGAGGTCGAGCAAAATACAAAAATAAATATGCCGCCGTAGAGAAAACAACGGAGCTTGTGGAGTATCCATTCAAAACTATAAAAAAGCGAATTCGCACAATTTCTGACCCGGGAACAGAAAATGTGTGACGGAATTTCTATTGCATTTTTTGGCCTGCAACCTGAAAAAAGCCGTTAATATACTGAGCACATCATCGCTCATACCGATGTAATGTGTGCCAAGCCTTTTCAATGCGGGTTAAGCCGCCACCAGTACTAACCCTGATAGGGCTTATGCAAAATACCCGCTGGACACGTGGTTCTGATTTTATTAATCAATGGTGAAAGCTGCCTAACGCAAATGAGTGTAATATATAAAGGAGGAAATCAAATGAAAAGACGCAAGAAAATTATTGCTATGAGTCTCAGCCTACTGATACTTTTGGCGGGTTGCGGAGGAGGCAAAGGCACGACAACAAATGATACAGCAAACGGTACTGCCGCCACAGGTGCGGCCGAACCCCAAAGAGCACTTAAGGATACGTTAACCATTGCCGTCAATGAAACGGTTGACCAACTTGACTGCGGCAACGTTAAACTAAACACCGCGCATAAAGTATGCAGGGCTCTGTACGACCCGCTGGTTTATCCGGCCGACGAAAGCGGTGAGTACAAGCCATGCCTTGCAAAATCCTGGGAGCAAAAAGACGATACAACGTTGATTTTCCACCTTCGTGACGATGTTGTTTTCCATAACGGAGAGAAAATGACTGCGGAGGATGTCGTGTTTTCCATTCAGAGGAGCTGCGAGCTTCCGAACAATAAAACATTGTTTAAAGCTTTTGACGCTGAAAATACCAAGGCGATCGACGATTTTACCGTGCAGGTCAAGTTCATGTACCCGTTTGCCGCGGCTCTCAACTATCTTTCCAGTTCGCGCGGCGGCGTTGTTTCCAAGAAGGCCGTTGAGGAAATGGGAAATGACAAATTTGGCCTCGCCCCCATTGGCACCGGCCCATTTAAGTTTGCCAAGTGGATCGAGGGCGATCGCATTGTATTGGAAAGGAATGAAGACTATTGGGGGGAGAAACCCGCTTTTAAGAATCTGATTTACCGGTTTATCACCGACGACAGCGTAAGGGCAATGGAACTGGAGGCCGGCGGCATTGACGCGATGTTTGTGGTCGCGCCTCAGGATTATGACCGTCTCAAGGAAAATCCGGATCTTATGACCTATGCGGAGAGCGGCTTTACAACCCTGATGCTGCAGTTTAACATGAGGTGCGACGAGTTTAAGGACATTCGTCTTCGCAAGGCGTTTGCTTACGCCATTGATACCTCGGCGATTGTCAAGGCTGTTTACGGCGACCTCGGAACAGTGGCCGACGGGCTGTTCACCGATCAGATTTTTGGACATGTGGCACTGGGACCAACGGTCCGTGATATGAAAAAAGCCAAAGAACTTCTTGCCGAAGCGGGTTATTCGAGCGGATTTAAAACGGAAGTCACTGTACCGGAGGGGTCAAGCATTCAGAATATTCTGGAAATCGCGCAAGCACAGTGGAAGGAAGCAGGAATCGACGTTTCAATCAAGCTTTACGATACGGCAACTATGAGCGCTATGAATGCAAAGGGAGAAACCCGTTTCGGCCGGACAAACTACACGGCTGTAACGGGCGACCCGGATCATGCCATGACCGTTTGGAACAGTACTTATGGCGGAGTTATGCAGGCAGACGACCCCCATATCGACGAACTGATGGAAAGAGGCCTCGGCGAGTTTGACACGCAAAAGCGTGCGGCAATCTATAAGGAGCTTCAGGAATATTGCTGGAATACATATTACTGCATCCCAATTGTATTTCCGAAGGACACCTTTGCCAATGCGAAATATGTGGAAGGCTTTGATTTCAGGGTGGGCAATCCCATATATGCACCGTTTTACAATAACGTCAAAGTTTACCAAGAATAGCATAAGTTTATGGCAGATGTATAACAGAGTCGGGGTCGTATGTCAGATGCAAAGCCTGTAGCCTGTGAAGGTGCGTTTGGCGGCGCAGGTTGCTTGCGCCGCCATGATTGCATCTGAATTAAAATTGCGGTAGGTGTTTCTGGCTTTTATGAAAAGAAGAAGGAGTGAAGGTATTGGGGAGATATATTTTGCGCCGGCTGTTTTTGATGATTCCCGTCATGCTGGGTGTGACCATACTGATATTTACTATGCTGTACCTGACACCAGGAGACCCGGCGGTCACAATACTGGGAGATAACGTACCGGCTTCGGAAGTTGAAGCGCTACGCGAGGAGATGGGCCTAAACGATCCATATTTGGTTCAGTTGGGCAATTATCTGAAAAAAACTGTTTTTGAAGGCGATTTGGGAACATCCTACATAAATGGGCGTTCGGTCACGGAACAGCTTATTACGCGGTATCCGACGACGATATTGCTTGCCATATTGAGTATCCTGATAGGAATTGCTGTGGCAATCCCTTTGGGCATTGTGGCGGCAACTCATCAGAATCAGTTGGTTGATACGGTATCCAGACTTATAGCGCTGATTGGGGTGTCTATGCCGAACTTTTGGCAGGCGATGCTTTTAATATTGATTTTCTCGGTAAATTTAAAATGGCTTCCGGCGACTGGTTTTTATGGGCCGGTATACTGGGTTTTGCCGGCGTTTACAATCGGGATCCATATGGCATCGAGCGTGCTGCGGTTCACCAGGTCGAGCATGCTGGAGACGATCCGGCAAGACTATATCAGGACGGCGCGCGCAAAAGGCGCGTCGGAGCAAAAGGTAATTTGGGGGCATGCGTTGAAAAACGCTTTGATACCCGTAATAACCGTTATTGGGCTTCGGTTTGGAGTAGCGCTGGGAGGCTCTATTGTAGTCGAGTCCGTTTTTTCCGTGCCGGGACTCGGCAAGCTTATGATTGACGCTGTTAAATCGAGAGACTACCCGGTTATACAGGGCGGTGTTCTGCTGATTTCGCTGACATTCAGTATTATCAATTTACTTGTGGATATTTTGTATGCGTTTATTGATCCGCGCATCAAGTCTCAGTATAGCGGTAAAAGAAAAAAGCTCGCAGCTAAAAATCAAGCGTCACAGGCGGTGGTATGATGGCTATCAAAATAAATACGACAGATAATAGAACAACAGATGACATGAGGCATTCAAAAGCAGCAAAGCAGAAAAAAAACCGCAACAAGAAGGAAATATGGCATAGGTTCAAAAAAAATAAAGCGGCTATTTTTGGGATGGTTACCCTTGCATTCCTTACATTTATTGCGATCTTTGCCAGTGTTGTGGCGCCGTACTCCTATGATCAGCAGGATTTGAGCAATATGCTGTCGGGGCCCACGGTTGAGCATTGGTTCGGAACAGACAACTTCGGCCGCGATATTTTAAGCAGAGTGATCTATGGCGCAAGAATTTCTTTGTCGGTGGGCCTTATTTCGGTGGGGATCGGCGGTCTTATCGGCGGAGCACTGGGGACGATTGCGGCGTTTTACAGCGGAAAGGTGGACATGGCAATAATGCGGTTCCTGGACATTATGCAGGCGATGCCGAGCCTGCTGTTTGCAATATCGGTATCTGCGGTGCTCGGCCCCGGGCTTTTTAATGCAATGTTGGCGATCGGTATAACGTCAGTTCCGCAGTACGCGCGCATCGTCAGGGCATCCGCCATGACGGTCAGAGGACAGGAATTCGTGGAAGCGGCGCATGCGCTTGGCGCGAAGAACGCGCATATAATCTTAAAGCACATCATACCAAACTCTCTGGCACCGTTAATCGTTCAGGCGTCTCTCGGCGTTGGGGGTGCGATCCTGACCTCGGCAAGCTTAAGTTTTATCGGGCTGGGCGTGCAACCTCCCACGCCGGAATGGGGCGGTATGCTGTCTGCGGGACGCGCATATATAAGAGACTATTGGCATTTTGTCACTTTTCCGGGTGTGGCGATTATGATAACCGTAACTGCACTGAACCTTATGGGCGACGGTTTGCGCGACGCACTGGACCCGAGACTCAAACAGTAAAGGCGGGTGGCAAAATGAGTTTGCTTGAGATAAAGGATTTACATATACACTATGACACCGAAGGTGGTTCGGTATATGCGGTCAACGGCGTAAACCTATCCCTGGAAAAGGGGGAGACGTTGGGCCTTGTGGGCGAGACGGGCGCGGGAAAAACGACTATGGCGCTCGGAATCATAAGGCTTGTGCCGGATCCGCCGGGTAAAATTGTCGGTGGCAGCATTCTGTTTGAAGATCAGGATTTGTTTGATAAAAGCGAATCGGAAATGCGCAAAATTCGCGGGAATCAGATCACTATGATCTTTCAGGATCCGATGACCGCGCTTAATCCGATTATGACGGTGGGGGATCAGATTGCCGAGGTCGTGAAGCTTCACAACAAAGGCATGTCGAAGGCAGACGCTCACCACAGAGCGGCGGAAATGCTGGAAATCGTCGGGATTTCGGAAGATCGCATCGATGAATATCCGCATCAGTTTTCCGGCGGCATGAAGCAAAGGGTGGTAATAGCGATTGCGCTTGCCTGCAACCCAACCCTTCTGATTGCGGACGAGCCGACAACGGCGCTTGACGTGACAATTCAAGCGCAGGTGCTTACGATGATGAATGATTTAAAAGTGAACTTCAACACATCCATGATCCTGAT
Source organism: Clostridiales bacterium UBA6114 (assembly GCA_002423435.1). Taxonomy (GTDB): domain Bacteria; phylum Bacillota; class Clostridia; order Oscillospirales; family Butyricicoccaceae; genus UBA6114. Next base: position 83,201 of record DIWE01000021.1, read on the forward strand.
TACGCATGATCTGGGTGTGGTCGCGGAAATTTGCGACAAAGTGGCGATTATGTATGCGGGCGAGATTGTGGAATGGGGTACGCTTGAAGATATCTATAATAACACAAAACATCCATATACTAAGGGACTGTTCGGTTCCATTCCGAGCCTTGACAAGAAAGTGGAGCGTCTAAGCCCCATATATGGACTGATGCCAGATCCTGCGAGTTTGCCCTCCGGATGCCCATTCCATCCGCGCTGTCCGTTTGTAATGGAGTTATGCAGCTGTAAATCTCCCGCGGTGCTTGAAATAACACCGGGACATTATGTCAAATGTTTGCTTTACACTGAGAAAGGCGGAGAGAGCAATGCATAACATGCTGGAAGTCAAAGACTTAAAAAAATATTTTAAAACGCCGAGGGGCATGCTGCATGCTGTGGACGGAATTAACTTTACCTTGGAACACGGAAAGACGCTTGGCGTAGTCGGCGAATCCGGATGCGGAAAATCGACGCTCGGAAGGACGATCTTAAACCTGCTGGAGGTTACAGGAGGCGAGGTCTATTTTGAGGGTCGCAACATCACTGGAATAAATGAAGGGGCGGAATATATTGAGCTTCGCAAGGAAATGCAGATTATTTTCCAGGACCCGTTTTCTTCGTTGGACCCAAGGATGTGTGTCAGCGACGCCATTGCGGAACCTCTTCGTATTCATAAAATCTGCAAAAACGAGGACGAACTGGATCAGCGTGTGAGTGAACTGATGGAAACGGCGGGCTTGGCGGAAAGGCTGGCTTATTCCTATCCGCACGAACTGGACGGGGGGCGCAGGCAAAGGATCGGGATTGCCCGGGCGCTGGCGCTCAACCCTAAATTCATCGTTTGCGATGAGCCGGTATCGGCGCTCGACGTATCCATTCAGGCTCAAATACTGAACTTGATGCAGGATTTGCAGAGAGATAAAAATCTGACGTATATTTTTATCACGCATGATCTTTCCGTGGTAAAACATATTTCCAACGATATTCTGGTAATGTATCTGGGCAAAATGGTGGAAAAATGCGGGTCGGATGAACTGTTTGAACATACCCTGCACCCGTATACGAAAGCTTTGCTGTCGGCCATTCCGATTCCTGTGATCAATGCCCGGAAGGAACGTGTGCTTTTAAAAGGGGAGCTTTCGTCTCCGATCGATCCCAGGCCCGGATGCCGCTTTGCACCGCGCTGTCCTTACGCAAAGGACAAATGCCTGAAAGAGGATCCGGAAATTGAAGAAGTGCTTCATTCACATGTTGTTGCCTGCCACTTCGTCCGTGAGATTAATTGTTTATGAGAAACGCAGGGTAAACGAGGTACGCATTAAAGCTAATAGTTGGTTCTTTGTTTCGAGGGTCGGTAATTTGCAAATTGAAACCGTTTGCTTGGGCTTATTGCAGCTTCATTTGTTCAGCCGACATTCGAATTATATTTTAAAGGAGTTGGGGAGATGAACGGTGAGGCTGCGATAAGCACCATTGACCAGGAGCGCGGTTTGCTTTGGGAGATTTGCCGGAAGATCTGGTCTCAGCCGGAATTAGCATTCAGGGAATACAAAGCTTGCAAATTGCTTGTGGAGACGTTGAAAACCGCTGGTTTTCGCGTGGAGACGGGCGCGGGTGGAGTGCCGACCGCAATTAAGGCGAGTTGGGGGGGCGGAAAGCCGGTGATCGGGCTGCTCGGCGAGTATGACGCGCTACCCGGCTTAAGCCAAAAAGCCGTACCCTATAAGGAATCCGCCGAGCCAGGCTACGGCAGCGGTCATGGCTGCGGACATAACTTGATGGCGAGTGCAACGCTTGGCGCCGCTTTGGGGATAAAAGCGGAGATGGAAAAGAGGAAGCTTCGGGGAACCATTGTATATTACGGATGCCCTGCGGAAGAGGTGCTTACAGGTAAAGTCTTTATGGCCCGAGGGGGCGCGTTTGAGGGACTGGACTGCGCCATTTCCTTTCATCCAAACGTCTTAAACCGCGTTACGAAAGGCACCGGCCTTGCGCTAAATTCGGTTAAATTTCATTTTACGGGCATCAGCGCACACGCGGGGAGAGAACCGCACAACGGCAGGAGCGCGCTGGATGCAGTCGAACTGGCCAATGTGGGCGCGAATTATCTGCGCGAGCATGTCCCAGCCGATGTGCGGATTCATTATATCATTTGCGAAGGGGGTGTTGCACCAAATATCGTGCCAGACAAGGCTTCCGTATGGTATTATGTGCGTTCTAGACAGCGTGAGGACGTGGAGGCGGTATACAGGCGACTTGTCAAAATCGCCGAAGGCGCAGCCATGATGACCGAAACCAAAATGAACATCGAGTTTCTCGGCGGCTGTTACTCCAGACTGAACAACGGGGTACTTTGCGACCTGATTCATCAGTGTATGGAGGAAGTCCCTCAAGAGCCTTGGGCGGAGGAGGAAAATGAATTTGCCAGGGCGATTAACGAAACCGTGCCGGGTGAACGTTTGGAAATCGTCCGAAAATACTCCCTTGACGCCGATGCCCAAATGCACACGGGTGTGCTTCCCATTATGCGGGAAGACGGTTTCGGTTCGACTGACGTCGCAGATGTAACGCACATTGTCCCCGGCATTTCCTTTGGTACTGCCTGTGAGCCCCTCGGCGTTTCAATGCACAGTTGGCAGGTGACGGCTGCGGCCGGCCATTCCCTCGGATTCAAGGGTGCCATTTATGCCGCAAAATGTATGGCGCTGTGGGCGACGAAGCTGATGGAAGCTCCGGAAATGATTCAGGCCGCATGGGATGAGTTTAACGAAGCGACCAAAGGCAAACCCTATGTCTGCCCGATCCCGCCGGAAGTACTGGTTCCGCAGATGTAAGCAAACCATATAAAAACTTGCGTTTCACGCGATGAACATCCTTTATCTGAAAAACGGGGGGACCGATGTGGTGCTGAGGGCAAAGGACCGGCCCGAGCTTAAGGCGATGGCCGCGGTTTTGCGTGAAAAGTATCGGCCCTTTACAACCGTTAAAGTGCTGACGGAAGAGGTCGATCTCGGAAACACAGAGGACGCGGACATGTACGGGATGGTAGACGGGCTGCCGACGGCCTATGTGTGCAGAGGATTTTCCTGCGCGCCGCCGGTCACCTCCGCCGAGGAGCTTAAAAAATTATTGGATGAGTAAAAGAGCGGGGGAACGTTTTTCGGTTCCCCCGCTTATGCTTGATTTGACTCTAAGCTTTAAATCCCCTGGTTTAGCGGAATTTCCTTTAACGACTCAAAGCCGGTCTGGAGCTCCTCGTCCGTCGGGATATAGTCCTCCATCGTCCCGTCGGTGTACTGCATATATGCCGCCATATCAAAATAGCCGGTGCCGGTGAGGTTGAACAGGATGGTCTTCTCCTCGCCGGTTTCCCTGCATTTGACGGCCTCGTCGATGGCGACCTTTATGGCGTGGGACGATTCCGGGGCAGGGAGGATGGTCTCTGCCCTTGAGAAAATCTGTGCCGCTTCAAAGACGCTCTTTTGTCCGATCGCGCGGACCTCGTCGATATAGCCGTCGTGGTAGAGCTTTGAGACGATCGGGGACATGCCGTGGTAG
>DIWE01000015.1 GCA_002423435.1 Clostridiales bacterium UBA6114
TGGTTTTTTGACAGGCTGAGAAAACAGGACTGAAAATTCAGTCCTGTTTTCCTGTTTTTATGAGACTATTCTCCGCGCAGCATCAAAAGCCGTTCTCCGGCCGGCGAAATCCGCGTGCCGCTCCGGCCCAGCGAGACGCTGACCATGCCGTGCTCTCCCAGCAGCCGGAGGCGGGATTTGATCGTGCCTTCATTGCAGCCGATACCCCGCCCGCACAGAACGCGGGTCAGCGCCACCCGCCCCATGCCGCCCATTGACGCTTCCTTCCGTTCGCGAAGCTCGCGCAGAATGGCTATCACAATCTCGTCCTGCCAATCGTCGGAAACGTTTGCAAAAGGGGCTTTCGCCGTCGCGGCCGCCACCAATTGCCGGGGCAGGCTTTCCGGTGTAAAATGGCTGTCAGAGATATTGAGCATATATTCCACGCAGTTTTCGAGCTCCCGCACATTTCCGGGCCAGCTGTAGCTTTTCAGGATATCCATCACCTCCCGGGGCACGTCCCGTTTGACGCCGCGCTTGTTGAGCAGGTATTCCACCAGATAGGGAATATCGTCCCGCCGTTCCTTGAGCGAGGGGAGTATGACCTCCATCACGTTTAAGCGGTAATAGAGATCGGCCCGGAAGGTCCCCTCGTTGACCAGCTCCAGCAGATTGCGGTTTGTCGCGGCGATGACCCGGACGTCCACCGGAATAATGTTGGTACCGCCCACGCGGATGATCTGCTTTTCCTGGAGCACGCGCAAAAGGCTTGCCTGCATGTTGCGCGAGATGTCGCCGATTTCATCCAGAAACAGCGTGCCGGTATGGGCGGTTTCGAACAGCCCGGCGCGGCCGCCCTTGCGCGCGCCGGTGAAAGCGCCCTCCTCGTAGCCGAACAGCTCGCTTTCAATGAGCGTGTCCGAAACGGCGGCACAGTTAAAGGCCACGAAGGGCTTGGATTTTCGGGGGGAGGCGTTGTGGATGGCCTGCGCGAACAGCTCCTTTCCCGTTCCGCTCTGGCCGAGGATCAGCAGGCCGGAATTGCTGCGCGCGAGGCGCTGCGCGAGTTTTATGCAGCCGCGGATCGGGCGGCTGACCCCGATGATGTTGTCAAAGCCGTACTTGGCCACATGACCGGATTTGACGGCGTTTTGACGGATTTTCATCTCCAGCCGCTGGATCTCGGTGCTCTCCCGGAACACCACGACACCGCTCATGGCGTCGGCGCTTTCCTGAATCTGAAATTTGTTGACGATACATCGTTTGCCGTTTATATTGAACACTTCATCCGAAATCTCCTGCTCCGACACGATGCGCCGCTGCTCTGAAAGCGGAAAGATGGCGTCTACGCTGCTGCCGATGTAATCGGCGGCGGGTCGGCCCAAGAGCGTCTCGGCGCATCTGTTGAGCCGGATGGCAATCCCCATGGAATTGAAGACGATGATGCCCTCCTGCACAACGTTCATCAGCTGGTTTGCGTAGCGCTGGTCCTCTTCCAGATTGCCGATCATCGCGAGGAAGCCGTCGCTGCGCGGCATAATATCGCTCATATGGCTGACGATGGTTTCCAGGTTCCTTTTGTTGAGCTGGCCGGTTTTGGCCAGGATATCGAACAGCGCGTACGGATCGAGCACCCGGTCACCGATGTAGAGCACATGGGCGATGGCATCGGGCACCGGGATGCTGCGGTCGGTGGCGATGGCGTATTCGATGGAGCGGCGGTCGACGTTTTCTCCGATCAGAAACTGGACGTGCCGCGCGCCGAGCTCGCACAGCGTCGAGGCGGTGATGCGCGCCTCATCCTCCGCTCCGCAGATTAAGACGCGCTGACCGTGGGGGATGCGCATCACCTTTTCAAAGCCGGCGCGCATCAGCGTGCGGCGCAGTACGTAAAGGCTTGTATTCGGGGAAAGGTTTTCCACCATTTCATTGGTCAGCTGATAGGAGGTGGAAAGCACGAGATCGGCAAAGATGAAGGAGTGAATCGGCGCCTCCATCGACTGGCTTTCCACGTCGAAAATGTCGCCGAACAGGCGGCGGAGCTGGTTTGCGATGCTTTCTCCCTCGGTCGTCTGCCGGCTGAGCACCACGATCCGTTGTTTACGCATGAAGATCCCCCTTTGGCGCGCTGAAATTAATCTGCCGTATCCAATAATTTCAGTATAGCACGGCATGAAGATGTCCGCAAACAGGAAAAAAACAGGAAAGCACGGCATTCCGGTCGCAGCGGGAAGCCTTTTGAATCCGATTTTGACCTTTTTTCTCACGTGCGAGCCGGGAGCCACCTGAAATCAAGCATCAGATACAGGAAAAACAGGAAAAAACATTGTCCTGTTTGTCGGAGCGGCGCCGATGCGCGGTGGATTTTATGGAAATATCGCCGCAATGACGGGAAAATGCTCCGCCCCGGAAATCATTTTTGCAGAATAATCGCTTTGGATTGCCCGGGGATATGTGGCACGAATTTTGCTATATATTAGGGTGTGTTGTCAAAAAACATGAGGAGGAGTGCTTATGACAGAGCGGGAGCGGCTGCTTGAAACGGCCGCCGGGATGGTCGATTCGATGGAATCGGACATCCTGCGCATCAGCCACGCGATCCACGCCGACCCCGAGCCGGCCTTCAAGGAGTTTCACGCGGCGCAGCTGCTGGAGGATTTTGTAGCTCGGAACGGATTTTCCGCCGTTCGCGGAAAGGGGGAGCTGCAAACGGCCATCCGTGCGCAGCGGACGCAAAACAGGGGTCCAAGCATTGCCTTTATTTCGGAATACGACGCGCTTCCAAACGGACACGCCTGCGGACACAATTTGATCGCCGCGAGCGGCGTGGCGGCTGCCGTGGCGTTTGACAGGCTGGCGCTTAAATTCGGCTTGCCCGCCAATGCCGTCTTCCTTGGGACGCCCGCCGAGGAGGGGGGAGGCGGGAAAATCAAAATGCTGGAGGCGGGGATGTTTGACGGCATTGACTACGCCATGATGATCCACCCGGCCGACCGCACCATGGTGGAGGACTGGTCGCTCGCCGGCCAGCGCGTTTTCCTGCGCTACTACGGCCGCCCCGCCCATTGCGCCGCATCCCCCTGGCTGGGGGCGAACGCGCTGGAGGCGGCCGTGCAGACAATCAACTTAGTAAACGCATGGCGATGTCAGTTTAGGGACTATTCGCGGGTGCACGGGATCATTGTCAGGGGCGGGGAAGCCACCAACGTGATTCCCGAGTACGCGGAGGTACATTTTAATGTGCGCTCCGATCAAAAGGACTATCACGGGGAACTTATACGGATCGTGATCAACTGCGCGCAGTGTGCGGCCCAGGCAATGGGCGTGCGCGTCGAGTACTCGCTCGGCCTGGCTTACGACCCGGTCGCAAACGACAAAACCCTTGAGCGTTATATGGCGCAAAGCTTCGAGGCGCTCGGAGAAACGGTGATGCCGCGCATGCGCACACACGGCATCGGCTCGACCGACATGGGGAATGTGTCCCAGAAGCTTCCGGCCATCCACGGGCATCTCAAGCTGGTGGAGGCGAGCACCCACACCGACGAGTTTTGCGCCGCGGCGGGCGGGGAGCCGGGAGACCGCTATGCCATGATCGCGGCCAAGGCGATGGTCATGACGGCGGCCGGGCTGGCTGCCGACGGCTGCCTGGCGGCACGCCAGGAAAACCCCGGGTGACCGGGATCTATTCCGCCCGGCTGTGGCGGATTGAGATAAATCATCATCAATCATTTTAGGAGGCCATTATGAGAAAAGTAAAGAAAATGCTAGCTCTGTTTCTCGCGATCGCGATGCTGCTCGGCATTACCGCCGGCTGCGGCGGAACTTCGCCGCAGCAGTCGGCCGCCCCCGGCGGCAGTACGCCGAATGACGCCCCCGGCAGCTCCGCAGGCAAAAAGGACCTCGTGCTCGCCAAGGAGGCCGACGCCACCACAATCGACCCGCAGGCCGGATGGGACGGAAATTCCCTTGTGGTAATGCGCCAGATGTACAATCAGCTGCTGAAGCTCGACAACGACATGAACGTTGTGCCCGATCTCGCGGAGTCCTATAAATATCTCTCCGACACCGAGGTGCAGTTTGTGCTGAAAAAGGGCGTTTTGTTCCACAATGGCGAGGAGATGAAGGCGAGCGACGTCAAATTCTCGATTGAGCGGGCGATGAACAGCGCCAAGGTCAAGGCGTTTGCCGCCAACATCTCGGAGGTCAAGGTCATTGACGATTACACCGTCAACATCGTCACCTCGATCCCCTATGCGCCGCTGATGACCAATCTCTGCCACACCGGCAACAGCATCGTCTCTGAGAAGGCCGTCACCGAAATGGGCGACGCTTTCAGCCAGAAGCCGGTCGGCACGGGCCCCTTCAAGTTTGTCGAATGGGTTTCGGGCGACCGCATCGTGCTTGAAAAGCATGACGGCTATTTCGCCAACGAGGTCCTGCCCGACAGCCTGACCTTCCGCATCATCCCGGAGGGCTCGGCAAGGACCATTGCGCTTGAAACCGGCGAGGTGGACATGGTGCTGCTGGTCGATTCGGTCGACGCCAACCGCGTGGAGAGCGATCCCAAGCTCAAGCTGGTCGAAACGCTTTCCCCAAAAATCGAATACATCTCGATGAACCAGAAGGTCGGCCCGCTCTCGAACAAGCTGGTCCGCCAGGCCATAAACTACGCCGTCGACCGTCAGGCCATGTTCGACGTCGTGGCCGAGGGCCGCGGCAAGATCACAAACTCCGTGATGAACACCAAGATCATCGGCGCCAGAAACGATGTCAAGACCTACGAGTACAATCCCGAAAAGGCCAAGGAGCTGCTGGCGCAGGCCGGTTATCCCGACGGCTTTGAAACGGTGATTTCCATCTCGGGCGACATGAGGAATCGAAACGCCCAGCTGATGCAGGCCTATCTGCAGGATGTGGGCATCGAGGCTTCCATCGAGAATCTCGAATGGGCGACCTTCCTGGAAAAGGTCAACCGCGGCGAATATGAGATTTTCAACATGAGCTATAACAACACCACCGGCGATCCCGATACCAGCCTCTACATGCTGTTCCATTCGAGCGTCCCGGCATCCTCAGGAAACCGCAGCTATACGAATATCCCGAGAGTGGACGAGCTGCTCGAAGCCGGACGGCTCGAGATCGACCTGCGCAACCGGCTCGACATTTACGGCGAAATTCAGGATATCCTGGCCGAGGAGGCCGTCTGGGTGCCGCTGTACAGCATCGCCGGACTGTTCGGCCTGCGCGCCGATCTCCAGGGCTTTGACCCCCATCCGCTCGGCAACGACGTGTTCGATCAGCTCCATTATTAACCGGCTTCGCTCTTTTGCGGCGGCGGCATCCGAAACGGTGCCCGCCGCCGCGGGGGAATAAAGCCGCTCAACTCGTTCCTTTAAAGAGGTGAAGGTTTGAAAGAATTCAAACTTCAAGATTTGCGTGCGTGTTTAACGCCCTATGGGAAGCGGCAACACATGCACAATATGGCCATTCCTTTTTTGTGGTCGTTTTGTGCCGGAAAGTGCAGCGGAAAGGAATGGTCATATCTATGTATAAATATGTCGTCAGACGTTTTTTGCTGATGATCCCGGTTATTATCGGGGTGTCGTTTTTTGTGTTTTTTACAATGAAGCTGTCGCCGGGCGACCCCGCGCGCATGGTTGCGGGCTCCGAGGCCGACGAGGAGACGGTCCGGCAGATCCGCGCGGAGCTCGGCCTCGACCAGCCGCTTTTGACCCAGTATGTAAATTATATGTTCAAGCTGGTGCAGGGGGATCTGGGGGTGTCGTTCTCCTCCGGAAAATCGGTCTCGGGAGAAATCGCCTCGCGCCTGCCCGCGACGGCCAAGCTGGCCTTCTTCTCGATGATCATCGCCATCGTGGTCGCCATTCCCATCGGCATTTTGTCGGCCACCAAGCAGTATTCCCTGGCGGACAACTTAAGCATGGTCGCCGCTCTCCTGGGCGTCTCGATCCCCAATTTCTGGCTCGGGCTGATGCTGATCATCGTTTTTGCGCTGAATCTGGGACTTCTCCCCTCGGGCGGAAGCGAGGGCTTTAAAAGCCTGATCCTTCCCTCCGTCACATTGGGGGTCGGCTCGATGGCCAGCTTTACCCGCACCACGCGTTCGTCCATGCTGGAGGTCATCCGGCAGGATTACATCCGCACGGTGCGCGCCAAGGGCGTAAACGAGAAGAAGGTCATCCGCCGCCACGCGCTGCGAAACGCGCTGATTCCGGTGGTCACCGTTATCGGCCTGCAGGTGGGCACGCTGCTCGGCGGCGCCGTTGTGACCGAAACGGTGTTTTCATGGCCGGGCATCGGACGGCTGATGATCGAGAGCATCAAAAAAAAGGACGAGCCGGTCGTATTGGGATGCCTGATCGTTTTCGCCGTCTGCTTCAGCATGATCAATCTGCTGGTCGACATTCTCTACGCCTACATCGATCCAAGAATTAAATCACAGTATCGTTAAAACGAGGTAGGATTATGGTTACAACACCACATACGCAATACAAGCGCCGGGGTCAGATCGCGGAGATCTGGCGGCGGCTTAAAAAAAACCGGATGGCTATGCTCGGGCTTGTCATCGTCGTCATCTTGGTCGCGCTGGCACTGTCGGCCGACCTCATCGCCGACTACGACAATGTCGTCATAAAGCAGAATGTCCGCGAGCGCCTTCAGGGGCCGAGCGTCAGCCACTGGTTCGGAACCGATGAGTTCGGACGGGATATTTTTGCGCGCATCGTCCACGGCTCGCGCATCTCGCTGATCGTCGGCGTGGTGGCCGTGAGCATCGCGCTGGCGACGGGAGGACTTCTCGGCTCGGTCTCCGGCTACTTCGGAGGAAGAATCGACAATATCATCATGCGCGTCATGGATATTTTTCTGTCGGTGCCCATTTTACTGCTGTCGATCATGATTGTGTCGGTGCTGGGCGGCAGCATGTTCAACCTGATGCTGGCGATCGGGCTTTCCAGCATGCCGACCTTCGCGCGCATTGTGCGCGCATCGGTCCTGAGCATCAAGGACCAGGAATTTGTCGAGGCGGCCCGGGCCATCGGAGCCAAGAACGGCACGATTATCTTATCCCACGTGCTGCCGAACTGCCTTGCGCCCATCATCGTACAGGCGACGCTGCGCGTGGCCACCGCCATATTGTCCACCGCCTCGCTGAGCTTCATCGGGCTTGGGATCGAACCGCCGGCGCCCGAATGGGGCGCAATGCTCGCGAGCGGGCGGGCCTACATCCGCGATGCGTGGCACATCGTGTTTTTCCCCGGACTTATTATCATGATCACCATTCTGTCACTCAATCTGCTTGGCGACGGCCTGCGCGACGCGCTGGACCCCAAGCTCAAGCGATAGGGGGAGGCAAGTTTGAAAAAATTCAAACTTGAAATTTTATCTGTGTATCGGCTTGGGCAGCCGCAGCACATGCACAATATGACCATTTCTTTTTCATGGTCGTTTTGTGCCATCAAGCGCGGCGGAAAGGAATGGTCATATTCATGAAAGAATACACGTTGGAAATTCATAATCTTGCGGTGGAATACCGAACCGACGACGGTCTGGTCAAAGCCGTCAACGGGATGGACATTCTGCTCGAAAAGGGGAAAACCCTCGGCCTGGTCGGCGAAACCGGAGCGGGGAAGACAACGGCGGCGCTGTCGATCCTCCGCCTGATCCAAAGCCCGCCCGGCGTGACAAGGTCGGGTTCGATCAGGCTGGGCGGCAGGGATATATTCGCCTGCTCCAGGGCGGAGATGGAAAAAATGCGCGGTTCGGCCGTTTCGATGATATTTCAGGACCCCATGACCTCGCTGGACCCCGTTATGACGGTGGGGGACCAGATCGCGGAGGTGTTTATCACCCATCAGGGGATCGGCAGCGGGGAGGCGGAGCAAAAGGCGCATGAGATGCTCGAGCTTGTGGGAATCCCGGGGAACCGCGGCAAAGAATATCCGCACCAGTTTTCCGGAGGAATGAAACAGCGCGTGGTCATCGCCATGGCGCTCGCCTGCCGCCCGCAGCTTTTGATTGCCGACGAGCCCACCACCGCGCTGGACGTGACCATTCAGGCGCAGGTACTGATGCTGATGAAGGAGCTCAAAACGAAATACGATATGTCGATGCTGATGATCACCCACGATCTCGGGATTGTGGCCGAGGTGTGCGACGAGGTCGCGGTGATTTACGCCGGCAGGGTGGTCGAGTACGGTACGCTGGAGGACATCTTCGAGGCTACCCGGCATCCTTATACCGAGGGGCTGTTCCGCTCCCTGCCCAACATCCAGAACCGCACGAGCAAGCTCAGGCCCATCCGGGGACTGATGCCCGATCCGGCCAATCTCCCGAAGGGATGTCCGTTTCATCCGCGCTGCGACCATGCGCTGCCGGAATGCACGACCGAGGTGCCCGAACAGACCTGGCTGAGCGAAACGCACTATGTCAGGTGCCTGCTGTGCCGCAAGGAGGGGTGAACAATGCCGAATACTCCGCTTTTGGAAGTCAAAAACTTAAAAAAGTATTTTAAAACGCCGAAAGGGCTGCTGCACGCCGTCGACGACGTATCCTTCTCCATCGGGCGCGGAAAAACCCTCGGAATCGTAGGGGAATCGGGCTGCGGCAAGTCGACCACCGGCAGGGTGATCCTCCGGCTGCTTCCCGCGACGTCGGGGCAGGTCATCTTCGAAGGACAGGACATTCTCAAAATCGGCGAGGAGGAGATGCGGAAAAAGCGCTGCGACATGCAGATTATTTTTCAGGACCCCTTTTCGTCGCTCAACCCCCGGAAGACCGTCAGCGCGACCATCGGGGAGCCGCTGGCCTTAAACGGCATCATCAAAGACCGCAAAAAGCGGGAAGCCCGCGTCCGGGAGCTGATGGAGACGGTGGGGCTGGCCGAGCGGCTGGTCAACACCTATCCCCATGAGCTGGACGGAGGGCGCCGCCAGCGGGTGGGAATCGCGCGGGCGCTGGCGCTCAATCCCAAATTTATCGTCTGCGACGAACCGGTTTCGGCCCTCGATGTCTCGATTCAGGCGCAAATCTTAAACCTGATGAAGGAACTGCAGGAAAACCTGGGCCTGACCTATATTTTCATCACGCACAACCTGTCGGTGGTCAACCATTTTTCCGACGATATCGCAGTGATGTATCTTGGGCGGCTCATTGAAAAAGCGCCGGCAGAAGAGCTGTTTGCCCACCCGCTGCATCCCTATACCCAGGCGCTCTTGTCCGCGATCCCGGTCCCCAGCTTAAAAAATCGCAAGCCCATGGCGCTGCTCAAGGGTGAAATCACGTCGCCCGTGAACCCAAAGCCGATCTGCCGCTTTGCCAACCGGTGCGACCGGGCTTATCCCCTCTGCACCGAGTGCGAGCCGGCGCTGCGCGATGTCGGCAGCCAGCACTACGTCGCCTGCCGTATGCTCTAGTAATCCCGCTTCTGAAATCCGGGCTGAATCGGCAAAACCCGCATAACAAAGGGTTTCCGCTGGTTCAGCCCTGTTTTTATAGGCAGGTTAAATATTCGATCGCATGCGATATAAAATTGTAAAAAACTTGAAAAAATGTTAAAAAAATAATATAATTACACTAACAATTTTTGGAATTTAATACAATGTGCCCACAGACAGTCGGAAAATGTGGAATCCTTCCGCTTGATTAAAGATATAAATGGTAAAATATCGAAAAACGAAAAGGGAAAAGCGGAAATTCCGCTGTCCCCTTTTCTGAAACCCTGTTGATTGGTTTTTTGAAGATCAGGTCAACCGATTGATCGACCAGACGATTCCCGGCGCGCCTGCACCGCCCAGATCCAGAGGGATGGTCAGCCCGTTTGCTTCGTAGAAAAGGCCGATAACGTCTCCCGTCGTCAATTCCACTTCGCCGCTTAAAGTGACTGTGCCGTTTCCCAATATTGCCCGCAGCGTCAGCACAAGCGCAACGTTTACATTCAGTAAAGGAAACAGCCCGCTTATAAGATCGGTTACAGCCGGCGAGGTTCTCCGGACAACGAAAGCGGGATCAATTCCGGCGCTTAAAGATATAGTTACCGCGGCGGTAGTCGAGTAATTGATTGTGGCCGTAATCAAATAAACACCGGTATCGGGAACGGTATAATTGCCTGTTGCCGGATCAAAACTTGCGCCGGCAAAATAAGGGGAGGTCACGGTCCAACCGGTTAACTGCGTACCTGTGGCGGCCGATATGGCCGGCAGGAATGCAGCGAAGCCTTCGCCCAGTACAACGCCGCCCGTGGCACCGGTAGCGCCGGTATCGCCCGTGGCACCGGTATCACCCGTGGCGCCTGTATCACCCGTAGCACCTGTAGCGCCTGTATCACCCGTGGCTCCCGTGGCGCCTGTATCACCCGTAGCACCTGTAGCGCCCGTAGCACCTGTAGCGCCCGTAGCACCTGTAGCGCCCGTAGCACCTGTAGCGCCCGTAGCACCTGTAGCGCCTGTAGCGCCTGTAGCGCCTGTAGCACCTGTAGCGCCTGTAGCGCCTGTAGCACCTGTAGAGCCGGTATCACCCGTGGCTCCCGTGGCGCCGGTATCACCTGTGGCTCCCGTGGCGCCGGTATCACCTGTGGCTCCCGTGGCGCCGGTATCACCTGTGGCTCCCGTGGCGCCGGTATCACCTGTATCACCGGTAGCGCCGGTAGCGCCGGTAGCGCCGGTATCACCTGTGGCTCCTGTAGCACCCGTAGTACCCGTGGCTCCTGCAGCACCTGTATCGCCCGTAGTGCCGGTGGCTCCTGTGTCACCCGTAGCCCCGGTTGGTCCCGTGGGTCCGGTGCCTGCAATGTCGTCTTCAATTACTACCAACGTAGCTTTAACAGGAGCAATCGTTGAATAGTAAAAGAGATCCGAACTTGCGTTTATCAATGAAACCGTAGTGAAAGCGAATATTACATCAATGATCCCCACTCCGACAACTTCAGAAGTTTTAATAGGTGAATTGCCTTCAAGCAAGTCGCCCTGGGAAGAAGACAGCGCGAATACCGCCCCATTGGTCGACGGGGAGGACTGCGCTGCGACCCACCATTCCAAAGCGTATCTTCCCGGTTCGTTAAAAGTGATTACGCCTGTAATACTGTTATAGCTGATGTTGCCGGAGGAATAAACCACTGTATCAAAGATCACATTGCCTGCGGCGGCTACCATTCCCGATGCCAAACGTTCTATTTGCAATGCGATATTGCTCATGCTGTGCCTCCTAAAAATTTTTTGCAACTGTTTGTCTTTTGGACTTGCAGATAAGATGCGAGAGCTTGCGGACCGCCGATTTTGTATTTTTATCTTATTGCCTCTTATGCTTTATGCCTAAGCGTGCAGATCATTTCATACTATGCTGTTTTATCTGGGGGTGTACTTGGGGTAAATCCGGCAGATTTGTTTTTCCGTACATTTTTCGCCGGTTTTGATTTGGCCAGCGGATATTAAATCGGATGACGGCGGTGTAATTGTCTGATAAAATGGAATAAGCCGGCTCAGACTGTAGACAAAGTAGGCGCTTACGTCTTTTTTGAAAAAATGTGTTGCGCTTCGCGTGACCATTTTTTCAAAAAACCGAATCAATTTGTTTTTTTGGCAATTCATTTGCCGAAAAAACACCTCGACCCGCGCTAAACGGGCGCGAAACCGGGGGTATTTCGGCCCGGGATCTTCGATTTCGGGCCGAATATCCAGGGGGTATCGGATACCCCCTGGAAGAGTGTCGACTTTGTCGACACTCTCAGCCGGGTATTAAATACCCGGCTCGGCTCTTCATATTTTCCGGAATGGGCTGCGGAAATTAAAAAGGAAGGGAAGAAAAATGGCGTTGACGGTACGGGAAATGCTTCAAATGGAAGAAATGCGCGGTTATGAGATCATCTCCGGAGGCGGCGGACTCGACCGGGAAGTTGTAACGGTAAGCGTCATGGACGCCCCGGATATTTTCCAGTGGCTCAGGGGCGGCGAGCTGGTGCTGACCTCGGGCTACACAATCAAGGACGAGCCGGAGTCCATCGCCGGGCTGATCGAAAAGATCGATCGGGCCGGCGCGGCGGCCCTGTTTATCAAAATGGGCAGGTTTATCGAAAAGCTGCCCCGGGATGTCATCGATATTTCAAACGAGCTCCGTTTTCCGATCATCTTCATGCCGTTTGACCGTGCGTTTATCGACGTCATTAATCCGGTGTTGTCGAGGCTTGTCTGGACCCAGTCCGAAATCATCAGGCATTCCGTCAGCATCCATCAGGCGTTCGTGGACATTGCCCTGCACGACAAAGACATAAGCGAGGTCGTCGCCGCTCTGCAAAAGCTCTTAAAAAGAGACGCCGTTTTCTTCGACACAATGTTTGACCGGATTTTTGCTCCCGACGGCGTTGCACTGAGCGAAAACTTCAGGCAGTGTTTTTTAACGGAATACACCTGCATCCCGGTCGAGTCGGACAAGGTCCCGTACGGTTTTTTCGTCCTTCTTGAAAAAAACAGCAAAATCGACGAATACGACCGGATCACGCTGGAACACGCGGCCACCTACACCAAGCTTATCATGCAGAAAAAACTGTCGAACATGCAGGTCGAAAAACGGTACCGCGATCAGTTTGTGCAGGACATTATTCTGAGCAATATCAAAAGCGATCTGGAAATGTCCCAGAGGAGCAGGCTGTTCGGCAGGGAGTTAAACGGCGATTACTGCGTTTTCATAGTCGATATCGATCATTTCAAGCTGAAATTTGCAAGCCTCCCGCAGGCAAAAAGCGGCGAAAAGCTCAACAGGATGGCAAACAGCATCTTTGACGCCGCGCTGGGAGTCTTTAAGGCGGAGGGCTTTTCCGTTTTTTATACATTTTTCAGCGACCACGCCGTCTTTATTCTGTACGAAATCAGCAAGGGGATGAAGGGCAGAATCGATGCCTGCATCGGACATATCCATCGCACGGCCCGTGAAAAATTCGCCTGCACCGTCACGATAGCAGCCGGCGGTACGGAAAAAGACAAAATGAATATCAGCAAAAGCTTTCAGGAGGCGAAACGGGCGATAAAGATCGCACGGCTTGTCTACGGCGAGGGGAGCACGGCTTTCTATGACAATCTCGGCATTT
Organism: Clostridiales bacterium UBA6114; assembly: GCA_002423435.1. Lineage (GTDB taxonomy): Bacteria > Bacillota > Clostridia > Oscillospirales > Butyricicoccaceae > UBA6114. Next base: position 13,076 of record DIWE01000015.1, read on the forward strand.
ATAAGCTCCTCGACCAGATGAAAGAAACCCCCGGTGTCGATTCCTTTTACCGGGACAGCCTCGACCGGCTGTTTGAATACGACAAGGACAAAAACGGAGGGCTGATCCAAACGCTGACCGCGCTGATCGACAACAACTGGAACTTAAAGCAGACCGCGAAATCATGCTTTTTCCATTATAATACGGTAAAATACCGCTATCATAAAATAGAGGAAATCCTGGGAAAGGACTTAAGCTGCACCTCCGAAAGGCTGAACCTGGAACTGGCCGTCAGGCTGTTTCAGATGTCGGAGCCGTAAGTATATATCCGAAGTACAAATTTACCGCGTTTGTTTTGGTCTTCGAATACATTTACTTTTTTCTCCCATACGGTAGAATATCAATAAAAAGATATGAATTCCGCTCAGCCGGGACAATGAGGTCAAATCCGTTTTAAAGCGGGTTTGACCTTTTTACGTTTTTGGCGGGACATACTGTATATATGCCCCGCCGCGTGCCGGCCCGCCCGGAAAATGCAAAGCCGGCGGCCGAAAACCCGGTGCTTTATTCATGCCCGTCCGGGAAATAACGTGTGCCGTATTGCTCCCTGTGGATCAGTTCTTTTACGGGGACGCGCTGTCGCCGGGGCGTCTTCTTCGCCTCATAGCCGATCGGGATCAGGGCAACCGGCGTCACGTTTTTTGGCAGAGAGAGCACCCGGCGCAGCTCCTCCGTGCGGAAACCGCACATATAGCAGCCGGAAAGCCCAAGCTCCACCGCGCCTAAGAGGATGTTTTCCACGGCGGCGGAGCAGTCGAGATACTTGATTTGCTCGAAGATCGAGGTCTTTCCATAGCGCCCGCCGATTTTTTCCTCATCCGCGCAGACCGCGATCGTCACGGGGGCGGTCAGCATCCAATCCTGGTGAATATTGCTGTCCTCGCTGTTTGAGAAAAAGGTCGTCCCGCAAATGCGCTTTAACTGTTCCCGGTCCCGGATCACGATAAATTCCCACGGGCGGAGATTCCCGGCGGAAGGTGCGCTGTGCGCCCATTCCAAAAGTGTCAAAACCTGCTCGTCGGTGACCTCCCTGTCGGTATACTGCCTCACGCTCTGCCGCAAAGCCACGATGTCCTGAAATTTCATTTTACCGGCTCCTTTCTGTTTTTACCCATTATATCAGACCGTTTGAATACCAAAAAGATGCACGGCAAAAAATATTAAGTTTAGGGGGAATCCGCTATGAAGCTTCTTTACCTGATACCCGGCAACGTAAGAGAGGGCGGCCTTGGGATCGAAGAAATGAAGCGCAGGGAGCAGATCCTGAGGCAGCACGCGTATCCCGGCACACAGGTCGATCTCATTGACGTGCCCTCGGGTCCGGCCTCCATTGAATCGATGTATGAGGAGGCGCTGGCGGTCCCGGGCCTTGTGTCCGCGATCGTGCAGGCGGAAAAGGACGGATACGACGGGGTTATCGTCGGCTGCTACGGCGACCCCGGCCTTTACGCCGCGAGGGAAATGGTCAAAATCCCGGTGGTCGGGCCGGGCGAGACCTCCGCCATGCTCGCCGCCATGCTGGGACACCATTTTTCCATCGTCACCGTGACCGATTCGATTGTCGGAGCGCTTGAGCTCCTGGTATTAAGCGCCGGAGTCGACCGAAAGCTCGCTTCCGTCCGGGCGATCAACGTGTCGGTTCTCGATATCGGGAAAAATCCGGGAATCGTAAAAGAGCGCGCCCTGGCCGAAGCCAGGGCGGCGCGGGACGTCGACCGCGCCGACTGCATCGTCCTGGGCTGCATGTCCATGGCCTTTGCCGGAGTCGACCGGGAGCTTTCCGCCGAGCTCGGCATTCCGGTCGTAAATCCGGCGCTTACCGCTCTCAAAATGCTGGAAAGCCTGGTTTCCGCAGGCCTGTCCCACAGCAAAAAGGCGTTTCAGACACCGCCAAAGCTGCTTTGAACGCCTTAATATATAATGAATGAGGAGGTCATAAAATTGGCATTGAAAAAAGGGTACAAGGGCTACAAATCCTACGATTATCTGGTCCCCGGGGAAGATTACAAGGTCTTCGAGCTGGCTCTGGAGGGAAATGAATTCGAGTCGTACCTGATCCCGCTCACCGCGGAGCAGGAGGCGTTCATGAACGCCGTTTTGGACAAATACCCCATCATTTCCCTGCACGAGCATCCGTTTTGCTTCCCGAAGAAGATCGGTGAAACCTTTGAGTATGCAAGGGAGGGCCGCAGCTTTACCGCCTTCCGCGCGCTCGCCGAGTCGAATCTCGACTGCGTTTTCGACAATCTGCTCGACGGCTGCTGCCTGATCACCTCAAAGCACGGCTGGAAATGGGACGACGTCGTCTATGATCTTGGACTGCGCCTCGCAGATATCGCCCACCAGGACTTTCTGATCCGCTGTGAAAAGGTCGGCGACATTTACCGTGCGAAAGCGGAAGGGAAGGTCGCCTGGGTGCCCGTCATCGAGGGCGCGGCGATGCTTGAAAACGAGCCCGACCGCATCGACATCCTCTACGGGTTCGGGGTGCGTATGATGGGCATCACCTACAGCGAATCGAACAGCCTTGGAAGCGGGCTCAGGGAGGAGCACGACGGCGGACTGACGCTCCTCGGCAGGCAGATGGTCGATCGCATGAACAAGGTCGGCATGGCGATCGACTGTGCCCATGTCGGCGACAAAACGACCATGGATGTGATCGAAGCGAGCAAAAAGCCGATTTTCCTCACACATACCGGCGCGCGCGCGCTGTGGAACAGCAAGCGCCTAAAGGCGGACGACGTGCTCAAAGCGTGCGCTTCGAAGGGCGGGCTGATCGGCATTGAGGCGGCGCCCCATACGACCATCACGGAAAAGCATGTCACGCACGATATCGAGGCGTATATGGAACATTTCGAATATGTCAAGGATCTGGTGGGGATCGATTTCGTCTCGTTCGGCCCGGATACGCTGTACGGCGACCATGTAGGGCTGCATCACACATTTGCGGCCAACCTTTCGATAAAGCAGGCGTTTGTCAGACAGACCGACTCTCACGCGGCTCCCAGTTTTCCCGAAGTGCCGTTTGTACGGGGGCTTGAAAACCCTACGGAGGCATCCTTCAATATTCTCAGATGGCTTATAAAGCACAACTATTCCGAACAGGACATAGCCAAGGTCATGGGAGGAAACGCAATCCGCGTTCTCGGGGAAATCTGGTAAAGAAAGGAGAACCAAATTATGAAAGTGAAAGGGCCAAAACTTCCAGTTACACAGATCATTCTCATGCTGATTTATCTCATCGGCGGAAGCATCATCATTTCTATTCCCAACCTGCCTAGAATTGCCGGCGGGATCGATATTGCGGTCTGGATTGTCGGCTACGTGGGCTATGCTTACATCATAGCGGCTTCCCTCTACTATGCAATAAAAGAGAAATAAGATTTTGCATTCTATCAGGAAAGGAAATTGTTTATGGCAGGAACTTATATTGTAGTCATCGTGATCTACTTTCTCGCGATGCTGGCCGTCGGTTTTTTGTTTACCAAAAAGGTGTCGTCCGAAAGGGATTATTTTATCGCAAAGGACAAGCTAAACGCGCCGGTCATCGGGTTTTCCTTTTCGGCGACCCAAATGAGCGGCAGCACATATATGGGAACCGTCGGTTCCGTGCGCGCCCTGGGATATGCGTTTATCCCGGCGGCGATCTCCTCCGCCGCGGCGCCGTGGTTCTGTTATGTGCTGGTGGGCGACCGGATCCGCAAGGTCTCGGCGCGCCTTAAAAGCGTCACCATGGCGGATATTTTCGAATCCCGCTACGGCAAGGCGGCAGGCCTCACCGCCACGATCATCATGATTATCGCATCGATCCCGACGATTGCCGCGCAGCTCAAGGCCGCCGCCAATGCGTTTGAAATTCTCATCGGCATCCCCTACGTCTTAAGCCTGTTCCTCTTCGGCGGAATTGTCGTCGCGTATACCCTGCTCGGCGGCATGTTCGCGGTTGCGTGGACCGATCTGATTCAGGGAATCCTGATGATCTGCGGATTTGCGATACTTGTACCGGTCGTGCTGATTAAGTCCGGCGGTTTTACCGCGATGCACGAGGCTTATGCAAATTTCAATCCGGCGGGCATTTCCATTTCGGGAAGCCAGCCAATGATGTGGGTTATATCCGGCTTTCTGGTCTGGGGCTTCTTCCAGATCGGCGGGCAGCCGGCCGCAGTCACCCGTTTTTTGACCACGAGCGATGCAAAAACAATGAAAAAGGCCCTGGCCTATTCCATTGTTTTTGAAAGCTTCATCTTTATGGCGCTTGCCATTATCTCCATCGGCGCCGGCGCGCTTTTACCCAAGGTCGAAAACTCGGATATGACGCTGCCGATGCTGATCCAGACCTACCTGCATCCGATCCTCGGAGGCGTCGTGCTGTCGGCCGCCCTGGGGGCGATGATGTCCACCGTCGACTCCGTTCTGCTCATGGTGAGCTCGCTGTTTGTCAACAATATCTATGTCAAGGCGTTCCATAAAAAGGACAACACGAAGGAAACCCTGACCGCGGGACGCATTATTGTCGTTGCGGTCGGCGTGCTCGGACTGCTCGTCGCCATCAAGCCGCCGGATGCGATTTTGTGGATTATAACCACCGGCTTCAGTCTGATGGCCTCGGCCTTTACTTTCCCGCTGCTTTTAGGGCTGTGGTGGCCAAAGGCGACGAAGGCCGCCGGGCTTACGGGTATTCTGACCGGCGCTGTCGCCTGCCTGTTCTGGTATATACTCGGCTATATTCAGTTCCATTCCTTAAGCTCCTGGATCGGGGGCATCTGGCCGGCGATATTCGGCTCGGTCATCTCCCTTTTGGTTACCATTGTGGTCAGCCTGTTTACCGAACCTATTGACCGGGAAACCGCAGAGGTGTTTTACGACGATTCGCTGATTGCCTGAGCGCAGTCTTCGTTTTCGGGGATGCGGCCTCCGGGCCGCATCCCCGATCGCCCTTATTCCTGAAAGGAAGGACTGTTCCATATGATCCTGAAAACCACATCGTCCCGCATCGGTGAAGAAGAGGCCGCGAGGGCTGCGGAAAAGGAGAACCGGGGCCTTATCGGGCTGTTTTTCGACCGGCTCGGCCATATCCCGGCGGAAACCAGGGTTCTTAAAACCACGCCGTTCTACTATCCGTATTACGTCGCCGGCGCAACCCTGACCTTTGAGCGCGCCGCCGGGCTGGGTTCCCGGGACATGGTCGCACTCGCCGTCATGGAGGGCGCGTTCGGCGTGGTTCAGGAGATGCGGGGAAGCCCTGAGCTTATCAAGCGGAGCGTACCTCCCGAACAGGTGGTAAAATGCCAATATGAGGAGGGAAAAGCCCGGGAGCGCATCACCGATTTTCTTCGGAAAAAGGGCTACAGAAAATACAAAAGAGTCCCGGATGTCAATTTCAATGAGTTTTCGCTCGTTTACAAGCCCCATTTCGCCTGCCTTTGCCAGAAGGGGCAGAAAACCTTCTATCGCGTGATCGATGCGGAAATCTGTGAGCGAAACTTCATGCTGGATATCAAATACAAAACGCTGTCCTTTTTAAGTGAAGCGGATGCATAAATTGAAAAGAGGATGCCTAATGAGCAAGTATCTTGTAAAAACAAAGGGCCTGATCGACGGCACCGGCGCCGACCTCCTGCCGGGCGGGCAAATGGTGGTGGAAAACGGAAAGATCGCCGCGGTGGGAGCCTCCGTCGGCTCCGAAGGTATCGGCCGGGTGCTCGATCTGAGCGAATATTATGTTCTCCCCGGGCTGGTGGACAGCCATACGCATTTATCCATCGTTCCGTCGCAGGGCCAGCAGCTTGTGCAGCTCGGCCTGCCGGCGGGACGAAACATCCTTCGCTCTCTGCCGAATATCCGGCGCCAGCTTGAAAGCGGCGTCACAACCATGCGCATCATGGGTGAGGAGCATTTCATCGACATCGACATCAAAAACGCCATTGAGGAGGGCCTTCTTGAGGGGCCGCGCCTGTTTGTCAGCGGCATCGGCATCGTCGCGACCAACGGCCACGGCGTCGCAATCACCACATCCGACACGGAATACGAGGTGCGAAAGAACGTGCGCAGGAATTTCGCCAAGGGTGCCGATTTTGTGAAAATCTTCATGACGGGCGGCATGAGCAGCTCGCGCCCGCCGGTGGATTTCTGCGGGTTTTCCCGCGCCGAGGTTGCCTCGGCCGTCGAGGAGGCGAAGCGCATGCGCACCTATGTGGCGGCGCACGCGCACGGCGGACCGGGCGTGGACCTGTGCATCGAGGAGGGGGTAAAGACCATCGAGCACGGCGCTCTGCTTTCGAAAGAGCAGATCGCGAGAATGATCGAAAAGAATATGTGGGTGGTCGGGACCTTCTCCATCCTGTTTCATCCAACCGGCATTGAACAGACCGATTTTTCCAATGAAGCCATCAAAAACAAGGTGCTCCGAAACCGCGAGGTCGCTGCGGAAACCTTTCACAATATCCTGAGCGCCGGACTAAACTATGCGCTCGGCACCGACAGCATGCACGGCCTGATATCCTTTGAAATGGAGTGCCTGGCCCGCTTCGGGGCGAAAAATATGGACGTCATTGTAGCCGCCACCAGGAGCGGAGCCGAGCTTTGCATGATGCAGGACCGGATCGGAACGCTCGAAGCCGGAAAGCTCGCGGACTTTATCGCCTTAAGGGGAAATCCGCTGGACGATATCAAGGCAATGAAAGACGTGGAGCTGGTGTTCAAGGGCGGAGAAAAACTGATCGACAAGAGGGGACTTCAGAATTCATGATTTGCGCGCGGAGAATCAATGAGGACATCGAAAACTTACAGGAATTTACATCGACGCCCGGCCATGGGGTTACGCGCCTGTCCTATTCGCCGGAAGGGGAGCAGGCGCGCAAATATTTGATCGACCAAATGCTTCGGGCGGGGCTTTCGGTTTTTGAGCATCCGGCCGGCAATGTCATCGGCCGTCTCGCCGGCCGGGACGATAAGGCTCCCCCGGTCATGACCGGCTCCCATTATGACACCGTCCGAAACGGCGGCGCGTTCGACGGCATATGCGGTGTGGTCGCCGCGCTGGAAGCGGCGCGGTCGATGAGGGAGGACGGCTTTGTGCCGGAGTATCCGCTCGATATCGTGGCGTTTGCGGAGGAGGAGGGGACCCGGTTCGGCTACGGGCTTTTAGGCAGCAGCCTGATGCTCGGCCTTGCCGACCCGGCCCAAATGGATACCCTTCTCGACGAGCAGGGTATCAGCCTCAAAGAAGCCCTTCAAAAAGCGGGGCTGGGCGGAAAAACGGCCAAAACGCTGCAGCCGGGGGACTTAAAGGCTTTCGTCGAGCTTCACATTGAGCAGGGCCCCGTAATGGAACGCTCCGGAGCGGAAATCGGCGTGGTGGACCGCATCACCTCCATGAGCTTTGGAGAGGTGTGCATTGAGGGCCGCGCCGATCACGCCGGGACCACGCCGATGGATAAGCGGCTGGATGCGATGCGCGGCGCGGCGCGTATGATTGAAACCCTTTTCTCGCTGGCCGAGCAGCTTAACGAGGGAATGACGGCGACCGTCGGAAAGCTTCTGGTATCCCCGGGCTCGGGAAATGTCGTGCCTGAAAAAGTCACCTTCTCGATCGATTTTCGCTGCAGCACAAATGAGAAGGTGCAGGATATGAGCCGGATGCTCAAAGATGCTTTGCAAAAGCTGGACGCTGCGACGGGCCTTACAAGCTCCTATCATGAGATTTCGTATGCGGAGGCTGTGGAGATGGACCCCGCTGTCAGAAGAATGATCGAGCAAAGCGCGGATCTCCTGGGATGCAGGCGGATGCGGATATCCTCCGGAGCCGGACACGACGCCATGAGCATGGCAAAGATCTGCCCGACCGGCATGATTTTCATTCCGAGTGGGGGAGGGCGCAGCCATTGCCCGGAGGAATTTACGGACTTATCGCTGATCGAGCAGGGCGCCCGCGTGCTTGAAGATACCTTAAAGCAGCTTTGCGGCAGGTAAAGGATATCCGGGCACGTGAAAGGTTTTTTATAGAGCACTATTAACACATGTGATGAATGACAGGGTCGTTCAATCGCCCGGAAGGAACTTTTTCTCAATGTAAAAAACAAGGAGGTGCCGCAAAACGCATATTTATGCATTTTGCGGCACCCTCTTGCAGACTGAAGCTATCCGGCTTGCTGTTGCAAGCTGGATTTGCTAATCAGATTAAATATGCTATATAATAGTTCTGGTCGTCAGGACAATGTGGATTAAGGGGTATATACATGGATAATATCTCTAAAGAGCAAGTTCGACAATTTCGCCTTCATGCGCACCATTTGGACACATGGTATCGCAAGGCCGATGTAGAGGGCATTGCCGGCGCTTGTGGTTTTCAAAACTCGCCGCCCGGTGCATGGGAAATCGCATTATATAACCGTATCCCTGATTGCAGACAGGACGATATAAAACAGCTGCTTGAAGTCGAAAAAACACTGTTGCAGGCGTGGAGCTTTCGTGGTGCGCCCGTGGTCTTTCCGACTTCGGAAAGTGACGCGTTTTTGTCGGCGCTTGTTTCCAGACAAGACGAACCTTGGATATATACCCAAGGAATACAATTGGCACTCGATTTTTTACAGATGTCTTTTGGAGAATTGCTGTTTTTACTAAAACAGGTCATGGCGAAGCTGGAAGGCGAAGTATTGAAAAGCAAAACCGCGTTGGACCAGACTTTGGCCAAATGGGTGCTGCCGTTTCTTCCGGAGAATAAAAGGGATTTGTGGAACAAGCCCTCTATGTATGGGAACCCGGAGAAACAGACCGTCGGCGGCGCAGTGGTTTCTTTTTTACTTCGGCCTTGTGCTTTTATGGGCTTGGTTGTTTTTGGAAAGAGAGAGGGCATCAGCCCAACATTTACCTCATATAAACACTGGGTAGGTCATTCACTTGAAGTAAAGGGTGTCCCCGAGCAAAAACTGGTGCGAAAATATCTGCACTGTTTCGGCCCTGCATCCATAGGCGGGTTTGCGGACTGGCTTGGATGTTCCTCCGCACAGGCCGAACGAATATGGCAAACCGTTACAGATGAAATCGAGCCTGTAAACCTGTCCGGGAAAGAACGCTATATACTGTCGGATGACAAACAACTGCTTTTATCCCCGCCGCAATCGGAGAGAGAAGTACACTTGCTCGGAGGTCATGACCCTTATTTAGGCTTGCAGGACCGTGATGTTATCTTGGACAACAAAGCGTGGCAAAAACAAATTTGGCAGACCGTTTCAAATCCCGGTGCTGTGTTGTGGCAGGGTGAAATAGCGGGCATGTGGAAACCCAAGAAAAGAGGTAAAGGATTAGAAATAGAAGTTTCTTTGCGGGATGGCGCAAAAATGCCAAAAAGGGATATAAAGGATTTAGGCGACGGATATGCTTTGTTTCAACAGCTCAAGCTGAACAAAATCACATTTTCAGCATAACTGCTATCCTTATGAACATTTTTACAAAACTAACCCCGATTTCCGCTGAGGAAAACCGGGGTTTCTGATACTCTGCAAGGTCCGTTTTGTGTATACGGACCTTGTTTTTGTCTTGACATATAACGCGCGCGGCAAGCGCGAGCCTTCCGAGGCGCCGAAAAAACTGGCGCAAGTGGCGCAAGAGCGCAGGCATTATTTAAAAATCTTGATTCTGTCCTCCAGGGGGAGGAAGGTTTTTTGGTCCGGATTTGCCAGCGGTTTGCCGAAGGGCATTTGCGAAAGCAGCTTCCAATCATCCGGTATATTCCAGGCTTTCTTCACTTTTTCGTCGATCAATGGGTTATAGTGCTGAAGGCTTGCCCCGTAGCCCTCGGACACGAGCGTTGTCCATACTATATACTGCAGCATGCCCGATGACTGCAACGACCATACCGGGAAGTTTTCCTGATAGAGCGGGAATTTCTCCTGGAGACTTTTAACAATCGTCTGGTCCTCAAAATACAGAACCGTTCCGTATCCGCCGCGAAATGCGTCAAGCTTCGCCTCGGTTGGAGAAAAACGGTCTGCGGGAACGATTTCCCTTAAAATATCCTTTGTATACGTCCAAAGCTTGTCATGCTCATTGCCGAGCAACAGAAGGACCCTCGCGCTTTGAGAATTGAAAGCGCTCGGCGCGTACTTTACCGCGTGCCGGACCAGCTTCGCTAATTCTTCGTCTGAAAGGATTTTCTCTTTTCCGAGCTCATAAAACGATCTGCGATCAATGATCGCCTGATATAAGTCTTTGTTCACAGGATTCCCTCATTTCCTTTGTTTTTTCTTTCGCAATCAAGCCGTTTCATTTATTTTACAGCAACAAACATTGTTTTACAATAAGCGGGCGGACTATCAAAGATAAGAGGGAGCGGATCTGTCGCGGAAAAAATTGCGCGGGATTTTTTGCTTTTTATAAATATCGTTTCAAAACCGGGAGCCCTGCAGCCTTTCTGAGGCTGCAGGGCTCCATTTGTGCAAATCGACTGCTCAAGCTATGATCAGTTCAACATTTTTATTGCGCAAGGTTTCTTCCATCTCCGGATTGTTAAGCGGCTCATCCACGATAATGGTGTCTACCTCATCAAAGCTGGCAAAAAGCCGAATCGAATCGATGGAAAATTTATATACTTCTGTCAGCAGAACGACCTTTTCTGCCGATTCAATCAATGCACTTTTTAAGTTTGCCTGGGCAGCCGTAACACAAGCAAGCCCTTGGTTAGGCCTGATTCCGGTGGTCGTAAGGAAAAGAAGGGGAAAACGAAGCTGACGAACATAGCGTTCCGTATCGGATCCCACCAGCGCTTCCTGCCGACCTTCCAGAAAACCGCATGTGAGATAGGTAGAAACCTTTGAAGAGGCTAAAACATTGGCAACGGAGAGCGAATTCGTATAGACACAGATATCATCCCGATCGGTGAGCTCCATTGCAAGTGCCTTGGAGGATACACCGGAATCTAAGAAGATGGTTGCATTCTCGGGAATAAGGGATGCCGCTGCCTTTGCCACGCGAATCTTGCCTTCGGAGAGCGTTATATTGTTTACAATTGCGGGTGGAATATATTTGGCATATCCATGCGTGCGTACAATATAGCCGTTTTCTTCCAAAAAGGCCAAATCGCGCCTTACAGTGGCAGGCGATTCGTTAACCATGCTGATCAGCTTTTTTACCGATACAATATTTTCCGTCATGAGATGGTTAATTATAAACTGCCGCCGTTCGTCTATTTTCATATGCTCCTCCAGATATCAAAGCGATTTACAATCACACCGATGATTATATAAATATTTAATATTATTATATTTTTAAAGAGAAAAGTCAAGATGCGCGATAAAAGAAAAATAGAAATTAGAAAAAATCACTAAATTATTAAAATAATTATTATAACTTGATTACATATATTGATTATTGACAGAATATAATCAAATTGCTATAATTGCTTTAACGATTTCGCGTGAATTGATCAAATGTAAGTATATATATAATTTGGCTTTTGAACCTTCAAAACCCGTTTCCACAAAGGAATATATATCATTGATGGGCTGTTTTGGAAAACCTTTATTTTAATGCCGCTGCGAGACTCTACGCATTGGACCGCAAAGTTTGATCGATGCGCGGTTATAATCGTCAATAAATTTGTTATATTGTGATTGGTCAGGGGGGATATCATGCGAATGATGAAAGCACTGGTACACGAAAAGGCGGGGCGGCCGAATGCAGGCATAAAATTGGTTCCGTATCCATCCTGCAAAGACGACGAAGTGATTATCAAGATTATGGCTTGCGGGATCTGCAAGTGGGCGGAAATCAATCATGATACGGTCGGTGGCGGCGGGAGTCTGGCCAAATATCCGGTGATCACCGGCCATGAGTTTGCGGGCATCGTCGAAGAAGTCGGCAAAAACGTGATTGATCTGAAGCCGGGCGACAGGGTTACGGCCGATAATGCGGTTCCATGCGGAGAATGCTGGTACTGCAAGAACGGGAAGCCGCTTTTCTGCGAGCATTTCGGCTCACACGGACATAACCGCAACGGCGGATTTGCGCAATATATGAACATCGCGGCACGCAATATAGTAAAGATACCGGATAATCTGTCTTTCGACGAAGCAAGTATAGCCGAACCGGTAGCGTGTGCTGTGGAAGCCTTGGACCGGGCGGACATAAGATCCGGCGAGGAAGTGATCGTCAGCGGCATGGGACCCCACGGTTTGATTTTGGCGCAGCTTTGCCATTTCTCAAACGCGCAGCATTGCGCAGCGATCGGCCTGGTCGAATCGCGGCTTAAAACCCTTAAAAGCTATGGGCTTACAACCGTTCTCGCGCAGCGAAACGATCCTTCCGTTCATGAAGCGGTATTGGGAAAAATGTTCCCAAATGGGGTGGACTGCATCATCGATACATCGGGCGCGTGGCCTATGGTCCAAAGCCTGATGAAATTCCTCCGCAAGGGCGGCCGTTTCGTGCAGTATGGAAGCTATCACGCGCAGATACAGATGGATAATCCCGCAAAGTTTTTAAACGATCTGCATTTTAATAACCAGAAGTATATCGGCGTCAGCTGTCAGGTGAACAATTTCCCGCGCGCGATAGAGTATATGAAAAGCGGGAAATGCAATGTAAGTTCCCTGGTCACCCATACCTTTGACCTGGACGATTACTTTCTGGCTCTGGACACCAACAAAACAGACAAGTCGGCTTTGAAGGTCATCATTCATCCAAACGGCGACATAGAGGCGTAAGGGCCTTGCTGTATACATAATTGACAGACAGAAAATAAGGAGGTTCAATATGAAAATTGCATTTGGCGCAGATCCCGGCGGATTCGGCCTAAGAGAGGGCGTGCTGGCACATCTGAAGGAAAAGGGCCACGAGGTAACGGACCTCGGCACCCAGGATATGAACAATGCCGTGCCGTATATGATCGTCGGCAGGAACGTCGCCACAGCGGTTACCGGCGGCGAGGCGGATTTCGGCGTCGTTATGTGCGGCACCGGAATGGGCGTCAGCATCGCGACCAACAAGAACAAAGGCGCCCGCTGCGCTATGGTCGAGAGCTACTATACCGCGCGGGAGAGCCGCATCATCAACGACGCCAATATCATCGCGCTGGGCGGGACCACGACCAGCCTCCGCATGGCGTGCGAGATGATCGATGTATTTTTAGAGACCGAGTTCGGACAGGGATTGCCTAATGTTCGTGTGGAAAGGATCAGAAACGGAGCAAAGAGCCTGGCCGCGTTCGAGGACGAGCAATTCGGCAGATAGAAAGAAAAATGCATTGATCAACCGAGGGAGAAAGGGTTTTCATGAAAACAGACGATATAAATGAGCTGAAAAAAATTGCCGTTAAGTGCCGCAAGAACATTTTAAGAATGATCAGAGCAAATGGAAGCGGGCATCTTGGCCCCGCGTATTCATGCATTGACATCGTAACGGCGCTGTATTTTCACGGTATGAACGTCGATCCGCAAAACCCCAAAATGGCGGATCGCGATATCTTCCTTCTGTCGGCCGGGCATAAGAGCATGGCGCAGTATGCGGCGCTGGCCGAAGCGGGCTTTTTTGAAAAGAATATTCTGGATACCTTCGGCCAGTTTGGGAGCCGGATTCCCGGGCATCCCGATATGCACAAACTCCCGGGTATCGAGGCCAATACCGGCTCGCTGGGCCACGGCCTGAATCTCGCCTGCGGCATTGCCTTGGGCAAAAAGCAGGACGGACTGGGTGCAAAGGTATTTGTGATCATGGGCGACGGAGAGCTGGCGGAAGGGTCGAACTGGGAGGCCGCTGCGGTTGCGGCCCACTACGGGCTGGATAACCTGGCGGTATTTGTGGATCACAACGGTCTCCAGATCAGCGGACGGACTAAGGATGTCATGAGCTTTGAGCCGGTGGCGGATCACTTCGCCGGATTTGGCTGGGCAACGAAGCGGATCACGGGCAACGACATGGCCGAGATTGTCGCCGCCATCGACGCCATTCCCTTTGAGAGGGGAAAGCCCAGCCTGATCGTTGCGGACACTGTAAAGGGAAGAGGCTTTTCCAAGGCGGAGAATCAGGCCGGGTATCACTACTGGAAACCGTCCGCGGAAGATATGGCCCTCGCGGAGAAAGAACTGGAAGACGATTCGGCGGGGGTGGGAAAATGAAATACGAAATGTTTGACGCAAAAAAAATAATCGGCGAGGTCACCCTTGCCGAAGCCGACGTAAATCCGAACATTGTAGTGGTTTCCACCGACAGCGCGCCCAGAACAGGCATGGGTGAATTTATTGCTAAATATCCAAAACGCTATTATGAGCTCGGCATTATGGAACAAGGGGCCATCGGCGTCTCGGCCGGGCTGGCCACTACGGGGAAAATCCCTGTATTTTGTGCACCCGCGCCATTCGTGACCGCTCGTCCCTTTGAAATGTTCAAAATCGACGTCGGCTACATGCATCAGAATGTCAAAGCCATCGGCAGAAACTGTGGCTTCAACTATTCGGACCTCGGCCCCACGCACTATGGCCTTGAGGATATGGCGCTTGTCCGCCTGATTCCCGATGTCGCGGTACTCGCGCCGATCGATGCGTCGCAGCTAAGAGGGGCGATGCGGGCGATGCTCCGCCATGACGGGCCGGTTTATCTGCGTATCGGAACCGCGCCCATTCCAAAGATTTTTGACAATGAGAATTTTGAAATCGGAAAGGGCACCGTTGTCCGCGAGGGCAGCGATGTTGCAATCCTTACTACGGGCGAGATCTCGCTGAACGTCTTTGAGGCGGCGGAAAAGCTGGGCGCAAACGGAATCAGCGCCATGGTTGTTGCAATGCCTACCATGGCTCCGATCGATGAAGAGATTATCGTCAAAGCGGCGAAACAGACGGGAAAGATCGTGACGGTTGAAGAGCATTATGTTGTCAGCGGGCTGGGCTCCGCCGTATGCGAAGTGTGCGCCAGGTCATCGCCGGTGCCGGTGGAGCGTTTGGGCGTGCCGCAGATGTATCTGAGCGCGGGCCCATATAACGATCTGGTGAAGTACTGCAAGCTGGATGTCGAGGGGATTGCGGATTCGGTTGCGAGCTTTCTCAAATGAGCGTGGCTTTACAGAAAGTGCCGTTTCCGGCTGCCGGGACCAGGCATATTTCGCGCACGAATGAAAAAAAGGTGGCAATCACATGAACAATCTTGCGGCGGTGATGACGGACATCCGGAAATTCGAATTCAAGGAAGTGCCCATGCCCACAGTAAACGCGGGCGAGGTCGGCATCGCCGTAAAGGATGTGGGGATCTGCGGGTCGGATATCCACTTTTTTAATGGCGATGCTCAAAAGATCTTCCCCGACGCCCTTCCGTTTATCCTCGGCCATGAGTGCGGCGGCGTGGTTTACGAGGTGGGCGCCGGCGTTGAGGGCCTGAAAGCTGGAGACTGTGTTGCCATCGAGCCCGGCGTGCCCTGCGGCAAATGCGAAATGTGCCAGACGGGGAGATACAACCTCTGCAAAAAAGTCCGCTTTATGGCTACGCCGCCGCATAACGGCGGGCTTCAAAAATACATATCCTTTCCGGCGCACAAGACATATAAGCTTCCCGAAAACATGTCCACGATGGAGGGCGCGCTTTTGGAGCCGCTGTCCGTCGGTATCCATGCCGCGGCGCGCGGCGGCGTCAGGCTGGGGAATTCGGTCGCCATTCTTGGCGGCGGATGCATAGGCATGTGTACGCTTCTGGCTGCAAAGGCTTGCGGTGCGGCGCGTATTATCGTAGCGGATATCGTAAACAGCCATCTGGATAAGGCGCTCGAGATGGGTGCGACGGATGTGGTAAACTCCAAAACAGACGACGCAGTGGCGCGAATCAACGCGCTCACCGGCGGCGAAGGCGCAGACGTCGTATTTGAAACCGCCGGCATTGCCGCTACGGCTGCGCAGACCGGTTATGTTGTCAGACGCGGCGGCACGATCGTCATGGTTGGCAACATCCTCGGAGACGTGCCCTTCAGCTTCAGAAATATCTATATCAAAGAGGCGCAGATAAAGGGCGTGTTCCGTTATCACTCGACATACCCGACGGCGATTGAAGCTGTTTCGTCGGGCCGCATAGCGATAAAGCAGATCGTTACCGGGGTATATGCTTTTGCCGATGCCGAACAGGGCTTTGTGCAGGCGCTGGACAACAAGGAGCAATGCCTTAAGAACGTTATCCATATCGATTAAGCATAGAGGTGGGTTCGGATATGCCTCTTCTTAAGCCATAAAATATATCAGGGGGTCAATAACGTTGCGCAATCTAAAGAAACTAGCTCTTGAAATTCGAATCGAGACCTTGAACATGCTTTCAAAGCATGGATTCGGTCATGTTGGAGGTTCGCTTTCCATAGCGGATGCAATTGCGGTCCTGTACGGAAAACAGATGAAGCATGATCCCGGGAACCCCAGGTGGGACGGCAGGGACTACCTGGTGCTTTCCAAGGGCCACTGCGGCCCGGCTCTTTACGCGGCGCTTGCCATTGAGGGATTCTTCCCCCGGGAGGAGCTTCTGACCATCAATCATCTCGGAACACGGCTACCGAGCCATGCGGACAAAAATCTTACGCCGGGCATCGATATGACGACCGGCTCTCTCGGCCAGGGCGTATCCTGCGCGCTGGGCATGGCGATGGGCCTTAAGCTCCAGGGAAAGCCCAACATGGTATACGCAATCATCGGCGACGGCGAAGCACAGGAGGGTCAGGTTTGGGAAACCATGATGATCGCACCCAACAAGGGCGTCAAGAATTTCATCGTCATGCTGGACGACAATAAGCAGCAGCTGGATGAGTTTACCGACAACATTTCTTCCCTTGGCGATATGTGCAGGAAGGCGGAAGATTTCGGATGGCTTGCATTGGATGTCGACGGGCATGACGCGGATGCCATAGACGCCGCCATAGACAAATGCAAGAGCTCCGATAAGCCCGGTTTTATCAACTTGAATACGATCAAGGGCAAGGGGTGGCCGGAAAAGGAGGCCGTGCTTGGAAATCATGCCTTCAGGGGTGCGGCTTTCGGGGGCGTTGACGAGGTCATTGCGAATCTTCGCAAGGAACTTGCGGCCATGCAATAAATAATGTCCACAAATAAACTTGAGGAGATTTGCATTATGATCAAACTGGTAAAAGACACATTGGAAGATATTGAGCTGACCAGAGCTTATAATCAGCAGCTTGTCGTGCTGGCAAAGGAAAATCCGAAGATCGTGGATGTGGAAGCGGACGTGGGCAACTGCATCTTCGGACCAGACTTCCAAAAAGTATTTCCGGACCGCTATATCAATATCGGCATCTGTGAGCAGTCGCTCTCCAGCATCTCCGCCGGGATGTCCGCAGTCGGGCTGATCCCGTTTTGCCATACCTTTGCGGTATTTGCGTCGAGAAGAATGTGCGACCAGAACTACATATCCTGCGCTTACGCTAAAAACAACGTGAAGATCATTGCCTCCGCGCCGGGTATTTCCTCCGGCGAAAACGGCGGAACGCATCATGCAAACGAGGATATCGCACTGGTCCGGCCCATCACGGACATCGTCATCATGGAGCCTGCCGACAGTACGGCCATGCGCTGGGCGGTTAAAACCGCGGCCGAAAATTTTGGCGTGTATTATATTCGCGCCGAGCGTTTGAAAGGAAACAGGCTGTATGAGGATGATTCGGGGTTTGCAATCGGCAAGGCCAACGTCCTTCGCGGCGGAAGCGATGTAACATTGATCGCGGAAGGCAGCCTTATGGTCGGCACCTGCCTCAAGGCGGCGGAGCTTCTCCAGAAAAGGGGCATTTCCGCGCGGGTAGTCGATATTTTCACGATCAAGCCTATCGATGTGGATACTGTCGTGCAGTGCGCCAGGGAGACCGGGGCCATCGTTACGGCGGAAAATCATTCCATCACCGGCGGGCTCGGCAGCGCGGTTTCCGAGGTCCTGTGCGATTCGTTCTGCGCAGTTCCCGTGAAGCGGATCGGCATTCCCAACCGCTTCGGCGAGGTGGGACAGCCTGCAGAGCTCCAGGCGGTCATGCATATGACCGATCAGGACATTGCAAAAGCTGCCGAGAAAGTCATTGCAGGAAAAAAGCAAGATGAGAAATAAGTATACGGTGCTCGCGGCATGCACAGTCGCCATGTTTGCAACCGGTATGAATTATGTGTGGAGCATCTTCCAGGTTCCGGTCATGGAATACTACGGTGTCGGCGCAATTGCGGCATCGAAGGTATTCTACCTGTTTGTCACGTTCAACACGATTGGCATCTTTGTTGGAGGCAGGGTTTATGACCGCCTGGGTCCTAAAATACCGATGATTGTCGGCTGCTGCCTTTATCTCAGCGGCCTGTTTGCCTGCTCTTTTGTTCCCCAAGACAAATTTGAGCTTTTGTATGTGACCTACAGCGCTCTTTTGAGCTTCGGGGGCGGAATCGTTTATCCCTGCGCCACTTCCTGCGCGCAACAGTGGTGGCCGGAAAAGAAAGGCTTTGCCACAGGCGTCGTACTCAGCATGCTGGGCATTTCCACACTGGTGTTCACGCCGGTTATAAACGCACTCATCGCAAATGATTCCTCGAGGGTTCCGTTTACATTTCGCGTCCTGGGCATCGCTTTCAGCATTCTGCTTATCGCGGCGTATGGTTTTATGCGCGCGCCCGAGCGCAAAGCCGCTTGCGAAGAAACGGCGAATGGAGCCGGCGGTAAGAAAAACGCGGTCGTGGAGATCCTGAAAAGCAAGTCCTACTATATGCTGTTTCTGTGTGTAGCCCTTGGCCCCATTGGATATTATACGGTGAATCCGATCGCAAAGATCCTTGGCGTACAGAGAGGACTCAGTGATGCGCTGATCGTATACATGATTATGGCAAGCGGCGTCGGATCTGCCGCGGGAAGACTTGTATGCGGGAAATTATCCGATAACGTTGGTTCCCGAACCATGCTGTCTATTCTTTTTTGCGCTTCGGCGGGGTGCATTTTGGGACTGGCATTTGCGAGCGGCATATCCTTCTTTGCGCTTGTTATTCTCTTAACATTCATATTCGGCGGTTTTGCAGGCATTACGCCTTCGCTGGGGGTTGATTATTTTGGCGGCGAAAATGTCGGTACCGTGATAAGCATGCTCTGCGTGGCAGTCCTGGCCTCCAGTTTTGTATCTCCCGCCGTTGTCAGCGCTCTGGCAACGCCTAAGGGAGATCTCACCATCTGGAATTATGCGGCCTGTGCAGTCCTGGCGCTGGTTGGCCTGATTGTATCCAGAATCAATCGACTTCCAAAAAACAACCGAGTGGAGAGGCCGACAGAGATCTCGTAAGCGCGAAAAACTAATTTGGATTAGAGCCGGAAACAGATGCGGATATGTTTCCGGGTTTGTGATCAAAAATGAGTCAAATTTAGGAGGTAAGACAAATGAGAATGAAAAAACTACTCGCATTGGTACTCGCTATACTCATGGCTCTATCCGTCTCTGCCTGCGGCTCCGGCACCACGAATGAAAACCCTCCCGCTACAGGTACTTCAAGTACCGCAGATGCCTCGGGCGCTGAAGTTGACCCCCTTACGATCAACCTTTACAATCCCGTTTCCGGTAAAGTGACCGATACTTCTTACACCATGTTTGCCGACCGAGTGTCCGAGCTTTCGGGCGGCGCAATTACCTGCAATATCACTCCCGCCGGAACTCTGGGCGCCGAGCGTGAGGCTACCCAGCTGCTTATGATGGGTGACATTGACATGGGCGTTTTCTCCATTGACGGTCTCGACTGGCTGGTTCCTGACGTCGGCATGTCCTGGATATGCCTGCCCGGCCTTCTGACCTCTTGGGACGAGGTTGACGAGCGCTATAACGACGGCTGGATGTTCGAGCGTCATAAAGAGGTTGCTGCTGAACACGGTATTGATCTGATCAGCCCGGGTGAGTTCGGCTTGAAGGTTTACCTTGGCACCGGCACTCCAATTAAATCTATGGCTGATTTTAAGGGCAAGATTATCCGTATCCCCGATGTTGAGTACCATCACGATTACATTACCGCCCTGGGCGCTATGCCTGTCAGCGGCATCGATATGTATACCGGTCTGCAACAGCACACGATGGACGCTGTCCAGAACAATATCCCAGCCTCCGAGCTCTTTAAGCTGGAGGAAGTCGTCGACTGGATCACTCTGACCTGGGATATGTACGGCACCAACTACTGGCTCGCCAACGGCGACTTCACTGCCGGCCTGTCCGACGCACAGCGCGAGATTGTCTATACCGCCGCCAAAGAGGCAGCCCTCTATATCCGTAAAACTTATCGCGAAATGACCGACACCTGGCTTAAGAAGTGCATGGACGATCCCACAATCGAAGTGATTGAAATCAGCGATGAAATGAAGGCTGAAATGCAGGAGATCGGCTACCGGATCTGGAACGACTATCGCACGAAGTTTGACACGGTCGCTATGGACCGCATCTTTGAAGAGTACTATCCTAAGTAACATGTGGGGGGGAGATGCTGACGAAAGGCTTCCTTTCATCAGCATCTCCGGAAGAAAGGCCGGTGTTCTTATGAGGCAGATGAAGTTTGACAGCAAATTCGTTGAATTCGTGAGTAAACTGAACAAGATGATTGGCAAAATTGAATCGGTATTGGCAATCGCTACCCTGTGGGTACTGATCGCCGTCTGCGTTATATTTATCTCATGCCGTTTTCTTTTTCATATTTCGACGCCATGGGCGGATGAGTCCGCAAGATACCTTCTTATCCTGCTGGGCTGGATGGGGGCAGCTCATGCGGCGTCCAAGAACGATCACCTGAATATCGATATCATTGGAAGCATTATTAAAAAGCGCTCCAAGAACCCGGATAAAGTTTTGTCCGTAGTAGATCGGATCTCTCAGTTT
This sequence comes from Clostridiales bacterium UBA6114, assembly GCA_002423435.1. GTDB lineage: Bacteria > Bacillota > Clostridia > Oscillospirales > Butyricicoccaceae > UBA6114. Next base: position 33,954 of record DIWE01000015.1, read on the forward strand.
TTGAGCTTGATTTTCCTGCTGATTTTTCTTTATTTCTATGCATTGTTCGTAGTGAAAATGTACAGGTCGGGTACGCCGACATCAACGCTTCCGTTTGACATGTGGATCCCCATGAGCACCGTTCTGATTGGCGGCGGGCTGGTTTTAATTCATACTCTTTGCCATACTCTGCTGCCGAGAAAGTATTGGCTCGGCCGGGAAAACAATGCTTCAGAGTCGGGGGGAAATGAATAATGGAAGTCTTGATGGTATTTCTTGCAATCTTTTTAGGTACATCGCTGCTGTTTCGCATGCCTGTAGGATTTTCCATCGGGCTTGGCGGCGTCACCGTATTCCTGCTGTATAACTACTCGCTCACCAGCATGGCGCAGTCCGCATTCTATGGCACCAATAATTTCTCACTTCTGGCCATTCCCTTTTTCCTTTTCGCCGGCGCCGTTATGGAGTACTCCGGCATTTCCAGGGGTATTTTCGGATTCGTGGATTCCTTTGTCGGCCGGGTTCGTGCAAACGTCGGAACTGTCGCCATATTCGCCTGCGCGGCATTTGGCGCCTTGACCGGTTCCACGCAGGCCACTATCGCGGCCATCAGCAAAATCGTGTTCCCCGAAATGGACAAGCGCGGCTATGAACCCGCTTATCAGGCGGCGCTCATGGCGGCCGCAGGCTTTCTGGGCGTGTTGATTCCGCCGAGCATGACGGGCATCATTTATGCAACGGCCTCCAATATCAGCATTGCCGACGCATGGATGGCGACGCTGCTTCCGGGCATTATCATCGCTATCCTTTATGCCATAGTTAATTTTGTGCACAGACGCAAGGTGGAGCCCAAGAACACAGAGCCTTTTGTGCTTTCCCAATACGTTAAAAATATCGGGGTAAGCACTAAAAATGCGATTTGGGCGCTGCTCATGCCGATTATCATCTTCGGCGGTATCTACGGCGGCATATTCACGGCAACCGAGGCGGGCGCCATTTCCGCTCTGTATGGTCTGGGCTACTACGTTATTCGCAAAAGGACGATGCCCGATTCGGTCAGCGGAAACGTAAAAGACATGATGAAATTCACAATAAGCCTCACCGGCATCATCCTGTTCATCATGACGACGGCCAATATCGCGTGCAAGGCGATTGCGTTTTCCGGTATCTCGACCGAGCTTGTCACCTGGATGACGGCAAATATAAAGTCCCCGGTCGTGTTCCTGCTGATTGTGAATCTGCTGTTTTTCATCTGCGGCATGTTCATCGACAGCAACGCCGCCATCCTTCTGTTCGTGCCGCTCTTGACCCCTATTGCCGACGCATATGGGATCAATCAGGTCCAGCTTGCAGGCATCATCCTTGTCAATCTGTGCGTGGGCGCCATTTCGCCGCCGTTCTGCATTAACGTTTTCGTCACCACCAAGCTCAAAAATGTCCAATTTACGGAGGTCGTGCATTATATCTGGCCGTTTATGGGCTGCTGCATTGCGGTGCTGTTATTGATGAGCTTTGTCCCCGGATTGTCGACATGGCTGCCTGGTTTGCTGAGATAGTACACGAGCGATTGAATGGAGGTGTGGGGATGATGAAAGCGCTTGTATACGAAAAGCCCGGAAGGGCAAACGGCAGCATCAGGGAGCTTCCTTGTCCGGCCTGCGGCGACGATGATGTCCTGATGAAGGTTATGGCTTGCGGCATATGTAAACCCGCGGAAAGCAGCCATGACAGAAACGGCTCCCTTTTGGGAAGCTACCCTGCGACGCCGGGCCACGAATTTTCCGGCGTAGCGGCGGAGGTGGGAAAAAACGTAAAGCATGTAAAGGTCGGGGACAGGATTACCGCAGACAATGCCTATCCGTGCGGCACTTGTTATTATTGTCAGTGCGGAAAGCCTGAAATGTGTGAAAATTACAAATGTCAGGGCCACAATATGCAGGGCGGTTTTGCGCAGTATATGCTTTGCAAAGCCAAAAAGGTTTACACCTTTTCTGAAAATATCAGCTTTGACAGCGCCTGTATCTGTGAGTTGATTAACTGCGCACTGAGCTGTGTGAAACATGCGGAACTGAAATATGGTGATAATGTTGCGGTCATCGGCTGCGGCTCCAGCGGAAACCTGATTGCACAGATGCTCAGGAACTCCTGTGCAGGAAGAGTGGTCGCGCTCGACTCTGTCCGGTCCAAGCTGGATCGAATCGCAAAGTGCGGCGTAGAAACCGTTCTTGTTGACAGGGAGGACTATGATAAGCATGAGAGCGTACTCAAGGAAATGTTCCCGCACGGGCTGGACGTAATCATTGACGCGGCGGGAGACGACGGCCCGCTGCTGGAGCGGAGCATGAAGCTTCTGTCGGCAGGCGGACGTCTGGTGCTGTACTCCTTCTTCTACATGGAACCGAAAACTTTTGAAGTAAACCCCGGGCTGATGATTCGGAAAGGCCTGAAGATCACGAGTGCTCCGCTGCAGATGTATCATTTCGGAGATTGCGTAAACATTCTTGAACAGAAGAAGGTTGACAGCGAATCCGTTATTTCCTGCGTTTATCCGCTGGAGAAGTATTTTGAAGCTCTGGACAGAGCGATGAATGACAGCGAGGTTTTGAAGGTTGTTATTCATCCGAATGATTGAGAAGCGAAAACCGGATAGGAGGAATACATGCAACTGTTTTGCGTAAAGCCCAAAGTACATATGCTGGATACCTTTGCTGAATTTGCCGAAGAGTTTGCGCTTAATAAGAACGATTTGCTGCTCACCGAGACGATTCTCTACGATACGTTTGCAAAGCCTTTGAATCTGCCCTGCCGTGTGATCCTGAAGGATACCTACGACCGCGGCGAGCCGAACGAGCAGACTGTGGACGGCATACTGCGGGATATTAAGGATTGGGAAATCAATCGTATTATCGCCATGGGCGGCGGAAGCGTCATAGATATCGGCAAGGTGATTACCGTCAGGAACGCTTATCCGATCCGCGACGTCATGTGCGGCAGGACGGACGCCTGTCCCGATAAGGCTCTTGCGATCCTGCCCACCACCTGCGGCACCGGCAGCGAGGTCACCTTCGGCGGAATCATCACCATGCGGGACACCGGTCTGAAAACCGCCATCATGGATGAGCGTCTGACCGCTCAGCATGCGGTCCTGATTCCCGAGCTGATCGCGGGGCTGCCCTTCAATACTTTTATCTATTGCTCCATGGACGCGCTGGGACACAGCATGGAGTCTTTCGTTTCCGCTGCCCGCGGCAACGAGCTTGCCCGTGCCGTGGGCGCGAGATCCGTTTCCTTGATTTTGGACGGCTATGCGGAGATGATCCTCCACGGCCCGGATTATCGCCAAAACCTTTTAAGAAATTTCATCATTGCTTCCTGCCTGGCCGGAATGGCCGTCAATAACGGCGGTGCCGGCCCCGTGCATGCGTTGGCATATCCTCTGGGCGAGAATTACAAAATGTCCCACGGCGAGTCCATCTACCAATTCCTGTGTCCGGTGTTCCGGCTGTATCAGAGGGAGGCCGGCGGCAGCGCGCTGGAAGAAGTGTTGGATATGGCGGAAAAGCCCCTGCGCAAATGCGGCCTGTTTACCGCGCGCAAGGAGATTTTTACGCAGCTCGAAGCAATGTTCAACAGGGTGCTGCCGCTACGTTCCCTCGGCGAAGCGGGTATGAAGCCCGAGGATGTGGAACCTTTTGCAAACAGCATTCTGGCCACGAAGCAGCGGCTTCTTGTGGCCAGCTATGTGCCGTTTACGCGGGAGATGGCCGTTGAAATCTATAGAGAGCGGCTGTAATTTAATTATTATAACAGGAGGGAAAACACTATGTCGGAAAAAATTAAGTTCGATCTCATTTTCCAAATCGGTATCTGCGTAAACGATTTAGAGGCTGTTCTGCAGAACTGGAAGGACCTGGTCGATTTTGATCAGTCCTCTATTATCGTGCGCAGCACGAAGGATCTGTACGATACCGGCAAATTCGAAGGCGCGGACATGTACAACGGCAAAAAGGTTAAGCCCTGGTTTATCAAGTATTATCGCTTTGATTTGGCCAATCTTGACATTGAAATCATTGAACCGATGGATAAGAGCCCCGGCAACCCCTATTCCGACTTCCTGATCCAACACGGAAACGGTGTACATCACATCGCCTGCAAGGTTCACGATCGCCCCGCCTTCATAAAGAAGATGGAGGAGATGGGCATTGCTCCGATGCTGGGGACCAGCATGGGTGAGGTTCTGGCCAATGGTGAGAAGAAGAACTGCTTTTTCTATGATTTGCGCGACTTGCTGGGAATGGTTATAGAGTCCGGCAGTATTGTTGTCGGGCCGATGGCCTCGGACCCTCTGGCTGGCAATCCCGCGGATTACATCGACAGGTAATCGGAGGCGATAGGTATGGCCATAAAGATTGGCGTTTGCGAGTGGGGTATCCCGGTAAACGGCCCGTTTGCCGTCACCCTGGCGGCGGAGCTGGGCTTTGACGGCTTGCAGCTCGCGGATTGCGGCGGCTCTTCCATGCAGTATCCGCTGAATCATCCCCGGGTGCAGGAGGCTTATTTGCAGGCGGCGGCCGAGAGCGGCATGGAGCTCGGCTCGATCCATCTGCGCAGCGTTTTTCAGGATAAATCCATCGGCGCGCCAGCAAACAGCCCTTTAAGCGAGCTGTTCAAGACCAGCGTTTCGAAAACCGTAAAGGCCGCCGCGCAAATGGGAATTCCGGAGGTGATGGGGGCCGCTATCATCCGCGATAAAGAGATGGTCCCAAACGTGGCGCGCAATTTGCGCTATGCCTGCCGGGTTGCCGCGGATAACGGCATTGTCTTTACGGTGGAAACCAATCTGACAAACGAAGCCAATTACCGTCTGTTCGAAGAGGTGGGGTGCGGGATGAAGCTTTGCTTCGACGCCTGTAACCCCTATCTTTACGACATCGGCGTTGCCGGCACTATGCTGCGGGAGATACTTAACCGGACGCCGGAGATCATTCGGCACTATCACTTCAAGGACACCCGGACAGAGGATTTCCATATCGGGCGGCCGGCTCCCGTACTCATGGGAACCGGCGGCGCGGATTTGGAGATTCAGGCCAATATGATTCTTGACAGCGGTTTCGACGGGTGGGTTTATTCCGAGACCTACTATTTCGCAAGACCGATCAATGACGGCGGCGATTTCGTTGCGAGGGCAAAAGAAGACTGCAAGGCGCTGAGAAAATTTTTTGCGAAATAAGCGGCCCCCCGTCAATAGTCGGGGCAGAGCGGCAGAACAAGAGGAACGAAAGAAAAGCTGGGAGCGAAAGCGACCAGCTTTTTTACTTAATATCCGCTGAACACTTCAGTTTTCAACGTTTGCGCGGCCGAAGCCGCGCAAACAAACCGACAAATCGGTTTGTTTGGCAGGCACTACTTACATAATAATTAGTTTCTCTTTACATCGGCTTGATAGTTTTCCAAATCCAAAATTGCTACATTAGAAATAAAAGGGAGGGCCAGATATGGGGAAAATAATGATTGTTGACGATTCCTTAATCATACGGATGAATCTTAAGAAATTATTTGAGAAGCAGGGCTACGACATCGTCGCGGAGGCGGTGAACGGGCAGGAGGCGGTTGAGAAATACGCAAAGCACCAGCCGGACCTCGTAACGATGGACATTACCATGCCGGTGCGCGACGGTATTTCCGCGCTTGAGGAGATCCTCAGGATGGACGGGCAGGCATCCGTCATTATGATTTCGGCCCTGGGGCAGGAGCTGAAAATTATCGAGGCGCTCGACAAAGGCGCGTGCCATTACATTGTCAAGCCTTTCAAGGAAGCCGATGTCATCGGCAAAGTTCAGAATGCGCTTAAAGACAAAATGAAGGAGATCTCCAATGTTTGCTCTTCAAGATAAAAATACGGATCGGTCCGATTTTGAAACGGGCGGAACGATCAGACAGTTTGTCATAGAGGCCCCGACGCTGCCCGCCGATGCGGAGGGGCAGGCGGTGAAGGAGCTTTTTGAATCGGAGCCGGAGGCGGAAGGAATCGTAGTGTTCGAAAGCAGCCGGCCCGTGGGCATTATTATGCGCACCGAGTTTTATCAAAAAATGGGGACTCTTTACGGCCACTCCCTTTATATGAAACGCCCGATCAGAATCCTGATGGAACCGGCGATCATGTCGGCCGACGCAGGCGACAGCATATCGAAGGTCGGCATACAGGCCATGAGCAGGGAAGAAAGCAAACTGTACGATTATATTGTGGTTTATGAAAACAGGAACTATGTGGGCGTCGTCAGCATCCGGCTTTTTCTTGTCGAGCTGTCGCAGCGCAATGAAGCGCAGATCAGCGTGTTAAAATCACAGCAGAAAAAATTGCTCAGCGCACATGAAAAGGAAATCGAGCTCCGAAAAAATCTCGAGTATCAGTCGGCTGCCGTCAGCAATCTCCTGGATCACGCGGATCAGGGCTTTTTATGGTTCGGAAGCGATCTCATCATCAAAAAGGAATACAGCTATAAATGCACGGAGATTTTTGACGGAAATATCGGCGGCGAGTGCTATACGGATCTGATATCCGAATATTTTAGCCGGGATAAGATCTCCGTGTTCAAGGCGGCCTTCGACAGTTTTTTTAAGAATAACTCGCCTGTAACCGACAATGTTTACCTCATGCTTTTGCCCTCGGACTGCCGGATAGCGGAGAAAAATATCCATTTTGAATACCGCAGGATTGAGAACGACGGCGTAAAAGCCGTAATGGTTATCATGAATGACATTACGGAAAAAATCAATCTGGAAAAGGCCATGGAGGACGACCGGAACAGGCAGAGACTTTTAATAAAGGCGTTCGGGTATCAGGCTCAGATCAAACAGATGCTCGACGAATTTCACGAGATGTTTTCGGGCGGGTACAAAAACTTCTTTTCCGAGGGAGCCTCATTTCAGAAGAGCCTGGAGGAACTGTTCCGGGCGGTCCATACCTTTAAAGGCGATTTTGCCCAATATGGATTTATTTGTGCATCAACGCAGCTCCATGTATTTGAAGAACAGCTGCTTTCCGTCATAAACCAGCCCGAGGGGGCCTGGATCCAGGATGTCGAACGGATAATGGACAAAATCGACGCGAAAAGGGTGCTCAAAGACGACCTTGAGATCATTTATGAGGTTCTCGGCAAAGCCTATTTTGACCAAAGCGAGATCATTCCCGTTCCAAAATCCAAATTGGATGAGCTTGAAAAAAGAATCCGGAGCGGGAGCGATCCGCTCGATAAAACGGCGGTGATCGGCCTCATAGAAACCCTCCGGATGAAAAATGTAAAGGTCTTCTTAAACCAGTATCAGGATTATCTCCAGTATTTGTCGGGCCGCGTATTAAAACGCATGCCCGTCTATATCGTGGAGGGGGACGATATAGAAATCGACGGCGACAGGTACGGGGATTTCTTCAAATCACTTGTCCATATCTTCCGGAATATTATGGACCACGGGCTTGAAACGGAGGAAGAACGCTTAAAATGCGGCAAACCGGAAAAAGGCCTTGTGGAATGCGAAATAGCCCGGCTTGACGACGGGTGGTTTTCCATCCGTATTTCCGATGACGGAAAAGGAATCAATCTCAGCGGGCTCAGAGCCAAAGCGATCGAGAACCATTTATATACCGCCGAAGAGCTCGATCAAATGACGGAAAATGAAATTGCAGACCTGGTTTTTGCAGATCGTTTATCGACCAAAAATACGTCCGACACCCTGTCGGGCAGGGGAGTGGGAATGCCGGCGTTTCGGGAGGCCTGTCTCAAGCTTAACGGTAAAATAGAGATCATAACGAAAGAAAAGCAGGGTACGGCTTTCGTGATCACCTTGCCCTGCGGTATTGCGCAGAATGAGGGGTAAGCAATGAGTATGAAATATGCCGGGGTTTTTATTGACGCTTGGGATAACGTGCTTCAGTCCTTTTCGTCCAAGCATATCATGCGTGCGGACGTTCAGGCAGCCGTGGAAAAGGGGAATATCCGGGACATCTCGGTTATGATGGGGTTCATAGGGGATCTCGACGGGCAGATTTTGATGACGATGAGTGCCAGAACAGGTCAGACGCTTGCCTCCGAGATGCTCGGGGGTATGGAGATAACGGAAGTGGACGAGGTTGTGATCAGCGCGGTCGGCGAGCTTTGCAATATGATTATGGGCAATGCATGCGCAAGCATCTGCAAGGACAATATGGCGGTCGACATCACGCCGCCCACAATAATCGCCGATCAGAAAACGGCCGTTTGCGACATCCGGCCGACGTATCATATTTCCTTGCGTCTGGAAGACCAGGAAATCATCGATTTTAATGTGGCGGTCGAAAGCGCCTGAAAAACGGACGCGGCCTGTTTTTAAGCGCTCACAGGCTCATTTTGACGCCGTGTTTTTGAATATTCGCGGAGGAGTAACCTTTATGCGATTTGTATTGACATCAAGACTGAAAGAGGGAGCGACGCTAGGGGAACCGCTCAAAAGTACCGATGGGAAAATACTGCTTAATAAGGGCGAGGTTTTATCTTCCTCCTATATATCAAAAATACAAAAATTTGTTGAAAAAGGCGTCATTTACATCAGGGAAAGCCCCGAAGATACTAAATTACTGAGTAAAGTGAGATTCTGGCTTAAAAATGATTTGATCGATATGATCACCAAATCCGCGTATAAAATGGACAGTATTCAAAGCTCTCCCCGCACATTCTCCGCATACAAAAATGAAAGAGATATCATCGATGAAATTCTGGCGAACGATATTATCGTCAGCAATATGGCGGATTTGTTCGAGCTGGACATTTATTCATTCCGCCATTCGGTCAATACGGCTGCCTTTTCCTATATTGTCGGGCTGTCCTTAAAAATGTACGGACAGGATTTATACGACCTGCTTGTCGGCGCCCTGCTGCACGACATCGGGAAAATTTTCATCAGGCCCTCGGTCTTAAACAAACCCGGCAGGCTGACGGAAAAAGAGTTTGAAGAAATGAAGCAGCACACATTTTTAGGCTGCAATCTGCTCGGGAGAGAGTACAATCTGCCCGAGGCATGGTGTATTGCGGCGCTCGAGCATCACGAGCGGTTTGACAGGAGCGGCTATCCCCTGCGCAAATCGGGAAAGGAGACCTCTTTGATCGGGCGGATTGTGGGCATTGCCGACGCTTACGCCGCTATGACCGCCGACAGACCGTTCAGAAGCGGGATGCTCGCTTCAAACGCCATGGAATACATCATGGGCGGGGCCGGTACCCTGTTTGACCCCCAAATAGCGCGCCTGTTTTCCCAGTCCGTCATGCCGTTTCCGGTCGGCACGATCGTTAAACTCAGCAACGGAAGCATGGGTGTCGTCGTTCAAAATTACAGCGATTGCTGTACGAGGCCAAAAGTTCGGATTGGCGAAGAAGGCGACGACAGCCAGATTGTCAGTTATATTGTCGATTTGAAAAACGATCCCGAATTAAAAAACACAACCATTGTCAGAAAAGTGACTGTCTGAAATTATATCTCAAATTAATTAAATCAGAGATCGATCCCCAGGACGTTTTTGACAACCAGTCCGACGACAAATGAAATGGCGGCCACACTCAAGCTGATGCCGGCCATGACAAAGAAGCTTTTTCGGAAAGATCTTCCTTTTGCGACGGAGAGATAGTAATTAAATGCGGCGATAATGGAAACCGCGATCAGGAGCGTTGCGGCCAGAGCCGTGAAGTAGGCGTCGACAGGGGAAAGGAGATAGGGGACGATCAGGAGCGCAACGGTGATCAGGTATGCAAACCCCGTGTAAACGGACGATTTGACCGCGTTTTTAGCGTCGTTTTCCCGGGATGAAAGATATCCTGACGCAGCCATGGAGAGCGTTGCCGAAACCCCTGTGATCAGCCCCGCCATAGCGATAATTTCCGTATTCTGCATCGCAAACGTATACCCTGCCAGCGCGCCGGTCAATTCCACGAGCGCATCGTTCATACCCAGGACCATGTCCCCGGCATAGTGCAGCCGTTCCTCGTCGAGGATATCCGTCAGCTTTTTTTCGTGCATCTCCTCTTCTTCCAGAACCTGCGTTAACTCCGGGATCCGGCCGATCTCGGCGCGGTAGCTGCCTATATCTTTATCCTCGGCGCGCTCGAGCAGTTTTATCATAAATGTGTAGCCCAAGATGTGCTGAACAAAGACATGGAGATTGACCCAAAGACGGTTTGGTTTTAAGCGGCATCCCGAGTATTTCTCAAAAACGGTTGCGTGAGTGTATTCCTCGCGGGAAATGGAAAGTAGTGTCTGACGTTCCTTCTCGTTTTTTGTCGTGTACGCAATTTTTTCGTATAGAGCCGAACTATTCAGCTCCTGCTGCTGATGAAGCCGAAAGAAGCTGCCGATATTTTCGCTTTTCAACATTAACCCCGCCGTTTCGTCTTATTTCAAAATGACAAGAGCCATAACCTGGCCAGTCCCATAAGCGGGCGCCTATAAAATTATTTTCCCATGCGCTCCCTTGCGCCCCGTATCTGGTCTTTCAGCGTGATATCGATCAAACCGATCAGCTCCTCCGGCGTTTGCTTCATATCGCCCGAAAGCCAGCTCTCAATGATTCCCGCAAGGGAAATCGTATAGAAATGAGTCAGGAACTCGCCGTATTCCTCGGATTTGTCCGGGATATCCTTTCCAAAAGAGAAAACCGCCCGGCGTATGATATCATGAATGTCATGATATAATAAATTTTTCAGGTGCCGGTGCCCTATGGAATTTAATATGCACAGGCATACGGCTTTGTTTTCCTCCAGATATTTAAAAAGCTGCAATAGCCCATCCTGCCAGATCAGGATACCGTCGTGTTCTGCCAGCAGCTTGATTGCTTCCTCCTGGCACATCCACTTTACAAGGCCGAAAATGTCTTCAAAATGATAATAAAAGGTCTGCCGATTAAGTCCGCAGCCTTCTGTAATCTCCCGGACCGAGATTTTGTGTAAAGGCTTCTTCGCCATCAGCTTTTTGAGCGATGCGCACAGCATTTTTTTGGTTATTTCGCTGCTGAGTTCATTCGGCATAACTTCACCTCTGCCTTGAAAAGTATACCATATAGAAATCGAAATAAAAAGATTCAGCTATACAAATACCCCCTGTTTGTCTATAAACACGACAAATATGGGGTATTTGTTTATTGGTTAATAAGCCGCTTTGTGCTAAATTCCATTTGTATTGGGGGCATGTTTATGAAATACGAACGCTTTGATATCGTGCTTCACAGCCCGATGGGGCCGAAGAGAGGTACTCTGAAGCTGTTTGAGGACGGCGAAACGCTGTCCGGCACGATCAAGATCTTGGGCTACGAGAACAGCTTCAGCGGCGGCGCGGTGAAAGGCCGTTGCTATACCTTTTCCGTAAAAATGAAATCGCTTGTCGGCGACGTGCCCTGCTCGGTAACGGCCGAGATCAGGGATAAGGTATTGACCGCGGTTGCGGATACCAGCAAAGGCGTTATGCGCCTGACTGGTGTAAAAACGGAAACAGGCCGGGAGGCTCCGCAGGCATGAGGCACTTTTTCAGGTGGATTTTGAAGCACAAAGCGTTGGTTATCGCAGTATTCGCGGTGGGTTGTATCATTTGCGCGCTTTGCAGGCCGCAGGTGCAGGTCAATTATGATATGAATGATTATCTGCCGGAGGACAGCCCCTCCACAATCGCCTTAAACGTGATGGAGGATGAGTTTGAAGGCGGCATTCCCAACGCGCGGGTCATGATATCGAATGTTTCCGTGCCCGAAGCGCTTACATATAAGCAGAAGCTTCTCCAAATCGACGGCGTTACGGACGTCATCTGGCTGGACGACGCGGCGAGCGTTTATGAGCCGCTTGAGACGCAGGACCTAGACACGACAGAATCCTATTACAAGGACGGAAGCGCTCTCTTCACGGTCACCATCGATGAAGAAAAAAGAGTGGAAGCGGCACATGCGATTCGAGCCCTGATCGGGGATGATAACGCAATGACCGGCGCCGCCGTCAACATGGCGGTTGCCACGGAGTCGACCGTAAAGGAAATAGGAAAGATTGTTAAAATCGCGGTCCCGATCGTTTTCGTTATCCTGCTTCTGACTACGACGTCCTGGTTCGAGCCTGTGCTGTTTTTGGCTTCCATCGGTATTGCAGTTTTATTAAATTCCGGCTCGAACCTGATATTCGGCACCATTTCTTTTGTCACAAACGGCGCAGGGAATATATTGCAGCTTGCCGTGTCGCTCGACTATTCCGTCTTTTTGCTGCATCGTTTTGAAGAATTTCGAAGGGAAGGGCTGGATGCGGAGGAGGCCATGGTGCGGGCTTTATGCGAATCCTTCACCTCCATTCTGTCAAGCGGACTGACCACCGTCATCGGATTCGCGGCGCTGATCCTGATGAGATTCGGGATCGGGCCCGATATGGGTCTCGCCCTTGCCAAAGGCATCTGTTTCAGCCTCTTGACCGTGTTTACGATACTCCCGGTGATGGTAATGCTTACCTATCAATGGGTTGAAAAAACGGCACATCCATCGCTGATGCCTAAGTTCGTCCTCTTTGGGAAGGCGGTCGAAAAACAAATGATACCAATGGTGATCCTCTTCTGCATGGTGATGGTTCCCGGCTATCTTTCGCAGCAGCAGAACAGTTTCTATTACGGCTCGGAGCACATATTCGGTTTATCCACACAGCTTGGGCGGGATACGGAAAAAATCGACGAGGTTTTCGGAAAATCAAGCCCCATGGTGCTGATGGTCCCGCGCGGCGACACCGCGAAGCAGACCCTGTTCAGCAGCGCGCTCAAGGAAATCCCCGAGGTCGGCTCCGTCGTTTCCTTCGTCGATAATGCCGGAGCCGAAATTCCGCCGGAGTACCTGGACAAGGATACGCTGTCAAAGCTGGAATCGGAGCATTACAGCCGCATGGTGCTGACGGTGGACACGGAATACGAGGGTAGCGACGCGTTTAACGTCGTCCGGAAAATCCGTAAAACCGCCGGGAAGTATTACCCCGGGCAGTGGCAGCTTGCGGGCGAAAGCGTCAGCACCTACGACCTTAAGGATACCATTACGGCGGATAATATAACAGTCAATCTGATCGCAATCGGCGCCGTATTTGTCGTGCTTTTGTTTTCCTTCCGTTCCCTGCTGATCCCGCTCGTACTGGTGCTCGCCATAGAGACAGCTATCTGGATTAACCTGTCCATTCCGTATTTCATCGATTCCACACTGTTTTATCTCGCCTATCTGATCATTAGCTCCATACAGCTTGGCGCTACGGTGGATTACGCGATCCTGACGACGAGCCGATACCTTGAGTTTCGCTCGACGCTTCCCAGGAAAAAGGCCATAGAGCAGACGATTTCGGCTGTTACCGTATCGATCCTGACGTCGGGCAGCGTCATGACGCTCGTCGGCTTTCTGCTCGGCTTCATCACCTCACACGGAGTATTAAAGCAGCTCGGGCTTCTGCTCGGCAGCGGCACGCTTTTGTCTATGGCAACCGTATTCTTCGTGCTGCCGGGTTTACTATACCTTTTGGATAAGCCGATTGAAAAGACAACAAAGGGAATCACATTTTACCATAAAGCAAAGGCCGCGGATGTAAAGGCCGCAGAAAGGGTTTGATTTGTCCATGAGACTGTTTGGCGGATATCAAAAATGCCATGAATATAGAAAAGCCGTCCCCAAAAATGCGGGCAATGGAAAACCGAAACGCAGGATGACGAAAACCGTTTCGCTGGCACTGGTTATCACGATCCTGGCAAGCCTTATCATTTTTCCTGCGTGGGCTTACGGGGTTTACGGCGGCACGGAAAAGCAGGAGGTCGTTTATATCAACCTAAACGGGGACGGCAGCGTTCGCGGCATCTACGTCGTCAACATATTTGACTTAAACGGGGAAGGCCAAATCATAGACTATGGCGACTATACGGCGCTGCGGAACATGACGACGGGTGACGACATCCAATTTGACAACCAGACCGTCAAAATTGACACAAACGCCAAAAAGCTATATTACGAAGGCAGGCTGAACTCCAACAGTATCCCCTGGATATTCGATATCCGCTATTTTATGGACGGCGTCGGGTATTCCGCGGATAAAATCGCAGGGATGAGCGGCAGCCTGAAAATAACCGTGAGCATACGGAAAAACCCCGGCTGCAACAGCACCTTTTTTGACCATTACGCTCTTCAGGCATCCGTTGCCCTGGACACGAACCGCTGCAGCAATATCGCCGCCGACGGCGCCACACAGGCAAACGTGGGGAAAAACCGGCAGCTTACATATACGATCCTGCCCGGCAAGGAGAAGGATATTGTAATTGCTGCAGATGTGGAAGATTTTGAGATGGACGGCATTTCAATAAACGGCGTACCCTTGTCGATGAACTTGGATTTAGATATCGAGAACAATGAGGATATAAACGAGCTTCAGGATGGGGTCGCCGATCTCGACGACGGCGCGAACGAGCTTAATAGCGGCGCGGATAAGCTCGAAAACGGCGCCTACGAGCTAGTGGACGGAGCAAAGGATCTCAAAGACGGTGCGGATGAGCTGGGTGACGGCGCAAACGAGCTGGGCGACGGCGCGGATACCCTGTATGACGGCGCGCTGGATCTGGATGAGGGCGCCGGGGACCTGCTCGACGGAGCGAATGACCTTAACGACGGCTCGGAAACCTTATACGACGGCGCATCCTCTGTCGACGACGGCGTTCAAACATTATACGACGGGGCGAAAGAGCTGGGTGACGGCATCGGGCAGCTTGCAAACGGGGCAAGGGAGCTGAGAAACGGCGCCAGCGATCTGAAAAGCGGCGCTTCCCGCCTTAACAGCGGCCTTGGTACCCTGACCGCCAAAAACAGCGCCATTCGGACGATGAGCAGCACATTGTATGTCGCCGCGCTTTCACAGTATTCCGCTATGCTCTCTTCCGGCGGCTATACCGTTACCTCGGGCAGCACCTCGGAAGAGCTTGAGGATATGATGAAACGGCGGCAGGAAGAGCTGACGGACGACAGCCGGAAGGCGGCGGCGACACAGGAGGCTATTGAAACCCGAATTGCAGCACTCACGGCAAATTCCGACGGCAGCTATCCAGCGGATCAGGCGCAGGCGCGGATCAACTATTGGCATATAACACTCTCTGTTCAGGGCGAGCAGGGATATCAGGCGGTATACGCCGCCTCGGGCCAGGAGGCGGCCGACGCAAGCGAGTACTATGATTTGCATGTGGCTTACGGAAATTATGTTGCCGCGTATGGAAGCGCGGATGCGTTTTCGACCGCCTGCGCGACGCTCTCCGCGGAGATCGGCGACAGCGAGCAGGCCGCCGTCGGCGCGATCGTGGCGGAAACGCTCGGCGGTACGGTCGCGGGCGACGACATATACAAGGCGCTTTCCGTCCTCTGCTATTACAAGGGGATCATCGATTATACGGACGGCGTAGCCTCCGCCGCCGACGGCGCCGACTCGCTTTACTGGGGCGCGGGGAGGCTGTACACAGGCGCCGATGAGCTCTATGACGGCGCTGTTGATTTGCGGAATGGCAGCGGCGACCTCCTGGACGGACTTGAGAAACTGATGGACGGCACCGCCGAACTTAAAGACGGGACGCTTGAACTCCATGACGGCGTGCTTACCCTCCGCGACGGCGTGGTTACGCTAAAGGACGGCACGCAGGAGCTTTTGGACGGCGTGACGGACTTAAAAGAAGGCACGGTTACTCTCTGCGACGGAACCGTATCCTTAAGGGACGGCACGGCGACGCTTTTAGACGGCGCCATCGAGCTCCACGACGGGACTGTAAAGCTGCGCGACGGCACAGTGGAGCTTTTAGACGGCACCCTTGAGCTTCGCGATAAAACGACCGACGCCTACCTTAAGGATAAAATTGAAAAAGCGATTGACGAGGCGCTGGGCTCGGATTTTGACCCGGTCTCCTTTGTTTCCGACCGGAATACGAATGTTGATTCGGTCCAGTTCGTTATTAAGACTCCCGACATTTCCGTTCCGGAAGAGGAATATGTCGAACCGGCCCCTGCCGCGCCGCTCAATTTCTGGCAGAAGCTTTTAGGCCTTTTCGGACTGTATCACGCGAAATAAATTATTGCGAAATGAGGCGCATTGTAACATGAAACACTGGGGAAAAACGATCTTCTTCACTTTCCTGTCCGCTTTACTGCTGGCCGGCGCAGAGCCCGCCCTTGCCGCCGCCGACTCCCAGGGGCCGCGTCTGAGCTCGGTCTCGGTTACGGATCAGGCAAAAGACGGTAACGACCTGAAGTACCTCATCGAGGTACATGCGACCGATAACCTTTCGGGCATAGAGCATATTACCGTTCAATTCAAAAATTTTTCAAATGACCGGATAGCGAGCAAGGTTTTGCGAGCGGAGGATGGAAGCGACAACGTATATTCCGGGTGGATGACGATAAACGCTTATGAACCGGACGGTACGTTTACTCTTTACAAGGTAACTCTGGCGGACAATGCGGAAAATCATCAGATCTACTGCCGCAAACAGGATATTGACCCCGACAGCGAGGTGGACGAAGACAAGCTGGCGCTGCCGAACAGCGCGGACTTAAGGCTAAGTAACGGGATCGAGAAGCTGGATGAGGACGCTCCGGTACTTTCGGGTATCACGGTCTCTCCCGAAAGGGCGCTTACCGAAACCGAGATCACGCTTACGGCACAGGTCACCGACGAGGGCGGCTCGGGCTTAGACTACGTAAAGGCCCGTTTTATAAACCAAAGCGGTCACGGCATCACCGTGAGCCTTGATCCGGAAAACGGTTCTTATGTCGGCACGGTTTCCGAAATCCAGACCAAGCATGCCGGCACTTATGTGCTCGACCGCGTGATGGTAAAAGACAACGCGGGAAACCGCGCCGTCTATCTGTCCGGCTCGGGCGTCCTGGAACGGGGCCTGCAGTTTGTCATTGCGGAAAAGGATGCCTATACTCCGGCTTCGTCCGTAACGCCGGATGCCTCGGAGGACGTTGCCCCTGATGCTGAAACGGACGGCGCCGACGCTGCGGAGTAGGTATCCGCGTTTACAGACCGGGGCAGGCCGCACTTTTGCGGCCTGCCCCGGCTGAATGATCGCGTCGCTGCCTGTTCAGATAAGAATGTATTGTAATAGATGGCCTATGCGACAACTCTATAGGTATCAATGAGTTCAAGCACTGCTCCTGCGTCTTTTTCGGACAGATTGTACAGCAGGCAACCTTTGCTTGTCTCCCCATTCGCATTTCCGACGAGACAGCTCAAGGCGTAGTCCCGGTTTTTCTTAACAGGGATACCGACGGCCTTGCCTACGCGTATGGACCTTGTGCCTTCACACTGCAGGACCGACTCAAACTTGTCTATATCGCTGAGCGGGAACTTAAGCTTTTGAGATTCCGAAGTATATATGATGATATTTTTATTCGTGAAAAAGTATTCGCATTTTTTCCCATAGTTGCGGTACGCAATAATCTTTGACGGAATCACCGCCAAGGGAATGCAAAGCATGACAATCAAAGGTTTGATATTCATGGTTTCGTTTGCACCGATCAACAGCGCCGCTAATATCGAAGCGACAATGACAATGGCAATACTGTAATTCCTGATAAATACCGGCTTATAATACTCGTCCATGATTTTGAAGGGCGCCGGTCTGCCGGACCATAAAATCAGTTCATCCGTTTCCAGCAATTTGGCCAATACCGCCTTTTCCATAAGAAAACCTCCTAGTATTTTTCATGATTGTAGCATGGAAACGGATTAAGAAGGTGTAAAGGCAGATGGACCGGGCGTTAAAAAGCGTTAAATTTTCCGTATTGCACTGTTAAGGCCGTTAAAATCTTTATATGATCGGGGCAGGGTTTAGCCCCCCTTGCCAAGTTGGCCGGGAAAAAGCGCTGCGTTACTCTCCGTACGTCATACGGTATCCGATGCCGACCTCGGTAAAAATATATTTTGGCTCCGCCGGATTTTCTTCAATCTTGCGGCGGATGTTGGCCATATTGACGCGGAGGATCTGGTTGTTCCCCCTGGCCGAAGGACCCCACAGTTCCTTGAGTATATAGTCGTATGTCAACACCTTGCCGGCGTATTTGCCCAGCAGGGCTACGATTTTGTACTCATTCTGTGTGAAGCGCGCGTCCTCTCCTCTGATGAGTACGCGATGCCTGTCGTAGTCGATGGTCAATTCGCCGGCTTTGAAAATTCCGGTCTGCGCAACGCTTTCGTTTGACGCGCAGGTATGCGTATGGCGTATGGCCGTGCGGATGCGGGCGAGCAGCTCGCTGGTGCCGAAAGGCTTTACGATATAGTCATCCGCTCCCCTGTCAAGGGCATCCACTTTATCCCTTTCCTGCGTCCTGGCCGAGACCACAACGATTGGCAGCTGTGTCCACTCGCGCACGGCGGACACGATGCTCAGCCCGTCGATATCCGGCAGTCCCAGATCCAGCAAAACGAGATCCGGACAGTGCGAGGTAATCATGGTGTAAGCTTCGGCCCCCGTATGAGAAACAATGACATCGTAGTTATTTGCCTTAAGCACGGCGGTCAGAAAATTACAAATGTTGCGTTCGTCTTCCACAATCAGGATTTTTTCTTTGATAGCCATAAGAACCTCCATTCACTCCGCGCACAAATCAATCATCAAAAATTCCACCGGTGAATGGGGGTTTTTGGCATGTGCCGCGGTTGCCGCTTTTCGGCGAGCGGCACGCCTCGAATTAAACTGTCAGTGTGATTTTTCACACGAATTTTCCTCTTTCATTCGGCCATCGGCAGGGTGAAACAAAACTCCGTTCCGCCCGAATCGGTCATGCTCCTGGCCGTGAGGGTCCCGCCATGCGCTTTTATGATACTGGTGCATACAGAGAGGCCGATGCCCATACTGCGCTTGTTATCGGCCTGCTGCCGCTCGCGGGGGCCGGAAATACTGCCGTGAAACAGCCGGGGGAACACATCAGGCGGTATGCCCTTGCCGTTGTCGCGGATCTCAAATACCGCTTCCAGGTTTCGGCGGTATACCGAAACCGATATTTCCGTAGTGGTGACGCCGTGAATGACGGCATTTTCCATGATGTTTATTATAACCTGCTCAATAAGCATGGCATCCATAGGCACCATCAGGAATTCTCCGGGAACCTTGACTGAAACCGCCGTGCCGGGGTATTGTTTTTTGAATTTCTCCAGAACTTCGCTTAAGATCTCCTCCACGGCCTCCGGTTTTTTGACCAGGTTGGCCTGGGAGGGATCTGCTCCGATCCGGGTTATGGAAAGAATATTTTCCACCATGCGAATAAGCCATTGCGCATCCTCCCTCACCTCGCTGAGCAGTTCCCGTTTTGTCTCCGGGGACAGGGTGTCGTAATTGTCCAGAATGGCGCTGGTGGCGCCGACGATGGAGGTCAGAGGCGTCCGCAGGTCATGGGATATAGCGCGCAGAAGATTTGCACGGATCGTTTCTTTTTCGATCTCTATACGCACCCGTTCCTGTTGCTTTATACGGGTTGTCAGCGTGCCTATGATGAAAGACACTGCCAACATGGTCATAAAGGTGAGAGGATAGCCCGTAATAGTAAAATTAAAGGCCATATAAGGGTAAGTAAAAATATAGTTTACGCATATGACTGCCAGCACCGACCCGCATATTCCGTAAAAATACCCCTCGGTTTTGAGCGAAATGATCATTACGGCCAGGATAAATATAAGCGGCGCGTACATGTCGTTTTCACTGACAGGCCTCAGCAAAGTGCTTGTAACGATGGATGCGGTCATCACCAGTGCGGAAATAAATGCGTTCCGCCAGGACAGGGGGAATTGGGTTTTCAGCTTGTTCCATTTCACGTATTTCACCTCCGGCTTAAATTTCATCATAACATAAAACCGTATAAAAATGCTGTAAAGAATCCACCGGATGTATGCCCAAAATCTCTCTGTCTAACCAGTTTATCGGTTTGTTCAGCACTCCCGACCGCCCGCCGAAAATCCGGAAGGAAAACGGGTGCCGTTGGATTGTCGGCCAATCTCATTATAATCTGGTGTCGGCTTCACTTTATTGTACAAATATATTGAAAATATCCAAACAGAGCCGATATTATATAATAAGAAATCAATATCGGCAAACCTGCTAAGTTTTGTCAAGAGG
>DIWE01000039.1 GCA_002423435.1 Clostridiales bacterium UBA6114
GAGAGACCGGCGACACAGGAGCCACGGGAGCGACAGGCGACACCGGGGCCACAGGAGTGACCGGCGATACAGGAGCAACCGGCGAAACCGGAGCCACAGGAGCAACCGGCGACACAGGAGCCACAGGAGTGACCGGCGACACCGGAGCCACAGGAGTGACCGGCGACACCGGAGCCACAGGAGAGACAGGCGACACGGGAGCCACAGGAGAGACCGGCGACACAGGAGCCACAGGAGAGACAGGCGACACCGGAGCCACGGGAGTGACCGGTGATACCGGAGCGACGGGCGACACGGGAGCGACTGGTGATACAGGAGCAACCGGCGACACCGGGGCCACAGGAGCGACGGGTGACACGGGAGTGACCGGAGATACCGGGGCGACCGGAGATACAGGAGCCACAGGAGAGACAGGCGAAACGGGAGCCACGGGAGAGACAGGCGAAACGGGAGCCACGGGAGAGACGGGCGACACGGGAGCCACGGGAGAGACGGGCGACACGGGAGCCACGGGAGAGACGGGCGACACGGGAGCCACAGGAGAGACAGGCGACACGGGAGCCACAGGAGAGACAGGCGACACGGGAGCCACAGGAGAGACAGGCGAAACGGGAGCCACAGGCGAAGGCATATCTGCTTTTGGCTATGTATATGATCTTGCGCCAACTCTGACTGGTCTGACAGTGGCAGGCGGAGACGATGTTCCGTTTACCGACAACGGACCGTTGAGCGGAGTCACACATGTAGCCGGGGCTACAGGAGTGGATGTACCCGACGCGGCCATTTATCAGATTGACTACAGCATCAATGCCGCAGCGGGAGTAGGCGCAGTAATTGCCCTCGCAGTCAACGGTACGGTCGATCCTTCAACACCGATATCCGTCCTGTCGACAACGGGGCAGGTCGGAGGAACCGCCATGCTGACCCTGGCCGCCGGCGACGGGGTTTCACTGCGAAATGATTCGGCAACCCCGATTGTTCTGGACGCGGCGCCAAATGTAGGCGCGCAGCTCAATATTATTGAACTCGCATAATTCGAAGGCTGAAAGCCATTCGGCATTATGACGGCTTTTTGTCTTCTTTAATTAAAAGGTCCGGAGATGTCTCCGGACCTTTTTGACTCCCGGCGCGATAGAATAACGAATGAAAAAAGGATATAATAACGATGGCATAAAGCCGCTTATCTGCAGCATTTTGAAAATGGAGAGGAAAACGCCTTATGAAGACAATCGCTTTTTTTGATGCAAAGCCGTACGACAGGATTTGGTTTGACCGGTTTAAGGATGAGTACGGTTTTGAAATCAGGTATTTTGAAAATAAGCTGAACGGGGATACCGCCTTGCTGGCGCGAGGATGCGACGGTGTGGTTGCCTTTGTCAACGATATAATCGACGAGGCGGCGATCCGGACTCTTTATGAGAGCAACGTCGGAATTTTAGCGCTTCGGAGCGCCGGCTACAACAATGTCGATTTCAAGGCGGCTTATGCAAAGGTTCATGTTGTGAGGGTGCCCGCCTATTCCCCTTATGCCGTCGCGGAGCATGCCACGGCGCTTTTGCTTTCCTTAAACCGAAAGATCCACAAGGCGTATAACCGCACAAGAGACGGGAATTTCAGCCTAAACGGGCTTTTGGGATTTGACCTGCACGGGAAAACCGCAGGCATTATCGGAACCGGAAAAATCGGACAGGTGTTTTTCGACATCTGCCGCGGCTTCGGCATGAAAGTGCTGGCCTCCGACCCGTATCCCGCACAGGGCAAGGGGATCGAATATGTTACGCTTGACGAGCTTTACAGAAATGCAGATATCATCTCGCTGCACTGCCCGCTTACCAAAGAGACGCACCATATCATCAATCGGGACACGCTTAAAGTTATGAAAGACGGCGTAATTTTAATCAACACATCCCGCGGCGCATTAATCGACAGCCGTGCGCTTCTTGACGCCATTAAATCGAAAAAAGTCGCCGCTGCGGGACTCGATGTTTACGAGGAGGAATCCGAGCTGTTTTTCGAGGACCTGTCCAACACGGTCATACAGGACGATATCCTCGCGAGGCTCGTTTCCCTGCCCAATGTCATCGTCACCTCGCATCAGGGATTTTTTACCGAGGAGGCGCTGCGCAATATCGCTCGGACCACGCTTGAAAATCTGAAGGCTTATTTTGGCGGCGACCCGCTTTCCAATGAGATCTGTTATCAATGCCTCAAAACCGGAACATGCGATAAAAGTCATAAAAACCGCTGTTTTTAACTTAAAAAACGCGACCGTGAACAGATATTCTATGCTGTAAACGATAAATTTAGAACAATTTTCCATAAATCTTATTTCCTTGGATATTTCCCGTCAAAATAGCGCACTTAATTACCATATAATGGTAACTAAATCGGCGTAGGAGGCGGGAACTTGTTAAAACTGGACATAAAAGACCGGCTTTCTGGGATCATTTCACAGACAAAAGAATTGCCGCCGGAAAAAAAAGAAAACGATCTGCTGCATGAAGCGCTTTTCCAGGCGATCCGTTTTATGATTTCGTTTCTTTTATCAAGGGCGATTATTTTTTCGGAATATGCGCCGTTCGGCGTCGCATTTACCGCAGCGCTCGCCGGTATCGACGGCTCGGTTGCGGCGTTTTCGGGTGCGTTTTTGGGGTATACGCTTTTATGGGGGCGGGTAGACGGGCTCAAATACGCAGCGTGCTGCGTTTTATGCTTTTCGGCCGGCGCCATTTTCAGGCAGACCAAAGCGATGGCCTATAAATTTTTTATGCCGCTTGCGGCGGCTGTGTCTCTTGCGTCGGTCGGGTTT
This sequence comes from Clostridiales bacterium UBA6114, assembly GCA_002423435.1. Taxonomy (GTDB): domain Bacteria; phylum Bacillota; class Clostridia; order Oscillospirales; family Butyricicoccaceae; genus UBA6114. The sequence goes on from DIWE01000039.1 coordinate 2,810, forward strand.
GTATTTATCGCGGAAGACGGGGCTTCGCTCAGCGATATTCTGTTGTTTTTTTCCGAGCTCCTGTTGGTGGCCGGCAGCACCTGGTTTTACAGGGATGTGTTCTTAAAAGCCGGGGAGGAGGAGAAGAGCTCTTTATGGAAAAGGGAACGGGCGGCGGGACTTATGGTCCTGACGGTCACTCTTTTGAGCTCATTGTGCGGCACCACCATTTTCGGCATCATCTCTCCGGCAAGGATTCTTTCGCTCCTGCTCATTCTTTCGGGAGCTTATTTCGGCGGAGCGGGAACTGGGACGGCTCTGGCGGTGGCATCGGGGGCCGTGATGGACGCGACGGTCGGAAACGGCATTTTTTTCACGGCGATATACGGCATATGCGCGCTTATTTCCGGAGCCGCGAGAGAGAAAAACAAGCTGCTTTTTACAATGCTTTATGTCCTGACCAATGCGGCCGTTTCCATGTGGAGCCTGTCGAACCCTTTGTATCTCGCGGGGCTATACGAAACCTTTATCGCCTCCGTCCTTTTTTATATCATACCCATGCAGGTCCTGGTCCGGGCGAAAGCCCTCTTTATGCTTGACAGCAACGCAAGAACGCCCGACGCCGGCGAGAAAATAAAAAAATACGCCGGGCACCGCTTAAACCTCGCGGCGAGCGCGTTCCAGGAACTGTATGTGTCCATGTCGCTCGGGATCGATAATTTAAGGCACCGCAACGACGAGGATATTGCCGCCGTGTTTGACCGCGCCGCCGACAAGGTGTGCCAGAAATGCGCGGCCAGGCATATCTGCTGGGAACGCGATTATGTTACGACCGTCGGCGCATTGAATGACGCCTCAAACGATATCATGAAACGGGGACGCGCGGAAAAGAGCGATTTCCCCTCTTACTTCGCCTCAAAATGCATGTATTTCGAACCCTTTGTCGCGGCCCTGAACGAAGCCGTTTCGGCGCTTATGCAGAGGCGGCAGTATAAACTGAAGCTGCAGGAAAACAAAAACCTGATCCGCGAGCAGTATGCGGCGGTCAACGATATCCTGCGCAGCGTGGCGAGAGACGTCGAAACAGGGCTCGAATTTCACCCGAATTATTCCCGCCAATTAAAAGAATATGTGAAAACCTTCTGCCCGGACGCATCGATAACGGTCACCTCCGGCAAAAGCGGACGAATGTGCATTGAAATCGACGGGGAGAACCTGATGCCCATTCTGGAGGAAAGATCGCGTTTTAATAAGGGAGTATCCATGATCCTGGCCCGGAGCTTCGATGCCCCGGAGCAGATTATGACAAAAAGCAAAATGAGCGTAAGGCTTGTTGAAGCGGAGCGGTTCAGAGCCAGCATCGGGGCCGGCGTGCGCCGGCGCAGGGGGGAGACGGTCAGCGGCGACAGCGGCACTTATTTCAAGACGGAGGAGGGAATGCTTTATCTTACCCTTTCCGACGGAATGGGGTCCGGACGCGACGCGGCGCTCGAGAGCGCCGTCGCCGTGAAGCTGGTCGAGCGGTTTTTGCGCGCGGGAATCAGCGCGAGAAAAACGGCGAGAACCATTACTCCGGCGCTTGCGCTCAAAAACGGGGAGGACGGATACGCGACGATCGACATCCTCGGCGTCGACCTTTTTTCGGGAAAATCGGTAAGCGTCAAGTACGGAGCCGCGCCGACCTATCTGAAAAACGGGCAAAAGGTGGAAAGCATCGTATCAAAGGTGCTCCCTTTAAGCGCCTCGCCGGAACGGATTCCGGAGCCCCAGCTGACCGATTTTACGCTGGGCGACGGCAGTATCGCCGTGATGATCAGCGACGGCGTAACGGAGGCGTTCGGCGACGGATGGCTTATTGAGCTTCTGAAGGATTTCGAGGGCGACGACGTGAAAAAACTGGCCGGGGACATCCTCGGCAAAGCGTCCCAAAAAGGCGAGGAGACCGACGACATGACGGTTTTGGTCCTGAAGCTTAAAAAAAGATAAAATTGGAAAAAAATGAGCCTTCCAATTCTTGCTTCCGCCTGAATAATCTGAAAACCCCGAGGCAAAAATAGGCATAGAAAATTTTGCATAACGGGGAGGCGGACAAGCGTCATGGTTCGTGGATTTTCAAGGAGGGTTGTGGTTGTAAAACCGCAGGATTCCTGTTTTTTTGAACAGGCGATTTTTATATTGAAGGACGATCCGAATACAAATTCCGGACAAAAGGCGGAGGATATGCTGAAAGAGGCCTGTGCGACGGCCGAGCGTTATATGAGAAGAAGCGGAAAAAGAAGGAAAGTCAGGTTAAATCCGGCATTTTTTCTCGCAATCGGCGCCGGAGCAACGGGTTTTTTATGGATGCTCAGTTCGCTTCTGGGGTTTTAAGCTAATGCAAAGAGGAGCTCCGATATTCCTTTGATAACCCTGACAAACGTTGTTTTTCAGGGGCCCGGGAAACCTGGGTTCTCAAAATGACAACGCCTGTGCGGCACATTTTCCCAATAAGGACAAAGAAGAATTGTTTTACGATCTGGAGAGGGCGACGCCCCCTCCTTTCGTGTTTAAACCTTGCCTTTCCATGGCTCTGTCTGGTATGATATTAGGAGAAATAAAAAGGAGTATTCGACAGCATGAAAAAAAGGTTACAAATGCTGACAGTCTTTTTGTCGGCGCTTTTACTGATAACCTTGTGCGCATGCTCGCCGGCGGACAAAGAGGCGGGCACGGCAACTGAGCCGCCCTCCGCGGGGGAGGAGCAGCCATCAAAGCCGCAGCCATCCGAGCAGCCGTATGAGCCGCCCACGATGTCCTTGGTGGCCGTCGGCGACAACCTGATCCACAACACGGTGTTTATGGCGGCAAAAACGGGGGGCGGTTATGATTTTAAGGCGATGTACGCCCCTGTACGGGATCTGATCGAGTCGGCGGACTTTGCTTTCGTCAACCAGGAGGCGCCGCTTGCGACCGATATTTACGCGGCCTCGGGCTACCCCAACTTCAACACGCCCCAGGAAGCCGGACGCGACCTTGTCGCCACCGGATTTAACGTGATCAATGAAGCAAACAACCATGCGATGGACAAGGGGTACAAGGCGGTGCTGTCGACGGTCGAGTTCTGGAAAGGCCAGAGCGGGGTCATCATGACCGGAATGTACGACAGCGAGCAGGACCGCGACGCCCCTCAGATTTTTGAAAAAAACGGGATCAAAGTCGGGATCCTTTCTTATACTTACGGGACAAACGGAATCCCGCTGCCCGCGGACAGACCCTACCTTGTGTCGCTGATCGATAAAGCGCGGATAAGGAGGGATATCGGGGCGCTGCAGGGCAAATGCGACCTGATCATCGCGTCGATGCACTGGGGCGCGGAATACAATCTCGGCGTGACCGACGAGCAGAAGGAGCTTGCCCGGTTTCTGACCGAAGAGGGGGTCGGGCTTATCATCGGGCACCACCCGCACGTAATCGAGCCCGCCGAATGGATCGAGGCGGAAAACGGGAACAGGGCGTTTTGCGTCTATTCGCTCGGCAATTTTATCTCCTCGCAGCAAAAGCGCGTGACAATGCTCGGGGGGATGCTTAAGCTCACGATCGCAAAAAATGAGGACGGCTCGATCTCGATCGAGAATCCCGGCATTTTGCCGATTGTGACCCACTATGAAAAAAACGGGAAAAACTACGCTGTTTATCCGCTGTACGAATATAATGACGAGCTGGCCGGAAGGCATGCGGTAAACGCCTACGACAAGCCGATCAGCATGGACTACCTGACCGGTACGGCGCAGGAGGTTTACGGAAGCCTCGCGATCCTCAAGCGGTAAGAAATTGAAAGAGATGCCGTTCTTTCGGCATTTGACGGGTTATGGAGCAAGAAGGACTAATAAAAATCGGGAACGTGGAAATCGAGCGGGATAAGGCGCTGTTGGCCCCGATGGCTGGCGTGTCCGATCTCGCCTTCCGGAAAATCTGCAAGGACCACAAAGCGGGCCTTACCTGTTCGGAAATGGTAAGCGCCAAGGCGCTCACCTTAAAAAGCGGGAAGACGGCGGCGCTTCTTGAAAGGCATCCCTCGGAAACGCCGTTTGCCGTGCAGATTTTCGGGAGCGACCCCGACGTCATGGCGGAGGGCGGAGCGCTGGCAGCCGGGTTGTCCGGTGCGGACCTTCTGGATATCAACATGGGGTGCCCGACGCCCAAAATCGTTTCAAACGGCGACGGAAGCGCGCTTTTACGCGACTTGCGCCTTTCCTCCCGGATTATCGAATCCGTTCAAAAAAGGGTGAGTGTTCCGGTGACGGTCAAAATACGGCTGGGCTGGGACCGCAGATCAATAAACGCGGTGGAATTTGCGAAAATGGCCGAGGCTTCCGGCGCGTCCGCCGTATGCGTGCACGGGCGCACAAGGGAGCAGATGTACGCGGGGAAGGCCGACCGGGCGCAGATCGCGAGGGTAAAAGAGGCGGTCTCGGTCCCCGTGATTGCGAACGGGGATGTGTTTTCGGCCGTCGACGCACGGACTATGCTGAAAGAAACCGGCGCCGACCTTGTCATGGTTGGAAGAGGCTCGCTCGGCAACCCGTGGATCTTTGAAAGTATCCACGCAATACTCCGCTCGGCGCCCGAGCCGGGCGAGGTGTCTTTTCCTGAGCGGCTTTGCACTGCCGCGGCCCAGTGTACGCTCGCGGCCGTCCACAAGGGTGAAAGAAGCGCGCTTTTAGAGGCGCGAAAGCATCTGATGTGGTATTTAAAGGGAATCAGGGGGGCCAAGCGGTTTTTCGGCGATATTTCCAGGCTTGAAACGTTGGAGCAACTGGCGCTGCTGACCGAAAGATTAAAGGAGTGGGGAGGCGGGATGACGGAATGACCGACGAGTCACAGGTGATAAGGCGTGCTAAGGAAGGCGACGAGAACGCCTTCGAACAGCTTGTCGCGGCATACGAGAAAAAGATTTACAATCTCGCATACCGCACCTGCCAAAACGCCCAGGACGCCATGGATATCACGCAGGAGGTGTTCCTGCGGGTTTTCCGCGCGATCGGCGGATTTAAGGAGGAGAGCAGTTTCTCGACCTGGATCTACCGCATCGCCTCAAACATGTGTATCGATTTTGCGAGGCGCTGTGCAAAAAACAACACCGTTTCGCTGACGGTTTTTGACGAAGACGGAGAGATGTCCGATATGGAAATCGCGGACGATACATACACCCCCGAGGTTTTCTATGAAAAGACGGAAATTCGTCGTGAAATTGAGAAGGGACTTCGGAGACTTTCTCCGGAGCACCGGCATATTATAGTATTGCGCGATATTAACGGCCTTTCCTATCTTGAGATCGCCGGAATCCTGAGACTTGAGGAAGGGACCGTTAAATCGCGGCTTTCCAGAGCCCGGGCGAAGCTTGCCTCCATAATTATGGAAGGGAACTATTTTCAGGAGAGGCAGTCTAAAGAAGGCGAAGGGAGGCGGAGCGTATGAAGCAATGCGAAAAGTATGCTGAAAATCTGGCGCTGTATCTTGACGGCATACTTTCGGATCAGGAGCAGGAAGAGGTTATGGGGCATGTGGAAAAATGCCCCGAGTGCGCCCGTCGCCTTGAGATGTACCGCATTCTTATGAAGGAAACCAAGGAAATGTGGGTCCATCCACCCGAATCCCTGCACGCAAGGATTATGGAAGCGGTCGCCGAACAGAAAGGCAGAAAGCGCAAAAAGGCGTTTTTCGGCGGGGTTGGCCCGTTTACCGCCGCCTCTGCCGCCGCCGCGGTTATTTTGTTTTTGGTCGGCGGTGTTTTCGGCGACCTGGGAAGCATTTCCCTTTTTGGAGGCAGTAAATCGGCCGGCAGCGCCGACATGGCGCCCAGAAGTGCAATGTATTCTTTGACGAGCGACCAGGATGAGTCCGGGTCGGGAGAGGCAGCCGCCGGGGCGGCTTCAGGCGATTTGTCGTCGCAGAGCGCCGCGGACGATGCGGGTGAGGCGAAAATCGCGGCGGCGCCGAATGAGGCGGCGAAAGAGTCGCTACCGGAAGCCGGGGAAGCGCCGGATGCGGCGGCCCCGGAGGAAAGTGCGCCGCAAAAAAACGGGGCTTCAGCGGGTTCGGCTCCTGATGAAAACCAGGTGAACGACCGCAGTCCGAGCTTGAAATTCAGCATTGCAGGCGACATCCCGGCGGTTTTATGCCCTGAGGAAGTGCCGCTTGACGGCAGTTTTGCGCTTGTCATGGTCGCGTCCGGCGACAGCGCCGTAGCCGACGGGACAATCAAAGCAAAACGGGAGAAAAAAGACGAGGGGATCGACTATTTTGCCGTGCAAAAGGACGACGAGGCGGTCAGGGATATGGAAGAAAGCTTAACGGAACAGGGATTCTTGGTTACGTATTTTTATGAGGGTGCGGACTATATCGACGCCGCTTCGTCGGAGGTTTTGGTTGTAGTCCGGCCGGAATAGGAAAACCCGGATAGACCGTGCATATCCGGGTGATTCAGGCAATAAGGAGATTAGTCCATGTCATTTTTAGATGATTTTGGGAAGACAATGGGCGTTGTGATGGATTCGGCAGCGGCGAAAACGAAAGAATTTACGGAAATCACCAAACTGAACATGCAGATTTCTTCCGAAGAACGAAAGATCGAAAAGCTGTACGCGGAGATCGGAAAGCTTGCGTTTGAGAGGGAAAAGGGAAACTCGGCGAGCTTTGCGTCGGAACAATGCGGGAAAATACTCGGATGCAAAAGGACGATTTCCGAGCTTGAAAAAAAGCTCGGCGAGGCAAAAAATTCATAATGATCCAAATGAGGCGCGTAAAAGGCGCCTCATTCAATTTATGCTGATACATTTGCCAAAAACAATAAAAAACACCTTCTCTTTCAAAAAACAGTTTTTGAAACGGAGAAGGTGTTTTTTATTGTATCAAAACTGAGGAACACTGTGCGGTCCCGCTCAGAGCAGTTTTTCCTGCGCCATGCCGATATAGGAAGTCGCGCTGAGCAACAGCTCCAGATATTTCTTCTGGTTTTCCTCGTTCATCCTCTCGGCTATGGTGGATATTGATAACGCCGCTTGGGTAAACCCCGCGATGTCTTTCACGGGCACGGCTATTGAAGCGCTGTTTTTTATCCTTTCCCCGCTGCTCATGGCGAAGCCCTGCTCTTTGACTTTCTGCAGCTCCCGGAGAATGCCCGGTACTTCGCTTTCCTTTATTTCCCCGAGGGAGATGCACTTCTCCAAAATCGTATCCCTTTCCGCGGGGCTCAGTCCCGCGCCTATGACCTTGCCGACCGAGCCTCTGAAAAGAGGCCCCCTGTCGCCTATTTTTATGTTCCTCGTAATCGGGGAATCCCCTTCAACCCTGTATATGCACACGCGCTCATGGCCGCATATCACATTGATCGACACGGTTTCCTTTGTCCGCTCGGAGATATCCTTCATAACCGGAATGGCAAAATCCAGGACTTCCTTTTGCGTAATCCCGTTCAGCCCCAGGGAAATCAGCTTCGGCGTCAAAACATAGCCCTTCTGCTGCTGAAATGTTACGACTCCCTCCTCGGACAACGCCTGGAGAATCCGATGCACCGTACTGCGCGGGATATGCGTCATCTGGCTGATATCGTTTATGGTAGTCACTTTCTTTGTTGAAAGAGCCTCTAAAATAACAAACGCCTTGTGTAGCACAGTCTTCCCTCTTTTGTTTCATCTATCCCGTCATACAAGACCAGATGCCCATTCGGCGGGACGAATTTTATTTTATCTTAACTTAAAACTTAAGTCAATTATGTTTTGCTGCGTCGGATTTTGTCAGCGGAAATTCCGCCAAACGAGCCCGTACGGTATTTCGGCGGCAGGCGCTCTCAGCCAGGCCTCCTAAACATTTTGTAGAGATCTTATAATTTGGTTATTAAAATCGCGGATTGAAATATATATAATATAAGAAAATCCCGTCAAATGGAACATAAATCCCGTATAATGGGAAAACATTATGGGCTTGTTCATGAAAAGCCGGGCAGCAGCTCAAAAAATTTTTTGTTCAACGGGCCTGGTTCCAAGCGAAAGTTTCAGATTGCATTGTTCCAAATGGAGGAAATAACGGAAAAGGAGGGTTGCCCAAAATGATTTTTCACCGGAAGTCTACCGCTTTTCCCGATATTACGCGGCGGGAGCGGAGGAGCGGCAAGGGGTGATACGGATTTCCGAATATGGCGCAGGAATGAATATTGCAAATTAAATTAATTTAATATTGATTGGAGGAGAAAACAGTGACAAGGACGTTAAGAACAGGAATGGCCGCTATTTTATGTATTATTGTTACCGTTTTATTTTCAGGATGCAGCGGAAACAATCAAGGGGCACAGACCGATCAGCCGGCCGGCGAAACGCAGCAGCCTGAGTCTGCCCGCCAGGTCAATTTAACGTGGGGCGCCTCGTCCTCCACCTCGCCTTTTTATGCTTTCTATGCCAGTCTGGCTTCGGGGATCCAAAAAGCAAATCCCAATTTCAATATTACAATCCAGGAGACCGGCGGATCGGACGACAACGCAAAAAGGGTCCGGGAAGGCACCTGTGACATCGGTTCGTGCTCGATGGAGTCGGATCTGAAAAGCTACAACGGCACGGGCGCTTTCGAAGGCGAGCCCTGCAAGGATCTGCGCGTCCTCTGGTATGACCATGTATCCGTTTACCAGTGGGCCACGGCACAGAGCAGCAACATAACGGATCTCACCCAGTTTGACGGGCAGTACGTAAGCCCCGGCGGAGCCGGAACGTCGCAGGCGACGGTTTCGAAGGACGTATTTGAGCTGCTCGGGGTCCACCCCAAATATCTCGAAGGCAACCAGTCGGTGGCGGGGGACGCCTTCCAGAACCGCCAGATCGTCGGCATCGCGAAGCTGGGCCCCACGCCCGACAGCTTCCTCCAGCAGATGCAGGCCACCCAACCGATCAACTTTATCAACGTCACCGACGAGCAGTACCGGAAGATCCTGACCATTTATCCGGCCATGCAGCTGGTCAAGGTGCCCGCCGGCGCGTATGAGAACACGGGAGAGTGGCAGAGCGTCGGCATGCTGGGCGGAACCCAGGCGCTGAGCTCCCTGCCGCAGGATGCGGGCTACAAGCTGATCAAGGGCCTGATGGAAGACGCGAGAGCGGAATGGGAGGCCGCTTATCCGCAAGGGGCGGCAACCGATATTCTTGCGCTGACACTGCAGGCGGATACCCCGCTTCACGCCGGCACCGTTCAGTATCTGGTGGAAAAGGAATTTGATGTGCCCAAAGAGCTGATTCCGCCGGAATATAAACCCGCATAACAGTGACAAAGGACTTGAGTTGGCTTTGTTATCTTCAGGCTGAAAAATAAACACACCCGATCCCATTTATGAATAAAGGATGTGACGAGTAAATGGAAGATAATCCGAGAGGCAACATCAAAGATAATATCAATGAAATCAATGCATCCATAGAGCAGGTAGCCGAGCAGAAGGAAGAGGAGCACGGCCACAAGAGGAGCCTTAAGGGCAAAACGGCGCTGCTTGCCTCTGTTGTCGCGTGCATCTTCGGGATGTTCCAGCTCATTACGGGAGGGCACCGGCCCCTGCCGGGCGTAATTCAGTCCGTCGTACATGTCGGTTTCACCCTCACTTTGATTTTCCTATACTTTCCGGCCAGGAAAAAAACGGGAAAGCACGTCACTCTGGTCGACTGGCTGTTTATCGTACTTACCGCATCCAGCGTTTTTTACATCATCCCGTACTCCGACGATATCATATCCCTTACCGCCAAAAACTCCAACTGGCAGATCGTGTTCGGGGTTGTTATCATTGGCCTGATCCTTGAGGCGTCCAGGCGCAGCCTGGGCCTGATTTTTCCGATACTGGTGGGGGCCTTTCTGCTTTACGCCTTTTTCGGGCATCTGATCCCGGGCGTTTTCGGCCATGCAAAATTCTCGCCCGCAATGATTATCAGAACCGTCTATTTCGACGCGCAGGGACTCTGGGGGCACCTTTTGCAGATGTCCTCCACCCTTCTGGCGCTGTTTCTCACCTTTGGCGCGGTGCTGCTCAAGAGCGGCGGCGGGGAAGCTTTCCTCGACATCGGCTTTTTTGTTTCGGCCAGGTCGCGCGGAGGATCGGCGAAGGTGGCGGCCGTTACGAGCGGCCTGTTCGGCATGATCTCCGGCAGCTGCACGGCCAACGCCGCGACGATCGGTACTTTTACGATACCCCTGATGAAAAGGGGCGGCTTCTCGCCGGAGTTTTCCTCGGCGGTGGAAGGCGTCGCGGGCACCGGAGGGATGCTCATGCCCCCGATTATGGGAGCGGGAGCTTTTCTCATGGCCCAGTTTTTGGGGATATCCTATGCCAGGATCGCGCTCGCGGCGATCGTGCCCGCGGTGCTTTACTACGCCGGACTGTTTTTCTCCATCCATTTTCAGGCGCTTAAGAGGAATATGCAGATTCCCGATATAAAGGAATTCAAGGAAGCCATGGCCAGGTTCGGAGTCAGGAGGACGGTCATACCGCTGATCCCCATCCTGCTTCTGATCGCCTGCTTTATGGCGGGATACACGGTGCAGCTCGGCGCTTTCCTGTCATCCATTCTGGCTCTGATTCTGATGCTGTTCACCATGGGCGGCAAATGGAACTTAAACCGCGCCGCCGAATATTTCAGGAAACTGTTCGGCGCTTTTTCAGCGGCGGGTGTATCCGTCGCACAGGTCGCCGTGCTGCTGGCCTCCGCCCAGATTATGGTGTCCATACTGGGACTGACCGGACTCGCGATAAAGTTTTCGAACCTCATTGTTCAGGTTGGCCAGTCCAACATCCTCGCCACCCTGATTCTGGGAATGGTCCTTTTGTTCTTCCTGGGAATGGGCGTCCCGGTTACGGCAGTCTACGTCATAGGCGCGTCGATCGTCGCTCCTGCCTTTATCCTTCTCGGGAGAGAGGCTCTGCCCGCGCATCTGTTCACCTTTTATTTCTCCTGCCTCGGCGCGATCACTCCCCCCGTCTGCGGCGCCATTTTTATCACTTCCGCCCTGGCAAAATCGGATTGGTGGAAAAGCGGCTGGCTCGCGGTGCGGCTGGCGCTGCCCGGCTTTATCGTTCCCTACGTTTTCATCTTCAAGCCGACGCTTCTGCTGATGGGCGCGCCGCTTGAGATATTTCTCGACGTCTTGACGGCGTTTGTAGGCGTTATCCTCATGGCCGCGGGCGGCGTCGGCTATCTGATAACCCCGTGCAGGCTTTATGAACGCGTCTGTCTGATCGTCTGCGGCGTTTTGCTCGTGCTCCCCAACCTGATAGCGGCCTTCGTCGGTCTTGCCGTCACATTTACGATTCTGATGATGCAGATGAAGCGCAAAAAACAGCTGAGCCCCGTATCGCTGACTTAAATCGTAAATGCGACGCCCCATGTTTTTATACAGCGCATGATATCGGGAAGCTCCTTTTAACGCTTCCCTGAGAATCATGCTGAAAGGTAGTGAAGTTATGAAAATTGAGAAGAGAAATCTTTTGCGGGACATGGCCGAAAAATACGATCTTCCGGCTGTTCTTGTCTACAGCCCTCTTTGGAGAAAAGAGAACTTCCGTTATTTGACGGGGCTTAATTTTTTCGGGCCCTGCGCCATGGTGTTGTACCTTGCGGACGCGGATGAGGTCTGCCTGATCCTCTCTTCGGCCTGGGACAGGGAAAGGGCCGGGGCCGGGCTTCGCAGCGTGAACCATTTTATGACTACGGGAAGAGACTGGCAAATCGTTTCCGATTACCTGGCGGCAAAAGAAATAAATGCGCTCGGGGTCACGAGCGGCGGGCTTTTGCCGGCGGGCCTTCATGCATCCCTGTCGGGCGCGGGAATCGCAATAAAGTCAACCGACGGCTTTCTGGAGAGAATCCGGTTTCGGAAGACGCCGGAGGAGGTCGAGTGCCTGCGCTCGGCAGTTCGCCTGGCCGACCGCGCCTTTCCGGTGTTTCTGGACGGCATTGCGAAAGGCTTAAACGAATTTCAGATTGTGGCCGAAGTGGAATACGCTCTGAAAAAAATGGGCGCGGAGGACAATTTTATGCTGATATCCACGGGCGGCAAGGACGTTTTCGGGATGACCCCCCCGCAGAACCGGACTGCCAAGGAGGGCGATCTGGTTCTGACGGAGCTTACGCCGCAAAGAAACGGCTGGTGGTGCCAGATATGCAGGACGGTGGTAAAAGGGACGTCCAGCGCCGACCAGCTTAAAGCGTTCGGCATTTATTACGAGGCGGCTGAAGCGGGAATGGCGGCGCTTAAGCCCGGCGTCAGCATATCGGACGTCGCGAAGGCGGAAAACGACGTTTTCAGAAAATACGGCTTCGGTGAGTATACGACGTCGAAATATACGAGGGTCCGCGGCCACGGCCAGGGCATGCACCTCGACGAGGCCCCGACGGTCAACGAAGACGTCGACCTGATCGTGGAAGAGGGGATGGTCATCGTCATTCACCCGAATACATACTGCCCCTTAAGCGGCTATATGGTTTTCGGAGATCCCGTTGTTGTGACGAAAAACGGCTGTGAAATATTATCCACGACCGAGCGCAAGCTATTTCAGGTATAGAGGAGGATTGTTTGCATGAAAAGGGGCTATATGGATTTAAGAACAGAGCTTCTGCCGCGCGAACAGCTCGAAGCCAGACAAAAAGAATTCATTCAGGGTTTTGCCGACGCTGATATCGATGCCGCCGTTGTTTATGCCGACGTGGCGTCCGCCGACGAATTGATCTTTCTGACCAATCTGGGACCGTACTGGGTCAATACCGCGGGAATCTTCTTCAAAGACGGCAGGGTTTTTATCGTCACCGGGTTTTCGCCGCGCGTAAACCCCTGGGTTGCGCATATCACGGGTATGGCGCCCGAGTTGATCGTCGCGGCGGGCACGAAAATAAACGCGAAAGTGGCGTCCATACTGAAAGAGCAGATTGGTGGCAAGGGCGTCATCGGGATTACAGGCGGGTATTTCCCGCAGGAGATGGCGGACGCCATCCATAGCGCGGGCTTTGAGACGGCAGTTTATGAAAAATCCCCAAAAGGGCAGCTGACAAAAAGAGACAAAGCCTACCTCGCAACAATCGGGCAGGGCATCGGGCTGATGGGCCCCGCGATCGAAAAAGTCCTGAAAAGCCCGGAAACCGGCGGTATGACGCGCAGACAGGTCGCGGCCGAGATTGAATACGCCTGCCGCACGGCGGGGGCGATGGATTTTATCATCTTAAACGGCGACGAGAACCTGATCTTCGACCAGCCGCAGGATATAGCGGAGAGCGAAAAGCCCTGGACCGTCTATATTCAGATACAGTACCTGGGCGAATGGCTCGTGCGCGCGTTCAACATGGAGGAGGGATACGCATCAAACGCGCTCGCGTCAAGAGACAAATTCGCCGAAGGCTTAAAGCCGGGGCGGGCCGGCCTGTCGTGCAGCCGGGACGGCTATGACTTCAGGGTCTGCACGAAAATCACGTCCGACCATCTTTTCGCACCGGAGCGGGACACTTCCGCACTGTCGGACGGCCAGGTTGTGACTCTGGCCGTTGCGGACAGGGCAAGGGGAATCTATCTTGAGAATATGTACTTTGTGTCGGAACGGGGGGGCAGGCTGCTTTTTTAGTCCGCGCGCAAAGCATATGAAAACGAACAGGAGGCTCAGCCATGATTGGCGGCAAATGCATAAAGTTTGGAGACAGCATCAACACGGACCTGATTATCCCGGGGCGGTATCTCGTCAGCATCGACCCGAAGGAGCTTGCAAAACACGCCTTTGAACCTCTGGGCGAAGAGGTGCAAAAACGGCTCGCCTCTTCCCGGATCGCGGCGGCCGGCGTCAATTTCGGCTGCGGGAGCGCCCGGGAACAGGCGGCTTCCTGCCTGATCGGGGCCGGGGTCCAGGCGGTGATCGCAAAATCGTTCGCCAGAGTTTTTTTCAGAAACAGCATCAATACCGGACTTCTTGCCGTGGAATGCCCCGGAGCAGCGGACGCGATCGAAGACGGGGAGGAGGCCTTCATCGACACGGCGGCGGGCACGGTGACGGTAGGGGAGCAGGTATTTCACTTCGATCCCTATCCCGAGAGCCTGCGACTGATTCTGGATGCCGGCGGGCTGATTCCCTATATCGCCAAATATGTGCTGGTGGAGGGCAAATAGAAATGGGTAAAACGTTTGCGGAAAAAGTAATGGCCAGGGCATCCGGGCTCAGGGAGGTCAGCGCGGGACAGGTCGTCGATGTTTATCCGGAGCTGATCATGAGCCATGCGGCCAGCTGGCGCTGCATCAAAACGCTCGAAAAGCTGGGCGCCGACAGGCTCTACGACGTCAACCGGATCGCCATGGTGATGGATCACCTCTCTCCGGCGCACACGGCCAAAACGGCGGGCGACCACAAGCTTTGCCGGGAATTTGCCCGGCAAAAGGGAATAAACAGGTTTTACGACGTCGACGCGGGCATCGCGCATGTCGTGCTGATAGAGGACGGACACGTCCGGCCCGGCATGGTGGTGATCGGGACCGATTCCCATTCCACGATATACGGGGCGCTCGGGGCCGCGGGAACCGGCGTCGGCTTCAGCGAGGTCACCGCCACCTGGGTTTCGGGCTATCTCTGGATGAAGGTGCCGGAATCCGTTAAGGTAGTGATTGAGGGCCCGCTTGCAGACGGCACGTCGGCAAAGGACATTATGCTGAAGCTGATCGGTGACTTGACGGCGGACGGCGCCACATACCTCTCAATCGAGTATCACGGCAGCTACATAAGGGGGCTTTCCGTCTCCGAGCGCATGACGCTTTGCAACCTGTCCATGGAGATGGGCTGCAAGTTCGCCTATGTGCCGCCGGACGAGGTGACCCGGGCGTATCTTTCGGAGCGGGGCGTCGGACCGGAGGACTACGAGGAGATCTTCCCCGACCCGGACGCAAAATACATCAAAACGGTGGTGATCGACGGCAGCAAGCTCGAGCCGCAGATTGCCGGGCCGCACACCGTCGACAAGGTGCAGCCGGTCGGAGAAATCGCGGGGAAAAAGGTCGATCAGGTCTTTATCGGCTCCTGTGCCAACGCGAAATACGAGGATCTGGCGCTCGCCGCGTCAATTCTGAAGGGTCATAAAACAGCGCCCGGAGTGCGCCTGATCGTCACGCCCGCGTCAAAGCGTATCCTCGACCGGATGGTCAGGGACGGCATCTTTACCGCGTTTCTCGACAGCGGCGCCTTACTGACAAACCCCGGCTGCGGCGGATGCGCGGGCGACGGCGGCAACATGGCCGACGGCGAGGTCACGCTCTCGACCGCGAACCGGAATTTCCCCGGGAGAATGGGCAGCTACAATTCCGAAATCTATCTCGGCAGTCCGGCGACGGCGGCGGCGACGGCGATCCGCGGTGCGATCGCGGACCCGCGGGAATTTTTAAGCAAAGGAGAGGAAAGGGAATGAACCTGATAGAAAAAATTCTCGCCCGCAAAAGCGGCCGGAAGGAGGTCGTGCCCGGCGAGGTCGTCGTCGCCGACGTCGACTGCCTGCTCCTGCACGACTTAAGCGGCTACATCACCTCCCGCGTATTTGAAAACGAAGTAAAACGCAAAATGTGCTGCCCAGAGCGGATCGTCATGGTGTTCGACCACCATTTTTCCCCGCCCAGCGAGGAGCGCGCCAGAATGCTTGAGGAAAACAGGGCTTTTGCGCGGCGGCACGGGATCCATCTTTACGACTGCGGTTCCGGCAATATTCACCACGTGGGCGTGAGAAAAGGGTTTGTCCGCCCCGGCACCATCGTCGTGGGCTCGGACAGCCATACGCCGGTCCACGGCACCATGGGATGCTTCGCAGCCGGCCTCGGAAACAACTCCCACGCGGGAACGGTCATGCCGTTCGGCAAAGCATGGTTCAAGGTGCCCCAGACGATCCAGATGAAAATCACGGGCACGAACGCGCCCGGCGTCACCGCCCGCGACGCGGCCCTCTGGCTGACCGGCCAGATCGGCGAGGGCGGCGTGGTGTACAAGGCGCTGCATTTCACCGGATCGTATATCAAGAGTCTGGAGATATGGGACCGGTGGCTTTTCCCGCTGATCACGATCGACGTCGGCGGCAAATGCGGCTTCATAGACCCGGACGAAAAGACGATCGCTTTTATCCGGCAGATGACCGATCAGCCGTTTGACGTCGTTACCTCCGACCCCGACTGTGAATACGAGGAGAGAAGAGAATACGACATAAGCGGCCTTAAGCCACAGGTGGCGGCGTCCCCCACGCTCGGCAACGTAAAGCCTGTCGGCGAATTTGCGGGCAGACCCGTACAGTGGGCCGAGCTCGGCGGCCACGGCGGCGGCCGTCTGGAGGATTTCCGCCTGGCGGCGAAAATTCTCAAAGGCCGCAAAATCGCCCCGGGCGTCAAGTTCAACGCGGTCCCGTCGAGCCGCGAGGTATTTGCGGAGGCTTGCCGCGAGGGGCTGGTCGAGACGCTCTTCGACGCGGGCTGCAGCTGGTTTCCGCCAAGCACCGGATCAAACCAGGCGATCAACATGGGAGCAATGTCCAAAACGGAAGCGATGGTATCCACCCACGCCCGCAATTTCCCCGGCAGAAACGGCAGTCCCGAAGCGATCATGTACTTAGGGTCGGCCGCAACCGTGGCGGCTTCCGCCGTAAAGGGACGCATCGCGGATCCTCGGGAATTTTTGATATAGGAGAATAACGATATGATAGCTCATGGACGCTGCTGGAAATTCGGAGACAACATTCCCACCGATCAGATCGTAAAGGCCGACCGCGTGCTTCTGTCCCTAAACGAGATGGCAAAGCATGTACTGGAAAACCTAAATCCCGAATTCCCCTTAAACGTAAAACCAGGGGATATTCTGGTGGCGGGGAAGCATTTCGGCCAGTCCTCCGGCCGGGCCGTCGCACCCAAGGCCATCAAGGCCACGGGAGTCGGCGCCGTCGTTGCGGAATACGCGGCCAGGCTTTTTTACAGAAACTGCTTTGAGATCGGACTGCCGATTCTGGAATGCCCCGGCATTACGGAAGGCGTGAGCGACGGCGACATCCTCTTTGTCGATATGGCGCAGGGCCTCATCCGCAACGAGACGACGGGGCGGGAGTTCCATGCAAAGCCGATCGACCCTTTTCTGATGGAAATGCTTAAGGCCGGCGGGCTGATCCCGCTGGCGCCGAAGCTTGCAAAAGAGGAATAACCCGTAAGCTGCACTCTCCGGGAGTATCCAATGCCCCACCCTGGATATTCGGCCGAAATCCCTTTATCCATGCGGGCTTCAGGCTTAAAAAGATTTCAGTAAAGATAAAATCTCATACACCGGAAATTGTGCAGGCGAAACGTCGCTTTTGTTGCTTCGCCTCCGGCGACTTTTCGGACAAATTAAACACGGAGGGGGATACGGCGACATAAGTCATTGCCGTATCCCCCGTTTTTTCGCTGCTTCCGCGTGCGGGCTTAAGCGCTATCTTTCCCTTTTCAGCTTGAACAGATATTTATCCGAGATATAGTGCGCGACCTTATGCTCAAGGGGAATACCCTCGTTATCGTAAACCATCGTCTCGAGGACGAGCAGCGCCTTGCCTTTTTTCACCTTGAGAATAGCGGACATCTCCTCGCCCGCGTTGACGGCCTTGATGGACTGGTCGATTCTTCCGATCAACACGCCGGCCCGGTCGTAGAGATCGAAGGTTGAAAACGGCTGGCGACTTTTTTCAAGAGCTTTCGCGTGCTTGTACATCTCCTCGCCGAGCTCTCTTCTCAGGTAGGAATGGTAATACACGACCGGGTTGTCGTCCCCGAACCCCAGAAGTTTCAGGCAGCAGATACCCCCGTACAGGTCGGATTCCATCATGGTATCCATTTTGGGCGAATAGGTGCTTGGCTCATACGACAGAATTCTCGTATATCCGGACATGCCGCTTAACTGAAGCGTCTTCCCAAAGCTCGTGATTTTAACAAGCTCGTTGTGTATCTTGGAAGAGCGGACATAGGTGCCCTTTCCCCGGACGGTATAGACGAGCTTGTGGTTCTCAAGGATTTCCAGCGCCTTGCGCACGGTGATCAGGCTCACATTGTATTGGTCGCTCAGCTCTTTCTGCGAAGGGAGCTTGGAATCATTCTTGAGCACATTCTTGAGAATCTGTTCTTCGAGTATATCCTTGAGCTGGGAATACATCGGCTTTGAAGAATTTTGATCGATCATTTGGGGCTCTCCTCGCTGTCGTTTCTCTTCGGGCGCGTCATGCGGATCGTGGTATAACAGCCGTCTTTTTCGGTTGCCGCAGCGCGGCAGGGCGAAAAGGACATGAAATCTTGGTATAATAACCGCTGTGCGGTTATTATACCATATGGCCGGCTTTGTATCAACCGCGCCGGTTCGGGCATTAGGAAAGAGCTTTGATAAAAAAGGTATTGACTAACATAGTATACGTGCGTATAATATGTTATACAGACATAATAAAAGTACCAATAAAATAATGGGAGGTTCACCAATGGGGAAGGAAACGTTGCGAATCCACTGTTCCAACGGCCACCTCGGATTTGCGCCGACAAAGGAGGAAAGCTTCTGGATCGGCGCGAAAACGCTGCCCGATTATTACTGCTGCGATTCGGGCAGCGACGACATCGGTCCGGTTCCTTTGGGCATGGATAAATGCGCAAGCCATCCGGCGCACCAGATGCACGATCTGGAACTGATGCTGCTCGCTGCGCGGCAGCAGGGAGTTCCGATGATCATCGGTTCGGCCGGAGATACCGGAACAAACAGCAGGGTAGACATGTACATAGGATTTATCAGGGAAATCGCCAAAAAACACAACATGAAGAAATTCAAGCTCGCCTACTTCTATTCGGAGGTCGACAAGGAATTTCTCCGCCTTAAGCTCGCCGCGGGCGAGACCATCGCGGGACTTGATTCAAGGCAGTCTCTCACGCTTGACGAGCTCGAAGCGACCGACCGCATCGTGGCGGTCGCCGGCGTCCACCCCTTCATCAAGGCGCTGGAAATGGGCGCCGACGTCATCATAGGCGGCCGCTCCAGCGACGTCGCGGTCTTTGCCGCTCCCGCAATCCGCGAAGGTTTTCCGGAGAACATCGCTTATTACTGCGGCAAGGTCCTTGAATGCGCGTCCTTCTGCGCCGAGCCTTACGGGGCCAAGGAAACCGTAATCGGGACCATCACGAAGGACGACGTCAAGGTCACCGCCATGGCCCCGTTCCAGCGCTGCACCATTGCATCCGTGGCCGGCCATGCGATGTACGAACGCACCAATCCTTACTATGAGTACGTCGCCGGCGGCAAGATGGATATGCGCGAATGCGTCTACGAGCAGTACGACGAGAGGACCTGCAGGATTACGGGTGCGAAGTTCATCCCCACCGAAGGCAGGATCAGGGTCAAGCTGGAGGGCTCTGCCCGGGTGGGCTTCCGCTACATGGGCATGGCCGGGATCCGCGACCCTTACACCATCGGGCACATCGACGAAGTCGTCGAATGGGCCAGGTCCCAGGTCCGCGAGCGCCATCCGGAAGGCGGCTACGACTTAAGCTACCGCATCTTTGGCAAAAACGGCGTCATGGGCGACCTTGAGCCCGTCAAGGAGACCAAGTCCCACGAGCTGCTGGTCGTGGTGGAAGGCGTTTCCAAGGATAAGGCCCTTGCGGAGGAAGCCACCCTCATCGGCACCCGGCAGATCTTCTATGCCCGCCTGCCCGAAGTGAAGGGAACCGCCGGTTCCGCCGCTTTCATCCTCGACGAGGTGGTCCCGGTCTCCGACGCTTACCGCTGGACGTTAAACCACACCGTCGAAGTGGACGATCCGATGGAACTGTTTCCTGTCGGCATGATCGAAATCGGCGAATAAGGAGCGTGACACCATGAAAAATGTAAAGCTTGTTGATCTTGCAAAGACAATCCGGAGCAAAAACGCCGGAACCGACCGCATTACCTTCGACATCATTTTCCGCGATCCCGAAAACTATGAGAAGGTAAAGAAAAGCGGCGTGCTGAACAAGGGCTTTGTATCTGAACTGTTCGGCATCCCCGAAAGCCGTATCGCCGATTTCGTGGAATTCGACCCGGCTTATGCCATTAAGTTCACCATCAACCGTCTGCGTCCCTCCGGGTCCTTCGGCGAAGGCGACGTCTTCGGCTGCCAGCAGTATCCGCCGCTGCTTTATGTGGAGATACCCATTGAGGACTGATTTTCCCGGCTGAGAAAGGAGGGATTGCCATCTCCATCCAGGTCATCATTATCCTCGTGTATTTTGCTTTAACGGTTGCGATCGGCGTATGGTCGTCCAAACGGTCAAAAAGCGCCTCTGCGTTCCACGGGGTCGGCATGGGGGTTGCGATGATCGTGTGCGCCTCCACCGGCGAGTGGCTCGGCGGCACGGCGACAACCGGCGTCTCGGAATACGGGTTCGATTACGGCCTCTCCGGAGCCTGGTACACCATCGCAAACGGCGTCGGAATCATCTTTCTCGCCATGCTGTTCGCAGAGCTGTATCGGAGCCTGGGTCATGTGACCGTGCCGGCCATCATCGGACACTTTCTGGGCTTAAAAGTCCAAACCGTTTCCAGCGTTTTCCTTATCTTCGTGATGATTGCCGTCGGCATCTCACAGATGATTGCCGCGGGCTCGCTCGGCGTTTCGCTCATCGGGCTTGATTTCAACGTCTCCGTGATCGTCTTTGCCGTCGTATTTATTGTGTACACCCTGGCAGGCGGCATGAACGCGGTGGCCTCCACAAACGTCATGCACCTTGTTGTGATGTATGGCGGCGTCATTTTAGGCATCGTCCTGGCACTTCAAAAGGCGGGGGGCGTCGTCGGCTTCGTTTCGGGCGTCGCTGCCGTGGAAGCGGCGGAAACGGGCAAGCGCTATTTCAGCATGTTTTCCATCGGCATACCGAAGGTTTCCTCCTGGATCATCGCTTCGCTTTTGGGAGCCTGCACGGCGCAGGCCGGCATTCAGCCGGTACTCGCGGCGAAGGACGTTCCCGCCGCGAAGAAAGCCTGTGTCTATGCCGCTTTCGCGGTCGCCCCGTTCGGCCTGTTTACCTCTGCGCTGGGCATGATCGCCAAGGTCATGTCACATAACGGGACGCTGACGGATACCGCCGGAAAGGTCGTCACGGACGGCAAGCTGGCGCTGCCGACCCTGATGATGAATATGCCGCCGCTCGCGGGCGGCCTGGTGCTGGCTTCCATACTGGCGGCCGTTCTTTCCACGGTGTCGCCGCTGATCCTGGCGGCGGGCACCATGATGACCAAGGACATTTATCAGGGCATATACAGGTCCGACGCCTCCGACCGACAGGTGCTTCGGGTCTCCCGTATCACTACCGCGGCCTCCGGCGTCGTCTGCGCGGGGCTCGCGATCCTTTTCAACACCTTCGGCATCCGGGTATTGGATATCGTCTACTTTGCCTATTCCATGCGGGGGGCCCTGTTCATCGTGGTCCTGCTGGGCATCTACTACAAACGCACATCCGAGAAGGGCGCTGTTTATAGTATAGTCAGCACAGCGGCAATTGGAGGATTCTGGGTGATCTACAATGCCGTCACCGGACACTTTCCGGTACATCCAAGCATCACGGAAACCTATGTCTCCGTTGTCACCGCATTCGTGACTACCGTCATCTTCAGCGCGATCTTTAAAAAGGACCGGACTGCCGCCCTGAAGGATGCTGCCGCAACTCCAAAGGATACCGCCGCGTTCCTTTAAGACGTCCATGACACGACGTGCCGCCACAACGGATAGTCTGTCTCGCATATTGTCTTCCCGAGCATTAAATCCGTCAGAAAGGAGGTAGAAGATGGTCAAAGTGGGAATCACCGGCGGATGGGAGCCGGGAACCGTGGTTGAGGGTTGGCCGCTTGTGTACGCAAACAAAGGGCTTGTCGAATGCATCGAGCGCGCGGGCGCCCTTCCGGTTGTTATCCCCGTTGCGGAAGATACGCGGCATATGGACGAATACATGAAGATGCTCGACGGCGTCGTCATCTCGGGTGAAGTCTTAAGTATCAAGCGTAATGTTGTCCGGGATATCGGACAAAACGTACTGGAAAACAGCAACCCGATCCGGTATAAAAACGAAAAGGCCGCGATCCTTTCCGCGAGGCGCCTTAAAAAACCCCTTCTTGGCATCTGCCGCGGGCATCAGGTGCTTGCCGTCGCCGAAGGGGGCCATGTGGGAGACGAGGATATCAACGAGGGAAACACCGTCATGCACCAGCAGGGCGGGTCGCGCCCTCCCGACGAAGGCGTGCACGAAATCCATATCTCGCCCGGGACCACTCTGCAAAAAATGCTTAACCGGGATATTCTTTTCGTCAACAGCTTCCATCGCCAGGCGGTCGACAGAGTACCGGAAGGCTTCAGGGTCTGCGCCCTCTCGGGAGACGGGCGCATCGAGGCCATGGAATCCGTCGCCGGCCCGTTCGCAATGGGTATTCAGTTCCACCCCGAAATGCTGAAGGAAGAGATCTGGCAAAGGTTTTTCAGCGAATTCGTGACATTGATCCGAGAGCATCAAAACAAGCCGTAAAAACCGCGCGTCGATACATAATAAGGGGGTTTGATTCATGTCGGCAAAAATGGTTGGCGGCGTTCCGCTGGAGATGTTTTATCTGATCCTGGTGCTTATCTTCGTATTCATCGTCTTCGCCCTGTTCAAAAGACCGATTTATGAAGTCATGTTTTTCGCCTTCTGCTTTACTGTGGTCATGACCGCAACCTATGATCAGTTCTGGTATTTTCTTACCTATCCCGCGACGCAGAGCAGCCTGTTCTACATTATTGTGAGTTTTCTTGCCCTCGCGTATATACTTGGCAAAACGCGCGTGGTTGAAAAAATGATCAATATCATCCTGGCCGTCGTAGGCGGGCTGCCGGGGGGTGCCGGGTACGTGGCGCTGTTCGGCAGCACGGGGCTTGCCATGATGACCGGCACGGGCCCCGGCAACGTTGCCGCGACCGGTGTATTCACCATCCCCGCCATGATCAAGAGCGGCTTTTCAAGGGAGCTTGCCGCGACCACCGAGATGGCCGCCAGCATGCTTGGAAACCAGATGGGGCCGGGGCTTAATCTTGTCGGTTTCGGCATCCTCGCGGGCCTGTATCCGCAAAACAACTACGATCTTGCCACCTTCTGGCTCGCTTTGTGGATTGTCGGCGGCTGGCTCGTTGTTCAGAGGGTTGTCACGCTGATCGTCCTGTGCAAAAAGGAGGGCGTGCGGCCGGTTCCGAAAAGCGAGCGGCCTTCCCTGAAGAAGGCCTGGAAGGAAGGCTGGGACTCCATCCTTCTCCCGTTTTTCATACTCTTTCCGATCATCTTCTCCTCAAAGGGAGCCGTTTTCATCCAGTCAAGGCTCGGAGAGGACGGCAACAAGGCTTTCTCCTCCATCGTGCTGATGTTCACCGTGGGCGTGTGCGTGGTATACGCTCTGCTCACCGGCAGGAAGGAAATTGAAAAGAGCGAGGGCGAATTTTCGCTGAGGATCGTCTACAACATGTTCAAGGATAGCCTCCGGTCCGTGGTCCCCGTCGGAGCCACCATCTATTTCGCCTATGCCATGTCGATCATATTCAACAAGATCGCGGTGGCCGATGCGCTTCAGACCTGGGTGACCGGCATCGGTTTAAGCAAGCTGGGCTGGGTCGTGGCGGTCGTCCTTTTCACCGCCGTGCTCGGCATGGTGCTTCCCGGCTCTTCCCAAGTGGCGCTGCTCGGCTCCGCCATTATTTCCACGGGCGCCGCCGTCGGGATCAATCCGTTCCTGATTACCGCCGTCATGCCCGCGATCACGGGCGTCATGGAGGGGATGACCCCGCCGCTTGCGCTGGCCATGTATACGGCCATGGGCCTTGCAAAATCCAAATACTGGCCGACCGCAAAGCTTTCCTATATCTGGTGCGCGGGCAATGTCCTGATGACCGTCCTGCTTCTGATGGGCGTGTTGCCGATTTTTATCAACGCATAGGGGGTAAAAACGATGAAAAAGACCGTTATCACTTTATGTGAGCATGTTTTCGGAGTTTGCCTGATGGTTTCGGTACTGGTCGGCGCCCTTGTGGCCGTCCTGCTCGTGATCGCCTTTGCCGCCGGCGGTGGTGTCGGCCAAAGTCTTGCCGTTTTGGGGAAAGCCGTCATGTACAAGGCCATCGGCATCGCCGCGATCGGCTCCATCGTGGGCATGCTTGCGTTTTATGTGGGCGATTCCCACGTCTTGAAGATAGACAGCCAGGAGGGGGCTTCCGAGGAAACGGCTGCCCTGGAAACGGATCAGGCCGTTAAGTGATTGACCCCGTTTTTTGGAGAGCGTATCCTGTGTGCTGAATACAGGGGGTGTCACAAAATGCATATCCATGCATTTAGCGGCACCCCCTCCGTGCTGCGCACGCCGCTGCGGCGGATGTTTGAATGCAAAAGAGGGCCTCGCCGGCCCCCTTTCACACTTTCCCCCGCGCCCTACGGGCCCCGGCCACAGCAAATTTTTATATTTATGCATTTTGCGACAACCCCCTCGACCCCTTAACAATCCCCAGAGATACTTTTCGACAAACGTGGGCGCCTGTGCATGTGCACAGGCGCCCACGTTTTCATTGCTTGCCGATCAGAAAAGCGGTACGATCTCGCTTTCGGCCGGGGGAGCCTCGTCGGGCGTCCGGTCGGTTTCGGTAAACTCCATATTCATTTTGATTGCGTAATCGAGGAGATTCGGGACGGTGAAGGTCATCGTGACGTCCGCGTTTTTATACCCGGTCTGCGAGGCGGTTATTTTTGCCGAGCCCAGATCCTCGCCCATATTGATCGTCATGGTCATGTCATAGCCGTTTATTTTTTCATATTTTTGATTCAATACCATCCTGATCGTCATATCGGCGCCGTTTTCCGTCGAAGCGTAATTTGAAACATAGCTGTCGCCGGCCTTTGAAAACGCGCTGTCCCCGAACATATCCTCCATCTGGTCAAGCGTCTGCGTCAGAGTGTCGAAGGCGCCGGCGCTGTTGATGCCCATTAACCCATAGGCATTCACAAGGTATTCCGCAAAGCCCGACTGATTCGCAGCCTTAAGCAGCGCCTCTATATCGAGATCGACGCCCGACATGCTGAAAATCTTGTTGAGGTCGATGTAAAGCCAGGAATCCTCCGAGACATTCGGGATGCCTGCCATGCTGAAAATCGGGGAACGCAGATAGACCTTTCCCTCATCCAGATTGATGATATAGTCGATTTCTACGTTTTTCAGCATATCAAGGATCTGCTGAGTTTCCTGCCCGCCGTCCTCCGGGGAAAGGGACATAAGATCGGAGAAATAGTCCGAGATATCAATCGACATGTCGAGGTTCATATTCATTAGGTTCTGATAGCTGAGGCCTTCGATTGTCCCGCTGATACCCACCGGAACAGCCGGCTCGCCCGGGGCGGTGACCTTCATATCCAAGGTGAAATCGCCTGTAAACGCATAGGCCTTTTCATTAAACCCCTGTGAATATTCAAGGTACTGATCCATGACGCTGAATTTGCCCGCGTAGGCGTCGATCAGCTTGTCTGCGTCGATCAGGACAACGGCGCGTTCGGTTTCATCCCAGCCGACCAGAAAGCCGAAGGCCTTTGCAACAAAATTTACCGGGATCATGGTGCGCTGGTTTTCGATATAGGACGCCGCGTCGGCCGCAACCGTTTCGGTTTCTCCGTCCTTTGTCACCGATATGCTTTCCTGTCCGATGACAAAATTTAATACGGTTCCGTCTTTTTCGGCGGTAACGGTCTGCGTTTCGTCGTCATACCGCACTTCGGCGCCCATCGCCTCGAGCAGGGCACGAAACGGGACGTAGGAATACCCGTCCCTGATGGTGGGTGCGGCGTCGGGAAAGGAGAGCGCGTTGCCGTCTAAAATCACGGTAATCCGATCTCCCGTCCCGCCGGTTGCAAAGCCGGTTGTAATAAGCGCCATTGCCATCGCAACGATAAGCGCCATGGTGAGAATTCTTTTTGCCGAACGTTTCATTTGGTTGTCCTCCTGTATTTATTGTCTACCTATGACTATAGAATACCATAACCGCCATTCTTTTCAAAACACCGAAATAAGAACCAAAGCGGGATAAAAATGGATTTATTTAAAGTAAAAACCTTGAAATCAAAACGGTTTTAATGAAAAAAATAACAAAAATGCCCTTTTTGGAATTCGTATAAGGAAACATTTACCGCTGCCGGATATCCGCTCAAACCGGATATTGCGCCGGTTTGAGCGGATATCAAAAGTGCGCAAACCATTGAAAACGTCAATTTTCAATGGTTTGCCGGGACTCACTATCTATTTTATGGGAGGAGAAACAAGTTTTATGATGGAATCGACCAAACCGCCGAGGGATTCTTCTGAAATCATCGGCATCCGGCCAAAGATGTAATCGAATGAAATTCCCTTTACCGAGCCGAATATCAGATATAGGACGCAGTTTGGATCGACATCCGCGCGGATCTCGCCTTTTGCGACTTCTTCCTCAAGCGAGGATAAAAGCATCTTATGGATATAGGAATACTGTTGATAGGCAAAATCCCGGAGCTCTTTATAATACATGGTCTCGTGCAGATGCATAAGCACGACCTGATACTGGTCGCTGATCGAATCGCAATGCAGCTTCATATAGCTTAATAATTTTTCCCTGAAGGGGATATCTTTCGATAATATGTCGGAAAGCCGGCTTTTATACAGGTCCAGAACCGACTCAAAAAGCGTTATGAAGACCGACATTTTTGAATCGAAATACTCATAGATGGTGCTTTTGCCGATGCCGGCGGCCTTGGCGATATCCTCGATTTTGGCTTTTTCAAAGCCGCTTTTGGCAAAGACCTTGCAGGCCGCGTCCAGAATTACGTACAGGCGCGCTTCCTTCACGCTGCTCATTGATGAACACCTTCCGCTTCCCGCGCTTCGTCCTGATTTTCAGTTCCGGCACCGGGGATATCGGATTGTGTCTTTTTTTTGCGGCGGAATCCCCGGCCAAGCCTTGCGGTCAGATCGTCGATCAGCGAGTATAAAACCGGAATAACGACGAGGGTCAGCACGGTTGCAAGCGAAAGGCCGCCGATAAAGGTAATGGCAAGGGGCGCTTCAAGCTCGCCGCCGTCGCCCATGCCCAAAGCCATCGGGATCAGGGCGAGCACCGTCGTAAGCGTCGTCATCAATACCGGGCGTATGCGGATCGGCCCCGCCGCGAGAATGGCGCTTAAGCGGTCCTCTCCCGCATTTCTGCGGGTTTTGATATAATCCACCAGCACAATCGCATTATTTACGACGACACCGCAGAGCATGATCATTCCGATAAAAGCGACGACGCTTATGGGGGTCCTTGTGACAAACAGCCCGAGCATGCCGCCCGAAAGGCCCAGGGGAACGGCCAGCATGATCGAAATCGGCAAAAGGATGGATTCAAACTGCGAAGCGAGCACGATGTAGATCAGGGCGATTGCAAGAATCAGCGCGAGGCCGAGATCGGAAAACGCACTTTGAATTTCCTTGGTCTGGCCGCCCATCTCGATCGAGTATCCGTCCGGCAGACGATAGGCAGAGATCGCTTTTTCGATATCCGTGTTGACAGAGCCGACGTCGCGGTTTATTACCTGGCCGCTCACCGTGACGGTGCGCACCTGGTTTTCTCTGACGATCATGCTCGGCCCAAGGGAGATATCGACGTCGGCGACAAGCTCGATCGGGATCATGCCGCCCGAAGCCGTCGTTATCTGGATGTTCTTGAGGTTTTCGAGGCTCTTTGCGCTTAAATCCGAACCTTTGACGATCACATCGATCTCGCTGCCCTGATAGGTAAGCCGGGTGGCGGTCGCGCCGGAAACCGAGTTCCTTACGGCGGATGCGATCTGCGCCGCCGTGAGGCCGAAATGGGCGGCGTTTTCACGGTTTACGCGGATTTCGACCTCGGGGTATCCTTCCTGCATATCGGAGGAGACCTCGGTCGCCCCGGGGACGCCCTCAATGATCGATACGATATCGTTTGATATGCGCGTAAGCTCGTCAAGGTCGTCGCCCTTTATCATAACGCTGATCGCGGCGCCGGCCATTGCGCTCATATCTGAGTCGCCCGCCGTGATCGAGGTTTCGATGCCCGCGATGTCCTTAAGGCGGGCCCGAACGTCCTCCGCGACTTCGGCCGAGCTCCTTTCACGCTCGGACTCGGGAACGAGGTTTAAGGAGACGCTGGCGGTGTCCGCCACCGCGCCGGCGGCGACTGAAGATGCCCCGGCCAGGGAATAGAGCGACTTTATCTCCGGGATATCTTTGATGCGCGAAATGACGTCGTCCACCGCGGCCTCCGTTTCGGAGAGATCGCTTCCGCGGGGAAGGGAGACGCTGACGGAAACGGTGCCCTGGTCGGATGCCGGGAAAAACTCGGTGCCGACGGTAAAGAGGGAAAGAATGCTGAGCACAAAAACCGAAACGGCCGCCAAAATGGTGATAACCCGGTGGCGCATGGCGCCTCTCAGCAGCCTTTTATAACCCGAGAGCATCTTTCCCGCGCCTTTGTCGATGCGGGAAAAGAAGCCTTTTTCCATCCTGGAAAACACATTTCTGCTTGTAAAGTCCAAGGACTCGGGCAAAAGACGGTTGCACATCAGCGGAACGATGGTGAGCGCGACGATAAGCGACGACAAAAGCGACATTGTGACCGTGAGCGCAAGCTCTTTAAATAGGGAGGAGGTGATCCCCTCGACGAACACGATGGGCAGGAAAACGGCGATTGTCGTAATGGTCGACGCCGTTATGGCGAGCGCGACCTCGGACGCGCCCTTTAAAGCGGCGTCAAACGGACCGTGTCCTTCCTGCCGGAACCGGTAGATATTTTCAAGCACGACGATCGAATTGTCGACCATCATCCCGACGCCGAGCGCGAGCCCTCCGAGGGTCATCATATTCAGTGTGACGTCCAGAAAATAAAGGGATGTAAGCGTCACGATAATGGAAGCCGGGATTGCAATGCCGATGATGATGGTAGCCCGCCAGTTGTGCAGGAAGAAATACAGAACCAGAATGGCGAGGATCGCGCCTAAAAGCGCGTTTGTTACAACTGCGTTGATCGCCTGGTTGATGTAATCGGCCTGGTTGAAAATCGTATCGACCTCGTAGCGTTCATTTTTTGCTATGATTTCGTCGAGTGTTTTGGCGACGTTGCCGGAGACTTCGACCGTATTGGTGCCCGACTGCTTCTGGACATTTAAGGAAATGGCCGGTTTTCCGTTATAGGTCGCAATCGACGTGAGATCGTCGTGGGCAAGCGTCACGTCGGCGATTTCGGACAGCCGGACGTTTCCGCCGCTCGGAAGCGGGATCAGCGCATTTTTGATATCGTCGATCGAAGAAAATTTCCCGGTTGTGCGGATCGAGAGCTTCTGGTTGCCGTTTTGGACTTCGCCCGAGGGAAGGGCAAGGTTTTCAGCGCCGATGATCTGGGAAATATAGTCGACCGTAATGGAATAGCCGTCAAGGGCCGTCTGGTTTGCCGCAATCTCCACTTTGTTGGAATACCCGCCTTCAATCGTGACAGAGGCGACGCCGTCGAGCCGTTCGAGCTGCGGCTTTAATTTGTCCTCCGCGAAGGTCTGCATTTCGGCCAGATCCTCGGACCCGGACAGGGAGAGCATATAAACCGGCATCGAATCGGGATCGAGCGCCATGACCATAGGGGCGGAGGCGCCGTCCGGCAAAGCCCCTTTGACAAGGTCGATTTTCTCGCGCATATTGAGCGCGGCAAAGTCCATGTCCGTACCGTAGGTGAATTCGCAGATGACGATGCTCTGCCCTTCCGAGCTTCGGGAGCTTACGTTTTTAATGCTGTTTACGGAGCCGACCGCTTCCTCGATCGGGCGGGAGAGGAGCGTCTCGATTTCCTGCGGCCCCACGCCCTGATAATTCGTCACGACGATGACATATGGAATTTCGATGCTCGGATACAGATCAAGCGGCAGCTTGGAGAAGGATACGATGCCGAAGATCAGGACCGAAAGCGCCAGCATCAAAGTCGTGACAGGCCTGCGGAGTGAAAACCCCGGGAGATTCATTGATTGGTACCTCCCCCGACAATACTGATTGCTTCCCCGTCGTCGACAAAATCCTGCCCTTTCACAATAACGGTTTCCCCACCGGAAAGCCCGCTTAAGACCTCAACCGTTTTGCCGTCGGAAAGCCCGGTGGTCACTTCCACCCGCTTTGCTTTCCCGTTTTCGGATACAAAAACGATCTTTTTGATCCCTTGCGTCAGAATCGACTGCGCCGGAACCAAAACTGCGTTTTCATGCTTTTCGCCGTCGAAGGACACGTTGACAAACATCCCCGGGGTAAAGCCGCCGTCCTTGTTGTCAAGCGTGATTTCAACAAGGTAAAGCTGCGTGAGCTTGTTTGCGGTCGGGGCGATTGTTTCGATTTTCGCGGGGTACGCTTTGTTTGGATCGGACGAAAGGGTCACCGTTACGGCCTGGCCCGTCTGAATCAGCGGGAGGATGTTCTCGGTGACGTTTATCTGCGCCGAGACCGTGCCGACGCGCGAGACATAGAGCGCGGGCTGTCCGGCGGACGCCGTTGCACCGGCGACAATACTGACGGAGTTGATGACGCCCGAGGCGGGGGCGAGCATGGAGGCGTCCGACAGCGCGTCGCGGGCCGTGTCGAGCGTTGCTTTTAATTGGTCAAGCTGGGTGAGCATCTGGGCCTCCTGCTGCTTTAAGGCGAGCTCCTCCTGATCGACCTGCACCTTCGCCACGGCGCCGATGGCATAGAGCTTCTTTGTGTTTTCCAGGTTTTGACGGGCGAGGCTCAGCGCGGCCTCGGTAACCTCCGACGTCCTGTCGTAGGCGTTTTTCGCCGGGATATACTGCGTGTTGATATCCTTTGAGTCGGTGATGAACAGAAGATCGCCCTTTCTGACCGTGTCGCCCTGCTTTACGAGAACCTCCAGCACCTTTGCGGGCGTGGCGGGAATGACCGGGATATCCTCTTCGGCAGAAATCTTGCCGGAGATCTCTTTCTTGAGCGCGATGGTGCCGACCTCGCAAAGCGAAACCTCGACCGGGACCGGCCCGGCTTCCTCCGTTTTTCCGGTCTCTTCGGAAGCCGGGTTCGAACAGCCGTAAAGCAAAACCGAAAGAAGCAAAAGCGCCGTGATCCTGAATATGGTTCGTTTCATATGGTCCTCCGTTTTTCGTTCATTAATAATCGATTACTGGATGCTTGGGCTTTGCCCGGTCGAGCCGGACGGGCTTGCGGACGACGAGGAATAAATCCCGCGCAAAAGCCATTTGTAGGTCTGAATGGCAGAGGAAAGCGCGTCGGACGCGTTTTGCACCTTGACCTCCTGGCTGCCGAGTGACAGCCTTGCGCTTAATAAATCAATCTCCGAAATCTCGCCGAGGTCGTATTTGAGCTCCGATACGGCGAGCTTATCCTTTTCAAGCTCCAGCTGATCCTGCTCGATATCAAGCGCGCGCTTTTTCTCATCCATCGCGTCGATCAGCTTCGCTTGCGTAAAGCGGATCGTTTCCTCCTCGGTATTCGCGTCCATGACCTTGTTTTCATAGTCGCGTTTGAACGTATTATACTTTTGGTCCTCGTATTCGGTATCGTCGGCATCATCGATCGCCCTTCGTTTGAGCTTTAACGCATAGCTCGCGTTTTTCGCTTTCTGAAGGTCGGCCGGGCGATCCAGTTTTTCGGCATATGTAAGGTCGGGGGAAGCGAGGGGCTTTAGTTCAAGCGGGGCGTCAAACGCCCGGCCGAGCTGCATGTTGATTTCGCCTTTTAAGGTTTTTAAGCCCGATTCGAGCGACGAAATGGCGGAACGGAGCGATTTCCTTTGGTTCTCGAGCGCCTCGAGGTCGAGGATCGTGACCTGTCCGAGCTCGTATCGAAGCTTCATCGCCTCGAGATTCCGGTCCATCACCGCGGCGCTCTGCCGCATGTCCTCAAGCTGCCGCTCTGTGGAAAGGTAAGAGACATACATGGACTGGACCGCCGTGACAAGCATGCAATTGACCTGATCGAGCTGCCACCCGGTCTCCTCGATCTCTTCCTTTTCGGGGGCTTTCATCGTTTGCGCCTGTGCCTTCAACGAATTTGCCGCAAAGGACAGCTGCATGAGATTGGAAGTCGCTTTGCCTTCCAGCGCGGCGATCATACCGCTTACCGACATCTCGATTTTCGCCGCCTGGGTAAAGAGATTGTTTCTCGCGGCAATCAGACCGTCGGGGTGTTTCATGTTTTCGAGCGTGTTTTTATTGCTTTTGACCGTTGGGTTGTTTTTCAGCACCTGATCTTCGATGTCCTCATAGGAAAGCGACAGAGCCGAGAGCGTCTGCGTGCCTTTTGAGGCGTCTTCCGGAGCGGCCGACGCAAAGACGGCGAATATCAGTGCTGCCATTAAAAACAGCGCGGCAGTGCGTTTCATAAAAACGTGGCACCTCCAAATCTAAAACCGACCGAACGGTCGGTCGGCAAATCCATTATAAGCAACAGCTGGCAAATCGTCAATAAAAGATATGTAATCAAAGTGTAAATTAAATTCGGGAGGCTTGTTATTGATTTAGGATAAGCGATATGAGACAATAATACAGGGTCGGTTTAAAATTATGCGAAAAATGTTTTCGGATGTAGACCGGAATAAAGAAGAAAGGCGGCCTGGTTATGGGGCGTTATAAAAAAATAGCGGCCTTGGCGGCCGGTATCGCTTTGATTTTTATTTTTTTGCCCGGATGCGAAAGAATGCTTGAAAGGGAATTCTATTCGGTTTCGAAGCACGACGAGCACAAACAGGCGCCGTCTCTCCCCGACGACGGGATTTCTGATTACTATGATCTGAAAAACGCAATATTGAACCTCGTGCGGTCGGGCGTTTCCGAAAAGCTGATCCGGATCAGCAGCTACAGCGGGAGCCTCGACGAGGATTTAAGGAATATTTCGAAAAATTTGTTGGAGCAGGATGCCCTGACCGCTTATACGGTTTCCTCCATCGTCTATGAACAGACGAGGATTTTAACCTATCAGGAGGTTCTGATCACCATCCATTATTCAAAAACGGAACAGGACACGGAAAAAATCATCGATGTGATCAATACATCCGATTTTGAGCGGAAAGCTTCCCAGGAGCTCGCCGCTTATCCGGGCAAGCTGGTTTTCCTCTTCGGCTATTATTACGACGCCGGTTTTCAGATCTCCGACCGCTTCTTAAAGGCGTATTACAACAATCCCGATGCCGCGTACGGCCTTTCCGGTTACAAGGCGCAGCTGTATCCCGAGAGCGGAACGCAAAGGATCGCCGAAATCACCATCGAATATCTGGATTCTCCGGAAAAGCTTGCGGAGAAGTCCGGTCAGGCGGCTGCAAAGGCGGCGGAGATCGCCGCCGAAATAAAAAACGACGACAAGGCCGTCGCGGCCATCGGTATTTACCGATATCTGCTGAAAAATGTGGAGTTTGACTCGCAGGCGATGCGCGTCGTTTCGGAAACGGGAGGGACACAGCCGAAAAGCGACCCGTACACGGCCTTCGGCGCGCTGGTCAGCAAAACGGCGGCGCCGGAAGGGTACGCCCTTTCGTTTAAGAAGCTTTGCGATCTTGCGGGGATCGACTGCACCGTGATCTTCGGGACTTTAAAGGACAAAACGCCGGTGGTCTGGGATTTGATCAAGCTCGGCGGGCACTGGTATCATATCGATCCCGCAATGGCCGCCATGGAGGGGAACGAATCCGGCTATTTCTGCCTAAATGACGAGGCGATGGGCAAAACGCATGAATGGAACGCCGACAGTTATCCGGCGGCGGACGGAACGGAATACAGCTACGACGCGGTCGTAAAAAGCCTGCAGAAATGACGGGGGAGTTCGATTTTGCGTACTCCGAATATGAAGGCGGGGCCGATGTGTAAAGCGGTATCCGCCTCTCGGCGCCGCTTGGCAAATTTGAGCTTGACTTCATTGCGATTTATGCTATAATATCCCCTGTGTCAAATGCGGATGTAGCTCATCTGGTAGAGCGCCACCTNNTGGAGGTAGCGAGTTCGAGCCTCGTCATCCGCTCCAATAGAGTGTCAGTCCGGCCCGCACTTTTGATGCGGGCCGGTTTTTTTAATCCGAACGTTTTTGCCGGCGGCATACTGTAATTTTTTGCGCAATGATCCGTGTCTCTTGAATCTCGGATTTTTTGGTAATATAATGTAAACTGAGGCAATGGAAGTTCAATCATATTTGCATAGATCCGCAAGAGACGGGCTTCATGAACAAAAGGGAGACCATCCGGACGGGAGCTGGAACAATGGACAGGCGTGGAAAGGAAAACTATTATCTCGATATCGCCCAGACGGTGCTGGAACGCGGAACCTGCCTGAGAAGAAATTTCGGCGCCATCATCGTAAAAAACGACGTGATCGTTTCGACCGGATATTCCGGGGCGCCCAGAGGGAGGGTAAACTGCTGCGACTCCGGCGTTTGCATCCGGGACAAGCTGAACATCCCCCGGGGGGAACGGTATGAGCTCTGCCGCTCGGTGCATGCGGAGGCGAACGCGATCATTGCGGCCTCCCGCAACGAAATGCTCGGCGCGACGCTGTATCTTGTCGGCAAAGACATGAAGACCGGCCAGATCATGGACGACGCAAGCTCGTGCACGATGTGCCGGAGGCTCATCATAAACGCCGGCATCTCAAGGGTCGTTATCCGCCGCGACGCGGACCGGTATGAGGTCGTCGACGTGCGCGACTGGATTTTCAAGGACGATCTTTCGGGCGCGGGCGGATATTAAAAACAAGAATGCGGCAAAATAAAAACGGCAGAAAGTATGTCCATACTTTCTGCCGTAAACAGCCATACTTCCATGGATCCATGCGGGATCAAAGGGCTGCTTTCGCTTTCTCCACAAAGCTTGCAAAAGCGGCGTAATCGGACACCGCAAGCTCGGAAAGCATTTTGCGGTTTACGTCGATGCCCGCTTTTTTAAGTCCGTACATCAGACGGGAATAGTTTATTCCGAGCGGCTTGCAGCCGGCGGATATCCTGGTGATCCAAATTCTCCTGAAATCGCGCTTTTTCAGCTTGCGGCCGACATAAGCGTATTTTAACGATTTCATGACCGCTTCGTTCGCGGTTTTAAAGAGCTTTGATTTGCTTCCCCAATAACCCTTTGCGAGCTTTAAAATCTTTTTTCTTCTTTTGCGCGACATCATCGCGCCTTTTACGCGTGCCATATCGGTAAAGCCTCCTTGATTTTCAGATGATAGTGGTTACGAATAAGGAATGAGGCGCTTGACCTGCGCTACATTTGTAGAATCGGCATAACCGGCTTTGCGGAGGCCTCTTTTCAATTTTGTCGTCTTTTTGGCAAGAATATGACGGCGGCCGGCGTGGGAGCGTTTCACTTTGCCGTTTTTAGTCACCTTAAACCTCTTTTTCGCACCGGTATGTGTTTTCAATTTAGGCATTTTGTTTCTCCTCTCTTAAACGATGGGTAGGGGGATTTGCTATTTTTTCGGCGATATAAACATAAGCATGCTGCGACCTTCCAGCTTAGGCGCTTTTTCGAGTGTGCCGAACTCGGCACATCCTTCCGCAAAGCGCTTTAACAGTTCCTGCCCAATTGAGGTATGCGCCATTTCACGGCCTCGAAAGCGCACGGCTACTTTGACCTTGTCGCCGTCTTGCAAGAAACGCAGGGCATTACGAAGCTTGACGTCAAAGTCATGTACGTCGATTCCCGGGGACAGACGCAATTCCTTGATGTCGACAATGTGCTGATTTTTTCTTGCTTCCTTTTCCTTCTTTGCCTGTTCGAAACGGAATTTGCCATAATCCATAATCTTGCATACGGGCGGGTTGGCCTGCGGTGCAATTTTTACGAGATCAAGCGATTTCTTTTCGGCCAGTTCAAGCGCCTCTCTGGATGACAGGATTCCCAGCTGGGTACCATCTGTGTCAACCAATCGAACCTCTTTGTCGCGGATTTCTTCATTAAGCTGATGATCCATGCCGCTAATGCGAAAGCACCTCCAAACAAAAATAAACGGGCGGATAAAAACCGCCCGTAAATGTAGCCATTTTATAACAGCAGCCATTTAAACCTCCGCAATTTAAGAACGCGGGGTGAGGACGGTTTAGTCCTACTTTATTGTATGTTGTATTATATCAGTCGAATAAATGGTTGTCAAGCGTTCATTTTATCCCATGGCTGCCGGATTCATCAAAGCGCCAAGAAGCAGCGCCGGCAGCCGATCACAATACCGCGAAAACGACCGCTTCGGCTGTTTTTCCGTATGATATTGTTTTATTTAACCAAATTACAGGTTTTTGCTCATACTGAAAAAGATTGTAAACCTTGCGCCTACGGTGTAAAATACAGAATACGGGAAAACATATCTTATATTAAGAAAATGGGGTGTTGTTTTGGAAGAAATGAACAGCGGCTTCGGCAATAATTTTGTCGTTCTCACCGATGAGGACGGAAATGAAATTGAACTTGAACACCTGGATACCCTGGAGGAGAACGGGGAAACCTATTTTGCGTTTATCGAGGCGCAGACGAACCTTGACGACGAAGGGGAGCTGATTGTGCTTAAATCCTCGAGAGACGAAAAAGGAGAAGAAGTTCTCATTACGGTCGACGAAGACGAGGAATACGACAGAGTTTTTGATTTGTTCTCCGAAAGGCTTGAGAATTATTGCTTTGAAGATGAGGAAGACAATACCGAAGAGGAATAATAGAATAATTTGGAACACATAAACGGTTGATTTCAGGCTGTCACCGGTGGTATGATATAGAAAAACACGTACCCTGCTTGGTTCGTATTCAGGCGTTTTTTAACCCACATTTAATATATGGGATCCCGGCGCTTTTGCGGTGGTTTGCAGGCCTCCCGGCTTATGCCGGACGTTGGAAGCGGTAAAACCGCAAAGAGGGAACCCACCTGCCTTACGTGCAGGTTATTAAATATGTCTGATACGGCCGAAGCGGGGCGTTTTTTTCGAAACAACATAAAATTTTCTTATGACGGGCTTTTTCTAAAAGTCCGCCTTTTCTTTTTTTAATTTTCAACGCTCCGGCGTTTTACAAGAAACGGAGGCATTCATGGAAAAGTCAGACGCTGTTCACAGAGAAGACACAATCAGGAATTAAAGTAGTGTCTGACGATCAAACCCATAGAACGGTTTGATCAAAGCCGTAAGAACAATGATAAATGTCGGAAAGAGAGGCGGATAATGAACAGGAAAAAAATAGGCACGATTGTCATGTCGGTCGTTTTGGCGGCGTCGATCGGTACAACGGCATGGGCGACGTCACAGATAGACTCGGACGGATCTCAGGCAACGGTGGCCGGGCAGTTTCAGCGCTTAAAGCGCTGGATGAACGGGGAGAAGTCCGAGCTTACCGACGAGCAAAAAGCCGAGATAGAGGAAAGACAAGCCGAGATGCAGGAGACCCGGCAGGCAAGGGAGGATGCATGGGCGAACCTGACCGACGAACAGAAGGAAGACATTTATTCCCTTCAGGAGCAGATTGCCAAGCTCCACAATGAGCTTGCCGACCAATACAGCGAATATGGGCTGATCGACAGCGAAACCGCAGCGAAGATAAAAGAGGAGACGACGGACAGAGTCCAAAAAATCAGAGAGAGCGGAAGCCTCCCGATGCTGCAGGCGATTGGCGG
The DNA here is from genome assembly GCA_002423435.1 of Clostridiales bacterium UBA6114. Lineage (GTDB taxonomy): Bacteria > Bacillota > Clostridia > Oscillospirales > Butyricicoccaceae > UBA6114. Next base: position 40,487 of record DIWE01000039.1, read on the forward strand.
CGGGCGCGGTCCCGGCTTTTTGAGGCAGGACAAAGCTTCGGCGGAGGACACCGGCACTTCCGATTCCACAGCTACGGATGCGTCGGGCACATAGCGGACTTGTGCGCGGATTTTTAATTCCATAAGGAACACCCCCTGACTTTCTCAATAAAAGTCAGGGGGTGTTTATCTTGAGCAGGTATTTTGATTAAAATCCGATCCGCTCTTCGATATACGAGCAGAGCCCGGAGACCGGGATTCTCTCCTGGGCCATCGTGTCGCGGTCGCGCACCGTCACACAGCTGTCGTTTACCGAGTCGAAATCGAACGTAATACAGAAGGGTGTGCCGATTTCGTCCTGCCGGCGGTACCGCTTTCCGATGGAGCCTGCGTCGTCGTATTCGACCGGGAATTTTTTCGAGAGCATCTGGTAAATGGGATCGGTGTCTGACGCGAGCTTTTTCGAAAGCGGGAGGACCGCGCACTTATAGGGCGCGAGCGCCGGGTGGAGCCGCAGCACCGTGCGGACGTCTCCCGGGGCAATCTCTTCCTCGTCGTAAGCGTCGACCAATATGGCAAGGGCGACGCGGTCGGCGCCGAGCGAGGGCTCAATCACGTACGGGATATATTTTTCGCCCGACTCCTGGTCAAAATATTCGAGGCTTTCGCCCGAATGAGTCTGATGCTGTTTTAAGTCGAAATCGGTCCGGTCGGCGATGCCCCACAGCTCGCCCCAGCCGAACGGGAACAGAAACTCGATGTCCGTCGTCGCGTTGGAATAGTGGGAAAGCTCCTCTTTTTCGTGGTCGCGAAGCTTTAAGTGCTCCTCTTTCAAGCCGAGCGAATATAAGAAATTGATGCAGTAGTCTTTCCAGTAACGGAACCATTCAAGATCCGTGCCCGGCTTGCAGAAAAACTCAAGCTCCATCTGCTCGAATTCACGGGTCCGGAACGTAAAGTTGCCCGGCGTGATTTCGTTGCGGAAGGATTTGCCGATCTGCCCGACGCCGAAGGGGATTTTTTTCCTTGTGGTGCGCTGAATGTTTTTGAAATTGACGAAAATTCCCTGCGCCGTCTCGGGGCGGAGAAACAGCTCGTTTTTGGAGTCTTCCGTGACGCCCTGGAAGGTTTTGAACATCAGGTTAAATTTGCGGATATCGGTAAAATCAACAGCTCCGCAGTCGGGGCAGGCGATTTTGTTTTCCTTGATATAGGCGGACATCTGTTCAAAGCTCCAGCCGGCGGGGTTTACGCCCGCGTCCTCGATGAGCTTGTCGGCGCGGTGGCGGGTTTTGCAGGCCTTGCAGTCCATAAGCGGATCGGAAAAGCCTCCGACGTGTCCCGACGCAACCCAGGTCTGCGGGTTCATCAGTATCGCGGAATCAAGCCCGACGTTGTATTTTGATTCCTGCACAAATTTTTTCCACCAGGCGCGCTTTACGTTGTTCTTGAACTCGACGCCCAAGGGCCCGTAATCCCATGTGTTGGAAAGCCCGCCGTAAATCTCGCTTCCCGCGTAGATAAAACCGCGGCTTTTGCACAGCGACACGATCGCGTCCATTGTTTTTTCGGTATTTTTCATTTTATTCTCCATTCCGGCGCATATGGCGTATGCGCTCCATAAGATATATTACACGCTTTGAAAATTATATCTGATCCTGCACACTTGTCAAGAGACGGAAAAATTGTTATAATACACTACGCATCGAGGCGTAGCGCAGATGGTAGCGCGCCTGCTTTGGGAGCAGGATGCCGCAGGTTCAAATCCTGTCGCCTCGACCATAAAAATTGCTGAAAGTCGTCGATTGGTTTGCTTACTCGACGACTTTCGACTTTTATGCTATGATGAAGAAAATTTATGTTTTATATGGGTGGCTTTAATGAAAAAACAGCAGCTCCTTGTCCTGGCAACTGTTCTAGTCCTGTTGATATCAGGCTGTAATTTATTTTCAAAGGAGCAGGCAGGAACCGATCCGCCCTCAATCGGTGATGCGAATGAACCCGTGTCGTCGTCTGTATCTCCCGATCTTTCTAAATCAATTCATAAGGAACAGGTAGCGGATTCTTCCGCACCCGATCAAAACAACCAATTCAAGAAGAACGTCGAACTAACGTATATCGCCTTGTACTTACGGCAATTTGATCTTTTTGCCGCTCCAGTTTCGTTTGGTTATTGTTTCCATGACATGGATCAGAACGGGCTTCCTGAACTCATCATCAAAACCGGTAGTTGTGAAGCTGATTATTTGTACAGTTTTTATATGGTCTCAGACGGCGAGTTTGTTGAGTGCGGTTCGCTCAGCGGCAGCCATGCTGCGTTGTACACCAACGGTTCCGCCGGAATCGTCAGGTATGCGGGGCAAATGGGAGTTTACGATATCACTATATCAGAATTAAAGGGAACCACTCTCGTGACGCAAGAAATTGCGAACGGGACGCTTGACTTTGGTGAGGAATATCCAGACCTGATTGAATACGGTTATGGCGACTATGATCAATGCATAGAGTTTAATTATGTTTCTACAGGTTTCCTCGTCGCAAAAGGCTGAGGGAAGCATTCGAACAAGTAGTTTCGCATAACTCTTTCAACACAAAATAAGTATTTTCTACGTTTTGGTAAGCATACAAAATCATCAATTATCCCATGCAAAAAGGAGCTGTAGCAATTTTCATTTTGCTACAGCTCCTTCTTGCGTTGAATGAATTTGTGTGGCAACTGAGTCCTCTTTGGAATCTTGCAGGAAAGCATAAAGTATCATACGTTATTTTGATCTCGAAAACCAATCATTTTGAGCAATTGCCTAAATTATCCAGCGATATAATCTTGCACCTTAAGAGTCTTATATGCCTCAGTAATTATTTCTTCAGAGAAATGAGGTTTAATTTCTTTAACTTTTCTTACAATGGACTGAGCGTCCTTTTTCCATGTGTTCTTCAAATATAGATTGTTTATATAGATTATTGTAGAATATAACTCTAGATCTTTAGCTGATTTTCCATGTATAAAACTCAATATTTCTGTTATAGCTCTTGTGCCTATATCATCCAGATGTTCAATATTTGATTTTACTTTTTCTGAAACATTTAATTCATAGCCAATATAGTTTTGATAGGGATACATTGTGGATGTTATAGAGCCCTCAGATATTAATTCATCAACATCTTCCGATACATCAGCCGAGTACGGCCCATATGTATAAATGGAGAAGTCATAATTTAAATTTATTTTTTTAACTTCTTTGAGAAAAAACAATGTTTTCATAACAGCTGTTTTTCCCATATCCGGATTTCGCTCTAGTAAGTTCAGTATCATATTCTTTTCATAACTTAAATTCATATTCAATACCCTTTCCTTCTTGGGCTATAAACAATCGTGTTACTTTAGGTAGGCCGGGCATAACTGAAATCAGTTTTGACTTATAAGTTAACGGATAGCTTACTTTGCTTCTAGTGTTATAAATATTAATATCCTTGTCCAGCTTATACCACTTAGTACTGGCGCCTTTATCAAGAAATCCTACATTCTTTGTTAAATCCTCACGTGCTTTAGCCATTTCTTCTTCTGAGGGTTCAACATCCCATTCTTTTTTACATTTATATGGTTCCCTGTTAAGGATGATATCCCCATGTTGGCCGCCCAGATTATTTTTCAACGCACCATATATAATCCAATCGTCTAGGTTTAAATATTTCTTTATATTTTTCTCTGAGTTCGGAGCAGGAAAAAGTCCGTCTTTGTATTTAAGGTTTTTTAATATTTCCTTTGTTGCACATTCAATATGATAATCAAACGCTCTACGCACTGGATGAAAATAGACTTGTGAAAACATTTGATAGCGCGCAATAACTAAACTTTCTGCTACATGCCAGCCGCCATCCTCAATTGCTAAAAAACAATCGCTTGATTCTTCTGATTGACCTAAGGTAATACAATTGACTAAACGATTTCGGTCATACATCCCATAATTAACACCAAGATGCAGAGAATCTCGTAATAAGTAATCCGCTCTATCAGCGTCTAGCTGCCCGGAAATAAGTCCTCCCCAGATAATTGATGTTCTTGTGGGCGGTACGGATTCATCCCCTAATAGAGATGTGACGTCTTCTGCCTTGATGCCTAAAGCTTCACCAAAACGATGGTTTTCAATATAATCTCTAAAAACTAGCTTTATAGCTGCAATACTATAGTCTTCATGTTCATACCGTTTCACTTCACCCATTTTATATTTGGGATGCTTTGGTAATAGCAAAGGCATGGAGCTTTCCCCTGCGTGAGAAAAAGGGGCATGTCCAATATCATGTAACAAAGCAGCTAATCTTATGATTTTCTTGGTTCGTTTTAGATCATCCCATTCAACTCCTAATTTTTCACGGTTGTGCTTTTGGCCAGCAATATTGTCAAACATCTCAGTAGCCATTTGTACAACGCCTAGGGAATGCTCAAAGCGTGTATGATTTGCCCCCGGATAGACCATTTCAGTTAATGATAATTGCCGTATCCTGCGTAAACGTTGATAGAACGAAGAATTTATAATGTCCATTTCTTGTGCATCAAGTTTTACAAAACCATAGACTGGGTCTCTGATTTTATACTCTTTGTCTATTTTAGATTTTATAGGCACTGGCAACGCTTCCTAACCTATATGTTATAATAGACGAGCAGCCCTTGAACGTAAAACTGGACTATTCCATAAAACTATAGTAACCTTTTCAAATAATAATTTCAACCTGCTTTTGCTTAATTTTAGTAAATACCACTTACTGACCGCCCCAAAATAATCGATATGACTGGATTTTCTTAAGTCCTATAATTTCACTCCAACCCAAAAACGGTATGGCTTTTATGCCATGCCGTTTTTTTAATTCCAAACTCCGTGGGACTTGACCGGAGGTCTTTTCGCTAAAAATCTGCCCCCGGCAGATTTTTAGCGAAAAGACCCGAGTCGGTACCGAAACGCTGAGCGTTTGGGTGGCGAGGGCTGACAAACGCAACCTGAAAAAGACAGCAAAACAGCATGGCCTATATTGGCTGTGCTGTCGTGTTTTATGGCTGTAAAAGCCGTATTCTTCTTTAAATTATTTTTACTTCTGTTCCGTTGTCAAGATCGGGTCGTATTTTTTGAAACCGTATATTCAAATCTCTACGCTTATTCTTGACAAGGCGAGTGTAAGGAAGTTTACTTTATCTCTTTTCCCGTATCATTCAACACAAAACCGCCTGCAAACGTTGCATTACAAGCCTTTGCAATATCCTGCAACTCTTTTTCGGAAAAATTGTCACGGCGTAATTTCCCGCTAATATTGGACGGTGTTGTTCCGAGTTTTTCCGCTAATTCTTTCTTTCCCATATTTCTCTCAATCAACAAAAGATTAATCAATTTCCCCATTGTACCCATTAAACCACTCCCTTACACAGTTAAATTATACGCTTCAAAGTTAATAAAATCAATGAATAATCAAGTATTTAACTGATAAGCGAAAAAAGTGATTGACAAAATTTACTGTTCAATTTATAATTTGACTGTGAAGGAAAATAATTGATTTTACAATGAAAAGCGAGGCGAAAAATTTTATGTCAAACCACATCGATCAAACTTTCAACCGCGCTGATTTACAGGTCATCCGTGGGCTTCTTCTCAATGACGTTGGCGGCGAAAGCGACATTGACAAGCGGACATACAAGCAGAGGCTTGACGAGGACAGCGCATCCATGCGGCGATATCTTGAAAACACATACCCGGACGGAGAGAAACGCGACGCCGTTTTTGCGGACATATCCCAGGCAATCACAGCGTATCAGGAGGTTTATTTTGAACTCGGGCTGAAATGCGGGGCGCGTCTTCTACATCAGCTTTTGTTTGAGCGTCAGCCAGCGGACATATAACCACAGGGAAAGGGGCATTTGAAAATGGATTTCAGCGATTTATTGCGGAGAACAAACCTGAATTGTATTGAGGATTTTCTAATGGACGGAAGCGAAAGTTTTGAAAACCTGCCCGAAAAAACCTATTCTGAAAGGCTTGCGGAAGCAAGGAAAAAGGCAACGGCTTTCTTTGACGCCCGATATTCCGATATACACGAGTATGACGAAATCTCCGGATATTTCAATGAGCAAGCCGGAGTGTTCCAGGACGTTTATTTTGAAATCGGTCTGATATTGGGCGCGAAAATCGCCTTTCAGATTTGCGGAAGAATGGGGGAATTAAAATAGAGGAAAGCTATACTTGTATATTCCTTGGCGCCAAGTTATGATACAATACTTGGTATAAACTTGAACTTTTTAGGAGTTATTAATATGAGCAAGCACCGAAAAATGCTGTCCGAATGGGACGCGCCGTATATTCAGTCGCTCGTAAAGCTGATTGAAACGCAGAGCAAGGTTACGCTTTCCAATTGGTGCATCTCTTACTGTGATGCGCATATTCTGCCGATTTACGAGAAGTACTGTTCCGAAGACGCCCGTCCTCAAAATGCACTTTGTGCCGCTCGCGAGTGGCTTGACGGCAAAATCAAGCTGCCGCAGGCAAAGGCGGTCATTCTTGATTGCCACGCTGCCGCCCGTGAACTCGAGGACAACCCGACCGCGCAGGCGTGTGCCAGAGCAATCGGGCAATGCGCGTCCACGATACACTCGGCGTCGCATTGCTTAGGGTTAGCCTATTACGGCGCGCTGGCGGTCGCCTACGACAAACTGGGCCCGGGTGCGCCCTGGGCAGAGCTCGAAGCCTTCGCCGCCGAGGAGTGCGGGCGCATGGAAGCGGCGCTCCGGGCCGCTGCGGTGACTAACGAGCCGAACCCCGCGAAGCTTACCTGGCAGTGCTAGAGGGTGATTTTATGGACAAGTGGAAATGTTTAAAGTGCGGACGGGAGTTTAAGAACACAAATCAAGACCACTACTGTGTGGAGGTAAACGCGATCGATGAGTACATTGCCGCGCAGCCTTCCGATGTACAACCCCTGCTACAGAGCATCCGTGAAACAATACACGCCGCCGCGCCGGACGCCATCGAGAAAATCTCATGGCGGATGCCTACTTTCTGGCAGGGGGAGAACCTTGTCCACTTTGCGGCGTTTAAGAAGCACATCGGTCTTTACCCCGGCGGCGAGGCGGTAGGAGTATTTGCCGAAAGGCTGACCGGCTATAAGACTTCAACGGGCGCGATTCAGCTTCCGATCGGCAAACCGATTGACCATGAACTCATTGCCGACATCGTGCGGTGGAGGGTGGAGAATTTGAATGGATGAGTTTAAGAAAGAGGATTTGGAGGAAGCTCTCCGGGCTATCGCTTCAACGATCAGCAAGTGTGAGAAAGTACAGCCAAAATTGAAACCGGGTACTTCAGGGCACACGCTGCTCATACGCAGGATCAAGGCGCTTAATATCGCGTCAACGCTCATAAAAAGAGAATTGGGTTTGTAAGCAAGGGCTTTATACTTGTTGCCTTCGTCTTGTTGATACATTTCCCCACCATGGGGTGGAGTAGAATGCTATATGTTGCAATTCGATTGAAAAATGTGCCATCATAGAAAGGGATGACAGATATGAGTGACAGTTGGTTTAGTTCCCTTGCATTTGCTTTTGGATTACAGGCACACAAAGAACGAAAAGCCGAGCAGGCCCGCCAAGAGTATTTAACACAGCGAAGAGAAGGGCTCATCAATGCAATTACTGGATTGCATGAAGTTTTAAGTACTCTTATTTTGGGGAGTGGGCCTATAGGATTGCCATCTGAATTCGTGGAAGATACTAAATTGGTACCCCTATATGCTATGGGCGAAGTTCTTTCGGCTCAAGGTACAATTTTACCCGAACAAGAAGTGACTTTGAAAATCTTCTTCACGCATTTTAATCCGGTTTACAACTACGCTCAATATACCCAAGCCGTAATTAACCGTACCGGTGCATATGAACAATATTGGGAGACTGTTGCACTTGAAGAAAATCATGTGGCTCTCTTTGGCGGACACTTTTCGAACTTATTTACCGCACACGTTTGTTCGACACATTACAAAAGATTGATGATCAGCTTAGCTTAATTATTGCTAATTTTGCTTTTCTGGGCGACTCAGGAGATATTATAGCAGAGCCAATATGCGGTCGTATTCTAAACTATTTAAATAAACATGTTAATTCTTATCAGCAAACACCCCGTATTCATGCACTTATGTTGCTGCAACAAGTTTTGCTGGAGCAGCGGAATTTGAAAATAGAGGATCACTTTCTACTTGAAGACGAGGAAATTGTACGGGACGGGTGGAAGTTTTATGTGTTTGGTGTCTACACAAAAGCGATGCAAACATTTTTCGACAAATTCGCGGTGCGGGCGGTCAATTGCACTGTTAACGGCTGCCTTGATTATAAAAATGATCTTGATGTGATTGACATTTGGAATGATACCAAGAGTGAATATGAATTGTTTTATCAGGCATAAGTCCGCCGCGTGCTCTTTAGTCCGCGGCGGGGATTTTTCTTTTAAAATGTGCAAATAAAATGAAGTAAAACGCTGCAACTCCTTAAAGCTATAAGTAGGAAACCTCTGTCAAACGGAAGCTGCTTTGCGGGCCGCCAAAGAATAACAGGAGGAGGTTTATTCGTAAAAGATGTACAGGATTTAGGATCGTCCATTATTCTTTCCGGTCAAGCTTCTCAAACACCCAGGCGGTCAGCTCGTTCAGGGAAGGATGGATCACCATGGAGTCGTTGATAGGAGCGTAAGTACCGATTTGAGGACACAGGATTCTCAACCCGTCGATTTGCTTTGCGTTTGCGACCTGCCGCGGCTTCTTTCCGCATTGGTATCCTTCATTCATCAGGTATACGAACGGCTGCAATAAAACAGAGGCCTGCGGTCCGACAATATGAACGCCAAGTATTTTTTTGTTTTCACCCACAAGCATTTTGACGAAGCCGTTGTCCCCATCGCCGTCCCGGTAGCCCATAGCCCGTCCGCCGACAACCTCGGAGTAGTGATTTTTTGCGGTATGGTATGGGATGCCCTTATCTTTTAACTCTTTTTCCGTCATGCCCACATGGGCCACCTGCGGATGTGTAAAGATTGTCCAGGGCACGGAATCATAGCTGACTTCTTTTTTTCCCTCTCCGCCGAAAAGGTTCTGAATCAAAACCTGTGCCTCGTGGTTGGCCTTATGCCTGAACTGGTATTTCCCGTTTATGTCGCCCAGCGCCCATATGTTTTCCCGGGAGGTTTCCAGATACGAATTTGTCGTGATCCAGCCCCGCTGATCGACTTTCACGCCGGCTTTGTCAAGCGATAGAAAATCCGCGTTGGACCGAACGCCGGAAGCCACGAAAATTTCTTCGCACGCAACGGTTGTTTTGATTTTCGTCAAGGCGTTTTCCACGGTCACGTATTTCATGCTCCGGTCTTGGGACACCGAAACCACGGAGTTGTCAGTCAATACGTCGACGCCGTTTTTTGCAAATTGTTTTGCGATAAATTCGGAGATTTCCGGTTCTTCCTTGCTTAATATCCGGCCGGACCGTTCAATGACCGTCACCTTTGTTCCGAAGGCGGAAAAAATATGTGCGAACTCCGCGCTGATCGCGCCGCCGCCGATCAGTACAAGGCTTTTCCACGGTCTTTTAGGGAACTTTTCCCCAAAAAAGGTTTCCGAGGTCACATGCCCGGCGTTTTCCAGGCCCTCCACGGCAGGGATAAAGGTCCTCGCCCCGGCGGCTATGACAAACTTCTTTCCGCAAATGATATCGTCGGGTCTCCCGTCGCCGTAATGGACCGCCATACTGTCCGGGCCCGTAAATGTTCCCGCCCCTTTATACAGAGTAAGATTGGGGATGTGCTGCAAATTTTCTTCAATTTTCTGATGGAAGTTGATCTGTTCCCACATCCTGCGGGAAACCGTATCCCAATCGACCTTCGGTTGGCCGGTATTGATCCCGACTTTGTTCGACGCTTCGATCTCCCTGACTAAATCCGCCGGATAGACGAGCATTTTGGAGGGGATGCAGCCCTTGTTAAGACAAGTGCCGCCCAATTTTGCTTTTTCAATCATTGCACAATTCAGTCCATGGTTCAGGGCTTCTTCCAAAACCATCAGGCCCGCGCCGCTTCCGATGACGACAATGTCATAGTCCTTCATGATGATACCTCCCGGTCGATATGGTATGCTTTATTTTCGTTTTATAAAATCAATCCTTTTTTACAGGATTTCTGCGTTTTCTCAAAAACCAGGCAATAAAAGTTTTCGCCCAGCTTAATCCGATTGATTTGTGTAAATCCATTTTCCGTTAGGATTTCAGAGGTTTCGCGTTCGGAAATTCTGTGCGCTGCCGGCGGCCCCATAGGGGTTTGCGCCTTATGGAATTCAATGACCGCCAATACTCCGTCAGTCTTCAAAATGCGCCGGATTTCCCTGATCATATCGGGGATATTGTTCAGTTCATGCAAGACTGTGCACAGCAGTGCGGTGTCACAGGAATTTGGCGGAACATTTTGAATGGAATCTTCTATGATAACATTCCGGGCATCGTTTTTTGAGCGCAATATCTCGCGCATTTCATCGGATATTTCAACGGCAAAAATATTGTTCGCGGTGATTTCGGCGGCAGCATAGGTAAAGATTCCGGTTCCGGCGCCTATATCACAAAATGCGCTATGACCTGAAACACCAATCCTGATCAGGGTTTCTTTAGGGCTTAATTCTTCAAGCCGTTTCGGGTTTTCCAGCTTATGCGCCATGCTTTTCAAACGCCCCCCAGGACCGGATACATTTTCCGCAGACTATGCATTTATTTTTGTTGACGATCACTTCCATATCATGATCCCTCCTTAATCCCGCCGCTTACCGTGTCATGTGGCCAGTCGATAATTCCGCCAAAATCGTAAACATTGGTATAGCCCATATCAATCAGGAGCTTGGCGGCTTCGGCACTCCTGCGCCCGCTCCGGCAGTATACGAGGACCACCGCATCCTGATCCGGAAACTCATCCCCGGCTTTGTCTTCGATCTCATAATCCGGAAGAAGAAACGCTCCCTCAATATGCGCTTCTTCGAATTCTTCCTCCGTACGCACGTCCAGCAGGATATAATCGTCGGATTCCTCCATCATACGATAGGCTTCCTCCGCGGTTATCTTTTGATAAACGCCGTTTGGCGCATGAGAAGACACACCCTGGGCGTCATCGGATGAGACTTTGTTTTGTGCGCAGCCGGACGACAGTAATACGCAAAGCAGGAGCAGGGCGGCGATCCTTTTCATCCCTCATCCTCCCCGCTGTCACAGTAGTATTTTTTAAGCACGGACATAATCTCTTCCACCCTGTGGTCGGCTATGAAATAGGTGACGCTCTGTCCCGATTTCGAAAAATCCAGAATCCCGTGGGCTTTCAAAAGCGCCAGGTGCTGGGACAGCGCGGATTGGGTGATGTTCGGTATCATTTCTCCAAGGCTGCCCACGGTTTTCGGCCCCCTGATGAGCCCGCATAAAATGAGCAGCCGGTTTTCATTGGCAAGAACCTTTAATAGTTCGGAAATTTGCTTGGCTTGGTATTCCATATGGGTTTTCCTTTCTGTGGCTGACAGATTCCTTTAGTATATTAGTGATTACTAATATACTTATATTCATCCGCTTTGTCAAGTATTCATGTCCGGCGCCGGATTGGGGAAATGATACGCAACAAGAAACCCGCCGTTTGCCGGAATAGCCGGCGAACGGCGGGTGTGCCCTTGGTCTTCAACAAAAACGAGGACCGCTTTGAAAAGCATATGGGGCTAATGTTGGATTAAAAAGTCTATGGATTAAGCTGCCGCTTTTCCTCATTTCTTTTCTCTGCGGAAGCACATGAACCAATCCAGGCAATACTGGTCGTCGTTTTGATTCTCCATGCGTTCCTTGGCCGTCCCGCAGGAGCCGGCGGTGGGAACGATCACGTCGCTGCCGGGACGCCAGTCGGCAGGCGTCGCCACGCCGTCGCTGTCCGCCTTCTGCAGAGCGAGGACAATCCGTTTGATTTCGTCAAAATTACGTCCGGTGGAAAGCGGGTAATACAATATCGTACGGATTTTAGCATTGGGATCGATCACGAATACCGCGCGCACCGCCTGGGTGTTGGACTGGCCGGGCTGCATCATGCCGTACTTATTGGCAACCTCCATGCGGATATCTTCGATCAGAGGAAACTTGACCTCTATGTTCTTTTTCCCGTTCCACGTAAGCTCCTGAATCTTGCGCAGCCATGCGATATGTGCATAGAGGGAATCTACCGAAAGCCCGATGAGCTCGGTGTTAAGCGCCTTGAATTCGTCCGCCATGGAGGCAAAGGTCATAAACTCGGTGGTGCAGACAGGCGTAAAATCGGCGGGGTGGGAAAACAGGATGACCCACTTTCCTTTGTAATCCTCCGGAAAGTTGATTTCCCCCTGTGTGGTCACGGCCTTAAAGCTCGGAGCGGTATCGCCGATGAGCGGCATCCTGGTTGCTTGCATTTCTTCCATTTTGATATCTCCTTTCAATGCTGTGTGATTGGAACTTTATGTATTTATTATAGCGGCGAAACCGATCCTCCTCTGTGACAAGGTCACACGGTTTTATTCAATAAAAAAAGAGAATATACTTGACAGGCAAAGATTACCGGAGTAAACTTTATGTATAGATTACTTGAGTAAACTTTACAGGAGGATGCGATGAACGAGCTTGCCGGTAAAATTCAGGATTCCGAGCTTGAAGTGATGCGCGTGCTTTGGGGGGCGGGAGAGGCTTTGCCGCTCATCGAGATACGCCGCGTGCTTTCCGCCCGCTGCGGGTGGGAGGATTCCACGATAAAGACGCTTTTGCGCAGACTGCAGGCAAAAGGCGTCGTCGCGCTTCAAAGGCGCGGAGTCTACAGCGCGGTTGTGACCGAGGAAGAATATAATCAGTGGTCTACAAAGACGTTCGTAAACAAGATATTTGCCGGCAGCGCGAAAAAGCTGGTGGCGTCGCTTTTGTCGGGCGGGCAGCTAAATGAAAAGGACATTGCGGAGCTGTCCGCAATGTTTAACGCGGGTGACGAGCATGAATAGCGCGGTGATTACGATTCTGTCTCTTTCCGTGTCCGGCTCGATATTGGCGCTTATCTTGCTTGCGGGTAAGACTCTCCTGAAAAACAGGGTGTCCAAGGCCTTCTCTTACTACATCTGGATTTTGGTGATGCTGCGCCTTATTGTGCCTGTTGCCGCGCCTGTAAACCTCATGGGTACCCTGTTTGACGTCGGGCAGCCGGGCGTGACCGGCGCGCCCATCGAACAAACCGATATTCCGGCGAGAAATGAAGCTTACCAGATCGCCGCGCCGTCAAATACACAGACCGCTTCAGAGGAACAGGCAGATAACGAAACAGCCCGTACGCAAACGCCCGCGGACCCGCGATGGCCGCTTGACGTCTGGAGCTTTATCAGGAATAATCTGCTGTGGATATGGCTTACGGGGGCGGCTTGCGGCTTGGGCTGGTTCATTACGGCGTATCTGTATTTTTCGCGGCGCATACGCCGTTCCTGCACACCGCCTCACATCGACGACCTCGCGGTGTTTGAACAGATGCGCGGCGGCCGACGCGTTACTATGGCTTGCAGCAGTCATGTTTCCACCCCTGTGCTGATCGGCGTTTATCATCCGGTAATCGTGCTTCCTCAGCTCGCCTATGTCCGCAACGGTATGGGCGAGGAATTAAAGCACATCCTGCGCCACGAGCTGACCCATTACAGGCGAAAAGACGTGCTTTATAAATGGCTGGTTGCAGCAGTGACGTCGCTGCATTGGTTTAATCCGCTCATGCCGTGGATACGCAGGGAAATGGGCCGGGCCTGCGAGCTCTCCTGCGATGAGGGGGTCATAAGCGGGATGTCCGAACGCGAAAAACAGTTCTACGGAAACATGCTGCTCAAGCTCTCCGCAGGCAGAAAGCTGCCGACGGGTATATTGACCACGACATTATGCGAAGACAAAGAACAGCTGACGGAGCGGTTAGTCAGCATTAAAAAATATAAAAAGAAATCGGCATGCGCGGTCGCGCTGACGCTTGTTTTGGCGCTCCTGCTCACGGGCTGTGCCGCTGCGCTGGGAGCTGCAAACGGCTCAACCGGCGCGCCCGCAAGTAACACCCAAGCTGAAAACGCCCAAATAGCTGCGCCCTTTGAGTCCGTTGCGGCGGAGCTGCTTAAGACCTGCAAGTTCCCCGTTTTTCTGCCGACCTATTTCCCGTCTCCCGGCGAAGGAAACGAATGGTCTCTCACTCCAGAAGTGAAAGAGGGAACTTTTTCAATCGAAATCAACCGGCAGCCTTCGGGATATACAGGCCAAGCGCGCTCACTCGCGGATTGGTACGGCGTACTTTCCGGCAATGTCGGAGAACCTTCCGAACAGCCGCTGGAAAAGCAATTCAAGAGCGGCGGCGATATTGCCGTAAATGACATCGCTCTGCCCGACGGGATCAAGGGAAAAGAATACATCGACGACCCGAGCGTTGCCGGCGGCGCGGCGATCGCCTGGGAAAAAGACGGTTGGAGCTTTTTCGTCACCGCATATCCCGACGGCGATTCCAGCACGATAAATTATGCAAATCGGATCATAGGAGCGATCAGCGGTCAGACCCTGCCCGGTACCCGGGGGAAGCTTTGTTTTATTTACAACGGCAACATGCCGATGACGGAGGTCTCCTGGGAAGCCGAACCCGGCGTATGGTATGAGATTGATTCACGGGATCCGAATGACGTGATCAAGCTTCTGCAAAGCATGAAAAAACTCGATGGCTTTGTATCGGAGAGCGATTCGATCGATATCCTGAACAATGACATAAACTTTCAAAGCAGCGGCCTTGAAATTCAAGAATTAAACGAGCCGGTAAAAATCGACAGGGCCACTGCAATCAAAAATGCGGAAGCGTCGATGGGAGAAAGCGTGGGTTCGCAGGCAAGGGTTATCACCGCCGTACTGGTGAAAATAACCCAGAATACCCCGATAAACCCCGATTCAGCTACATATTTGAAGGATCATCCCGCTTGGATCGTCACCTTCCACGGCGTAACCCTCGTCAAAAATGGTCCGAGTAAAACGCCGACCGTATTGGCTGATGAAAACGTGGTGATCGACGCCGCCGGCGGCGATGTGCTCGAATCATTTTCTTACCCGGATACGCAGCCGTGGCTGGGCGTGCCGCAAAAAAGCGACCGGCCGAGAAGCGACGACATGACGTTTGCCCGGATAACCTTCGGCTCCGACCGCGACTGGATCGTATACCGGATGGGGCGCGAGCCTGATTCGGAAGATCCTCTTGCCGACGGCGGGAGCGTATTGGCTTATCACGAGCCCCCTGTGAAATACGTTCCGCCGGAAGGCGGAAATGCAGTCGACCTCCCCGGAACAGCCGACGATGTGACGTTCTATCTGAGCGCTGCGGGCGAAGTGTACCGGATCGATGTATACGGCGACTGTGAAATGAGAGGCCGCGATACTCCCGATGCCACTCTCGCCGGCGTTTTGACCGTATACGGCGGACCGGACGCCGTTGAACGCATTGATGACAGCTATGTCCTTTGGTATTTCAGCCCCGAAGATTCCAATAAGCGAATGTGGTTTGAGGTGAAAGACGGCGAACTTACAATGCGTATGGGGATTTCCGGCGGGCAGAGCACTCCGGCGATTGATGAAAAAACCGCTGTGCCTGTTTCAAACGGCGATTGGGTGTGGCCCGTGGAGGGATGTGATACGATTACATCAACATATGGCATGCGTTACCATCCGATTCGGGGCCTATATAAATTCAGCGACCATATAGACATCGCCGGAAACGGGGTGGAAGGTGCTGCCGTATATGCCGCTCTTGCCGGGACCGTTTCTAAAGCCGAGTTCGGCGACGAGCAGGGCAATTACATCGTTATTTCCCATGATGGCGGTATAGAGACCATCTACCGGCACCTGAGCGAGCTGAAAGTCTCCGCGGGAGATTCCGTTGCCGCCGGCGGCACGATAGGCACCGTCGGCAAAACCGGTACGGCGACCGGGCCGTGCCTCGCATTCTGCGTCTATGTGGACGGGAAAGCGCTAAATCCTCTGGATTATCTGAAAATAAAATCATAAACGTTCAATCGCCCCGGTTAGCCGGGGCGATTGACAGAGTGTCAAAAAAGTATACTCTGGGAATTGTTAAGGGGCCGAAGCCCCTTAACTTGGGATAAGTCCGAAGGCGGACATGCGCCGTCGGAGGACACCCTGGACAAAACCGACGGTTTTGTCCGCGCCTGGAGGAGCTTTGAGGGGGAGTTGGATTCCCCCTCAAAAGGCTGTCGAGTTTTTCGACAGCCTGTCAATCGCCCCGGTTAGCCGGGGCGATTGAAGCAAAGTCCCATTCGAAATTCTGGCTATTATGTTGCATTTGATTGTTATAATTGTCTTTATTAAATAATTTATCAATAAGAAAAATGCCTGACGAAACGAATGAATCGAGTGATGCCAATGAGAAGAAAGCTGCTTTATGTTTTTTTGACGCTTGCCGTGCTGTTGTCCGCCTGCACGGAGCCGGCCCCCTCCGGCGCTGATGCGGCAAATACGTCTCCGCTTTCCCAGACGTCTGCCGCATCAGCGCAACCGGCGCCGGATACACCGCCTGCCGCCGATGTTGATTTTGCCGAAAAGTCTAGCGGCGCGGCGCAGGGCGAAACGGAGCCGACAGAATCTGAGACGGTGAAATACTACAACTATTTTGTGGAGCGCCACTCGCTTGTGGATAACAGAGTATTCACCGTCAATGAGAATACCCTTCAGGACGATGTGATATACTTTGCCTTCATGAACACCGAACCGGCCGATGGAAAACCGGAAAATGTCCGCACGAAAAAGCAGATAGACGACATCCTGACGAAATACTTCGGAATAAAACCGAAAAGATACAGCACGGGGATCTCCGGCGTGGCGGCGGGCGGAGACGTGCAGCTGGGCAGCGTGGTCCGGGATGTGGTACAGACGAACCGCCTGCTTTTAACAAAGCTTACCGATAACGGCGACGGCAGCTTAAGCGCGGTTTTCAAGCTGTATCAGATCGAAATGAGCCATGCGCTGCCCGATTTTGACCACAGGATTCTGGAAGGCGACCCCGAGGTGGAGAAGTACCATACGATGGATGTGAAGGCGACCTTCACCGAGGTCCCGGAGGGAGAGTCGTATTACCTTAGGTTCAGCGAATTTACGCTTATACCCCGCGAGGGGCCGTTTGCCCCGCCGCCGCAGGAGACGGATTATACAAAAAAGGTGGGCCGCGATGAGCTGAAAACGTTTCACGGGCTTTCCATCGGCATGACTCTGGACGAGGTGAAAAAGCTTTTAAACCTGCCCGAAGGCGCCTATGAATACCGCGAAGACGATTATGCCGATTATACCCTCGTCAATGCCGACGGATGGTACTATACGTTCCGTACGCTTCCAAAGCAGGAGAGCGACGACGAAACCCAATATCTCATGTCGATCAACATCCGGGAATATCTCGATGTGATTTTTCGCGATATTAAGCTGGGCGACGCCTACGAAGACGTGATTAAGAAATTCCCGTCGGGCAAAGAAGAGGGTCAGACGCCCGGCGCGCCGGACAGCTACTTTACGCGCGACTACCGGTTTGCTTCCACCCTGCACAATGTGGATATCTTTTTAGGCGACGTGCACATCTCCCTGCTGTTCGGGCGATATGACACGCTGGCCTGGGCGGATATCTACTCCACCGATTTCTGAATCGGATTGACTGACAAGGCGGTGCATCGACAAAGCACAAAGCGGATATCCGAGGCTAGCCTTGGTAAATTCTCCTCGCCGTATCCGCGCGCAAATTGGGGGACGTGAAAGGATTGACAACCATGAAAAAAATTTCGTTCCTGCTTGCGGCGATCCTGCTCTCGTCGGCGTTTGTCCTGCCCGCGGGCGCTTACCCGAATTTACATGCCGGCGAACCTTATTATATAAACGTGCAAACCGAAGGCATAAACAACGGCCCGGAAGCGCAGGCGGATATGCTTAATAAGCTGGGCCTGCTCCGCGGTACGGGCAAGGGTCCCGAGCTTAAACGCCCGATGACTCGCGTGGAGGCGGCGGCCCTGTTCGTCCGTTTTCTCGGTGTGGAGAAAACGGTGCTTTCGGGCACGTGGAAGCATCCGTTTTCAGACGTTCCCTCTTGGGCGGATCAATACATAGGCTGGCTCTGGCAGAATGGGCTTACAGAGGGCGTATCGGCCACGAAGTACGGCGCGCAGCAGGCGGTGACAATCCGGCAGTACGCAGGGCTTCTCGCCCGCGCTCTGCTCGGGCAGGACGCTGCGGACGATTCGTGGACCTACTGCGCTACCGGGGACGAGGCAAAGCTGTGCGATGCAAACGGTTTTTTCAACCGCGACGCCGCTGTGGGGTTGTCCGTGCGCGCGCTGACGCTCGCCTGTAAGGCCGCCGGCAGAAGCTCCGTGAGCCTTGCGCAGTTTCTTATAAGCCAAGGCGCATTCACGGCCGTGCAGCTCGGCGACGCCTCCTGGGGCGTGCTTCCTTCTTCCTACGATACCGCGGCCAAAGAAGATGGAAAGAGCTATATGGCCCGTTATGTGGCCGGGGTACCGGTGGCCAGGTGCGAAGAGGATGGTCTTTCTCTTGTGGACGGCTCCGAGTATAAGCATGATAAAGTTGATTACCTGTTCACCTCACGCATAAAGCCTGCCGGCACGGTCGAGTTCCTTGTACTGGATGCCAAAACGCTGGCTGTCTCGGCCTTGGACGGCTTCCGGACGGACGGGAACCTGAGCGGGCTTTCCTATATCGGCTCGGTTTCCGAGGGCCCGGACTGCTTTGCCGAGGAATGCGCGGATAAAACCGGCAGCTTTGTGGGCGTCGGCGGCATTTTGTGCTGGGATGGGAAAAGCTTAAGCCGCGCGATTGCCCGTGACGAGCTGTGGCTCGAAAACGAGCCTTCCCGTATCAACGCGGCGAATGCCCGGGACGAGGGCGAATGCCGGATCGAAAGCCGTCAGGGACAGAGGCAGTCCTTTATGAGCGGTGATAACCTGGCCATTGTTGGTAAGGACACATTGTTTTGTATCACGCGGGACGGCGTACATAAAAATCCGTATCTCGAGGGAACGGAATTTTTGGCCATGAGTGCCGAAGGCACTTTCGTCGCGCAGCGCGTGACCGAGGAGAAAACCGTTATAAGCTGCATCGATGCCCTGACGGGCACGGCGCTCGACGAGTATACCGCTGCGCACGATATGCAGGGGGAAGAAGGACAGCGGACGGTTTCAAGCGAGGATGATTACCGCTTTTTTGGCGAAGCCGGGCTGTATGAATTTTTTGACGGCCGGTTGTATCAGCTCACCGATCGCCCGGTGCTGTCGGCCGCCGCCACAAATGAGGGAACGGTTATCCTGACCCACGCGCCGGGCGAGCGGGTGCAAAGCGCGCTCGGTCTCGGCGGCAACAGTATTATGCTGCTTCGCGGAGACGGAAGGGTGGAAACGCTGATGGGAAACGACCCTCCCCACGGCATCGACATCGCCGGGATCGACTCCGTAAATTCCGAACTGCGGTTTTACAGCGAACAGGACGCCGGTATGGGGCGCTTAAACGTCTATACCTACGCGCTGCGTAAAGGCGAAAGAGGGCCGATTATCCGCGTCCTCGGCTACGAGGCGGGGCGGCCGGAAACAGAGGCCGGCTGGTCACAGGAGAATCCGGACGGCTATAAGGCTACTTATATCGAAAAGGAGCAGGCGCGGCTCGATGCGCTGGGCTATGGGGATAAAGGCTGAAGCGATAATTCTGCCGATTATTTAAGGTGGATTTAAGACGCCAATAGGCTGTATTTCAGGTTCGTTTGCTATTATGGAAATGGGCCCGAAATACAGCCTGTTTTATTTACAAAAAATTATTTGCCGGAGTGTGAACGATATGGATACCGAGCCGTCTTATCCGGAGATTTTTCTGGCAAGGTATGGTTTGAGCGTTCAGGGCACAGCCCCTGGATCAATGAATGCGACAAATCAGGAGTTGATAGAGCGTTTTGAAAATGATAAAGTACAAAATGATGGAGCGGAAAAATCATGAAAAAAGCAGCCGTATTCCTGATAGTATTATTAATTATTGTTCTGAGCTGCCTTAACCTTAACAGGTAAGTATGAGTACGTAAAAGGAAAGAGTGGGGTCAATATGAAAGAAAAGAAGATTGAAGCGATGTGGAAGTATGTGATCAACTCATACATATTGTTTTGGGTAATGGTTTTAGGGCTTGGCGGTCTGGCATCTATGGTGTTTCATGCTACGCCTGTTGTTATGCAATGGATTGTGGTATTGTGCAGCTGGTCGCCGACTATAGTGCTCCTTATCATGCTAAAAACATTAAAGCCGCATATGACGATTAAGGGATTTTATAAGAAGGTTTTTAAAGGTAAACTGAAATTAGGCTTGATTTTAATTATACCCGTTATAGTGATAGGTATTTTCCTGCTGTCGGCATGGGTTCTATCCGTCATCGAAAAAACATCTGTCGCTGCGCAGCTTGTGTTTGTTCCATCTGCATTATCCGGCACGATTTTGTTTACGATTTTACAGGGAGCATCCGGGGAAGAGTCCGGCTGGCGTGGATACTTGCGTCCGGAACTGGAAGAAAGATACGGATTTATTAAAGGAAGTCTTATTTTAGGCGCAGTCTGGGCATTCTGGCATGCACCGCTCTGGTTTGTCGCATCTGATTATAGCGGCTTGCAGTTGTTGATTTATATCATTGAAAATATAACGGTAATGACGGCTCTGACGATTATAATGGGCGTATTTATGAAGAAGTGTGATAACCTGTTCATAGCGTTTTGGATTCACTTCTGCTTTAATTTTTCATTAAGCTTCTGCGCGGATGATGTTTATTTCTTTGCGGTATTTTCTATACTGTATCTGGCAGTTGCCTTGACTTTTTGGAGGATTTATTTGGGATATCCGTCTGGAGATTAACGTTAAAGGTGCGATACCGGAGGCGGGTAATAGTCCTCATCAGCATGCGGCCTTCCATTGTTTCTAAAAAAGGACAGTACTTCTGCTTTTTAACTTCTTTGATATAGTATATTAAAATTAATTGGTAAATAAGGATTTGATGATGCAAAGTACCACGAATCATTTATAATTTTTTGAGATATGGAGGGGGACTATGTGAAGAAAATTGCAGCATTCCTTGTGGCCGGGCTTATCCTGCTCCTTGCAGGCTGCTCGAGGAAAGAAGCGGTGGAAACCGATTATGCCGCGACGGCTGGCGGTCAGGATATTGTGATATCATTTCTTGAAGGCACAAAGTCGGAGGGAACGATAACTGCCGAAAATGGCACGTATTCGTTTTCTTACTCAATGGATGGGACGCTCTCCATAATTTATCCAAACGGCTATACATACTCCCAAAAGGATATGAATGGGGGCATCGCTTCATCATGGCCATATGCTGAAACAGCCGAAGAATTGGGGTATATCGATGGCTTCTCTCTCGCCTGGTCTATATCTTCCGCCCCTGACGGCAACGCGAGCACAAAAACGGTTCCTGTTATTGTATCGCTGTTGATCATCGCGGCAGGTATTTGGTTTGCCTGTTCGCCTAAAAGCATATGGTGGCTTTCAAGGGGCTGGTGGTATAAGAACGCTGAACCCTCCGACCTGGGACTGGTTGTATATCGCTTGATCGGATGTATCCTTGCGTTTGTCGGTATTATCTCTTTCTTTGCTTAAATTCCCAAAATACCGATTGGTCTGGAGGTATCGCGATGTACACTGGGGTTATAGGGGTTATAAGCTGGGTAGTGGCAGTACTGTGGTGGATAGCGCCGTTTACATTTGTATTCTTCTTCATATCCGCAATCAAAAAGACCATACAGGATGATGTGGATTCCTATTTGCATGCTTTTTGGGCTGCATTTAGTTTGTTGGTTGTGATTGCGGCAATTGTTTTGAGATGACTGCAAACGGCGTTCAGCCCGCAGTCAACGGAAAGGTAACCCGCCAATTTCCCTCGGTCTTTTGTCCGCTTGTATAGAACGAGCCGTACAGAGTGTGGTTACGAAGCTCGTTCTGCGGGATATCGAAGATGAATTCCTGATAATCGACTCGATTCTCACCGTTTATTTCGCCTTCGAAAAAGCTTACGCTGTAATCATATTGGATTTGATTTCCGTCCTCATCAACCAGATAGAAATATCCGTGGGTGTCATAGGTCAGCTTATCCGCGGTAGAGGACTGAATGTGCAGCATTCCGTCAATATATCCGACGGCGGTCACATCGAGGCCGTTTATTGGAGTGCAGAGGGAGGCGCCCGGAACAAGCGCGGTATATTCGCCCGATTCATTCCTGTACGGCTCGGCATTGATTCCACTAAACCCATTGGCATATACCATCTGCGTTTGGTCCGCCTCGCTCACCCCGGAAAGGTCGACATCAACCGGCACGTTCTCCAGCGCCGCCTTGTGGCTGAGAAATTCACCGATTGAAAACGTCACCTTGGAAGGCCTGGTATCGATGTCGTTGCCGTCCATCGTTGAGATGGTGATGAGGAACGTTGCCGTATGGGTCGTCTCGTCGAAGCCGACCCGTTCACAATGGGAGATACTGTCGAACGGGATATGCAGCGAATAACTGTCGAACAGATCAGTCGTTTCGTCCACACGGTCGCCGGTGAGGTCCCGCATCGTGACGTAGATCTCCGCCGTGTCGTCGTAAATATGCGTCGAGACGACCTCCATGCGGACGCCGTTATTTTCGCAGGACTCCTGAACAGGGACAAAATACTGCGCAACCGCCGGCGAGACCAGATACATCAGGTCATAGATTGCCGGCACGTTTGCCGCCAGCACCGGCGTTGCCAGCGCAAGGCACAGTGCGATTGCCGCCGCGACAGCAACGGGCCTGCGGAATACCGGCTTTTCTTTGACGCGGGATTTCTCTCCCGAACCATTCATCAAATCGATGGTATCGGCAATCAGCCCGGGACTGGCCGTGATCTGACTGTTCATATTTTTGTATGTCTTTTCAAGCATCATAGATCTCCTTTCAGCATTTCGGATAACCTGGCCCGCGCCCGCGTGAGCTGCGTCCGGACGGTGGATTCCCTGACACCGAGGATGCCGCCGATCTCGGCGATAGAATAGCCCTCGTAATAGAACAGGTGGATCACCGAGCGGTACTTGGGCGCGAGCTTTCGCATAGCCTCATAAAGCTCGTTTTCCTCGGGAAGCTCAAAGGTATCGCTGTCCTCCAGCGGCACCGTCCTGCGGCGCCATGCGGACGACCAATGCTTTTTCGCGCAGTTGACCGTCACACGGATCAGCCATGCCTTTCTGTGTTCTTCGCTTTCAAAAACCGGCCGGCTTCGGACATACCGCAGGAACACCTCCTGAAAGATGTCGTCGGCATCGCTTCCGGAACGCGCCTGGGCAAATGCCAGCCGGTAAACCATGTCCGCGTATTTCTTTACAACTGATTCTTCGGTCGCCGTGCACTGCGACTCAAAATCCACTCGGCAACCCTCCCTTCACCTTTAATACCCCGCAGGTGCCCAAAAAGCTACAAGGATTTTTTATAATACCGTTTCGGCGGTTACATCACCGGCTCCATAAATCGATTCCGGCCTTTTTCAAAAGGCTTTGACGGTTGGCTTTTTTGTATATCTGTGGTAAAATTATGTATCGATAGGAGCAAAATGAGAGAACAATCGACAATATAGAGGTTGGATTAAAATGGCGATAGCACAGCGGTATCAATCCGATGTTGACGCGATCCTTAAAAGACGCTATGACAACGGCGCGGATTATTGGACTACTCCCGATAAACGCCTGTGTAAGGGGAGCCCGTTTTCCGCCCTTAACTCTGCGCTGATTCTGTCGGAGTTGGGTATGGAGCGTTCCGATCCCATATTAATGAAGATCGCCGACCTGTTTTTTTGTTCGTTGAGGGAAGACGGACGGTTTAAGCTGTCCCCGCAAGGCGCAATATACCCCTGTCATACCATTAACGCGTTAAACGTTCTTTGCCAATTGGGATATGCTTCCGACGAAAGGCTCCGGAAAACCTTTGACCACCTTTTGCAAATACAGCACGGCGACGGCGGCTGGCGCTGCAACAAGTTCAGTTTCGGGAGAGGCCCGGAGACTGAGTTTTCAAATCCCGGCCCGACGCTTACCGCTCTGAATGCCTTTCGTTTTACTGATTTACTCAATAAAGAGCAAGCCCTTGACAGAGCCGTAGAATTCCTGCTCCGGCATTGGACGACCCGCACGCCTCTTGGCCCCTGCCATTACGGCATCGGCACTCTGTTCATGCAGGTTGAGTATCCCTTTGCAAATTATAACCTATTCGTTTATGTCTACGTTCTCTCTTTCTACGACAGCGCAAAGAGGGATAAGCGGTTTCTGGAGGCGCTTGGAATTTTTAAATCCAAATTGGTTGACGGTCAGGTTGTCGTGGAGCGGCTTAATCGGGAATTGGGCGGGCTTTCCTTTTGCAAAAAGGGAGAACCGAGCGACCTTGGGACTGCGCGTTACCATGACATATTAAAAAACCTCGGCTGAAATTGCGAAGAAGCCGGTGGGTTCCGCCTTTGTATGACGGTTATGCGGAATACAGAGGATTTTTTACTGAAGGGATCAAAAACTATGGAATTTTCTCCTTTTGGCGGGTTTGGTGGATTTGGCGGCATGATGTTCAGTATCATACCTGTCATCGTATTCATAGGATTTATATTTGTATTCGGCACAATTATCGCACGCTCGATACAGGGCGCAAAACAGTGGAAAAGGAACAATGAATCTCCCGTTCTCACGGTTGACGCAACCGTGGTTACAAAACGGACGGATGTGCAGCACTATCATCACAATACAGGAACGGACAATATGCACCACACGTCGTCGTCGACTACATATTATGCCACGTTTGAAGTGGCCAGCGGCGACCGCTTGGAATTTGCAATTTCCGGCAGCGAATATGGGATACTTGCGGAAAACGACAGGGGAAAACTGACCTTTCAGGGCACGCGGTATTTGGGCTTTGAACGCGGCCGGGGTTAACGGAAACGCTTTGTATTGCTTTTGAAGCGTTGACGCCTTCGCTCTATGATTTAACAGGGCTAAATGAACAAAACCCGCATGGACAAATGGGTTTACGTTAATTTAGCCCTGCTTTTATGCTTAAGCATAAGAGGCAAATCCGAACCCGCCTCTATGCACCGGCTTTCGGCGTCTTTTTGCGTTGTTCTCCTCGGCGGGCGCCTTAAAATCCACCAAAAATCGGAGCATAGAGGTCGAAGATTTTTGAGGGAGCAGGATTTTGTCAGTGCAAAGAAAAGCACATTGGCAATACCGACGTATGGCAATGGGGTTTTCTGCTTAAGTGGCGGAATCCTGCCCCTCAAAAACGGGTTCGGATTTGCCTCTTATGCTTAAGGCTAGGAGGGTCGAACCCAATCCGCCTCCGCCCTGATAAATTCGCGCTTTGCTTTATTTAAGTCCTAGGCATACGTCGGTATGCCGTCGTCCTCCGCCGCGCCAAGCACGAATTTCCCTATGGCGGAGGTCGCAGAGTTTTTTTCCGCCGACTACGTTTCAGGCAAGGCAGACGACGCAGCTTTACTCGCGTAAAGCAAGGAGGATAACGCAGCATGGGGCGCAGCCGACGGAAAAAAACCGGATTGGGTTCGACCCTCCTAGCCTTAACTACTCCATACCGTCCGATTTGCTTTCCAGGTGCTCGGAAAGCAAATCGATAAAGGCTCTGAGCATCTTGTTGCCCGACTCTTTTTTCAGATAAGCCGCGGAAAGGGTCCACCTGGGCAGGACATCGCTGTCGATGTGGAAATACAAGGGCCTTTCGATATCGGAATCATACCGGGCATAAGAACGCGGAATAAAGGAGATGCCCAGATCGCGAAGCGTCAGCTGCTTTATGGTTTCGATGCTGTTTGCAAACATCAATGCCTGAGAGCCGAAATTATAAGCGGCAAAAAAACGGTTGGCCGCCTTTAAGATCTCCGGCATTTTCTGGCTCAGAATAAATGTCTGCCCCTTAAGAACCTCGGGTTCCAGGATGTGATGTGCACCGTCCGCCTTTCCGGAGGAGGATACGGGGTTTTTGGATGAAACGGCGACAAGAATCTCCTCCTTAAACAAAACATGGCTCGCGATTTTGTCCGAATGCGTTTCGATCGGATTGATTGCCACGTCGATTTCTCCGCCCAGCAGCATATTGTCCATTTGATCGGAATTTGCTTCCTTTATCGAGATCTCCAGATTCGGATACCCCGCGCAGAGCTTTGGCAGGACGGCGGGCAAAATGCTGAACGACCAGAAGGAAGGGATGCCGATGGCAAATCGGCCGGTGCGGCAAACAGACATTTTTTTTAAGTCGGCGTCCAGGTTTGACTTTATCTGCAGGATTTCCCTCGCGAGCGCGGTAACCCGTTCCCCGACGGGCGTCAGCGAGAGGCCGGCGGCCGTCCGCGAAAAAAGCGGACGGCCGATTACCTTTTCCACCCGTTTGATGGTCTGGCTCAAGGAAGACTGGGACATAAACAGCTGCTTTGAAGCGCGTGAAATATTAAGCTCGTCGGCGATACAGACGATCTGCTCCAGGTCGTATATCGTCATATCCTCAGCCTCCCTGAAAAACGAATCAATTATTATAGTTTTTGCTTATAGCAATTATGAATATTGTTTTGTTGACACCTATTTCTTCGTCGGTATAATAAGAAATGGAAGGGTATTATGGCGTTTTATAAACAAATTTCACATAAATCGGAATATGTACATTCAAATAAGCTTTAGATATTCGCAAGGCATCATTCTGAAAAAAGGGGAGAGGGAAAGCATGAAAATAAAAAAAGTCGAGACCTTTTCAACGCGCAACATGTGCCTGGTTCGAATTACTACCGAAGACGGCTTGACAGGCTGGGGGCAGACCGCTCATATCAATGCGGACATAAGCGCCGCCGTTTTGCACCGCCATCTCGCGAAGCTGGTCCTCGATAAGAATTCCGAGGATATTGAGGCGATCGGCGATCTGTGCGTGGACACGAACTATACATTCTTCGGCTCCTATCTGTTCCGGGCTTTGACAGGCATTGACACGGCTTTGTGGGATATCAGGGGGAAACGGGCCGGCAAAAGCGTCGCCCGTTTGTTGGGCAGCGATAAGAAGTTTGTCGACGTATACGGGTCAAGCATGGTCAAAACAATCACGCCAAGGGAAGAAATCGACCGGATGAAGCGCCTCGGGCAGGAAAACGGCTTCCGTGCGTTCAAGGTGCATATCGGCAATATCGGTGAAAACGTCTATGCGCTGCTGGGCCGCGACGAGGACACCTACCCCGGCCACACGGAAGAGGTCATCTCGCTTTTCCGCAAGGAATTCGGCGATGATGTCCCGCTGTTTGTCGATTCCAACGGAACCTACAGCGTGGAAAAAGCGATTGAAATCGGCCGCTTCTTCGAAAAAATGAAGGTCGGCTATTTTGAAGAGCCGTGTCCGTATTGGGAGTTTGAGAAGAGCGCCGCGGTCGCCCGTGCGCTGAACATTCCGGTCGCGGGCGGCGAGCAGGATTACGATATGGCGCAGTGGAAACGGATTTTTGCGGCCGAGGCGGTGCGGATCGCGCAGCCCGATATCTGTTACATAGGCGGATTCTCCCGCGCGTGGCAGGTCGCGAAGATGTCGGAGAAGGCGGGTGTTTATTGCTCGCCGCATAACGGCACAAGAGGGTTATTGCTGATCTTCAGCATCCATATGAACGCCGCTTTGAAAAATCCGTACCCGTTCCTTGAATATTCAATCGATCCGCAGTATAACGACCCTTGGAACAAGGGGCTCTTTACCCCTGTCGTCGAGGTGCGCGACGGCAAAGTCGCCGTTCCACAGGAGCCGGGCTGGGGCATTGAGCCGAACCTGGAATGGCTCGCAAAAACAACATATGCCGTGACGGAATAATCCCTTTCAGGATAAAATCCCGAAGAGCCATTCATTAATGAGGCGCAAAACCGAGAGCGTTGCGCCTCATTATTTTTGCCTGCTGATAGTCTCGCTGTATGCTCCGCTGTCCCACGGTATAATTGGGGCGTGATGCGGTTTACGGAGAGGTTTGTTCATGCGGATATGCAAGGAAGGAGAAGGATATGAATTTCAAAGAACTCAAATATATCATAGCCGTTTCAAAATATGATAATATTTCAAAAGCGGCCGTTTCCCTCGGCATTTCCCAACCGTCCTTAAGCAAATATATCCACAATATGGAGGATCAGTATGGCGTGAAGCTTTTTCAGTACTCCGGAAAAAGCTTTCGGCCCACTTACGAGGGGGAGGTTTATATTCGCGCCGCGCAGAAAATGCTCCAGTATACGGATCAGCTCGAAGACGATTCCCTCCTGCTTGACGAGCGATGCAAAAAAAAGGTAATCAATATCTTTTCTCCAATGGTGAAAAGCTCATATATCATTCCGAACATTTTCCCGCAGTTTAAGCAGAAGTACCCGTATGTCACCCTTGTCTTCAACGAAAGCATGGCCAACCGGGCCGAAGAGCTGCTCCTGAAGAGGGCTGCGGACGTCGCCATAACAAATTTCGTTCCGCAGGATAAGCGGATATTCTATGAGCCGCTGGCAAGCGAGGAAATACTGCTGGTCTTATCCAAGCATTCGAAATTCGCGAGCGAAGGCGTCTGGAGGGAAAACGCCAGCAGGCCATGGGTGGATATCAAGGTGTTCCGCCACGAGGATTTTATTCTGCCCGACGCGGGACAGGCGATCCGCCAAATCGTCGACAGGCTTTTTGAAGAGGAGGGGATCGTCCCCAATGTCCTGTTGACTACGAAAAGCTTTGATGCGGCCGCGCGGGTCGCGGCGTCGGGAAACGGTGTCGCCTTTATTCCGGAAAACTATATTTATTCAAATGTGTTCCTGCAGCAGCCCATGTGCTTTTCCGTGGGCAGCGGCAAGCTGGAGCTCGAGTTTATGATCGCTTATCTTAAAAATATTGCGCTGTCCCCCGAATGCTGTTATCTGATCAGCCTGATTAAAGACTTCCTCGGCAACTACAGCAAACATCTGAGTTCCAATTTTGCTTAGCGAGCAGCCGATGCAGACCACGGATATCGTTCGGCCGTCCTGCTTTCCCGAATAAGGGAAAAGCAGGACGGCTTATTAAGAATCCGGACTTTGCGGAGCAGAGTTCTCACCCGCCCATAACCAACCGGGGAAGGAAGGTCACGATCACCGGGAAGAACATCACGAGATAGGTCTCCGCAACCATTGTCCCGAGGACCCAATAGATATCCGGAAACACCTCCGCCACGCGTATCCTCATGATTCCGCAGGCGGTGAACAGGCAGACCGCAAGCGGCGGGGTAACGGCTCCCACGTCCGTGGCAAGCGTCAGGATGACGCCGTATGCGATCGGGTCGACCCCGATTACCTTGGTGACGATGGGCAGAAGGATCGGAGTTGTGAGAATGATGATTGTGAACCCTTCCATAAAAGTGCCCAGGATCAGTATCAGAAGGACAATCAGCATGAAAATGACTGTGGGATTGTCGCTTACGGACAAAATCCATTCCGAGAACATCGCCGGGACGTTTCTTGTCGCCATGATCCAGCCGAAGGGATATGATCCCGCAATGATGAAGAGAATCATGGACGCGGTGCAGGCGCTGTCGGTAAAGCACTCAAAAAAGTCTTTCAGGGTAAACTCTTTGTATACGAAGGTGGCGAGGAGGAACGCGTAGACCGTCGCGATAACCGCGGACTCCGTGGCCGTAATGATGCCCGAAAGCACGCCGCCCAGAATAATGACCGGCATAAAAAGCGGCAAAAGGGCGTCAAACACAATGAACAGGATCTCGCGGTTGGTCGGCCTTTGCCCTTCGCCTTCACGCCCCCATTTGCGTCTTTTTGCCATGGAGTAACACAAAATGCAAAGCATGAGACAGCCCAGGAGACCGGGTATGAAACCGCCTAAGAACATCTCCCCGATGGAGACGCTCGCGCACTGCGCGTAAATGACAAACGAGATGCTGGGAGGAATAACGCAGCCGAGCGTACCCGAGGCGGCTATCAGCGAGGCGGTGAACCCTTTTCCATATCCTTTCCGGGCCATTTCCGGGCCGACGATTCCGCCGATCGCCGCGGTTGTCGCGACGCCCGAGCCGGAAACGGCCCCGAAGAAGGCGCAGCCGACGACGCCCGTCATCCCGAGCCCGCCCGGAATCTTGCCGACGAGCAGATTCGCGAGCTTCATCAGTCTGGGCGTGCTTCCGTAGGCCATGATCGCGCCGGACAGCACAAACATCGGAAGCGCGAGCAATGAGAAAGACAGCGTGCCGTCTATCATTTTTTGCGCTACGATCACAGGCGGCGTCGTGCCCTCGAATAGCAGGGCTACCATTGTGCTGATGCCGATCGAGAACCCGACCGGGATCCCGATAAGGAGAGCGACTGCCAAAGTGATAAACATTACGGCTATCATCACTGATTACCCCCGTTTGGCTCCTGCTGTGCAAGCGCCGGATCTGTTTCCCTGATCTTCAGGTAGATCATCAGGAACATATAGATAACCATCAGAAAACTGCCGACCGGAACTGAAAAATACAGCACGTTCAAAGGTACGCGCATGCCGATCGACTTCGCCATCATGCTGCCGCGGATGAGCGGCTGCATAAAGTACGTCAGACAGCAAAGAAACGCGATACAGACCAGGTAGTTGAAAACTTCAACATACTTTCTGATTTTATAGGGGAGCAGAAGAAGCAGAAAGTCAATGCGCGTATGTCTGTCCCGCCGCACGCACAGGGTGGCTCCGAGGAAAATCAGCCAGATCATGCAGTAGAGCGCCATTTCTTCCGCCCAAGGGAACCCTTTTGAGAATATGTACCGGTTGACGACCTGGGCAAAAGAGACGACCGTCATCAACACGAGCAGCCCGGTGCATACCTTCTCAATTGCTTTTATCAGCAGATCCAAGAATTTCAAATAAAATCCATCCCGCTTTCCAAATAGATTAAGATGGTTATGCTCCGAACCGATTATTTCTGCAGGGACAAAGCCAGATCGAGCAGCTCGCCGCCGTATGTCTGTCTGTAATAATCAAATGCCGGCTGGATCGCTTCGACAAACGCCGGGATGTTGCATTCGTTGACCTGCATTCCTTTATCTTTCATGATCTGGAGCAGCTTGTCGTTGTTCTCGTCGTTGAGCTTCTGCTGATAATCGCCGTATTTCACCGCGAGCTCCGTTAAAAGCGCCAGTTCGTCGGGAGTCAGGCGTTCAATAAGCGCCGGGCTCGCCTCGAAGAAACCGGAGTTGTAAATATAGCCGCAAAGAGACAGGTACTTCTGAACCTCATATAAGTTTGCGGAATCGATGGTGGCAAGGGGATTTTCCTCGCCGTCGACCGTTCCCTGCTGTAACGCGGTGTAGAGCTCGGAGAACGACATCGGGATCGGGTTTGCGCCGAGAACCTGCAGCGCTTTCAGGCGCATCTCGTTCTGAACGACTCTCATTTTGAGGCCTTTCAAATCGTCGGGAACGACGATGGGCCTTGTGTTGTTGGTGAAATGACGCTGGCCGCCCTCCCAGTTCCAGGCAAGGATCTTCAGGCCCAGCTTGTCCTCGACCAATTTTGCGACATGCTCGCCAAAGCCGGATTTATAAACCTTTCTCGCGGTCTCGAGGTCCGGGAACACAAAGGGAAGGTCTTCGATTCCGAGCTCGGGAAGCCATTGGTTGTAAGCGCTGAGCCCCAACATCATATGTACGTCAAGCGTGCCCGCCATTGTCTGCTGGACCAGGGCTGCGTCGTCGCCCAAAACGCTGTTTCCGTAATAATCGATGGTCAGCGCGCCGTTTGAACGCTCTTCCAGTTCCTTTTTCATTTCCATGACTGCGATGCTCGCGGAATGCTTGTCCGCGTAAATGCTGCCTATCTTGATCACTTTCGCCTCGGGGGAGCTTGGAGCGGCGGAGCCTGAACCTGACGGCGCCGCGGCTGTGCTGTTTAAACCGCTGCCTCCGGAACATCCCGCCAGGAGTAAACAGAGAATCATTACAATCGCAAACAAAGCAGAGCTTGCCTTTTTCATTTTTTTCTCCTCCAAATTATTCAAGATATATATAAGTCTGCGCTTGCAGAAATATATCTTAAATACCCTGTAAAACGACAAACCGATGATACGTTTGCCGTGCCGGTTTTCCCGGGACCCTCCCATTAAAATAACGCCATGACGGCGTGTGATCCAATGATTCCGTTTTTGGCAAAGCCGGAACCCGCCTTAAGTGATACTTAAAGCTTATTTTAATAACTCTATTACAAATTATGTGGAATTTGTTTATAAAAACGACAAATTTCCTTTATGTTTCCTATTATACTGACAAGATAATGGGTGTCAACAAAACAATATTCATATTTGATATAAGCAAAAGCTATACTTTCTGATTTTTCCATATGTACATGACGGCATGAAATCGGCCTTAATTCAAAAATAAAACAAGGTGGTGCCGCGAAATGCATGGATATGCATTTCGCGGCACCACCTTGTCCGAAAGCCGCCTTGTTTCCGGGGCGGCTTATTCGACGGACACGAATTGAACCCCCTGTGCCCCGTTTTAAGACTTTTGGATTATGGGAATATGCCCCTGATCTTTTTCGCCGCGCTTAAGCGCTTAAGAGCGACAATATTGGCGCCCGTGCGCATGGAAACCCCGTATTCACCGGAGGCGCCGAGCACGTCCTGAAATGCTTTGAGCATAATGTTTTCCAGATGCAGATTGACATCCTCGATATCCCACATCAGCGACTGAATATTCTGCACCCATTCAAAATAGGACACGACCACGCCGCCCGCGTTTGCAAGAATATCCGGGACGACGACGACGCCTTTTTTGTCCAGTATGGCGTCTGCCTTTACCGAGGTCGGGCCGTTGGCCGCTTCGACGATAATGCCGACTTTGATCCTTTCCGCGTTTGATTCGGTAATCTGGTTTTCAATGGCGGCGGGAATCAGTATGTCGCAGTCGCAGGTAATGATCTCGTCCGGGGTCATGTGTTTCGGATTGCCTTGGTTGTAATCGGACAAAAAATTGCCGCGTTTTGAGAGATATTCTTGGATGGATGCGATATCAAGACCATTTTCATTATAAAGAGAGCCGGATTCATCTCCGACGGATACAATCCGGTATCCCTTGCTGTAAAGCAGCCCTGCCGCTGTGCCGCCGACGTTTCCCATGCCCTGTATCGCTATTCGGACACCCCGGCCACAGCGATTTAAATGCCGTAAAATCTGCTCGGTAATGATTACCACTCCGCGCCCCGTGGCTTCTCTCCGGCCGAGTGAACCGCCGATTTCGACCGGTTTGCCGGTTACGACACCCGGCACAGCGAAGCCCTTGAGCATACTGTAAGTATCCATCATCCATGCCATGATATTCGGATTGGTGTTTAGGTCCGGAGCGGGGATGTCCCGTTCGGGTCCGATAATCGGGAGAATCATGGCAATATAACGGCGCGTAAGCCGTTTCAGTTCATCCTGCGAAAGCCGGCCCGGGTCAACGCGGACGGCTCCCTTGGCTCCGCCGTACGGTATGTTGACCACCGCGCATTTTAAGCTCATTGCGGCCGCGAGCGCCTTGACCTCATCCATATCGACATGCGGGTGGTAGCGTATCCCGCCCTTACAGGGCCCCCTTGAGCTGGAATGCTGGACGCGGTAGCCTTCGAATACACAAACGGAGCCGTCGTCCATTTCGACCGGGATGGAAACCTTCAGCTCTCTTTCCGGATATTTCAGCAGCATATAATCCTTTTCCGGTATTCCGGCCTTTTTTGCGGCGTTGTCCATGACGCACAAAATGTTTTCGTAAGCATTGTATTGCATGAGTCGCCCTCCATTGATGCGGCGCGGACGGCCTGTGACGACGCGATAACTGTATTTAAAACGTTTCCGGATCGCCGCCCGTCTTGCCTGCATAATGCCTTCCCCGGGAGGAAAGCAAATTTCTCATCCTTATACTACCACCGCCTTTAAATAACGTAAAACACATATTGCGTGATGGATATTACAATTATTTGGTTGAAAAAAATGCATAAAATACCAATTTATGGTTTGCGAAAAACAGATTGCCCGGCTTTATTCGATTATTTTACGCCCGTCAGAGCGCAAAAAAATTCAGCCGTTGCTTTTCGGCTGAATTTTTTATTGATGATACCCCGTTTTTTAGAAATCTTTCATAAAATAACATATATAAACGCTTGGGATGGAATGAAATATCCACAATTAAATTGTTGTGGCTGATGACCTGCATTTAATTGTTTTGGGCGCAGGAATTGCGTTTATTCCGATTTTCGGCACCCCTTTGTATTTTTGACCGGATCAGAACACTGCCGCGTCATTGTTTTCTTTTATAAACAACACCACATTCAGATTTCCGTTTCTGCACCTGATTTGATCGATAAAGCGCTTCGAATTCTCCATATTCTTCATTGTGATGTCGTAAGTGATTTCAAAAAGAGATCCGAATTCGGTTGTCTTTACTTTGCTGAGCCTGCGGTCGGTCGTATACTCATCCAGTACGTCGTCGAAAGCGCCCTGATAATCCATATCCTCCGGAATTAAAATCTTAAGCCGCATGGGGGGGAAGCGTTTGCCGCCGAAATCGAGCGCTGTCAGAACGGTCATCACGCTGCAAAGGACGGCGGCAAAAAGCGCCGCGTAGCCGATATAGCCCATGCCGCAGGCAAGCCCGACGCCGAGCGTGAAGAACACGTAAGCGATGTCCTTCGAATCGCCGGGCGCGCTTCTGAAGCGGATTAAGCTGAACGCTCCCGCGAGGCTGAACGCTCTCGCCACATTGTTCCCGACCAGAAGGATGATCATGGCAATGATGGCGGGCAGCATGATGAGTGTAATGGTAAAGCTTTTCGGGTATCCTTCCTTTTTATGAGTGAAAATATATACGAGGCTGATGCCAAGCCCGAGAGCCAGCGCGCTTAAGATCACGAATAGGGTTGAACTGAAAGTCAGCGACTCGGCCACTGTGTTTGAAAATAATGTATCGAGCATTTTATTTTTCTCCTATGCCGGTTTTTTTGCATACAATTTTTTTCTTAAAAAGCTTTGGTATTCCGTGCCGTATTTTGAAAAATTGGTTTTGTATATTTTCATTTCTGAGAGAAGGGAACATAACCACAGAGGGATGTGCCCGTCGCACTTGATTTCCATCAAAACGCGGTCGTCGGTCAAAAGCTCGGCGCCGTAATCGCCGCAGCTGAAATCGACATGATCCCTTCTTGTGAGGATATTCCGATCGAAGGAAACCCGCAGCCCGGAATGGTCCTTCTGAGAAAACGCCGTTCGTTCATAGCTGATGAAGACCTTCGGCTTTGCCGGGTGGCGGTACAGGAAATCCGCGATTTCCGCCAAAACCTGTCCGTCCACATAGCTGTCGGGTTTGGGGGCGATCCCGTTTTCAATAAAGCTTTTTGCATCAAAAAGCGTCATTTTTGCTCTGCGCTTTGCGACAATCCCGCCGATTTTCCTTTTCAGTTCCAGGAAGACGGTGTCCGCCCCGCTTGCCGGCATCGTATAAGAGCGCATGCGCAGCTTCTCTTTGTAATACGGCTTATCGAGCGAGCGCCTGATGATGTCGTCGTGTTCGGTGTCAAAATAGATGTTATAAACCATATAACTGCCGGTGTTCCTGCAAAATTTATCCGGAACCATGCGCTTGGAAAGCACCGCCTTAATGTCCTCAAATTGCTCGGGGCCGATCAAATATTTTATTTCATAGCGCTTAAACGTTTTGATTGCCATTTCGCTTCCTCCCGACCTGATTTTTTGGGAACATTGCCCTTAAAACGGCTCTGCTAACTTTTTGGGCCGCCGGGGCCGAAGCCGTCCGGCATATTTCCGCCTTGTCTGTCTCCTCCCTGCATACCTCCGCCCGGCATTCCTCCGCCGGGGCCTCCGCTGCGGTTTTCGGTCACGCCGGATTCATTCAGATAAGTGACCGTATCCGAAGCTGTAAAGGTGACAACCTCCACACCGCCGCTGTAAAGCGTGTAGCTTTGGCCTTTTTCCATGTCCGGCGAGGATATTGCGACGGATGCGAACTGTTTTGCAGGCGTAAAGGCCGCGATAACATTGCCGCCCGCGTCCTTGAGGGCTATTTCGGTGCCGGCGGCCTGCGACGCGCTGAAATACATCAGGATCGAGAGCTGGGTTGAATTCGAATCAGGGCACTGGGCCATCCCGCTGCTGCCCGCGGCAAGGAGTGTGCCGCCGCTTATTTCGAAGCCTCCGACATAGTCGATCGCGCCGTTATTGTTTGAGGTGGGTCCGTCCACCTTGGCCGTTCCGCCCGTCATTTTTACGGAGCCGTTTGAATCGATGCCGTCGCCGCCGGCATTGATCGAGATCTCACCGCCGTTTACTGTCAGAAGCCCGGATGCGTCGTTTACATTAAAGCCGTCGTCGCTTGAGACCACATTGATCTTCCCGTTGCCAACGGTGATGCTTGCACCTTCGATACCTTCGTAACTGTTCGTTACGGTTATCGTCCCGCCGCCGACTGTCACATCGGTGTCGGCATGGACGGCGTCGTCGCCGCTCATAAGGGTAAAGGTGCCGCCGCCGATTGCAACGGCCCCGTTCGAGTGGACAGAGTCGTCATAAGACGAGATCGTGAAAGCCCCGTTGTTGATCAGAATACTTCCGGTCGCTTTCAGGCCTTTCCGGCTCTCGGTATCGGTACCGGTATCGGTATCGGTGTTTTCAGCGGCTGGCTCCCCAAAACGGCCTCCGCCCATACCGCCGAAATCCTCCCTGGTTTCCGACCTGGCGGTATTTTCCGAATAGCCGCCGCCGGAGACCAGGTCGAATGAGCCTCCTTCAATTTGTAAAACGCCGTAAGCCTGTATCGCGTCGTTGCCGGAGGCGACGGCAAAGGACCCGTCCGCAATAAAAATATTGCCCATCCCATCGTCCGTGTCGTTCGTCGAGCGCATGCCGTCCTTGCCGGCCGTGATTGTGATGCCGCCCTTTTCCACCGCCAGGACATCCTTTCCGACAATGCCGTCGGCCGTTGCCTTGATGGCAAGGGTCCCGTCCGTGATTTTCAGCGTATCCTTGCTTGTAATGCCGTCGTTGTAATCGGAGGTGACGTTTAAGACCCCACCGCCCGTAATGGTCAGATCCGTTTTTGAAAAGACAGCCGCGCTGGGCTCGCCGTTTTCGTCGGCAACACAGCCGCTGCCCTGATAAACGCTGTTTTCCGATCCGTTTTCAAGAATCAGCACGACTTTTTCCGCATCCTTAATGTAGATTGGAGCGCTGTCGGCGCTTGAAATGCTTGCGTTGTTCAGCACGAGATAAAGAATGCCCGCGTCGGCGTCTTTATCGATATCGACCACCAGGCTGCCGTCCGCCAGGGTACCTGTGATTTCGTAAATGCCGCTTTTCGTTATGGTCTGTTCGCCTTCCGCCAGGTCAATGGCCGTATAGTCCCGGTTTTTCCAATCAAAGTAATGATCCTCGCTGTCAAAGCTGATTGTATTCGAAATACTCGCTACGCCTGTGTTTTTATTGCCGCCCGTACCGCTTGCGGTATCGCCCGCGCCCTGCGCGGCGCAGGAGGCGAGCATTGCAGCGCATGTAAAAAGCGACAGCAACACCGTTCGTTTTTTATATTTCATAATATTAAGTCCTTTCCATTTCGGATACGCCTCTTATGCTTAAGTATAAGGGCTGTAAGTGTGCTGCCACTGTTGGCAATCTGATTTTTACTTGAACTTTACTTGAACTTTACATGAAAAAACAGGCGCGCCGCAGAACGTTTTCAATAACGTTTTGCGGCGCACCCGGGAGTTGTGCGAAAATATTTCTATTCGATCCAGCCGTCAAGGGACGCGTGGGCAACCTTCAGTTGATTGATGATATCGATATGCTGCGGACATTTTTTCTCGCAGGCGCCGCAAGCGACGCATTGAGACGCATCCTGCTTAAATCTTTTTGTGAACATATAGCTTCTTTTCGGCTGGCTGAAGTCGCCGAACATTGTGCCGGCGTTAAAACCGAAAAAGACGCCCGGGATATGGACCCCCTTGGGACAGGGCAGGCAGTATTCGCAGCCTGTGCAGGGGATGGACGCGACGGACTCGTACGCGGCTTTGGCTTTTTGGATGATCTCCTTTTCCTCTTCGGACAGGCAGTCCGGCACGGCGTCCGGCCTTGAAAACAGCTCGATGTTTTGTTTAAGCTGTTCCATGGTTGTCATCCCGCTTAAAATGCAGCTGACCTCGGGATAATTGATGACATGCCGGAATGCCCATTCGGCAGGGGTCCGTTTTTCGGGGTACGAATCATAGAGCGACCTGACGGATTCCGGAGCGTTCGAAAGCCCGCCGCCGCGGAGAGGCTCCATGATGACGAGGGCGGTTTTCTTTCTGCCGGCGGCTTTAATGGCCTCCTCCGTGGCCTCCCGGTCGACATCCAGCATATTTTGCTGGATTTGGCACATGTCCCAGGGGTAGTAGTCCAAAATTTCCTTAAAGCAGGGGAAGCTGCCGTGGTACGAAAAGCCGATCGCTTTGATCATTCCCTCGTCGCGGAACTTCTCGAATTCCTCGATGATGCGGCGTTGCTTGATCTCGTCCCAGGATTCTTTCTGAACGTTGTGGATCAGATATACGTCGATGTAATCGGTGCGCAGCTTGCGAAGCGTGTTTTCGAGATTACGGCGGATATTGGCCTGCGTTTTCATCACCGCAAAGGGCTGCTTCGTGGCGATTTTTACTTTTTTGCGGTATCCGTTGTCGAGGGCTTCCCCCAAAATGGATTCGCTGGTTTTGTTGTGGTAGGCGTATGCCGAGTCGAAATAGTTGACGCCGTGCTCGACGGCGTAACGGATCAGCTCGAACGACTTTTCAAGGTCGACTTCGGCATGGTCCTGCCCCGGCTTGTAAATACGCGGCAGGCGCATGCATCCCATGCCGAGCGCCGAGACCTGATAGCCCAGTTTTCCATAAAGGCGATACTGCATGTTTTTCCTCCCTTACAAATGTTATAAAGGCTTTTCCAATATCAGGATACCATAACTCTAAAAATCACACAACATAATTAAGAATATCGATAATACGAACCGGTATTACCTCGGCAAACGGCTGAAACGGTTGGTTTTTTGTGATTTGTATGGTAAACTGTAAAAGAGTTCCATTTGGTGCGAAATTGTAAAAAAGGAGTGACTCTTTGTGGCTGAGCCGGACGGGTTATATATTCTTTGGACAAATGCAGATCTCCTGACATCGGAAAAAATGGTGATGATGTATGCGACCAACAGCATGCTGAGAGGCTGGTGGAGGGAAGTGACGGTGATCATTTGGGGGGCGACGGCCAAACTCGCGGCGGAGAACGAGGCGATCCGGGAAAGAATCCGAATCGCACAGCATGCGGGCGTCAAATTCACGGCGTGCAAAGCATGCGCGGACCAACTGGGCGCGACGGACCGGCTGGAGGATCTGAGCATCGAGGTCATCTACTGGGGACAGGGGCTTACGGAAATTCTAAAATCCGACGAAAAGCTGATTACGATCTGATTACTAAAACAGATTTTTCGCTTAAAACGCCGGCCGAATCCTACCGGGCATTTGAAATGTTTCAAAGAGCCCGGTTTTTTTAATAAAACCGATTTTTCGGCAGCGTTTTTTTGCGAATTGGCCGAGAACTCGGTTGACATCTGAAGGGTTTTTGATTTATGGTATAAAAGGAAAAAAGAGGATTTTCCATATTTTTAAGAAAAGCTGGGTATCGGTCTCATGCTTAATAAATTCTATCAGAGCTACAACAATTATAAAGCCGTGATCAACACCGACTCCAAAAAATTATCGATCCTATTGAAGAGCATACTGGTCGGCTTGCTGGTCGGAACCGCGGTTACCCTGTACCGACTGGCGCTTTCCGGAGCGGAGGATCTGTCCTTTAACGCTTACGCCTATCTGAGGGATCACATGGCGCTGCTGCCTTTGGCAATTGTTTTGCTGGCGGCGGCCGGGGCCGGCGTCGGTTTTCTCGTGTCCAAATTCAAAATGATCAGAGGAAGCGGCATCCCGCAGGTGGAAGGCATTATCATGGGGTATTTCAGGGACAGCTGGCTTGGAACCTTGCTTTGCAAATTCCTGGGCGGCGCGGTGTCAATTCTGGCCGGACTTTCGCTCGGCCGGGAAGGTCCGTCCATCCAGCTCGGCGCGTGCGTCGCGGAAGGGGTGGGAGAGAAGCTTGCTTCCTCGCGGACGGAGAAGAAAGTGCTGATCGCAAGCGGGGCGAGCGCGGGGCTTGCGGCCGCTTTCAACGCGCCGCTCGCGGGCACCATGTTCGCGATGGAGGAGATCTTTAAGTATTTCTCGCCGGTGATCCTGATGTCGACAATGGTCGCCGCCATTGTAGCGGACTTTGTCGCGAAGCTGGTATTCGGGATTCATCCGATATTCAATATCGAAATGAAGGACAGCGTCCCGCTGAGCGGTTACTGGATATTTCTCGTCCTCGGCGTGACGCTCGGAGCCGCGGGCGCTTTTTACAACTACATATTGCTGCTGACACAGAAAGCATATAAAAAGCTGAAATGGCTTGACGCCAGGCTGAGGCCGGTGATCCCGTTCCTCCTCGCCTGTATGCTCGGGCTTACGTTTCCGATCGCGCTGGGCAGCGGGCACAGAATAATCGACGAGTTAAGCATTAAAACTGGCATCGCGTCCCTGCTTTTAATACTTGCCGTAAAATTCGTTTTTTCAATGATCAGCTTCGGCTCCGGGGCGCCGGGCGGGATCTTTTTCCCGCTTCTGGTTATGGGGGGAACGATCGGCGCCGTTTTCGGCAACATTGCGGTTAACTGCCTTGGGTTTGAAGCGCATTTTTTTTATAATTTCGCGATCGTTGCAATGGCAGGCTATTTCACGGCCATCGTAAGGGCCCCGATTACGGGCATTGTCTTGCTGATCGAGATGACGGGCTCGTTTACGCATCTGTTGGCCCTGACGTTTGTTTCGGTCATTGCGTATGTGGTGGCCGATCTCCTGAAAAGTGCGCCGATCTATGAATCGCTTCTTGAAAATATGATTTGCGAAATCAAAAAGGAGGCCGACGAAAGCGACGAAGGCAAAAAAATTACGGTTGAATTGGTCGTCCACCATGGCTCCGCGGCCGAAAATAAGTGCCTCAAGGAGATCGACCTGCCCAAAAGCTGCCTGTTGATCGCGGTCCGGCGAATGGGGAAGGATTCGATCCCCAGGGGCGACACGAGAATACAGGCCGGGGATTATCTGGTATTTCTCACCAATCTGAAAGAGGAGGCGCGGATCAGAAAAATTCTGACCGACTGCACAACCTTCCGCAATAAGACATATACCGTGTCCGAATCCGTATAGCAAAAAATAAAGCCAGACACAACCGTTTTCACGGTTGTGTCTGAGTGTCGACAAAGTCGACACTCTTCCAGGGGGTATAGGGTACCCCCTGGATATTCGGCCCGAAATCGAAGATTTCAGACCGAAATACCCCCGGTTTCGCGCACGAATTGCGCGGGTGGACTCTCCCCAACAAATAGTATTTGTTGGGGACCCCGGGGTGTTTTTCCGGCAAATGAATTGCCGAAAAAACAAATTGATTCGGTTTTTTGAAAAAATGGTCACGCGAAGCGCAACGCATTTTTTCAAAAAAGACGTAAGAAACTACTTTGTCTACAGTCTGGCACAACCGTTTTCACGGTTGTGTTTTTCTGTTTTTGGGATTCTTATAAGCTCTTTACAAGAACATGTGTTCTGTGATAGAATGCTTAAGGTGACGAGGGGCTGGTTTTTGTGGATGTTTTCGACAAGCTTAAGATTCTGACCGACGCGGCGAAATTCGACGTCGCGTGCACTTCGAGCGGCGTGGACCGCAAAGCGTCCCCCGGCGGGATCGGCAACGCGTCGTCTTATGGGATCTGCCACAGCTTTGCAGCCGACGGCCGGTGCATTTCGCTCCTGAAGGTGCTCCTTACAAACGTCTGCGTTTACGACTGCAAGTATTGCGTAAACCGTCGGACGAACGATTCCCCGCGCGCTCTTTTTACGCCGCGCGAGCTTGCGGAGCTGACGATCAATTTCTATCGCCGCAATTATATTGAGGGCCTTTTTTTAAGCTCCGGGGTCATTAAAAATCCCGACTACACCTGCGAGCAGATGATCGAGGCGCTACGCATCCTGCGGGAGGAATACCGGTTTGCCGGTTATATTCACGCAAAGGCCATTCCGGGGGCGGACGACGCGCTGATCCACCGCCTCGGCGTGCTTTCAGATCGCATGAGCGTAAACATCGAGCTTCCGTCGAGGCAAAGCCTCGCGCTGCTCGCCCCGGACAAGTCGAAGACCTCCGTCCTAAAGCCGATGGAGCTTATTAAAAACCGGATTCAGGAGAACTCGAAGGAGCTGGTCAGGTACCGGCACGCGCCGAAGTTCGTGCCTGCCGGTCAGAGCACCCAGATGATCGTGGGCGCGACGCCGGAGACGGATTTTAAGATTCTTACCCTCGCGGAGGGGCTTTACAGCAAATACAGGTTAAAACGGGTGTTTTATTCCGCCTATATCCCGGTGGCGGAAAACTCCCTGCTGCCGTCGATCGACACAAAGCCGCCGCTTTTGCGGGAGCATCGGCTTTATCAGGCGGACTGGCTTTTGCGCTACTACGGGTTTACGTCGGGCGAGCTTCTCGACGACCGCAACCAGAACTTCAATCCCTGCGTGGACCCGAAATGCAACTGGGCGCTGAATCATATGGAGCTTTTCCCGATGGAGGTAAACCGCGCGCATTACGAAGAGCTTTTGCGCGTGCCCGGCGTCGGCGTGCTGAGCGCGAAAAGGATCGTGAAAGCGCGGCGCTTGGGTCCGCTCGATTTTGACGGGCTCAAGAAGCTGGGCGTCGTGCTCAAAAGAGCGCGGTATTTCATCACCTGCGGCGGAAAAACGGCGGAGGGGCTTAAAATCACGCACGATGCGGCGCTTAAGTCCCTTTTGTCGGAAAAAGAGCTCGACATCTATCGGAGCCTTGCATCCGGCGGGGAAGGAGAGCAGCTTTCCCTTTTTGAACAGCCCGCTGCTTTACGGGAGGAATTCAGGAAATGCCTGACAGGGCAAATGTGATTTACAATTACGACGGCAGCTTCGACGGCCTTTTGTGCTGCGTGTTTGAAAGCTATGAAAAAAAGGAAACCCCGGCGGATATCCTGCCGCCGGACGCGGAACAAACCACGCTTTTGCCGGCAAAGGAGATTCTGACCGATGAGCGGAAGGCGGGCAGAGTGCGCCGTTCTATCCCGCAGAAAATGGGCGGGGAGGCGGCCGAGCTTGTGCGAAGTGCTTTTCTGACCTGCCTGCCGCAAAAGGAGCTTCAGATCCTCCTTTTTTTGCGCCTGGGCTATCAATGCGGCCCCAAAGTCATGAGCATGCTGACAGACGACGTTGCCGGCACGCTTTTTCGGGCCGTGGGGCACCTGATGAACGAAAGCCATCTGTTAAAAGGCTTTATCCGGTTTTCCATAATAAACGGCGCCCTGGTTTCCGAGATCGAACCGAAGAATATTGTGCTTCCCCTTCTTGTAAGGCATTTTCGCGAGCGCTATCCCGAGGAGAGATTCATGATTTACGACAAAACCCACGGCATGGCGCTTATTTATCAGCCGTATCGCCACGCGATTATTCCGGCGGAGGATCTCATACTGCCCGAGGCGGACGAGGAGGAGCTTACCTTCCGCGCCCTTTGGAAGCTTTTTTACGACACCATCGAGGTGCCTTACCGGCACAATCCGAAATGCCGCATGAGCCATATGCCGAAACGCTACTGGAAGGATATGACGGAGTTTGCGTGCGCGGAGAAAAACGGGCTGCGCCCCGGGCGGAAAAGCGATGCGGTCGGAAATTTTAATGAAAGGCTGAAATTGGGGAAATAGTAAGGGAGGATGTTCCTTCCGGCCCCACGGAAGGCAGGTTATTCTCTTTTGGCGCTGATAAACCGGCGATGATCGGCGAAAAAATTTCTATTACACTTGACAGCCTGCTTTGCATATATTAAACTAAAAAGAATCTCTTTGCACTGCATGTAATCTACAGTACAAACTGAGCAGGCGATGAACCGATTTTTAATCCGGTTCGTGGGGCTGGGCCGTTTTGCGGCAGCAGGTGGTAATTGAACGCACCTGTGGGACAGTTTATTGTTCCACGGGTGTTTTTTTATACTCCCGGAGGGAC
This sequence comes from Clostridiales bacterium UBA6114, assembly GCA_002423435.1. Classification (GTDB taxonomy): domain Bacteria; phylum Bacillota; class Clostridia; order Oscillospirales; family Butyricicoccaceae; genus UBA6114. Next base: position 84,772 of record DIWE01000039.1, read on the forward strand.
GGTGCGCCGGATATCTGAAGTGCCATGGAGCGATTCTTCAAACATGCCGGTTTTTTAAACAGGCCTGATCGGAGGTAACTTTTATGACGGAACAAAACGGGTCCCTGACGGGCGGCCTTACGACAGAGGAAGTAAAAAAGCTTGCACAGCAATACGGGAAAAACGAACTGACAAAAAGGAAAAAGGAGACGCTTTTTAGTAAAACGCTTCATATCCTGGCCGAACCGATGTTTCTCCTCCTGATTGTCACTGCGGTCATCTACTTTTTTTTGGGAGAGCCGCGCGACGGGCTGATCATGCTCGTCTTTGTCGTCGGCGTCATCGGCATCGACGTGGCGCAGGAATGGAAGACCGACAAAACATTAAATGCCCTTAAGGACCTGTCCGCGCCCCGGATCGGGGTCATCCGGGACGGCGCCGAGCAGATGATTGCGAGCAGCGAGCTTGTGCCGGGCGATTTCATGCTGATTTCGGAGGGCGTGAAAATCCCTGCCGACGGCGAGATTCTGCGGGCAAACGATCTTTTAGTCGACGAGTCGACTCTGACGGGCGAGTCGGAGGGGGTCTGGAAAACAGCCGCCGGGGCCGCAGAGCCGGCCGAGGAAGGCCGGTGGAGGAAGGATTACTGTTACGCGGGCACACTTGTCACGCAGGGCAGCGCGGCGGTCCGCGTCCGGAAGACGGGAGCGTCGACCGAGTACGGGAAAATCGGCGCGGGTATCGCTGCGGCGCCCCAAAGCCTCTCGCCGCTCAAAAAACAGACCGGCGAGCTTGTCAGGGCATGCGCGGCAATCGCGGCGGTCTTGTTTTTGCTTGTCTGCGTCATCACATATTTGAACATACCGGACCACCCGCTCAAGGAAAGGCTCGTCGAAAGCGTCCTGTCCGGCATCACACTCGCGATGGCGATGATCCCGGAAGAGTTTCCCGTCATTTTCACCGTGTTTCTTTCCATGGGCGCGTGGCGGCTCGCAAAAAGCAATTCGCTTGTCCGCCGGCTTTCCTCGGTCGAAACGCTGGGGGAGGTCTCCGTTTTATGCGTCGACAAAACAGGGACGATCACGAAAAACCAGATGACCGTGCGGGAGGTCTGGGCGCCCGACGGGGACACGGGAACGCTGATCGAAATGATGGGGCTCGCCTGCGAGACGGATGCGTACGACCCGATGGAAAAGGCCATGCTCGCCTGCTGCGAAGAGTCGGGCGTCACGAGAGGGCATTTGTTCGGCGGCGAGCTGATCACCGAGTACGCCTTTACAAACGAAATGAAAATGATGGGGCATGTCTGGAGGCACGAGGGGGAAATCCTGATCGCGGCGAAGGGGTCCCCGGAGCGGCTATTGGCTTTGTGCACGCTCAGTCAAAACGAGCGGGCGCTGGCGGAGGTTAAAATCAACGAAATGTCTGAAAGCGGCCTGCGCGTTATCGCGGTCGGCATCATGAAGCCGGGAGGCGAGGCGGAGATCCCCGATTCGATCACAGACTGCGCGCTTGTCTTCTGCGGGCTTATCGGGCTGTACGACCCGCCGAGGGAGTCGGTCGGGGAGGATATCGGGCGCCTTGCGGAGGCCGGGGTGCGCGTGGTGATGATCACGGGCGACAACGGCATCACGGCGGGCGCGATCGCAAGGCAGGTGGGGATTTCGGACTGCGGTGCGGTCATAACCGGCGACGAATTGGACAAAATGAGCGATGAGGAGCTTCGCCGTCGGGTTTTAAGCGTCAATATTTTCTCCCGCGTCGTTCCCGAGCACAAGATGCGGATCGTAAAGGCGTTTCAGGAAAACGGCGACATCGTCGCGATGACGGGCGACGGCGTCAACGACGCGCCCGCCTTAAAGTGCGCGGACATCGGCATCGCGATGGGGCAGAGGGGGTCGGAGGTGTCGAGGGAAGCGTCGGATCTGATCCTGATGGACGACAATTTCTCAACCATCGTCGAAACCATTAAAGACGGCAGGAAAATCCGTGACAATATCAAAAAGGCAGTCGGTTATGTGTTTGCGATCCACATCCCGATCGCGCTTTCCGCGCTTTTGGCTCCGATGCTGAAGATCGCGCCGCAAAATCTGCTGCTTTTGCCGCTGCACGTTGTGATTTTGGAGCTGATTATCGACCCGACCTGTTCGATCGTTCTCGAGCGCCAGCCGGCGGAGAGCGACATCATGAGACGTCCTCCGCGCAGTCCGAAAGAAAAATTATTGGACGTTAAATCCCTGTCGAAAAGCGTAATCCAGGGCCTTGTGATCTTCGCCGCCTCCTTTGGCACCTATTTTCTGATGCTTGGGCAGAATCCCGGGAACGCGGCTCTGGCAAGGACGATGGGGCTTTCGGTCATCATGCTGTCGAATTGGTTTCTGGTTCCTGTAAACAGCTCCGACACCGATTTTTTCGTCCGCTCAGTAGCACTTCTTGCGAGGGACCGGCTGATGGCGGCAATCTTTCTCTGCGCCTCGGCCGGCTTTTTCCTGATGCTCTATTCGCCGCTCAGCGGTTTTTTAAAGCTTGCGCCGCCGACGGCGGCCCAGCTTATTCTGGCATTTTTGATTGCGGCCGTATCCGTCTTGTGGTATGAGCTTGTAAAGCTTCTGAAAAAGAGAAAAACAAAAGGTTCTGACCGACAAAGGACCGCCTGAACATTTTAAGTAATATCCACCTGAAAATGGGAACAAAACCCTGCTATTTTTTGTCAAACCAGGAAAAGGAAGGGGGCAGTATCATGAAGATTAATAGAATGGTTGCCGCACTATTGTGCCTTACAATGCTGGCTGTCCTGCCGGTAAGTCTGACCGGCTGTCAGGCTCCTCCGGAGGACGTTTCGCAGCCCGAAGCGCCGACTCAGGCCCCGCTGGTAAAGGCAGTGGCTGCTTTCGCATCGTACAGCGAGGTCCCGGTGACGCTTAAGCCGGCGGTAGAGGCTTATGAGGTGGCGGCCGATTTGGGTAACGTCGGCAATAAGGACCGCTTCGACTTTTCTCCCGAAGCTCAGAAGCTTCTCAGCGAGAACGGTTTTGTGGTGGTGCCCGGCTCCCAGCGCGAGTTTTTCAGCATTTATGAATCGAACCGCTATGACTATATTCCAAACTTTATCACCACCGACGCCATGCTGCACAACTACCACCTGTACTTCAGCCATCTGCTGCGGACGCTCGAGAAAGACAAGCTGCGCGGCGAGCTTGATTCCCTGACAGGGGCAATGCTGGCCGGGAGCCAGGAGCAGTACCAGGCACTGAAAGGCACGGCCTGGGAAAATGCGGCCAAGCGTAACGCGGCCTTTTTCGCCGTGGCCGCCGGCCTTCTGAATCCGCAGTCTGCCGCACCGGATTTTGTAAGCGGGGAGGTGGGAGAGGAGCTTCAGCTTATTTCCGATCATAAGGAGCCCTTTATGCCCTCGCCGGTGATGAACATCGGCAATGCCGGCGTAAGCCTCGCGGATGCCTTGAAGGAAGATTATACCCAGTATCTGCCCCGGGGACATTACGCCAAATCAGAGGAGCTGAAGACCTATTTCAAGGCCATGATGTGGTACGGCCGCCTGACCTTCCGGGCGTCGAGCGAGGATGAAACGAGATCGGCGGCCCTGATCACACTGCTGCTCGGCCGTCAGGAGGAATATGACCACTGGAACCACATCTACGAGCCGACGAACTTTTTTGTGGGCAAGAGCGACGACCTCGGTTTCAGCCAGTACTATCAGGTGATGCAGGAGGCCTATGGAGGGGTTCCCGCCCTGGATGCATTGGCCGGCGACGAGGGTAAGTGGAACGCTTTCCGGGCGGGCATTGAAAAGCTCGAACCCCCGGCACTCAATTCCATGCCCATCTTTGACAAGAGCATCCAGCCCGACCGGGAAAAGGAAATCAAAGGTTTTCGCTTTATGGGCCAGCGGTTTACCTTGGACGCCTCGGTCTTCCAGCGCCTTGTCTACCGGGAAGTGGATGAAAACGCCGAAGGACAGCGCCGGATGCTGCCCAAGGGCCTGGATATTCCGGCCGCTATGGATTCTCAGGAGGCCTACTCCATCCTGGAGGAAATGGGTGAAACGGGTTACCAGAAATATCCGGAAAATATGAGCAAGATGCAAGACTATATCGCCGGGCTGCCTATCGGGACCTGGACGCAAAACCTGTACTGGTCCTGGCTGCATACGCTTAAACCGCTGACAGAACCAAAGGGCGAGGGATACCCCTCGTTTATGCAAAACCAGGCCTGGACGCGAAAGCAGCTCGAGACGTATCTCGGAAGCTGGGCAGAGCTTAAGCACGACACCATCCTCTATGCAAAGCAGGTCTACGCCGAAATGGGCGGAGGGGGAGGCGATGAGCCGGACGACAGGGGCTACGTGGAGCCCAATCCAGCCGTGTACGCCCGGCTGGCCGCCCTTACCAGGATGACGATCGAGGGACTTAAGAGCAGGGACCTGCTGAACGAGACGGACCAGGACGCTTTGGAGCGGATGGAGGAGCTCGCTCTGAAGCTGAAGGATATCGCCGAACGGGAGCTCTCGAATCAGCCGCTCGGCGACGAGGATTACGAGCTTATCCGCGGTTTTGGCGGGCAGCTTGAGCATTTCTGGCTGGAGGCGCTGCGGGACGAAGGCGTCGACCACCCCTCCGCCGTCTATGAAAATCCCGCCTCTTTGATCGCCGATGTCGCCACCGATCCGGCCGGGCAGGTCCTGGAGGAAGGGACCGGGTTTTTAAGCACCATTTATGCGGTCGTCCCTGTGGAAGGCAAGCTGCGCATCACCAAAGGCGCGGTTTACTCCTATTACGAGTTTGCCTGGCCGTCCGCGGACCGTTTGACCGACCAGAAGTGGCAGGGGATGCTGGAGAACGACGAAGCCCCCGATAAGCCGTCCTGGACGCAGGCTTATACGGTACCGGAGTGGTAAAGCGAAAAGGCCTCCGGTTACTTGTCCCGGCGGCGCTTCTGGCTGTCTGCCTGATGCTTTCAGACGCGGGGAATGCCGGCACGGCGAGCCGTGCCGTGGGTGACCTTGACGGCGACGGGAGGCCGGAGGAGTATTCCCTGGTCGGGCACAGCCTGACCGTGACGGAGGAAAAACAGGTTATCTGGCGTTCCGACCGGGATTGGCGCGTGGACAGCTTTGCCCTGGGAGACGTCAACAACGACGGGACGGACGATCTGATCCTGGCCCTGTGGAAAACGGGCAGCTTCGGCGCTTTGCGGCCCTTTTGGCAGACCGGTGAGGATGTAAGCTATAAGAATCACCTTTTTGTGTTTGGGTTTAAGGGGGATGCGGTTAAATCCGTCTGGTGTTCGTCCGATCTGGATCGCCCCATTGTTTCTTTTGCCGTCCGGGATACAGACGGCGACGGCCTATACGAATTGGTCGTCGAGGAGGGACAGTACCGGAGGGTGGCGGGAGAGCGCTATGCCCTGGCCCCTGACAGCCCATCCCGGACGACCGTCTGGCAGTGGGACGAATGGGGATTTCGCATGAAGCGGCCGGAGGAATGAGCAAAGCCCCAATGAAATAGTACAGACAGAGACCTGCCCTTTACCGGGCAGGTCTCTGTCTGTAGACAAAGTAGGCGCTTTCGTCTTTTTTGAAAAAATGCGTTGCGCTTCGCGTGACCATTTTTTCAAAAAACCGAATCAATTTGTTTTTTTGGCAATTCATTTGCCGAAAAAACACCTTAGCCCGCGCAATTCGTGCGCGAAACCGGGGGTATTGGATACCCCCTGGAAAGTGCCGGGTCAGTCGATATCGATCCGGCGTCCGGGGAGCTTCGGAACGGGATTCATCTTCGGGAGCTCCAGCTCCAGAATGCCGTTGTTGTACGACGCGGCGATTTTCTCGGCTTCGATGTCCGATATATCGAAGCCTCTCGAGTAGGAGCCGAACTTGCGCTCGCGCCTCACAAAGTCGTCCTTCTTTGTTTCCTTTTCCTCATTGTGCCCGGCGCTGATGGTTAAATAATTGTCCTGGATATCGATTTTGATTTCCTTTTTGTCGAAACCGGGAAGCTCGGCCTGGAGAACATATTTATCGCCTTTGTCGACAATATCGGTCCGAAATCGCGTGATTCCGCCCCAGAAATCTCTGAAAAGGGTCTTTTCCAGGTTGTCGAAGTAACTCATGATACTTTTATCGTTGCGGCCAAAAGGTATCAGATCAAACATAAAACTTCCTCCTTACATAAAATGAAGTGGTTGAAATGAGTGATTGACCGGTAATATGAAAGCGCTTAAAGAGATCTAGTAATGTTAAACCAAGACATATCCCCTCTTTCATAATGATTTTTCCCAGCCAATAGCTGACTGTCATTCCGTTTGGCTTTAGTGTAAAATAGTTTTGTTAAGAAATCAGGAATAAAATGTAAATAAAGTGTTAAAATTAGCACTCTGCATGGCAGAGTGCTAATTCCCGTTTCGTTCCATTCAATTTTTCCAGATGTGAATATAACCCCATTCGTTCAGGCGGATCAGCGTGATGACGATGACCGGGAACATAAACATCCCCAAAACGCCGAACAGCCGGAAGCCAAAGTAAATCGACATCAGCGTGATCAAAGGGGGCAGCCCGATCTGCTGCCCGACGATTTTCGGCTCGATCGTGTTGCGGACAAGGACTACGACGGCGTACAGAATAATGAGCGCGATGCCCATTGAAAATTTGCCGGTCAAAATCATAGCGGCGCCCCACGGGATCAGCACCGTGCCGACGCCGAATACGGGGAGGGCATCGATGAGCGCGATAAAAAAGGCAATCAGTCCCGCATAAGGCACGCGGAGAATGATGAACGCGACGGAGAGCTCCGCAAAGGTGATGCTGATCAAGATGAGCTGCGCCTTAAGCCAGCGCCCCAGAACCCCGAACAGATGCGTTTTCAGGCGGAAGTAGACTTCAAGCCATTTTGGCGGCAGCTGTTTTTTGATAAACTGCGATACGTCGTCTCTGCTGCTTGCGAAAAAGTACGTGGACACGATGATCGCAACGGTTGTGATAAAGACGGTGGGGACGGAGGACGCCGCGCGCCTGAGGCCGCTGAGAATCCCCGAATAGGTCGACAGCGGTACGGAAATATCCGAAATGAGAGTGCTGAAAAGCAGCGTGATACGCGTGCGGTATTCTTCGGGAAGCCCGCCGAGCACTCTGTTTACAAACTCCTGGAATTTTCCCGGGAGCCCGGACAGATACGCGGGGACCTCTTTTGAAAAGTCGGCGATCCCGGAGATTACGAAGGAGGAGACGAGATAGACCAGAAGGCCGAACAGAAAGGTGACGAGAAGCGTGCAGACCGCGCAGGAAAAGCCTCTGGGCACTCTCAGCCTGTCGTTTAAGGCTTGGACCATCGGTTCGATGACTCTGGAAAGAAAATACGCGACAATAAACGGCATAAACAATCCGAGAAGATATTTAATAAAAAAATATCCGCCGAACACCGCCAGCACGATATAAAAAAGAGAAAGGAGAAACCGAAGATGTTTGTTTTCCGGCATAAAGACGTCCTTTCCTGCTTAATACAGGTATTTATACACTTTCATTATATCTTTTTATTAATATGATGGCAAGCACTTACCGGGGCTTAAGAACTGAATAAATTTTTTGTAATTTATGCACTTGCAATCCGGCGGAGCATATGATATGATATATACTCGATACGAGGACAATTGTATTTGTAGGGAGGATTTGCTATGAAAGAGGTTCCCAAACTTTATATTGTGGAGGGCTCGAAGCTTCCCGAAGTGTTCTTAAGGGTGATAGAAACCAAGCGCCTTTTGCAGAGCGGTCAGGCTAAGACGGTAAACGATGCGGTCAGAAGGACCGGTATCAGCCGGAGCGCTTTTTATAAATACAAGGATTCGATATCCCTTTTTACCGAAATCTCGGAGGGCAGGATCATCACGTTCGGCGGGGAATTAAGCGACGAACCCGGCGTATTGTCCGGCTTACTTAATTTATTGGCAAAACTTCATGCAAATATACTTACGATCAATCAGAATATTCCGATCGACGGGCGCGCGACGGTTACGATTTCGGCGAGGACCGGCGGGCTCGAGGTGGAGATTGACGAGCTCATCAGGCAGTCGAACGCGCTGCCGGGTGTGATTAAATTTGAAGTTTTAGCGGGGGAAAAAGGAGGAATCTGATCAATGGCAAAGATAGCAATACTGGGATTCGGAACGGTCGGCTCCGGGGTCGCGGAGGTTTTGACGGAAAATGCGGACATCATCGCCGAAAAACTTTCGGAGAGGGCGGAACTCAAATATATTCTCGACATCCGCGATTTTCCCGGAAATCCGTTTGCCGATAAAATAATAAAGGACTTTTCCGTGATCGAAAACGATCCGGAAATCGAGGTGGTCGTCGAGACGATCGGCGGGGCCGGGGTCGCGTACGAGTTTACAAAGAGGGCGCTTAGTAAGGGAAAGCATGTCGTCACCTCGAACAAGGAGCTTGTCTCGACGAAAGGTGAGGAGCTCTTGGCCATCGCGCGTGAGAAAAACTTAAATTATCTGTTCGAGGCGTCGGTCGGCGGAACGATTCCCGTGCTGCGGCCGCTCGACATGTGCCTCGGCGCGAACCGCATCGAGGAAATCTGCGGGATATTAAACGGCACGACAAACTACATCCTGACGCGGATGATCAAGGAAAACCTGACGTTTTCCGACGCGCTTTCAGAGGCGCAGAAGCTCGGCTACGCGGAACAGGATCCGACGGCCGACATAGAGGGCATCGACGCCTGCCGCAAAATCTGTATTCTGTCCGACCTCGCGTACGGCAAAAGCATTTCGCCCGAAAAGGTCGTGACGGAGGGTATTTCGAAGATTGCCCTCGAGGACGTTTCCTTTGCAGCGTCCGGCGGATATGTGATCAAGCTTTTAGGGCGCGTGAAAAGGCGTGAAGACGATAAGCTTTACATTTATGTCGCTCCGCATCTGGTGCGCTCCGGCCGCCCGCTCTCCTTTGTCGAGGACGCCTTCAACGGCATCATGATCCGGGGCAACGCCTGCGGAGAGGTGATGTTTTACGGCAAGGGCGCCGGCAAGCTGCCGACGGCGAGCGCCGTCGTGGCCGACGTGATAGATTCCGTGCGGCATCGCAGCAGGAGGAAGATCCTCGGCTGGAGCGGCTCGAACGACGCTATGGTTGCCGATCTTTCCGGGATGGTTTGCCCGATGTATTACAGAGTCGTCGGCGTAAGCTTCGACGAGGTATCGGAAATTTACACGCCTGTCCGCCTGAATGGAAAAGGCGCGCCGGACGGCGAGTGTGCCTTCCTGACCGAGCCCTTGTCCGTTGGGGAGCATGAGGAAAAGGCCGCCCTTCTCCGGAAAAAGGGAAGGATTCTGTCGAAAATCAAGGTGCTCGACGAGTAAGGAGCTATGGCAATGATCAGCATAAAAGTACCGGCGACAAGCGCGAACATGGGCTCGGGATTCGACTCCATCGGCATCGCCTTCACCCTTTCAAACGAAGTGCACATGGAGGAATCGGACCGCGTCGACATCACCTGCGCCACCGGTCACGACGTGCCGGCCGACGAAACAAACCTGATTTTCCAGTGCGCGAAAAAAGTATACGATATCTGCGGGAAACCGCTTTACGGCCTTAAAATCGTGGAGCACTGCAATATTCCCCAGACAAGGGGCCTCGGCTCGTCCTCGGCTTGCACCGTCGCGGGGCTTCTGGGTGCAAACGAGCTTTTGGGAAAGCCCATGAGCCAGCAGAACATCATCGACCTCGCGGCCTCCATCGAGGGGCATCCGGACAACGTCGCGCCCGCGATCCTGGGCGGGTTCGTCGCGGCGCTTCAGGAGTACGGCAAGGTGTGGCATGTGCGGGTCCCGATTTACGGCAGGCTCGACTTTGTCGTATTTATCCCGAATTATGAATTAAAAACCGAAAAATCGCGGGCGGCGATCCCGAAGACGATCCCGCACGGAGACGCGGTCTTCAATCTGGCCCGGGCGGCGCTTTTGGCGGGGTCGCTTGTCACGGGAGATCTCCAGAACATCGGCGTCGCCGTTGGCGACAGGCTGCACCAGCCCTACCGCTTCGAGCTGATCCCGGGCGGCCATGACATCATGCAGGCGGCAAAGGGGCTGGGCGCGCTCGGCGCGTATATCTCGGGCGCGGGCCCGTCGATCGTCGCCATCGTCGACAGCACGGATAAAACGTATCTGATGCGGGCGCAGATGTACTGCGAAAAGCGTTACCCCGACTGGAAGCCGATCCTGCTTCGGTGCGACGAGCAGGGAGCTTTGCTGGAGCATGTGTCGTAATACCCTGTTGCTCTTTGCGGGAAATTTTCGTTCATATTTTTTTCGGTTTCTAATTGCTTTTTTATAAAAACAGAGCCCATCCGGAATAGGATGGGCTCTTTGTGTCGACAAAGTCGACATTACCTGATTAAATCGCTGTTTTTTCCCGCCTTCAGAATATAGCCCGGCAAATCGTGCCCCAGCGTTTCCCTGAGGATTTTGGCCGCATCGATCACCTGATCCAGGTCGATTCCCGTTTCAATATCCATTTCATCGCACATATGAAGCAGATCTTCCGTTGCAATATTTCCTGCCGCGCCGGGAACAAACGGACATCCGCCGAGTCCTCCGACCGACGCGTCAAACCAGTCGATACCCGCCTGCATGCCGGCGATTACGTTGGCGATTCCCATGCCTCTGGTATTGTGGAAATGTAGAATCCATTTGACTTGCGGATATTTTGTTTTCATATGGGTGCAAATGGAATAAACCTGTTTCGGCATTGCCATGCCGGACGCGTCGGAAAGAGAAATTTCATTGATGCCGACGTTTAAGTATGCATCGATAATGGCCTCGACATCGGATATCGGAATGACATGCTCCCACGGGGACCCGAACGGCATGGAAACCGATCCCGAAATGCCGAGCCCGTTTCGCAGCGCCGCTTCGGTACAGTCCTGAAATCCTGCCACGCTTTCTTCAGGGGTCTTGTTCAGGTTGGCAAGATTATGCGCGCGGCTTGCCGATACGTTGAGCTTTACTTTTGTGCAGCCGCATGAAACGGCTCTCTCCACGCCCCTTAAGTTTGCCACGAGCGCCCGGTATTCCACTCCGGCTTTTCGGTTGATTTGCTTGAATACTTCGTCGGTGTCGGCCATCTGGGGCACTGCTTTGGGGCTCATGAACGAGCCCACCTCGATCACCCGGAAACCTGCGCCGGCGATACGATTTACAATGTCGACTTTTTCATTAACCGTCAGGGTTCTTTTCTCATTTTGCAGCCCGTCGCGGGGGCCGACCTCGCAAATGGTTATTTTGTCAATTAATCTCATATAAACCTCCATTCGCTCTGCGCACAAATCTATGATTAAAAACCTCACAAGTGAATGGAGGTTTTTGGCATGTGCCGCAGTTACCGTTTTTCGGGGGGCGGCACGCCTTTTCTTTTGATTGTTAGCATGATTTTTCGTGCTAACCTCTTTTTTTCCCTGCCGTCACCGGCGGCGCACCTTCAGCCCATAAAGCTGGGGATCCATGTAATAAGCTGCGGGAAGAAGATCAACAGGAGGATATCCACCGCGCTGACGGCGAGAAACGGGGTGATCTCCCGGATAATCTTGTCTACCGATATGCCTGCGGAGGAAGCCGCGACAAACAGACAAATACCAACCGGCGGCGTCAGATTCCCCAGGGCGATGTTGCAGATAACCGTTACGCCGAAGGCGATGGGATTGATGCCCGCCATCGTTGCGATGGGATAAAGTATGGGGATAAACATGATCTGCATAGCGGTGCCCTCCAGGAAACAGCCGCCGATTAAAAATACCAGGTTAACGATGAGCATAACGATGATCTGGCTGTTAAGCGCGCTGCCGAACAGCCGCGAGATGACCTGCTGAAAGTTGTTCGTCTGCAGTATCCATGCAAAGAGGCTGGAGGCCGCGATGATCAGCATTACGTTGGCCGCGCCGATCACAGAATCCATGAACAGCCTGGGCAAATCTTTTAATTTGATCGTACGGTAAACCAGCATTGCAAGGAAAAGAGTATAGGCTACCGCCGTGATGGCGGCCTCCGTCGGCGTGACAACGCCGGTGAGGATACCGCCCACGATAATGACCGGCGCGAGCAGCGGTAAAAGCGCGCCTTTAAGGGATGTCCACAGATTTTTGAGAGAAAAGGCGACTTTCACGGTTTCGTGATATTTGCGTACCGTAACAATGATAAAGCATACGATAATGTAAGAGATGCCGATCATGACGCCGGGAATGATGCCGCCGAGAAACAGCTTGCCGACCGATATGCCGGAAATGCTGCCCAGTACGATCATGGGCATACTGGGAGGAATGATGATGCCCAGAGAACCCGACGCCGCCATGATCGCGCCCGAGTATTCCCGTTTGTAACCGCACTCCTCCATGCTGGGGACCATGATGCTGCTGAGCGCGGCCGTGTCTGCGGGGGCGGACCCGGAAATGCCGCCCATCAGCATACCCGTAAGCACGCTTACGTAACACATGCCGCCCCGCAGCGAGCCGACCAGGGCGTTTGCAAACCGGATCAGCTTTTGCGTAATGCCGCTGCACTCCATAATATTGCCGACCAGCATGAAAAACGGAATGCCCATCAGAGTTACGCTGTTGACCGCCGTATACATCCTCTGGGGCACAATCATCAGCGGGACGGCCCCCTGCAGGATCAGCTCCGCGATGGCCGCCGCGCCGATCGCGACGCCGATGGGGATACCGATGACCGCCAACAAAAGGAACAAAACGATCATGATTGTAAGCAATGTCGATGTGACCATATCACTTTTCTCCTTCCGGCGGCTTTTTCGCGGGATGTTTGTCCTCCATCAGCTCCACCATGCAGAAAAATATGCTGAGTATCCCGCAAAGCGGAATGCATAAATAAACCATTCCATAGTTAATATTCAGTATGGGCGAATACATGCTCATGGTAGAGCCTACGTACTTTGCGCCGAACAGCGTAAGGATCAGAAAGAAGATCATTGTGACAAACCCGCTGAAGGTGCGGGCGCCGCCTTTTATTCTGACGGGCAGCTTACTTGTAAAAAACTCCATGCCGATATGCCGCTTTTTGTATACGCCGATAGAGATGCCGATGAACATCATCCAGGTAAAAATAAATTTGGTTATTTCATCGATCCAGGCAAAGCTGTTATTGAACAGATTCCTGCTGACAACGTTGGTAAACAGGAGAAGAATCAACAGCGAGAAACCGATCGTGGCAAAGATGTAAAAGAAGCGGAAGATTCCGTAAGCGCTTTTTTTCAGCGCGGATACGCATCTTTGTGGCACATGAATGCCTCCTTATTTATTGTTTTTTGCCGGCAACACAAGGAACGAGCAGACAGGAGAGAAACCTTGGAGGTCTCTCTTCTGTCTGGCGCGGGGCATTTTTTATTTGGATCTCTCCGCCGATCCATATTGCCTTAAACGGGCGGCAGTGAATCATCCGGTGCCCATCCGTCCGCTTGTGACAGTTTAATACTTAAAGTCTCTGATGCTTTCGATCAGATCCTTGCCATAGGTGTCATAAAACTGATCGTATACGCTCTCCGTAGCCGCTCTCCAGGCGTCTTTGTCCGGGTTCTCGTTGATCTCCATTCCCTGTTCCTTCAGAAATTTGATATTTTCCGTTTCGTTGTTGCGGATGAGCTCTTTTTCATAAAGGCCGGCCTTGTGAGCCGCGTCTTTGATGACGGCCTGGTCCTCGGCGGTAAATTTGTTGAAGGTGTTGGCATTCATCAAAAGGCCCATAACTGTGTAAATGTGTCCGTCAAGCACCATGTAATCCTGTACTTCATACATGTTTTCGTCCACCATGGCGAACACAGGCCCCTCCTGACCGTCCACCGTACCGTTGGCGCAGGCCATATATACCTCGTTAAAGCTCAGCGTCGAAGAGCTGGCGCCGAGAGCCTTCAATGTGGCGGCCTGAATCGGGTTGTCCGGGATGCGGATAAGCAGACCCTTCATATCCTCCGGGCTGTTGATGGGCTTCTTGCTGTTTACGTAGTGCCGGAAGCCGGAATCCCAGTAGTCCAGCATGACGACACCGTTTTTATCAAGGAGCAGATCCTTAAACTGGTCTCCGATTTCGCTGTCGAAAACTGCGTCCACATGCTGGTTGGAATCAAACAGATAGGGAAGGCTGAACACATTGAAGGAGGATTGAAGCTTTGCGACGGAGCTTGAGCCCACCAGGCACGCGTCCACCGTGCCCATGCTCACGCCTTCGGCCATCTCGCCCTCGCTGCCCAAAGCCGCGCTGTCATACAATTCGACCGTTACGCCGCCGTTGGTGTCTTTTTCCACAAGCTCTTTAAAAATGGCAAGCCCCTCATAGAAAAAGGAAGTCTTATTGTGGCTGGTACCCACCTTAAAGGAAGCGTACGGCGTTTTTTGGGTCCCAGAGGCAGCGGCATCGCCGGTCTCGGTGGCCGCCTCTGTGCCGTTGCCGGAACAGCCGGTAAATGCAAAGCAAAAAACCAGAACAGTAATCAGCGCCGGACATATCATTTTTTTCATCAGAATTCTCTCCTTACTTTTTATATTTGATAAGTTGCATCGCCGCTTCCACAATGTTTTCCGTGTCGATCCCCATACACCCGCGCAGATAGGCCATGTTTCCTACTTCTCCGAACCGGTCCAAAATCCCCAGCCGTTTTAAGGGGACGGGGTATTCCTCGCAGAGCGCTTCCGCCACGGCGCCCCCCAATCCGCCGATAACGGTGTGATTTTCAACAGTCACAACAGCCCCCGTCTCCCTAGCCCCCCGAATAACCTCCTCTTTATCCAGAGGCTTGATGGTATGCATGTTGACAACACGTGCCCCAATTCCTTTGGAGGCCAGGGCCTCCGCCGCTTTTAAGGTAAAGTTTATCATAATGCCCGATGAAATCAATGTGACGTCGTTTCCTTCGTAAAGGACGTCGGCTTTACCGAGGCGAAACCTGTAGTCTTCCGGGTAATAGTCCCGCGTGACGCCCCGGTAATAGCGAAGGTAGGCGGGGCCGTCCAGGGCGACGAGGGCGGGAATCATTTGCTTAAGCTGGACGCCGTCCAAAGGCTCCACCACCGTCATGCCCGGAACCGTCCGCATGACCGCGATATCCTCATAGCCCTGATGCGTGCCGCCGTTGATCTCGGCCATAATCCCCGGGCTCAGTCCGACCAATACCGCACTTAAGCCCGCATATGCCAGAGAAATGACCGTCTGGTCGAAACAGCGCCGTGTCATGAAAGGGCCGAAGGCGTGAACAAAGGGCTTTTTCCCGCTGGCCGCCAACCCGGCCGCCACCGAAACCATATTTGCCTCGGCGATACCTGTGTTGAATATCCTGTCCGGATATGCGTCCTCAAAGGGTTTTGTGCCGGATATCTGCCGTGAGTCCGAATTTAATACAACGATACGCGGGTCCTCTTTTGCAAGGTCGATCAGCGTGTCGCAAAAAACCTTGCGCATTTCGACGTTATTTTCCATACTGCCCTCCCCTTATCCGCCTACGCCAAATCACGCAGGGCGTCGGCCACATCTTCCGGCGATACCGGCATGCTGTGGCATTTTACGGTATTCTCGATTTTCCTCCAGCCTTTGCCCTTTACGGTGTTCATCACAATCATGCTGGGCAGGTCCGTGCAGGCCTTTGCCGCTTCAATCGCGTTATTAATGGCCTGCATGTCGTGGCCGTCGATCTCCTGGACGTGCCATCCGAAAGCGCGCCATTTCTCCGCGGCGGAGAGAAGCGAATTGATCTGTTCCAAAGGGCCGTCGATCTGCAGGCCGTTTTTGTCGAGAAAAGCGATCAGGTTATAAAGCCTCATCTGCCTTGCAAACATGCCGGCTTCCCAGATTTGGCCTTCCTGGCTCTCGCCGTCCCCGATAACGCAATATACGTACGCGCCGTTATTGTCCAGTCTGTTTGCCAGAGCCATGCCCGCGGCGGCTGAGAGGCCCTGCCCCAGAGAACCCGTGGTCATATCCACTCCCTTTGTCAGCTTCATGTCGCAGTGGCTCGGCAGATTGGTTCCCGGCTGATTAAGCGTGGTGATTTCCGACCGGTCAAAGTAGCCCTTCATGGTCAAAAGCGCATAGAGGGCAGGCCCTGCATGCCCCTTGGACATGACCAGCCGGTCTCGGTTTGCCATGCGGATGTTTTGGGGATCGACACGCATCTGCTCATAGTAGAGCACCACCAATAGATCCACAATAGACAGCGAACCGCCCACATGCCCCTTGCCGAGGCTGCCGATCATCCGCATAACGATCCGCCTTGCCTCCTTTGCCAGATCCTCCAGCGTTTTCATATCGTTTAACATGAATATGACCTTCCTTTCCGCTGCGCTTCAAGGCGCGGGCTATTTGTCCAGCTCGGGATCGTAAAAATCGCCGAACAGCCACTCGTCGCTCGGTTTGTCCTCCGGTATCGGCCTTGAAACCCAGGTTGTGTTTATGTAATGCTTTAAGCAGATATTTTCGGAAATGATATTGCCGCCCCACGTGCCGCAGCCAAGAGAGGAGGTCATCGGCATGCCGTTTGTATACGAGCCGGCGTTCGCCTTCGACTGAGGCTGCCTCACCATAATTCTGCTCACGGGAGCCGCGAGCCCGAGCCTTGCAATATGGTCGTCGTCAAACGAATAGATCCCGCAGGAATGTCCTTTCCCGCCGACCTCATAAATGCCCCTCATCATCTCAAGGGCATTTTCAAATTCCCCCTCATATCGGTAAAGGGCAAGCAGCGTCGTCAATTTCTCGCTTGAAAAGAAGTGCTCTTTGCCGATGCCGTCGCCCGGTACCATAATAAATCTGACGTCGTCGGGGACGACGAAGCCCGCGGCTCCGGCCAGCTTTTGCGGCGGGATCGCAACCGTATCCGAAAGCCTGTGTCCTTCCTCGTCCCACATCACCCTTCTCAATGCTTCCTTTTCCTGTTCGTTTGCGAGATATCCCCCTTCCTTTTTGAGCTGATCAACCATCGCACCGAATATTTTATCGCTGATGATCAGGTTGCCGTCGGCCGAGCAGCCCGAGCCGAAGTCCGACGTCTTGCTGAGCATGGTGTTATGCGCGGCCTCGGCCACATCGGCCGTTTCGTCGATGATCATTGTCGAATTTCCGGCGCCCGACCCATATGCGGGTGTTCCGGAGCTGTACGCGGATTTCACCATCGGCCTGCCGCCCGTTGCGATCACCAGATCCGCCCTTGCCATCAGCTCCTTTGTCATCGGAATGCTTGGGTTTTTGATGCATTGCAGGATGTCGGCGGGCGCGCCCTCTTTTTCCAGCGTCTCACGCATAATCCTGACCGTTTCAAAGGTTGTGTTTTTGGAACGGGGATGAGGCGAGAAGATCACAACGTCCCTTGCCTTTATCGCATAAACGGCCTGACCGCCCGGGGTCAGATCGGGATTCGTGGTCGGGACAAGCGACGCGATGATTCCGACCGGCTTTGCGTATTTCTGAATTCCTTTTTCAGGAATCTCCTCAATCAGGCCGACGCTTTTTTGTCTTAACGCGTCTCGGAGTATTCCCCTTATCTTAAACCGTTTTCCCTGTCTGGAAACCGGGTCGCCAAGCCCGCTTTCTTTGATTCCCATATCCACCAGGCTTAAAAATGTCTGTTTATTGGTCACTGCCCAGGCGACTGCCCGGCACAGCCGGTCAACTTTTTCCTGATCGTATGTTTCAATCACTTTTGCCGCCTTTGCGGCTTTTTCAAACAGAGCATCCAATTCCTCAATCTGCTCCTGGGTTATTTCTTTTGACATGACAGTTTACCTCCAAATTTGTAAGCGCTCTTATTACGGGGTTTATGTATTTTCGCTATAAATCCATTCTACTGACAAAGATTATTTATGTCTAATACCGATTTTTGATCAAAATGATAGAGACGCTCTATCATTTTGTGCTATAATAATATTGCTTTGTACTTTATAAAAAGGAGATGATCCAATGACGTTACAGCAACTTCAATACTTCCGTGTCCTTGCAAAAGTCCAGCACTACACCAAAGCATCGGAAATGCTGCTGATTTCCCAGCCCAGCCTGAGCTACTCAATGGCGGAGCTGGAGAAGGAACTGCACATATCCTTGTTTGACAAGCACGGGAAAAAGGTCAGCTTGAGCACCTATGGAGAACTCTTTTTAAGGTATGTTGAAAATGCGTTGGATCAGCTGGACGAAGGCACCAAAATGCTGAAAATGCTTATCGATCCTTCAAAAGGAAAGGTAAATCTGGGTTATATTTACAGCCTTAGCTCAACCTTTTTACCGGAAGTAATCACCCGTTTTTATAAAGAAGAGTTAAACAAAAATATTACCTTTAATTTTGTGCAAAATCTGAATAACAGTATCATGGAGGATTTAAGGACCGGCAAAATTGATCTCGGATTTTGCGTAAAGCCCTCAAAAGACGTTTCCTTCATTCCGATACTAAAACAGGAATTGTTTTTAATCGTTCCGAAAGACCATCCTTATGCGGGAAAAAAAGAAATCGATATCAGGGAAGTAAAAGACGAGCCTTTTGTGTTTATCAATAAAAGAAGCGGTCTGCGGCAAATGATCGACAGCACATTCAAAGAAATGGGAATTACACCGAAAGTGATGTTTGAGGCGGAAGAGTGTAACGCGGTGATAGCTTTCGTCTCATTGAACTCCGGCGTTGCAGTCATTCCAAAGGTACCCGCTCTTGGTAACAGCGACGTATCCGTCATGAAAATTAAGAATCCCGAGTTTTACAGAACGATCTACATGGCCTGGGTGACGGACAGGCATATGCTTCCGTCCGTAAAAAAGGTAAGGGATTTTGTATCGGAGCATTATGGAATCGAAGAGGGAAGTTTCCTGTCTTCGAGCCGATAAACTGGTTTTTTGCAGCCTCATGCCGCGCGCCGGGATCGATTTTCCCGGCGCGCTTTTGCGTTTTTTTAATATTAAAATGCGGTTTCCCGAATAAGATATATGGAACATCCGATTTCAGACTTTGGAGGGATTTCCATGGATTATTACAAGGACTGTGAAATCGCCGAGAAATACAGTGTGAAGCTGTCCTACCCCAAGGTGACGGTGGAAAAGCCGAACGAGAGATACGCAAAGCTGCTGTTAAACGACTATGCAGGGACCGTTTCCGAGCTTACGGCGATCACGCAGTACATTTTTCATAAAATCGTGCTGGAAAAGGAATATCCCGATGTTTCCGAGGCGCTTTTGGGAATCTCCATCATTGAAATGGAGCATCTTGAGATGCTCGGGCAGCTGATAAACGATCTGGGCCTGCCGCCGCAATTTCGCTCCTGTGTCAGAGGAAGGAGCGTCTGGTGGACAGCTTCGGAGAGGAATGTCGATTACAGCGTATCGGTCAAAAATGCGCTTCTCGCGGATATCAGCGCGGAAATGAGGGCAATCGCCCAGTATGAAAGGGACATCGAGCTGATCGACGACGAGCAGATCGTCTGCCTTTTAAGGCGAATCATCCTCGACGAGCAGCAGCATATCGATATTTTTTCCGAGCTTTACAACAGATACTCTTAGCCGGATTTTCTATTTGTCGCGGAGTAAAACTATGATATAATAACCGCAGAGCGGCTATTATATTAATTTTGTGTCCCTTTCGCTCGCGGCTTTCGCCGCAGCTGCGAAAGATGGACACTATACCATAAACGCGTTTATGGTATAGTTAACCGCAGAAAATGACATTTAATATCATCTGCGCATGAGCCGATATGATATCATATCCGAAAGCGGATCTGACGTCGGCGCTTAAGGCGTCGGGCAAAGCTTTGAAGGTATATAAAGGATGGGAACATTCGATGGAAAAAGGCGGTCAATTCAATAAGGCCGGAAAGTTAAGAGAAGAGCGCGCGTATGGGCATGCGGACAGCAAAACCGCTTTTACGGAGGGCAGAAACGCCGTTTTGGAGCTCCTGAAATCGGGCCGCTCGGTGGACAAGCTCTATGTCTCAAAGGACGCGGGGGGCTCTGTCGGCGGCATCCTGAAAATGGCGAGGAGCCTTAAGGTGCCCGTTGTGCAGTGCGACCGCCGGAAGCTCGATCAGATGAGCGAAACCAAGGCGCACCAGGGCGTGATCGCAGCGGCCGCCGAGGTCCAGTACAAAACGCTCGACGATATATTTGACCTTGCTGAAAAACGAAACGAAAAGCCGATCATCGTGATCTGCGACTCGATCACCGATCCGCATAACCTGGGCGCGATCATCCGTTCGGCGGAGGTTTCCGGCGCGCACGGCGTCGTTATCCCCAAACGGAGAAGCGCGGGCGTAAACGCGGCCTGCGCCAAGGCGTCGGCCGGGGCGCTTATGTATCTGCCGATCGTGCAGGTGACAAATCTCGTCCAGGCGCTGGATGAGCTGAAAAGCAGGGGCGTTTTCCTGTTCGGCACGGACGCCGACGGGGACAAAAGCGTGTATGACGCCGATTTCTCATGCGCCTGCGGCATTGTGATCGGCTCCGAGGGGGAAGGAATGGCGAAGCTGGCCAAAGACTGCTGTGACTTCATCATCAAGATACCGATCAAAGGAAATATTTCTTCCTTAAACGCGTCCGCGGCGGCGGCCGTCGTGCTGTTTGAGGCATTGCGGCAGAGAGGCACCTGAAGGATCAGAGATTATAGGTATGGAACAAATCGATGTCATTTGCGGAGGGAAAAATGGCCGGGAAAAATGACGACAATATAGACCTCGATGAAATCCGACGGATGATCGGAAAGGAAGCGGACGCCGGTCAGGAGTTCCTGCTCGATGAAATCATCAATGAGGTAATGGAAGAACAGAAAAAAGAAAAAATCGAGCAGAGAAAAAAGGAGGAAGAGGAAAACCCCTTTCTGTTTATGGTGCAGGAGACCCGTGAGCTGGACGCCTTAAATCGGGAGGAGGGGGCTTTTGCGGAAAAAACGGAGGAGGATCCGGGCAAGGCCTACTTGAGATCGATTCTTGAAAAAACCGGGGCGGACATTCCCGTAACCTTGTCCGGGCGTGTTCATGCGCCGGAGGCTCCGGTTAAGACCGTGCAGATAAAAAAACAAGCGGAAATCAGTGGGGAAATCCCGGAGCGCTCCCCGGGCGGCATAGAAGACGAAACGGAAGAGCCGCGGCGGAGGGAAACGTACGAGCCGGTGCAAAAGCCGTTTCGGGAGAGAGAGGACGACGAGCCTGAGGACGATATGGAAAGGCCCGGGAAAAAGGCGGCGCCCTCCGATTTCGACAAAACTCAGTTCGGCAGCGCGGAGGAGGCGGCGCGATATTTTAAGAAACGGGAGGTTTCTTTATATTTAAGGGCGCTTACAGTGCTGATGCTCACGTTTTCGAGCGTTTATCTCACCTTGTCGCCGACCTTTGGCCTTCCGCTCCCGATGCATTTTTCCTATACCGGAACTCCGTTTCTTTTTTTATTTGCGCTGATCGCGCTTTTGATTTTTTGCATGCTGATCGCGCTGGATCTGTTTGCGGCCGGCGTGATGAGGCTTTTAACCTTTCGTCCGACGCTTTATTCTCTTGTAGCGCTTTCAGCGCTTTCGACGCTTCTTCACGCGTTTTCCATTATTCTCTTTCCCGAGTGGGGCGGATATCTGCCCTTTACGTCGCTCAGCTGCGCGCTGATCTTTTTTACGCTTTTGTCCGCGGCACAGAAAAAGAGCGCGCTTCGGCGCAGCTACAAGGCGCAGACGCTGTCCTCGGAGCCGGTCACCCTTAAGC
Source organism: Clostridiales bacterium UBA6114 (assembly GCA_002423435.1). Classification (GTDB taxonomy): domain Bacteria; phylum Bacillota; class Clostridia; order Oscillospirales; family Butyricicoccaceae; genus UBA6114. The sequence continues at coordinate 106,467 of DIWE01000039.1, forward strand.
TTCAAAAGAATGCGTCGGGGAAGACCTGCGCGTTCCGGGTAAGCGGCGACCCGGCCGAAACGTATGGAAAAGCGTTGCATTTGCCGGACCCGGTCGAGCGCTTTTGCAGCTTTTATGTGCCGTGCGCGGTTATTGCGTCGGTTGTGTTCGCCGTTTTAGCGACGTTTGGCCAGCATCGCCCGGAGCTCTTTTTATGGGCGCTTTCCGGAATTTTGACCGTATCGGCCCCCTGGGGCCTTTTGATCGCTTACAGCGCGCCTGCCAAGGCGATTGCAAAAAAGCTTTTGTCCTTCGGCGCGGGGCTTTCGGGTTTCCCCGCCGCCCGGGAAATTTCTTCCTGCCGTTCGGTCGTGCTTACGGATACGGATCTGTTTCCGTTGCAGACCGTTTCATTGAACGGAGTGAAGGTGTTTTCGCCGCATACGGCGGAAAAGGTGCTTTATTATACGGGCTCGATCATTGTCCGGTCGGAAATGGGACTGAAAAAGGTTTTTCTGGACCTGATGCACGAGAAGTACATAACGCCGTGCGAGCCCGACGATCTGAAGTTTTTTGAAAGCGGCGGAATCGAAGCGACGGTAAACGGCGACCATGTCCTTGTCGGCACGCCGATGTTCCTTTTGCGGATGGGGGTCCGCCTAAGCGAGGGGGTCAAAGCCAAAAACGGCGTGTTTGTTTCGGTCAACGGGTCGCTTGCCGGAATTTTCGCGTTGAAATACGAGGCCCAGGCGCAGGTGCAAAGCGCGTTTAGACTGTTGAGACGTTTAAAGGTCACGCCGATCGTCGCCGTGCGGGATTTCAATCTGACGCCCGCCATGCTGGAAAATAAATTCAGGCTTAAGTCCCAGTGGATCGACTATCCCGAAATGAACGACAGGCTGGCCTTCTCCGACCCGTACGACGGCGGCGCGGAGGAAACACCCGCCATTCTTTCAAGGGACGGCATCGTGCCGCTGTCGGAATGCATCTCCTTGGGCAGAAGGCTTCATCGCGCGGCGCGTGCGAATATCGCCGTCGGCGCGTCGGGCGGTATTTTCGGAATGCTTCTGATGTTTTATCTGTCCTTTCACGCCGCGGTTTCCTCGGCGACCCCGTACAATACCGTTTTTTATCTGCTTTTGTGGCTGATACCCGTACTGCTGAATTCCTTCGGCGCGTCGCGGTATTGAAAGCGCTTTTCGGAGGCGCAAAATGCGCTTGCAAGCAATTATTTCTGTCGAAGTCGACAAAATAACGGCTTGATCTATTCGAAAATCTATTATATAATAGCCAATACGGTGTGCCTGCCTGGGCCGCACACATGATGAGAAGGAGAGTTGAAACGCATGGCTGCCTACCCTGTAAACAAGATTAAAAATATATGTCTGCTCGGACATGGCGGGGATGGGAAAACATCTCTGGCCGAGAGCATGCTTTATTTGACAAAGCAAACGGATCGCCTGGGGAAGATTTCCGACGGGACAACGACACTTGACTTTGATGCGGAGGAAATCAGGCGCCAGTTTTCGATATCCGTTGCGGTCGCACCCATAGAATACGAGGGCTGCAAGATCAATTTAATCGACACTCCGGGTTATTTCGATTTTGCCGGCGAGGTCATGCAGGCGCTTCGGGTCGCCGACGCGGGGCTTATCGTCGTCACCGCAAAAAGCGGGATTGCCGTCGGCACGGAAAAATCCTGGAAGTATCTGGCCGACCGTAAAATGCCGCGCATGTTCTATGTGTCCAAGATCGACGAGGAGAACGCACATTTTTATAAAGTGCTTGAAAGTCTGCGCGAGACTTTCGGCGTGTCCGTCTGCCCCGTTATCATCCCGATTCTGGAAGGGGAAAAGGCGGTCGGCGTCGCCGACGTCATTACGCGCAAGGGGTACCGGATAGACGCCGGCAAGCTGACGGAAATAAAGATTCCGGACGACATGAGCGCACAGATCGAGGAATACCGGGCGATGGTCAAGGAAAACGCGGCGGAATCCTCCGACGAAATGATGGAGAAATTCTTCAGCGACGAGGAATTTACCGACGAAGAGCTCTACGCCGGCATCCACGCGGGCATGCGGCAGGGCTCCGTCGTGCCTGTTTTCTGCGGGTCCGGGGTCACGGGGCTCGGCACGCTGTCGCTCCTCGGAGGGATTTGTCAGTTTGCGCCTTCGCCGGACGAAATGCCGACGGAAATCGGGCAGAAGGCAAACGGCGACGAGGTCGAGATCAAATATGACGAAAACGCGCCGACCGTGATAGCCGTTTTCAAAACGGTGGCCGATCAATACGGACGGTTTTCTTTCTTTAAGGTCGTCTCGGGTAAAGTGAGCTCCGACATGGTCCTTGTCAATGCGCGCACCGGCGAAAACGAAAAAATGGGGCATATCTATGTCGTAAAGGGCAAGAAAAACACGGAGGTGCCCGTGATTGGATGCGGCGACATCGGCGCCGTCGCAAAGCTCGCCGACACGAAGACCGGCGATACGCTCTGCCTTGCAGGTAACGTGCTCACCTTAAAGGGAGTCGATTTTGCAAAGCCCTGCTACATGCAGGCGATTGTCCCGAAGGTGAAGGGCAACGAGGAAAAAATCGCCTCCGGCCTTACACGCTTAAAGGACGAGGACCCGTCTTTCGCGACGGAGCAGAACACCGAGACAAAACAGATGACGATTTCCGGCGCGGGCGATATCCATATCGACGTGCTGTGCTCCAAATTAAAGAACAAGTTCGGCGTCGAGGTCGAGCTCTCCCCGCCCCGCGTTCCCTACCGCGAGAAAATCCGCAAAAAGGTGACGCTGATCGAAGGAAAGCACAAGAAACAGTCGGGCGGGCACGGGCAGTACGGCCACGTCAAAATGGACTTTGAACCGATCCCGGAGGACGAGTTTGTTTTTGAGGAGAAGATTTTCGGCGGAAGCGTGCCGAAAAACTTCCACCCTGCGGTTGAAAAGGGAATCCGCGAATCGATGCAGCGCGGCATGCTCGCCGGTTACCCGATGGTGGGGCTCAAAGCGACGCTTGTCGACGGCTCCTACCACGATGTCGACTCCAACGAGCTCTCCTTCAAGATGGCGGCAAGGATTGCCTACAAGGCGGGCATCCCGCAGGCGAGCCCGGTTATTCTGGAGCCCGTCGGACATCTGAAGGTCTTTGTACCCGACAGCTATATGGGTGACGTGATCGGCGACCTGAACAAGCGGCGCGGCCGCGTTCTGGGCATGACGCCGACCGGGGACGGCCTCCAGATGGTCGAGGCGGATGTCCCGATGGCCGAGATCAATTCCTACGCGATCGATCTTCGCTCAATGACGCAGGGAAGAGGCTCCTTTGATTTCCAGTTTGAGCGCTATGAGGAGGCTCCGGCAAACGTTCAGCAGAAGATCATTGAAGAGGCAAAGCTGATCGCGACCGAGGAAGAGGAATAATTTTTTTCAAAATATTTTATCGCAGCCGGCGAGAAAATCGCCGGCTGCGGCTTTTTATTACGAAAAAGTAATTTTATCATAGAAATAAAGTTATTGGACATAATAAAATGAAGCAAAATTACGAGAAATAGTGAGAAATCGGGAGCATTTAAGGATTATTTTAATATTTTGGTGAATCAATATTTGAATTTGATTATTTTTGACCAAATAGTGATTTGCCAATTTAAACCGTATCATCTATAATTACTTTAGCACTCGGACATTAAGAGTGCTAAAGTAAAAAAATCAATTAATAGTAGGAGGTATATAAGATGAATTTAAAGCCCTTACTTGACAGGGTCGTCATTAAGATGGTGGAAACGGAAGAGACCACGAAGAGCGGCATTATCCTGACGGGAAGCGCCAAGGAAAAACCGCAGGTTGCCGAAATAATCGCCGTGGGCCCCGGAGGGGTCGTCGACGGCAAAGAGGTCAAGATGCAGGTCAAAAAAGGCGATAAGGTCATCACAAGCAAGTACTCCGGCACAGAGGTCAAAATTGACGGCGAAGAGTTCATTATTGTCCGTCAGAACGATATTCTCGCGGTCGTCGAATAGTTTTAAGAGAAAGAAGGAGGTATTATCATGGCCAAAGAAATCATTTTTGGCGAAGAAGCCAGACGCGGGCTTGAGCGCGGTGTCAACAAGCTTGCCGATACTGTCAAAGTGACCCTCGGCCCGAAGGGCAGGAATGTAGTGCTCGATAAGAAATTCGGAGCTCCCCTGATCACCAATGACGGGGTTACCATTGCAAAGGAAATTGAGCTTGAGGATGCTTTTGAGAATATGGGCGCCCAGCTTGTAAGAGAAGTGGCCACAAAAACAAACGACGTGGCCGGCGACGGAACAACGACCGCGACACTTCTTGCACAGGCGATCGTGCGCGAGGGAATGAAAAACGTCGCCGCGGGCGCAAACCCGATGATCATGAAAAAGGGCATTGCAAAAGCGGTCAGCGCCGCGATTGAGGCGATCAAGTTAAATTCCCAGAAGATATCCGGCTCTGATGATATTGCGAGAGTCGCCGCGATTTCGTCGAGCGACGAGACGATCGGCAGCCTGATCGCCGACGCGATGAACAGGGTTTCCTCCGACGGCGTCATTACGGTCGAGGAATCAAAGACGGCCGAGACTTACTGCGAGGTTGTCGAGGGAATGCAGTTTGACCGCGGCTATGTTTCACCGTACCTTGTAACCGACAGCGAGAAAATGGAAGCGGTGATCGACGACGCGTACATCCTCATCACCGACAAAAAGATTTCGAATATCCAGGAGATCCTCCCCGTGCTCGAGCAGATCGTGCAGTCGGGCAAGAAGCTTCTGATCATTGCCGAGGATGTCGAGGGCGAGGCGCTCGCAACCATCCTTGTCAACAAGCTGCGCGGCACCTTTACCTGTGTTGCGGTCAAGGCGCCGGGCTTTGGCGACCGCCGCAAGGAAATGCTCAAGGATATCGCGATTCTGACCGGCGGCGAAGTAATTTCCGAGGAGCTCGGATTTGAGCTCAAGGGAGCCACCATCGAGCAGCTCGGCCGTGCAAAACAGGTGAAGGTCCAGAAGGAAAACACCATTATCGTCGACGGCGCGGGCGACAGCAAGGAAATCAAGGCAAGGATCGCCCAGATCAGAGCACAGATCGAGACGACAACCTCCGATTTCGACCGCGAGAAGCTGCAGGAGAGACTTGCGAAGCTGTCCGGCGGCGTTGCCGTGATCAAAGTGGGCGCCGCGACCGAGATCGAAATGAAGGAAAAGAAGCTCCGCATCGAGGACGCGTTGAACGCGACCCGCGCGGCCGTTGAGGAAGGCATTGTGTCGGGCGGCGGCGTCGCTTATGTCAACGCGATTCCGGCGGTCGACAAAATACTGTCCAAAGTCGAGGGCGACGAGAAGACCGGCGTTAAGATCATAGCCAAAGCCCTTGAGGAGCCTGTAAAGCAGATTGCCGTAAACGCCGGCATCGACGGCTCCGTCGTGATGGAGAAGATCAAGAGCAGCCGCAGGGTCGGCTACGGCTTCGACGCCTACAACGAGACCTACTGCGATATGATCAAGGCGGGCATCGTCGACCCGACGAAGGTCACCCGCTCGGCGCTTGAGAACGCCGCATCCGTCGCGGCGATGATCCTGACCACCGAATCCCTTGTCGCGAATAAGAAGGAACCCCCCGCAGCGGCTCCCGCGCCCGGCATGGGCGGCGGAATGGATATGTATTAATCCGCAAAAGCCACAAAACCATAAAAATCACAAAAACCCGGATACGGCAAACGCCGTATCCGGGTTTTTGCATATTTGCCGGATTTTACATGCAGGACCGACATAGAATAAAAGAAAGGCTTTCCATCAACAGATCGGCATACACAATTTATGACAATTGTTTTTTTGCATATTTGTGATATAATATAAAATATATGGGATAAAGGGTAATTGAAAGGCCGCTTGCGGCAACCGCGGCACAGGCCATGAGCCTCCATTTGCTTGTGAGGTTTTGGATTGATTTGTGTGCGGTGCGAATGGAGGTGTCGTATGAGCAATCCTATCTATATATGGCTCGGGCTGATCGTTGTCTTTGCGATCGTCGAGGCGCTGACCTTAAGCCTGACCTCGATCTGGTTTGCCTTCGGGGCGCTGCTTGCGATGATAGCGTCCTCATTGCAGCTTTCTGTCGCTGTGCAGATCATCGTTTTCGTGATCGGTTCCGCCGCGCTTCTCGCGCTCACTAAGCCGCTGATCAAAAAATACGCGCTTCTGAAAAATGTAAAAACCAACTCCGACCGCATCATTGACGAGATCGGCTCTGTCACGGAGGAAATCAACAATATCGATGCAAAAGGCAAGATCAAGGCATTGGGCCAGATCTGGACCGCGCGTTCGGAAACCGGGGAAAACATTCCGGAGGGCAAAAACGTACGCGTTTTAAGAATTGAAGGCGTAAAAGCATATGTAACACCGATTGAGGAGGATAAATGAAATGGATTTTTTTGCGCAGATTTTGGGCACGATGGCATGGCTGGTCCTCGCTGTCGTCGTCGTCGTCATCATCGCATCCAACGTCAAGATCGTACCCCAGGCAAAGGCATATGTCGTAGAGCGCCTGGGAGCCTATCAGGCAACCTGGGGAACGGGTCTGCATTTTAAGATCCCGCTGGTTGAAAAAGTTTCAAGAATCGTATCGCTTAAGGAGCAGGTGGCCGATTTCCCGCCGCAGCCCGTCATCACAAAGGATAACGTGACGATGCAGATCGACACGGTCGTCTATTTTCAGATCACCGACCCGAAGCTCTATACTTACGGGGTTGAGCGCCCGATGTCGGCGATCGAAAACCTGACCGCGACGACCCTCCGAAACATTATCGGCGATCTGGAGCTCGACGAGACGCTTACGTCGCGCGACCTGATCAACACCAAGATGCGCACAATCCTTGACGAGGCTACGGACCCGTGGGGTATTAAGGTAAACCGCGTCGAGCTCAAGAATATTCTCCCGCCGCGGGAGATCCAGGACGCGATGGAGAAGCAGATGAAGGCGGAGCGCGAACGGCGCGAATCCATCCTGCGCGCGGAAGGCGAGAAACGCTCGAAAGTTCTTGTCGCCGAGGGCGATAAGGAATCGGCCATCCTGCGGGCCGAGGGCATGAAGCAGACAAAAATCAAAGAGGCGGAAGGCGAGGCGGAGGCGCTGCTCACCGTTCAGAACGCGCTCGCCGATTCGATCAAGATGTTAAACGAAGCGGCCCCGACCGAGCAGATCATCAAGCTCAAAGCGCTTGAGGCGTTTGCAAAAGCCGCGGACGGAAAGGCGACAAAGATCATCATTCCGTCGGAGATCCAGGGGATCGCCGGCCTTGCGGCTTCCGTAAAGGAGCTTGTCGGCGAAAATTCATAACCGGATGCCGGGATAGTTGAAGCGGCGCACGAAAACCGTGCGCCGCTGTTCTTTTTCTCGATTCCGCCGAATATATTTAACCAGTATATGACGGAGGGATAATATATGTTCATATTTACAACAAAACTAAACCGGAAAAGGCTGGTTCTGATCATTTTGGCCTTGGCGCTTCTGTTGTGCGCCGTTATATTGATGAGTCCGACGCGCCTCTTAAAAACCGGCGGGCAAAGCGATCTGGCGATGGAACAGGCCATGAGCAAAAAAGTCGCGAGCGAAGAAGAGCGCGTCGCGTTTTTGAAAGACTTCGGATGGGAGCTTGAAGAAGAGCCGGTCGAAATCAGTGAGGTTGAAATCCCGAAGGAATTTGACGAAGTATACAATGCCTATAACTCAATTCAAAAGGAACAGGGTTATGATTTGCTGAAGTATCGGGGAAAGACGGCGATGCTTTATACTTATAAAATATTGAATTATCCGTCGGAAGAAAAAGAGGTGCGCGCAAACGTCCTCGTATATGATGACAAGGTGATCGGAGGAGACGTCTGCAGCTTAAACTTGGACGGTTTTATGCATGGGTTCGAGATGCCGGAAGACAAGAGTACAGAGACGCCCGAAGCGGTGCAGCTTGAAGAGCAGCAGGACACGGCGGCGGAAGTACAGAACCAGACACAGGGAGAAGAGCCCGCGGTGCAGGGCAACAAACCCGTTGACGGTTTATTCGGGGAAGAATAAAAACGTATTCAGATAGAAGAATATCCGCGCTCTGGACGCAATATATTGGTGATCATGAAGAGGCCTATGGTCTCTTCATTTTGCTTTTTTCTTGTATCTCCCGCGCACTTGTGATACATTAGTGTAGGCTGAAATGACAGACGGATGCAAATCGGCTGTGTTTTTTGAAAAATTCCTCAGGCATGAAACAGGCGCATGCCGGACAAAATACCTGAGAATTGAAATGAAAGGGCATGCGGCGGACGGTTGCCGTGCGGCGGGGTTATATGATATGACGCTGCGTCTTGACAGGCTGATATCCGATTCGGGCAAAGCGACGCGAAGCGCCGCGAGGGAAATGATACGCGCGGGCAGAGTGCAGATAAACGGCGCCGTCTGCAAAAAGCCGGAGACGAAGGTTGATACCGAAACCTGTGAGATCAGAGTGGACAACGAAATGATCCGCTATCGAAGGAACATCTATCTCATGATGAACAAACCGGCCGGCTATGTATCCTCGACGGAGGATCCGTCGGAGAAAACGGTCCTTTCGCTTTTGCCGGAGGAGCTTCAAAAACGGGGGCTTTTTCCGGCGGGCAGGCTGGACAAGGATGCGCAGGGGTTTCTGCTTTTGACCGACGACGGAGCGCTTTCGCATGCGATCACCTCTCCGAAGCGCCATGTGGACAAGGTTTATTCCGTCAGGGTTTTGGGGAAACTAACCGAAGAGGATGCGGATGCTTTTTCCGCAGGCATCGTCCTTTCCGACGGGCTGCGGTGCAGGCCCTCAAAACTTGAGATCGTCAAAAGCGCAGAAATTTCCGAGGCGCTTGTCACCCTGCGCGAGGGGAAGTATCATCAGCTGAAACGAATGGTCGCGAGCCGGGGGAAAAAGGTGCTCGAATTAAAAAGGTGCTCCATCGGTCAGATCATGCTTGATCCGGGGCTTTTGCCCGGTCAGTGGAGGGCTCTTACTCCCGGAGAAGAGGAAAAACTCAAAAATTCCGGACGCTTCGAAGGGGATTGAGAAACGCGGAAAAAGGTGCAGCCAATACGAGCTTTTTTGCGTTTATCAGACAAACGGGTAATTTTTTTGTGTTTAAAGTGTAAAATAATGCACTATTCACAAATCAGGGTTGAAAAACAGTATTAAAAGGGGTAAAATAACTTATTATAGTTTGTATAAAGGGTGGGGTTTATGGCAGCTCGTCTTTTTCAGGGGTTATTGCTTCAAATGAGAGATACCGTGGATCGAACTTTTGGCGTGATGGATGCGACAGGGGTTGTGGTCGCCTGCACGGAGTTGCCGCGAATCGGTGAGGTCAGGGAAGATGTGGCGGTGGAGCTCAGCTATGCCAACAACATGGTTGTTTACAACAATTTCACCTACAAACCCGTTCCCGGTTCAACGCCCCGTTTTGATTACGTCGTTTTCGTAAAGGGCGACGATGAAATCGCAAAGGATGTCTGCGGCGTTTTGGCGGTTGCAATCGGCTCCATCCGCACGCTCTATGACGAAAAACACGACAAGTTTACCTTTATCAAAAACATCATTCTCGACAACATCCTGCCCGGGGATATATACATCAAGTCACGGGAGCTCCATTTCGGCGGAGACGTGCCGAGGGTTGTTTTTTTTGTCAGGCAGACGAGCAATGTGGACATCGCCGCGATGGATGTGATCTCGGGCCTGTTTCCGGACAAGCAGAAGGATTTTGTCGTCAATATCAACGAGACGGATATCGTGCTTGTCAAGGAAGTGCGCCCAAACATCGAGACAAAGGAGCTTTATCGGATTGCAAAGTCGATCGAGGACGCACTTAACTCCGAGCTGATGATCAGCGCGGCCATCGGCATCGGCACGGTCGTGAGCCAGCTCAAGGATATCGCGAAATCGTTTAAGGAAGCGCAGGTCGCGATCGATGTCGGCCGCGTCTTCGACAGCGAGAAATCCATTATCAGCTTTGAAAACCTCGGCGTTGGAAGATTGATCTATCAGCTGCCGACAACGCTCTGCGAGATGTTTTTATCCGAGGTATTCAGGAAGGAATCGATCGATTCTCTCGATCACGAAACCCTTTTTACCATTCAGAAGTTTTTTGAGAACAGCTTAAACGTGTCCGAGACGTCGAGAAAGCTGTTTGTCCACAGGAATACACTTGTCTACAGGCTCGAAAAGATTAAAAAGCTCACGGGGCTCGATCTGCGTGAGTTTGACCATGCGATTGTCTTCAAGGTGGCGCTTATGGTTAAAAAATACCTGATGTCAAGAGAAAGCAAAAACTGACGGGGATGTTTTCCGGTTTCAGGGAGGTCATGGATGGTACGGCTGATTGATGTTCATAAAACTTACGACAACGGTACGAAAGCGTTAAGAGGGTTGACGCTTCGGGTCGACGACGGGGAGTTTGTGTTTCTGGTCGGGCCGTCCGGCTCGGGGAAATCGACCGTCACAAAAATGCTGACCGCCGAGATCCGGCCGAGTGCGGGGAGAGTCGTTGTCAACAACTACAACATCAACGGCATCCGCTCCGCCGAGGTTCCCTATTTAAGGCGGACGCTCGGAGTGGTCTTTCAGGATTTCAGGCTGATCGACAAAAAAAGCGTCTATGAGAACGTGGCCTTTGCCATGCGCGCCGTCGGCGCGTCTCCGCGCACCATCAAAAAAAGGGTGCCCTATATGCTCGATCTTGTAGGACTTCTGCACAAGGCCAGACGCTGCCCGGACGAGCTCGCCGGAGGCGAGCAGCAACGGGTGGCGATTGCGCGCGCGCTTGTCAACAACCCTTCCCTGATTATTGCGGACGAGCCCACCGGAAACCTGGATCCGTCGCGGTCTCTTGAAATCATGATGCTTCTCGAACGGATCAATGCCCTCGGGACGACGGTTTTGGTGGTGACTCATGAAAAAGAACTGGTCAACCGGTTTTCCAAAAGGGTCGTCGCCCTGGACGGGGGCATGATCATCAGCGACAGGATGGGCGGATATTATCAGAATGAAACGGTTAGACTTTAAATATTTTCTCCAACAGGGAATCAGGAGCATTTTCTCGCACGGGTTTATGAGCTTCGCCGCCGTCGGCGTTATCGCGGCGTGCCTCATCATCACGGGCAGCTTTTCGCTGATTGCGTTCAACGTCGACCGGATGATCGCCGACGTTGAAGCGGAAAGCGAGATTACGGTGTACATAGACGAGGCGCTTTCGCTTGAAGATGCCCGCGCGGTAAAATCCGAGATCACTGCGATCGCAAACGTCGACAGCGCGGAGTTTGTATCGAAAGAGCAGGCGCTCCAGGATTTTAAGAAGCAGCTCGGCGAGGACGCGTCGCTCGTCAGCGGCCTTGAGGAAGACAACCCGCTGCGGCATAGCTTCCGCATCCGTATGAAGGATGTGGCGCTGCACCAGGAAACGGTGGACGCATTGAAAAAGATTCCAAAGATCGCGTCCGTTTCGAGCCGCAAGGATATCTCCGACAAGCTGGTGAAAGTCCGCTCGGTCACAAATGCGGTCTCGATCATGCTGATTATGCTGCTCGGCGCCGTCTCCATATTTATCATTTCCAATACTGTAAAGCTTGCAACATTTACAAGAAGAGAAGAAATCGCGATTATGAAAATGGTCGGTGCGACCAACGGATTTATCCGCGCCCCGTTTGTGGTCGAGGGTTTTCTGCTCGGCATTGCGGCGGCCGTGGTTGGTTTTTTCCTGCAATGGGGCATCTATTCGTATATCGGCAAGACGATTGTCGAGGGAATCGGCATTTTTTCGCTTGTTCCGTTTGCGGATGTCTGGCCGACCGTTGTATTGACCTTGCTTTGCGCCGGAGTCGTGGTCGGCGCGGGCGGAAGCATGCTTGCCATACGCAAGTTCCTGAATGTGTAAAACAGGGAGGAAAAGATGAAAAACTGGAATAAAAAACGAATGATGGCATCCATACTGGCGGCGTTCCTGGCTGGTTTAATGATTTTTTCCGTTTTGTCCGGGCTTTTCTCCGTAAGCGCCTCCGCCGCGTCGCAATCATCGGTGAATTCCCTCAAAAACCGGCTCAATGAAATCGAGAAAAAGAAAGATTCCATTGAAAACGAGCTCAAGGGTATCAAAAATGACAAGAAGACGATAAACGAGAGAAAGGCTGCGCTCGACGCCCAGATAGAGGTTGCGGAGGAAGAGATCGGCGCGACGAACGAGCTCATAACCGAGTACTCCGGACTGATTGAAATAAAGGAGAAAGAGCTTTCCAAAAAGGAAGAAGAGGAAAGCGCCCAGTACGAGCTTTTTAAGAAGCGGGTCCGGGCGATGTACGAAAACGGGGAAACGGGATACCTCGGGATTTTGTTGTCGACGGACAATTTTTCCGATATGCTTTCGCGGTTTGAGATCATTTCCCAGATCGTCGATTACGATAAAAAGCTGATTCAGGAAATCAGGGACAACATCGCTCAGATCGAAGAGGAAAAGGCCTCGCTTTCATCGGATAAGGAAGAACAGGAAACGCTGAAAGCGTCCCTGGTCGAAAAGAGCGCTTCGCTGAAGGCAAAATACGACGAGAGCGAAAAGATGATGCGGGAGCTTGAGCAAAACGAGGAGAAATATAAGCAGGATATTGCGGAGATAGAAAAAGAAGAGGACAAGATCCAAAAGCAGATCGAGGCGGAGCTTGCGAAGCTCTCCAAGGGCACGACCTATGTCGGAGGCGATTTTCTCTGGCCCTGCCCCGGTTATTCGGAAATAACGTCGAGCTTCGGCTGGAGGTATCATCCGATCCTGCACGTCAACAAGCTCCACACGGGGACGGATATCGGAGCGCCGACGGGCGCCAAGGCGGTCGCCGCGAACACCGGCACGGTCGTCACCTCCGAATATAACACGGCATACGGGAATTACGTCATCGTTGACCATGGCGGCGGCAAAGCTACCCTCTATGCCCATCTGTCGAAAAGATCGGTTTCAAAAGGGGACAAGGTGCAAAAAGGCCAGCAGATCGGGCTGGTCGGCTCCACAGGGTATGCAACCGGGCCGCACCTCCATTTTGAGATCCGGATCAACGGTTCGCCGGTAGACCCGATGAGCTATTTTAAGAAAAGTTAAAAGAGGGAAAGAATGAAGAAAAAACTATCCTGGTTTGACGCTTTGATGCTGATGCTGCTTGCGGCCGTTACCGCGGGCAGTATCGCATATTTGATGAGTCTTCAGAATTTTAACAGCCGTCTTGACAGCTTAAAGCAGAAAGAAACCGATTATGCCAAATTTGACAAGGTAAAAGAGAATGTACAGCTTTATTTTATTGGGGATTCCGATGAGGACGCGTTGATGGACGGCGCGATGAAAGGATATATCGACGCGCTCGGCGACAAGTGGTCGCATTACCTGACAAAGGAAGAATACGCCCAGATACAGCAGGACCTGAAAAACCAATACGCGGGTGTCGGCCTGACCGTGAGCTTCGACACGGAAACGGATACGCTGGTCGTTACCGACGTGTTCGGAGGCTCGCCCGCCGAGAAGGCCGGGATCAAAAAGCTGGATGAAGTCCTGAAGATCGACGGAAAGAGCATCGCTGCCTTAAGCAGCAACGAGCTTTTGGAGGGGCTTCGCGGCGAGCTCGGCACGGTGGTCAGGCTGGAGCTGCAAAACGCGGAGACCGGGAAAACCTATACCTGCGAGCTCACCCGTGAAAACATCGCGGTACAGGCCGTAAAGGGCGAAATGCTTGATGGCTCGGTCGGCCTTGTCACAATCAGGAATTTCGACGACGGCGTCGACGCGCAGTTTAAGACCCAGGTAAACGACCTGATCAAGGCGGGCGCGAAGGCCCTTATATTTGACGTCAGATTCAATAACGGAGGCTCGACCGCGAGCATGATTCCGGCGCTCGACATGCTTTTGCCGAAGGTAACGGTGTTCTCCATGCGCGATAAAAACGGCCAGGGGCAGGATTATATGTCCGACGAGGCGGAAATCAAAATTCCGATGGCGGTGCTTGTAAACGAGTATTCGATCAGCGCCGCGGAATATTTTGCGGCGGTGCTGCAGGAATACGAAAAGGCCGAGATCATCGGCACGAAGACGACCGGGAAATGCTATGCGCAGGAGCTGATCGGCCTGCCGGACGGCTCGGGGCTTTATCTGTCGACCAAGATGTTTTTGACACCGAAGGGCGTAAACCTCGCGGAGACGGGGGTAACTCCGGACTACGAGGTAAAGATGTCGGACAAGGATATGTCAAATTTCGCAATTCTCTCAAAGGCCCAGGATATCCAGTTGCAAAAGGCTTTAAGCGTCGTTTCCTCTAAGCTGAATCAGGGGGAAACGGTGAAGCCGGCAAGCTGAGTGAGACATAAAAGGCGGCTTACCAGCCGCCTGAGGCTGTCGATAAAGTCGACAGCCTTTCGAGAGGGAATCCCATTCCCTCTCGAGGAGCACCCCAAGCGATCATGATCGCTTGGGGACCCCGCCTCCCCCAGGGGCGGACAAAACCTTTGGTTTTGTCCAGAGTGTCCTTCGGCGGTGCATGTCCGCCTCCGGACAAATCAAAATTTAAGGTGCCTCGGCCCCTTAAAAATCCCCGGAACCACTTTTTTGACAAGCTGAGGCGGCTTACCAGCCGCCTTTTTTAATATATTTTTTGGTTGACATTTTATTTTGCCTCGCGTATAATGTGAAAAAGACGTTTTACGGCAATAAGAGAGGTTATTCGTTCGACATGTTGAATTTAACCGTTTTGCTTACAGCTATTATAGGCATTATTGTGGAGAAGATCGTATTTGCGATTATTCTCCTTGTAGTCGTGCTTGTAATTAGCAGGAGGCGAGACGGTATCGACTCTGAATGCACGCCCGGGGCTTTGCCCGGGTAAACGCAGAGAGGATCATACGGCCTTCGCCTGATTTAAGAAATCGGCGAAGGCCTTTTTTATTCTTTTTATTCTGGCTTGGAGGGGTTTTCATTGACGGTAAAAGACATTGAGAAGGCGGCAGGGCGGCTTCAGGGAGTTTTGCATCACATTCCCTTGAGCTCGTCAAAGACCTTTTCGGACATGAGCGGGGCGGAGCTGTACTTAAAGTACGAGAATCAGCAAAAAACCGGCTCGTTCAAGGTCAGGGGCGCTTACAACAAGATTGCGAAGCTCCTGGAGAACGAAGAAGTGCATACGGTGATCGCGTCGAGCGCGGGCAATCACGCGCAGGGGGTCGCGTTTGCCGCCTGTGCGCTGAACCTAAAGTCGATTATCGTCATGCCGAGAGCGACCCCGATCGCAAAAATCTCGGCGACCGAGGGGTACGGGGCCGAGGTGGTCCTTGACGGCGACTGCTACGACGACGCTTATGCAAAAGCGATGGAGATCCAGAAGGAAACGGGCGCGGCGTTTATCCACCCCTTTGACGACTTCGACGTCATAGCGGGACAGGGCACGATCGCGATTGAAATTTTCAGGGAGGTTCCGATGGTCGACGTCATTGTAGTCCCCGCGGGCGGCGGGGGGCTGCTCGCGGGGATTGCCTACTATGTAAAACAGATCAACCCACGCGTCAAACTGGTCGGCGTGCAGGCGCAGGGCGCGGACGCCATCGTGCGGTCTTTCCGGAAAAAAGAGCGCGTTTTTACCGATTCGGTGCTGACGATCGCCGACGGGATCGCGGTCAAGGCGCCCGGCAGCCTGACGGTCGAGATGATCAACCGATATGTCGACGAGATGGTGACCGTAACCGACGCGCAGATCGCGGAGGCGATTTTGCTCCTGATCGAACGGTGCAAGCAGGTCGTTGAGCCGGCGGGGGCCGCGGCGCTCGCCGCTATATTGAACCGCAAGCTCGACATCCAAGGAAAACGGGTGGCCTGCGTTTTGTCAGGCGGCAATATCGACGTGAGCTTTATCCACAAAATCGTGGAGAAGGGGCTGATCACGCGGGGAAGGCAGATGAAATTCCGGACGGTCCTGCCGGACGTCCCCGGCAGCCTGCAGCGCTTTTCGGGCATCATCGCGGGAGAAAACGCAAACATCATCATGATCCAGTACGACAGGCTTTTAGCGGAGCTTAAGCTAAACGAGGCAGTGCTGCACGTCGCCTGCGAGGTCGGGAGCATCGAGCACGGAGAGGCGCTCGTGCGAAAGCTGGAGAAGGAAAACTACAGGGTCACGATGGAGTCATAACGCATCAAGGGGCAGAAAAGGCAAAACGTAAATCTCAATAAGGGGAAACGACTATGAAAATGACGGGAGCTCAGATTCTGATTCAAACACTGATCGACCAGGGGGTGGACACCGTTTTCGGCTTTCCCGGCGGCTCGGTTGTCTATATCTACGACGCGCTTTACGAGAAAAAGGGCGAAATACGCCACGTGCTGACCGCGCACGAACAGGGTGCAACGCACGCGGCCGACGGATATGCGCGCGCGAGCGGGAAGACGGGCGTCGTGATCGCGACCTCCGGGCCGGGGGCGACGAATCTTGTGACCGGGATCGCCGCGGCGTATCTCGACTCTGTTCCTCTGGTCGCGATCACGGGAAACGTCTCGCTCGATCTGATCGGCAGGGACAGCTTCCAGGAGATCGACATCACCGGGATCACCATACCGATTACAAAGCACAACTTCATTGTCAAAAGCGTCGACGAGCTGCAGGACACCGTAAAGGAAGCCTTTGTCATCGCGAATTCGGGCAGAAAAGGCCCGGTCCTGGTCGATATTCCGAAGGACATCACCGCAAAGCAAACCGAGTATGTAAAGGAGGAGAAGTTCCGGCCGAGGGAAACCTGCACGCCGGACCCGGATGAGCTTAAGAAAGCGGTCGACGCGATCAACCGCTCAAAGCGGCCGCTTATCTATTCCGGCGGCGGCGTAGTCTCTTCGGGCGCGTCGGAGGAGCTTCTGCGGTTTTCAAGGCACATTCAGGCGCCGATCGCCTCGACCCTTATGGGCATCTCGGCGGTACCCTACGACTATCCGCTGCACCTCGGCATGATCGGCATGCACGGGACGGCGGCGGCGAACAAGGCGCCGCTCGAATGCGATCTTCTGATCGCCGTCGGCTCGCGGTTTTCCGACAGGGTGGCGGGAAATCGGAAGAAATTCGCCCAGAACGCGGAGATTCTGCATATCGATATCGATCCGTCGGAAATCTCCAAGAATGTCGTATCGACCCTTTCGGTCACGGGGGACGCAAAATGCGTGCTGAAACAGCTTTTGGAACGGGTGGAGCAGAAGGAAAAAAGCGAATGGGTGCATAGCCTGATCCGCTACAAGGCGCAAAACCCTCTGCCAGCTCCGGACGGCGCGTACGCGCTGACGCCGAGGGACGTGATCCGCTCGGTCCGGTCGATCGCGGGCAACGACGCGATCATCGTGACCGACGTCGGCCAGCACCAGATGTTCACCGCGCAGTATTACGAGTTTACAAGGCCCGGCTCCTTTCTCACATCCGCGGGGCTCGGCGCGATGGGCTACGGTCTGGGCGCCGCAATCGGCGCCAAGATCGCGCATCCGGACCGGCCGGTGGTTCTTATCACGGGGGACGGCAGCTTCCATATGAACCTAAACGAGCTCGCGACCGCCGTGACGGAGAACGTACCCGTGCTGATACTCGTTATAAACAACGGCGCGCTCGGCATGGTGCGGCAGTGGCAGCAGCTCTTTTTTGCGGAACGGTTTTCCTATACCACGGTCAGGCGCGCCACCGATTTTGTGAAGCTGGCGGAAGCGTTTGGGGCGGCGGGAATGCGAATCGAAAAAAGGGAAGAGATCAAAAAAACGTTTCAGGAGGCCCTTTCCGTAAAGCGGCCGTGCGTCGTTGAATGCGTTGTCAGCGAGTGCGAAAACGTTTATCCGATCATACCGCCGGGCGGGACGATGAGCGATATGATCTTTTTCGACTGAGGGGGAGGAACGTTATGAATCCGGTTATTTTATCGGTGCTGGTGTCGAACCATTTCGGCGTTTTGACGCGGGTCACAAACCTGTTTTCCCGGCGGGGATTCAACATCAAGGCCCTTACGGTAGGGGAGACGGAAAACCCGACCCTGTCGCGCATCACGATTTCGACGGAGGGCGATCAGCTGACGATCGACCAGATCAGAAAACAGCTGGGAAAGCTGGAAGACGTCAAGCGGTCGATTGAAATCGAGGAAAAGAGGCTTGTGTGCCGCGAGCTTCTGCTCTTAAAGACGCGGTGTGAGGATTCCTGTTACGCCGGGCTTTTGGAGAAGATCACCCCGTTCGGCGCGAGGATCATCGATCTTGCGGAAAACGCGGCCGTCATCGAAATGACGGGAAAAACGGAGGCGGTAAACGAGTTCATCGCGTTTATGCAGCCGCACGGCATTATGGAGATGTGCCGCACGGGCGGCGCCGCCCTGGAGCTCGGCGGGCAAGTCTTATAATTTTTATAATTATAAATAGAGATCTGTAAAATTTGGGAGGAATACAAAATGGTAAAAATGTATTATGACAAGGACTGCGACTTTACGCTTTTGAAAGGCAAAACGATTGCGGTCATCGGCTACGGAAGCCAGGGGCATGCGCACGCGCAGAACTTAAAGGAAAGCGGCCAGAACGTGATCGTCGGGCTTTCGCCGGCTTCGAAGCGCCGCGCCGTCGCCGAAAAGGACGGACTTAAGGTATACGACACGGCCGAGGCTGCGGCCCTCGCCGACGTGATCATGATCCTCGTGCCCGACCAGGTGCAGCCGGAGGTCTATGAGCAGAGCATCAGGGGAAATCTGAAGGAGGGCGACATTCTGATGTTTGCCCACGGCTTCAACATCCATTTCAATCAGATTGTTCCTCCCGAGAACGTCGACGTCATCATGGTCGCGCCGAAAGGCCCGGGGCATACCGTGAGAAGCCAGTATCTCGAAGGAAAGGGAGTCCCGTCTTTGATCGCCATCCATCAGGATTACTCGGGCAGGGCCGCCGATTACGCGCTCGCGTATGCCGGATCCATCGGCGCGGGCCGCGCCGGCATCATCGAAACGACCTTCAAGGAGGAGACGGAAACCGACCTGTTCGGCGAGCAGGCCGTATTGTGCGGCGGCGTGACCGAGCTCATGAAGGCGGGCTTCGAAACGCTTGTCGAGGCGGGCTACGCGCCCGAAATGGCGTATTTCGAATGCGTCCACGAAATGAAGCTGATCGTCGACCTGATAAACAGCGGCGGCTTCGCGATGATGCGCTATTCGATCAGCGACACGGCCGAGTACGGCGACTACGTGACCGGAAGCCGCATCGTCACGGAGGGCACGCGCGGGGAAATGAAAAAGGTGTTGAAGGAGATCCAGAACGGGACCTTCGCGGCCAAATGGATCGGGGAAAACCGCGCCGCGGGCCGCGCGAACTTCCTAGCGATGCGCAGGGTAGAGGCGGCCCACCCGGTCGAGACCGTCGGCGCCGAGCTTCGGAAAATGATGAGCTGGCTCAAAAAATAACGGGGCGCTGTCATGCAGCCTTAAAGGAGTGTCGAGTCAATGAAATTAAAAAGCCATAAGGTGCTGCGCGGGACGGTCAGCGCTCCGCATCGCTCCCTTTTTTACGCGCTCGGCCTGACCGAGGAGGAGATGTCAAGGCCTCTCGTCGGGATCGCGTCCGCGTACAGCGAGATCGTGCCGGGGCATATCCACCTCGACAAGCTGGCCGAGGCGGTCAAGGCCGGCGTGCGCAGCGCCGGCGGCACCCCGTTCGAGTTCGGCGTGATGGGCGTCTGCGACGGCATCGCGATGGGCCACATCGGCATGCACTACTCGCTGCCCAGCCGCGAGATCATCGCCGACACGGTCGAGTCGATGACCATGGCGCACGCCTTCGACGCCCTCGTGCTCGTGCCGTGCTGCGACAAGATCATCCCCGGCATGATGATGGCCGCGGCGCGCCTGGACGTGCCGGCGATCATGGTCGGCGG
>DIWE01000028.1:0-140661 GCA_002423435.1 Clostridiales bacterium UBA6114
CTGTCGAGTTTTTCGACAGCCTCAGTATATCATAGCCGTAAAGCAGCTATGATATATTGTCCATCTTCTGCGGTTGCCGCGTAAGCGGCGAGCCGAAGGGACACAAAATTAATATAATAGCCGCTCTGCGGTTATTATATCATAAAGCGCGAGGGGGCGTCACGAAATACATAGACATGCATTTCGCAACGCCCCTTGTAAAGTCCCGACCTATACCTCGTCAAACTGTGTTCTTTCGATGATCTGGCGCTGCACGTCCGGGCCGAGGTCGATGAATTTCGCGGTGAACCCGGCGACACGCACCATCAGGTCGCTGTAGCTTTCCGGATGCTTCTGCGCGTCCCGGAGCATATTGCTGTCGACAATGTTGTATTGGATCTGATAGCCGCCGAGCCTAAAGTAGGCGTCGTTTAAACCGATGAACTTATCGGCGCCGATCTGGCCCGCGATGGCGGAGGGATGGAATTTCATATTGAACAGCGTGGACTGCAGCTTCAGCGCGTGAACCTTTGTCGCGGACCTTATAAGGCTGGTCGGCCCGTTTTCATCGGTGCCGGGGGACGCGGACAAAGCGCCGTCCGACAGCGGCTCCTTTGCCCTGCGCCCGTCCGGGCTCGCGCCGCACGCCTTGCCGTGTAGTACCTGTGTGGTGACGGAAAGGGTGCTCGGCTGCCACCTTTCCCCGACCCAGTTTTTGCACTGGGCCGCCGCGTCGGCCCACATGTCGTAGAGCGAAACCAGTATATCGTCTACGTAATCGTCGTCGTTTCCGTATTTGGGCGCGTCAAGCATGGCCCTGCGCAGCTCGTCACAGCCCGCGTAGTCGTTTTTGATCGCCCGTACTACTTCGTTCACGGTGTACCTTTTCTCGTCAAAGACAAGCTTTTTCAGAGCGGCCAGGCTGTTGGCCACGTTCACCATCCCGCAGCAGATGACGTAGGCCGGGTCGCTGTAGCGGCAGCCGCCTTCATAGGCGTGCTCCCCCTTTTCCAGGCAGTCGTCCAACAGCGCCGACATGACGGGGTGCACCAGGCCGAGGTCGTTGTGGACCGTCATGATGACATTCCAGTATTCCTCCTCGCGCTTTACGACAAGGTTCGTCACCCGGTCGTATTCGGCGACAATCTCGTCGAAGGACGCCTTCCTGAAATCGATGGCGGGCTCCGTCAGCCTGTCGCCGGTCACCGGATTTACGCCGTTGTTCATAACGAGCTCAAGGATCTTCAGGTTATTGGTGTGAGGCACCGCGTACATCGGCATCCGTTTGCCGCAGAGCTGCATATCCACGCAGCCGCACGGCGCCCAGTCCCGCGCGTCCTCCAGGTTCGCACCGGTATTCTTCAAAAAACGCTCCGTGCCCAGGCCGTCGCCGAACAGCGCCGGATAGCCCGAGCCGGCCTTGATGCATTCGACGATGTCGTTTTTGAATCTTTCGGACATATCCTCCCGCCAGCGGACGGAAATCGTCGGCTGCCAGGTCTTTACGTTGATCCCCGCCTTGAGCACGAGGCTCGAAAGCTCGTTTTCGCACGGCCGTCCGTATCGGTCGACACCGCCCAGCGTCATGTTCTGATAGATGCTCCCGCCGAGGTAGGACTCGGTAAAGGTTGCGTGCGAACGGGTGAGCTCCGTGCACTTGATGCGCATAAGCTCCAGATATTCGAGGACCTCGCCGTCGGTGATGCCGCCGTCGGCCTTCTCTTTCAGATACGGCCGGTACATGTACTGGTCGAAACGCCCGGGCGACATGCCCCTGCCGTTGAGCTCGAGAAACAGGCAGAGGTGGGTAAACCAGAACGACTGGATCGCCTCCCTGAATGTTTCCGCCGGCTTTGCGGGCACCTTGCGGCAAATCCGGGCAATCTCCAAAAGCTCCCCGCGCCGGGCCTCGTCGCCGCATCGCTTCGCTTCCTCCTCGGCTTTTCCGGCATAGCGGCCGGCATAAACGATCAGGCCCTCGAGCGCCAGAATGGTGCCCTTGTAGAAATGATACCGGTCGAGCTCCTTTTTTCCCCTTCCAATGTCGAGCTTTTTCATGCGTGCTTTACAGATGTCGATAAGGCCTTCGGCCCCCAGGTCTATCATCTTCTGGTAATCGACGATCACCCTGCCCTCGGGCACGTCAAACATAAAGCGGAGAAAAACGAGCTGCTCCATCCATTTTTCGACCACGGCGTAATCGTCCATGGTCTCCCTCAGATAGCTCTCCGACCGGGAACGCCAATCCTTCCCTTCCCAAAACGCGGCCGTCTCAAGAATCCTTTTGCTGTCCTCCGGATAAATCCGGTAGATGCCGAGGCGCTCGCCCTCTTTTTCCCGGAGGCTGCCCTCCATATACCGTTCCTCTTCACGCCTGATCTTCTTGAAGCCCTCGAGCATCCACGCCTCGTATTCGGGGTATACCTGGGTGCCCAGAAAATAACGGGACTGGCTGCCGACGATCAGCTCGCTTTCCCAGATTACGGGCGTCAGGTTTGAGAGTATGTGCTTAAACGCCCCGCCGGCGCGGACATACACAGGCTCGTTCCAGTGGTCCTTCATATAATCGGTATACAAAACGCATCTCTCGGAATCGATATACGCTTCCTTGCTCAAAAGCTCACGGTATCTGAGCCCGACCCTCCGGGTGGAGGGCGCGCCCGCGACCTCCCTTTTGACGAACTCCTTCGCCGCAGTCCTCATAAAATCACCTCTTATGCTTAAAATCGCGCGGCGGCTTCGCTCATTCCCGGCACCACGCCTCGTGCGTACCTCTGCCCGTCCACACAGCCTTGCCCGTGTCCCTCCGGACCATGGTTATCACCTGCTCCTTTGCGGGACAGTGGCCCATGCACCAGCCGCAGCCCATACACGCCCTGTCGTCCGCGACAGGGCCGTCCTCCGTCATGGAAATAGCGCCATAGGCGCACAGCTTTTCACAGACGCCGCACCTGGTGCAGTTTTCGCTGTCGAATTTGGGCAGTATCGGAGTCAGCTTTGCCATCCGTTTTTCCCGGGGCCAATCGCGGACATACCTGAAGTCGTCGACGGCGCAGCCCTGAAAATCGGAAATGCTTTTATAGCCCTTTCGGTCCATGAAGGCGTCCATACCCCGGATGCAGTCGTTTAATACGCCGACGCCTCTTGTGTACACCGCCGAACACAGTCCGGTGATGGCCGCGCCGCCCATCAGGTACCTGACGCAGTCGTCCCATGTGAATATGCCGCCCACGCCGCAGACCGGGAAGCCCTTGAGGGTGGCGGTCGTCTCCAGAAGCTTCGCCAGCGAAAAAAGCTGCCATGGGCGGCCGATCAGCCCGCCGACCGCGTACGGTCCTCCGTAAAACGTCCCCGTCTCATGGTCGATCCAGGTGCCGTAAAAGGCGTTGTTCGCCGTGATGCCTTTGGCGCCCGCCTTCTTCACCGCGATGGAAAGGGCGGCCTGATTCACGCACTGCGGGGTCGCTTTGAATATAATGGGGATTTTGACGGCGTCCGCGCACGCCTTTGTCACCCTGTACGCCTTCTCCGGGTCCATTGCCAGCGGCGCCCCCACATCCGCCTGCTCGGGCACCGCGCCGAAGGTGGCGTGGGGGCCGCCGGTGTCCAGCTCGATCATGTCGGCGCCCAGGTTCTCCATATCCCTGCAAAGCGGCGCCCAGGTGTCCGGGTCCTCTCCGATGCCCGCGACGCTGGGTATGAAAAGCACGTCGTTGTCGCGGCAGATTTTGAGCGTCTTTGGCCCTTCCGTTTCCAGCCATTCGTCATAGGGCATGCTGTGGAACATCTGGGAACACACCCAGGCGTCCTTAAGCTCCGGCCCGAACTGCTTCAGCGAATAAAAATACGGCCTCGGCCAGCGGTGCGGCCCGTCGATCTTATGTACGGTTTTGGATGTGAGCCAGCCGATCCCCTGTTCGATCACTCGCTTTGCAAGGCGCTCGCTCCCTCCAAAATCGCAGGACGACACGCCCACGGGATTTTTGACCTCCATGCCGCAAAAATTTGTTCTAAGATCTGCCATCTCATTCTCTCCCATAATTTTCATTTCTACATCATTCGCCCCAGGGAAACCTCCAGACCATAGCTTCTCATAACGCCGGCCGCTCTGTTAAGGTCGGCCTGTTCGGGCCTTAAGAAAGCGCCATAGGGCGAACGCATGCCGAGATATCTGTACTTGCCGGCTCCGAGCGTGTGAAGCGGCTCTATATCGATGTTTTTTACGCCGATTGACGCGGCGAATTCCGCCGTCGCCCTGAGATTTGGCTCCGAGTCGTTGACGCCGCGTATCAGCGGCAGCGATATTCTCACCGGGACGGACGATGCGGCGACGGCGGCGTTTCGGAGGATCAACCCGTTTGAAGCCCCGGTCCACTTTTTATGCAGCTTTTCGTCCATCAGCTTAAGGTCCAGCAGCACCAGGTCCGTATACCGCAGGATTTCCGTTAAGCCGTCGGTATCGCCGCAGCCGCTTGTGTCGAGGACCGTCGATATGCCCCTCTCCCTGCAGCCCTTGAACACCTCCAGCACGAACCGGCTTTGCGCGAGCGGCTCGCCGCCGCTTATGGTGACGCCGCCCTCTTTCCCGTAAAAAACCTTTTCCCTTTCCAGGAAGGAAAGAAGCTCGCCGACGGAATATTCCCTGCCGGAAATTTTCAGCGCGCGGCAGGGGCATACCTCGACGCACCGAAAGCACAGATCGCACTTTTTCCGGTCGATTCGGGTCGGGTAGGCCCGGCGCGGGCCGATCGCCCGGCGGGGACAGGCCGCTTCGCATTTTCCGCAGCCCCCGCATTTTTTCGGAATATAGTAAAGCGCCCTCTTTTTCTCCCAGGTTTCCGGGTTTGAGCACCATTTGCACCGGAGCGGGCAGCCCTTCAGAAAAACGGTCGTCCGTATTCCCGGTCCGTCCATTGTGGAAAAGCTCGTGATTTCGGATATAAGTCCCGTCAGCATATCAAATCCTCCGAGGCAATCAGTCGTTTACATGGCCCTTTCACATCAGCAGACTGTTGACCATATCCGCGATGAGCGCGCGGGGCCAGACGACGGGGATTCCCAGACATTCCGCAAGCCGATCCCTGACTTGCCCGTTATAGCCGATACAGTCGAGCACCATAAGGCCGGCCGAAGAAAACCTTGCGGCAATCGCGCCAAGGTCGAGCGGCTCGTTCGGCGCTGCACACAAATAATCGGGCTCCACCCCGTATTCCCGCCACCATTCGGCCATTGCCGGCGCGTGGGACTGAAACGGGAACAGCGCGCCGACGCGCAGTCCGGCATTTAACGCCCTGACCGCGCCGTGCAGCAGATCAAAGGGCAAAATCAGCGGGACGGGGCAGCAAAGCCCGCAAAACCGGCCGGTGCAGAGTACCGCCACGATATCCGCCCCGTTTCTGCAGGCGCCGTCGATACACCTCTGCAAAAGCGGCATCGCTTTTGCAGCCGAAAAGGCACCCATCCGGCCGTCGCGCAGCCGCGAAACCACCGTCGCTTCCCCGCCCTCGGGCGCAAAGAGCGAAAGCGCCTCCTCGGGCGAAAACGCGTCCGTCGCGCCGAACTGCGCGATTTTGATATCCGGCCGGATCAGCTTTCTGAGCTCGGGGACAATGTCGTCTCTCGGCGTGTGGCCGACCGTCGCAAAGGCGACCGTTTTTTGTTTATCCATTCCGCCGCACCTCCCTTAAACCCGCTATTTCGACAAAAGCTGCGGCAGTACCAGCGAAATCTGCGGGAAAATCACAAGGAATGCAAGCCCGATGAGAAACGCGACGATAAACGGGATCGCTTCTTTGGCGATCCTGTTGACCGGCACGCCGGAAATTCCCGAGGCGACAAACAGATTGATGGCCACGGGGGGAGTTACAAAACCGATGGCCAGGTTTACGACCATAATGACGCCGAAATGGATCGGGTCGATGCCGAGCGGAGCCAGCACCGCCGCCAGTATAGGCGAGAGGATCAGGATCGCCGCCGCGGTATCCATGCACATGCCGACAAAAAGTAGGAAAACATTGATGACGAGCAAAATGACATATTTGTTGGAGGAAAAGGCGGAAATCGCCGCGCCGATCTGCGCCGGAACCTGAAGCATGGAGAAAATGGTGCCCAGCGCCGTTGCCGTCGCAATGGTGATGACGACCGAGCCGACAAGAACGCCGTTTTCAATGAATATGCGCGGCAGATCTCTCCATTTAAGCTCCTTATAGCCAAAGATACCGACGATAATGCCGTATACGACCCCCGCGACGGCCGCTTCGGTCGGCGTAAAAATGCCGCCGTAAATGCCGCCCAGAATGATAACCGGAACCAGGAGCGCCCATTTTGCGTCCCAGACGGCCAGCCCCAGCCGCTTCGCGCTGAATTTCCTGCCGTTTCCCTGATACCCGCGCCGTCTGGAAATCACCACGGAAACGATAATCAGCAAAAGGCCGATAATCATGCCCGGAATGATGCCCGCAATAAACAGGTCGCCGATCGAGGTATTGGTGGACAATCCATAGAGCACGAACGGAATGCTCGGCGGGATGATGACGCCGAGGCCGCCCGCCGTGGCCGCAAGGCCGGTGGCATATTCTTTCGAATAGTTGTTATGAACCATTGCCGGGATCATAATCGTGCCGATAGCGGCGACCGTTGCCGGCGCCGAACCGGATATCGCTCCAAAGAACAGGCAGGTGATGATGGTGACGATACCGAAGCCGCCCGTCAGATTTCCGACAAGCGCTTCGCCGACGGCCACAAGCCGCTTGGAAAGCCCGCCCACCTCCATGACCGAGCCGGTGAGCATGAAAAACGGCACCGCCATCAGCGGGAAATTGATCAGGCTTGTGATCATGGACTGGCCGAGCATGGCAAAATTCGTCACCGGGTTTATGAGCAAAAGGATAATAATCGCAAAACCGATCGAAATCGCAATCGGGACGCTCAGACACAGCAATAAGACAAAGCTGCCCATCAAGATGCCAACTTCCATTTCGTCGTCCTCCTTATCCCTGGGCGGTCGGCTTGCCGGCGGAGCCTTTGAGCTCTTCCAGCTCCTGAAAGCACAGCGCAAAATCCTGCAGCAAACGAACGGCGATCAAAATGAACGAAGCGGGCACTCCCATATACGGAATCCATTTTGCAATGTGAAGCACCGCCGTGGTCGATTTGCGCACGCCGATGTCGATTGTCAGCTTTGTCGTGTAATACAATACAAAGCAGGCGAACAGAAGGAAAAACACGTTTGAAACGATGTCAAAGATTTTGCGCCATTTATCGTTCATAAAGTGCGTAATGATCTCCATACGCAGATGCCTGCGTTTTCTGACGGCAAGGCTTCCGCCGAAATAGCAGAGCCAGACGAGCATGTACAGGGAAACCTCTTCCGTCCACGCCAGGGGAAGATTGATGGCAAAGCGGAACAGGATCTGCAAAAACAACAAAACAGTCATAACGCTTGTCGTAACGGTTATCAGAACCTCTTCTATGTGCTGGTTGAGCCAGCGCATTGCATTCATGGCAAATCTCCTTTCAGGCGGGACACGCTCTAAAACCGACCGGGTTGCCGCAAATACGACGTGCCCCGCCGCATCGGGTCTGAAGTTATTTAGAGGCTTCCAGCTTCGAAACCTCGTCTGTCACCATTTGCATATAGTCCGCGCCGGCCGTTTCGGCGGCGGCTTCTTTGGCCGATTCCGTCAATTGACGAAACTGAAGCTTCTGCTCTTCGGTGAGCTCGTTTATTTCGGTCTTGCCGCTGTCCCTGATGTGCTGGAGCGCCTCCTCATTCGCCTGCTTACAGATTTCCCTCTGCTTTTCGACTGCGATCGCCGCGGCCTCGTCGACCTCTTTTTTCACTTCGTCGGTCTGCTGGTTGTAGAGCTCCGCGCTCATATGCATCCCGAGAAAGCCGTAGACATGGTCGGTCAGCGACAGGTATTGCTGCACCTCGTAGAACTTGGCGTCCCAGATCGTGCTGACGGGGTTTTCCTGGCCGTCGATCGTGCCCTGCTGCATGCCGGTAAAAAGCTCGCTGTAGGCCATTGTGGTCGGATTTGCCCCGAACGCCTTAAAGGCCTCCATATGGATCGGGTTACTCAGCGTCCGGATCTTCAAGCCTTTCATATCCGCCGGCTGCGCGATCGCGCGCCTGCTGTTTGTAACCACGCGGAAGCCGTAGTCAAACACGCCGAGCAGCTTTACGCCGGTGTCCTCCTCATAGCGCTCGGCCATTTTTTTCCCCGCCTCGCCGTCCATCACTTCAAACGCCGTGTCTCGGTCTAAAAACAGATAAGGGACGTCGACCGGGACAAACGCCTTGCTGAACTCCGCCACATTGCCCAGCGCGATATCGCTGAACTGGACGATACCGTTTTGCATGCCGCTGATCGTCTGATCCGGGCTCGTGCCCAGCTGGCCGTTGGGGAAAAGCTGGACCTCGACCAGATCGCCGACGCGTTTTTCCAATTCCTCTTTAAAGATCGCAAAGCCTTGGGTTGCCGGATGGGTTTCGCTGCCCATAAGGGAGACTTTCCAGACTTGTTTTTGTGCCGGAGGCTTCGATGTTTCGGCGGTATTTCCCGTGGTGCCGGAGGAAGGCGCTGCAGAGTCAGAGTTGCCGCAGCCCGCGAGGATGTTGACTATCAGCGCAAGGGCGAGAGAACTTACCATCAGCTTTTTCATATCTTTCTTCCTTTCATACGGTAACCGCGTGCCATTGGCAGTCTAAGCGGACTCCACCGTTTCATTCTTATAAACCGTAATCGCAACGTCGGGGCAAACAAGTCTGCACACGGCGCAGCCGGTGCAGTCCGATTCGGCGCCCTTTTTGAACTCCACATAGTCGTAGCCGGCGGAATTGGTGCTTCCCGACAGCGCAAGACATTTTTTGGGACAGACGCCCACGCACCGAAGGCAGCCTTTGCAGTATTTCGGGTTCACTACCGAATAAGACATTTTTCTCCCTCCTTAGCCGGAGCATGATAATCGTCAGGCCATCTCATAGCCCCGTTTGAGCGCCTTTAAGTTCATCTGGAGCACGGCGGGCTTCTTACTGAATTTATGCTCGACGCTTTTTCTTATCAGGTCTAAGTCAAGCGCACCGCTGTGCTTTGCGTACGCGCCCAGCGCCACCATGTTCGCGCACTGCACCGAGCCGATCTCAAGTGCTGCGTTCGTCGCGTCGACCTCCACTAGCCGGACGTTTTTCAACAGTTTTCGCGTCTGATCGTCAAGCCCGACAAGGCTTTTATTGACCACAACCATTTCCGATTCGTCCATTTTTTCCGCAAATTTATCCATCGACGCCTGATTCATGATGATCGCGCCGGTCGGGCGGGTAAAAATCGGACTTAAGATTCTTTCGTCCGAAACCACCACCTGGCAGTTGCAGGTGCCCCCCCGCATCTCCGGGCCATAGGACGGAAGCCACGAAGCGTTCAGCCCCGCATCGATGCAGGTTTCGGCAAATATTTTGCCTGCCGCGAGTATTCCCTGGCCTCCGAATCCGGCAAACAGCACCTTTTCTTTTACTTTCACGGCGATTTCCTCCTTTCCGTCAATAAGTTTTTACCTGCACCTCTCCCGTGAGTGCTTTGAACGCGCCCTTTGCCAGCGCTTCCATCTCAAATTCGCCGGGGAAAACATACGTAGGGGCGATAAAGCTTATTTCTCCCGTCAGTCGCCCCACAATATAATCGCTTCGCGCGATCGCGCCGGTGATGCCGACGGCGTCTACCTGAAAGCCCATGGCCGCGCAGTACGCGGCGACCTCCTTCGCAATCAGATGCGCCATCGCGTCAAGCACATCCTTTGCATATCCGTCTCCCCGCGCCACGCGCTCTTCGAGCTCGGGCACATCGTTCGTCCCGAGATAGGAAACGATGCCGCTTTTTTTGGAGAAGGATTTCTTCCAGGCCGCTTCGTCCGGATCGTCTTCGGAAGCGATTTCTTCCAGGAGCGCCAGCGCCGGCAGCCTGCCGCACCGCTCGGGAGAAAACGGGCCGTCGCCGCCCGAGCCGTAATTGTTGTCTATACATCTGCCTTTTTTGTGCGAGGTCACCGAGATGCCGCTGCCCATATGGACCGTGACAATGTTCAGCTCTTCGGTCCTTTTCCCGAGCTTTCCGGCTGCAAGGTCCGCCACCGCTTTTTGGTTTAGCGGGTGAAAGGCGCTCGTGCGCTTCAGCTCGGGCAGGCCGGTGATCCGCGAAACCTCCTCAAATTCGTCGATCAGGGGCGGGTCGACCACAAAAGCCGGGATGCCGAGCGGCTGCGAAAACATAAGGGCAAGCTGGCAGCCCAGATTGGAGGGGTGCTCGGCGTAAGCGCCGCTGCGGCAATCGGCGAGCATGGCCTCGCTGATCGCGTACACGCCCCCCTCGATGGGGCGCAGGGCGCCCCCCCGCCCGGCCACGGCGCTTAAGGCGTGCAGGTCAACGCCGTTTTCCTTCAAAGCGTCCGAGATCAGCGAAAACCTATAATCCAGCTGATCCTGGATGCGCTCGAATTTCTCCAGTTCCTCGTTTTTATGCTTTACGTTCATGCTCCAGTCGGCGTGATCGCCGGTAAACACCGCGATTCTCGTCGACGTCGAGCCGGGGTTTATGCACAGGAATTTCACTTCGCCACCTCCGTCAGTATCGGCGCACCGGGAAGACCGGCGTGCCGGCGGCTCCGGCGACATAGCCGAGATATCCGGCCAGATCGGGTTTTTCCTCAAGGACAATCGGCGCGATCGGCCCGGCCAGCTTTTTAATGCGCCCGGCAAACGCCTCGCTGCGCACACCTTTTCCCGACAGGATGATCGCATCCACCTCGCCCTTTAACAAAAGCGCGCCGCTGCCAATCCATTTCGCCGTCTGGAAGGCCAGCGCATCGGCGATCAAAATCGCCTGCTCATCGCCGCTGCCGACCATATCGTCCAATTCCTCCGGGCTGTCCGTGCCGAGATAAGCCAGTACGCCCGACCGGTTCATCAGCCGGTCGCGCATTTGCGCAAGGTCCGCCTTCCCCTTCATGAACAGAGCGGCAAGCTTCGCCACCGGCAGGTCGCCGGAGCTCGTAAACCCCATGGGGCCTTCGGCGCCGAACACGTCGTTTGCGTCGAGGCACCGGCATCTGTCGTGCGCCCCTATCGAAACAGTATTGTCGACGATTGCCACAATCGCGCGCATTTCGTCGTATCGCCTGCCGCTTTTTCGCGCCGTCTGCCAGATCAGGGCGTCGTGCTCGCACGCGTAGTAGCGGCTTTGCTTTTTCACGCGGGCCATGCTCGAAAACCGGTCGAGCGGCAGCATGGAATCGCTGGAAAGCGGGTTGTGCATCAAAGCGACGGCGCAAAGCAGACGCGCTAAATCCCGGCATAAAAGCGCGAGCCGGTTATACGGATGATATCCGTACCTATCGGCGGACAGATCCGCTGAGGCTGATTCGCAGATTTCATATGTACCCGGCGCAAGAGGTTTTAAAAGCCCGCCCGGACAGATCACAAAGTCCGCCTTTTCGACGCCGAGCGCGTCGGCGACGGCTTTTGCCTGAATTTGCATATCCCCGCCCGACTCGAAGCCAAGGCTCACATTTGTCGTCTCGCCCGCCTTCTCATATGCCGCGACGAGCGTGCCGCCGTCTAAAAAAAGCGTCACATTCCGGCGTCCCATAGATATGACCATTCCTTTCCGCTGCGCTTTTTGGCACAAAACGACCATGAAAAAGGAATGGTCATATTGTGCATATGCTGCGCCCGCCCGCTTAGACGTAGATCTTGAAGTTTGAATTCTTTCAAACTTTTCCCTCCCTCAGCCTCCGGGCCGGCTGATCAAAACCGCCAGCACAATGGAGTGATATTTCGTGTCGTGGTCGTCGCCGCGGGAGGTGAGTATCAGCGGGACTTTAGCGCCCATGCCGACGCCGGCGACGCGCACATCCCCGCTTAAATACATAAGGCCCTTTACAAGGATGTTTCCCGCCTGTAAATCCGGGACGAGCAGAATATCGGCGTCACCCCGGATTTTCCCCGAGAATTTTTTGATATCGGACGCGTGCCGGCTTACGGCGATATCCATCGAGATCGGGCCCTCCACAATGCCGCCGGCGATCTGGCCGCGTTCCGACATTTTGGAGAGCAAAGCCGCTTCCGCTGTTACCGGCATCGCCTCGCGCTGCACCTTTTCCTGCGCACAGAGCACCGCGGCCTTCGGATTCTCCACACCGACGGCGCGCGACACGGCAAAGCAGCTTTCGAGGATGCTCGCCTTCTCCTCCACCGTCGGCGCGATATTGGTCCCCACATCGGCCAGCACCACCACGCGGCCGATCGCCCTGCACTCGAGCGCCACGACGGAGCAAAGCCTCTGTTTTGTCCTGAGCCCGTTCGCGCCGTCAAGGACCGCCCTTAAGAAGTCGCCCGTTTCGACAAGCCCCTTCATCAGAAGCTGCGCGCGCCCCTCGCGGACCAGCTCGACGGCTTTTACCGCCGCTTTTGCCCCGTCGGGCACGTCGACGATCTCATAGTCACCCGGTTCGATCCCGTTTTTTTCCGCATGCGCTTCGATCTGCGCCTTGTCTCCCACCAATATCGCGTCGACGATTCCCCTCTTACGCGCGCAGTCTATAGCCAGCAGCGCCTCCTCGCTGTGGGCGGCGGCGAGCGCCACTGTCTGTTTATCCGCCGACAGCGCCAGCGCCTCAAGGTCTGAAAAAGACCGGACTGTGTCCATTTTGCCTCCCCCTTAATCTTTAAGCGTCAGTTTATCTTTCACGGCCGGATTTCCGAGCACCTCCGGCCATTTGCCGCAAAGCACGTCGGCAACGCCCTGCGCGACTTTCTGCCGCAGCCGGACGAGCGCCTCCTCCGTGGCGGCCCCGATGTGCCCGCTCGTGATCACGTTGTCCAGCGTGAAAATCGGATCGCCGGGATCGGGCGGCTCCGTTTCCAGCACATCGATTCCCGCGGCGGCGATTTTTTTGTCTTTCAGCGCCTCACAAAGCGCCCTTTGGTCGACAAGCGCTCCGCGTCCGGTATTGATGAGGATCGCGTCGCTTTTCATCATATCGAGCTGCTCCTTGCCGATCATGTGGCGGGTCGAGGGCATGAGCGGCACATGCAGCGAGACATAATCGGACGACCTTAAAAGCTCATAAAGCTCTGCGGATTCAACGCCCAGCTCCCTGCAGAAGTCGGGACTAATATACGGGTCGTACGCGATCACTTTTACGCCCAGCGGTTTGACAAGGGGCACCACCTGGCGGGCTATGGAACCGAATCCGACAAGGCCGAAGGTTTTACCCCTCGGGCTGCGGGCGCCGCTGACCGCCGCCACCGACGATTTCCAGTTGCCGCTTTTGACAACGCGGTCGGCGATCAGCAGCCGGCGCTCGCAGGCAAGCATCAGCGTCAGCGCCAAAACGGCGACCTCCTCCTGGCAATAAACCGGGACGTAGGTGACGACGATGCCTTTTTCGGTGGCGGCTTCCAGGTCGATGTTGTCGAGCCCGACCCCGTAACGGCCGATGACCCTACATTTTTCGAGCGCGTCGAGCGCCTCTCTGTTGAGCTTCACTCCGATCGTCATAACGGCGTCCGCGTCGGCGGCGGCGATACGGATCTCTTCCGCCGTCGAGCAGGGAATCTGCTCCACCCTTGCGCCGACCGCCTCCAATATGTCGGTCTCGTAATGGGTCAGGGGCAGCAGTTTATCCAAAAATACCACTCTGAATCTGCTCATCGCGCATCACTCCCTTCCGTCCGTATCCTTGTAAACGCCCAGCCGATAAAACGGAAGCACCTCGTCGGCAATGCGCCTGTACGCGTCGTCTGGCGGGAGGCCCCAGCCGATCGGGCAGGGCGAGACCACTTCGATCAGAGAGAAGCCTTTGTTTTCGATCTGGTTTTGAAACCCTTTTGCAATCGCTTTTTTTGCGGCGAGAATACGCGCGGGCTTGTCGATCGTCACGCGCTCGACATAGCACACCCCATTAAGCTGCGCAATCATTTCCGACATGCGGATGGGCTGCCCGTGATAATGCCCGTCGCGCCCCAAGGGGGAGGTGGCCGTTTTCTGGCCGATCAGCGTGGTCGGCGCCATCTGCCCGCCCGTCATGCCGTAAATGCCGTTGTTGACAAACAGCACGGTAAGATTCTCTCCCCGGGTGGCGGCATGGATGATTTCGGCCGTGCCGATCGCCGCGAGATCGCCGTCTCCCTGATAGGTAAATACGATTTTATCGGGCCGCACCCGCTTGATGCCGGTGGCGACCGCAGGCGCGCGGCCGTGCAGCGGGAACGCAAAGTCTATGTCGAAAAAGTCATAAATCATGCCGCCGCAGCCGACGTACGCGACTCCGATCGTATTTTCGCGGATTCCCAGCTCGTCGATGACCTCGGCGAGCAGCCGGTGCACAATCCCATGCCCGCAGCCAGGGCAATAGGTAAATACCTTGTCGTTTAAGCTAGAAGGTCTTCCATAAGCCTTGCCTGCCATCCAAAGCCCCCCAATCCTTTTCATTCCCGTCAATAAGGCCTTTGATCTTCGCGCCGACTATATCCTCGTCGACAATGCAGCCGCCCATGCGCCCGTGATAGTAGACCGGACACCTGTGCTGAACGAACAGCCGGACATCTCTCGTCAGCATGCCCGCGTTATGCTCCAGCACGACGACGCCTTTGGCGCGCCTGATCGACTCGCGCAGCGCCTCCTCGGCAAAGGGCCACAATGTGATGGGCCGGAACAGGCCGAGCTTGTAGCCTTTCGCGCGCGCCTGCGAAACCATTTCATGGGCGATCCTCGAAAGGGTACCGAACGCGACGATGACGATCTCGGCGTCGTCGGTCA
This sequence comes from Clostridiales bacterium UBA6114, assembly GCA_002423435.1. Lineage (GTDB taxonomy): Bacteria > Bacillota > Clostridia > Oscillospirales > Butyricicoccaceae > UBA6114. The sequence goes on from DIWE01000028.1 coordinate 14,796, forward strand.
TGATCGCTTCAAAGCGCTTTTCCGTTTTTTCGGCCTCGTCATATTTCTTTTGGAGACGGATATTATGTTCTTCCAGCTCCTCGGCTGAATTTTTCGGCTCCGCCTTGCGCGCCTCCCGCCCGGCGCATCCGGTCAGCGCCCAGTCGCGCGCCGGGATTTCGTCCGGACCTATCGGCTCGGGAAACTCGACCAGCTCGATCATCTGCCCGATCGTGCCGTCGGCGAGCAGCATCGCGGGGTTGCGGTACTTGTCGGAGAGGTCGAAGGCAAGCCTTGTGAGGTCGGCGGCCTCCTGCACGGAGTTCGGTGCAAGCACGATCACATGGTAATCGCCCGAACCGCCGCCCTTGGTGGCCTGGTTGTAATCGCACTGGGTGGCGAGAATGTTTCCGAGGCCCGGCCCGCCGCGCATCATATCGACAATGACCCCCGGGATCTCAAGATAGGCCATGTGGGAGATTCCCTCCTGCTTTAAGCTCATCGCCGTGCCCGCCGACGAGGTCATGGCGCGGAAGCCCGCAACCGAACTGCCGTTTACGGCGTTTATCGCCGTGATTTCGCTCTCGGTCTGGATAAACACGCGGCCGAGCCGCTGCATGTTTTTCGCCATATACGCCGTCAGCTCGTTTTGCGGCGTGATCGGATATCCGTAGTATGCCATGCAGCCGGAGCGGATCGCCGATTCCCCAATCGCCTCGTTTCCCTTCATAAACAATTTTCCGCTCAAAATTCTTCCTCCCTTCGTTTTACCGGATGCCTGTGACGCGCTTTGGAACCTCCGTGCTCATAACGCGGATATTCTCCTCGCTTATGCCCTGCGCGAGGAGGGTGCGAAGGAAGCTCTTCCAGCCGGGCACGAATTCGTGGCCCGGCTGGCCGCTGTCGGACGCCAGCATCAGATGCTCCGGCCCTTTTTTCCAAAGCAGCGATTTGAGCAGGTAAAACGAATAATCGAAATTGATGATCCAATCCTGCATTCCCGGCCAGGGAACACAGCTTGTTTCCGCGAATTGCAGATAGGCGCCAAGCTCGAGCATTTCCAGGCATTCGTCCTCCGTCGCGATCGTCAGCTCCTGCGTGACGTGGTCGATGACGACATCGACGTCCATGCCGCGTTTTTTTATGTAGCGCAGGATATCGAATTTCTCCCGGTTCGACACGTGGCATGCCCCGAGGGCGCACCGTTCGCCCTCGGCGTTTTCGTTGTAATCGGCGAGTATGTCGAGAAGGCTCTTCATGTCCGCGGTGGGCTCCCCGTTTACCGATACTTCGATCCCGCCCGCTGTCTCCATCGCCTCATGCTGGAAGCGGCTGTTGACCGACGGGAGCCAGATCTCGACGCACTGTCCGTACCCGAGCGCGGTTTTGACGGCCGCCATGTTCATTCCGCCCACCGGATCATTGAGCACAAGCCCGCCATAGACCTTCACCGGCTCAAACGCCTCCCCCCTAAGCTCCCGCTCTTTCTGTAACCTAGCTAGCAAATCGTTAATCACGATGGCCAGGTTGTTGGTCATGGTGTTGTGGTCCTTCACAACCAGCGCGGAAATCTTGTTTTCGCTCGCTTCTACACAGGTACTGACAATCGTCGGCCGCCCCGCGAGCCAGGCGCCCGCCGGAGCCCCGTGCATATGGATGTCCACCAGGCCTTCCAAAAGCGACCGGACCCTTTCCGGGTCCACGGGCCGCCCCGGCTTAAAATACTTGTACGGCCAAACGGGGCTGGCTCTTTTTAACAGCTCTTCCTCCGATAAGACGGCGCCGAATTTTTGGTTCATGTACGATTTACCCCTTTCACGGTTTAATTTTTCTGATGTTCCGTTGAGCTTGCCGGGGCTTTCCGCGACTTTATCAGCAAGGAGAAAAGCCAATTTTGTATACTGCATACAATTTTTTGCGACAAAAAATAAGCCGGCTCCCTTTTTTCCGTCAGCAGCTGCAAAGCCAATTTTACATGGCTTTGCTCTTATGTCTGCCCCGGATCGTTTTCACCAAAGGAGTACAACGGCGTGATATACTGTGCGATAAAGTCAGTATGGAATTTAGACTTTTTCTCGGCGAGATCCCCGTCGTGATTTAAGATCGCGTCCATGATATCCTTGTGCTGCTGCCTGCAATATTCAACTGCGTCCTGCTTTGAGAGCATGGATGTATGTAACCGGAACAGCCGGTCTTTTAATGAATTTTCAATGGCGGTAATGCGGGAGTTGCCTGCGATCTTCAATATCACTTGGTGAAAATCGGTGTCAACCCGCGTAAACGCCTCATTGCGCAGATTGCTGCTCAGCTTCGGTACCTCATCTATCCGTTCAAAGGTACGAATCAGCTCCCCCTTCTGCGCATCCGTAATCTTCTCGGCGGCCAGCCGTGCGGCCAGCCCTTCCAGGGCGCCGCGCACCTGAAGAACCTCTTTCGTATCTTCAAGAGTAAAGGCATTGACAATAAAGCTGGAATTGGGGCTTAACGTGATAAACCCTTCCGCGCTCAAGATGCGCAGTGCCTCGCGCACGGGCGTCCGGCTGACCCCAAGCTTTTTCGCGAGCAATATCTCCGTCACCTTCTGGCCGGGAGGCAATTCCTCCGAAATAATTGCTTTTTTGATTTCTTCCAGTACACGCTTGCTCAACAGGCTATATTCTTCTATCGGACCCAATTGGGTATCCTCCTTTTTCATTTGTATACAGTATACATCTTGTTTATGTGATATATCAATAACTATTTTCATGTGATCAATATTTTTGTAAATTATATACAATTCCTCCATCGTTTTTTGTCAACCATGGAAATAAACCATATCCCCGAGGCCGGGAAACACACCCAGGTCCAAAATCAGTAACTCAGTCCAAGTGCCCTGAGCGCGTCCCCCATCAGAAGCATGACACTGGGCACCTCGATTTTGCAGGCCCGCAATACCGAAAGCGTCAGCGCCGGAATAAATAATAAAAAAAAGGCGACCACGGCACGTCCTGAGCGCCGCCGGATCAGAGGCCTTAAGTCTATCAGCGCGATCAACGCAAAACCTGCCAATATCAGCGCCATGCGCTACGCCTCCTTTGCTTCGGCTGCCAGCTTGCGCAGTTTTGCGATAATAAAGGTCAAAAGCGGCAGCAAAATCTCAAACAGCGTCCACGCAAAGGGGACGATTTCCCGTGCGGAGGCGGCGTGCACAACGGGATTTGGATACAGCGTCAGCCCGTAGACGATGACCAGGGCGCCGGCCGCCAGCACAAGATGTTTGTATGCCTTGATCTTCATGATCTGCGCCAACGTGATCACCGATACATAATATAAAAATGTAACCTTGAAAAATAAAAGCATGATCAGCGCAACCGCAAATAAGATCTCCATGCGGCTGAGCGCCTCCCCCAGGCTGACCAGTCGCAGCGTTACGAGCCCGGGCAGCGTGAACAGGGGCAGCGTATTTCCGAGCATCGCGATATCGCGCATCAATACGACAAGCAGGGTAAGCGCGCCCATAAAGACTCCCAGAAACAGGTATTTCGTGGTATCGCGGCGCGTAAGCTTCAAGTTGGGTGTGATCATCAGAAACACCACAACCTCGCCGAACGGCATGGTGGCGATAATATGTGTGCTCTGTACATATTTGTAAACAGGCTGGTCGAACATAGGCAGAAAATTTTGAAGGTCGATCTGATTGAACGCCAACAAAATTGAGGCTGCCACGATACAAAACTCGACGGCCACAAACAGGGCGCCGTACCGCGTGACTACCCTGATACCGTTGCGTACGGCCCAGGCCGACACAATGACGCACATGAGTGCCAGAACCACCTGGGGCGTCTCCGCCATAACCGTGATCTTGGCGAAATCCCCCAGATCCATCAGATTCAGCGCGGTCAGCGTGAAGAAAAACCACGCGTATAATATCCCGATAATCTTACCTGCGATCGTGCCGTATACCTCGTCCAGGATCTGCACCAGATTTTTTCCCGGAAACATGACCATCAGGGTCCTGTACACCCATATGAGCGGCATGCAGAGTACGGTGCCGAACACCACCGCAAGCCAAGAGTCCTGCAGCGTGACAGTCGTGAGAAAGGATGTGAGCAGTGCGGAGGACTGGAGGAAGAAGGCCACCGTGAACATAAACTGCATGCCCGAGATCTGCCCTTTGTCAATTTTCATTTCATGCTTTCCTCCATTTCCAGTGATTGTACGGTTTTACCAGTCCCCGGGATGCGCACCCTGGTCCGGACACTCAACTCGATATCCGGAAATATCGCATCCCAATGGTCCCTCATGATCTTCCACTCTTTCGGATACTTGCGGTACACCGATATGCCGAATCTGTAAATGTCTGCGTTTAACCGGCGGGCGATTTCAAAGGTGTTTGTTATTTTCAGCCCGATCTCATCCTGGGCCAGCTCGACAAGAAGGGGCATGAGTTCGTCGGGGGGCATTCCCTCAAATCCGCTCAGCTCACCGACGTTAAGAACAGCGTCTACATCCATAGCCACCCGCACGCCGCCGTCCTGCCGGAGCGTTATATCTTTTTTGCAGTCAAGCTCTGCGATGTTGAACACCGCTTTGCCCAAATGGTTTTTGGCTGCGACACCGCTTTGTTTTACGTCCCCCATTGCCCATATATATCCCAACACCTCGTCGTTACTTAAACGGCCGATCATCTTATCCCCCTTAAACACCGCCATGCCGGCGATCCGGATTTCGTTCTTGCCGTCCTCCTCAACGACCTTGGCAATCGGCGCCACGGGTGAGGAGGTCCCGTCCATAAGCCGCGAGGCAAAATCCAGCATGCGGACCCGGTATTGCGGAGAAACGGCAGCCAGACCGCTCATCACGCGCGAGAGAAACAGGCCTGAGATCTTGTCCTGATCCATCTTGGTTGAAAGCACCGCCGAAGCGAATCCGTCGGACACCATCACCGGGACCTCCATGCGCGCCTCCTGGTCGCGCATAAACAGGTCGATCCGTTTTTTGACGCCCTGCTCTGCCAGTGCCGATCCGAACAGCAGCACCTGATTGTGGTGCAAAAGCACCCTGCGGCTTGAGTCGCGGTTGAAGTCCATGATCCCGCCCAGCATGGTGTCGTTTGTGGTTTTGAGCAGAATAATGGAATCCCCCTGCGAGCTGGCATCGCCGGACCCGGAGGACTCCGATTCGGTCTTGCCGACTTGCATGGTGATGTCCATCTGATCGGGCCTTATGCTTTTGTCAAGCGCCACGCCGGTGATGATGAACAGCGCATCCAGCTCGTGTTCGTCCCAGCAGCCGGATAAAAACGTCATAAGAATTGGGATCAGCAGAGCGGCAGCGAAAAGCCGTATTCCCCTCGCGGCCATAAATATGACCATTCCTTTCCTCTGTGCTTTTTGGCACAAAACGACCATGAAAAAGGAATGGCCATATTGTGCATGTGTTGCCGCTTCCCGTGGGGGCGTTAAACACGCGCTTAAATATTGAAGTTTGAGTTCTTTCAAACTTCTTCTCCTTCCGGGCCGTCTTCCTCCTGCGGCGCATAGGGCCGGAGCGGCGGCATAAAAAAGCGGCGGCGCGTCGTATCGCCGCGCGCGATATTCTTTGGGCGTCTGACCATGGACCAAAGCGGCATGCGCACCATTGAATCCTGCAAATCGCTTGTCCAATCGAACCCGTCAAAGTAGGTCACGCCAAAGGAATTGAGCGTCGCAAGATGGATCAGCATTGCAAGAAACCCCATCGAAACGCCGTAAAAGCCCGCAAACGAGGCCAGCATCATCATGACAATCCGCAGGATGGACGCCGATTCGTTTTGGGTCGGTACGAGGAAACCGGCCACAGCCGTTACCGCAATGGTGATCACCATCGGCGCCCCGACGAGCCCCGCCGAAACGGCCGCGTCGCCCATGACCAGCGCGCCGACGATGCTGATGGCCTGGCCGACAGGGCGCGGCAGACGTATCCCGGCTTCGCGCAAAATCTCAAATGCAAATACCATGATCAGTGCTTCTACAAAAACCGGAAAGGGCGTCCCTTCGCGTGCGTTGGCGATGGTGAACAGCAGCGTGGTGGGAATCAGCTCCTGATGAAAGGCGGTCAGCGCAATGTAAACGGCCGGCGCGAATATCGTGATGAGGTAAGCTACGAAGCGCAGTATGCGCGTCAGGCTGGCGTACAGAGGACGCTCGTAATAATCCTCGGCGGTCTGGAAGCTTTCGACAAACAGCATCGGCGCCGTCAGCACAAACGGCGTACCGTCGACCACGATGGCGACGCGGCCCTCCAGTATGCGCGCCGCGACCACGTCGGGCTTTTCGCTGTATCCCACGGTGGGAAACGGCGAAAAGGGCGCGTCCTCAATATATTCCTCGATATAGCCCGATTCCAGAATCGAGTCTACATCCATATGACCTATGCGGTATTTGACCGTCTCGACCACTTCGGGTTTTGCCACACCGTCCAAATACATCAGGCACACGTCGGTCCGGGTCTTCCTGCCCACCGTCATGTGATCCACGCGCAGCCCGCCGAACCGGATCTTACGCCGTATAAGCGCCGTGTTGGTGCGCAGATTTTCGGTAAACCCCTCGCGCGGGCCGCGCACCACCGTCTCGGATTGAGGCTCGGTAACGCTGCGCTTGTCCCAGCCCTTGGTGCTGATTAAAAGCCCGGAGGCGCAGCCTTCCAGAAGGAGGGCCGTATCGCCCGCGAGGCAGCCCGCCGCAAGCTCCGAAAGCGAAGAAGCGGCCCTGACGTCGCCCGCGCACAGCACCTCCTGCCGAAGCGTGTCCATAAGCTCTCCCCCTGCGGGCGGGCGGCTGTCCTGGGGCTTCCAGTTCATCATCGGGCGCAGGAGCGCATCCGTCAGGGCAGAATTGTCCACAAGGCCGTCGATAAACACCAGCGCACCCGCGAAGGAACCGCCCGGCCCGAACCGGAACGGATGCAGTTTCAGATCGTTGCTGTTGCCCAGCATGATTTTCAGGCTGTTTACATTTTCGTTTAGCTCTTCTCTGATATCGTCCGCCCGCTCGCCGCCGGCTTCCGGGGCGCTGTCGCGCTGAAGGCGCCTGTAGTTGCTGAGATATTGGATTTTCCGTGTGATAAATCCAAAAATCAACGGTATCAGCACCTTTCCTGAATTTTTTTCCTGTTTTTCCATAGTATGAGCGGGCCGCATGAAAAGTATGTGAACTTACCGGCTTATATAAAAAATGGCGGTATCATCAAAAACGATACCGTCATTTTTTAAGGAATCTAGCCTTCGACGAATTGTACCAATTCCTTGTTGAATTTTTCAAGCTGATCATAAAACAGAAAATGGCCGCAGCAATCAAACGGCACAAGCTTCGCATTTCGGATCGCGTTTTTCTGCGCGACCGCCAATGGATACAGGCATACCTTGTCGTTGAGGCCGTGAAGGATCAGAGTCGGGACATTGATTGTTTCCAGATCCTTAAACAGCTCCTCCTCGTAAAGCCATGTATTGGCAATCGCCGCGGTGGCCCAGCTGGACGCCTTAAGCCCCAGCTCAAAAATCCAGTCGGAAAGACCGGGGGTGATATAATTGTGGAAAATCATGTCGCCGAAGTTTTTGAGCACCATGGGGCGGTTAGTGTATGTACCTTGTATAATGTCCAGCACCGCCTGTTTCGGCAGTCCGTATGGAAAATAGGGGCGCTGGATCAGGCTTGGGGCTGCCGCCGCAAAAAGAGCGAGCTTGGACACGCCGTGGCCCTGATGCCTTGCCATGTAGCGGACCGCAATCGCTCCGCCCGTTGAGTGCCCGCCAAGTGTGATATTTTTGAGCTGCAGCGCGTCCACAACGGCGCGGACATCGTCGGACAGCCGATTGTAATCATAGCCGTCCCACGGTCTCGCCGACAGCCCAAAGCCCCGGGTATCCACGCCGATGCATCGAAATCCCTGCTTCGGCAGCTGATTGTACTGGTACTCGAAAAGAGTATGGTCTCCGGGCCAGCCGTGGATGAACAGGATGGTCTTGCTGCCGGCCGGATTGATATCTTCCACATAAATGTACACATTTGGTTCCACATTCAAATAATATCCCACGTCAGTACCTCCATTTTCATTTATTATCCATACAGGGTATTCATTACGGGGTTAAAAAGTTACAGTCATGTACTGTGCATTTATCCGCAGTCATTGCGCAAAAGTCGTCCGGCCGGATTTTCGGGGCGGGCGGATAAAAGCGCCGATAACAAAGATGATATAGGGCCCATAGTTTATTGATATTTGCTATTTCCGCCATGAAACATATAATTATACTTGTAAAGCTTTACATATTATGGAAAACCCACTGTTGTGCAACGCATGCGGCAATCCAATATTTTTCATGGAGGCTTTGTTATGGCTAAAATCACAAATTGGAAATCCATTCTGCCGGCGTCCATTTTACCATTTAAAGAGGACTGTTCCATTGATGAAGCGGCATTTCGCAAATATCTGTCATGGCTTGCGAATGTCGACGGTGTGGGCGGTATTGTTGTCAACGGCCACGCGGGCGAAGTAAGCGTCCTTTCGCGCGAAGAGAGAAAGCGTGTCGTTGAAATCGCCGTGGACGAGGTCGGCGGCCGTGTGATGATCGTATCCGGAATCAACAGCGACAGCACCTGGATGGCGCAGGAGTATGCAAAGGACATTGAAGAGGCGGGCGCAGCCGGAATGCTGATCATGCCGTGCAACACCTGGCTCAGATACGGCGTCCAGCTGGACATGGTGGTACAGTATTTCACGCGGATTTGCGGCGTTGTCGGCTTGGACGCCGCGGTCCATCTCTATCCGCTTAACACGAAAGCGTTTTATCCCGTTGAAATCCTGCTGGAGCTGTCCAAAATTGCGAATATCAAGGCGATAAAGCTCGGAACGCGCAGCACGGGCATCTATGAGCGGGATTTGCGCATTCTGCGCGAAAAAGCGCCGCACCTGTCCCTGCTGACCTGCCACGACGAGTCTCTCATTACGTCGATGTTTCCCGGCGTCGACGGGGCGCTGGTCGGCCTGGGCAGCTGCATTCCCGAGCTGATCTGCGAGGCCTTCAAGGCGATGAATGCGGGAGATTTCCGCGAGATCCGCAAATATGCCGAGAAAATCAAGGACGTTTCCGATGTGGTGTATGAGGTCGGCCAGTCAGGCGGGAGCCGCAGCAGCGCCAGGATGGCGAAATACGCGGCCTATTTCAGAGGGCTGATTCCAAACCCGATCGTGAGAGAGCCTGTTATGCCGATTACGCAGAGGCAAAAAGACGAAATCGAAGCGGCAATCAAAAAGGCCGGGGTGGAGCCGGTCGGTATCTGCTGACTAAACGCGCGGTGCCCGATTATCAGGATGCTGTCGTCGGAAAAACACTGAATTTTGAAAAGGAGATGCAAATCATGGCCAGAAGCATTCGCGCTCTTTCTCTTTTGTTGATGTGTGTATTCGTCCTTTCGGGCTGCGGAGGCCCGGCACCCGCTCCCTCCTCCGCACCGCCCGCTTCCGCTCCCGCCGCATCGGCCACGGCTTCCGCTGCCGCACCGGCCGCGGATTCCCCCGCTTATGAAATGCCCAAGCTGATGACGGTCGCCGGCTCGAATCCGGGCGGCGTGTATCTGGCCATTACAACCGGCATCGTAAACTCGCTCACCGCGGAGCTTGGACAAAAAGGCTTCAATGCAACGATCATGAGCACCGGTGGCGCCGCAGAAAACTGCTCGGTCATCCAGGAAGGCACCTGCCAGTTCGGCATGACGCAGGTTCCGATGGCCTACGCGGCTTACAACGGCCAGGCCCCGTACCCCCAAAAAATGGATAAACTCAGAGCCGTCTATAACGGGCTTTCGGAAGGCGTGTTCCATTGCGTCACCTTGAAATCGTCCGGCATCCAGTCGATCTATGACTTAAAGGGTAAACGCGTCTGCATGGGCGGCGCGGGCGCCGGAGCGACCACCCAGTGCACCCAGCTTTTCCCGGAGTATGGTTTTACTGTCAAAGACGTCCAGGCCTCCGATATGAATTACAACGACGCGGCAACGGCGCTCGCGGATGGAAAAATCGATGCGATCTGCCTGCAGATCGCGGTCCCGGCGGCGGGCATCCTCGATCTGATGACGACAAAGGGCAAAGACGTGCTGATTTTCGGCGTCGAAGGTGCTGAACGGGATGCGGTCCTCGCGAAGTATCCGACCTTCTCGAAATATACGTTGGAGCCGGACACCTATGGGTTTTCGGAGCCTGTCGAAACGATCTGCCTTAAGAACATGCTGATCTGCAGCGCCGATCTGCCGGAAGGATTTGTCTATGATCTGTGCCGGGCCACCTTTACCGACAAGAGCATGGACTCCATCCATGCCTCGCATCCGGCCGCGCAGAACTTCTCACTCGAAACCGCCGCGAATGATATCATTATCCCGTTCCACCCGGGCGCCGAGAAATTTTTCAAGGAAAAGGGGTTGCTGAAATAGGTTCGACGCATCATACGTTTCCGAAACTTAAGCCACACAGGAAGGATAAGAAAGTATGGGTGAGAAAATAGAAAAAGGCCTGGCCCTGTTAACAAGGGCGCTCTATGTTATAACCGGAGTGATTTATACCTATCTGTCCGCTTTCGGCGCGCTTTCCGAAATCACGCAGCGCTGTTTATTGGTCACGCTGCTTTGCCCGACCATCTTTGTAAGCAGACCGCTTAAGATCAAAGGCCGCACGTACGTTTTTACCAGAGCGCTTGATTTGCTTCTGGCGGCGGCGGTTGTGTGTGCCTGCGCCTATCTGATCACGGTGTGGCCCGCGAGATCGAGCAGAACCAGCCCCAGCACCACGCTTGACATCATTATGGGCACTATTTTGCTCGTCTGCGTATTTGAAATGACGAGGCGGGTTACGGGCAAGGCGATCATGATTGTTGCCGGCGTGTTCATCCTTTACGCGGTATTCGGCAGACATATTCCCGGCGTCTTTATGCATGCGGGATTCTCATGGCACCGCATTATTTCCTTCCTGTACACGACGACGGAGGGATTTTTCGGAACGCCGATCGGCATCGCCTCAACCTATATTGTCATGTTTGTCACCTTTGCCTCTTTCCTGGACGCGTTCGGCACGGGGGAATGGTTTGTCGATCTGGCATATTCGATAGCCGGGCGCTTTCGCGGCGGCCCGGCAAAAACAGCGGTCGCCGCGAGCGGATTAATGGGGATGATCAGCGGTTCCGCGGTTTCAAACGTCGTTACAACCGGTTCGTTCACCATTCCTCTTATGAAAAGGGTCGGATACCCGCCGCACATCGCGGGCGCGGTGGAGGCGGTTGCGTCCTCGGGGGGAATTTTTACTCCCCCGATCATGGGCGCCGCCGCGTTTATTATGGCGGATTATGTTTCGCTTCCTTACGCGCAGGTTGCCAAAGCCGCCGCGTTCCCGGCGTTTCTGTACTATTTTTCCATCATGTTCTCGGTGGATGCGGTTGCGGTAAAACGGAAACTGTCCGGACTACCCCGGGATGAGCTTCCGAACCTTTTCAGAGTGATCAGGGAACGGGGTGTCTTTATCATTCCCATTGCCGTTCTGATCGGGCTGATCGCCAGGGGGTACAGCCCGCTCAAATCCTCGTTTTTCTCAATCGTCGCGGTCCTGATCGTCGCATGCTTTCGCAAAGGGAACCGCCCCACGGTCAAAAAAGTGGTCGCGGCCCTTGAAGGCGGCGGCAAGTCGACGGTCAACATCACGGCCACCTGCATCGCGGCGGGCGTGATCGTCGGGATGGTCAATCTCACCGGCGTGAGCCAGAAGCTGTCGTATAACATGATCCTGCTGGCGCACGGAAACATGTATATCGGCGCTGTTTTAGTGGCGGTCATTGCAATCATCCTCGGCTGCGGCATGCCTCCCTCGGCCGTGTACATCCTGTCGGCAACGGTGATGGCTCCGCCGCTTATCTCGATGGGAGCGTATCCCCTTGCGGCGCATATGTTCATTTTTATGTTCTCCTGTATCGGCGCGATTACGCCCCCGGTGGCGGTAACGGCCTACACGGCGGCGGCCATCGCAAAAGCCAACCCGAACCTCACGGGTTATACCGCGTTCAGATTCGGATTGGTAGCCTATATCGTGCCGTTTATCTTTATTTCTTCTCCCGCGCTCCTTTTGATCGGAGCGCCTATGGAGGTTTTCCAGGCCGTTTTTACCGCGCTCATCGGGGTCATGTGCCTGGTTGGGGCGGTCGAGGGATATCTGTTTATCAAGGTGCATGCCACGTCGCGCGTATTGCTTGGCATTGCCGCATTGTTAACCATCATCCCCGGTTTCAGAACGGATTTGATCGGCATCGGGCTGATCGTGCTGGCAGTAATCATACAATGGGCGGCAAAACCGAAAAAGCCGGTCAAAGTCTAGCGCTCTCGTCTCATGCTGCAAACTGCGAAAGCCGGAAGCAGGCCCGTCGGGGTCTGCTTCCGGCTTTTAATTGTTATTGAAGGAATAAAAACCTAAAACTTGCTGAATTCCCGGTAGATCTGCGGTATGGTGTCCCTGCAGATGCAAAGCGCCTTTTCGGCCGCGAGAGAGCGCGGAATCTCATCGGAATAACAGATGACCACTTCCCAGAACGGCTTCAGGCTTGGGTTTAAGAAATAAAAGCTGAGAGAATAGTCCCGGCCGAATTCCAGGCATAAGGTATGGGGGATCAGCGTAACGCCAAGGTTTGCGTTGGCCATTCGGGCTGCGGTTCGAAGCGATTTTGTAAGAAACTTGATTTGGGGGTGAAGCCCCGCGCGCCCCAGAATTCCGTCCGTGTTTTCCCGCGCCCGCTGATCGGGATGCATCATGATATAGTTGTGTTTTTCAGTCAGGGTGATGTCGAGATACCGCTCGCTCCCATCGGGTTTCGTATAACACATCTGGTTTAACGGGTCATCCGACGGAACCGCCAGCAAAAACCGCTCCTTGCAGATTACCTCCTGTCGGAGCTTCGGATCGGATATGGGGGTATGCAAAATCCCAAAGTCGACCGTACCGTGTAAAACCGCTTCCTCAATGTCCTGCGAGACGCCTTCTATAATGGAGATCTCAATATTCGGATACAGCAAATGAAAAATCGAGATAATGTCGGGGAGCACAAAGGAACCCAGAAAGGACGGAACCCCGATTACAACCTTTCCGGATTTCAAATTGTTAAGGTTTGAAAAGCAGATCTCCATTTCCTTATACGATTTCAGGATGGAATCGGCATATTTTATGTAATATTCCCCGGCCTGGGTGAGCTGAAGTCCGCCGGGCAGGCGTTTGAACAAGGGTAACCCGATTTCATTTTCAATCTTCCGCAGCCCCCGGCTCAGCGACGGCTGGGCCACGTACAGCAGGGCCGCGGCCTTGGAAATACTCTGCTCCCTGGCAATGGTCGTAATATAGATCAGTTCCTGCTGCGTCATATTCCCATTTTCCTCTCTTTTCCTGATGAGATTGCAAATGAGACCGGAAAGCTTGTCTGATCAGAGTCCAATGAAACCCGTTATGTTTTTAATTATAACATGGCATCCAATTTATATCAATATCTTACAATTTTTTGCAAGCTATTGACTTATCATATATCGATACCTCCCTTTTCAGGGACGATCTCCCGCCGGGAAAGGTCTACGATCTTTATCCGGGGGTACAATGCGAAAGCTGCAAAAACATAATGCCTTTTCTACAAGACCAAGTTATCCCGCCTTTAAAAGCGATCTTTTCATGCTTTGCGCCACCTTAATGATTGCGTAGAAAATGACAAATATTTCGAGCCTGCCGAGGAACATGCCGCATGTCATGGCCCACAGGGCGACCGGGGCGGTATGGATGCTTGTAAGGCCGACCGACAGCCCAACCGTGCCGAGCGCGGAGGAAAATTCGAACAGCGAATCCTGAAGCGGGTAGCCGCAGCCCGACAGGATTAAAGTGCCGGCAAAAAGGAGGGCGAAATAAATCAGGGCATAGTTTGCGGATTCGGCGTACAGTTCCTGAGAAAGGATCGTTTTCCCTTCCGGCCTGTAAATGACAGGCTGATTCACCATCCGTTCGGGCAGAAATCTGCGTCTTACGGACCATGTGATCTGTTTTATCAGAAGATATGCGCGCCCTGCCTTGATGCCGCCCGCCGTGGAACCCGCGCCGCCGCCGACGATCATCAGCAGGACGACGGCAAGCCACGCAAAGGCGGGCCAATTGTTAAAGGCAACCGTCGAAAAACCCGTAGTTGTGAGTGCCGAGACCACATTAAAAAAACTGATGCGCAGCGCCGCCGAAAGCTTCCCGTACAAAGGAAGCAAAGACACGACGGCAACGACGGGCGTGGCTATAGCAATTGCAATCAGCGTCAGCCTGGTTTCGCCGAGGCGGAAAAACGCGCGGAATTTTCGTCTGACAAGCAGCATATTTGCAAAAAAATTCGTCTCTCCGAGCAGCATAAGAATGACGGTAATGAGCTCGATGGGCAGGCTGTTGTATGCCCCGATACTGTCCGCTTTGGTGGAAAAGCCGCCCGTCGAAAGGGCTGCCATACAGTGGTTGACCGCGTCAAATAGCGGCATGCCGAAGATAACGTACAACACAGTGCCGGCAACGAAATAACCCACATAAATTTTGAGGATCATGCGCGCGGATTTCGCAAGATTCGGAAGCAGCTTGTCGTTATGCCCTTCTGCTGTATAAAGCCGCATCCCAAGGCTCTCCGACAGTGCGGATACGACAACGAGGACGATCCCGAAGCCGCCGAAGAACTGCATGACCGAACGGAAGAACAAAAACAGCATCGGCGCTTTTGTGACGTCGACAACGGAAAGCCCGGTCGTCGTCCAGCCGCTCATCGCCTCGAAATAAGCCTGCGTGAAATTCAGCATCCCCGCAAGCATAAACGGCAGGGATGAAAAGAATACGGCCAAAACCCAGGTGCCGGTTACAATGACCGCGTCGCTGCCGATCGACAGCCTGCAGTCGTCCGGCACATGGATTTTGCTGAAAATTAACCCTGTTATGAAGCAAGCCGCAGCCGGGATCACAAAGCAAAGGGCATATTTCGCCTCGCTCGGATAAAACGGCAGTAGGATCAGCGGAAGCAGGATGACGCCTGCGACAAACATAAGCATCACGCCTATGTACTTAAGTACATAGATTCCTTTGAAATTCGGTCTCATTTCTGCATATCTCCAATCAAACAGGCAAGCACCATCTCCTGCGACGACAGGCTCGTGAAAATCATAAGCTTATCTCCGGCATGGATCTCCGTCCGGCCGTTCGGGATAACGCTCCCATTGCCTCTTACGATGCAGCCGATGATGGCGTCTTTCGGGAAATCAAGGTCCATGATCTGTTTCCCGCAGGCCCTATGTCCGTCTTCGACGATTACTTCCAGCAGCTGAAGCTTGCCTTCCTCGAGCTGCATAGTGTGGACAATCTGGTCGGTAAACGCCATTTGCTCAATGATGCCTGCCAAAACATAAGTTGCGCTGACCACCGTGTTGATGCCCAGTTTTTTAAATACCTCCACATTGCGCGGGTTGTTTACCGTGGCAAATGCACGGCGAATGCCGAACATCTTTTTCGCAAGCTGGCAGATCACCAGATTGTCGGCATCTTTTGACGTCACCGCGATCATCAGGTCAAAGCCCGAGACCCCGGCGTCCTCCAGTATAAACGGTTTTGTTCCGTCGCCGCAGATAACCACGGCGTCCCCTGATTCGGAAAGCTTTTGGCATTCCTCCTGATCCCGGTTGATGATGACAATCTGATGCTTTTTGCTGGCGAGCGAAGTCGCAAGAAAGCTTACCTTTACTCCGCCGCCCACAATGACTATCTTCATTTTATACACCCCCGTTCACGCAGCATCTGTTCGATAACACCCACCGACAGCTTGTAAGGATAGACGATCAGAGCGCCGTTTAAGCCGCCGATCCCCTCGATCTCCGGCGAATACAAACGCGCGATCACATTGGGAACTTCAAAAACGGCTTTTGCCATTTGTGAAATCATGATGTTCGTGTTGTCGTCGTCTGTCGCCGCAATCACCACACAGGCCCGGTCGATTCCGGCCTGCTCAAGCACGCTGATATCGGATGCGTCGCCTTCGACGGTATATCCGCTGTAGTCAGGATGAAGCTTCCGAAAAGCTCTCGGGTCAAGATCAATCAAGGTCACATTCTTTTTATGTTTCGACATGGTGGAAGCGATATTTGCGCCCAGCCTGCTGCCGCCGGCCACAATGAATAAATCTCTTTTTTTATTATTGTTCTCCTGTATCATCTTAAATCCTCTTTTCAATCGTATTGTCTGTGCCGGCCTCATCGCCGAAATCAAATGGAATCCGCCCGTACTCAAACATGGTGCAGATCCGTTCGAGGTTTCTGCATGCCGGCTTAAACGTCGGATCAAGCGCATAAGCGGCTCTGTAGTGTTTGCGGGCCTTGTCGCCGTCACCCATGAGTTCAAACCAGATCCCAAGAAGGTTATGCGGCTGCGGCGCGTCGGGATTTGCACGGATGGCTTCAACAATCAACGGGTAAGCATCCTTAAACTCATGTCGACGGAGCCTGTCGGCAGCCTGACTGATATTCTGAGTAAACAGGTCGGGAAATACTTTGCAGCGTTCCATATCGTCATCTCCTTATGCTTTCAGTATAAAGCGGCCGGTATCAGTTTTGTGTGAGGATGATATCCGTTCGTGTGAGGTTTCTGTGATGAAAAAAGAGGAAGCCCTGTTTATCGGGATTCCTCTCAAATTAGTATTAAAATGATTCTACTCGTCCGCCAGACGGTAGCCCACGCCGATTTCGGTGATGATATATCTCGGCTGTGCCGGATCCTCTTTAAGCTTCCGCCGCAGATTGCCCATGCACACCCTTAATGACTGCGTGTCGTCCGAGATCACGCCGCCCCAGACGTTTTCAATGATAAACCTATGGGTCAAAACCTTGCCGCGATATTTTATAAGCAGCGCGAGAACCTTGTATTCATTCGGCGTAAGGCGTACTTCCTCACCGCCAAGCCATACCCTGCGCCTGCCCTCGTCAACGACCAGATCCTCGATTTGAAAAGGCGCTTTTTCCTGTCCCTCCGGAGCTTCAATAAAGGATTTGCGCCGCAGGATGACCCTGATGCGGGCGAGAAGCTCCGGGACGCTGAACGGTTTTGTGAGATAGTCGTCGGCTCCCGCGTCAAGCGCCTCCACCTTTTCCCGGTCATGACCCCGGGCGGATACAATAACGATCGGCATCTGTGAAACGGCGCGCAGTTTTTTAATCACATCCACCCCGTCCATATCCGGCAGACCCAGGTCCAGTATCATGATGTCGGGGTTATTCGACAGAGAAAGCATGAGGGCGCCGGCTCCGCTGTCCGCGCCGATGCATTTATAGCCCTGCGTTTCAAGGGATACCTGGAGAAAGCTGCGTATCGATTTTTCATCGTCAACGATCAGTATCAGCGGCTGCATCGTTCTTCTCCTCCCGAATTGGAATCGTAAAGCTTACGGTCGTCCCGTGCGGTTCGTGATTTAAGACAAAGATCTCTCCGCCGTGCGCCTCGACAATCGATTTGCAGAGTGGAAGGCCCAGCCCCATCCCGTGCCGGCCGCCGCTGCTTTTATGATGTCTTGAGTAGAATCTTTCAAACAGATGTGGGAGGTCTTCCGCGGATATGCCGGGGCCGTTGTCGCTTACTTCAAAAGTCACGCGGGTTTCTTCTTGAAAAACGGAAACGGTGATCTCGCTTCCCTCGGGCGAATAATTGACCGCATTGCTCAGGAGGTTTACGAGCACTTGTCTGATCAGCACTCCGTCAACTTGCAGTAAAATGATCTCATCCGGTATTTTTGCCGAAATTTTGTAACCGGGCGCGCGCTTTCTCACATGACCGATCGCCTCGGCGACGATTTCTTCCGCAGCTTCCTGCCCGATGTCCAGCTTGATTTTCCCTTCGTCAAAACGCGTTGTGTTCAATATATTTTCAACCAGTTCGTTCAGCCAGTCGGCATCGTCATAGATATTATGCAGAAAATTTTTCTTGATATCGTCGCTTACCGATTCGAAATTGGTAAGCACCGTGCTTGCCAAACCCATAATACCGGTAAGCGGCGTGCGCAGGTCGTGGGAGATCGTCCGCAGCATATCCGCGCGCAGGCGTTCGCGCTGAACCTCCATCTGTGTTTCCTGCTGTTTTTCATACAGCCTTTCGCGTTCCAAAACCACGGCAATCTGCGGGACGATCGCTTCGAGGAATTCTTTTTGAGCCTTATCAAGAGGGCACAGATCGGGCAATGAAATTCCCAGAACGCCGAGCACGCCGTTTTGGCTGATAACAGGCATGTAATATGCTTTTGCTTCGGAAAAAAGCATGGTGCCGCAGCCGCAGGGATTGCCGGACTGGTACGTTTCCCGACAGGCAGCGCGATCCCTGTCGCTGCCAAAAATGTCGTTTCCCTCGACATACCTGTAGCGTAAGCCGCCAGCCGGGTCGAAAAACTGCGCCAGAACATCCGCATGAAACTGCATTGCGATCTCTTTCGCGGAAACCCCGGCCAAAGCTTCCACATTTTTTACTTCAAGGAGCCTCCTGCCGATGTGATAAAGCGATTTGATGCGTTTCTCTCTTTCTTCCGCAAGAAATGTTTCCCGCTTAACCCGGATGGTCAGCATGCTGGTAAAGAATCCGACGATAAACATAATGAGAAAGGTAATCGGGTAATCGGGGCTGTATACCTGAAGCGTATAATATGGCTCGGTAAAGAAGAAATTATATAAAAGCACCCCGCAAACCGACGCCAGAAAGCTGTAGAAATATCCTCCCGCCAAATAGGAAAATAAAAGGATTCCAAGAAGATACATCATAACGATGTTGGATTCAAACGCCCCTGTGCGTTTGAAATACATTGATACAGCCGTACACAATACCATTATGATTATCAATGAGACTATATTTTTAATAAATTTCGTCCTGTTGATCCGCTTCATATAAATTTTCAGCGAGAAAGCATCCTTTTTCCTGAAACGGGGTATGATTATCTTCCCCAATCTTTTTTCACCCGCCTTCCGATTATAACAAAAACAGGTAAACGATGAACTACTTGATTAAGTTTAAATCAAAATTCAAATATTATCAAGAAAGTTGTATTGCTCTAACGCGAAAACCAGTTGGTAAAGGGCGCGAACGGCTTTGCTGACGGGATATGGTCCCTCTTCAGGGTATCCGGGTTGATGACGATTACATCAAGCCCTTTTTTCATTGCGTAATCCACGGTGTACTTTGTGCCTCCCTTGGTCCCGTTGCATACGGCAATGAGGCGCGAGGACGCGTTTACCATGTAGCGGTTTCGTTCCTGCATACAAATATCGGTATACGGTTTACCGTTATATTAAACCTTTTTCGAAAACAAATCAACGGTATTCCGTTAATAATTCGTTTATGAAACTGATATTCTTTTCTTAACGGAATAACGTTTAGGGGAGAGCAGGATGAACGTTTCTCAAGCCGTCGTCAAGCGTATTTTGGAATTGTGTAATGAAAGAAATCTCTCAATAAACGCTTTAAGCATTATATCTGGAATTACGCAGTCCACTGTAAACGATATCGTAAACGGTACAACATATAACACAGGGATTGCGACAATAAAAAAGCTCTGCGACGGTCTGGAAATCAGTATCCGTGAATTTTTCGACTCCGATTTGTTTTCGGACTTGGAGCAGGAAGTCAAATAACAATTTTGGATATAAAAAACCGTCAGCTATTAAGCTGACGGTTTTTTTACATGAGTTGATTGATGAAAAAGCACGGTCGGGAAGGGCCGCAGCCCTTCCCGACCGGATGCGAGGGTGCCGAAGGATCAATAATCACCGTTATAGCTGGTGCCGTGAGGCGTGGTCCAGCTGTAATCTCCCATGAGCTCCGCCTTGGTGGGCTCGCCGTTGGCCACCCGGATCAGCAGCTCATAAAGCTCTCTGCCGCTTTCCTGCAGCTTAAGCTCCCCGTAGAGCATGGGCTTTGCGGAATAGTCGATCATGTCGGCAAGGGCCTCGGCGGTGCGGGGGTTGCCGGTGATCTTGATGGTCGTCATGCAGGCGTTGCCGATGGGGTTGCCGCGGCCGGTGGTGAACAGGCAGATATGGCAGCCGCTCATGGCCAGAGTGGTGGTGGCATAGGCGTCATTGGCGCCCTGGGCCTGATTGATGCCCCACTCGCCGGGGCCGGGGACCCGGTCGCCGCAGTCTAAAATGGCGCGGATACGGCCGTGGCCTGCCGTCTTGAAACTGCCCAGATTCTTTTCCGTCATGGTGGTCAGGCCGCCGGCTTTGTTGCCGGGCGTCGGGTTTACCTGGGAAAGGCCCTTGCCGCCTCTGCGGGTGCAGTCCTCGTTGAAAAAGTCGCCGATATCCATCAGCCGCATGCCCACCTCATAGGAGGCGGCATCCGTAGGGTATCCGCCGCGGCCGGAAACATGGACGATGGTGCCGCCAATGGAGGTGTGCATATCGATGACCTCGCCCACTGCCGGGTTGGCGGAAAGGCCGCTGGTCCAGTCGGAGCCGCCGTTATAGCCGCTGATGATCAGACCGCTTAAGGGGCAGGGCTCCCGCTTCTGGGCCTCGGCCCGGCCCTTCAGCTCCTCCACCGCAGCAATGCCGTCCTCGATGGCCTTGTTGACGCCGCCGTCCGCCTGGATGCTGATATTGACCACCGGACGGCCGGCCTTGCGGATCTCCGCAGCCACATCCTCAGGGTCCGTCTGCTGGCAGCCCAAAGACAGCAGCACGGCTCCAAAGGTATTGGGGTGCGTACCGGCGGTGATGAAGCCTCTGCGGGTGCGGGCAAAGCGGTCGGGGAATTCGCCGCAGGCGGCATCGACAAATGTGGCGGGCACATTGCAGGCGGTGGCGATCCGCTGAGCGGCGTTGTTGGAGCACTGGACCAGAGAGATCACGACCACGTGATTGCGGATGCCGAAGGTGCCGTCCGCCCGCTTGTAGCCCATGATCGTCTCGGGAAGGCCCAGCTCTTCCTTCGTGTACTTATACTTGATGGAGTAGTCCAGCGCGTCCGGCGCCATGGAGCGGTAATAGGCCCGCTTTTCCCGGTTCAGCTCCTCGAAATCGTCATAGACATTGTGCTCATGTACCCAGTCGCCCCTTTTGATGGGCTGCGTGGCAACGCCGATATGGACGCCGTACTTGATGATTTCCGCTCCTTTTTCGATGTCCACGCGGGCGATTTTATGTCCCTCTTTGATGAATTCGTTTGCAGCGAGCTCCTCGCCGGCCAAAAGCGTGCACTCGCCGGCCTTCATGGGCTCCACGGCAACTGCAACGTTATCGGCTCCCTCGATCAGCATGGATTTTTTGTAGTTCCCCATTTTCGTGACTCCTAATCAAAAGTTTTATTGATGATCATTATTGAAACGCGGCAGCAATCTGCCGCATGATCTTCCCGATCAATGCCCGCGGCGCCGCCAGGTTTACACGCACGAAGCCATTTCCCTCCGGTCCGAAGATATACCCTTCGTCCAGGGCCACCCTGGCCTTATGCAGCATGATGTCCTCCAGCTTTTTGGGGTCCGGCTCCAGCCGGTTGAAATCAAGCCACAGCAGGTAAGTTCCCTCCAGAGGCGTCACCCTCACCTTGCCCCGCCATGTGTTTTCCGCAAAGTCCCTGGCATACAGATAGTTTTGATAAATGTACGCGAGGCAGGCTTCCAGCCATTCCTCACCGGAATCCCACGCCGCCTTTGCCGCCACCGGCGCAAAAAAATTGGGATGTGCCCGGCAATACCGGGTAAAGGCCTTGTCAAACCGATCTCTGCGGACTGCATCCGGGATCATGATGCAGGAGAAGGAAAGGCCCGCCAGGTTAAAGGTTTTGGACGGCGCGTGGCAGACTGCGCAGTTTTGCGCGAAATCGTCTCCCAGAGACGCAAACACCACATGCCGGCCGCCCGGAAGAATCAGGTCGCTGTGGATCTCGTCGGCGATGACGAAAACGTTGTGTCTCAGGCAGATCTCGCCCAGCCGCCGGAGCTCTTCCCCGGTAAACACCCGCCCCACCGGATTGTGGGGATTGCTCATGATGAAGGCCCGGCACTTGGGGGAGGAGGCTTTTTTCTCAAAGTCCCCGAAATCGATCTCATAACGGCCGTCCTTCTGCCTGAGCGGACTGTTGACCACCACGCGGTTTTGCAGTTCAACGGACATGGAGAAGGGGTAGTAGACCGGCCGTTGGATCAGGACCTCGTCTCCCTCTTCCGTCTCGGAAAGCAGAAGCAGATTGATGGCCGCTACCACGCCGGGCGTAAAGCGGAACCAGTCCGGCGAGGCCGTCCAGCGATTCCGGCGCTTCTGCCAATCCAGATAAGACCGGATAACGTCCTCGCTCAGCCGCGTATAGCCGTACATGCCGTTTCGTGCCGCCTCTATGACAGCCTCCCGGATGGCCGGCGCGGTCTTTAAATCCATGTCCGCCACCCAGGCCGGCAGCACATCGCTGGTTCCAAAACTCTCTTGCAGCTGGGCAGGATCCCACTTCATCTGGCTCCATGAGAGCCTGCTCTCAAAATGATCAAAATCAAACGCTTCCATATATGCCCCCTTGGCTCTTGATACCGGCAGTTCCGCCCGGCCTCTTACAGCCGGTTGATCTCCCGGACGAAATGACATTTGACGAAATGGTCCTTGGACACTTCCTCCAGCTGCGGCTCGGAGTTAAAGCACTCGGGCTTTGCGTAAATGCACCGGGGTGCGAAGCGGCAGGACTTGGTCACGTTGATGGGGGAGGTGATCTCACCCTTCAAAATGATCTGGTTGTCCGGCGCATTGTATTTGGGCAGCGGGATGGCGGACACCAGCGCCTTGGTATAGGGGTGATACTGATGGGCAAAGATCTCGGAGGACTTCGCCTTCTCCACCATCTGTCCCAGGTACATCACCGTGATGTCGTTGGAAATGTGCTTGACCACGGACAGATTGTGCGTGATGAACAGGTAGGTCAGATTCCGCTCCTTCTGCAGCTCCATCATCAGGTTCAGGATCTGGGCCTGGATGGAAACGTCCAGGGCGGAGACCGGCTCGTCACACACGATGAGCTTGGGGCCCAGGATCAGGGCGCGGGCAATCCCCACCCGCTGCCGGCGGCCGCCGTCCAGCTCATGGGGATAGAGGTTCGAGGTGCGCTCCGCCAGACCCACCACGTCCATGATCTCCCGGACCTTTTGGCGCCGTTCTTCATTGGACTTTTGAAGCTTGTAGATCTTCAGAGGCTCCCCGATGATCTCAGCGATGGACATGCGGGGGTTTAAGGAGGCGTAGGGGTCCTGGAAAATGATCTGCATGTCCTTGCGCAGGTCCTTAAGCTGCGCGCCGGTCACATCGGAGATATCTCTGCCTTCAAAAATGATTTTGCCCTCCGTCCTCTCATGGAGGTGCAGAATCACACGGCCCAGGGTGGACTTGCCGCAGCCGGACTCGCCCACGATGCCCAGGGTCTTGCCTGCCTGGACGCTGAAGGTGACACCGTCGACGGCGTGCAGGATACCCTTCCGCGTTTCAAAATACTTTTTCAAGTCTTCAACTCTTAAAATTTCCGCCATATCACACCTCCGTGTCGCTGAAGCGGTTGCAGCGGACCATGTGGCTGTCCGAAATTTTGACCGGCTTGATCGCTCCGCTCTTGCAGGCCTCTGTGGCATAGGGACACCTGGGATGGAATTTGCAGCCGTCGGGCAGGTTCGCCGGGTCGGGAACCATGCCCTGGATGACTTTCAGGCTGGCGGAATCCTTTTCAATGTCGGGAAGGGAATCAAACAGGCCGACGGTATAGGGGTGGCGCTTGTCGGTGTAAATATCCTTCAGCGTACCGGACTCGATGATCTCGCCTGCATACACCACGGCCACCTTGTCACAGATCCTCGCCACCACGCCCAGGTCGTGGGTAATGAGGATCATGGATGTGTTGTACTCCCGCTTCAGATTCCGCATCAGCTCCAGGACCTGCGCCTGAATGGTCACGTCCAGAGCGGTGGTGGGCTCGTCGGCAATGAGCAGCTTAGGGCTGCAGGCCAGAGCGATGGCGATCATCACCCGCTGCTTCATGCCGCCGGAAAACTGGTGGGGATAGTCGTCACAGCGGGTTCCGGGAATTCCTACCTGCTCCAGCATCTCAACGGCCTTTTTCCGGGCCTCCGCCTTGGACATTTTATTGTGCAAAAGCACCACCTCGGCGATCTGCTCGCCCGCGGTCATAACCGGGTTTAAGGAGGTCATGGGGTCCTGAAAGATCATGGAGATCTTGCCGCCGCGGATCTCGCGCATCTGCTTTTCCGGCAGCCTAAGGAGATCCTTCCCCTCAAAGAGGATGGAGCCGCCCACGATCTCTCCGGGCGGGTCCGGCACCAGGCCCATGATGCCCAGGGCGGTGGTGGTCTTACCGGCGCCGGTCTCGCCCACAAGGCCGATACTCTCGCCCTCCTCCAGGGAGAAGGTAATGTCATTCACCGCGTAAACCGTCTCTTCATCCGTCACATAGCGGATCTCGAGGTCTCGAACTTCCAATATATTCTCAGCCATACTGCGCTCCTTTCGTGCGTTACTTTTTCAGCCTGGGATCCAGGCAGTCCCGCAGCCCGTCACCCACCACGTTCAGCGCGTATACCACAACCATGATCGCAAGGCCCGGGATCACCGTCAGATACCACTGGGTACGGATGAACATACGTCCGGCGGACAGCATGGCGCCCCATTCCGGCTTGGGCGCCTGGATGCCGAAGCCCAAAAAGCTGAGCGCGGACGCGGAGATGATGGCGCCCGCCATGCTCAGCGTCGCCTGCACGATCAGGGAGGAGATGGAGTTGGGCAGGATATGATGCAGGATAATGCGGCCGTTGCCGGCGCCGATGGCCCGGGCCGCCTCCACAAATTCCTGCTCACGGGTAGTCAGCACCGAGGCCCGCACTACCCGGGCGAACTTGGGTGTGGAGGAGAGGCCCACCGCCAGCATCAGGTTGAACAGGCTGGAACCAAGGGCCGAAACGATGCACATGGCCAGCAGCATCTGTGGGATGGCCATGAACAGATCCATGCAGCGCATGATGATGTTGTCGAGCTTTTGATAATAGGCCGCCAGCACCCCGAGGAAGCCGCCGGTCACAACCGAGATACCCACCGCCAGGAAGCCGATGAGCAGGGAATAGCGGCTGCCGTAAATCAGGCGGCTGAATACGTCCCGGCCCAGATTGTCCGTACCGAAAATATACTCGCTGCAGGGGAAGATCTTGGCTCTGCTGGCATCCTGATCATCATAGCCATAGGGGGCAAGCTGCTCGGCAAAAACAGCGACCAGGATGAACAGGATCAATACGATCAGGCCAACGACCGCCTGCCTGTTTTTCCGGAACCGTCTCCAGATCTCGGACAGCATGGTATGTCTTTGCTCTTTTTTCTTAGCCATTACGCCTGACTCGCCCCTTTCTTCCGAAAGCTTCTGTGCTTTCGGCTTTTGTTGTACATGGTCTTCGTACGGGGGTCGATGAACGTGTAAATGATGTCCACGAGCAGGTTCAAAATGGCGGAGACAAAGGCGATCAGCAGCACGCAGCCCTGAACGGCGGCGTAGTCCCTGGCATTCATGGAATCCACCAGATATTTTCCGACACCGGCAATGGAGAAAATGACCTCCGTGATGATGGAGCCCGCGAGCAATATGCCCAGCTGCAGACCGATGACCGTGATGATGGGAATCATAGCGTTTTTCAGAGCGTGGCGCATGATGACCAGATAATAGGTCTGCCCCTTTGCATTGGCGGTGCGGATGTAATCCTGCCGCAGCACCTCCAGCATGGAGCTTCTGGTGGTGCGCATGATGGTGGCCGATGAGTTCACTCCCAGTGCAATGACCGGCAGCACCATCTGTTTCCAGGTATTTCCGTATCCGGAGGCGGGGAACCACCCCAGCCAGACGGAAAACAGCAGGATCAGCATCAGACCCTGCCAGAACATGGGCATGGAGATGCCGAACAGCGCCGCGCCGGTGGACAGGGAATCCCAGATGGTATTTTGCTTCAGCGCCGAGACAATACCGAAGAAAATACCCAGTATGATGCCCAGCACGATGCTCCAGGCGGAAATGTTGAACGTGACTTTGAAGCGAACGATCAGCTCATTAAGCACCGGCGTTCTGGAACGGTAGGAGATGCCCAGGTCGCCATGGGTCAGGCCCATGAGATAGCGCCCCAACCGTTCCCAATATGTTCCGTTGATGCCGAGCTCTACACGGTAGGCCTCTATGGCCTCCGGCGTGGCGTTGTCGCCCAGTGCCAAAACTGCGGGATCACCGGGGGAGAAATACAAAATCGTGAAAACGATGATCGCAACGCCGATCAGCACCGGGATGATCCACAGCAGTCGTTTTAAGATATACTTCAGCATCCTATATCCCTCACTTAACCTTTCCGGGGCCGTTTCCGGGCCGCCGCGCTTTGACGCGCGGCCCCCGTGCAATGCCCCCCGGGAGAAGATTGGGAGACAAATAATGAACTTATCATTCGTCTCCCAATCCGTTTGTTATGTTTCTTTAAAACGTCCGGCGGATTATTCGAAGTAGCAATACTTCAGCAGAGGAGACTGGTAAGCGCCATTGCGGAAGCCCTGCAGGGAGTTTATATAGCAATGCACGTCCTCCTGCTGATAGATGGGGATGATGGCCGCGTCTTCCAGGGCCAGCTTCTGGATCTGGGCATTGAGCTCACTGCGCTTTTCCGTATCGGGCTCAGCGGAGGCAGCTTCAATGAGCTTGTCCATCTCGGGGTTGCTGTAACCCATGATGTTGCGGTTGGTGTTGTCCTTGCTCCAGAAGTAGCGGTTTGCATAGTCGATGTCACCGTTGGTGGCGGAGATGCCCCAGGTGTAGATATCGAAATTGTGCTCCACCTTCAGAGCCTGGTTATTGGTGGCGCCGTCCAGGGAGATCAGCTCCACATTGATGCCGATCTGGGACAGGGCGTTCTTGAAAAACTCACCGTAGGCCATGCGGACAGCCATGTTGCCGGTGTGATAGGTGCAGTCAAAGCCGTTGGGATAGCCGGCCTCGGCCAGCAGCTGTTTGGCCTTTTCAATGTTATACTTGTACACGGGGTAGTCCACGTGGTAGGACGAGCCGCTTGCCGCAATGGAGTCCACGATATTGTCTGGCAAAAGGCCGATGGCGGGACGGCCTATGCCGTTCATGCAGACGCTCCAGGCGCTTTCCAGATCCAGGGCATACGCAATGGCCTGCCGGACACGGACGTCGCTAAAGGGGGCCTTGCGCTGGTTACAGCTCAAGTAAGCATTGTCCATGGTGAACTCGCGGAAGAGGGTAACATCGGGATTAGCTTCGCAGGCCTCGATATCAACGCCGGAGATGTCATAGGCCGCGTCGGCGCCGCCGGTCTCCACCTCGATGTAACGGTTGCCGTCCTCGGAAATGACCTTGAACACCACATTCTGGATGGCGGGCTGGCCTTCCTCATGATAATCCGCGAAGCCTGTCAGGTTCACATGGTCGCCGATGGCCCAGTCGCCCCAGGCGTATGCGCCGGTGCCGATATCCATCTTCGACCAGTCGCCGCCGTTGTCCTCATAGCCCTTCTGGCTGAACATGACGCAGGAGGGATAGGAGAGGTTGGCGATGACGGGCATATACACTTCCTGCATGACGATCACAAAGGTGTAATCATCCACTGTGTGACTTTTCTTCAGATCCATCTTCTCCGTCACGCTGTTGTTGCTGCTCTGGCTGAGGATGTTCAGGGAGAACAGGCAGTCGCTGGCCTTCAGCTCTTCGCCGTTGTGGCACATGATGCCCTGCTTTAACTGGACGGTCAGCTCCAGATAGTCCTCGGACCACTTCCAGCTCTCCGCCAGCAGGGGCTTAAACTCATTGTCGGGTACAGTCCGCTCGATGAGGGTCTCATAGACCTGCGCCTTGATCTTTTCCGTGGCGTTGGTGGTGCTGCCGCTGACAGGGTCCTTGTCGGCCATGTCTTCCCGCACGGCGATGGTGAGGGTATCCTTGGCGGGCGCGTTGTTATTTTCGCCGCTCGAAGACGGGGTGCCTTCCTTGTTGCCGCAGGCGGTGGCCAACATGCACACGCATAGCAGCACGGCAAAAATGCTTGTGACTTTCTTCTTCATACTCTCTCTTCTCCTTCATAATTTGATCTACAACATCCGAGAGAAATCGGAAACTGCCTGGTTGCCCGGCCGCGACTGGCCGGTGTGGTCAAAAATGGTCGTAGCTCATGGTCTCCTCGAAGGATTTTTTCTGCCGCCGGGGCGAATCGTCCGCGCCATATCCCAAAACCACCATGGACACCACTTTCACGGCGTCGGAAATATCGAGAATCTTTTTCACGGTCTCCTCCCCTCAGCGGACCATCTCCCGGATCTCCTCCAGCGTCCTGCCCGCAAGGCCCAGCTTTTCAGCCGTGCGGCCCTCGGTGCGGAAGTCCCGGCCGCACACGGCGCCGGCAATGTTCACGAAGGCATCCATCATTGGCGTGGGGATCCGAAGCATGGCGCCGACGGAGGTCAGCGGCACCAGGCCGGACATGGTGTCCTCCACAATGAAGCGATGCTTAACGGTCGTGGGGTTTTTCAGTCCCTTATACGGCTCGATATGCTGGATCATATCATACAGATTGTCCCGCGGCTCCAGCCTGTAGACCTTCGTCAGGGATTCTCCCAGGGGGAGGGCATTGACGCCCATGGCCCGGCATACGGCCACGCGCTCCTCGTCGCACGCGGAAATGATATCTGCCACGTGGGGCGTGATTCCCTCCATGTAGTAATCGTAGCTTTCGCCCAGATCCATCTTGTTGATGTTCATCAGGCTGGGAATGGGGTGGAGCATGGCGCCGCCGCCCTGGAAGCTGGTCTCCAGCACAGAGGAAACAGGGGTCAGGTTCGGGAAGATGGGACCGAGCACCTCCATCAGGCGGCCGATATCCCTGCCGGGCAGCGTCGCGATGGGAACGGTGGCCTTGATGCCGCTCTGGAACGCCGTGCCGATCTCATAGCTGCGGCAGGCATACATGAGGTCGCCTGCCTCCGCGATAATAACGTCCTTTCCGCAGCCGTTCTCTCCCCTGATGATATTGGCCACCTCCAGGGCGCCGCCGCAGTGGCCGGGGTTCAGCACGATGATCTGGCCGTCCCGGATATAGGGCAGGCACTCCATGGCAATGCCGCGGTGGGCATCGGTGGTGGAGACGATCATGACGACATCCGCATCCTCCAATATCTGAGGCAGCTTGTCCGTGATGAGCTCAGGAGTGCCCTCGCACTCAATAAGGCCCGTGACCTTGATGGTCTTCAGCTCCTTCAGCCGCTGCACCTTGGCGCTGTCGATATCGTACAGCCTGACACTGTACCCTTTGCTCGACAGGATGGCCGCCATGGTCTGGCCGCCGGCTCCGGCGCCGATGATCGCAAATTTCAGCATGTTTTTCCCTCCATATGTAAATTTTACAAACAAGGCCTAAGCAAAAGAAAAGGACACCAAAGGTCTCTCAATACCTTAGGCGCCCTTGCCGTAATCAAATGACAGATGATGAATGGCTCCTCTCCATTTTACAGGACATTCAGGTATATCGGAATTATTGTTTAACTCCAAACATATAACCTTCCGTGATATCGGTATGCCGTAAAACTTTCGTGAATAGGGAATTCAAATTTTGAATGCTGTCATAATCTTTTTGTAAATAAATTATAACATATTGCCGCCGGAAGTGTTTATGCGACAAAAATGCCACTAATTATATGGTTTTTGCATAACCTGTCCCGCGTGCATTTTTATCCATTTTGTTTGTGTTTTACCTATTTTTTTTAATTTTCCTTGTATTTATCCTATTTTTTTGATATATTTAAAAACAATTTCTTTTTGAGCGAATCCGGTTTATTATCAATAAACAGCGCCCTGCGGCAGGACAGGGGGAGGAAGGAGCTCATCATGACCTTTCAACAGCTCAGCTTCGCAGTGGAAGTGGCTAAGTGCGCGTCGATCAATAAGGCCGCCGAGCGGCTCTATACCCACCAAAGTAACGTCAGCAACGCCATTAAGCAGTTGGAGGAAGAACTCGGCATCCAAATTTTTAAGCGTACGAAAAAGGGCGTTTCCGTCACGAACGACGGGCGGGAATTTCTGAGCTACGCGGAAGAGATCATTGACAAAAAGGCCTTTGTGGAAGACCTGTACGCCATTCGGAACCGCTACCGGCGGCAGTATCTCAGCGTCTCCTCCATGCGCGCTTACTTTTTATCAATGCCGATTATTCAGCTTCAGGATTATTTGACCCGAGAGGACATTGATCCCACTTATATCCGCCTGAAAAAGCGCTCATTTTCCGACGTTTTGGACGACGTGGAGCAAGGTCAGTCCGATCTTGGTATTGTGTTTTTGCCAAAATCCCAAAAGCGGCGGATCCAGCGCATTTCCAGCGCCAAAAGCCTGGACTATTTTGAACTGGGGGACAGCCATGTCAGCGTCGTCCTGCGGGAGGATCACCCGGTTTTGCTGTCGGATCCCATGAAGCATATCACGAAGTATCCATACGTGATCGCGGAGGCAACGGAGAATTTCAGGAAATTTTACGATGAGGCCTCCCGCTCCATTTCCCAGCTTTTCCAAAATCCCCCCAATGTTGTGATCTCCATCAACGAAAGCGCGGCCTCCCAGGATATCGTCGCCCATACAAACTCGTTTTTCATCAGCTGCACCACCTGGCAGCACTCGCAGCACTACGCCTTTTCCTCTCTTTCCCTCGAGGGGGACGACAATATCCTGACCCACTACTATGTTACCAGGAAAAACCACGAGCCCTCTCCATTGACGGAGCTTTACATCCGGGAGCTGAAAAAAATGTTCAGCTTCGGCAATTTGTAATTCCGCCAAAAAGGCGCGCCGACTCCGATTTGTTTTCGGACTTGGAGCAGGAAGTCAAATAACATTTTTGGATATAAAAAACCGTCAGCTATTAAGCTGACGATTTTGTTTTAAATGCAGGTTTTTTTGCCCAATATTGCCACAAGTCAAAAAATGTATTATAATGTATTATTCTGTATGGGAAGTACAGCATAGTTCAAGGGGAGTAGAATGTGAGAAAACATATACTGCTATTCAGCAACTTGATTATCATCCTTTCCATTGTGATCGGATTCATAGGGATGGTCTATAAAGATACAATGGCGTACCAAAGTCTGGCGGAAACACATTTGGAGAATATTTTAAGTCTCGCAGATATTGATATATCCAATCATATTGAAAACTCCATGACAAAACCGGTGATGGTCTCAAAGACAATGGCGAACGACGAGTTCCTGAAAAAATGGCTTTTGCAGGAACCGGAAAACGCCGGGGACCATGACCATACATATATGGAACAGTTATACGGCTATCTGAAAGCCTATCAGGAAAAATACGACTATACGACCGTGTTCTGCATCTCGGCGCAGACCGGCAACTATTATTATCAGGACGGCTTGAACAAAACGCTTTCAAAGGACGACGAGCACGATATCTGGTATTATAATTTTACTGAATCCGGCCATGAGTACGATTTGGAGGTCGATACAAACCAGGCAAACGGCGATATCATTACCGTATTTGTAAATTTCCGCGTGGAAAACGATGACGGCAGGCTCTTAGGCGTGATCGGAGTCGGGCTTCAGGTCAGCATAATAGAGGATACGATTCGTTCTTATGAGAAAAACTACGACCTGTCAGTCCATATAATCAATGTGGGCGGCGCCAAAAACTCCTTCACCGGCAACACCGATATTTTCGTCAGTGAAGACGAGCTGGCGGAGCGCACCGGAATTACGGAAAAGATTGAACTGAACAAGTCCGGCGAATCCAAAATGCAATGGTTTACCTCCGGTGGCGAGCGGAAATGCCTGATAACGAAGTATAATGAACCACTTGGCTGGTATCTGGTTCTGGAGAAGGACACCAATTCGATCAGCAGAGCGTTTCAAGAGAGGGCAAAAAGCAACATAATCTTTATGCTCATTTCAATTGTGGCCTGTATCATGGTCACCACAACCGTTTTTTTCAATTACAATCAACGCATCGTAACGATAGAGAATACAGACGAACTGACCGGGCTTCCAAACAGCAAACTGTTCTCCAAGCAGTATCCCGCGTTTGTTCGGAAGCATCGGGATCGGAAAAAGACCTTGTTCATGCTCGACATTGACCATTTTAAGGACATTAACGACACATACGGCCACATGTTTGGAAACACCATTCTTGCAATGGTCGGGGAGAATCTGCGCAAAGCAATAGACGGATATGGGATAGCGACCCGATGGGGAGGGGACGAATTTCTCGGCATATTGGCGGCCCCGCCCGAGGAAGCCGAACGGATTTTGGGCCGGTATATGGACTCGCTGAAAAACGAGAAAAAGGATGAACGTTACAGCGTGACGGTCAGTATAGGAATTTCGGAGTTAGACGGAAAGCCCAGCATGGAGCAAATGATCAAAAGAGCCGATGAGGCGCTTTATCGCTCCAAGGAAGGCGGGCGCAACCGGATCTCGATCTCGTGACAGACCAATCCGACTTATCTATGGAAAAGTTAAAAACCATCCTCCGGTCGTGTCAAAAAGCGCAAAATAATGTCCACTGAACAAATGCGATTTGCGAATCACATTTGCCGGATAGGCGGTTTCCACCTTTCCGGGCGACAAAACAAGCCTGTTTTGCCGCTTCAGATGCATTGTTTGACTGTCCGCTTGGATTTGCGGACACACGCCGCAAATCCAAGGTGCAAGGTTTTTGGCTGGAAACAGCCAAAAGCCTTGCACCTGAACAAAACAAAAACAGATTGAAAGGCTTGATATGACTGAGTTTTTGTTTTGTTCAGCGGCCATTAAATAGAGAAAGTAACTTTTGCGGGAGGAAAGGCGATAAGGGGATAAAATTGAATAGAAAGCTGATTTTTATTGTTTCAGCAATTGTTTGTGTCATAACATGCACCGCGTTTGTTTTGTTCCGCCCGGCCGGGGATACATATGCATCGGATAAAAGATCCGCCGCGAATGCAATAAGCCCGCAGGCGGTCGCGATGGAAGCGGTCAGGCTCAGCGCTTCCGGCGACCCGGAGGATGCCGTTTTGCGCTTGGACTCGCTTGATTCCCAGAGTCAGACGGCCGTTTTGCGCGCTTTACGCGGAAGGCTTTACGGTGATTACAGAAGCGATGCGATATCAAAGGCCGGGGAAATGATCAGAAATTACGACTACGAAGGGGCGGCAAATATGCTCGCGCCCCTGGTGGAGCTTCAGTCCGGGGCCGATCCCGAGGCGGAAAGGCTTTTCTCGGCCTGTAGGGCGCTTTCGGACACGGAAGTATTTAAGGGCCCGGTCGAGCATATCTTTTTCCACCCGCTGATCGCCTATCCGGAGCTTGCCTTCGACGGCGACAGCATGCAAAAGGGGTTCGACGATTATTTTGTCACGGTCCCCGAGTTTAAAGAGATCTTAAACGAGCTTTATCAGCGCGGCTATATCCTGATCGACATCCGGCTTTTGTATAAAGCCGACGAAAACGGCGCGGTTACCAAACCGGAGCTGAAAATTCCAAAGGGAAAAAAGCCGCTGGTGCTTTCGATCGACGATTTGAACTTTTACCGGTATATGAAGAAGAACGGCATGGCGCATGGGTTTGCGATCGACGGCGAGGGTAAAATCGTGACCTTCACCGACCGCCCCGACGGCACGAGGACTTATTCCGACGACAATGAGATCGTCCCCATCCTCGAGAGGTTTGTTTCGGAACACCCCGACTTTTCTTACGGAGGCGCCCGCGGAATCATCGCGTCGACCGGCTACGAGGGCACCTTGGGGTTCCGGACGGACGAGACGGACGCGCCCGACTACCTTGAGACCTGCGCCGAGGCAAAAAAGATTGCGGATAAATTGAAGGAAATGGGCTGGATCTTCGCCTGTCACAGCTATGGCCACAACTCGCCCTCAAAGCGAACCGTCGAGCAGATGAAGAAAGACTGCGACCGGTGGATCGAAGAGGCCCGCCCGATCCTCGGCTTTACCGATATTTATATCTACCCGTTCGGCGAGCTTATAAAGGACTCCGACCCCAAGTTTCAGTATCTTCAGGAGCGGGGATACCGCATGTTCTGCGGCGTGCAGAAAACACCTTATTTAAGGTATCATCCCGATTATGTGCTCCAGCAGCGCAGGAATATAGACGGGATCGCGCTCAAAAGCAGCGACAGGATCACAGATATGCTGGATGTGTCCAAAATTATCGACCCTAAACGCCCGAAGGGCTGATTTTCGGGCAAAAGGAACGGCTTAGAAGGATAAAACGGAATCCTTTTGGGAAAATTAACTACTATGGGAGGCAGATAAGATGTCGAAAATCATTATGGGTATCGAGCTTAAGGACCGCGCCGTAAACGCGCCGAAATTCCAGGAGCTCCTGACAAAGCACGGATGTGCGATCAATACGCGGCTCGGCCTGCACAACGCATCCGATCAATCGTGCAGCCCGAGGGGGCTGATCCTGCTGGAATTTATCGAAGGCGCGGACGAAGAGGCGCGCGACCTTGAGGAGGAGCTGTCGGTATTTCCGAACGCTGTGGTCCGCAAGATGGTGTTTTAATCACAAAACACATTTGCTGTCGCCCGCGTAAGGCTTGCTTTGCATCACACGACTGAGGGCGCTGAAAAACATAAAAAATGCAGATCGGGCTTATCCATGCCAAAAGGCGCGCCGCAATCCGTTTTCGAATAAAACGTTTTGCGTTCGCGCCTTTTTCGTCTGATTATACGAAATACGTTTGCTACCGCATATCGAGGGGGACCTTGCGGCTCGGCTTCGGGAACGCGGCGTCTAAGCGGCCGAGCTCCTCTTCGGTCAGCCCGATGTTTGCCGCCTCGGCGTTTTTAAGGACGTGGGCCCTCTGCGACGCCTTCGGAATGGCGATGACCCTGCCTGAGCGGACGCACCATGCGAGCATTGCCTGCATCGGGTCTGCGCCGTGGGCCGCGGCGATCTCACAAAGCGTTTTGTCGTTTTGTATTCCGCGCCGGAGCCTCCCGCCCTGCGCGATGGGACAATACGCCATAACGGGGATGCCGCGCTTTTCGAGAAAGCCCGTGAGATCATATTCGATCCCGCGTGAACCCAAATGATAGAGCACCTGGTTTGCAGAGCAGCTCCCGCCGCCCCGGAGGATCAGCTCTTCCATGTCCGGGGTGTCGAAATTCGAAACGCCCCATCTTAAGATCTTGCCCTGGGCGACAAGCCGCTCCATCCCCTCGACCGTTTCCTGAAGGGGTACGCTGCCGCGCCAGTGGAGCAGATATAGATCCAGCCGGTCGGTTTTTAAGCGTCTCAGCGAGTTTTCGCAGCTGACCCGGATATTTTTAAGGCCGGCGTTATGCGGATAGACCTTTGAAACGAGAAACACGCCGTCCCGTATTCCTTTTATCGCGTCGCCGGCAATCTCCTCGGAGACTCCGTCGGCATACATCTCGGCGGTATCGATCAGGCTCAGGCCGAGCTCGACGCCGTACCGCAGGGCGTCCGTTTCTTCGCGCCTTTTCGAGGGGTTTTCGCCCATGTGCCAGGTCCCCTGGCCGATTGCCGGGACAAGGCATCCGTCGGGCAGTCTTACAGTTTTATTCATCCGCGCCACCCTCCGAATCAGGTCCGTCCACAAGGACGTCGCCGCATTCCGGATGCGCCCCGAACCATTTGACGGCATAGGAGCAGACGGGATAGGCTTTTTTTCCGTCCCTGCGCAGTTTTTCGCAAGTAAGCTCCATGAGCTTCCCGGCGATACCCTGCCCTCTCAGCGAATCGTCGACAAAGGTCCGGGTGATCGTGACGGCGCCCGGGCTGCGGTGCGGAAAAAGGACTTCCGCCGTCGTTTTCCCCGACCCGTCTTTTGAAAAGATACGGTTTTCTTCCACAATAAAATCCATAGCGCACCTCCCTTGCTTCCCATTATAGCAGATTTTAACGGAAGGAGTCTTCCTTTCTAAAAAAACAAATGAAGGCGCACCGGTTGATGCGTCCAGTGCCGGTCTGCCATGGTTTATTCGGGATGCGTATAGGACGGCATGAGCTCGATTTTTAATATCAGGGTGTCGCAGGGCAGGGGCTCGGAGTCGCTCTGTATGCCGTCGCGCGAGCCGACCGGATAATAAGCGATGGACAGGGTTTTTCGGACGGGGGCGCATTGCAGCCGGCGCCTCACAAACGACCTGCCGTCGAGTACCCTTGCAAAGCATGTCGACTCCTGATCAAAAAAATCGGAGGGATACAGCTCGTTTACCCTTCTCCCGCTTATGGACTCTCCGCAATATTTGCCGTTCAATGCCTTTAAGAAATTGATGAAATTTTGGTTTGCATGTTTAATATAGTATTCTCCCTCGTCCCGCCGGATGACGGCAAGGCAATCGCCTCCCATATTGAACATGGAACGGTATTCTTCGATCAGCATGTTTCTGTCGGATATCATGGAGAACTCCTTTGTGATATCGTTGAGGGTCACGACAATGTATAATACGGATTTTCCCTTCGTGACCGGATGCATCACGGCATGGATGACGTTTAATTTTCCGTCGGCTTTAAAACGGTCGCGAAAACGGACGACCTCTGTTTTCGCGATACATTCGTTTATTTTTTTTGTATACAGCTCTTTCCTGTCAAAGTCGAAACGGTTCCAGGCCACTCCCTGGTGTATGTGGCCGGCCAGCCTCAGCATCTTTTCCGCGGGGCGGTTGGTTTTCTGCAGCACTAAAACGCCGGTAGCCCCGACGGACAAGAGCATTTTTCCCGTGTCGCCCGTGTCGTATGAAAAGGCGGCGTCGCGGACGGCGTGAAAAAGCTCATGCTCGTAAATGGTCGGCTTTGTCTTTTTGCAAAGGGATCTGTCGTAGTAGCAGAAGCCGTTTTTCAGATTGTTTTTTACTTCGTATAACGCGACGTCGGCATTTTCATAAAGCTCCTCGAATGAAGCGCTGTTGCCGGATACGGGCGCGACGCCGACGCTGATCGACACGGGCATGGAAATCCTGTATGTCATCTGCAGCTGCCTGCACTTTTTCAGGACTCCGGTGAGAGCCCGCTCGATATCCTCCATGGAGGGCGCATTCCTGATAAACGCGATAAATTCATCGCCGCCGACCCGGCCCAGTATGCTGCCGCTTAAGAGGTCGGAGCGCAAAATCTGCGCAAAGCCCTGAATCACCCGGTCTCCGATGCTGTGTCCGCAGTTGTCGTTGATTTTTTTCAGGTTGTCGATGTCAAAAAGCAAAATCGCGTGACATCCGGGCACTTTGTTGGTGCTCTTTAAGGCTTGCTTGATTTTTTCGAAAGCGGTCGCACGGTTGTAAACTCCGGTCGAATCAAACTCAGCCTTTTTGGTCAGGGCCTCGAGCTTCTTGCGTTCTTCATTTATGCTGCTAAGGGAAAAGATGCTTAAATTCTTTTTTTTGTCCGCGTTGACGATCGGCCTGATTGTCGCGCGGACCCAGATATAATTGTTATCCCTGTTTAACATGCGGCAGTCGAATTTTCTTCCGCCGCCGCTTCCCAGACATAGGATGCTGTTTAAGTCCCCGGCGACGCGATCTAAGTCGGCGGGATGGACCCGGTTTAAGATCTGATCCGCCGCCAGCTTTGAATCCGTATCGAGGGTCTGCCCGAACATCTGCGCATATGTATCATTGACCACATTTGTAATCTGGCGCGTATTGTCGAAGATCACGATCACGTTGCCGATTGATTCAAGGACCATCTGCAGTATGCTTTCATCCGTCTGCAGCTCACAGATCAGTTTTTCCCCGCCGTCAAAAAAATTGAATTTCCGAACGTCCAGCAGAAACAGGAGCATGGACAAAAAAAGCGCGAACGGGACCAGATCCATGCCCGACGGCCTTAAATTGAAAGTGTTCAGCGCAAATGCAGCCGATGGTATGGCCATAATGACCAGCATAAAGATCGAACGCCGGTATTGATAGGTCTTTTTGTCTTTCATATTTCTGCGCAGAATCGCCCATGACGCGGCTATGCAGAACAGGACATAGAGATTTAACACGATGCAAAACGGGCCCCCAACCAGCTTCAAGGTGTGCAGCCCGACGTCGGCGACGGAATACGAGCAGTAGTAGAGGGAATGGAAACGATTTGATAAACGGACGGCCACCGTAATAAAAGGAATTAAAAAAATAAAAAAAATATATAACGGATGGAGATAGAGCGGGCTTGTACTGCTGCGGATCAGATAAAAAAGCCAAAAAGCGGGAATAAAGGGGAGCCCGATAAACTGAACGCCGTTCCAGAAAATCATCTGCTCAAGGGTCGGACTGGCCAGCTCAAAAGCATAGCCGGCGGAATAAACCGCGATGCAG
This sequence comes from Clostridiales bacterium UBA6114, assembly GCA_002423435.1. Lineage (GTDB taxonomy): Bacteria > Bacillota > Clostridia > Oscillospirales > Butyricicoccaceae > UBA6114. The sequence continues at coordinate 53,170 of DIWE01000028.1, forward strand.
AAAAACAGTATAAAAAGCAAGGCGATTCTTGCATCCCTGCGCTTTAATAAATAAAACGTCATGCAAATGACCCCGATCGAAGACATAAGCAGTGTTAAACTTAAAACGTAATTCACCATCAAACCTCCGTTTTCCTGAAAGTTCGTCGGCTTAAAAGGCATGGCAATCCCGACAAAACGCCGGACTGATCGGTGCGGCGCTTTTGAATGCATATCGTTGAATGCAATACAAATACAATATATCTATTTGGAAAATATTGCAAGATATTTCGACCGGGAACCTAAAAATTTTTGTCTCGAGCGGGCAATTCTGCCGTGGGACGGGAGACGGTATACAGATTTCCAAAAAATAGGGAAATATTCTTGGCTTTTTTTGTGTAAAAAAAGCTATTGACATAGGATTTCGACAATGTTATCATAAATTAACTTCAAGTAAAAATTTTAATCGATAAAGTGAAAAGCAAAACAGGTGAAAGCCTGTGGCGCAAAGCTATAGGGTCTAAGTCCGTTGGGATATGATTGCCGGTTGCCGCTACATGATGATTGTACGCGGCAATTTTTTATTGCCAAAAATCTTACATAAAAGGTGTTTTTATGAAAAAAGCAACGATTATTGCGATTTTAATTTTGGCGATGATGAGCTCAGTTCTGGCCGGGACTCTTGCAAACTATACCATTACCTTGGACGACGTTGCGTCCGGCAGCGTTGTCGGCAAGGAATTTATTTTTCTTGAGGACGGTACGGACACGTTCCAGCACGGCGTTAAAATCGCGCCGACGGAAACCGTCACTTGGCGTTTCGGCGTAAAGAATTATGACGGAAATGTTATCACCGAGACCGATATGGAGTATGATCTGACATTTGACGTGCACGCGACCTCCGGTAAAAGTGCGATTGATCCCCTGATCGTGACGGTCAAGGACGAGGACGGCGACGTTGTCGACAGCGTCACCGGAGTCGGACTGATTCACGTGTCGGGTTCCTTCCCGCTTTCGGAGGACAGGCAAAGCGACGCCTACACGGTCGAGATTTACTGGCCGAGCAACGACGCCGTCGATATCGGTTACGCGGGCGGTAATTACGGAACCACCGTGGATGTTTCCGCGGTCGGAACGCAGGTCGCGTCCGGCGGAGGCAGCGAGGGCGGCGGAGGTGAAGAGGAAGAACCTCCCGCCGAGAGCGACGTCGCGGTCGTCTTTGATGCGACCAATACGTGGGGCGGCTCGAACAATCAGTATGATTTCAGGGTCACAATCACCAACAATTCGGATCAGACGCTCGAAGACTGGGAGATGGAATGCCTGTTTTTCGAAGATATCTCCAGCTGCTGGAATGCCAATATGCAGCATGAAAATCTGACAACCGGCGAGCACCGGTTTAAGAATCCGCGTTATAACAATCCCGCAACCGACAGCATTGCGCCCGGCGCAAGCGTGGTCTTTACCGGTCAGGCTTACGGCGCGGGAACAAGCCCGATGTCAAATGTCAGGGTAAACGGCATAGAAGCGCAAATAACCAATAATTTCGGCGTCCAAAACACGTGGAGTCATTAATAACAGCCTGACGAGCCTGCTTTCAAAAGGGGGGATGGAAGCTGAGAATAAAAATTTTAACAATCGTATTTCTCCTGTGCGCGATTTTAGTCTCGGCTACCGCCGGCACCCTTTCAAGCTTCAATATGGGGTCGGGAAGCAAAATAGGGGTTTCACCTGATACCGGCAAAATAGAGGAGCGCTATCGGGCCTATCAGGAAAGCCTGCTTTTGGAGCAGGCCAAAATGGACGCAGCATTAACCCCCGACCCGACGGAACCCGCCGAAGGGGACGCGGAGCCCGGTTCCGCAGCCGAGCCGGAACCCGGTACGGTACCCGATGCGGATTTGCCTCCCGAAAACGCCGATACTTCGGATCAAACTCTTGATGAGACCGCCGATACCCCGGATCAAACTGCCGATGAGATCACCGACAGCCCAAATAACGATGGATCTTCGGCCCAACCCGACGGGTCTGCGCAGGCGGAAGGGAACGGGTCCTCCGATTCCGGCGGCGCCGGCGAAGACGAGCAAGACGTTCCGCGGCAAGCGGGCGATACCGGCGGGACGGAACAGAGCGTCCCCGATGGGGGTGCTTTCGGGACGGAGCCCCAATAGGAGCTTCTGTGTTATGAACGAATCACCGCAAACATTATATAAACATCAGAGCATTGCTTTCCGGCGGTTTAACCGCGGCAAACATTGTCAAAACGGTGGATCCGCTGCATCAGCGGCGTTTTAAGGGGGGAAAAATCCGTATAGAAAACCTGCGAAAATAACCTTGATCAATTTTCCGCTATGCTAGAATCAGTACAATAAAATCGGAATGTAAAGGCAAAGCAGGCGAAAGCCTGTGGCGCAAAGCTATAGGGTCTAAGTCCTTTATGGATATGACAGCCAGTTGCCACTGCAAGTTATTTGCAAGTGGCTTTTTTATTTACATAAAACGGAAACTCGTTTACGTAATAAAAAAGCACCTAAACAATTAGGAGGTCATTAAATGAAAAAAGCACTTGTCGTCTTTGCGCTTGTTTTAGTAATCGCAGTTTCCATAGTCGCCGGAACCCTCGCAATGTACACCACGACAATCAGCGACCTCGCTTCCGGAAGCGTTGTCGCGAAAGAATTTGTATTCCTGGAGGACGGCCTCGACAGCTTTTCACAGGATGTGAAGATCGCCCCGTCGGAGACTACCGATCCCTGGACTTTCAGAGTGAAGAACTTTACCGGTGCAAATACCACAGACCATGGAACGGTTTCCCAGACCCCGATGAAAATGACCATCACTCTCGATGTCGGTAATATCGTCGGCGCGACGACTGGCACGGTACTCAGATCAGCCATTGGACCCCTCGTTGTTACCGTGAAAGAGGGCACCACCGAGAAAGTCAAATTTATCGGAACAGTTTCCGGAGAAGATGCGAACAACGGAATCGGCTCGGTCAGCTTTACTGACGACAACGCGTTTACCGCGGATCAGGCCTTAGTACATACATATACCGTCACCGCCACTTGGCCGGACGGCACCCCCGTAGTTGACAATGCGAATATGAACCATGGTTCGTCGATCAAAGTCAGCGCAGTAGCAACCCAGATAACGCCGACGCCTGCTGGCTAATAAAGGGACTTATTGGTTAAAAAGCTGTCCTGCTAAAGGGCAGCTTTTATTTTTCAGCAGATGTGGTATGATAATAATACCTGAGAAATTGTCGGGGGGCGGCGCTGTGCGTGAAATTCAATATACAACGGATGAACAGATCGAAATGATGCGCGAGGAGCTCCGGCTGGCAAAGCAAAAGGCGGATAAGGATAATCGCAAAAAGACGGCGGAGTACCGGCGCGCCCATGCTAAAAAGCTGATAAAAAAAACGTTGGGGCTCCTTTCGTTCGGGATCATTGTTGTCGCGCTTTTATCGGTGCTCGTTTCCGTCCTGATGGCAAGGAGCAGAGGGGAAACGCCCAATCTGTTCGGCTATCAGCTTTATGTCGTGGAATCGGGGAGCATGTCGCCCACGCTTAAGGTAGGGGCCGTCATTCTGTCTGTACAGCCGAAGGATAAAGAGGCGCTTTCGGTCAATGACATCGTCACATTCAAGACGGGGAGCGGCGCCACGGTCACCCACAGGATCGTCGAGATCACAGAGGACGAAAACGGGCAGGTCAGGTATCGCACAAAAGGGGATAACCCAATAAATTCGCCGGACCTGGAGCTGCTCGATCCCGAGAGAGTGCTCGCGAAATTTATAGCAAAAATTCCTTTGACATAAATTGCATCAAAAAGGGGAGAGCCTATGGCGCGCGCAAGATTCTCTCGCATGCAGCAGAAGGCGGCGGACAACGTCGTCCTGATGGAGAAGCTCTCGTCCAAAGAATTCTTCCTTGAGGATGGGGCAGACCCAAAGCCTGTGCTGGGTGAGATCGATCTTTCGATTCAAAAGGGACAGGTATGGGGCATAAACGGAAAATCGCTGTTTGAAATCAAGCTGCTCCTGGAGATCATGGCAAACATCAAGCCCTATCGCGACGGGAAGTGCGTGCTGGTGGAACAGGGCATGATGCGTTTAAAGCGGATTATTCTGCCCCATATTTTTTATGTCGGAAGCCCGGGCATGGTTTACAACAACATGAACGTGCTGGAGTTTCTGATGTTTGCGACCGCGAAAAGCCGGGTGGACAAGGTGGAGCAGCAGGAGCAGATTTTTGAGTCGCTCATCAACATCGGCCTTAAAAATATTTCCCTTACGCCGCTTAACATGCTGTCAAAGGAACAAAAGGCCGTCATCATTCTGATTGTGGGCGCCTATTCGGGAAGTCAGCTGATCGTGTTCAATTTCCCCGATTACGACTTTGACGATGTGCTTCTGGGCGCGATGGCCAAAACCGCAAGGTTTATCACAAGCAAAGAAAAGACGCTGGTCGTCGGCACAAAAGACAGCAGTCTGATTGAAAAAGCATGCAGCCATACCGCGTTTTTGTTGGACGGCAGGATCTTTTTTCAGGGAACGGTAAAGGAGTTTCGCCTTACTTATGATAAGATTATGATCACCATATGGGATCAGAAGATTTCCGAAATGGCCGAAGCACTGGCCGCCGTGCTCCCTCAGTACCAATATGATATCCGGGATAAAAGCCTGGTTGTCTCTAATTTCGGCCCGGAGGAAAGCAACCCGAAGCTGGTCTATGAAAAAGTTGTTGAGGCGGGATTTGCCCCCGAGAAGGTCAGGATCAATCCGAAAAAAGTGCAAAATGCATGTGAGGAAATAATAAAGCAGTATGATTTACAAAAACAGCTACTTTAAGAAGGAACTGCGGCAGGCCTATATCGAAAACCGAATCGGCTCGAAAAGAAAGGTCGCGTTTGCTTTTTTCCTCGGGCTTTTGTCCTTTGCGGTCTTTTTTGTCCTTCAGACGCTTGAGGAAAGCGTATTGTCCGACACCCTTCCCCAGGTAATGCAGCCAAGCTATTTCTCGACGGTTTATATTTATACCACTACGGCGTTTGTCATGAATGTGCTGTACTTTATTTTTTATTACGACTATCTGTCTTTTGCCGAGATCCGTAAAAACAGATGGTACCTGCTTTATAAGATGGGCTACAGGCCGCTCGCCATGATCTTTTCAAAGCTGTTCGCCTTTCTTTACTCGGTCTGGGCCGTCTATACCGCCGGATTTCTTTTTACGATCCTGCTGACGATTTTCTTAAAGTATAATTTTGTTTACACATACCTGCCGGCGCTGTACTTGGTCGGGCTCATCGACCTGATCGTGTTCGGCGTTGTCTCCATGACGGCCTCTCTTTATATCCGGCAGAGGACAACCGCGAGATATTTTATTTTCTTTGCGGCAGTGGTGATCGCAGCGGTCCGCATCGCGTCGGGGTATTATTCGGTGACGTCGAACAGAGTCGTGATGCAGGATTTTTTTGCCCTTTTTGATTTCAACAGGACGATGTTCCTGCCTTTTTCAGCCACTGTCGTGCTGTGGTGTTTGATCGTCTGTATTCTCAGGGCGCACAGCGTGGCGCAGTATTACAGCATGCCGTACGATACCTACGGCTACGTGCTGCCGGAGGATAAAACCGTGGTCCGCATCGACGGGCGGACCGGCAAATTCGTCCCGATCGTCAACAAAGACAGATCGAAGATCCGCAGCAGGATCATAGACGCCGTTTCGACGGCTTTTTTGATTGTGTTTATCTGTGCGGCGCTTGCGTTTAATATTTTCGTTATTCTGATATCCACCTCCCAGCCAGGGAAAGAGGTGACGATCAGGGGGGTAATCCCATATATTTTCAAGTCGGACACTATGGAGCCGACGATTATGGAAAACGACCTTGCCTATTTCAGAAGGGTTGACCTTTTTGAAGAAATCCATGTGGGGGAGGTTGTCCTTTTCCAGGAGGACAACGTGGTTTACGTCGAACGCGTGCTTTCAAGAAACGGAGATCAGTTTGACGTCGATATCGATTACTATCCGCCGATGGCGCAGCCCGACGCGATGAAGAAGACGGTCGCGAGGGATGCGATATACGGCGTCTACTCCCATCGCAACCGCTGGCTGGGCGCTTTGATCCTGTTCGCAAACACGATCTTCGGCAGACTGACCTTTTTGCTTGTCCCCGCTTTTCTGCTGTTTTTCTATAAGCCGATACGGACCTTTTTTGAAAAGAACAAAATGCAAAACGATGAAGAATAAAGATCTGTTTCAATCGAAGGGGGCGCAAAATGTATATTCATACATTTTGCGCCTCCCCTTGTGTTATTCGGCTTCGGCCTCGGGCGCGGTTTTCCCGAGGCGGCCTTCGAAATATTTCCGGTTTTGCAGCACGGAAGGCGACCACGGCTTGATAGCGGCGGCTTTTTCGTTGAATTCGTACGCCTTTTGGTACTCGCCGAGCCGGTCGTAGCAAACGGCGCATTCGATGAACGGGATATATCCCCAATAGTCCTTCTGAATAAAGCCCCAGGAACTTTCCGGCATTTTAAGCGTCGACGCGAGCTCAAACCAGAAGGCGGCGCACCGATAGTTTTGCTGCTCCTTAAACTGGTAGCCGATCTGGCAGCAGATTTCCCCGCGCGGCAGATCGTACCGAAAGCTTTGGAACATTGTGGTGAGCGCCTCAAGCGGGCGCTTTTCCATCTGATAGCAAAAAGCCAGCGCGTGGCATGCGGAGATGTTGTCCTCAACCCAGCCAAGCCCGCTTTTTAAGAACATATTGAAATACCGGATGGCCTCCTTGAATTTTCCGTGGTCCTTAAGCTCTCTCGCATAGTAGTATGTCCCGCGGGGGGAGAGCATTTTACCGGAGCGGACAAGCTCCTCGTAAATTTTCAGGTTCCGGTCGGACGAGGTGCGCGCGATCTTTGCATGGGTGATCCCGATATCCGAGTTGACGATCCTCCCGGAGGTCTTTAAGAACTCGTGTACCGGCTCCATCCACAAAAAACCGCAGCTTCGCTTGGAAAGCCGTTCCCGGAAATAGGAAAAGGTGACGTTTCCCTTGCCGTCGAAGCCGACGTTGTATTTCATCATCACGGCGTCGACCGAAGGGTCCAGCGTCTCCTTCAGCACTTGAAATTTGACCCGGTCCTCCGGCTTTATCACATCGTCCGCGTCGAGCCAGAGGATATAATCCTTTGTCGCCTTGCTGTAAGAAAAATTGCGCGCGGCGGAGAAATCGTTTATCCACTCGAAGTCGTAAACATTTTGCGTAAACTCGCCCGCGATCTCCTTGGTGCGGTCCTCTGAACCCGTATCGACGATGATAATCTCGTCCACAAGATCTTTTACGGAGTTTAAGCAGTTTGAAAGTGTCTTTTCTTCGTTCTTCACAATCATGCACAGGCTGATTGTCAGCATGTCATCACATCCAAGACAGTTTTTTTCAGTCTATGCATTTCATCCGCCGTTTGCGATTGACAGCCGGCTTTGCATTTTCCACGGCGGATGCGGACATGGTCCAAACCCGATATTAAAACAGCAAGAGAGGCGCTGCCGCCGCGGCAGCGCCTCTCTTGCCGTTTTACTCAGGAAAGGGATTGTATCGGGATTTTATTCAGATCCTCGACGATTTTATTGCGCCACGGCTCGCTCAGCACATGCTCGATAAAGGCCGAAGAGCTCGTAAACGTTTCCGCCTGCCCGGAGTATAAGAGCTGCGTGCCCACATACAGCGGCTCGCCCGACTGGTCGGTCAGCAGATATGTGTGCATGTCTGTAAAATCCCTGGTCAGGATTTTGTACATTTGATGTCTGATGGTAATGCACAAAATAAAATCAAATAATTAGTAGACTTACCCAAAAATAGCGAAGAATGAGAAATGTTTATTGACATCGGTATGTCGGGCGAATATACTGATCCCATAACTTGTCAGACGACTAATGAGTTTTTTGGAGGACGTAGTTGAGCCACGTGATCAAACGGACAAACGTAACGCAGGAAATTGCGCAATATATTATCAAGAACATAGAATCCGGCCATTGGGCGGAAGGGGACCGCATTGAGTCCGAGACGCAGATGTGCAAAAAACTGGGCGTCAGCCGTGCCAGTGTCCGCGTCGCGATTCGCCAGTTTATTGCTTACGGCATGCTGGAAAGCGTGCAGGGCAAGGGTACTTTTGTGCGCAAGGCCAACGTCGTGCCGGGAATGTTCTCTACGGAGGACTGCGCAGATATCGAAAAAGTGATGCAATTTCGCGCTACCATAGAAGGGGATGCCGCTTTTTACGCGGCCCAATATGCAACAAAAGAAGATATTCTCTGCCTGCGCGAGAATTTCCGACAGATGAGTCAAGCGGATACATGCGGTGATCGGGAGTTAAGCTGGGAGTTTGACAAGCAGTTTCACAAAAAAGTGGCGGAAATTTCCCAAAACCAGTTTTATCTGGAGTCCATAGACATGATGTTTCGCTCCACCGACAAGCTGCATTTCAAGATCATCGAGAACTTGGGCGTTCGATTCGCAAACTATTTCCATCCTGCGGTAATCAGTGCCCTCGAGAGCCACGACTGCGAAAAAGCGCGGCTGCAAATGCAGCGGCATTTGCAGGATTTTGTGGAGATGATCAAGATGAATCCATAAAATTTTTGAGCAAACTTGTCAGACGACTGACATGTTTAATTTAGGGAGGATATCATGGTAATCAGAGAGATCAGAACCCTTCGGTTGGAGGAACACGCCAACATCTGTTATGCGCAGGTCATAACAGATGAGGGGATTATTGGCCTGGGGGAGACATTTTTCGGCGCGGGGAGCGTAGAGGCTTGGATTCACGATAATGCGGCCCCTATTCTGCTCGGCAAGGATCCGTTGCAGATCGAAAAAAATTGGCATTCCCTGAGCGCCTTTGTGGGGGGCAAGAGCACCGGTTCGGAAAGCCGCGCCCGCTCCGCCATTGACGTAGCGCTGTGGGATATCTTGGGAAAGGTCAGCGGCCAGCCCCTCTATCAATTGCTTGGCGGCAAAACGCGCGACTTTGTTCCCCTGTATAACACCTGCGCCGGAAACGACTATACCAAAAAGATTTCCAAAACCGGCCATCCCTCCGATTATGTCGGGGCCGGCCGGGAAGGGCGCTACGAGGATTACGACGCATTTATGAACCGGGCTGGCGAGCTGGCCCAGGACCTTTTGGAACAGGGATACCGGGGTATGAAAATCTGGCCCTTTGACGTATTTTGCAAGTCGGCGATGACCCATTACATATCCCCCGAAGATTTGAAAAAGGGTTGTGAGCCTTTTGAAAAAATTCGAAAAGCGGTGGGAGATAAAATAGAAATTATGGTGGAGATGCACTGCCGTTGGGATGTGCGGACGGCAAAGCAGATCGCCAAGGCGCTGGAACCATACAACCCCTTTTGGTTTGAGGATCCGATCCCCGCTTTCAACATAGAGTCGCTGCGTGAGTTCGCCGGTTCCACCCATGTGGCCACGGCAGCCAGCGAGACGGTGGGAAGCGTCTACTCCTATCGGGATATCTGCGCGGCAAAAGCTGCGGAAATCATCACCTTCGACCCGACCTGGACCGGCGGCATCACCGAAGCGAAAAAGATTATCGGACTGGCGGAGGCCCATGATGTCGCCGTTTCCACCCACGACTGTGTCGGTCCTTTGTCCTTTGTGATCGACACGCATCTGTCCACCTATGCCCCCAACGCCTTTATCCAGGAAGCCACACGGGCGTTTTACCACGGTTGGTACGAAGATCTGTTGACGGAAGTGCCCGTCATTCGGGACGGACACGTGTACCCCCTGGAAAAGCCGGGACTGGGGACCGAGCTGCGGCCGGATGTGTTTAGGCGTGAGGATGCGATCCTTCGCTCCACAAAATTATAGCAGCAAAAATAGTGATAATACCAGAAAAGGAAGGAAAGAACGATGAAGAAAAACTGGATGAAACGGCTTTTTGGGGCAGCGCTGACCCTTGCGCTGTTGACCTCGGCCCTTACCGGATGCAATTCCTCCCAACCTGCCGGAAGCAGTGAAGCGGGAACCAAGCAGTTGCGCATGACCCAGACAAACCCCGCCGCCAGCTCCTTCGGCATTGCCTGCGAGGAGTTTGCCGATCTTATTTCGGAGCGGACGGACGGGCGCTACCAGGTGACGGTATACCATGACGGCCAGCTGGGAGATGAGCGCGACTCCATCGAAGCGATCCAATTGGGCAACATTGACTTTGCCGTTGTCAACGTCAGTGTGCTGGCAAATTTCGTGCCTGAACTGAGCGTGTTCGATCTGCCCTATATGATTCAGGGAACAGAGCATGCCGATGCGGTATTTCTGGGAGAGATCGGCGATCAAATGATGGAATGGATCGACGGCATCGGCATCAAAGGCCTTGGGGTGTGGGAGTCGGGGTTCCGCAACCTGACCAACAACACAAGGGAGGTTCACTCCATTGACGATGTGGCCGGTTTGCGCATCCGCGTCATGGAAAATGAAATTCATCAGAAGCTTTGGATCGCATTGGGCGCGGACGCGGTTCCCATGGCCTGGGGCGAAGCCTACACCGCCTTGCAGCAAGGGGCGCTGGACGGCCAGGAAAACCCCCTGACCGTCATTCTCTCCAACAATGTTCAGGAGGTCAATAAAAATCTGGCGATGACGGAGCACATCTATTCCATGGTGGTGCCTATCATGAGCCAAAGCCTGTGGGATTCCCTGAGCGGGGAGGACCGCGCTATCTTTAAAAAGGTAGCGGACGATATGCTGGTTAGGGAGAGGGAGATATCGAGGGAACAGAACACCCAGGCGCTGAAAACATTGGAGGACAGCGGCATGGCCGTCACCTATCCGGACAAAACAGGGTTTATCGAGGCAACCAGGGAGATCCGGGAGAGCTATGGGGAGAAGTATCTCGACATCATCCAGCAGATTGAAACATTGGCGAAGGGATCCCGGTAAAGGGAGCCAAGAGGTGAATAGCGCATGTTAAATAAGGCGGAAAAAGCGTTCCAGCTTCTGCAGAGAGGCATTCGGGCCATTCTAGGGATCGCATTGGCTGTCATCATGTGTGTTGTTTTTGCGCAGACCTTTACAAGGTACGTGGTGTTTCACAGCATACCGTGGTCGGAGGAGCTGTCCCGTTTCCTCTTCGTGGCGCTGATCGCCCTGGGCGTCAATGTGGGGATCAGCGACAACATGCTGGTGCGTATCGACATACTGGACGGCTATCTGCGCGGCGCCGCCGCTGCGGTGGTCGGCGTGCTGCGGCAGCTGGTCGGCCTGCTGACCAATGCGGCTTTTGCGTACAGTACCCTGGAATTGATTCACATCGGGCGGATTCAGAAGAGCCCGGCCATGCAAATCCCCATGAGCTTCATGTATGTCGTGCTGCTGGCGGGATTTGTATTTGCCAGTATCGCGGTGTTGCTAAGCATAGTCAAAATAATTAGGACTGCAAAAGGGGGGAACGGATAATGGAGATGCCGGCGATTGTCATGCTGTTGTTTGTAGTCGGGTCCATGGTGATTGGGGTCCCCATCACCTGGTCTATTGGCGGCGGGTGCGTGCTGGCCTGCGTTCTGGACCCCTCCCTGTCCTTTTCCGTTCTGTCTCAAAAGGTATTTGCGCACAGCAACAGCTTTTCCATGCTGGCGGTCCCGGCGTTTTACCTAGCGGGAGACATTATGTGCAAGGGCGGATTGTCCAAGCGGCTGGTCGCTTTTGCGGACTCACTTGTCGGCTGGATTTCAGGCGGGATCTCGCTGGTTTCCATTGTGGCCTGTATGTTTTTCGCAGCCATTTCTGGCTCGTCTGTGGCCACTACCGCAGCCATCGGCGGACTGATGATCCCCGAAATGGAGAAGCGGGGCTACCCGAAGGATTATTCCGCCGCTGTACAGGCGGTGGGAGGCACCCTGGGTATCGTCATACCGCCCAGCATCGTCTTCGTCATTTACGGCAACATCACGGGTGTGTCGGTGTCAAAGTTGCTGGCATCGGGTATCCTGCCGGGTATTATCGTGGGGGTCTCGCTCTGCCTGTATGCCTTTGTCAAGGCGAAGAAGAACAATTACCCCAGGCAAGACCACTTTTCCATGAAGGCCTTTCTCTTTTCCTTTAGAAATGCCGTATGGGCTTTAATTATGCCTGTTATCATCCTGGGCGGCATTTACGCCGGCATATTTACCCCCACCGAATCCGCGGCGGTAGCCGTGTTCTACGGTGTGGCCGTCTGCATGGTGCTCTACCGGGAAGTGAGCGGCAGGGAGATTTACCGAATTCTGAAAGCTACGGCGGTCAGCGTATCCAATCTGATGATTCTGGTTGTTACCGCGCAGCTGTTCGGCTATATCCTGACCTACTACCGCATACCGGTATATGTAACGAATATGTTTATGGCCATCGCCTCGAACCGCTACACATTCCTGCTGCTCATCAATGTTCTGCTTCTGATCGTGGGGATGTTTATGGAAGTGGGAGCGACAAATCTGATCCTCGGACCCATTTTGGCACCCATCGCACTGGGGTTCGGCATCGACCCCGTCCACTTTGGAATGGTGTTCGTTTTCCTGCTGGCCCTCGGTCAGGCGACGCCTCCCTTTGGGACAACCATGTTTGTGGCATGTGGAATCAGCGGTGTTTCGATGGCCAAAATAGCAAAGCAGCTGATCCCCTTTATTCTTGTAGAGGTGGCTTGCGGCCTGCTCTTTTCCTTTGTTCCCATTCTCTCCACCTGGATCCCCTCCCTGCTTTCCTGATTGAAAACATATAGTTAGAAACCTCGCGCCCGCAACCGGGCGCGAGGTCTTTCATTAGGGGTATTTTGCTGGTATAAAAGGTCCTGCGGCATTCGCCAAACGGCGTGTCTTTCTCATCCGAGGATTTTTTTCAGGTCTTCGTCCGGGGTTGAGATCGGCGTCAGATTGAATTTCTCCCGCAGTATGGAAAGCACACCCGGCGACACGAACGCGGGCAGCGTCGGCCCGAGATAAATGTTTTTGATGCCGAGGGAGAGGAGGGTGAGCAGGATGCAGACCGCCTTCTGCTCATACCACGAAAGGACAAGCGACAGAGGAAGCTCGTTTACGGGGAGACTGAAGGCCTCGCTCAGCGCGAGCGCCACCTTGATCGCCCCGTATGCGTCGTTGCACTGGCCCATGTCCATGATTCTCGGGAAAGGCCCGATGCTGCCGAGGTCGAGGTCGTTAAAGCGGTACTTGCCGCAGGCGAGCGTTAAAATAATGGTGTCCTTCGGCGTCTTTTTCACAAACTCCGTGTAGTAGTTTCTGCCCGGCTTCGCGCCGTCACAGCCGCCGACTAAGAAGAAGTGGCGGACGGCGCCTTTCTTTACGGCGTCGATCACCTGGTCCGCAACCGACAGCACGGTGCCCCAGGAGAAGCCGGTGGTCAGCGTGTCGCCGCCGTTGATTCCCGTCATCCGGTGTTCCTCCGGATATCCGCCGAGCGCAAGCGCCTTCTCGATGACTGGCGTAAAGTCCTTGTCGTCCCCGATATGTGTCATGCCGGGGAAGGACACGACCTCCGTCGTAAACACGCGGTCTTTATAGCTGTCCTTGACGGGCATCAGACAGTTTGTCGTAAAGAGGATCGCGCCCGGGACGGCGTCGAATTCCTTCTGCTGGTTTTGCCACGCGGTGCCGAAATTGCCCTTTAAATGAGGGTATGCCTTCAGCTTGGGGTAGGCATGGGCGGGCAGCATTTCGCCGTGGGTGTAGACGTTGATCCCTTTCCCCTCCGTCTGCTTTAACAAAAGCTCAAGATCCTTCAAATCGTGGCCGGTGATGATGATAAACGGCCCTTTCTCGATGTTGGTCGTGACCTTTATGGGAACGGGGATGCCGTAACTTTCGGTGTTCGCCCGATCCAGAAGCGCCATGCACGATAAATTGACCCCACCGAATTCCATCAGGAGAGAGAGAAGCTCGTCGGCGCTTAAATCCTCTTTAAGTGCCGCAAGTCCTTTCAGAAAGAACCCGTCGACCGCGTCGTCGGAATAGCCGAGCACGGATGCGTGGTAGGCGTAGGCCGCCATACCCCTTAAGCCGAAAAGAAGAAGCGATTTGAGCGAGCGGATATCCTCGTCGGCGCTCCAGAGGGTATCCATATCAAGGGGCTCATACGAAAAGCCGGATGCGCCAGCCTCTTTTTCGGTTTTTTCAATCTGCGCCTCGATTGCCTCGTCGTCGAAATTGACATTCGTGATCGTAATAAACAGCCCTTCGAGAATGATTTCATAGGTTTTTTTGGTTGCGTTTTCTTTTCTGGCTTCGGAAAGCCCGACCAGGGCGCCGGTCAGCTTATCCTGCAAAAGGGCGGTGGGCACGCGTTTTCCGCAGACCCCTCCCATTGTGCAGCCGGTTCCTTTTGCCGTTTGCTCGCATTGAAAGCAGAACATGTTTGACATTTTTGTTTTCTCCTTTAATGTTATTCATCAATGATCCGGCCGTCGGTCGACAATGTGACGACCTGCCACGGAATCATTTTTCCGCTGTTTTTCAGCGCGTTTATCGCCGCGTTTGCGATCCCGGCGCAGCAGGGCACTTCCATGCGAACGACGGTGACGCTTTTTAAGTTGTTCTCCCGGATAATCGCGGTCAGCTTCTCCGTATAATCCCCCTCGTCGAGCTTCGGACAGCCGATCAGGGTGATTCTGTCCTTCACGAACCGGTCGTGGAAATTCCCATAGGCGTACGCGGTGCAGTCGGCGGCGATCAGCAGCCTCGCGTTTTCGAAATAGGGGGCGTTTACCGGGACAAGCTTTATCTGGACGGGCCATTGCGAAAGTCGCGACGGGCAGTCCGACGCAGGCTCCTTTGCGCCGGGTCCGGCGTCGTCCGGTTCTCTTGAAATTGCTTTCGCATGGGTTCCGGGGCAGCCGCAGGCGAGCCTGTCTTCCGATTTTTTTTGCTCCATACGCGCTTTCACCGCCTGTTCGTCGTATTCCTTCGCCTCTCTCTCCTCAAAGGAGATCGCGCCCGTCGGACAGGCGGGCAGACAATTGCCGAGACCGTCGCAGTAATCGTCCCGCAGGAGCTTTGCCTTTCCGTTTACGATCCCGATCGCGCCCTCGTGGCACGCTTCGGCGCAAAGGCCGCATCCGTTGCATTTTTCTTCGTCTATTTTAATGATTTTTCGGATCATTTTTTTCACCTCTCTTGTTTTTCTGGTTTCAGTATAGTAGAATAAATCCATTCAGTCGGTTGTATTTACAACGGAGATGAAGGTTTTGGAAAATATTATTAAAAAACTTGAAGGCATTTCGCTGTTTGACAAGATCCGCCCGGAGGAGCTCTCGCAGCTGATGCCCTGCGTAAAAGCGAGGGTCGGACACTTTGAGAAAGGTGAGATCATCCTCCTCGCGGGGGAAAAGATCCGCGAGGTCGGCATCGTGCTCTCAGGCTCGGTCCAGGTGATGAAGGAAGACGCCGCGGGAAACCGGAACATTTTCGCGCGGCTTTCTGAAAAAGAGATTTTCGCCGAGGTATTAAATTGCGCCGGAATCGAAAAAAGCCCTGTGACCGTTTTGACGGACACAGGGGCGGGGGTGCTGTTTCTCGACTTTCGCCGGGTGATTGTAAGCTGCGGCAACGCCTGCGCGTTTCATTCGAGGCTGATCCAAAACATGCTCCGGCTGGTGGCGCTGAAGAACCTTTCGATGAACGACAAGATAACCTGCCTGGGACACAGGACGACGAGGGAGAAGGTCGAGGCGTTTTTAGAGCTCCAGTTGGAGCGGGCAGGAAAAAACCCGTTTTACATCCCTTTTTCGCGCGCCCAGATGGCGGATTACCTCTGCGTCGACCGAAGCGCCCTGTCGGCGGTGCTGTGCAAAATGCGCGACGAGGGGCAGATCCGGTTCGAGAAAAACCGGTTTGAAATTCTGTGACGGAAAAACCGCACCGTTATCGTGCGGAAAAAGTGGGGAAATGGCTTAAAAATCAGAAACAGAGCTTGAATTTGCAATTTGTTCATAATATATTAACAATAGCTTGATATATTGAAATTTAAGATATCGTACAATAATAACCGGAGATCCTGTTTGCATACGTTGCCGGAAGCTTGTCAGTGTTTTGCTGATTATAGGAGTGAATAGAGAATGCGTGTGCTGATTGTTTACTACTCGCGCAGCGGAAAAGTGAAGGAAATGGCGGAAAAAGCGGCCGTTTCCAGAGGCGCGGACATTGTTGAAATCAAGGATACGGTCAAACGCGGCGGGCCGGTCGGCTTTATAAAATCCGGCTATCAGGCGGCAAGGAAAAAAAGTATTCCCATTGCGAGGATTGATACCGATATCGCCGCTTACGAAAGGGTGGTGGTTTGTTCTCCTGTGTGGGCCGGCACAATGGCCAGCCCCATAAGGGCCTTCCTCGAGAAATTTAAATACCAGATCAATGAAGCGGAATATATGTTGATGCATGCAAGCCGAAAAAATAACTACGACGAGGTTTTTGACGAGATGGACCGGATTCTTGGCAAAACCGCCGTCAGGCGCACTTCATTGTACCGCTGAGCGGAAATAAAAATCACGGCAGACCCTGATTGGGTCTGTTTTTTGTTATGCAAAAGGAACCTTTCGGCATGCCGCCCGTCTGATAGGACACAGAACGGATAAAATCCTTTTGAGAGGTGCGTCATGAAGAAAATTGCTTTGCTTGGCATTTTGCTTGCGCTGACCATATTTACCCTTGGTTCGCTCGGCATAACGGCGCTTAAGGAAGACGACGCGCAACCCTCCCCCGTGACGGCCGACTTGACGCTTGTCGTCGGCAGCCCGCTGGTTTTGTCGGAAGGGACCGTAAAACGGCTTGATTCCGATAATCCCGCCCTCGCGCCGAAGGTTGTAAAAAGGCATACTCTCGTGCCGCTTCGCGCTTTTTCCGAGCATTTCGGGGCACAGGTGAGCTACGACGGAGACAAACAGGAAGCCACCATCCTGTATAACGGGAAAAAAGCCGTTTTCGGAGCGGGAAAGCTCAGCTTTTTCTTCGACGAAAAGGAGTATCCGCTTAAGACGCCGGCAGCGGTGTATGAGGGGAGCTTGCTTGTGCCGCTTCGCGCGGTGGCCGAGACGGTTTTCGGGCAAGTGGTGTCCTATTATTCGGGCATGATCTATGTCGGCCGGGAGGAGAAGGATATTGAAAACGACGCGGCGTTTCAAAAAATAACCGAGCAGAAAATAGGCGAGGCGAAAAGGCCGCAGACGATTGAGGAATTAAAAGACGCGCTTCGGAAAATCGGCGTGGACTCTTATGATATCAGGAAGAAGATGAACCAGGCGGTGGACGACGCGTCGAATAGCGCCGCGGTCGCGGCATCGGAGCCGGAGCCGGCGAGAGGCGTCGCCGGGGAGAATTATTCAAAAACCGATGCCCAGGCCGAGAAAACCGCCGGGGAGGAGTATTCGAAAACCAATATCCAGGTCGAGGGAATCGACGAGGCGGACATTGTCAAGACGGACGGGAAAAACCTGTACGTCGCCGCGAATAAGACCGTTTACATCGTTTCCGCAGACGGCGCGGACATGGCTCTCCGGTCGAAAATCGCGCTTGACGGCAATCGGTATGTAAGCGAGCTGTATGCCGACGGAGAACGGCTGATCGTGATCGGGCAGCGGTATGAGGAGGGCGGGGACGTCCATATCATGGAGAAAAAATTAGCCGCCCGGTCGATCATGGTCTACCCGTACAACAATAAAAGCAGGGTTTTCGTCTTCGTATATGATGTTTCGGCGCCGGAGTCCCCGGTAAAGATAAGGGAGCTCGAAATCGAGGGAAATCTCTCCACAAGCCGCAAAAACGGCGACTTCCTGTACGTCGTCGCGAACAAGAGCCTTTACTCGACGGACGTCTCAAACGCGGCCGAGGGGGATATCATGCCCCTTTATAAGGACGGCGAAAACGCCGAGGAGCAGCCCGTCGGCATCGACAAGGTGATCTGCCCGCCCGTCGTTTCATACCCGACCTACGCAACGATCGCGGCGCTCGACCTATCCGATCCCGGGAAGGACGCCGCAGTCGAATCGATCCTGGGCGCGAACCAGGAGCTGTATATGAACGCGGATTCCCTGTATCTCACCCGTTCGGAATATTTAGAGGGCGGGAGCCAGACGGTGATTACCCGTTTTTCGATCGACGGCACAAAGATCGGCTACAGCGCGTCGGGCGTTGTTTCCGGCCTCATGGAAAACCAGTTCTGGATGGATGAGAGCGACGGGTATCTGAGGGTCGCGACGACCGATACGGAAGACGGCAACAACCTGTTCGTGCTGGACGGGGGCTTAAACCCCGTCGGCAGCATCACGGGCATCGCGAAGGGCGAGCGGATCTATTCGGTGCGGTTTATCGGGGACAAAGGCTATATTGTGACCTTCCGCACGATAGATCCCCTGTTTGCGATCGACCTGTCCGACCCGTCCCATCCGGCGGTTAAGGGAGAACTCAAAATACCCGGCTTCTCCGACTACCTGCATCCCGTCGGCGAAAACCTCCTTTTGGGGATCGGGTACGATACGAAGGAGACGTACGTCAGGGATGAAAACGGCAGGGAAACGGTCGTGGGGGTTTATC
Source organism: Clostridiales bacterium UBA6114 (assembly GCA_002423435.1). GTDB lineage: Bacteria > Bacillota > Clostridia > Oscillospirales > Butyricicoccaceae > UBA6114. The sequence continues at coordinate 71,732 of DIWE01000028.1, forward strand.
AGGGCGGAATCAAGCTCTCGCTGTTCGACGTGTCGGACATGGCAAAGCCGGTGGAAAAGGATACGTTGGTCTTGGGCGGGCAGGGCTCGTTTGCCGATGCGATGGAAAATCACAAGGCGATTATGACCGATCCCGCAAACGGCCTGATCGGTTTTGACGCGTCGCTTTATGACGACAAAGACCGCGCGCAGAGCTTCAGCGGCGCCCTCCTGATCAAAGCCGGGGAAGACGGGCTTTCCGAGAAGGGCAGGATCGAGGCGAAGCAGGGAGAGGCCGAAGCGCCCGGGGATATGGCGTATATAAGAAGGCTCGTCTATATCGGCGACACGCTTTATTACCTCCAGGACGGCAGGGTCCGCGCGTTTGACTACGAAACGCTCGCGGAGAAAGATTCCCTGACGCTGAAATAGCGAATAAAAAGTCGCAAAAATTCCTGATTTTTTGAAAATCAGGACTCAGATTCAATTAGTTTAAACAATAGGCGTAGCAGAGCTCCCTTTGACAAGGGGGCCTTTTTAGAATACCGGAAAGCACACGAAAATAGAAAAATGCTCTGAAGAGAATATAAGTATTTAAAATGTTTTATGAAAAAACGATAAAACCATTTGACAATTATAAAATAAAACGTATAATATGATGTAGAACCGGTTCCATATTTTTAGGGAGTTATACTATGGCAAAAACAATTTATGATGTTGCAAAAGAAGCAGGAGTTGCCGTATCCACAGTTTCCCGGGCAATGAACAAAAGCGGATATGTGAGCGATAAAACAAGAAAAAAAATTGAGGCTGCTATGCGCGGCTTTCAACCGAATGCATCTGCCCAAAGACTGGTAACGAAGGTTTCCAAAACAATAGCAGTTGTTTCCTCCCTTTCACCGCGGTATTTTTTTATTGAATCTGATTATTCCAAAACTTTGGCAGGGATTGTAAAGTATTCGAATTCATCGGATTACAGAATAATGCTGGATATCGGCGGAAAGGGATTCGACTGTATCAACCTGTATAAAAAGAAAATAATCGACGCTATTATTATCATCGATGCAGGTCATGAAAACCATCTTCTGCATGAAATCATGTCGACAAAAATCCCGTTTGTTTTATTGGGCAGCCCCAGCAGGGAGATCCAGGAACTGACATGGGTCGATGTCGACAGTACTGCCGGGGTTTTTGATGCAGTAATATATTTGATATCGCTTGGCCACAGAAATATTGCCATGATTAACGGATCAATGCATAGAGCGCCCAGCATCAATAAATATGCCGGATTCAAAAAAGCAATGGATACCGCCGGTATAAAAATCAGGCCCGAAAATATTATTAATTGCGAAGAAATTGATACTGTGAGCGGATATGAGGCAGCAAAAAAGTTACTGTCACGAGACGACCGGCCTTCAGCAATTTTCACCTATGCCGATATGGTGGCTATGGGAGTCTACAAAGCGGCAAAGGAGATCGGGCTTAAAATTCCGCAAGATGTCTCTGTTGTCGGATTTGACAATTCCGATAAATCGCAGATATGCGAGCCTGATCTGACAACTGTTGCGCAGCCGATCTATGATAAGGGATATATGGTTTCGCGATATTTGATTGAAATGCTTCAGACTATTAACAGCTCTGAAATTTACAGGCATCATCATATTCTTTTGCCGTGCAGTCTGATCATCCGCAATTCCTGCTGCCCGCCGTCAGGGTTGCTTTTATAGCGCTCTCCCTTTTTTTTACATGAATGTGGAACCGGTTCTATATTTGCGTTGCTCTGCAAATGGAAGTGACTTAGCTGTTGCTTTCAATTGGAGATAGGTGAGAGAATTAACTATTTAAGGAGGAGTTTGAAATGAAAAAGTCGATTACAGCGCTCGTTCTGATTCTTGCATTCCTTTTGTCAATGCTTGGGTGCACATCTACCACGACTCCTGCAAACTCAAATTCGGGTTCTTCATCAGACGGTACTTCTTCCGCTGATTCTGCGGCTACGGCAGCCGGCAATCAGGAGACCAAATTCCTGTCCTTCGGTTCTTTTAACTCAGGCACGTTCCAATATATGTATGCTGCGGCATTTGCGGGATCCATAAAAAACCATGTGCCATATTTAAATTTCACCAATGAGGCAACGAGCGGAACTTCAGAAAATCTGGACTTGCTGTACAGGGGAGAAATAGGTCTTTCAGTCTCCTCACCCGAGCGTCTCTACAACGCCTATAACGGAATTGACAAGTATCAGGAAAAAGGCAAGCTCAATTGTGGAATCATGTGGTGTTTCATGCAGCAGGCATCTCTGCTTTTTGTCAAAGCGGATTCCAACATCAAGGGCTTTGGAGACCTGGCCGGTAAAAAAGTTTGTATCGGAGCCGCCGGAAGCTCGAATGAAACCAAAAATTCTTTTATTCTTGACGCTTACGGATATACGCGTAAAGACCCGGAGGGATACGAATTCAACGAGCTGCAAACCTTTTCTATCGACTATACCGAGGGTGCCAGTGCCCTGTCCGACGGAACGGTAGACGCGATCATTGCAACCCAGCCGCTTCCGGAGCCTTCTCTGTACGAGCTCGCGTTGGTTACCCCTCTTAAGGTTTACGGTCTTGATCCAGATAAATTTGAGGAAATCCGCAAGAATTACGCATGGATGTGGGACGTAAAAGTTCCGGCAGATACATATCCAGAACAGGATGCTTTAATCGAAACGCTTGGAGACCCCAATTATATTGTCGCTTCTCTTGATCTTGTGTCTGAAGAGGATGCCTACAATATGACGAAAGCCTACGTCGAAAAAATACTGCCTCAGCTTGGAGAGCAATTTGATACCGTTAAGCCTTATCTCGCGGACCCGTCCCTCCTGATGGCCAACTGGGTTATTCCGGGTCATCCGGGCGCTGTAAAATATTTTAAAGAAAAAGGCTATGACGTAAGCGTTATAGAACCAAAGGGGTAATCTCCAATGAAAATTACCGGGATAGAAACGTTGCCCCTCCGTATCCCCTTTAAAGAAGCGTTTACCATTGCGGCTCCTTATGAAAAATCCCGCAATCACCTTGATTGCCTTGTGATAAAGATCCATACCGATGACGGAATCTTCGGCATTGGAGAGACGCAGGCGTGGCGCAGACAGGGAAGCGCGGAGATCCTGCCGAACCTGGTCAAAACCATGAAAGAAATTTATGAACCGATCCTGATTGGAAAATCACCCTTTCAAATCAATGAAATCATGAACCTGCTGAACTGTGCCGTCTACAACAGTCTGTACGCTCAGGCGGCCGTCGGCGACGCGCTTTACGACCTGATGGGGAAATATTATAAAGTTCCGGTATACCAGCTTCTCGGCGGCAAATGCCGCGAAAAAGTCCAGGTGGGGATTGTTGTATCCATTTCCGCAGACCCGGACGCAATGCTTTATAAAGCGCAGGAGTTTTACGAACAGGGCTACCGCTACATACGCATAAAAATCGGAATCGATCCCGACGTCGATGCCCGAAACGCAAAAGCATTTAAAGAATATTTCGGCGATCGCGTGGTGCTGCGCGCCGACGCCAACGCAGGACTCAGTTATCCGGATGCGCTACGACTGTTAAAGAAACTGGAGCCCTACGACTTTGACATGGTCGAGCAGCTGGTTTCTCTTTGGGATTTGAGGGGTATGGCGGACCTTTGCCGCCATACCAGCATCCCGATTTCAGCGGACGAATCTTTAAGCAATATCCATTCCCTGATGGATATTATTCAGGCAAGAGCCGCCAGTATCATTCAGACCAAAACGGGGAAAAACGGCGGTATTTATTACACCAGGCAGCTTTGGACGATAGCGCATGCCGCAGGTATCCAGATTTTCCCCGGAAACCATCCGTCCACAAGTATCGCGGGCGCGTCGGTCACACATCTGTGCGCATCCTGGGCCGGGTGTATGATGGTCGGAGACTATCAGAACGGACTCTATGACGTACTTTCGGAAGACGTTGTTACGCAGCCGCTTAAGGTAAAAGACGGGTATGTCGCCGTCCCCGATCTGCCGGGTCTCGGAGTAGAACTGGACGAGGATAAAATCAGGCTGTTCAGAGCGGACTGTTAATTCATCATCCAAATTGATAATTAAGAGGTATTTTTTATGAATGCGCTTGAAGAAAAAAACATTCCCGGAAAGCAGCTATTCAATAAAGACAATATCACTTTGCTGCTGGGATCGTTGCTCATGGCCTTCACTTTGTGGACCTCCGCCACAAGCCCTTTGTCTCCCATGCTTCAGCGCACCATTGTACTGCTCATTATGGTTTATATCACATTGCTTTTTCATCCGGTTAAAAACGGGAGATACCGGGCTATCGACTGGCTGCTTACCCTGGGAGCTACCGTATCTATCGGTTATCTGATGATCAACTGGAAGGTACTGGCGTACAGAGTAAGTTATGCTCCGGTGATGTACGAGGTCATCCTGGGCCTGTGCATCATTATTGTCATTATTGAACTGACAAGGCGCGGCGTTGGACTGCCGCTGGCGATCATTGCGGTTTTATCAATTCTATACGCAAGATTCGGAAACTATTTACCCGCCGCCTTCGCTCACAAGGGATATGATCTCAGCCGTCTTATTTCAAACCAATATCTTACCTTTGAAGGCATTTTCGGAACAATGTTAGGCACCCTCAGCACGGTTATAGCCCCGTTTGTACTGTTTGGCTCGGTGCTGCAGGCGGTTGGCGTCGGCGATCTGATTATCGACAGCGCTTATTTGTTTGCAAGAAACTCGAAAGGCGGCCCGGCCAAAATGGCGGTTATTGCAAGCTGCCTGTTCGGGACGATTTCCGGCAGCTCGACCTCCAATGTGATGACAACCGGATGTACTACCATACCGTTAATGAAAAACACGGGTTATGAGCGCAATTTTGCCGGCGCGGTGGAGGCTGCAGCCTCTACGGGGGGGCAAATTATGCCTCCGGTTATGGGTGTCGCGGCTTTTCTCATGTCCTATGTTACGGGAATACCCTACATAACAATAGCGATAGCTGCGCTGATCCCGGCTTTGTTTTATTATGCCGGCATCTTTATTGAGGTGGATCTGGAGGCACGAAGAATTGGGCTTAAGCCGCTGAAGGAGCGCGAAATTCCCGTTGCGTTAAAAGACGTCCTTAAACGCGCGTATCTGCTTTTTCCCTTTGTGGTTTTGGTTTACCTGATGCTTATGATGTGGTCGCCTGCAAAATCGGCATTTTGGGCTTTGGCAATTTCGCTTGTACTTGCCTGCCTCAAGAAAAGAACGCGGATTAATCTCAAAATGATTAAAAAAATCATTTTGGATTTTGCAGCTGGCATGAAAACGGTTTCTCTTGCATGCGCAACGGCAGGTATCGTGATCGGAGCATTGAATCTGACCGGCGCCACACTTCGGCTTACCTATGCGTTTGTCGAGGTTTCACAGGGGAATCAATTGCTGCTTATGATATGCATTGCCGCTCTTTGTATCATTCTCGGCATGGGCTTGCCTACACCTGCGGCTTATTCTGTGGCCGCTGCTTTTGCGGCCCCTGCATTGGTGCAGGTAAGCATTCCTGAATTATCGGCTCACCTGTTTGTGCTTTATTATGCCTGCCTGTCCTCCATCACGCCTCCGGTGGCGATAGCGGCCTATGCCGCCGCAGGGCTTTCCGGCGGGAGCCCGATGAAAACGGGCTGGACTTCCTGCCGCCTTGCGCTGGTTGGTTTTATCGTCCCGTTTATGTTTGTATACGGCCCCTCGCTTCTTATCGGACAGGCAGATATCCTCAGCACCGCACTCGCTTCAATTTCAGGTTTGATCGGCGTGTTCTTTTTGTCCGTGGCGACGATTGGCTATCTGAAAGCCAGAATCGGTATCGTCGAACGCATCCTGTTTGTCGTTCCGGCTATGTTTCTGATTCACCCCGGAATGCAAACGGATCTTATCGGTCTTGGGCTGGGTGCGGTTTTATTGGGCGTTCATATAATCAGATATAACAGTGCGCTTAAAACTGCAAGCTGAAGGCGGCGTTATCCGTCTTCCAAATTTAATATCATGGAGGAAATCTTTAAATGGGAATGACAATTGCAGAAAAAGCTTTTGCAAAAGCGGCGGGGCTGGAAACGGTCCATCCCGGTCAATATGTCGACGCAAAAATTGACCGTATCATAGCGGACGAGGAGTTTTACCGCATTCATGCGGCAGCCGTTTCGGGCGGGCTCGAGGAAGGGATACCCCGTATCTGGGATAAAGACCGCTTCCATGTTATCCTTGAACACTTTCAGCCGTCGCTCAACGACATGCAGTCTGTAAGACAGCAGCATATGCGCAAGGTTGCCGAACAATATGGGGTAAAATATTTTCAGGATTCGATTTGCGGCGTAATTCACCAGATCACAGTGGAGCGATATGTGCTGCCGGGAGAATTGAGCCTCGGCGCGGATTCGCATAGCTGCATGTGGGGCGCGCTTAACTGCGTGGGCACGGGAATGGGCGAACATGAGCTTGCATACGCGATCTGTTTCGGAAAACTGTGGTTTAAGGTTCCATCTACCATTAAAATTATAATGGAAGGGAAGCTTTCCAAATGGGCAGATCCGAAGGATGTGGCATTCTATCTTTCAAAGAAATACACTGCGAGCTTTGGATTATATAAATCGCTTGAGTTCACCGGACCGGGCGCGAAAGCGATGTCCCTTTCAAACCGAATGACGATTGCGGCCCATGCCGTTGAGCTGGGCGCAAAGTTCGGCATCTTTGAATACGACGAAAAGACCGGGGAATTCTTGGACAGGCGCACCGAGCTCCGGGACCAGTTGGAAAAAGCCGTGCCGATTGCGGCCGATCCGGATGCCCGATATGAGCAGGAAATCGTCTTAAATCTGGATGAAATTGAACCGCTTGTGGCCAAGCCCCATAATTTTGAAAACATCGGAACGCTCGACGAGGTTGCGGGCATTCCCATTCATCAGGCGCAGGTCGGTTCCTGCGCGGACGGCCGCGTTGAGGATATCAGGGCGGTGGCGGCGATCCTGAAAGGGAAAAAGGTACATAAAAACACGCGCTTATTCGTTCAGCCGGCGTCGTGGACCGTCTATCGCGATTGCATGGCGGAGGGTTTGTTCGACATTATTCTGGAGTCCGGCGCGCAGATCCTTTCACCCGGATGCCATTTATGCCTTGGGATGCAGGGCAGGCTGGGCGACAATGAAAACTGCATCACCTGCACGACAAGGAACCATAAGGGTAGGCTCGGCGGGAAGAATTCCAATATTTATCTCGCCAACCCCAAGGTTATCGCGGCTTGCGCAATCGCAGGCGAAATTATCGATGTTCGGGAGGCTTTTTAAGATGGATATGATTATAAAAGGAAAAGCATACAAATTCGGCGATAATATCGATACCGACATTTTGGCCCCCGGCCTTACCGCGTCCTTTGGCCTGGCTGACGCAAGCGAGATGGAGGATGTGAAGACGCATGCCTTTGAACAGATCCGGCCGGATTTCTATAAGGAAGTGATACCTGGCTCTATTCTGATTGCCGGGAGGAATTTCGGCTTCGGCTCACACAGAGAACATGCCACGACCGTTATCGAATATCTCGGATTTAAGATTATCATCGCGGATTCGGTGGCGCGTTTGTATCAACGCAACTCCTTTGCAATCGGATTCCCGGTTTTGGAGGTCCCGGGCATCACAAAAATGGTTGAAGAAGGAGATGAACTGGAAATTAACCTGGCCAACTGCAGTATTAAGAACTTTCGGACCGGCAATACAATTTCCATCGAACCGTTATCTGAAATCGCTCAGGAGATCATTGAGGCAGGCGGGATCATCGAACATATGAAAAATACGCTGGAGAAGGAAAAAAACGCTTAGATTAAAATCAAGACCCAATAGTAAATTTTTTATGGCAGGAGGACTTTTAATGCCGAAGATTTTGGAGTGCGGTAAGATCAAAGGTATTCTATCCGAGGAAAGCGGTGCGAACAACCTGGTTTTCAGAACGGTATTTAGTCATAAGGATGGAAGTCGGCTTGTTATTTCTTATAATGACGTATTGCCGGGCGGTAACACAAAAAATCATGCTCATCCGGAGGAACACGTAGCTTTTATCGTAAAAGGAGAGGGAGTTCTTGATTCCGGAGACGGAAATCCCCGGCCGATTTCGGAAGGAATGGCGATTTATATTCCGTCGGACGAGCAGCATTGCTTTCGAAACACAGGCGACAAAGCGATGGTTATTTTTGGCGTGAAACCTGAAGAATAACCTCTGGGGACTCTTTATGAAGTTAATACTTTGCAGTAAAAGAGGAGAAAAATAAAATGAAAAAGTCTATTGCTTTGGCTATTATAGGATGCATGCTGTTAGTAATCGCGGGGTGTGTTTCGTCTAAATCTTCAACACCGGTATCGGTTTCTGCCTCGGCATCCATATCTGCTGCAACACCGGCTTCGGGGGGGAAATCATATAAACTGGTATTTGCGACTAGTGTATCAGAGAAATCTCCGGAAACACAGGGACTTATTCATTTAGGCAAAATCCTTGAAGAGAGAAGTAATGGCAGGATAACCGGAGAAGCGTTCTACGGTGGATCGTTGGGTTCGGAAGCCGAAATTGTTGAACAAACCAGAACGGGCGCAATTCATGCGGCGGTAGCCGCATGGGATACTTGGGATTTGCTTGCATCAGAATACACCCCCTGGGTTGTTCCATATCTTTATAAAAACAGTGATCAGGTCCTACGTTCCTGGGAGGGAAAAACAGGAGACGCCATGAGAGAAGAATTTGCCAAGAATAATCTTTTATGTTACGGACTGATTTTCAGGGGCAATCGTCAGCTCACGTCTAATAAATTAATTGAGAAACCCGCCGACTTGGTCGGACTGAAGCTAAGGCTGCCTCAAACGGCCGCATGGGTCAAGGTTTGGACGCAACTTGGCGCAATGCCGACGACAATCGCCACGGCCGAGGTCTTCAGCGCTTTGCAGACCGGCGTTGTCGATGCGCAGGAAAATCCCATTATTTCCAATAATCAGAAGGGCCTGCAGGAAGTTCAAAAGTATACCGTTATGACAAACCATATAGTTGATTTCATCGGCTATCTCGTTTGCAAGCCATTTATCGATGAGTTGAACGCCGAGGATAGGGCGTTGGTGGAAACCGCGATTAAAGACGCGACGGCGTATGCTCAAGAGCTTTATAAGGAGCAGGAAGCAGAAGCAAGAGCCGCGATGGAAAAGGCCGGCATGAAATTTGTTGATATCGATGTCGCTCCTTTTAAAGAAAAAGCGCTTGCCAACATTGATTCGCTGAAAGGTAACTGGGCTGATTGGGTTTATGATGAAGCTTTGAACGATACTGCCAATTAATAAACGGGAATATCTTAAATGTCAGTTCCGACTTAACCCGGCTTATTAATGGATTCATGCCGGCTGCCAAGAGCGGCAGCCGGCATGGAATGTAACTTATATTAACATGCGGTAAATCTTATTTTAATTCTATTAGCCAAAAATCACGCTTGTCTTGACGGGAGGAGGAGACCGGGTAACGTTCTTGAATGGGGTTGGTGATCCGAAATCTCCGGATATTATAAAAACAATAGTGAGGGGGAGGAAACATGCAAAAGTTTTACCATATTTCCAAAATAGTTTATGAATCTATTGTTGGCATAGCGCTTCTTATAACTATTTTTGCCGTGGTTTTTCAGGTCCTTTGCCGTTATGTGTTTCATATTGCCGCCCCATGGACAGAGGAACTTGCACGATATGCGATGCTTGCGATAACATTTTTGGGTACCGTTGTTGTCTCCCGTACGGGAAACCATTTGGGCGCCTTTTTCTTGGTGGATCGGGCGAGTGGAAGACTCAAGGGTCTGATATTGGTTCTTTCAAATATCGTCGTTATCGGATTTTTATACTTTATGATTATCGGCGGGTGGTCAATGATTCCTCTTACATATAACGCATTGTCAACAACAATGCCCTTTTTCCGAATGGCGTATATTTATTACGGCTTGGTTTTTGGTAGTGTATTTATGGCGATTTATAGTATTAAAGATTTAGCGTTGTCCGTAAAATTATTGATTGACGGTAAGGATGAAAACCTTCCAATAGGCAAGAGCACTCCGTTTGCAGAGGAGGATTAACTTATGCTGATTATCTTTATAGGCGTGTTTATCGTACTTATGCTTATAGGGGTTCCGGTGGCTTTTGCGATGGGCGGGACCGCCTTTATATCTGCGATTATTCTCTGGGGCATAGACGGAATGCCCATCGATATTTTAATTCAGCGGGTTGCGTATGGTTGCAACAACTTTACAAATTTGGCAATCCCGCTGTTTTTGCTCGCGGGGCAGCTAATGAACGGTGGAAGTATCACAAAAAGGATTTTTTCGTTTGCGCAGAGCTGCGTTGGACATCTGCCGGGAGGACTTGGACACGTCAATGTTCTTGCCAGTATAATTTTCGCCGGAATGTCGGGGACCGCGACTGCCGATACGGCGGGCTTGGGAACAATCGAAATTAAGGCAATGAGCGACGCCGGGTTTGACAAGGAATTTTCAGTCGCAGTAACCGGCGCCTCCGGATTAATTGGGCCGATCATACCGCCCAGTGTTCCGATGGTCATGTACGGCGTTATTAGCGGCGTTTCAGTGGGAGCACTTTTTATCGGGGGAATTATTCCCGGTTTGCTGATGGGCGTGGCTATGTGTATACTTGTATACGTATATGCAGTCAAAAGAAATTATCCAAGATGCGATAAAATTTCGTTTAAACAGTTTTCAAGGGGCCTTTATGAGGCCATCCCTGTCCTCTTAGCGCCGGTTATTATAATCGGGGGCATTTGGACCGGCATATTCACAGCCACAGAGGCTGCGGGGGTTGTTGTAATATATGCTTTGTTTCTTGATATGATTGTCTATAAAGATTTAACGATCGCCAGTTTCTGGAAAATTATTAAAAGCGTTGCGATCGATTCGGCAACCATTCTTATTATTATTGCCTGTGTGTCCGTTTATGGTTATGTGCTGACCAGAACAAGGATACCTATGATACTTGCGGAAGCGATCTTCGCAGTCACGACAAATCCGTTTATTATTTTGATTTTATTGAATCTTTTCCTACTCGTAGTGGGCTGCTTTATGTCCACGATGGAATCCATTATTTTATTAACTCCTATTCTTGTACCGCTTTGCGAGCAAGCCGGTATCAATACTATGGTTTTTGGCGTCATTATGTGCCTGAATCTGATGATAGGGCAATTGACACCGCCGTTCGGCATGGTGTTGTTCTTGCTAACAAAAATATCAAAGCTGCCTATGAGTACTGTGGTTAAAGCCTGCCTGCCTTTTACTGTCCCTGTTTTGGTCGTATTGATTCTTTGCTTGTTATTCCCTCAGATCATCACTTTCCTTCCCAGTATTACTATTTAGCGTTGATTCCAGTTTTAAGAACAGGGTACTGATCCGGTCTTGTGTTTGTCAAGTTGAAATAGACACGAACAAATATTAATCAGAGGAAGCCCTGTTCGGTTCTGATATGCTCCCTTAATGAGAGACAGTGAAATGAAAAAACACTGTTCATCATGAAGGGAGTATTTCTATGCCGAGCAAGTCGAAAGTAGAGATTGAGGAAAAGGTTAAAATCATCAGAGAGTATATAGCAGGAAATATCTCAAGGGAGGAGGCTGGCAGACGAGGCGGGGTTGCGCCCTCGTCTATAAGCAGTTGGGCGCGGAAATATCGTGCAGAGGGAGCATTGAGCCTGACACCGGCAGAGAAGAACCGGGTATACAGTCTCGAATTAAGGAGACAAGCAGTTCTGGAATATCTTGCGGGTGGATGCAGCCAGAGTGCCATATGCGAAAGATACAAAATTCGATCGAGGAGACAACTCCGGTGTTGGATAAAGATGTATAATGCTCATGGAGAATTCAACTCCGTCAAGCATTCCGGAGGAGGAAGCTACATGAGGAAGGCCCGCAGCACAACACAGGAGGAACGTATCCGGATCGTCAAAGACTGTATTGCATCCGGTAAGAATTACGGTGAGACGGCGCTCAAGTATAACGTAAGTTACCAACAAGCCCGTACATGGACGCTGCACTTTGAGAAGATGGGCGAAGCTGGTCTACAGGATAGACGCGGGCAGCGGAAAAAGGATCAGGCGCCACGCACAGAGCTGGAACAGGCGCAAATTGAGATCGAACAGCTCAAACACGAGCTGTATTTAGCGGAAATGGAGAAGGCCTTGCTAAAAAAATTGGACGAGGTGGAGAGGAGGGATGCCTCTCACAAGTGAGGCAGAGGTATATCTACATTTCTATAAAAGAATGCCATGCAGAAGTTGGGTGTCCCATTGAGGTCGCCTGTGAACGGCTCCATGTAACTCGGTCCGCTTACAACAAATGGGCATCCGGCAAGCTCAGCCGCAGGACCGCCGAGAACGAGAAAATTGCCAAAAAGGTAGAAGAAATCCACATGGAAAGCCCCGACAAGGGCTACCGGCGTATCGATGACGACCTGCGGCACGACCATGATATCCATGTCAACGACAAGAGGGTCCTGCGCATTTGCCGCGCGAGAGATATTAAGTCCACCGTCAAGTACAGCAACCACGGCTGCACACGGCAGGCAAAGAATCCGCAATATCTTGCCGAAAACCTTCTTGACCGCCAATTCCGCGCTTCTCAGCCGAATGAGAAGTGGCTCACTGATGTAACAGAATTCAAATGGTACGAAGGCGTTGAAGTCCATAAAATCTACCTCAGCGCTATTTTAGACCTCTATGACAGGCGCATCGTGGCTTTCGAAATTAGCGGGAGTAATGACAATCCTATCGTATTCAAAACTTTTGACAAAGCTGTCAAGGGAAATCCCAACGCACATCCTTTGTTCCACAGCGACCGGGGATACCAGTACACGAACCGTACTTTCCATCACAAAATTGAAAAGGCCGGTATGACACAAAGTATGTCCCGCGTGGCGCACTGCATCGACAATGGCCCCATGGAAGGATTCTGGGGCATTCTGAAACGTGAGCGCTACTACGGCAGAAGATTTACCGACAAGCAGACACTCATTCAAATGATTGAGGGTTATATCCCCTATTACAACACCCGGCGCGTACAGCGCAGCCTTGGTGTCTTGACGCCATTGGAGAAACACAATCTATACCGCGCTGCATAAAAAACGGACAGCAGTTTTGCTGCTGTCCGAGAAAAATTCTATAGTTTTTCATTGTCCTCTTGACGGGATGCGGTTCATTCCAAGCTGAACAGGGCTTTTAAATTTATGAGGGAATTTAATTTCACCCGAAACTTTATTGTAATTTCCCAAACCGCAATTATAATAAAAGATAGGGTTATCGGCTAATGCGTATGAAAGGATTTCTTCTTATGGTTCTTGAGGTTTTGTCTATTCTGTTTCAGGTCATGCTTCCGCTTTCCATCCCTGTTGTTGTCGGGGCGATTCTGGTCCGTTTTAAAGGGCTTGAAACCAAAAACATACTCACGCTGGTCCTGTATTTTTTAATGCCGGGCATGGTATTTGAAACATTGATGACGGCCGAGGTTTCCTTCAGCGATGTCTATAAGACTCTTTCGTTTTGCATCCTGAATGTTTTCCTTTTGTGGCTTGTCGCGAAATTGCTCGGCAAAGCGCTTAAGCTGCCGTCTCCGGAAAGGGCCGGGCTCACCCTGGTGTCGACTCTTACAAACAGCGTTAACTACGGGATTCCGCTTGTTTTGCTGGCCTTCGGGCAGCTCGGGCTGGACAAGGCGTCCGTTTATGTGATCATCCAGCTGTTTATCGTAAACACAGTCGGCGTCTATTTCGCGGCGCGTTCGAATTTCTCCGTGAAAAATGCCGTTAAATCCGTCTTTTCCCTCCCCACCATCTATGCGGCCCTGCTCGCCTGTACACTCAGGTTTTTTCATGTCGGTCTGCCCGCCGGAATTGAAAAAGGCGCCGCCATGATCGCCGCGGCGTATTCCCCTGTGGTGCTCGCGATATTGGGCGCGCAAATGGCGGGCGTGAAAAACTCCGAACTCAATCAGGAGGCCCGGTCCACCTTCTGGTGGGGGCTTTTCATGCGTCTTATCGCGGCGCCGCTGATCGCCTGCCTCGGCCTGTCCATCCTGCAGATAAAAGGAGTTTTGTTTTCCGTTCTCTTTATTCTGTCCTCCATGCCGGTGGCGGTCAACGCGGTGATTCTATCGGAAAAATTCGACGCGTCCCCCAAGTTTGTGTCAAAATGCATTCTGTGGACGACGCTCGCGTCTTTTATCGTTTTGCCGGTTCTGATTATGCTGGTCAAATGAACCGGGGAAAAAGCGCGGTACATAACATGATGGTTTTCCATCCCACGGCCATAAAATCCTTAAAACCGTTTTTAATAAGGACCCTTCGACAGCATGTATCGAAGGGTCCTTTTTGCATCAGGCATTATTTATATTTATTATTTAATCAGCTCCGCGGCGGCCTCCGTATAGCGCCTGACCTTTTCCTGCGCATCTTCCTTTGTTTTGGCCGACGCGAGGATATAGGTTTTGATCTTCGGCTCCGTGCCGGAGGGGCGCACGATGAAGGAGGTTTTGTCGGAAAGCTCGAAATAGAGGACGTTCGAGCCGGAGATTTCGAGCGCCTCCGTTTTCCCGGAGGCAAGGCAGCGCGCGTGCCCCGAAAGGTAATCCCGGACGCGCGAAACGGGCGTGTCCCCGATAGTGGAAGGCGGATTTGCCCTCAGATCGTCCATCAGCCTCTGCATGCGCTGCAGCCCGTCGACACCCGGCATGACCGTGTTGATCGTATATTCCTGATAGTAGCCGTACGTTTCGAAAAGCCGGTTTAACGCGTCGTACAGAGTCATGTTTTTCGCCTTGTAATACGCCGCCATCTCGGTGATCAGAACGGCCGCCGTAACGGCGTCCTTGTCCCGCACATGCCCTCCGATCAGATAGCCGTATGATTCCTCGAACGCGATGATGCAGGAATACAGGCGGGTTTCCTCGAACTCCTTGATTTTTTCCGCCATGAACTTAAAGCCGGTAAAGGTGTCGAAGCACGAAACGCAGTTTCTTTCGCAGACGGCGCGCGCCATCTCGGTCGTCACGATGGTCTTTATCGCGGCCGCGTTTTTGGGGAGCGTGCCCTTCTTCTTTTTTGCGCGGATCAAATAATCGATCAGCAAAACGCCGAGCTGGTTTCCGGTAATCGGATTGTACTCGCCCGCGGGGTCGCGCAATACGACGCCGATCCGGTCGGCGTCGGGATCGGTGCCGATGATGAGATCGATGTTTTCCTTTTTCGCAAGCTCGATCGCGAGCGCGAATCCTTCCTTGTTTTCGGGGTTCGGGCTTTTGACGGTCGGAAAGGTGCCGTCCGGGATCATCTGCTCCTCGACGCAGCGGATGTTCCTGCAGCCCAGGCGCGAGAGCGCTTCCGGCACAAGCTTGTACCCGGTGCCGTGAAACGGCGTGTAGACAAGCCTCAAATCGTCCGCGACCGCCTTGACACAGTCGGGGTTTACAGACGTCTTCATCACGTTTTCAAGAAACGCTTCATCGATCTCGCTGCCGATCATACGGACAAGCCCAGACTTTTTCGCGTCGTCAAACGGCATGCGCCGGACGCCCGTAAAAATATCGGTTTTTTCCATCTCTTTCGCGATGACGGACGCTTCCTCCGGAGGCACCTGCGCGCCGTCCTCCCAATACACCTTGTAGCCGTTGTATTCCTTCGGATTGTGGCTCGCCGTGATGTTGATGCCCGCGATGCAGCGCAGATGCCGTATGGTAAACGAGAGCTCGGGCGTCGGGCGCATTTCGTCGAACAGGTGGACAGAAATTCCGTTTGCGGCCAGGACGGAGGAAACCTCCTCGGCGAATTCCCGGCTGTTTATGCGGCAGTCGTAGGAAATCGCGACGCCGCGCTTTTTTGCCGTCTCGTCCAGAGAGCGGATCAGGTTCGCGATCGCCTGGGTCGCCTGCCGCACCGTATAAATATTCATACGGTTTACACCCATGCCGACAACGCCTCTCAAGCCCGCGGTCCCGAACTGGAGCGGGGCAAAAAAGCGGCTTTCAATCTCTTTTTCATCATGTCGGATCGCCTGAAGCTCGTCCCGCTCCGCCCCGCTTAAGGCGGGGCTCTCAAGCCAGCTTCGGTATAAGTCTTTGTAATCCATGAAACGATCATCCTTTATGAGAGTAGTATTGACCGGTTTTTTCAGATTCATGAGGGGAGAAAGACCGGCCCCGTATGAAAATTGTAGGATGATAAGCCGACAAAACGGGCAAACTCGTGCCCGTTTTGCGTAGCTCTTCATTATTTGATTGCTCTTACAAACAGAAACCCGTCGACCGCCGTAAGCTCGGAAATCAGCTTTTCATCGGGCTCGACGTTCGTGTCGACGACCGTGTAGGCGTATTCCTTTTTCGAACGGTTGAGCATGTTTTCGATATTAATGCCCCTCTTCGCCATAAAGGAGGAGATCTGGCTCAGCATGTTCGGAATATTGCGGTGGATGACGCAGAGCCTGTATTTTCCTTCCCGCGCAAGATCCGCGCTCGGGAAATTGACGGAATTCCGGATGCTGCCGGTTTCGAGGTAATTTATGATCTCGGTGGCGGCCATGAGTGCGCAGTTTTCCTCGCTTTCCGGAGTCGACGCGCCGAGGTGGGGGATCAGGACGGTATTTTTCCGCCCGAGAAGCTCCTTCTCGGGGAAATCGGACACATAGGACGCCACATGGCCGGATTCAAGCAGCGGCAGGAGATCCGGAATATTGACAAGCTCGCCTCTGGCGAAATTCAGCACCCGCACGCCCGGCTTAGACGCTTCCAGGAGCTCGCGGTTTAGCATCCCCCTCGTTTCGTCGTTTACCGGGACATGCAGCGTGATATAATCGCAATTTGCGACAAGCCCCTTGAGATCGGTCGCCCTGTGGACGTTTCTCGAAAGGCCCCAGGCGGCGTCGACCGAGATATACGGGTCGTATCCGTAAACCTCCATCCCGAGGGCAATGGAGGCGTTGGCGACCATGACGCCGATCGCGCCGAGCCCGATGACGCCCAGCGTTTTCCCTTCGATCTCGGGGCCGACGAACTTTCCCTTGCCCTTTTCGACAATCGGAAGAATCGCACCCTCCTCGTTTTTCAGCGTGCCGGCCCATGCGATACCGTCGACAATGCGGCGGGAGGAGAGAAAAAGGGAACAGATCACAAGCTCCTTTACGGCGTTTGCGTTGGCGCCGGGGGTGTTGAATACCACGATTCCCTGTTTGGAGCACTCGTCGATGGGGATGTTGTTTACGCCGGCGCCCGCGCGCCCGATGCACTTGACGCTTTTCGGCAGCTTTATATTTTTCAGATCGGCCGAGCGCACGAGAATCGCGTCCGGATTTTCCACATCCTCGCCCCACTCATAGCCCCTCTGGTCCAGAAGGTCGGTGCCGGTTCGGGCGATTTTATTGTAAAGCTTGACTTTATACATAAATTGAAATCATCCTTGTCATTGTTTTGTTTAGATAGTGTCTGCACGGGATGAAAATCCACCAAAAGACGGGCGTTTTGATCTTGTGTAGACACTATCTACTGATTTTCAGAGGCAAACTGCCTTATGAATTTCGAAAGCAGTACGACACCCTCGACCGGCATCGCGTTGTAAATGGACGCGCGCATGCCGCCGACGGAGCGGTAGCCCTTTAAGTTCATCAGACCGAGCAGGGACGCCTCCTTAATAAACTTCGCGTCGAGCTCCTCCGAACGCGCCCTGAAGGTCACGTTCATGATCGAGCGGCTCTTTTTGTCGGCCGTCGGTGTATAGAGCGGACATTCGTCGAGCGCGTCGTAGAGGATTTTCGCCTTTTCGCGGTTTAGCTTCTGCATGCCGGAAAGTCCGCCCAGGCTCTTCATCCAGTCGAGGACCAGGGAGTGGACATAGACCGCATAGGTCGCCGGCGTATTGTACATCGAGCCGCTTTTGGCCATTTTTTCGTAATCGAGTATCGTCGGGGTAAAGGGGAACGCGTGGCCCATCAGGTCGCGCCGGACAATGACCACGGTCAGCCCGGCCGGCCCCATGTTTTTCTGGGCGCCCGCGTAAATCAGGCCGAATTTCGAGACGTCGACGGGCTCGGAGAGAATGCAGGACGACAGATCGGCCGCGATCGGCACGCCGTTTGTGTCGGGCACGTAATGCCAGAGCGTTCCGTAGACGGTGTTGTTTACGCAAAGATGGAAGTAAGAGGCGTCAGGGCTTAAATCGAGCTCCGACTGCTCGGGGATGCGCGCAAAATTCTCGGCCTCCCCGGAGAACGCGACATGGATCTGGCCGTATTTTTTGGCCTCCTCGGTCGCGTGCTTTGCAAAATGGCCGGTAACGGCGTAATCGGCCTTTTTGCCGTCCCGAAGCCCCATCAGATTCATGGGCACGGATGCAAACTGGGTGGTGGCGCCGCCCTGCAAAAACAAAATCTCGTAGTTTTCCGGAATCGACATCATTTCGCGCAGCTTATCGCGGGTGTTCTCAAAAATTTCAATATAGATTTTAGATCGGTGGCTCATCTCCATGACCGACATTCCGCTGCCCCTGTAGTTCGTCATATCATGCGCGCAGATTTCGAGCACTTCGAGAGGGAGCATGGAAGGACCGGGAGAAAAGTTGAAAATTCTTTTTTCACTCATGGATGATACAGCACCTTTCAAAAGTTTGATTTGGTCAGTTTCTACTTAAGGCACAGGGTCGAAAACGTAAGAATTGGTTATTGTGTTTAAGGTCCGGCCGTATTATAATTTTGTTGACATTTATATAATAGCGATATTCGGATAAGTGTCAAGTACCATTGTCAATATAATAACAATCAGATCGATGAGAGCGCTTCAGGAGGCTGCCGGCATGAAAATCAGTAAGGTCAAGGAAATATTAAACGCCCGGGTGATTTGCGGGGAAGAATATCTCGATCGGGAGGTCATGTCGGCCTGCGGGTCCGATCTGATGAGCGACGTTCTGGCCTTTGTCAAGGAGCAGGGCCTTTTGCTCACGGGGCTAGTAAACCCGCAGGCGATCCGGACCGCGGACATGATGGATATGAAATGCATCGTCTTTGTGCGGGGGAAAATGCCCGACGATTCGATGAAAAAACTCGCCGAGGGGCGGGAAATCGTGCTGCTTTGCAGCGACTTCCAGATGTACAAAGCCTGCGGCCTCTTATACTCGAACGGGCTTTGCGGGGAGGATTGAGTGCTTCTTGGAACCGATCAGGCTTATCTATCAGGTTGACGGGGAAGACTTTACGGCGGCGGGCAGCGCTTCAAGCGATGTGAAACGGGTAATGAAGCAGCTCGGGATGGACCCCGACGTCATCAGGCGGGTTTCGGTCTGCATGTATGAGGGGGAAATCAATATGGTGATCCACGCCGAGGGCGGGGAGGCGCTCGTCGAGCTTGACGACGAAAAGGTAAAAATTATGCTTAAAGACAAAGGCCCCGGCATTCCCGACATTGATCTTGCAATGCAGGAAGGCTGGTCGACGGCGAGCGAGACCGCGAGGAATCTCGGCTTCGGCGCCGGCATGGGGCTTCCCAATATGAAAAAATATGCCGACGACATGCAGATCGAAACCGAGGTCGGCCGGGGCACGACCGTGACGATGACCGTGCTTTTGGCCGGCGGGAAGAAAGTATGACGGTCGCATATGCCTCTTAAGACAGGGAGGGAAGGAAATGGAAACGTATTTTCACTCGGTGACGCTCGACCGCGAGAAATGCAAGGGCTGCACAACCTGCATCAAGCATTGCCCGACCGAGGCGATCCGGGTGCGAAACGGAAAAGCGAGGATCATAAAGGAGCGCTGCATCGACTGCGGCCAGTGTATCAGGGTATGTCCGCACAGGGCGAAAAAAGCGGTCTGCGATTCCTTTGACCGGCTTTCCGATTATAAATATACGATCGCGCTGCCCGCGCCGTCCCTTTACGGGCAGTTTGCAAACCTAAACGACATCGGGATCATTCTGACCGGGCTTAAACGGATCGGTTTCGACGATGTGTTCGAGGTGGCCCGCGCGGCCGAGATCGTCTCCGACATGACGCGCAGCTTCATGAAGGAAGGAAACGAGCTTAAGCGGCCGGTGATTTCGTCCGCATGTCCGGCGTGCGTGAGGCTTATTAAAAAACGGTTTCCGCAGCTTGTCGGAAACGTGATCCCGCACGCAGCGCCCGTCGATCTCGCGGCGATTATGGCGAGAAAGCAGGCCGTCGAGAAGACGGGCTATGCCCCGCATGAGATCGGCGTGTTTTTTATCACGCCGTGTCCCGCCAAAATGACGGAGACCATCTCCCCGGTCGGCCTTGCTAAGGCACCGATGGACGGCGCGTTTTCCATGGCCGAGGTCTACATAAAGCTTGTCGGCGTAATGAAGGACATCAAAGAGCCGGAGATCCAGCCTACGGCCGGACTGATCGGGATCGGCTGGTCGATCACGGGCGGCGAGGGCAAGGCGCTCCTGAATGAAAGATATCTGGCGGTCGACGGGATCGAAAACGTGATCAAGGTCCTCGAGGATATCGAGGACGACAAGCTTTCGGAGGTGGAGTTCATCGAGTTAAACGCGTGTATACAGGGCTGTGTCGGCGGATGTCTGACCGTCGAAAACCCGTATGTCGCGAAGACGCGCGTCCGGCGCCTGATGAAATACCTGCCCGTCTCCAGGAACAAAGCCAATTTTGAAGGGGTCTTCGAGGGGCTTTCCTGGGAACATGAGCTCGAATATACGCCCGTGTGGAAGCTCGACGACGACGTGCAGGTCGCCATGGCAAAAATGCAGGAGATCAATCAGCTGTTAAAATCGCTGCCCGGCCTCGACTGTGGCTCATGCGGTGCGCCGTCCTGCCGCGCGTTCGCCGAGGATGTGGTTTTGGGCTTTGCCAAGGACGACGACTGCATCTTCAACATGCGCGAAAGAATGCAGTATATGTCGGGCACCGGCGATGCGGACGAATATCTTCCGCCGCCGTTTCGAAAGAGCAGGGAGGGAGAAAAATGACGGTTTCGGACCTTCTGAAGCTGCCGGGCATCCGCCTCGAAGCCGGCGAAAGCGGCGTGGGCAGGGAGGTGTGCGGCTGCTACATCGGCGATCTCCTAAGCCGCGTTTTAAGCCGGGCGAAAAAGCACGGCGCGTGGATCACCATTATGCCGAACGTAAACGTCGCCGCGGTGGCGCTCCTCGCCGACGTGTCCTGCGTGATTCTCGCGGAGGAGGTAGTACCGGACAAACAGCTTTCGGAGCGCTGCGAGACGGAGGGAATCCCGCTTCTGCGCGCGGAAGAGGATGCCTTTTCCATCGCGTGCCGGCTTAAGGATCTGCTGTAATAGAAGTCCACAGGCTCATATAATAATATATATCAAATTCAAGTTAAAAGGCGGGGAATGAAAAGTGAAGCTCTACTACGACCTCCATATTCATTCCTGCCTTTCCCTGTGCGCCGAGGACGATATGACTCCGGCGAACATCGCCAACATGGCGGCTGTGGCGGGGCTTCAGCTGATCGCCGTGAGCGACCATCAGAGCGCGTTAAACTGCCCCGCGGTTTTTGAAGCGTGCAGGCGGGCGGGGATTCTTTTTCTTCCCGCGATGGAGCTTTGCACAAGGGAAGAGGTACATGTGCTCTGTCTGTTCGAGGATCTGCCGGGAGCGCTTTCCTGCTCGGATTTTGTGAAAAAACGGCTGATCCTGCCGCGCAGGAACGCGTCGATCAGCATCCGGCAGACCGTCATGGATGAAAACGACAACCCGCTTTATGACGAAAAGGCTTACCTCGGGGCGGCGGCCGACATCGGCATTTACGACGTCGGCGCGCTGATAAAGTCCTTCGGCGGGCTGGCCGTCCCGGCGCATATCGACCGCCCGTCCCATTCGCTCCTTTCTAACCTCGCCTTCTATGATCCGCTGATGGACTTTTCCGCCTGCGAGCTTACGAAGGAATGCGATCCGGAAACGATTATAAAGGAGCATCCCGAGCTTTCCGGCATGCGCTTTCTCAAGAATTCCGACGCGCATTCGCTCGGCGATATTTCTGATCCCGTTCATTTTATTGAGGTCCCGGATGCAAAACCGCGGACAATCCTCGATACGATTGCCCGGTGTCCGTTTTAAACGGAAAAAAACGCCGGAAAAATTGCAGAAAGGAAAAAAAAGACTGGAACTGGGTTTGTTAATATGGTATAATACGCTTTGGATTGTTAACGATTTGACGATTTGCGCCGTACATAGAATTATAAAAGGCGTTTTATACCCTGAATTGTTAATGATTTGACGATATGCGTCATGCTTCGGACTTTAAAGGGGATAATATGCTCGGGATTGTTAATGATTTGACGAATTAATTTTATTTTTTGTATTCCAATAAGGAGGGTCTTTCATGGCAAAACGCAAAACAGAGGTGCCGTATACCGGTACGAAGGAGCAGGAGGATCGGCTGAAATCCGTGATTGAAAAGCACAAGGATATCGAAGGATCGCTGATGCCTGTGCTCCAGGAGGCTCAGGAAATCTACGGGTACCTGCCGATCGAGGTGCAGACCATGATCGCCGAGGGCCTCTCGGTGCCGCTTTCCGAGGTCTACGGAGTTGTCACGTTCTACGGTCAGTTCTCCTTGAATCCGAAGGGGAAATATCAGGTCAGCGTATGTCTCGGCACCGCCTGCTATGTCAAAGGCTCCGGCGATATTCTTGATCGCCTGAAGGAAACGATCGGCATCGACGCCGGCGGCATCACAAAAGACGGAAAGTTCTCGCTTGACGCGACAAGGTGTGTCGGTGCCTGCGGACTTGCGCCCGTTATGATCGTAAACGACGACGTGTACGGACGAATCGTGCCGAACGACGTGCCGAAGATCCTCGCAAAATACGCCTGATGAACGAGCTTTCACTTCACATACTGGACATCGTGCAAAATTCGATCGGCGCGGATGCAAAACATATCGTTATCGAGGTATCGGAAGACAAAGAGCTCGACCGGCTTTGCATCACGGTTTCCGACGACGGGCGCGGAATGGCTCCCGACTTTCTTAGTAAGGTCACCGATCCGTTTATCACGACGAGGACAACGAGAAAGGTGGGGCTTGGAATCCCCCTTGTAAAGCTCGCGGCGGAGTCGACGGGCGGAAGTCTGTCGATTGAAAGCGAATTGGGGAAGGGGACGACCGTAAAAACGGTTTTTACCCTGTCGCATATCGACCGCGCGCCGCTCGGCGATATGGCCGAGACCATGGCGGTCCTTCTGACGGCAAACCCCGAAGTCGGCTTTTTATACAGAAGGCGGGTCGGGCAGCGCGAATTTGTGCTGGATACCGCGCAGATGAAGGCGGAGGTCGGGGATATCCCGCTGAATAATCCCGAGGTCCTGTTGTGGGTGAAGGAATATATTGCAGAAAAAGAAAAAGAACTTAATGGAGGTGCTTAAGATATGAAATCTCTCGAAGAGCTCAGGGCGATACGCGAACGTGTGCAGTCGAGTGTAAATATCCGGAACGAACATGGCGTCGATTCCACAAGGATCGTCGTCGGGATGGCGACCTGCGGGATCGCCGCGGGGGCGCGGCCGGTGCTTTCCGCCTTTGTGGAGGAAGTCGCTCGCAGGAAGCTTGCGCATGTGATGGTGAGCCAAACCGGCTGCATCGGTATCTGCCGCTTGGAGCCCGTTGTCGAAGTGTATGTGCCCGGCGAGGAAAAGGTTACTTACGTGAAGATGACGGCGGATAAAGTGGCCAAAATTGTTGCCGATCATATTGTAAACGGCAAAGTCGTGACCGAATATACGATAGGCGCGGCGGAGTAAGGAGGAGGGAGTCACATGGACATTGTCAGATCGCACATTCTGGTCTGTGGAGGCACGGGTTGCACCTCGTCCGGAAGCCAGAAAATCATTGAACATTTCGAAGAGGAACTGAAGGCAAACGGCCTTGAAAAAGAGGTAAGAGTCATAAAGACCGGCTGCTTCGGGCTCTGCGCGCTCGGCCCCGTCGTCGTCGTTTATCCCGAGGGCAGCTTCTATTCCAGGGTTTCCCCGGACGACGTAAAGGAGATCGTTTCCGAACATATCGTAAAGGGACGCATTGTAAAGCGCCTTCTGTACCAGGAGACCATCGAGGGCGACACGGTAAAATCACTAAACGACACCCCGTTTTACGCAAAGCAGAGGCGCGTTGTACTTAGAAACTGCGGCGTGATCGATCCGGAAAATGTCGACGAGTATATCGCGACCGGCGGCTACGAAGCGCTTGGAAAAGTGCTGACCGGAATGAAGCCGCAGGAAGTGATCGACCTGATCAAGGAGTCCGGCCTTCGCGGACGCGGCGGCGCGGGGTTCCCGACGGGCCTTAAATGGCAGTTTGCCGCAAATCAGCCCGAAGGCAAAAAATATGTGCTTTGCAACGCCGACGAAGGCGATCCGGGCGCGTTCATGGACCGTTCGGTGCTCGAGGGCGACCCGCACGCGGTCATCGAGGCGATGGCGATCGCGGGCTACGCGATCGGCGCGAAACAGGGATATATTTATGTGCGTGCGGAATATCCGATCGCCGTCAAACGCCTAAAAATTGCCATCGAGCAGGCGAAAAAGTACGGACTTTTGGGAAAGAATATTTTTGACACCGGATTTGAATTCAATTTGGACATCCGCCTCGGCGCCGGCGCGTTTGTCTGCGGCGAGGAAACCGCGCTCATGACGTCGATCGAGGGCCACCGCGGCGAGCCCAGGCCCCGTCCTCCGTTCCCGGCCGTCAAGGGGCTTTTCGGCGTGCCGACGATCTTAAACAACGTTGAAACCTACGCGAATATCGCGCAGATCATATTAAACGGTCCGGAATGGTTTAACTCGATCGGAACCGAGAAATCAAAGGGAACAAAGGTCTTCGCGCTTGTCGGAAAGATCAAAAACACCGGACTTGTCGAGATCCCGATGGGCACGACCCTTCGCGAAATCGTCGAGGAGATCGGCGGCGGCGTGCCGAACGGAAAGAAATTCAAAGCGGCGCAGACCGGCGGACCGTCCGGCGGCTGCATTCCTGCATCGCTGATGGACACCCCGATCGACTATGAAAACCTGATCAGGATCGGCTCCATGATGGGTTCCGGCGGCCTGATCGTCATGGACGAGGACACCTGTATGGTCGATATCGCGAAGTTTTTCCTAAACTTCACGGTCGATGAAAGCTGCGGCAAATGCACGCCCTGCCGGATCGGCACAAGGCGGCTTTATGAGATGCTCGAGAAGATCACGTCGGGCAACGGCACCATGGAAGACCTCGACAGGCTCGAGGAGCTTTGCTACCATATCAAGGAAAATTCGCTGTGCGCCCTCGGGCAGACGGCGCCCAACCCGGTGCTGTCGACGCTCCATTATTTCCGCGACGAGTATGAGGCGCACGTCAGGGATAAAAAATGCCCGGCCGGCGTATGTAAGAGCCTTTTGAGCTATGAGATCCTGCCGGACAAGTGCAAGGGCTGCTCGGCCTGCTCGAAGGTATGTCCCGTCGGGGCGATTTCGGGCGAGCTCAGAAAGCCGTATGTAATCGATAAGGCCAAATGCATCAAATGCGGCGCCTGCATGGAAAAATGCAAATTCGGCGCGATTGTCAAGAAGTAAGGCGGAAGGGAGTAAAGACATGGAAACTGTAAAATTAAAAATCAACGGGATCGAGGTCGAGGCCCCCAAAAACGCCACGATTCTTGAGGCTGCGCGTCTGGCGGGTATCGAGATTCCGACCCTGTGCTATTTAAAGGATATCAACGCGATCGGCGCATGCCGCATCTGCGTTGTCGAGGTCAAGGGCGCAAGGTCGTCCTGCGCCGCGTGCGTGTACCCCGTGGCCGAGGGCATGGAGGTCTCCACAAACACGCCGAAAATCAGAAAAGCGAGAAAGAACACTCTCGAGCTTCTGCTGTCGAACCACCGCAGAGAGTGCCTCTCCTGCATCCGGTCCCAGGACTGCGAGCTGCAGAAGCTCTCGAAGGAATACGGCTGCGACGAGCATAAATACCCGGAGGGCCAGAAGCTCCCGAACATCGTCGACGCAAACGAAGTGCTGATCCGCGACAATTCGAAGTGCATCCTTTGCCGCCGGTGCGTCGCGGTCTGCAAGTCGAACCAGGGCTGCGCCGTGATCGGCCCGAATGAGCGCGGCTATGAAAGCCACATAGCGCCGGTGTTCGATATGCCTCTTGATAAGGTCGCGTGCATCCGCTGCGGCCAGTGCATCACCGTATGTCCGACCGGCGCTCTGCGCGAGAAGGACGATACCGAGAAGGTTTGGGCGGCGCTTTCGGATCCGGATAAGCATGTCGTCGTCGGCACGGCGCCCGCCGTCCGCGCCCAGCTCGGCGAGGAATTCGGCTACCCGATCGGCACCAACGTCGAGGGCAAAATGGCGGCGGCTCTGAGAGCGCTCGGCTTTGACGGCGTATTCGACGTCGACACCGCGGCCGACCTCACGATCATGGAGGAGGGCACCGAACTTCTTCAGCGCTTAAACGGCGAGGGCGGACCGCTGCCGCTGATCACCTCCTGCTCGCCGGGATGGATCAAGTATTGCGAGCACTACTATCCGGAATTCATTCCGAATCTTTCAAGCTGCAAATCCCCGCAGCAGATGTTCGGCGCGATGATGAAAAGCTACTATGCCGCAAAGAAGGGGATCGACCCGAAGAATATTTTTGTCGTCACGGTCATGCCCTGCACCGCGAAGAAATTCGAGATCAAACGGGAGCACGAGGCTTCTGTCGACGGGCTTCCCGATATCGACGTGACGATCACGACCCGCGAATTTGCGAGGATGATCAAAAAAGCCGGCATCATGTTTGACAAACTGCCGTCCGACGCGACCTTCGATCCGATGTTCGGTGTCGCATCCGGCGCTGCGCATATTTTCGGCGCGACCGGCGGCGTTATGGAAGCGGCGCTCCGCACCGTCGCCGAGATCGTTACCGGAAAGCCCCTCGAGAAGCTTGACTTCCACGATGTCCGCGGCATCAAGGGCATCAAGGAGGCAACCTACGACCTCGCCGGCAAAAAGGTGAGAGTTGCCGTCGCGTCCGGTACAAAGAACGCGTCCATTTTGCTCGACAGCATCAAGGAGGGCAAGGCAAGCTATGAATTCGTCGAGATCATGGCGTGCCCGGGCGGCTGCGTAAACGGCGGCGGCCAGCCCCAGCAGCCGGGCGCTGTAAGAAACTTTACCGATGTCCGCGCGGAGCGTGCCAAGGCGCTTTATTCCGAGGACGCCGCGATGAAGCTGCGCAAGAGCCATGAAAACCCGGTCATCAAGGAAGTCTACGAGACCTACCTCGGCAAGCCGGGAAGCCACAAGGCGCACGAGCTTCTGCATACGAAATACGCCGCCCGCCCGAGATATTGACCTTAATAGCAAGGGAGGCTCGAAAGAGCCTCCCCTTTGGCATACAAACTTTAGTGAACGAACCTGTTCGTTTTGGGCGGTTTAAAATGCAACAGGCCGCGCTCTTGCGCAGCCTATGCAACAGGTATGAAAGAAAAAGGAATAAGAATTAAACAAATACGCCACAATCCGTTTGCATAAACTATTATATTCCTGCAAATAGTATCAAACAAGAGCAAAAGTACGAGAAAATCAAGTTGCATATTTTGCCGTATTTTGTGATATTACACAAACGCATCTGAAACCGTGCTTTAACCATCGTTTCAGTCAAAACTAAAAAGAAGCCGGAATATTTCCGTTTTAAGCTTTTTGGCATTTACAAACAATGCAAGCTGTGTTAAAATAGCAGCGTTTAAGCCCTTTTGCTTAGTATAAGGAATCAAGTCCTGTTTATCGGGAGATTCACCCGCCTTATACCCGGCTCTTCGGGCATCAGATTCAAACGGAGGTGAAAGCGCATGATATTAAAAGAAAAAAAAGCTCAGCTTATCAACGAAAACCGTACCCATGAAAACGACACCGGTTCTCCGGAGGTACAGATCGCGATCCTGACGGCCCGCATCAACGAACTTAACGAGCACCTGAAGGTGCACAAGAAGGATAACCATTCGAGGCGGGGCCTTTTAAAAATGGTCGGTAAACGCCGTTCGCTGTTGAACTATCTTCAGAAGAAAGATGTCGAGCGTTACCGCGCCCTTATAGCAAAGCTTGGAATCCGCAAGTAAACTGGAAAGCGGGGGGCGTGCGTGCTTACGCACCCCCCTTTGATCTTTTTATATCATCATTTCCGGGGGATGCCTCTTTAGCAGTTGAAATTGTTCCCGAACCGTCGGGGGCAGCTTCAAATGCTAAACGCATGGTATCCGCCCGCAGAATAATAATAGAGGTGGATAAATTGTTGAAGTTAATCGAATTCCCGAAAGAAAGAAAGTACACGACGACACTGGCCGGCAGGCCCCTCGTCATTGAAACCGGAAAAATGGCGGGTCTCGCCAACGGCTCCTGCCTGATCCGCTACGGCGACACCGTTGTGCTCGTCACGGCGACCGCGTCGAAGACCCCGCGGGAGGGCATCGATTTTTTCCCGCTGTCCGTCGATTTTGAGGAAAGGCTTTATTCCGTCGGACGCATCCCGGGCAGCTTTATGCGCCGCGAGGGGAGACCGTCCGAAAAAGCGATTCTGGCGTCGCGTCTCATCGACCGCCCGATCCGCCCGCTTTTCCCGAAGGATATGAGAAACGACGTCGCCATCGCCGCGACGATCATGTCGGTTGAAAACGACAACCTCCCCGAAATCGCCGCTATGATCGGCGCGTCGGTCGCACTGTCCATTTCCGATATCCCGTGGGGCGGCCCGATCGCGGGCGTCGTCGTCGGCTATGTCGACGGAAAGTATGTAATAAACCCGACCTCCGCGGAGCGTGAAAAAAGCGCGATGCATGTCACCGTCGCAGGAACAAAGGAAAAAATAGCCATGATTGAGGCGGGCGCGGACCAGATTCCCGACGATATCATGTTAAACGGCATTCTCGCGGCACATGAGGAGATCAAAAAGCTCGCGGCCTTTATTGAGAATATCAAAAACGAGATCGGCCTTCCGAAGTTTGCCTATGATTCCGCCGAGGTTGACCCGGCGATGTATGAGGATATCAAGGCCTTTGCGCTCGACCGTGTGAAAGAGTGCCTCGACACCGACGACAAGAAGGTGCGCGACGGGAGACTCGACGCCCTCCTGAAAGAGATCGCGGAGCAGTTTTCGGAAAAATACCCCGATTCGCCGAAGGCGTTCGGCGAATGCCTCTATAAGCTTCAGAAATACGTCGTGCGCCGCTGGATCTTAGACGAGGGCAAGCGCGTCGACGGCCGTGCGCTCGACGAGGTCCGTCCGCTCGGCGCCGAGGTAGGCGTTTTGCCGCGCACGCACGGGACAGGCCTTTTCTCAAGGGGCCAGACCCAGGTCCTGACCGTTGTCACGCTCGGCACGATGCGCGACTCCCAGGAGCTTGACACGATTTACGAGGAAGAAAACAAGCGCTATATGCACCATTATAATTTCCCGTCCTACTCGGTCGGCGAGGCAAAACCCTCGCGCGGCCCCGGCAGAAGGGAGATCGGCCACGGCGCCCTGGCCGAGCGCGCGCTCGAGCCCGTGATCCCGTCGGTCGAGGAGTTCCCGTATTCGCTGCGCCTGGTTTCCGAGGTGCTTTCCTCAAACGGCTCGACTTCCCAGGGCTCGGTCTGCGGATCAACCCTCGCCCTGATGGACGCTGGCGTACCGATCAAGGCGCCGGTCGCCGGCATTTCCTGCGGCCTTGTCACGGAAGGCGACCGTTTTATTACCTTTACCGATATCCAGGGGCTTGAGGATTTCTTCGGCGACATGGATTTCAAGGTGGCCGGAACGAAAAAGGGCATCACCGCGATCCAGATGGATATCAAGGTCGACGGCCTGACGCCCGAGATCATCAAAGAAGCGTTCGAAAGGACAAGAATCGCGCGCATTCAGATTCTGGACGAAGTGATGCTCAAATGCATCCCGGCGCCGCGGCCGGAGCTTTCCGAGTATGCGCCGAAGATGATCCGCATTATGATCGATCCGGACAAGATCCGCGAGGTCATCGGCAAGGGCGGCTCGGTGATCCAGAAGATCACGGCCGACACCAACACGAAAATCGATATCGAAGACGACGGCTCGGTTTGCATCGCTGCGGTCAATCTCGAAGACGGCGAAAGAGCGAGAAAGATCATCGAGGCGATCACGAAGGACCCGAAAATCGGCGATATTTTCGAAGGCAAGGTAACCCGTATCATGACGTTCGGCGCATTTGTTGAATTTGCGCCGGGCAAAGAGGGAATGATACACATATCGAAGCTCGAAAACCACCGCGTCGCAAAGGTCGAGGACGTCCTGAAGATCGGCGACACGACATGGGTCAAGGTGGTCGAGATCGATGAAAAGGGAAGGATCAATCTTTCAAGGAAAGACGCCTTGAATGAGCTTGAGGCAAAAAAATCCCCACAGGCGTAATAAGCATCCGGACGGGGGCGGCAATTTCTTTGTCTCCCCCGTTTTTTCATCCTTTAGGCCTTGTTTGTAAAATCAGTGTGTACGGAATCCTTAAGAATTTTGCGTCGGGCAAGGCAAATTTTTGCAGGTATAATTTGTTTATGGCAAGAAAATTTAACGCAGCCAGGCGTAAAATTCGGCGGAAAGACGGGCTCAGGGATTTTACAAACAAGGCCTAGTCAAAGCATTGTGGAAAAAGAAATGTGAGGAACACTCTGTGATTGAGAAAATAACGCTTCCAAACGGCGTTCGAATCGTTTATGAAAAAATACCCTATGTAAGATCCGCTTCCGTCGGCATCTGGGTCGAAAGCGGCTCGCGCCATGAGCCCGCGGCCTTAAACGGCATCTCCCACTTTATCGAGCATATGGTGTTTAAGGGCACGGATACGAAATCCGCTTCCGAAATCGCCCATATCATGGACTCGATCGGCGGGCAGGTAAATGCGTTTACCACAAAGGAACATACGAGCTTTTACCTGAAAACGCTGGACACCCATCTTGAGACCGGCATGCAAGTGCTGTTCGACATTTTTTTTAGTCCCCGCTTTGACGAGAAGGACGTAAAGACCGAGAGGGGTGTGATCCTTGAGGAGATCGGAATGTACGAGGACGATCCCGAGGACCTCGCCTCCGAACGGTTTTTCCAGTCGGTTTTCCGGAAGACGAGCCTCGGCAGGCTGATCCTTGGGAGCAGAAGGACCCTTGAAAAGATAGACGGCGAAACGATGCGGCGCTACCGAAACGAGCATTACCTGCCGCAGTCCACCGTCGTCGCGCTCTCGGGCAGCTTTTCGGACGACCATATCGCCTGCATTAAGGAGCGTTTCTCGGAAATGAAGGGCGACGGCACGCTGCCGAGGGGAAAGACAAATTATACGTGCAGCTTTTCGGTAAAACGGAAAAACACGGAGCAGAACCACATCTGCCTGGGCTTCCCCGCCTACGACATCCTGTCCCCGCGCCGCTACGACATGCAGGTGCTGAGTAGTCTGGTCGGCGGGGGAATGTCGTCGAGGCTGTTTCAGAAGGTGCGCGAGGAGAAGGGCCTCTGCTACAGCATTTACTCCTTCCTTTCCCCCCATTTTGACGTAGGCTTGTTTTGCATCTGCGTCGGGCTTAATAAAAGCTCGGAGGAAGAGGCGATGAATGTCGTATGCTCCGAGCTCCACGACCTTCAAAGAAACCACATTACAAAGGACGAGCTCCAGCGGGCGAGGGAACAGATCAAGGCAAACGTCCTGATGAGCCTTGAGAGCACGGCGTCCCGTATGAACCATCTGGCCCGCTCGGAAATCGTTTACCGGAATATTTTGAGGCCCGAGGAAATTATAGCGGCTTACGACGCCGTAACGGAGGAGAGCGTGCTCGGCGCGGCGCGGGAGATCTTTGATTTTGACAGGCTTTCGCTTTCGGCCGTCGGCAAGATCTCCGACGAAAAGACCTACCGGCAGTATGCGGACAGGGGGTGCTGACACGGGAGAGAAAATGCGGCCCGCGAAAAAGGGCGGCAGATTTCGCGCTCTTTTAAGGGGCATGCTGCTGATCGTTGTTGTCGGCCTTATCAGCACACTTCTGATCAATCTCTATGTCATCCGGTCGGCAGGGAAATATATCGTGCCGGCAGAGGATATTCCGGGCGCGCCCTACGGCTGCGCGCTGATTCTGGGCGCGAGGGTTTACGCTTCGGGCAGCCTAAGCCCAATGCTCGAGGACAGGGTGCTCGCCGGAGTGGAGCTCTACCGGCAGGGCGCGGTCTCGTGGCTTTTGATGAGCGGCGATTATTCGGCGGATCGAAACTACGACGAGGTCGGACCGATGCGGGACACCGCCTTTTCGCAGGGGGTCCCGCTCAAGGATATCGATACGGACCCCTCCGGTTATTCGACGTATGCTTCCATGTACCGCGCGAAAAATGTGTTTGCGGTTGACCGGATGGTTGTCGTGACGCAGGATTTTCACCTTTACCGCGCGGTCTATATCGCGAGGGCCATGGGGATCGACGCTTACGGCGTAGCCGCGGACCGCAGGGATTACAAAAACCAATGGTACAACTGCCTCCGCGAGTCTTTGGCGCGCGTCAAGGATTTTTTCGCCGTTATGATCGCCGAATAGAAAAATATGAAAACGAAAACAAGGCTTCGATTTGTTACGGCCTTGTTTTTCCATATGATATATAAATGAAAAAAGGATGCAAACGCTTCGTTTGCATCCCTCGTCTTATGAAATTCCGTAATCAGGCGCCCGACGGAACGAGAAAGCCCTCGGCGATCAGCATGCAGCTGATTGCGGCGCAGACCTCGACCGAGTAGGAAAGTTCCTTCTCGAAGGAGATCTCCTGGCTGAAAAAATCCAGATGGCGCTTTGCGATATACGACGGGGCATCTGAATCGGGGATGGAACAAGAAGCTTCGCACAAGCCGCTTTTTTGGCGCAGGTTCATAAATTTCTTTGACTGCCGCGTCTCATACATAAAATGCGCGAACTGTTTTAAGTAATAGGGATCGTTATGCGCAAGGCAGAAAAAATCGGATAAAAAGTGGCAGATGATCCCGAGCTTTAAGGAAAAACGACGGTTAGATTCGAAATCCCCTGTTTCAAGCTCCTCGATCAGCTTGTTGACATGCTCGCCCCAGTTTTCGATCCGGTGCACCGGGCGTTTCATCCTGAAGGATGCATCCGGGAGCACGTTGCCGAATATAAACGAGGCGCGATCGATGGAGGCGCCGTATTCTTTTTCAATAAGGTCATAGGTTTTCGACGCGATTAATATATGTCCAACTAAATTCAACTCTCAAACCTCCAACTAAATCTGTAATACACTATACAACGAAAAGGGGAAAATAACAACCTTTATTCCCTGAATTTCTTGAAAAATTCCTGTGAACTTTTCCACTTAATGCCGAGGGCTTGAAAATTGAAGGATTTGTCCCATGTTTACATGAGAATGGAAAGATGATATACTGAGCAGCATGAAAAAAAGACTGGGAGGACCTCAAATATGTATCAGCTTGGCGTGATCGGCGCAGGAAATATGGGCATGGCAATCTTAAACGGGGCGATATCATCGGGGGCTGTAAACGCATCAAACGTCGCGGTTTTCGACCCCGATGTCTTAAAACAAAAGGCATGCGCTGAAAAAGGATGCGCGGTTTTGGCCGACGAGGGTGAGGTTTTCGGCCAGAGTGCGATTTTGCTTTTCGCGGTCAAGCCGCAGAGCTTCGAGGGGCTGCTTATAAAACTGTCCGCGCTTGAGCCCTGCAGGGATCAGATCATTGTGACAATCGCCGCCGGTGTTTCGACGAAGTATATCCAAAGCTATTTAAAACAAAGTAAAAAGCTCATCCGGGTGATGCCGAACACGCCGCTTCTGATCGGGAAGGGCGCGTCGTTCCTCGCGAAAACAGAGGAAGTGACCGAAGAGGAGTTCGAGCGCGTCCACGGAATCTTCCGCTCCATGGGGGTCACCGCCGTTATATCGGAGGATAAAATGAACGAGATCATCCCTGTAAACGGGAGCTCGCCCGCTTATGTCTATTATTTTATCAACGCGATCGCGAAGTCGGCCGAAAAAATGGGCGTGGATTTCGACACCGCGCTCAGGCTCGCCGCCGCGACGTTTATCGGATCGGCCGAAATGATCTTAAAATCCGGGAAAACGCCGGAGGAACTGATCCGCCAGGTTTGCTCGCCCGGGGGAACGACGCTCGAATCGATCAAGGTGTTTGACGCGCACTCGCTTTACGACATCATCGACGAAGCGTGCGTCAAATGCACAAAGCGCGCCTACGAGCTGGGAAAATAGGGAAGCAGCGGGTTCATAGGCGTAAATCCGAAGGATTCCATGACGGCACATTTGTAAAAGTGGGAAAAGCGATGGCTTTTCCCACTTTTGTCAGATTGGCGATAAAAAGGTTAATTCTGCTTCTTTTGGGGATATGGTGTTGTGACATCCGTCAAACCCACAAGATAATCAATACTTGTGTTGTAAAACGTGGCAAGGCGGATCAAAATGGGTATCGGGATGTTCAGCTTGCCAAGCTCGTAGTCAGAATACGTTGTTTGCCCGACCATAAGCAGTTTTGCCAGATCTTTTTGCTTTAGTTCCCTGTCTTCTCTCAGATCCTTTAGCCTTTTATACATAAAATCACCCAAGAGCATTATGAATTACCGGATATACCGTTATTGACTTTTAACGGAATATCCGGTAAAATATAATCGGCAACATTAAAAAGGCGGCCGGACAGATTCCTTCGGCCACCTGTATAAATTCCTGATCATTTCGGGGCTTTTGTTCAGTCAGACGCGGCGCAGTTGAGCTTTTCTGCAAAATAAATCGGCGTTATATGGTCAGGCGTTTCCCATGTCGCACCCTTCGGCACGATAAAGTTTAGCTTTTTGTCCGAGACGGAAAAGTTTACGGAGCGGGCGTTTACGATCTCCCCGTCGATGTTTACGGGGCACTCGCTGCCGCAGGATATGTCCAGCCGGTGCCCGCGCACCCAGGTGATATATTCCGGAAGCGAGGCATGCTGCCCGTTCTGATATTTTTTAACCACGCGCGCGACGGTGAGGGGCGTCACCGGGCCGACAAGCAGAAAGTCGATCAGACCGTCGTCGGGCATGGCTTCCGGCACGGGGTTGAAGCCGCCTCCGTAATAGCGGCCGTTGCAGGCGACAAGCATGGTATACCTGCCGTCGCGGGATATGCCGTCGATTGTGACCTTATACGGGCGATAAAGCCCCTTAAACAGGTTGTACAGCAGGGAAAGATTATAGGCACCCTTGCCGCTTATAAACGGAATGTGCTTAAAGCGCGCAACAAAAGCGGCGATTCGTGCGTCAAAGCCGATAGAGCAGATATTAATACAGCGCCGCCCGTTGCATTCGATCAGGTCGATCTGCTTTACATCTCCGGCGATCAGCTCGCCTAAATCGGAAAAGCGTGCGGAATCTTTCCCGAAAAGCTTGATAAAATCGTTTCCCGTGCCGCACGGATAATGGGTGACGGCCACGTTTTTAAGCCCCGCCGCGCCATGAGAGGCCTCGTTTAACGTACCGTCGCCTCCGCAGACATATACGCGCAGAAAATCCCCTTCCGAAGCGTACCTGCGGACAAGCGCGGACGCGTGCATGGGGTATTCGGTCAAAACCGTTTGATAAGGCTCGTTTCTGCCCTCCATCAGGCGCTGGATGAGCGGGATGATCTCACCCGCGCGGTTATACTTTCCCGCCTTGGGATTGATGATAAAAAGATGCTTCATGCTTTCCCCCTTAGTGGGCGCGCCTTAAAAACAGAGCAGCCCGGAAACGGCAGAATAAGTTCAGGATACAACAAAAAAGGGCAAGTTTCAATATCCCATTTCGCCAAGCGGGAAAAATCAATAAATTTAAGTTGAAAAAAATCTTAATATTACACCTGTTTAGCCGATATAGAATACGAAAGTATAATTGTGACGAGTTATATTTGCGGATTGTTTTTTGAAAGGAGACCCGGAAGATCAAGGGGAGATCTGGGGAATTAATTACCAAAAATTGCGGTCATTTGATAAATAGTTTTGTGCAGCCCTTAATATGATTATATAGGGGAGGTAGCGGGGAAAATTATTTTGTCGGTGATAAGCGTTTTTAATATGGGTGGTGATTTCCAATGAAGCAGCATCGATCCGGGAATCCGAAAAATGGATGGAAATCGGCGGGAACCGGGGAAAGGTCCGCTGTTCCGGAAAGGGTAGAAACAAAGATGTGCATGCATATTAAAAGCTCGGACTACAAGACAATTAACGAAGTGGACCAGAAATGCCTCAGATGCAGGGATTGGTTGGACGGGAAGTACTTTTGCTTTAAGGCGGACTGTGACGAATGTCCGAAAAAAAGCGAAGGGACGAAAACGGATTAAGTACGGACGTTTTGCATAAGAGCCGGGAACCGCAAACGCCCGGCCGCAATATAAAACCGTAAAAAATATATATAGGATGTCCTAACAGGGGGAGTCGCGAAATGCAAACCCATGCATTTCGCGGCTCCTCTTTGCGTGCTGTGCACATCCGCTGCGGCGGATAATCCAACGCAAAAGAGGCCTCACCCTTTATATCTGCCCGAAAAAGCTTCGGAGGGGCTTTAGGCCCCTCCGGCTTGATAAACGGCAATACGCCTTGCTTTTTATGGCTTAGGCCTTGTTTTCGATCTCAAAAACCTTTCCTTCCCAGTTGCGGAGCACGGCTTTGTCGCTGCCGATATACATCACGTAATTGGGTAGTATGGGCGTTTTTCCGAGTCCGTTCGGCCCGTTTACGATATAAGTCGGCACGGCCATGCCGGAGGTCCGGCCACGCAGCGACTCCATGATTTCCAGCCCGTCTTCAAGCCTTACCCAAAAATGCGAGGTGCCCCTGACCGTTTTCGGATGGAATATGTAATAGGGCTTTACACGCATTGTGAGAAGACCTTGGTTTAATTTTCTCACAACGTGCTTGTCGTTGTTTACGCCGTTTAATAAAACCATTTGGTTGCCCAGGGGAATGCCCGCGTCCGCGAGCATTTCACACGCTTTTTTCGCGTCCTGTGTGATTTCTCTCGGGCTGTTAAAATGGGTGTTTACATAAACGGGGTGGTATTTTTTCAAAATACCGACCAGATTTTCCGTGATCCTTTGCGGCAGCGTGACCGGAGTCCTGGTCCCGAAGCGGATGATTTCCACGTGCTTGATCTGCCGAAGCTCCGAGAGCAGCCAGTCGATTGCGGAATCGTCGAGCAGAAAGGCGTCCCCTCCGGTGATCAGGACATCCCTGATTTCTTTGTTGCTCCTTACATATTCGATGGCGTCTTTCAGCTTTTCCTTTGGCGCATGGGTGTCCTGCTCGCCGATCATTCGCCTTCTTTGGCAAAACCTGCAATACATGCCGCAGAGATTGGTGACCTTGATAATGAGCCTGTCGGGGTATCTTCTCGTGACGAGCTCCTCCGGCGCCCAGCCGGCCTCGTCCATCGGGTCAAGCTCCCCTTTGTCGTCAAGCTCCGAAAAGGACGGAATCGACTGCCTTCTTACGGGGCAGGCACTGTCTCCCGGGGCAATCAGGGACATATAGTAAGGGGATACGGCATACCGGTAGATCCCGCCGACCAGGCGGATCTGTTGTTTTTCCTCCGGTGAAAGCCCGATAATATCGTCAATGTCGTCCGCGTTTGTAAACCTGTTTTGAAGCTGCCATTTGTAATCGTTCCACTGTTCTTCGGTGGCATTGCGCTTTTTCAGAATCTTCGCTTTTTGGAAGCGGATCGTATCCTCGTCTTCCGTGCCGGTTTTAATCGAGCTTTTTATATTTTCATAATCTTCGATCCTGAGATTCAAATAAAAAAAACGATCCTGTTTGGTTTGAGAAGCAAAAGTCATAGTATCATCGACCTCCTGGAATAAATGTGGGTGAAACATAAAAGCGGTTATCACCGAACCTGCAAGTGACAACCGCCTAAAAGGTAGAAATACCCCTCCTTCCTTTCAAAGCTTCCGAGGTTAGCTGACGGATTCGGGCCGAAAGGATTTTTAGCCCTACCGGGAATCATCCCGGATTCACCCCAAAAATTGGTTCCCCCGTATCCTATTTAAAGAAAATAAACAGGAATTCAGCACTTCCAGTATGAAATTTTCTTGGTCTTTATTAAATAATAACATCCTCGGATTTTTTTGTCAAATCAGGGCCCGCCCCAATTATTTTGATGACACCGGGATCAAAAAGACAGCATCCGGTTTTATGACCTTTCACTGTGAATATTGGATTTATGGAGCCCGGGGATGATAAAAAGCCTAAAGACCGCATAATTCGACCTCAAATGCCGACAATATTTCCGAGGTGGTGTAAATGGCAAAAATAGATCCGGATGTCAGCCTGAGTGTAGATCGGTATTTTTCAACCCTGCCAACCAGCATACAGAGATCTATAAGGCAAAGCGGCGTTGCGATGGAATCAGTGGCGCAGATGCAGCGATTTGTGGAACACTTGAACGGAGAAGAAATAAAAAAACAGGACTGATGCGTACCGCTTTTTGATCGGGCTCCTGCATACTTTTCCCCCTGTTTCAGGTAACAAAGGGCAAACGGTTTTATACTCAGGTATGAATAAACAAAAAGCCCTGTGACCATCGAGATCACAGGGCCTCTTATTGGCTGCGGGACAAGGATTACTATGTTTCCCAAACTTTTCTTTGGGAATGAATATGAGAGAAAGTAACCGCGTCCGGCTGCCTATTTTATGAATTTGTCTTTGAAGTTTGACAGCACAACCCCAAGCTCCCCGTACTCTACGAGCTCGCGGGGGTCGTGGTCGGAGGTTATCACGCCCATGCTCTTGAGCTTTTGCTCGGCCGCCTGTTCCCACGGCTCCGTTGTGACGTTTGCAAATTTGACGAGCACGGACAAGGCCTCAATAACCTGTGCCTCGGTCTTGCCTGTGTTTTTCGCAATCTGTGAAACTACCGTTGCCATATCGTCTATTTCCTCCTTTGAAAATAAATAGTATCGCGGGTTTCGGTTCTCGGCGTCCTTGTCCAACAAGGAGGGTGTAACGTAAATTTCATTGCCGGACACGGTGACTTTTCCCGATCTACCGGCCTTTGAAAACTTGCCCGAATAATAGCCAGGGTCATAGATTATTGCCTTGCCGTCCTTTACTCCTATGGCCGTGACGTAATGCCCGCCATCAGAAAAAAGGCCGGTATATCCCGGCCGATCACCGCCCACGTTGACGGCCGCCACTCCACCGGCCGACAAATGAGACAATAGCATATTGATGTTGTTGGAATACTGCAAAAGGAGCCCGTAAGCGGAGGCAATGCTTTTTCCCAAGCGCACCATGTCCGTGCCGCCCGAAACACGAGCCCCCACTTGGATGGAATAGGCGGCCGATTGATTAGGAGGCCATACTTTGCCAGTAAGAGCCTCCACGATCATGGAGGCGCAACAAACGCCACACCCTCCAGACTTTACCGTTGCGGTCGGGTTACCGCTCGAGGGGTAAGGTATATGGGCGTAATTGTTTTGATTATAATACATTACCGCCCGCCGCCTTTTCCTCCGCTTTGGCCGCCGCCCGGTCTATTGTATCGTTGAGTACTTTAACCGCGGCCTCAATCATGGCGTCAACTGTGTTGTCTACCACAATATTAAGCTCACTCAAAAGGCCGATTACAAAGGCTTTTTTCTTTTCGCCCAGGCCGGAGCCTTGGATTGTCTGCTCTGCGGCCGCTACTGCCTTGTCAACCCACCCGGACACAAAAGCAAAGTTTTTGGCGGTGATTAGGGCTTTTATGTACGGGACGCCATACCTCAAAATCACGCCCAACAACGCGGCAAGCACCGCGTCCAAAATATAAGTGCCGATGTTCTCCATAATATTTCACTCCTTAAACGCTTGATTCGTCGTTGCTTATACCGGCCTGTAATTGTGCCATAGCCGTATCATGCACAATGCCGCCTTGGGTATTTTCTGCCTTGGATTTGTTCATATAAAACGGAATGGTAAGGCCTATTACCGTGCTCGACGCCGGTATGAGATAAATAAACGGTGTCACGTCGTGAAGCATAAACCCGGCGACGCAAGACACCGCGGAAATGGCAATGAATTGCCCCACGCTCCAGTAAAGCAATTTTTTTGATGTTTCCATTTTCTTTTTAGGTTTCATTTTTAGTCCTGCTCGCTTTCTGCCCTAATGTCACGGTCAAAAGCCCTCTTTTTTTCCTCCACGGCCTCTAGGGCTTGAAAGGCCGTGTCAAGCTCTCCGTTGTGGCTGCTGGTGACAATGGCACGGTAAATCCAAAAGAGGAGCCGCCCGTATGCGTGGTGGAGCTCGTCCTCAATTTTCATGCGTGTTATACGGGTTGCTTTCCGTTTTGCGGCCTCGTCCTCCGCAAAGGTTAGTTTATTTTCTATGTAATGCCGTAATAGAAAAAAGGCAAGGCCTACAAAGCCGCTGCCTCCGATAACCGCCCCTATAATGATTACCGCAATATCCTTTAATGTCATTCTTCCCCGCAACCCCCTATTGTTGTTGCCAGCCTGTCAAGCGTATTGCCGAAAAATTTACAGATAAGCCATTCAAATAGTTTTCTCAATGTTGTATCACCCCCTCTACTGCCTAAAATGAAAGAGACGGTCAGATAGTCTCAATATTACCTATGATTTCTTCGGCCTGTTCCTGCGTAATCCACCGTCCAACGTAGCTTTGCACTTTTTCTGAGTCGATCTTTCCTAATTGGTACTGGATTCTTATAAACTCAAACATATCATCACCCCATCAATGCCAAAATCGCCGCTTCGGTTAGGCATTAATTTTAATGATTTACCATTGCTTATGAAAGTATCCTTCAACTTGCCGGAGATAGGTATAACGGGCGATTACGTAGTCACTGAGCGAAAAATATCACCGCTCATAAAAGACCTTTCAAGCGAGTTTGAGGAAAACTTAAAGGTTGAATATAAGCTAACCGACCGCTCGTATATACAGTCCTACGCGGAAATATTGGACACCTACGCAAAGGAAAAAGCAAAGCTATCTATCCGGGAAGATCAGAAAATTACCGATATTTTCGAGACCAACGAAATTGTCGAGGCAGGCGAGGATATAGATATTGAGCTTGACAGCAATTTCGTGCCGCTGTGGGCTACGTCGGCCGCACAGTTTGCCATAGACGGGGCGCTATTCTCCCCCGCCCATTTATCAATTTACCCGTGGACGCCATAAGGAGGTAAACACCATGCATGTAAGTGAAGCCCCTGCAATCAAAGGGAGTTACCGCGTTGACATTCTCACCACGCACGGCGAGCTCGTCAAAAGCATTAGTTTTGATAATATGCTCACCAACCTTGCGCGGAATGTATACTTAGGAATGCTTAACGGCACCTATGGGGATGTGGAGGCCTTAGAGATTAAGTATTTTGGTTTCGGGGATAATAATACACCGGCCGCGCGCACCCAAACGGCATTAGAGAATGAGCTTTACCGAAAGCAATACACGGTAAAAAACGTAAGCGGAAATACCATTACAACCGTGTGCTCCCTCCGCTCCGGGGAGGCCAATTTTCACATTAAAGAAATCGGTGTATTTTGCGGCTCGCTGGCAACGGCGAGCTTTAATACTGGAAACATGCTTTCTCGCGTGGTTGTTGATATCGAAAAGAACGAGAATTTTATCATCAACATAACCAGGACGGACAGCATAGCGTTGGGAGGGTAATTTATGGCGCGTAGAAACTGGCTTGCAAGGACAGGCACGGGGCTAAATAAGTTTAAGGACTTAATAACCGGCACCATATTCCAATTTGTAAATTGGCCGGACACAGTAGACCAAAACGGGACGCCGTTTGCCGCCGAGTATATGAATGAGTTTGTACAGTTTGAGGACTTGGGTACGGGGCTTACTCATGATGGAACTACCGTAACGGCTCAACCGGCAATAAATGCCGCGTCCGCTGATGCTACAGCAAAGGCTAATGCGGCAGAAGCGGCCGCAAAAGCAGCATCTAGGCCAATTACATGGACGCCAAGTGCGGCAGACGTGGGCGCAGTGCCGACAAGTCGGACGGTAAACGGCAAAGCATTGTCCTCCAATATTACGCTTTCGGCCTCCGACGTGGGGGCAGAGACACCGTCAGGGGCGCAGGTC
Source organism: Clostridiales bacterium UBA6114 (assembly GCA_002423435.1). Lineage (GTDB taxonomy): Bacteria > Bacillota > Clostridia > Oscillospirales > Butyricicoccaceae > UBA6114. The sequence goes on from DIWE01000028.1 coordinate 113,879, forward strand.
AAGGCGAATTCTGCCGCAGCAGCGTCCGTTCCGCTTACGCAGAAAGGCGCAGCAAATGGCGTGGCAACTCTCGGATCAGACGGGCTCATACCGGCGTCGCAGCTTGCGACGCGCAAAATGTCTTCCTACGCCGAGGCGGTCTGGTCTGAAACCATAGCTGCATCTGGGGTAATTGATAAAACAATTATAATAAATACATCAAATTATAGTGAAATACGTATATCATTTCAAAGCCAGCCTACTTTTACGACGGCCGACATTAGATTTATTAAGTTGTTGGACAATACCTTAATGAGAATAGTCCGTGGAACAAATTACGATAGATGGGCTGTTTGGCGACCGGAACAATTAGGTGGAACCTATATTGGGTATGTAAACAATAAAACTTATGCGGAATATGCACTAGGAAGCAATGATTCAAATTTTATTAATTTAATTGGCATTGACGTTTTGGACGCAAATCTTATTTTTCACTTTCAAAATGTATTTTCGAATTCGAGCTCCATGAACACTCAAGTAATGGTGGAGGTGTACAAAAGGTGAATTATTGGATCGAATACCGCGCGGGCGTCCCGGTCGGAAAAGGATATACTACATCCGAGATATCCGATGTTGAGAACGGCGATTACAGCTTAAGAGCCGTCACTCAGGATGAATACGAGCAAACAGAGATGATTGTACCCGAATCCGTAGTCGCTCTGCCGACGCTCGAAGAGCGTCTCGCGGCAACCGCATAAGCTCTTTTACCGTCGTATTGAAAGTAATTTCTCCCTTGTTTGTGCCGTAATTTTGCAAAAGGGAAGCGCCCAAAGCTGTGGCGTCCGCAAAGGTTTGTATGCTTGTGTCAGTGACAACCTCCGCTATTATGCCGGAGGTGGTCAGAATATCTCCGGGGCTCGGCAATGTCACGCTTGCACCGGTCTTGTATTTGTAGGAATTGGCGCTCTCTTTTGCAGGGTTCACATAAATAGCCGTCTTGCCAGACGTACTACCGGCGACGGATACCACAACCAGGGCCGCCAATGTCGGCGCGCTCGTGATGGTCGGCTTGCCGTTGATGTGAATATCAACGGCTACGGTTTCCGTGGTGTTGCTGTCGCCGCCTGTCACATCGGCTTTTGCAATGGTGCAACTGCCGGTCAAAACCTCGCCTCCGGCGTGTGTGATTCTGAAATGGGTTTTTCGTGCGTTTCCAAAGTTGTAGCGTACAGCGGAACTGAAAATATAATTCTGCGCGGGGTCGTTTGTCACGCGGTCGCCGGTGAGGGAAAATGTAAGTTGTCCACCTGTCACCTCAGAAGATCCGTAACCCTCGTCACTCAAATATGAGGCTTGGTATAGCACCTCATTAATAGAGGAGGCCACATTCTTGAAGCCTGCACCAATCCGCGCCCAGGTTGGGTTATCTGCGCTCGGCGTGGTATCGATCTCAAGGACGTTTTGATAGTTCAATACTGCTTCGGGCATGTGCTGTTCACTCCTTTAGGATAAATTCAATGTTTACGATTGCCGAATAGAGGTATAGGCCGGTTCCACCCTCACGCTCAATAAATTGGGGAGTGGTCGCCGTTTCGGCTTTTATCCACTCCCATGTGTCCCCGCTCCCGTATTCGGTTGCCCGTTGCAAGGCGTTGCAAATACTAAAAAGCCGCCCTGCCGTGGTCTGTTGGTCTTTGTGCTTCGACAATAAAAGTATGGGTATAATTTGCTTCGCATCCCTGTTGAGGTATATGCTATCGTTATGCCCCGCCGTTGGTTCCATTGAAAGGCCGCCGCTTGCGGGCATTTGGCCTATGATAACTCCCGGAAAGTCGGGGAACAACGCCGCTATTTTTGCCTTGACGGCGTTTAATAATTCGATTTGCGCGGGCATTTTACATCTCCTCACCGACTTTATTTTGGCCTATTTTGCGCCAATCGTCGCCATACTGTGCCCTTGCCGTATGCGCCCATAGCTTTGTGGCGTTCGGGTTTACGTCCGTTGACGCTTCCCCGGTGTAATACTGCTTTTTGGCATATGGGGTGTCCCACACAAGCAAGCCCGCGTCCAAGTCAGAGGCGATTTCTGAACTTTTTATAAGTCCTCCTTGGTCTTGCTTTGCAAAATAGTTGCTGTCCTTTAGTGCCTGTGTTGCCATAGCAAAGGTAGCCTTTTCGGAGGCGGCCGTAACCCGCGCTTTTACGCCGGTCTTATTAAATTCTACGCGTACCTTTGAGGCCATGAGGCAACCCCCTTAAATTAGGCCAATTTCGTAATGATGCGGTGTCGTGCCTGTCGTATAGTGAGGGTACACAGCGGCAACGGTAAACTCTAAGCTCCCGAATGCGATTTTATCCTCCTCGCTAAAAGAGGCACCTTTCGGCAAGCTGTTACGGCAATCAAAAAACATAACGGCTGAAAGGTTCCGTTGCTTGTTCTCTTTATCCGCAATCAATTTGCTTGACGGTTCAAAGCGAACATGTTTTAACTGTATCTCTGCTCCGTACTGTTCGTTGCCCCAATCTCCTTGCCCTATAAACGGCTTTTTAGTTGCTGAATGAGGGAGCAAAGAGCGGGGAATGGGCATTACTACCATGTATGCACCCCCCTATAAAGCAAGCCGGTAGGCTCCAAGCAAGAGATAGCCATAGGGGAAACGCGGCTATCTCTTGTCCTTTGCTTGTCGCTCCGGCTTTGCTGTATGGAAAATTTGCCAATGGTCATACTTTCGCCCGCAACCCCTTGCCCGCTGTTCGCGGTTTCAAAGAGGCCATTTTGAATTAAGTACTCCGTTTGGTATGCCGTAGCCCTTTGCACTTGATTTTGAATGAAAGCGGGGAAAGAGGTAATGTCTTTTTGTTTCAAAATATACCCCGTAAGAACGTCTATAATATCGCTTGCGCGTTCAATGATATCGTCAATAAATACATCACCAGCAATATCATAATTGCCTTGGAAAGTGCCAAGGTAATAACTCTGCGAAACATACCCCATTTTCACCGCCTCCCTTTATTATTCCGTCTTGGCTACGACGGTAGTATTGCCACTTGCAACCGGCAAGCGGCTTGTCGCGTCAATGAGCGCGACAGTGATTTTATGGCCGTTTGTCGTTGAAATGGGAACATTGGCGGCCGGTAAATCCGTCCACCCGTCCGCGGCCGCAAGTGCTGTGCCGAATGCGACGGCCGGGGCGGTGCTTTCTGCAATCTTATAGACAAATTTCGTGCTGCTGTCGAGCGCGCTTTTATCAACAGAAACCAACGTATCCCCAATCTCAGAGGTTCCGGCCTGGGAAGTAACGGTCAACGCGCCAAGGGCCGGGTCATAGTTGACGTACAAGCCGCTCTCCTTGTTCTCGTACGTCCATGCACCATGATAAATAGAAAACATGATTTTCCAGAACTCGCCCTCCTGGTTTGTATCGGGATCAATGACTTTCGATACATAGGGGCGGGCTATGGCGTCGGCCGCTTCTCTTGTGGAGATAATCCAGTTGATACCGCTTGCAAGGTCGGACACAACAACGCCGCCAATGGTCTGCCCTGCGGTGCGGCCGTCGTTGATTGAAAAGGCGTTTTTCATATAAGCGGACGGTGTACCAATAAGAAACTGCTCATTGATAGCGTCAATTTTCAGATTCACGCCTTTAACGGTCATATCGCGGGCGCTGATATACTTTGCAAGCGCGGTGTCCTGCTCCAAGAGGCTTTTTACCTTGGTGGAAATCTGTATGAAAAGCTGTTTGTCCTCGCCTACCTTGTCCTGCACCGAGGCAATGTCACCCAAAAGGGTGGAGAGGGCATTGCTTGAGCTTATAGTTACCTCAACTATAAGCCGTTGGCCGTCGAACCTCCTTATTTTCCCAAACACCGGGTTACCCCCTCTTTAATTACCCGTCATTTCCCAAGGCGTCTTGAAATCCTTCCGAATTTAGCACCTTGCGCTTTACTGCATTAAACTCTTTGACCGGTATCTCTTTGGTGCTCTTATAACCGGTAATTTTCGTGAAAACCGCCCCGGCGCTTTCTCCCCATTTTTGATTTGCGATTTTGACAAGCTCCGCTCCCTGGGCTTTGCTGATGTACTGCGGCGGCGGGGGAGCGGGCGGGTTTTTCAATCCCATGCCCTCACCGTCCGGGTTTGCGTCGTTGTCTTCGTCGGTGCATAAGCCAAGGAAAGAGCCGATTGCATAGCGCTTTGTGTAGGTGATCGCCGCGCCCTCGTCCTGCTTGCTCCCGTTTTCATTCACCCGGAGCTTGTAGTAATCGCTCGTTATGGCTTCGCCGCTCTTGTGAATGATAATTACTTGGAGAGCGCTTTCTCCGCGGTCGTTTGTCCCCAACGGCTCCAGAATAGCAAAATTGTTATTTGCCTTGACATGGGAGTAAATCTTGTCCAGGGTCACATACTCAAACTTGGTGCGTTCACCGGTCTTTTTGCTCGTGTAGTCCACTTTTCCGTTGAACTCGATACCCTTAAACCCGTTTACAAGGGCTATGAGGTCGGCCGCAAACTCCGGTGAAACCTTGCTTATATCCATTTTTAAGCCCCTTTCACATGGTCGCGATAGTAATTGCAAAACTTGCAAGCGTTGCAATACTCAGCGCATTTCTTATCCTCACCCGGCCTCACTTCTATGAAGTCGCCGCCATTTTCGAGCATCCAGTTTTTGGCCTCCTCCTCGCTGTCGAGGACGCGGAGGGCAGTTTTGCGGCCGTTCCTCATAACCGCGTGTTTGTCGCCGGAGTTATAACGCTCCTCGGGCGTGCAAAGCGGGAGCTCGTCGTCCGGGAGCTTTTCGGCCTCGGTTATGGCGGTCAGGCGGTCAACGAGCCATTTCTCGGTGGCGCTGAAATCCTCGGCCGTAAAGTCAAAGGTAACCTTTTTAACAGGTAGTAACGGGTAATCGGGCTTTATTTTGGCGTCGCGCTTGCTGTGATCTTTAAGTATTGCGACGATCTCGCCGCGCTTCACCTCAAAGCCGATGCGCTGGAGCATATACGCGTAAATGAGTAATTGCCTTTTCCAATCACCGAAATTGCCGAAAATTATTTTCCATACGGAGGCGGTTTTGTAGTCGGTAATTGTGAGCGTTTCCGCGTTGTAAAGGTCGAATTGCCCGGAGAGGGTCTTGCCCGCAATCGGTATTTTGAGCCGGGCTTCCTTTATTTCCTCGTCGGCCTCTTTGTGGTGCTCAAGAATGCCGTGTACGGCGGTGCCGAAAAGCAACCATATCATGTCTGAAACGTCGCTCTCGATCTCCGTACCGTGGCGGCGTTCAAGAATCGCCTCGCGTATGCCTTTTAATAAACTGGTTGCCCTGTATTCGTCGGGTGCAAGCGCGTAATCGCGCTTTGCCATTTCAACAAAGGCCTGGGGCAAGCCCATTTTGTTGGTAATAATCATCTTGATTTTTCCTTTCGTGCCCGCTATAATAGCGGTAGAGTTCTTTAGCTGTTGACCGCTTTGGACGTTGCCGCGTCCGGGCGGTCTTTTCCTTTTTGCCGAGCGGCGTACTCGACCTCAAGGCGCTTAATGCAATGGCACAACCATGCCGTTATGTTCTGGTACCCGCACACTCGGAGCTTTTCTTTGAACGCTTTTAGATCGCCAACGGATTGCCGGGGAATCCTCGCAAAGAGCTTGTATGTGTCCGCTTTGTGGCTGTCCTTTTTAGGGCGGTCTTTTTTTACACCAAAGTCTACCTCCTCCGGGGTGACGATCTCCCGCGGCTCCCTTTTATAAAGGCCGCATAAAACCCGGAATTGTGGGGGAGTGGGTAAGCATACGCCGTTTTCGTAACGGCTTAACATCCCAACATCAGCGCGACTGTCCACTTTCTTGAGCTCCGGAACAACGTCTGTTTGGAGGAGCCCGGCGTCGAGCCTTGCTTGCTTAAATTTCACAATCTCACCTCCTTCGGCGCTTAGCGGCGCTTAATCGCCTTGTACTCGTTATATTGCTGACGATATCTATAGCTATCTCCAAATACGTTCCATGCGGCCTTTACCAGATTTGGTTCAAATGGTCGTATTTTTTCCAAGTCTTCTACTGCTTTCGCTGATATTGAACATCCGCAACAACCTGTTCGCGTTAGGCCGTACACCTCATAGGCATCCGAATAGCTAATTCCGTAGTAGTCTTTGTACCACTGCTTATCTGCGTCCGACACATAAAATAGGGGTCTGAGCCTGTATTTTCCGTCAGCCGTTTCGGAAAAGCACATTGATGTATTATCCTTGCGCGGAACAGACCGCATACCGCCCTCGTCTCGGCGCTCTCCCGTGATTATCATGTCAAACGGCTTTTGCGCGCTGTGCGCAACTTGCTTTTTGCAGTAATCACAGCATTTGTTGCTTACTTTGAACGGGATTGGATTTTCCATGATGAAATCCAACATATATTTTGACGAGTTTATGACAAGTTGGATGTCTGGCCTCGGTTCTCCCTTGGAATTGCAACAGCATAGGAAATTAATCGTTGTTTCGCACCCCGGATATCGTTTTTTAAGTTCCAGGCGTTTTGCCGCCTTATCCTTTGCGTCTGCGTATTCTGCGGCGATTGATAGCGGGATGTTTTTCTTCTGGATTCCCTCAAGTCCGGCTGACATGATCTTTGAAACAAACGGCTTCCCGTACTCTCGCGTGGCCTGTACGATACCCTTTTTGGGCCGGTGCTCGGTGATTGTAACCCCGTACAGTTTCTCCATCTCGCGGACATGGCGTTTTATTGCGTCCATCTCAAGCCCGGTGTTAAAAAAACAGTACTGGACGGGCGGGAGATTGAAGACTTTGCGCACCGTCTCGATCAGGTGTAACATGATGTCGCTGTCGCTTCCTCCTGAATAGGAACAAATTGCGTTTGGGTATTCTGTCAACCTTTTTGCTATTATGCTTTTAATGGCTTCAAACTTTTTCGGCGCGTTAAAATCCGCGTAAGCTGGACGGTCTGTGTATACTTTGCTTTTAAATTCAGTTTTCATTTTTTCTTTCCTTTCTCACCTGCTGAATCCCACGGCCAAGTATGTAAACATAACCCAAGCGGCCGCGAAGAAAAGCGCCTGTATAGTGCCGCGTGCTATACTTGCTGTTCCGCACTCAATTGCTCCAATGCTTCCATACATAAACAGGAACGAAAGGAAAGCAAGAGCGCCGCATACCGTCCGGCCGGTTATTCTTTTCCTCACCCTACGAAGCATTGAGCATTACCTCCAGAACATCGGAGAGCATGTCCAAGACAACAACCGGCGAAACCTCGGCAGTTTCCCGCTCAATCTCTTTTCCGTCACGGGTAAATGTCATTTTTACGGGTATTGTCATGGTGTGCTCTCCTTTGTGTCTGTTTCCGTAGTATCTTCCGGGATAAGTTCTTTCGGGTTCATGCCAAGCTGTGCGGCCAATTTTTCGATAGTTTCAAGTGATGGAGATTGCCCGTTTTTCCACCCGGTAACATTGCTTTTACTCATTCCTGCGGCCAGGGCTACGGCGCTCGGGCTTGTTCCTCGTGCGGTACATATTTTTTTCAGATGATCATAGAACATTAATTTCACCTCACTTTTTGGCAGAACTAGTCTTGACAACTCTTGCCAAGTATTGTATTCTGTACTTGCGCGAACCGAATACAGAACTCGACAGGGTTTGACTTTGCCTAAAGTACTGCTTTTGAAACTATTATAGTATCGAATTGCGTACTTGTCAACCCCTAAGTTTCGTATTGCATACTTTTTTAAATGCAGTATATAAGGGGCTGTTTTTTATGTTTTTTGAACAATTAAAAAAAATCTGCCGCGAAAAAGGGACAAGCCCTAGCGCGGCAGCGTTAGCGATTGGAATGAGCAAATCGGCCGTAACTCGATGGAGAAAAGGGCAGGAACCGTCATTTGGCGACGTGATTAAACTCGCTCAATTTTTAAGCGTTGAAGTATCGGATTTAATAGACGATGATACAAGGCTGAAATTACAAAAAGAAGCGATAAAAAAAGCGCCCAACCTCACAAAAGAGGATGAGCGCGACATTGCCCGTGATTTGGAGGCTATTGTTGATAAAATGGCAACAGGTGGTACCTTAATGTTTGACGGAAACCCTCTAACGGATGAAGCCCGCGAAAGTATTATAGCGGCTATGAAGCTAGGTCTTGAGGCGGCAAAGGTAAAAAACAAGGAGAGGTTTACACCGAAAAAATATAAAGGGGAATAGGGTAATGGACATTAAAGAAATTGCATCAAATTTGTGCGTACGCCACGGCACAAATGACCCTTTTAGAATCGCCCGTAATTTGGGATATAGCATTGTATTCACCTGCCTCGTTGGCATACGTGGGTTTTACCAGTACATAAACCGCTGCAACATCATTTATATTGACAGTTCATTAGACGAGCATCAAGCCCGCTTCGTCTGTGCGCATGAATTAGGTCACTCTCTGCTCCATAAGAAAATGAACCGTATTTTTATGGACACCCGTACCCACATGGTTACAAGTCGCTTTGAAAAAGAGGCTGATAAATTCGCTGTTGATCTTATTTTTGATGATTACGAATTACAAAACCTTATAGAATATTCCACCCAAAGGGTTGCGGAGTGCTTAGGTATCAGTTATGAGCTTGCCGAATATAGAATGGGGAGCGTAAACCCGCAACTTTATCAATAATTATCAAAAGGGGTAATAATCCATGAAAAAACTGCTTGTGTACATTCTTCCTATTGCTTTGGTGTTTACCTTTGCCGCCTGCGTTTCCGATGTCGGGAACACGCCCGAACCGTCCAACAATGGCGAAACAACCGCGTCCTCCACCGAAAACGACACTATAACCTCTCTTGTCATGAACCAAGAGGACGCTCAAGAGCTTAAAGTAGGAAAGACATTTAAGTCTTATGTAAAGGTTGAGCCTTCCAAATTTGACGCCGGGCACGTGGAGTTTGTAGTTATGCACCCGGAGATTGCAAGCGTTGAAAAGGGAACAGACACAAGCGGTGCGGTGTGGTTTACTGTTACTGCAAAAGCACCGGGGAAAACGGGGGTATATGCTCAAACGCCGGACGGCCAGATAAAAACTAAACCGATTGCCATTACCATTTACGAATAAAAATCCCATTTTCACCGGGTAAGTGGAGGTATAGTATGAGCCTTTTTGATAAATTCAAAAATAGTCGGAAGATACCAACCGAAAGCGCTATTGTGCAGATAGTTTTTCCCGGAACAGCTCCGGGTGGTTACATTGCAAAAAACATTGTTCTTCGCTCGGCCAAGATGGTTATTGATGATAAAACCCGCATTATTGACGATTGTGTAAAGCTTGTAAATGAATCATACAACCCCGTTGTTTTTTTTAAGCGTTACGATTTACTTATATCTCTATGCAAGGAAATGGCCGATATGGAAGAATACTATCCTTTCAAGGATCCTTTGCCATCTACGCAGCTTTTGCATCTTAACGAGCAAAAGCCCCTTACGATAAATGATTTTATAGATAGATATTACGAGAGCATAAACTCAAAGATATCGAAATTAAAGACAGAAAAAGCGCGCATTGCAAAATCTGTTGAATTTTATAATACGTTATCCTCTTATAACGGTATCATGGAAAGCGAGAATATAGCTAAATATTCCGACTTATATAGACAACTAAAAACAAAAATAAACGAGGGGGCATGACCCCTCATTTAACTCTTTTATATTATGTTTAACTAAACCATGAAATGGGGTGTTATTATAAAAGCCGTTATATATGCCCGTTTCTCGTCCGAAGATCAACGAGAGGAATCAATAACCGCACAAGTGCGCGCGTGTTATCAGTATGCGGAGCGTGGCAGTTTGGTTGTCGTCCACGAGTACATAGACAGGGCAGCAAGCGCGAAGCATGAAAAGGTGTCAAAGCGTGTAGAGTTTCAACGGATGATAAAGGAAAGCAAGCGCGGCACCTTTGACGTGGTACTCGTACATAAATATAACCGCTTTGCCCGCTCCAGGTATGACCATGCTGTGTACGGTCAAATACTCAAAGATAATGGCGTGCAACTTGTGGCCGTGGCTGAAAATTTCGGCAATGGCAAAGAGGCCATACTCATGGAGGGGTTGCTCCAGTCCCTTTCAGAGTATTACCTTGCTGATCTGTCGGATGAAGTAAAAAAAGGCCACAAAGAAAACGCATTGCAAGCCCTGCATAATGGTGGTTTTCCACCGTTCGGGTATGATGTGGTAAACCAAAAGTATGTAGTCAATGAGTTGGAGGCCTCGTATGTCCGGCGCATGTTCATGGCCTGCATTGAGGGGAATAAATACAATGACATATTGGACGAGCTCAAGGAGGCCGGAATAACCGGGAAGCGCGGCCGCCCGCTTGGGTACCCGTCCATTTACGAGATATTGAGGAATGAAAAATACACGGGAGTTTATGTCTACTGCCAAACTCAAAACAAAGGGCGGCGGGATAGGAGCCAGGCAATACGAATTGAGGACGCATTGCCGGTTATTATTGACCGGAATACTTGGGAAAGGGTGCAAAAGATCATGGACAAAAGGAAAAACAAAGGCCGGAAACCCAACAAAGAGTATTTGCTTGCCGGGCTTATTTTCTGCGAGTGCGGGGCACCCATGCACGCATACACTACCCGCAAAGAGCGAAAGAGGGGAGAGGTTGAGTATAGATATTATGCTTGCTCCGCAAAATGCGGAAACAAGAACATAAAAGCCGACGACGCAGAGAAAAGCGTTTTTGCCTACTTGCAAGCCCTTATGACCGAAGAAAACCGCATAACCCTACAATCTACCCTCACGGACTATATGCGGGAAATAAAGGCGTTTAGAGAAGCCGACAATGCCAATATTAAAAAAGAGATTGCCGAGAGGGAAAAGCAAATAGAAACGATCATGCAAAACATGAGCGCGTCTGTATTGCCACCTCCCGTGTTGGAGAGCATGGGTAATAAGATTATGGAACTAAGGGAGCAAATAGAAACACTCACCACCGAAATGGAACGTCCGGCCTCGTTCGATAAAGAGGAGGTAAGCAAATACTTTGACGCCGTGGCCGATCTGGAGCACCAAAGCGAGAGAATGAGCAAAGACACCGTGCGGCGTTTCGTTGAAAAGGTAGAGATAAAAAAACATTCCATAAACGTAACAAGCACGTTTATGGAATGTCTTGAAAATCATGGCTGCGGGACAAGGATTTGAACCCTGACAAACTGATCCAGAGTCAGTCGTGCTACCATTACACAATCCCGCAAGATGCATATTTATTATACAAGCAGATACTGATTTGTCAAGAGGGAAATATAAATTCCGAAAAGACGGGGAGAAGGCCTTTGCGTAGCTTGTGCAGAACCGGCCGCAGTTATTCCGCCTAAGCCTCGTTGTTTTCGACAAAAAACTTTGACTTTTGCCGATATCTCAAATAGAATAAATTTAGACATCCGATTTCCGATTTTAACAAGAGAGGTCAACGATTATGCTTAGTGAAGATCGCGTACTTGCAATCCTGAAGGAAGCCGGCGTGCTTTTGGAGGGACATTTTCTCCTTACCTCGGGCCGGCACTCCGACCGGTATTTGCAGTGCGCCAAGATTTTTAAGAATACCAGGTACTCCGAGGAGCTTTGCTCGGCCCTTGCGGAGCGGTTTTTGGACCAGAAGATCGATCTTGTGATCGGTCCGGCGCTCGGCGCCGTGCAGATGGCCTACGAGGTCAGCCGCAGCCTTCACTGCGAGAATTTCTTCGCCGAGCGCGAGGACGGAAAGATGACCCTTCGCCGCGGCTTTGCGATAGAGCCCGGCCAGCGCGTTTTGGTCGTCGAGGATGTGGTGACGACCGGCGGCTCCGTACGCGAGGTGCTTGAGCTTGTAAAAAAGGCCGGGGGCGTCGCGGCAGGGGTCGGCGCGATTGTCGACCGCACCGGCGGGGAAATCGATTTTGGTGTCCCGTTTTGCGCGGTGATTTCGATGAAGGTGCGCTCATGGGAGGCGTCGGACTGCCCCCTGTGCAAAGAGGGGCAGGGACTTTCAAAGCCCGGCAGCCGAAAAATAAGCTGAGGAACGGACAATGTCAGTACATGCCGGACACAGGAAACGTGTCAGAGAGCGATTCTTGAATGAAAGCCTGGACAACTTTCCGCCGCATAACGTGCTGGAGTTTTTATTGTTTTACGGGCTGCCGCAAAGGGATACAAACGAGCTTGCCCACCGGCTGATCGAACGGTTCGGAAGCCTTCGCGACGTGTTCGATGCGCCTTATGAGGAGCTTTTGAAGGTCGACGGCGTCGGCGAGTCGGTCGCGGCGCTTATAAAGCTGATTCCGCAGCTGACGCGCAGGTATATGGTCGACAGCTCGATGGAACAATACCTAAATTCCACCGAGAAAGCGGGCAAGTTCCTGCAGCCGTATTATATCGCGCGAAAAAACGAGACGGTCTACCTCGTTTGCCTGGATTCGAAATGCAAGGTGCTCTCCTGCCAGATGATTTTTGAGGGAAGCGTCAATTCAACCCAGGTCAATATCCGCAAAATCATAGAGACCGCTTTCAAATACAACGCCGCCGGCATCATCATCGCGCACAATCATCCTGGCGGGGTCGCGCTGCCGTCGCCCGAGGATCTCGGCACGACGCAGCGGATTTCGGAGGCCCTTCGCGCCGTCGGGCTTTCGTTTATCGATCATATCATCCTCGCGGACGGGGATTTTGTGTCGCTCGCCGACAGCGGGTTCATCAAACGGACATAATTTCCGGGGAAATGGCCGCGCCTATGCGGCATATTTTTCCAATAAAGGGAGAATTTATTCAACAGGCCGGGGCACGCCTTTTCGGGTGTGCCCTATTGCATTGGAACACATGTTCTGATATAATAATCCGTAGTTTTTTATTTTCGGATCGGGGTGAAAAATTTGCCGGATTTCAAGGTGGTAAGCGATTATACGCCGTCGGGCGACCAGCCGGAAGCGATCGAAAAAATCGCAAACGGAATCGAGCTTTTGTTCCCGGAGCAGACGCTTCTGGGCGTTACCGGCTCGGGAAAAACGTTTACGATGGCGAAAGTCATCGAAAAGGTACAGCGCCCGACGCTGGTGCTCGCGCACAACAAAACGCTTGCCGCCCAGCTTTGCTCGGAGTTTCGGGAATTCTTCCCGGACAATGCGGTTGAGTTTTTCGTTTCCTATTACGATTATTATCAGCCGGAGGCGTACATCCCTTCGACCGACACCTATATCGAAAAGGATTCGAGCATCAACGACGAGATTGACAGGCTCCGGCATTCGGCGACCTCCGCCCTGTTCGAGCGGCGCGACGTGCTGATCGTCGCGAGCATCTCGTGCATTTATTCGCTCGGAAACCCGATCGACTATAAAAACATGGTGATCTCGCTGCGGCAGGGTCAGATGAAAAACCGCGACGAGCTATTAAAAAAGCTGGTTGAAATCCAATACGAGCGAAACGACATCGCGTTTGAGCGAAACCGCTTCCGGGTCCGCGGCGACACCGTCGAGATCCACCCGGCGAACACCGACGGCTATGCGATCCGGGTCGAGTTCTTCGGCTCGGAGATCGAGCGCATTTCCGAGATCAACGTGGTCACCGGCGTACCGCGCCGCCTGCTGTCGCATGTGGCGATTTATCCCGCGTCGCACTATGTGACCTCGAAGGACAATCTGGAGCGGGCGATCGGGGAACTTACGGCGGAACTTTCCGAGCGTGTCCGCTTTTTTGAAAAAGAGGACAAGCTTTTAGAGGCTCAGCGCATCAAACAGCGCACGATGTACGATATCGAAATGCTTAAGGAGATCGGCTTTTGCTCCGGCGTCGAGAACTATTCCCGCGTGCTCGCGGGAAGGGAGCCGGGCAGCGCGCCGTACACGCTTTTGGATTATTTCCCGAAGGACTGGCTTCTGATGATCGACGAGTCGCATGTCACCCTCCCCCAGGCGAGGGGCATGTACCACGGCGACCGGGCGAGAAAGGAGGCGCTGATCGATTTCGGTTTCCGGCTTCCGTCGGCGCTCGACAACCGGCCCCTTACCTTTGACGAGTTTATGAGCCGCTGGAACCAGGTCGTCTATGTCAGCGCAACGCCGTCGGAATTTGAACGCAGCCGCTCGTCTCAGATCGCCGAGCAGGTCATCCGGCCGACGGGGCTTTTAGATCCCGAGGTTTTCGTGCGGCCGGTCGAGGGACAGATCGACGACCTGATCCATGAGATCAGGCTCCGGACTGCGAAAAGCGAGCGTGTGCTTGTCACAACGCTTACGAAAAAAATGGCGGAGGATTTGAAATCCTATCTTGAGCAGTCGGGGATAAAGGTGCGTTATCTGCACCACGATATCCAGACGATCGAGCGGATGCAGCTTTTGCGCGATTTGAGGCTCGGCGTGTTCGACGTGCTCGTCGGGATCAACCTTCTGAGGGAAGGACTCGACCTGCCCGAGGTGTCGCTCGTCGCGATCTTAGATGCCGACCGGGAGGGCTTTTTGCGCAGCGAGACGTCGCTGATCCAGACGATCGGCCGCGCGGCGCGAAACGCGGAGGGAGAGGTGATTATGTACGCCGACGCGGTGACCGATTCGATGAGGCGGGCAATCGACGAAACAAACCGCCGCCGCGCCCTGCAGATGAAATTCAACGAAGCGCACGGGATCAAGCCGCAGACCATCATCAAGGAGGTCCGCGACATCATCGAGATCTCCTCGAGCGCCTCCGCCGTAAGCGCGGCCATCGACCCGAAGAAGCTCAAAAAGAAGGAAAAGGAAAAAATGATCGAAACCCTGACAAAGGACATGAAGGAGGCGGCGAAAATGCTGGATTTCGAATACGCCGCCATACTGCGCGACCGGATCAGGGAACTTACGGGAGATATAAAATAGGGTTTTGCAAAGCTTTCGTTTTCGCAAAACTGATTTTAAGTTAAAAAATTCGGCGCGCCGCCCGCCGCAAAAAACGCGGCAGCCCGGCGCATGCCGGCGAAACCTTAAAGGGCTTTCCCGGATGTTTCTTCGCGCCGCGGCGCATGGATCTTAAATATGCGAGACAATATCTTTATTAAGGGCGCACGCGAACATAATCTCAAAAATATCGACGTGGAGATCCCGCGCGACAAGCTTACCGTACTGACCGGCATTTCCGGGTCGGGAAAGTCGTCGCTCGCGTTCGACACGATCTACGCCGAGGGGCAGCGAAGGTATGTCGAATCGCTTTCGTCTTACGCCCGACAGTTTTTGGGGCAGATGGACAAGCCGGATGTCGATTATATCGAGGGGCTTTCCCCCGCGATATCGATCGACCAGAAGACAACCTCGAAAAACCCGCGGTCGACCGTCGGAACGGTGACGGAGATTTACGACTACCTCCGCCTTTTGTGGGCGCGCATCGGCGTGATGCACTGCCCGAAATGCGGCAGGGAAATCAAGCAGCAGACGATCGATCAGATCATCGACCAGCTGATGCAGCTGCCCGGGGGGACAAGGCTCCAGATCCTGGCGCCGGTCGTGCGCGCGAGAAAGGGCGAGTACCACAAGGTGCTCGACGACGCGAGAAAAAGCGGGTATGTGCGCGTGCGGGTCGACGGCTCGGTCTACGATCTTTCCGAGGAAATAAAGCTCGACAAAAACAAAAAGCACAACATCGAATTTGTCGTCGACCGGCTTGTGATCGATGAGGACGTCAAAAAGAGAATGACCGACTCGGTCGAGACGGCGGCTTCCATCGCGGGCGGGCTCGTCATCGCCGACCTTGTGGATGAAAAGCGTGAAATCCTGTTTTCGCAGAATTATGCCTGCGATATCTGCGGCGTCAGCATCGAGGAAATGACGCCGCGCATGTTTTCCTTCAACAATCCCTACGGCGCCTGCCCCACCTGCACGGGACTCGGCATCCGGCTCGAGATCGACCCCGACCGGATCATCCCGAACACGTCCTTGTCCATTCTCGAGGGTGCGGTCCGCGCCTCCGGATGGTCGTCGCTGGAGCCGGGGAGCATTTCGAGGATGTATTTTAACGCGCTCTCCAAAAAATACGGGTTTTCGCTGAACGCCCCGATAAAATCGCTGCCGAAAGAGGCGGTCGACGCCATTTTATACGGCACAAAGGGCGAAAAGCTGTCCCTGCACTGGCAGAGGGACGGGGGCGGCGGGACCTACGAGCAGGCGTTCGAAGGCGTGATACGGAACTTGGAGCGCCGCTACCGGGAAACGCAGAGCGAATACATGCGCGCCGAGATTGAGGAGTGCATGAGCGCCGTGCCCTGCCCGGACTGCCATGGAAAGCGGCTCAAAAAGGAGGCGCTTGCGGTTACCGTCGGAGGGCTGTCGATCTCCGACTACGCGGGAAAATCGGTTAACGACGCGATCGGCTTTATTAGAAGCCTCACCCTTTCCGAAAAAGAACACCTGATCGCCGACCGGGTGATCAAGGAAATACTCGAACGCCTCGGCTTTTTAAAAAGCGTCGGCTTGCAGTATCTGACGCTTTCGCGCGCGTCGGGTACGCTGTCCGGCGGGGAAAGCCAGCGCATCCGTCTGGCAACGCAGATCGGCTCCTCGCTGATGGGGGTTTTGTATATCCTGGACGAGCCGTCCATCGGCCTGCACCAAAGGGACAATGAGAAGCTGCTTGCGACGCTGAAACGCCTGCGCGACATCGGCAATACACTGATTGTCGTCGAGCATGACGAGGACACGATGTACGCGGCCGACCACATCATCGACGTGGGCCCCGGCGCGGGAATTCACGGCGGAGAGATCGTCTGCGCGGGGACGGTGGAGGAGATCAAAGACTGCGACGCGTCCGTGACGGGCCAGTATTTAAGCGGAAAAAAGAAAATTCCCCTGCCGCAGTCGCGGAGAAAGGGCAATGGAAAGTTTCTTAAAGTCGTCGGCGCGGCGGAAAACAACTTAAAACAGATCGACGTGTCCATTCCGCTCGGCACCTTTACCTGCGTCACCGGCGTATCTGGCTCGGGCAAGTCGTCCCTGATCAACGAGATCCTGTATAAAACGCTCGCGGCCGAGTTAAACGGCGCGAGGATGAAGGCGGGCGCGTGCGGAGAAATCCTCGGCATGGAACATCTGGACAAGGTGATCGACATCGACCAGTCTCCGATCGGGCGGACGCCGCGGTCGAACCCCGCGACCTATACCGGCGTGTTTTCCGATATCCGCGATCTGTTTTCGAAAACCCAGGACGCGAAGGTGCGGGGTTATTCTCCGGGGCGGTTCTCCTTCAACGTCCGGGGCGGGCGGTGCGAGGCGTGCTCCGGCGACGGGCTTATCAAAATCGAAATGCATTTTCTGCCGGATGTCTATGTGCCCTGCGACGTCTGCAAGGGCAAGCGATACAACAGGGAAACGCTCGACGTGCGCTATAAGGGGAAAAATATCGCGGAAGTGCTCGATATGACGGTCGAGGAGGGCACCGTGTTTTTCGAAAACGTTCCGAAAATCCAAAAAAAGCTCCAGACCCTGAGCGAAGTGGGGCTCGGCTATGTGCGCCTCGGCCAGCCGTCGACGACGCTGTCGGGCGGGGAGGCCCAGCGCGTCAAGCTCGCGACGGAGCTCACGAAGCGGCCGACCGGGAAGACCGTTTACATCCTGGACGAGCCGACGACGGGGCTGCATATCGCGGATGTGCACCGCCTGATCGAGGTTCTTCTCGCGCTGGTCGAGGGCGGCAACACCGTGATCGTGATTGAGCACAATCTTGAGGTCGTCAAAACCGCCGATTACTTAATCGACCTGGGGCCCGAGGGCGGGGACGGCGGCGGTGAGGTTGTCTGCGCGGGAACGCCGGAGGAGGTCGCGCAGTGCGGGAAATCCTATACGGGGCAATATTTGAAGCCGTATTTAATCCCCGCCGAATAAATCAAAAACCGGCTTTGGCCGTGCAAATAAACAGATAAATCGGTTTGTTATCAGACACTATTTAAAATAATTGATTTTTTGCGGCGATATGTTATAATTGTTACAAATTGGTATCGGCCGGCGGGGGCATAGCCCTTGTTCGACGGGAGGCTCCGGCTGCGAAGATGGCTGTGGCCATCTTGCCGGCGGCGTTTTACGAATATTTTTACGTTTGCAGCCGCATCGGCGGATAACTGGAGTTTGGGCCTGAAGAAATCAAAATTTCAATCGGCCTGAAAATATTTCGGCGCGCCGCTCGCCGTAAAAGCGGTAACCGCAGCATATGCCGGCAAGCTTCCTGCCTGGGCGGCGCTTTTAATGGCAATTGATACGCTGCGGTGCGAGGAGCTTACTATGGCGAAATATGTTTGCACAGTGTGCGGCTATGTTTATGACGAGGCGGAAGGATACCCTGACGGCGGGATCGCTCCCGGCACGTTATGGGCCGATGTGCCGGCGGATTTTGAGTGCCCTGTCTGCGGCGTTGCAAAGGAAATGTTCGAAAAAGAGGAATAAATTTTCGGTATGTCGAATGCCTCCGAAAACGCAGGACGCGTTTCGGAGGCATTTTTTGGTTTCAGGTAGATTATCAGATCGGACGGCGTCCGTTTCATGAAAAACAGGGGCCGATCGCTATTTCTTGCAGCCCCGCCCCTGCCGATCCGTTTTGTTGGGCCCCGGCAACGAATTGACGTTTGGCGGACAGATAAACTTCCTTCCGAAAATACTGACTCCGGCATATAAAATGCCTTGCGTCAGGGACACAAATATGGCTTTCAGGAATGATGATGCATCTGAAACCTCTACCGTTGCAAAAGTGTATATGCCGCAAAGAACAATCGAAACGGAGGAAATAATAAGGGACTCGTGTTTGCTTTCCTCATTGCCGTTATAAATGAATTTATTGATGACAAAAAGAACCGGAATCAACACCATGAGCTCGGATTTTGCATATTGATGGAACAGATCGAGAAAACCTTGCATATCAAAGTCTCCTTCACTATAGGATATGATTTTCCGGTTTTAATCGTGTGGAGGAACTTTAACCCGCGGATTTCTCATAAGGGGGAAACCGGCATAATTCAAGGAGGGAGCCTCCTTATTAAACGCCTACCTCCGCTTCCCCTCCTTCGCCGGTTGTTCTTAAAAGATAGGGGATCGCCGCGTTTGCTATTAGATATAAGTTCGCCGCGATTGAGGACAAAAAAGCCGCAATAATAAAAATATCTTCTTTGCTGAACTCCTCCGCAACCATGTTTGCAATCGCGACGGAAAGTAAAGTAAGCCCTTCCCCATATTGGATAGCCTGGTTATGCATGTGTTTCCTCCTTTGCATTTAGCCGGAACATGATAATCCGGACCCGCCTTGCGGGGCATCTTATTTGCGCCCGGCTTCGTTATTGTCCTTGATGGGCGACAGCCCATCTGCGTCCGCTGCCTTGCCGGACACAAAAATCCGCTCCCGCAAGGTCGAAGATTTCCGAGGCTCTGGGCCGTCTTGGGGCAAGGCGGCGNNTTCGGATTATCATGCTCCGGCTATGTATATAACACAGTATATGCCGTTTGGCTTGCAATGCGGCAGCGCCAAAGACATACCTTTGCGCCGGACATTTTAATTTGTTGTTGCGGGGCGCGGAAGTATGGTATAATGTTTTCATTAAAAAATACATGGTGGACAAACGATGAGAGAAAAAAAGTGGATAATATCGGGATTCGACCCGAATGCGGCGGAAGCACTTTTGAGGGAGACGGGTCTTTCAAAGCTTGCCGTTTCGGTGCTTTGCGCGAGAGGCTTTGACAGCGCCGAGAAAACGAGGGGGTTCTTGGAAGCGGGCCCGTCTGTTTTGCACGACCCCTTTTTGCTCGAGGATATGCTCCAGGCGACGGAAGAAATCAAGCGGGCCGTCTGCGCGGGGGAAAAAATCGCGGTTTTCGGAGACTATGACGTCGACGGGGTGACCGCGACCTGCGTGCTGGTAAAATACCTGCGCTCGAAGGGCGCCCGCTGCGAGTTTTACATTCCCGACCGCCTGAGCGAGGGCTATGGCTTAAACGCCGATGCCGTTTCAAAACTGTATGAGGACGGGGTTAAGCTTTTAATCACCGTCGATTCCGGCATTACCGCCGTCGGGGAAGCGGATTACGCCTCCGGAATCGGCCTTAAACTGATTATCACCGACCACCACGAATGCCTGAAAGTGCTTCCGAAAGCGCTTGCCGTCATCAATCCCCGGCGGCAGGACAGCGCTTATCCGTTTCGGGAGCTTGCCGGTGTCGGAGTGGCCTTTAAGCTTGTTTGCGCTCTGGAGGGCGCGGACAAAACCGAGGAGCTTCTGAAAGAATACGGGGAGCTCGTCGCCGTCGGCACCATCGCGGATGTAATGCCTCTTCGCGGAGAAAACCGCGCCATTGTGAAAACCGGGCTTTTGTCGATTGAAAATACAAAAAACCCGGGCCTTAAAATGCTGATGAGGATGGCCGGGATGGAAGGAAAACGGATTACCTCGAATGCCGTCAGTTTTATTCTTGCGCCGCGCATCAACGCGGCGGGGAGGCTCGGGAGGGCCGACCGCGCGGCGAAGCTCTTTTTTTCGCAGGACTTAAGCGACGCGGAGCGGTACGCCGGGGAACTGTGCGAGTTAAACCGCAGCCGGCAGACGGCGGAAAACGAGATTTTGGAGGAGATCCTGGATCGGCTCAGAACGGAATTTGATCCGGAGCGGGATCACATTATTGTGCTTTGGGGCGAAAACTGGCACAACGGCGTGATCGGAATCGTATCGTCCCGGATTTCCGACAGATTCGGACTTCCCACCGTGCTGATTTCGCTCGAAGGGGATAAGGGAAAGGGCTCCGGGCGGAGCGTCCCGGGGTTTAATCTCTTCGAGGGGCTGGAGAAATGCTCCTCCTGCCTTGAGAAATACGGGGGCCATGAGCTTGCGGTGGGGCTCTCCATCGACCGCAAAAATCTGGACGGATTCAAGGCTATGCTCAACGAATATGCGTCCGAGGCCGGCAAGGGCAAAAAAATCGTGTCCACTCTGGTGATCGACTGCGAAGCGGACCCGAAGGACATCAATATCCCGAATGTGAAGGGGCTTTACGCGCTGGAGCCCTATGGAATGGGAAACCAGCAGCCGACCTTTTATCTTGGCAATGTGCTGATCGAGGATATTACGCCGATCAGCTTCGAGCGTCATCTGAAAATGAGCTTTCTGAAGGAAGGGCATCAGTTTTTTGCGTTTTTATTCGGGACCGGCAGCACAAACTGCCGCTTTGTCGAGGGCGACAGGGTTGATATCGCCTTTTCCCTGGAAATCAACAATTATAGAAACCAGGAGCGTGTGCAGCTCATCCTTAAGGATATCCGGCGCACGGTAACCGAGGAGGAAAGGGACATAGAGCAGCTTGCGCTCTACCGCACTTTTATGACGGGCGCGCCGATCGACGCTGCTGCCGCCGACCGGATGATGCCGTCGAGAGAGGACCTCGTCGCGGTTTTCCGCCACGTAAAAACCAACGCGCGAAACGGCGTTTTGGCAGTGAATGCCGAGACGCTTTACCGAAGGATCCGCCGCGAATCGAAGATCCTGATGGAGCTTTCCAGGCTTATGCTCTGCCTTGAGGTTTTCAAGGAATTTCATATTCTCGATTACGATTGTGACAAAGAAATGCTCCGGATAGTCATCAATCCGGTCGGTGAAAAGGTCGATATTTTCGGCTCGAAAATTCTGCTTCGGTTAAAACAGGCGAAAGAGGCATGAAATTTGCATTCAAAGGAATGGTCATAAACCCCATGCAAAAACGGTTTGAGCAGCTTGAAGCAAAAATTCAAAAACTGAACCCGTCTGCCGACATCGAACGGATACGGCAGGCTTATGAATGTGCGGCTTCGGCGCATCAGGAGCAGAAAAGGCGCGACGGGTCGCCCTATATCACGCATCCGCTCGCCGTGGCCGAGGTCATTCTGGAGATGGGACTCGACACCGACTCGATCATAGCGGGACTTCTGCACGACTGCCTGGAGGACACGAAGCTCACTTACGACGAGATCAAGGCGAAGTTCGGCCTGCCTGTGGCGGAGCTCGTCGACGGCGTAACCCGGCTCGGCAAAATCCAGTATTCGAGCAAGGAAGAGCGGCAGATGGAGGATCTGCGCAAGATGTTTCTCGCCATGGCGAAGGATATCCGCGTCATCCTGATAAAGCTTGCCGACCGGCTTCACAATATGCGCACGCTTTCGTTTCTGCCCGAGCGAAAGCAGCGGGAAAAAGCGCTCGAAACGATGGAGGTCTACGCGCCGATCACACACCGGCTGGGCATGCAGAAGATCAAGTGGGAGCTTGAGGACCTTTCCCTGAAAACGCTCGACCCGGTCGGCTACCGGGAAATTGTCGAGGGGCTTTCGGAAAAAAGCAGCGAACGCGACGAATTCTTGGATCACATCAAGCACCTGATCGACGAGCGGCTCCGGGATATGGGCATCCCGGCGCAGATCGAGGGCCGGGTCAAGCATATTTACAGCATTTACCGGAAAATGTACGCCCAGCACAAAACCATGAACGAAATCTACGATATCTGCGCCGTGCGCGTCATAGTCGATACCATCGCCGACTGTTACAACGTGCTCGGCTTTATCCACGATATATTCAAACCGATCCCCGGGCGCTTCAAGGATTATATCAGCACCCCGAAGCCCAACATGTACCAGTCGCTTCACACGACCGTGATCGGGCGCGAGGGCATCCCGTTCGAGGTCCAGATCCGCACAAAGGAGATGCACCATCTCGCGGAATACGGCGTCGCCGCCCACTGGAAATACAAGGAGGGCCTGTCGACGAAAAACACCGCGGGGGAGTCGACGTTTGCCTGGATCCGCCAGCTCCTGGAGGCGCAGCAGGATTCCGACGCGGAGGATTTTATCAAGACGCTGAAGGTCGACCTCTTTGCCGACGAGGTGTTTGTGTTCACGCCGAAGGGCGACGTGATAAACCTGCCCGCCGGTGCGACGCCGATCGACTTCGCGTATGCGATCCACACGGCGGTCGGCAACCGCATGATCGGCGCGAAGGTAAACGGAAGGATCGCGCAGCTCGATTATCAGCTCAAAAACGGCGAGATCGTCGACGTGCTGACGTCGAAGGAGACGCACGGGCCGAGCCGGGATTGGCTGAAGCTTGTCAAAACCGGGGAAGCAAGAAACAAAATCAAGCAGTGGTTTAAGAATGAAAGCCGGGAGGAAAACATCGCGCAGGGCAAGGAGGAGCTTGAAAAACAGTTAAACGCCGCCTTGCTTTATTCCGCGTTCCAGAAGGAGGAAATCCGCAACCCGGTGATCAAAAAGCTGTCCTTCAACTCGGTCGAGGAGCTGTATGCCGGCATCGGATACGGCGGGGTCACCGCAAACCGCGTCTTAAACCGCATCCGGGACGAACTTAAGCGGGTTGAACGGACAAAGCCGGAAGAAGCGCCCGACGTCCGCTCCGCCCTGCCCAAAAAAACCAAGCAGCCGCTTTACGGCGTGATCGTCGGGGGGCTCGACAACTGCCTTGTAAAATTCGCAAGGTGCTGCACTCCGATCCCCGGCGACGAGATCATCGGCTTTATCACGAGAGGCTACGGCGTGTCCATACACAGGACCGACTGTCCGAACGTCCGCTCCGCCAAGGAAACCGACGCGGACAACGGCCGTTGGGTGTCCGCGTACTGGGACGACAGGCGCCGCGACAAATACGAAACTGCCATCCAGATTTCGGCCAAAAACCGCGTCGGGCTTTTGGCGGACGTCGTTGCGATTTTCAGCAATTTAAAGCTCAACGTGGCGGAGCTGTCGGCGAGGAACCTGAGCGACGGCTACGCGGTGATTACGGCGGTTGTCGAGGTGGCGGACACCTATCAGTTAAACGACTTGTTCATAAAGCTCAAGCGCGTCGCCGGCATCATCGATATCATCCGCTCAAGCAGCTGAAGAATGTAAGCTTCAATGATTTACGTGCGAAAGGATTGGTCGCAATCATGAGGGCCGTGATCCAGCGGGTTTCGAACGCGGGCGTGACGATCGGCGGGGAGGTCTTTTCCGAGATCGGCAGGGGCCTTCTCGTGCTTGTCGGGTTTGCGAGGGGAGACGGAAGGGAAGAAGCCGAATACCTCGCCGGAAAATGCGTCGGGCTGCGCATATTTGAAGACGGGCAAGGCAAAATGAATCTGGAGGCGAAAGACGTCGGAGGAGAATTTTTGATTGTGCCGAACTTTACGCTTTACGGCGACTGCTCGCGCGGCAAACGCCCCGATTTTCTGGCCGCGGAGCGCTTTGATAAAGCCGTCCCCCTTTACGAGGAATTCTTAAACCAATGCAGAAGCCTGGGGGCGAGGGTGAAAACCGGGAGCTTCGGCGCCGATATGCAGGTTTCCCTGACAAACGACGGCCCGGTGACGATTTTTATGGATACGGATCTTATGAGAATGAAATGACATAAAAAGGAGAAAAGACGGTCATGGTGATGAAAATCATTGTCGGCGCAATCAGTACAAACTGCTATTTTCTGTACGACAAGGAGACGAAGGCCGCTATGGTCATCGATCCGGGCGACAACGCCGACGCCATATTGAAGGTTATCCGGGAAAACGGGTTTGAAGTGGGATATATATTGCTGACACACGGGCATTTCGACCACATTCTGGCGGCGCAGGGCGTCAAGGAGGCGACGGGCGCAAAGCTTGTCGTTCATAAGGACGACGCGCCGAGGCTTTTGAGCTCCGCCGTCGAGGACTATCAGCCGTATTTGAGCGGCGGGTACAAGGAGCCGAAGCCCGATATCCTGGCAAAAGACGGCGAAACGATCTCGTTCGGGCCGCTCGAGGTAAAATATGTGAGCACTCCGGGGCATACCGAAGGCTCGTGCGTGATTCTCTCGGGCGACGTCATGTTTTCGGGCGACACGCTTTTTTACCGGGAATGCGGGCGGTGCGACCTTCCGGGCGGCGATTACAACGAGATGCTGCGCTCCCTGAAAAAGCTTGCCCTGCTGCCCGGCGACTATACCGTTTATCCGGGGCACGGCGTCAAAAGCACGCTTTCGGACGAGAGGCTTCACAATCCGTATATCAGGCAGGCGATGGCCCGGTAGATTTAAGGTCAGACGCGCCTTGAAAAATTGCCGCCGGAAACAAGAGGCCGCGGGGACGCGAATGAATAAAATATACCGGCGGGGTAAAACTATGCCGATTCAATAAAATTTTGCTGTAAGTTCAGGAGGAAGCATGAGGGTAGCAGAGCTTGATAAAATCAACAGACAGGCAAGGGAAAATCCGGAGGATTTTGTCGCCGGATGCGAGCTTTTATATACAAACAAAATCGGCGATACGGCAAAGCGGATCGCCGACCGGTTGAAAACCAGCCCGATCGTCCTGATGTCCGGGCCGTCGGCGTCGGGCAAGACGACGACGGCAAAGCGGATTCAGATGAGGCTTGAGGAAATGGGGGTCCGCGTCCATCTGATCTCGATGGACGATTATTTTACGACGAGGATCGACGGAAACACCCCGCTCGACGAGGATGGAAACGAGGATCTCGAGTCTCCTCTCTGCATGGATATGCCGCTTTTAAACCGGCATCTTAAAATGCTTTCCGAGGGCAGGGAAATTCACGTGCCGAAATACGACTTCGTAAGTCAGTCGCGCACCGACAAAACCACGCCGTTAAAGCTTCAAAAGGACGAGATTGCGGTGATCGAGGGCATTCACGCCCTAAACGACGAGATCACGGGCGAGCTCGGGGATAAAGCGACGAAGATCTATGTAAGCGTCCGGACCAGGATCGGCCATAACGACAGGGTGCTTGCCCGCCCGGAATGGCTGAGGCTTATGAGGCGCACGGTGCGCGACAACAATTTCAGAGGCGCGCCGGCCGAAAAAACGCTCGCACTGTGGAAGAATATCCGCCGCGGGGAGACCCTATACATTATGCCGTATAAAAATTCGGCGGACATCGCGGTCGACACCTTCCTGGAATACGAGGCCTGCGTGCTCGCACCGATTTCGTCGAAGGAATTAAAGGGCGTGTCCCCGGAGCTGATGAAAGCGTCGCAGTCTGCGGGAATCCTCGATGTCATCGACCTGTTTGAGCCCATCCGGCAGGAGCTTATCCCGTCCGACTCGCTTTTGCGGGAATTCGTCGGGGGGAGCAGTATTTCCTATTGACCGGATAGACGTGCGGATGTAAAATAAGAATCATATCTTTGGAAAACGGTCAATGCTTAATCATATGAAAAGGGAATGAATGCACAGGACGTTTGCGGAAGGAGCTTTGTAATGGAACAGAAAGTCAAGGATATCCTGGAAAAGGTAAAAGTTACGGCGTCTATGGCGGCGGAGGCCGCCGGCAAAGCAGCCGAAGCGGCCGGGAAGAAAGCCGGAGAGGTTGTTGAAATCACGAAGTTAAATCTCCAGATATTCGATTTGAATACGGAGATCGAAGTCCTTTATAAAGAGATCGGCAAGATGGTTTACAATACCCATACGGGCGAGGATGTATCGGCGGAAGAGCTTGACGCAAAGATCTCTTCTCTTGACGAAAAACGGGCGCAGGTATCGGCAATCAAGGAGAAGATCGCCGAGCGAAAGACCTCGAACAAGTGTCCGAATTGCGGCAAGGATTGCGACAAGGACGATTCGTTCTGCCGGGTCTGCGGTGCCCAGCTATAAGTGAAACGCGTAGAACAAGGGGGTATACGCTGATTTTAAGCGGATATCCTCTTGTTTTCTCGTGGGGCTTCGCGAAATTTTATCAAAATACAGTACATACCCCGGCCTTTCGGCCGATATATTAATATCGGCGGACTTTTTTTGCATATGCCTCTTATACATGTACCTCTTATACATGTGCCTCTGATACTTAAGGCGAGGGGAGTCGAACCCAATCCGGTTT
>DIWE01000028.1:140744-145727 GCA_002423435.1 Clostridiales bacterium UBA6114
AGGGCGGAGGCGGGTTCGGTTCGACTCTCCTCGCCTTAAAGGACGGTGTTAGCTTGCAGCCAACCGGAAGACAGAATTTCGTGCGCGGCGCTTTGGTGCTCGTTGTCGCCAACGCGCTTGTGAAGATCATCGGCGCCGTTTTTAAGATCCCGCTGACGAACCTTTTCGGCAAGGAAGGCATGGGCATTTTCACGGTGGCCTATAATATTTACACCGCCCTTTTTATCATCTCAACGGCCGGCCTTCCCGTCGCGGTTTCCAAAATGGTCGCCGAGGCCAACGCATTGGGGCGCGTGCACGAGGTCAAAAAGATCCTCCGCGTCGCCTTTTCGGCGTTTACCGTCGTCGGCGGGGCCGCGTCGGTGATTTTGTTTTTCGGCGCGAGGGCGTTTACAGAGCTTGTCGGCAATTCGCTCGCTTATTACGCCGTGCTCGCGATTTCGCCCGCCCTTTTCTTCACCGCGGTCATGTCGACCATAAGGGGCTACTACCAGGGGCTTTCCGATATGGTGCCGACCGCCGTCTCCCAGGTGATCGAGGCGCTTTTCAAGCTGATTGTCGGCTTCGGGCTCGCCTGGGTGCTGATTGAAAACGGGTTTTCCATCGCGGTCGCCGCGGCCGGCGCGATCGGCGGCGTCACGGTGGGCACCGTGTTCGGCGCTCTTTATCTGCTGGTAAAGCGCGCGCGCGACCCGCAGAAGATCCCCTTCAAGGCCAGAAGCATGGAGGTGCGAAAAAGCGGCGAGATCCTGAAAAATCTGTGGATGGTCGCGCTTCCAGTGACGGTCGGCGCGTCGGTCCTAAGCCTTACAAACCTGATCGACATGATTGTCGTCATGAACAGGCTGCAGGATATCGGGTATTCGGAGGCGTCGGCAAACGCGCTTTACGGCGCGTACGGCATGTCGGTAACCCTGTTTAACCTGCCACAGACCCTGGTCACGGCGATTTCAGTCAGCGTCATACCGGCCATCGCGGCCGCCTTTGCCCGGCGCGATTATATCGGCGCGGGCAAAACCATGGAATCTTCGATCCGGATCACCGCGATTCTTGCCCTTCCGGCGGCGGCGGGCCTTTCGCTCCTTTCCGGTCCGATCTTGAAGCTCCTCTATTTCAACAAGCCGCAGGACGCGGCCATCGCCGCCCCCCTTCTGACCACCCTCGGCTTTGCCGTGCTGTTTGTCGCGATGGTTGCGCTGACAAACTCGATCCTGCAGTCGATGGGGCGTGTCAACGTCCCGGTTTTTACAATGCTGATCGGGGGCGTTATCAAGCTGATTACCAACTACACGCTTGTCGGGACCCCCGATGTCAATATCCACGGCGCGCCGATCGGGACAACGCTTTGCTACGCCGTGATCACCATTTTGAATTTCGCGGTCATTTCAAAAGTCTGCAAAACCGCCCCGAATGTCTTCCGTGTGCTTATGAGACCCCTTCTCGCGACCGCCGGCATGAGCGCTTTTGTTTTGCTGTCTTACCCCTTTCTCGCTCGGATTTCCGGCGAAAGAATGGCGGCCGTTTTAACGATCGGGCTCGGGGCGTGCGTTTATTTTGGCCTCCTATTTTTGGTGCGCGGCATCACGAGAGAGGATATTTTGCTTCTGCCGAAGGGGGAAAAGCTCATAAAAACGTTGAAAATACGGTAAAATACGGCTGATATTCAATTTTCTCACTTGCAAATCGGAGGGAAATATGATAGATTCTTGGAAGAAAGAGCGATATGGCTTTGATGATCTGGTCGGCATTATGAAGCTTCTTCGTTCGGAAAACGGATGCCCCTGGGATCTCGGGCAGACCCATGAAAGCATCCGGCGCAATTTCCTGGAGGAGGCCTATGAGGCGGTCGAGGCCATAGACGATCACGACAGCGCGCACCTGTGCGAAGAGCTTGGCGACGTCATGCTGCAGGTGGTCTTCCACGCGCAGATTGAGAAGGACGCGGGCGGCTTCGATATTTCCGACGTAACGGACGGGATCTGCAGGAAGCTGATTTTGCGGCACCCGCATATTTTCGGCGACGTAAACGTAAAGGACGCGGATGAAGTCTTAAGGAACTGGGACGAGATCAAAAAGGTCGAAAAAGGGCAAAAGTCGCATTCGGACACGCTGTCGGCCGTCGCAAAAAGCCTTCCGGCGCTGATCCGGGCGGAAAAGATACAGCACAAGGCCGCTAAGGCCGGATTTGACTGGCCGGATATCAAAGGCGCGCTTTCGAAGCTTTCCGAGGAAACGACGGAGCTTCTTGAGGCTGTCGAAGGGCATGGCGACGCAAAGGACGAGCTTGGCGACGTGCTGTTTTCGGCGGTCAATGTCGCAAGATTCCTGGATGCGGACCCGGAAGAAGCGCTGATGCAGGCGTGCGAAAAGTTCATAAGACGGTTTCGCCATGTCGAGGAACGGGTTTTTATGGACGGAAAGAAGCTTGAGGAATTATCTCTCGATAAAATGGACAAACTGTGGGACGAAAGTAAAGCTATTGAAGCCGGAGGGACTACCCCGACCGGGTTTTAATAATTAATTTGAGGAGGCTAATCATTTATGAACAAGACTGAA
Source organism: Clostridiales bacterium UBA6114 (assembly GCA_002423435.1). Taxonomy (GTDB): domain Bacteria; phylum Bacillota; class Clostridia; order Oscillospirales; family Butyricicoccaceae; genus UBA6114. Next base: position 143,301 of record DIWE01000028.1, read on the forward strand.
CTTATTACCAAAATAGCTGAGAAATCGGGGCTTTCAAAAAAAGATTCGGAAAAAGCGCTTAATGCGACCTTCGACTCCATCACCGGCGCTCTGTCCGAGGGAGACAAGGTTCAGCTGATCGGTTTCGGTTCTTTTGAAGTCAAATCGAGAGCCGCTCGCATCGGCAGAAACCCAAAGACGAAGGAGACTATGCAGATTCCCGCGTCAAAGAGCCCTGTTTTCAAAGCCGGCAAGGCGCTGAAGGACGACGTATCAAAATAAAATATTGAAAAAAGGCTTTGGCTTGATTTTCGCCAGAGCCTTTTTATATCTGTTCGGCCCCGGCGGCCAAAAACGGCGGGCAAAACCCTCCTATGCGGAGGAAGCCTTATAACTGGTGCCTGCTGAACAAACCGTTGAAAACGTCAGTTTTCAACGGTTTGCAACACTCTTTGATTTCGCACTGAACCGGCGCATGGGAGGTTTTCATGAGACTCGACAAATACTTAAAGGTTTCAAGGCTTATAAAACGCCGCACCGTCGCCGCCGAGGCGTGCGAGGGCGCGCGCGTCAACGTCAACGGAAAACCGCAGAAGCCGTCCTATCAGGTAAAAGAGGGGGATGTCCTCGAAATCCGCTTCGGCGAGAAGCGGCTTCGGGTCGAGGTGCTTTCCGTTGCGGAGCACGCGTCGAAGGACAACTCCGGCGCGCTTTACCGCGAAATCGAATAGGCCGCAAAAACGTCCTTGTTTTTCTCCCGAATCTGTAATGAAATGCCCCCTGCGGCAATATACTTGTACAAACGCAGATAGGGGGCATTTCTATGTTTGGCGACGAGAGAGAAAGAGACACGGGAAAAAACTACGACCTTGTACACAGCGTGATTATCGACGCGAGAAACCGGATCCAGGTTTCGGGCGTCGAGGAAGTGGAAAGCTTCGACGAAAACAACGTGATTATATTTACCTCTGCGGGAATGCTGACGGTTTCAGGAGAAGAGCTGCATATCGATAAGCTGAACATCGAGGACGGAGAGCTAGCGGTCGAGGGCAGGATCGACGCGCTGGAATACACCGACGACAATCCGTCCAGGGGCTCGTTCTGGTCGCGCATTTTCGGCTGAGGCGAAGCGGATGGAAGTATCAATTGCGGCGCAGACCATTGTTTTCTTCGAGGCCGCCCTGCTGGGTATTGCCTTGTCGGTCGTTTACGATCTGATACGGGTAATCCGCGTGCAGGCGCATGCGAGGCGCGCGAAGACCGCCTTCTTCGACGCCGTGTTCTGCCTCATTTCCGGCCTGTCGCTGTTTTTTTTCGTCGTGTTTGCAGCGAAGGGTGAGGCGAGAGGCTATATTATCGTCGGCGCCTTTTTAGGGACCGCTCTTTATTTTATGACGGTCAGTAAACTCATATTGCGGCTCGGGTTCGGCATCGCGAAAATCCTGTCAAAAGTGAGCTATCCCGTGCGGCGGTCTGTAAAAAAGGCTCTTGGCCTGCTTCGGTCCGATGCGCGCAAAAGGCCTGCGGGAACAAAATCTTTGATTAAATTAAAAAAATACTTTAATTTTTTTCGAAAATAGTTTAGAATAGATAATTAGTAATCTATTTTTTGGAAGAAGGGAACCCGGAAGTGAAAAAAAACAGGAAATCAGGCGTTTTTACAAAGGTGTTCCTGTGTGGGTTTGCCGTTTACGCGGCAGTCACGCTGATTTCGCTCCAGCTTCAGATCAACGAACGGAAAAACGAAATTAATACTCTCTCCGACGATCTTGCCGCGCAGGAAGTGACCAACGCCGAGCTTAAGGAAGTCTTGGACAACGGTTTAACTGATGAGTATATTGCCCGTGAGGCGCGGGAAAAACTAGGGTATGCCTCTCCCGGTGAACGGATTTTTGTCGATACATCTAGCAAGTGATTATTATAAAGGAGGACTACGCTTAGTTTATGGAGCTGGCGGTAGGTACGGTATTAGAGGGTAAGGTTACGGGGATAACCAAATTTGGCGCGTTTGTGACTCTGCCTGAGGGAAAGAGCGGCATGGTGCATATCTCGGAGGTCGCTAACACCTACGTAAGCGATATCAAGGATCACCTGACGGAAGGGCAGGAGGTCCGGGTCAAAGTAATCAGCATAGACGAGTTGGGAAGAATCGGACTTTCCATTAAAAAAGCGCTTCCCCAGGCGCCCCGCAGGCCGGTCTCCAGGGATTCGTCCTTTAGCGACGGCAAAAAGTCTTCTCAGCAAAACAGAGGCAATCTGACCTTTGAGGACAAGCTTAAAATGTTTATGCAGGACAGTGAAAGCAAAATGTCCGACTTGAAGGGACATATCGATAAAAAAAGCGGGTCGAGACGCCCGCGCAAGTAAGTCACGCATTTTTAGGAAAGCCGGGCGGGGCGCGTTATGCGCTCCGCTGAGAGTATTCGAAAAGGTATATTTTGGGAATTG
>DIWE01000026.1:0-72155 GCA_002423435.1 Clostridiales bacterium UBA6114
ATTTTTATTTTGCTACAGCTCCTTTTGCCGCTTTATTTCTACTTCGCATGTATTGAGTTTACGCCCAGTGTCTCCTGCGCGGATATCAGCCACGCAGGTTCTTCGCTGCCATTATAGCTTGCGTTGCTGCCTCTGAATGTACCGCTTTCGTCCCAAATATACTCTGCCATGCCTATATTATCCGAAGTCCCACCAATCAGTACAACATGACGATAGCCCTGATCGTCTACCGTTTCGTACTGATAGCAAGTTTCTTCTGAGCATTGATTTGTGATGTTCGTGTCAGAACCATCCAAAACAAAGTATATCTGACCGTCCCGCACTTCTACCGGGTCATGCTCAAAGCCCGAATCCATGGAAGCATAATTATTTCCATTGCTGTCTTTGCCCTCCTCAAAATGTCCACCGCCCAGCAATTGTATGATTTGGCTGCCATAAGTAAAGCCGACTAAGGTCAGCGAAAAGACGACAACAGCGGCAACAACGGCTATGCGAAATAAAAATCTCTTTCTGTTTGATTTTGCCAACGCTGGTTCCTCCTTAATTAAATTGCATTTTACTTTTTGTACGAGTTCGGTATCAGGCGTTTCCGAACTTCTTAGGGCGTTTTTGAGCAAAATATCTACCTTGTCATTATTCATATCAGCCTATACCAATCCTTTCTCGACGAGCTTTCTCGCCTTGAATAATCTGCTTTTTACCGTACCCGCAGGGAGTTTTAATGTTGACGCTATATCTGATACATTCATTTCCATGGCATAGTACAGGATGATCGGGATTTTGAATTTATCGGGCAAGGCTTTAACCACCTCGCGGACAATACGAATTTCTTCCTGTTCCATAAAGGTATCTTCCATTTCAGCGCCGCCGGAAATATTTTCATCCAACGCCTCAACGGGCGCCAGTCTTTTGCGGCGCGCGTATTTGCGTTTCCAACTCTTCCAGATATATAACGAAGTGGAAAAAAGGAAACTTTGCGGATTATCCAAAGCGCTTTTTTTAGATTGATGTTCAAAGGCCCTTAAAAATGTTTCTTGAAATAAGTCGTCTGCGTCCTCTTTGGAGTATGTAAGACTTCGGCAAAATCTGTAGACCGAGTTGCCATACTCATCCATTAAAGCCGTAAACCTATCCTGTGGGATTGTTTGATCAGCTTTTATTGCGCGCAATATTTCCACTCTTGCCCTCCTTTCAAAATCCCGTACACTTGTAAATAGCCGCGAGATTTCAAACGGTTCATTTTTACTATAAAGTTTTTAACATATCTTTTTTATACCATTTTCCATAGTAAGTAAATGCTTTGACCTGTAATAAAAATCGACTTATGCAATATATCACACTACTTAGGGGCCTGTCTTTATTTACGTTGCCTGTCTTTATTTACGTTACCTGTCTTTCCGTTATTGCCGGTATTCGTCAGCTGCTTTTCTATGCACCCTGCCCATTCCGGCACTTTTCATTGCGATCTTCCAAGTATCCCGCAGTTCTTTTGCAAAGACCAGGAGTTCATCAATGGTTTCCGTATGGGGTAACCGGTGCGGGGACCTGAAAAGCAGACATCCACCCACATGATTGTGAATGGATGTCTGCTTTTCAGGTTCGCTTTTTGCTAATCCGCACTACTTTCCCAGCAGGTTAAAAAGTACCTGCGCCATTTCGGCTCTGGTGGTCGTGCCGGTCGGAGACAGTTTTCCGCCTGACCCGCTTACCGTGCCCGCCTTGACCAGCAGCGCCATCGCGTCTTTTGCAAAGGGGCCGATCTGCCCGGCATCGCTGAAATCGGAAAGCGTCCTGCCGGAGTCGCCCTGCGGCAGCTCGCCGATAACCTTGAGCGCGTTATAAAGCAGGGTGAACATCTCCTGCCGGGTGATCTCCCTGTTTGGCGCGTAAAGATTGCCGCCCGTGCCGGATGTGATCCCCAGCCATTTGGCCTCCGCCAGGTAGCCGGTATAATAAGCCTCACCCGCATCCGCAAAGTTGTCTTTTGAATCTGCGTCCGGACTGATACCGTAGGCTTTCATCAGCAGTACAAGGAAATCGCCGCGCTTAAGCGCCGCGTCCGGGCTGAAATTGCCGCCACCCGTGCCGCCCGTAATGTCCCTCGCCGCGAGGAAAGAAACCGCCTTAAAATACCATGCCGTCGGCGCTACATCGTTAAAGCTCACCTTGTTGTAGCCCACCGCATAGCTGCTGAAATGGGTTGTGCTGAAGGTGACCGCTCCGGTCGCCGGGTCGTAATGCCCATTGGGGATCGTGACGACATTGCCGGAGCCGTCTATGTACCAGATGACAATACTTTCGGGATGAGCAAGTTCTTCGGCGGTCGGCGTATAGGCTATTGAAACCGTCACCGGCGCCGAGGGGTTAGACCAATCGGTCTGCTTTCCGTCGATGGACAGACTGAGCTGAATAAGGGGCCTCGAGCCGATGGCGTCTTTCACATCCTCAGGCAAAGTGGATTTATCGCCCTGACCGATAGCGATTTCAGCCTTGCTCCCGCCGACGCCGAGGGCGCCTGTCAGCATATCGGACGGAATGGTGACGCTGCCCGCGTCGGTCTTGAGAGTCAGCGCGCCCTGGCCGTCGGAAGCCGACAGATCCGAAACCGGTATGCCGACGGAATAGGTGTCGACGTCTGGAACCCTGGGCATCGTGATAACCGACCCGCCCGATGCAAGCTGACCGGGACCTGCGGCTACGGTTGCGGTTCCGGCATTTCTGTCCACCGTGACGGGAAGTGCCGTTTCAGCGCCGTTTCCTGATTTGATACCCGCGTTATAGGTTGGTGTCTGCGGAGCCGATCCTCCGCCGCCGCCATCGCCGCTGCTTTCTCTTGTGAATGCGGCGCTTATCGTATGATTGACCGTGACATTCGTAAAGGTATAGGCCGAGACGGCCCCCTGCCCTGTTCCGTCGACTGTGACCGATGCAATTTCATAGCCGCTGTCCGGCGAAATGATAAAGACCTGTGTGTCATTCTCCACCACATAGACGGAGCCGCTGGGGCTTATACTGCCGCCGGAGCCGGCCGACGCAACGATCGTGTATGTCGGCGCCTGTGCCGTGCCCGCCGTCAGCGCCACAGTGTAGGTGTCGGCGGAATCCGCCGTCCCGTCGTTCGCCCGGAATGAAAAAGCAGTGGTTCCGGTTGATACCGGGATATAGACAAACTCCGTATCGGCTGCGATTTCGTATACTTCGTTTACCGACACCTTATAGGTCAGCGGATCGCCGTCCGCATCTTCAAAAATGGTTGCAAGATCCAAGCTGTATGGCGTATTCACCGTGACGCTGGCGGAAGCTGTTGGCGGTACTCCGCTCCTGCGGTTGGGTATGGTGTTTTGCGGCGGGACGGCCTCCGTTTCCGGGAACACCGCGGTGATTACGCCCGAATCAGCGGCATTGCTCACCGAAGCCGCACCCGCCACGGTAAAGAAGTTCACAGCCACTCCGCTCAGGGTATATCCGGCTTTCGGCGTCAGGGTGATCGTCGCCGTATAAACCGTGCCGGCGGCAAACGGATGATCCGCCGGATTCCATGTGACGGTTCCGGTGTACTGCTCCGTTTCGGTTATGACCGATACCGGTGAAGCCCCTCTTTCCGGTGCTGTCACGCCCTCGATTGCCGCTATGCTGACAGGGCAGACAATCGGCGACCACTTGGCGTACAAAATCGTATCGCCCGAAACGGTGTCGCCGCCGAAAGTAAAGTCGTCGGTGCATTCCTCGTCTTTATACCAGCCGCCGAAATCAAAGCCGGAAAGCGTGGGGTCCATGGGTTCCGATAACGTATCCCCTTCTGCTGCATAAAGATCGGGGACAGCCGAGCCTTCGCCGGTTTCGAACGAAACGATGCAGACAATATGAAATGGAAGGCTTTGTGCCTCCGCATATGTCTGCGCCGTGGAACCGCTGCGGCCGTAAATGCCGTCATGCCCGATACCCGTATATTGAAATACATTGCTGCCAAAAACCGTGTCGTCGCCGAGGGCAACCGCTTTGGTAAGGCCTCCGCAAAAAGAAAATGCGGAGTTGCCGATGCTTAAGACCCCTTCCGGGATGACCACGTCGCAGAGGCTGTCGCAACCCATAAAAGCACCTGTGCCAATACCCGCCAAACTCTTAGGCAGAGTTATTTTCGGCAGGTCCAGGCAATTAAAGAAGGTATATTCGCCGAGGCTTTCAATTCCTTCCGGGACGGTGACTTCCGTTAATCTGTTGCAGGCATTGAAAGCGTAGGCTCCGATACTTGTCACGCTGCCCGGGATAACCGGCTCCTCAAACACCGCGTTATTACAGTTGAAAAACGCGCCCTCGCCGATTTCCGTGACGCTTCCCGGGATGCTGACGTCGGTCAGTGTTTTGGAATCGAGAAACGCGTAATCGCCGACTTTCGTGACGCTTCCCGGAATATCAAGCGTTCCCGCACGCCCGGCGGGGTGGCGGATCAGGGTCGTTTTGTCGGCATTATAAAGTACGCCGTCCTCGCTGGAAAACGCCGTATTGTCTCCGTCAACAACAATTTCAGTCAGCGCGTTGCAGCCGTTCAGCGCGTCCGCGCCGATGGAGGTCACGTTTTTGGGAATCGTAAGACTTTGAAGTGCCTCACAATTGAAGAACAGACGGTCCGGTATGGCGGTGAAGGCTGCGTTATCCGGCAGCGTAACGCTCTCAAGGGATCGGCAGGCGTCAAACGCGCCTTCGCCGATGGATGTGACCGAATCCGGAAGTAAAATGCTTTCAATACCCGAATCGAAAAAAGCCTGGCTTCCGATGGATTCAAGATAAATTAACGACGAGATATTATTCACCGTCGTCAGGCTGTAGTCTCCGTTGAAGAGGTTATCCGGTATATTAGTAAAGCCCGGATTATTCGGCAGCGTAATGCTTTCAAGGGCAGAACAGCCTGCGAAAGCGGCGCTGCCGATGCCTGTCACTGAATCAGGGATGATATTTGTTTCTGAATCCCGGATTTTGATTGCGGTCAGGGCTTTGCAGTTGTAAAACGCCGAGGCACCGATCGTCTGAAGATTATTAGGCAAAGTCACGGAGGTCATGGTGGTACACTTGTAAAAAGCGTTGTCTCCAATGTCCGTCACACTGTCCGGCATGGAAAAGGTTACAATTTTGGAGGGGAAGAAAATGGGATCGGATACTTTAAAGGCGTTGCTTTCTATTCGCGTCACCGTCACCGGACCGGAGCCGGCGTCAAGCGCCGCGGGAAGTGCCATATCGGCGGACAGCGCGGTACATCCGGTAATGCTCAACGTGCCGTCGTCAAGCACCTTCCATTTCCATATGTCGGTTGTGCCGGTCTCTCCGACCGCCCCTGCCGCCGCCGGCAACAGCGTCAGGATAAGCGCCAGAGAAAGCGCCAGACTGAGCAAAGCTGAAGATAGTTTTCTCGGTTTTGCCATGTTTTTCTCTCCTTATATTGCAGGTTATCTGCTGTTTGCGATTTACATTTTCTAGAAAATTTGCCTGCACATTTTTACAGTAGCATAAAATCCAAAACCGCACATCGTACCAAAGTACAATACAAAAGATCCGTGCAGACTTTGCACGGATCTTTTGTATGATTTATATATTCTCTATCTCAGTCCCAATTCGCGAATCAGCTTCACGCACTGGGCCCGGTTTTTTAAGCCAAGCTTGCCGTATATGTTTCCTGTATGCGCCTTGACCGTCCGGAGGCTGATGCCGAGTTGTTCGCCGATCTCCCGGTTTGTCGCGGCGTTCGCCATCAGCTCAAGCACTTTCCTCTCCTGCGCCGTCAGCTGTTCGAAGATTCGCCCGGTCACTCCTTCAGCGACCACGTCACGCGCCTCCAGGGTCTTAAGCAGGCTTTCCGGCATCTGTTTCAATAGGCTTCCGGCATATGCCCTCCGCTCTTTTGAATCGCCGGTCCGTTTCCCTCCCGATTTTGTGTACGAGCGAAGCATCCGGGCCATAGGGAACAGTTCATCCAGATAGCTTCTGACAAAGCCCTCCCGCATGCCGATATCGAGCGACTCGTCCAGATATTTGAAAGCGAGCCTTGTGCTGTTTTTTTGGAAAGCGAGCAAAGAAAGAAGATTTAATACCTCCACCCGGCTGTGGAGCCTTCTGCTGCCGCCCGTGAACGCGAGGAGCCTCTGCAAAAGGAGAGAGGCGTCGTCCGTCCGGTTTAAAGACATCAGAGCCCTTGCGTATACGATCAGCTCAAACTCTCTGATCTTATTGATTTCCGCAAAAAGGCTCAGTTTTCCGGACGTCTGCCACTCCCGAGCCTTTTCCATATCGCCGATATCCAGGCACAACCGGCACCGGAAAGCCTGAATCAGATAAACCCAATGCGCTTTGTTATACTGCCGAAGCCGCTCCTCACACTCCCCGATGACCCGAAAAGCGCCTTCCATATCTCCCTGGGCCCGCTTTATCCGCGCAATGTCCGCCATGGCGGGCACAAGGGTACCCGGGCAGCCTGCCTCTCCCGCCTCCTCAATCGCCTTTAACAAATACGGGAGCGCTTCGTCAAGCCGGTTGCTCTCATAAAAGTATTCGCCGGTGCAAAGCGGCGCATATCCGGGATTTTTTGAAATCATCCCGCGATAGTTTTCCACCATTTTTTCATATTTGTCCGGGGCCTCTTTTATAAGGCCGATCAGAAGGTTTATGGGGCAGCGGTAAAAGTAAATATCCGCCGTATTGAAGTCGTTATATTCGGGCATTCGGTATGCCCCGTTCGCATTTGTCTCGGCCGCCCCGAAAAGCAGCGGCAAATATTCCGCATTTCCTTCCCGGATCAGCAGGTTCGCCTCCACCAAAGTGCCAGCCGCCCTGATAAATTCGCTCGTCTCCGGTTCTGCGGCATATGGATCACTGTCCTTTTGCACCTTCATCCGGGCAACCCATTGCCGTGCCAGATCAAACCGGCCGATTTCCGCATAATACATCGCGTATATCACGGCGATCTTAAAGCCTTTATCCCGGTACTCCGCCGGCATCCGTTCGACCCATGACAAGAGCGTGCCGAAGTCGTTCCGGTGGATCAAATGGTCGATGTCGTGTTCGATCACTTCAAATGCTTCAGGGAATAGCCCGCCGCTGAGCAGATGCTCCACCGCATCATACAGAAAGCCGTGCTCCCGGCACCAAAAAGCGGCTTTTTTGTGGAGGCCGGGGAGCTCATTGGGGGCAGACTCAAAAAGGAGCTTGTAAAGAAGATTTCGAAACAGATAGTGGTATCGATATTCTTGCCCCTGATCGTCGAGCGCCGTCAGGAAGCCGCTCCCCGCCCTGATTTCTCTCAGCATTCGGCCTGCATTGCCCGCCCCCGTAACGGCGTCGCAAATGGCTTCCGAAAGGGTATCAAGTATGGAGGTTTTCATGGCAAAGGACAACTTTTCCAAAGTCCATGTGCGGATCAGTTCCTCTTTCAAGTACTCCTCAATATCCCTGCTCGACCGAGCGAGAGCGGCAATGGCGTCGTTTTTTCCGTCGGATTCCTCCATGGACATGGAAACTGCAACCAGCGCCGCCGCCCAGCCTTCCGAATAGGTCATGACTTTGTTCAGATCCTCATTGTCGAGGGTATAGCCTCTCGCCTGATAAAAACGGGTGATCTCCTCTTCGTCAAAACGCAGATCCTCTTCCGAAAGCCGCCGGACCTGCCATTTTAGCCTCTGCTTCGGCAGTTCAATCCCCGGCTCCGTCCGGCTGATGAAAATCAGGTGCATGTTCGCAGGCAGATAGTCAATCAGGTAGTTAAGCCCCGCCCATATGGAAGGCTCGCTGATCATGTGCACATCGTCCAGCACAAGCAGGAAATCGGACCCGACTTTCGACAATTGATCGATGAGGATATTTAAATGGATGTTGGCTTTCAGCAGCTCATAAGACGAAAAAACATATTCCGTATCTTTGCTGACGCCAATGAAAACGCCGTCAAGAGCAGCACAGACATACCGCCAGAAGGTTGCCGGGTCGTTGTCGCCCGGGTCCAGGGACAGCCAGGCCGAGGGCAGGCCGCATGTGCTCAGCCAGTCCAAAACCGCGGTTGTCTTGCCGTAGCCCGCGGGTGCCGTGACCAGCGTAAACCTGCATTTTAAGGCATGATCCAATTTTCGATGCAGACGCCTTCGCGAAACCAAATACGGGTTCATTTCCGGCGTGCTGTATTTTGTTCCGATCAACCCGGCTTTGAATGTTTCTTCTTCCATAATTGACATAAACCCCGAATCCCACACGTTTCTTTACCTATAATATCGGTTTGGAATAGCTGTTTTCAACAAAATTGTGTAAAAAAAGTGCGGTCCGTCTTTTAAATCCCTTCGCCTGCATTGGGCATATGATCCAGCCTCTGCTTCACGTGGAACAGAACGGAATTTTTTTTCAGTCATTCGCTGATATTAAACACAAGAGCGGTCCTTCGGGGCCAAAATCCATATTTTTGCAATTTTTTTACTATGCTTTGCTTTTGATTTTACATGCTCTCTGTATAATAAAAATCGGTTTAGTGGCATCCAAACTAATATTGCTGAGGAGATGTAAAATGAAAAAAAGAATTCCGGGACTCTTTTTGGGCTTAATGATGTCGGTATCGATTTTATCGGGCTGTGACAATCAGGCTGGAACTCCCGCACCGTCCACATCCGCAGTACAGCCCGCCTCCGCTCCGGTGGAGCAAACCGCGCCGGCCGAAAAAACGCCGAAATACGTCTTTTTATTCATCGGCGACGGAATGTCCCATGTGCAGGTCAACGCTGCCCAGGTCTATACGGGAAACAACAAGTCCGGCGAAGTCGCCATGAAAAATTTGAATTTTACGAAATTCCCCGTAGCCGGCGTTGCAACAACCTATGATTCCACTTCCTTCTGTCCGGATTCCGCTTCCACCGCAACGTCCATTTCCTGCGGCGTGAAAACCCACAGCGGAGTAATCGGGCTCAATGTCGACAAGACCACAAAACCGCAAAGCATCACTGAAAAATTAAAAGCAGCCGGCATGAAGATCGGCATCGTTTCAAGCGTGACCATCAACCACGCGACTCCGGCCGCCTTCTACGCGCATATCGCGTCCAGAAACGATTACTATGAAATCGCGGAGCAGCTCGCAAACAGCAATTTTGATTATTTCGGCGGCGGCGCAATCAGCGAACCCACAGGCAAGGATAAAACAAAACCGGACGTAACCGAAACCATTAAAAGCAAAGGCTACAAGGTTGTAAACACCAAAAATGACATCCTTGCGCTAAACAGCTCCTCGGGAAAAGTCTACGCGGTCAATCCCGTGCTTCAGGATTCCGGTTCCATTCCTTATGCCATAGATACAAAAGCCGACGATTTGACGCTTTCCGATTACGTAAAGAAGGGCATCGACGTTCTTGACAATGAAAAAGGATTCTTTATGATGTGCGAATCGGGCAAGATTGACTGGGCCTGCCACGCAAATGACGCGCTGAGCACGATTACCGATACGCTGGCTTTTGAAAAAGCAATTCAGGTTGCCGTGGATTTTGCGGACAAGCACCCCGACGATACCCTGATTCTCGTCACCGGCGACCATGAAACGGGCGGCATGACAATAGGATATGCGGCAACCGGCTACAATACGGCGTTCGATATTTTAGGCAGGCAAAAAATGTCCTATATCGCTTTTGATTCCCTGATCACCGACATGAAAAAGAATAATCCGAAGCTCACCTTAAACGACGTGCTGCCTGTGATCAAAGAAAATTTCGGCCTGCTCGCACCGTCGGACCCCGATGCAAAAATTGAAGCAAACAAAGCTTACACGCTTACTGACTACGAATTTGAGAAGCTTGAAAGCGGCTTCGCGGAGTCTATGAAACCGACAGATAAGCGTACAAAGAACCCCGAGACCGACCTTTTGTACAGCACATACGATCCGCTTTCGGTGACCCTGACCCACATCATCAACAATAAGGCGGGCATCGGCTGGACCTCCTACGCGCACACCGGCACCCCGGTCCCTGTCTACGCAATGGGCGTGGGCGCCGAACAATTCGGCGGTTCCTATGACAATACGGATATCTTCAAAAAGCTTATTTCTGTGTGCGGCCTTTAATATCCGCGTTCGGAATTTATAAAAATCAGACAGGCCGGACTGTTGTCCGGCCTGTTTTTGCAGGGAGGCTATAGATTCCTTTGAAAAACGTGTTTAAGAAAATCAACAAAAAGGAAGCCGTTTTTGTTTCTTTGTTCGTCCTGATCCTGACCGTTCTGGCTCTGTTTCCCACCGGCTTTGAAAAACAGATCTATATAAACTCCGAGGGCGTCCGGGCAAAGGTAACTGCCGTCAATAACGAGGGCACCTACAGCACGGGGCTGATCAAACAGGGCGCTCAAAGCTGCACCATCCTGATTTTGTCGGGGGAGCATAAGGGAGAAACGGCAGAGGCGACGAACCTCTACGTCGGAAAAATGGAATTCGACAAAGTCTTCGTGCCGGGCGACACCGTATGGGTGCTGCTCGAACGGGACGAGGCCAATAAAATTATTTACGCAAACATGGTGGAGCATTACAGGGCCTCGAAAGAACTTTTTCTGATTTGCATTTTCGCCGTCTGCATCATTTTGTTTTCCGGCTTTACGGGAATAAGGACCCTTCTCTCCTTTGCCTTTGCGCTCTTGAGCATCTGGAAAATCCTGATTCCCTGCATGCTTAAGGGAATGAATCCGATGCTTATCGCACTTTTGGTCGGCAATATGATTACCGTCGCGACTCTCCTGCTGGTAGCCGGATTTACAAAAAAAGCCTTCACCGCCATCGCGGGCGCGGTATCCTGCTCACTTGTCACCTGTTTTTTAGCGATCGTTTGGGGAAAAATCTTCGATATCCACGGCGCAGTCATGCAATGGTCGGAATCCCTTCTCTACGCGGGCTTTGAAAGCCTTGACCTGACATCCATTTTTCAGGCGGGCATTTATCTTGCCTGCTCAGGGGCGATCCTCGATCTTTCCATAGATATTTCCGCGGCGCTCGATGAAATCGTCAAAAACAATCCCCAGGTTACTAGAAAAGGGTTGATTATGTCCGGCCTGACCATCGGGAGATCGGTGGTGGGAAGCCAGACGACGACGCTCCTGCTCGCCTATATGGGAAGTTATATTTCGGTCATGATGGTTTACATGGCGCAGGGAACGCCGATGATGAACATCTTAAACACAAAGATGATTGCCTCCGAGATCCTGCACACCTTTGTCGGCTGCATCGGGCTTGTGCTTGTTTCTCCCCTGACTTCGGTTGTCTGTGGGCTTGCCTATAACAGGCAGAAAAACGCAATAGAATCCCAAGAGGCAATAAACATATAAAAACCCAAGGAATCCCCGCCGGATAAAGAGTTCGGGCATTGAAAAACGACGGTTAAAGCATAGGAACATTTCAAAAAGAATGTTCCTATACTTTAACCGTCGTTCAATCAATGGTCTGCATAAGCAATTGATACGATATTGCCCTTTACCGCGTCGACTTTTATGCGGATACCAAGGGGCGATTTTCCATAATAAGAGCTACTGTTTACAACCCAATTCCCGTTTTCGTAGCACGTACTTTTATTTGGCTTTTCATTTTCGGCCAATATTGCTTCATATAATTCCTTACCTACTTTTGATAGCTCGCCTTTTATAATGGCATACCGCTCATTGTTTTCAGTCCATACGACGGTCTTTCCGGTGTGTTCCGAAAACCATTTTTTATAATCGGCACTTTCAAACGCAACTTTTTCGGCAGCTTCAGGCAGTATGACCTTTTCCGCATCGCTTTCTATTGTAATGGGAAAGGAAACGGAAACCGTATCGTCGGGGTTTCGGGTCAATCCCGCGCCGACCAAATAGACGCCGCCCCATGCGTCGATCTGCTCCGCACCTAAATCTATTTTGGGAAGCAGGACACGCTCATATTCAATGGATGTGCCGGGCTGCAGATTGCCTTGCGCTATAACCTGCGGCACGGGAAGGTCGCAATCCGATGGTTCAGAAGCAAGCCAAAAGGATTTTTGCGCGTCGGATATGCCTGCGGACACATAGCCGGCCGACGCTACCCCGGTGAAAAGATGGATTTCATGATCGGATACATTGGTAACCTTTAAATGTATATTTATCTCATCCCGCAGGGTAAACCGGGCCTTATTCAGCGTAACAGTGAATTTAAGGCCGTCTTTTATCTCCGTATAAACCGTTTCTTCATTTTGGACGCTGATTTTTTCTATAGATAAATCGGGGTTAATATCTGAAGCCGCAACTGGCGCGGTAGTAAATGCAACGGATAATGCCACGACGCCCAAGAGTACGATACCCCTTTTATTCATGATTTGATTCCCCCCAATGTTTGTATAAACAGACGGAAATATATGCTTTTTGTTCCATATAGGGTAATAGTATTAAAATGGCAAAAAGTAGGGGAAGGCGCGTCAAAATTTATAGGGGAAGCTCTCGAGTTTTACAGTGCTCAAAAATCTGTCATATGTTACTTAACCCCATAAATATCCCCGGCCTGCGGGTATTTTTCTAAAAATACCGCGTTTGCCGCCTCAAGTCTCTCGCAATACGCTTTGTACGCCGGGCTTAATATTATCAGATTGGGAATGAACACATCATGATAGCCGCTGTTTTTCTGGAACTGCATTATCAGCTCCGCCATTTTCCCTTGCGGAGACCGCTTAAATTCCTCGGAGGTGCGTAAGGCGATATATTCCTCCACCTTCAGATTCCGGAAGTAGGCATCCGGGTCGCGGATGGCATCCTCCATTAAAAGGTTCATGGCATCCTCGTACTTTTCAATATCTACGTTTTCACCCAGCTGTATGGCCTGTTCCATAAAGGCAGCCAGCTCATCCGGGATAAGTGCCGCCGCGTTGTCCAGATAATCGACTATTTTGCCGTAGGCTGCGCGCTGTTCTTTGGTCTTGATGGGTTCTCTCAGAAAACGTCCGAAATGCAAAGAAAGATATAGTCCATAGTTGCCCGGAAAGGCCAGAACCAATTTTTCCTGTACGGTCAGGCATTCCTCGTCAAGCCGCCGCAAACGGCAAAAGCCATCCTCAATATCGTAGCTTTTGATCAGGGCGTCAATGCAGTCCTGCACCGCCTTGAGTTTTTGCATTTTAAGCCCGTTTAAGCGTTTATATCGGGCAAGCGCCACCGTCTTATCCTTGCTGTCTAAAATAACGCGGATGTCTGCGATGCCGATGCCACACTTGCGCAGCACCGATATTTCCTTTAACGCGGCAATTTCCGTGTCCGCATAATCGCGATATCCATTGCCCAACACCCGCGGCCTGATGAACCCCTGCTGCTCATAATATTCAACCGCCTTTTTTGTTAAGTCACATACCCGGCATACTTCCCGAATCAACATGTGCAGCCCCCCCTTATGCAAAACACTATAAGCCATTCCCCAAGGGAGCAGTCAAGCCTTAGCTGTAGAAATTATTATCGCAGACGACTGTCTCATTTATTTGCAAAGCTTCTCAACCGCAATTGCAATCTGCTCTGCGGTTGGAATCTCATCAAAATCGATGCAGACAATCCGGGCATCCCAGCAAAGAATGTATTCACTCATACCCTCATCCCCGCGATAGAGCTGATAAACCGCATCGGCCTGCCACGAGGGGTCTTCCGTCTGCCGAAAATACCGCCTGTCCTCTTCCGGCATATTCCGTTCATAGTGATACCGGTTTAAATAATCATCCAGACAGAGGTTAAACAATGCGGGAAACTTTACGTCCACAATCGAATAGTTCAGTTCGGGGGCAAACTGTCCATCCGGAAAAGAATCCTGCCTTGCCACATACTGTGCCAGAAGAAAAGACTCCCTTGCCGTCCATTCGCAGGAGTAGTGCTCATAATCCACATTCTGCAAATCCTCAACCTTCAAAGGCAGCGGGTCATGGTAAATATCCCAGGTATATGTGGCGCCGTTGGGCTGCATGGTGGTGTAGGTATCAGCCGATTTGTTGCCGAACCAGCCGGCGTTCACGCCCCGGATAATGCACCAGGTCATAGCGCCGGTCAAAACAATGGACAGAATCGCACAGGAAACCATGGTGACGGTCAGATTGACCTTCCGGGATGCCTTCGCCCGTTTGAGAGCGTTCTTAATGGTAAATACCAGGACGATTACAACCGTTATGTTTATAAGCCCCAGAATTGCGCCCCCGATATAGCTCCGAGTCGACGTGGCAAACGTCGATATGGCAAGCGCCAGCAAAACAACTACAATACCAGTGAGTATATGGAATAATTTTTTATATCCGCTGCCGCTTTCCGCGCAGGGGCCTCCCATGCGTACGGACTTTTGTGATTTCCGATACCAGACTGCATAGCCGATTAAGCTAAACAGCGTTTGGATGATAAGAATACACCAGGTTATCGCCAGGAACAGAGATAAACCTAATGAAAGCTGCTCAACCGGGTCGGACATAATCATATGTAACTGGAGATATCCCTGAGTCAGAGATAACAGCAGCAACACTACACTGCTTGGCAGGAAGTTTTTCTTCATCGCCCGGTGAATGGCCTTCAGCTTGATGGATTCCTCTGTTTCAATGGGCGTCGGGTTTTCCCGCTCTGTGCAGAAAATCTGCATCTGCGCCCACTCCGCCACAGGATTCCACCCGGCATCCTTGCAGTATTCACGGAAGGTTTGCTGATTTTCCGTAGGATAGGGATTGAATTCCGAAGCTTCGGAAAAGTAAGTAACCGTATAGGTCAGCCTCTGCGGCTCTGTTCTGCGGTACTCCCAATAAAACCGGGTGATTTTTTGAAGCTGCCACCCCTTCGCGGCCATCCTTTCAAGATGCCTTTCGATACTTGTATAGTCATAGAACAGAAACTGTTCAAATCTACGCTTTACTGCTTTCATCCCAAATGCCTCCCTTCCCCATCACATATTGGCGATAATCGTCCGTCAACGTCATCAGGCGCCGATACTCCGCCTCAAGCGCCAGTTTGCCTGTTTCGGTAATCAGATAACTGCGCCTGCGGCCCTCGACCTTCGTTTCGCGAATCATGTCCGCGTTCATAAAGCTCTCCAGGAGATTATAGAGCGTGCCGGGGCCGACGGTAACCCGTTCGCCGGTCATGGTGCGGACCTTTTCCATAATATCCATGCCGTAGCATTCCGATTGTAAACAGAGAAGGATGTAAAACATCTGCTCTGTCAATGTCTGAAACTTCTCTCTGGCCACATCCGGCGCTCCTTTCACGAATTATCGAATATCGTTAATCCCGTTTACAGTATATTATCGAATATCGCTAATGTCAATACAAAAGTATCCACAGAGATTATCTCTGCGGATGGCATTTCTTCTGAAAGCTAAGCTTTATGGTATCATTATTTGTTTTGTTTGTGTCGTAATGGCAGGACCAGTAGTAAAAATCTGAAAAGCTGCGAAACTCAATATCATCAGCAATATGGTTATCGCAGCAATAGAAATCAAAATAACGGCGATAACTTTCCAGATGCGCCGGCTCCGTCTGTTTCTCTCAGCCAGCAGTACGTTAAGCTGTTCCAGCTTTTCTGCAATAATATTTTTATCTTCAGACAGTTCTGTTGTATCACCGAGAAGTGTGCTGACCGAGGTTTCGAAGATTTCAGCAATCCGAATAAGAAGGTTTGCGTCAGGCACCGAAAGACCTTTTTCCCATTTGGATACCGTTTGGCGCACTACATGCAGCCGTTCTGCCAGCTCTTCTTGGGAAAGCCCCTTTTGCTTACGAAGATTTTTTAGATTTTCACTAAACATATTTCCACTCCCTTGCCTATCTCCATAATACGCTATAATCAACAGTTGCGGCAAGCAACGCAGGTTAACATCGCAAAAAAACACTGGACAGTGTTGACAAATCCGTGCTACAAGCGTAACATGAATAATGTACTACGTTTGTAACACGGAGGGCATAAAATGAGTCTGGCAGACAAGATATCCAATGCGGAGCTTGAAATAATGAGAATCCTATGGCGCGGGGAAAAGCCCGTATCCTTTACGGACATTCGCGTTGAATTGCGGAATACAAAAGGCTGGGAAAAGTCCACAGTCAATACCCTGATACGCCGCCTTGCGGATAAAGGGGTTATTTCCGCGCAAAAACAAGAGGTACTGTATTATACCCCCAACATCTCCGAAGCGGAGTATGTTCAGGCTGAGGAGCAAAGCATGATTGACAAGCTCTATAGTGGAAACGCGAAAAACTTTGTCGCCGCGCTCTGCCATCGCGGTAAATTATCCGAGGCCGACATTGATGAACTGAAAGCATATTTTAGGATGGGAGGACGTGCAAAATGAGCGAATGGCAATTAATGAGCGAAATAGTGCGCACAATTCTAATCATGTCGGTTGCAGGAAGTGTGCTAACCCTGCTTCTCTTTGCCGTAAAGCCACTGATGAAAAACCGGCTTCCCAAAAGTGTGCAATATTATCTATGGGTTTTTGTCCTCGTCGCTCTGCTCGTGCCGTTTTCAGCTTTTGTATCTGTTCCGGTCAGCACACCAATGGCACCGGTGCAAGAGATAATCGAGGCAAACGTAAAGTCGACTGCGGAATGGCAGGAGGAGCTTGCCCAAGAACAGTATAATATGCCGTATGAGGAATTGGATACGCCCGAACAGATAGAAATTTCCTTAAAAGAAATCGGGCTGATGAAGGGAAAATTTAATAATCACATACTGATATCGCTAATTGCTCTTGGAGGAACGGTTTTTCTGATAGAAATTGTTGAGTATTTCATTTTTGTAATCAGACTACGGCGTAGACGGCTTCCTGTAAAAGACCATGAAGCAGCATTGCTTCAGCGGCTTTGCAAAAACAGAAAGCCACCTTGTTTATACCATAATCCTCTTGCCCCTACTCCTATGCTTATTGGTATTCTCCGACCTGCTATTTATTTGCCGGATATGGAGTATTCCGAGGTACAGCTCCGAAATATCCTTCTCCATGAACTTACCCATCTGCGGCGGCACGATGTTATAGTAAAGTGGTTTGCTTCGCTCGCTGTTCATTTGCATTGGTTTAATCCGATCGTCTACTTTATGTGCCGGGAAATAGACCGGGCGTGTGAGCTTGCCTGCGACGAAGCTGTAATTAAGAATTTAGATACCAACGAAAAGCAGAAGTACGGTGACACCCTAATAGCTGTCGTAGCTGAAAAGAAACTGCAAAAAACCATTATGTCTACTACAATGTGTGAGGAAAAGAAGGCTTTGAAAACGCGATTGGGCGCGATTATGAAGCATAAAAGGTTTTCCGTTAGAGTGATTGCTTTTTCATGCGTCCTGGCTGCTGCTGTCTTATGCGGGACAGTAGTCTTAGGCGCATCGGCGCTGAAAGAGAGCGCTGCCGATGTTTTGTTTCGGACGCTTAAAAATGAGGCTGCCGTCGTCAGGCCTGAAAGTATAATAGAGCAAGTTGATTTAGATGACGGAAGCATACTGATATTCTATTATAATGCCAACGGCAATTCGGCTTGCGCGGTTATGGAACAGGGCGTGTTTAACTATAAAATTGCCACAACAAGTGCAGAATTAAGTATTGATGGTTTCGTTCCCGCGCAAATTATGGCGGGACAGTATAACAATGGGGATAATTGGCGGGTCTGGGGTATATTGCGAGATAATACGATAACAAAAGCTTTGATATACGGTCAGGAAGCAGCCATTATTGAAGCCGACGGTTTGCGGTTTTGCTTTATCCTCGGTGAAGGAAGAATACAGGATAATGATGATTTTCAATTCTTTGATGCTGCCGGAAATCTGGTATGGGAGATTTCTCAGTCGAAAGAGCTGACGATATATGTCTGGAAAGACCGGAGTGTTATCAATTACGCACTATTCAGCGGATATAAAGCGCAGCAATCAAGCGAAGAAGTATATTCCGGTGAAAATGTATTTAAAAGCTTGGATGCCCTGAATATAGCGTTATCGGATTACCCCTTTGACTATTTGCAGCTGCACATTGCTCAGATGAACCTATCGGATTTTTCAAAGGATGAAATGACAAAGCTCGCCGAGCAAATAGAAATACCCGTTGGGAATTATTCATGCAGCATTGGCTATTTTGATAAATAAGTTCTTATAGAATGGGTGAAGAAATAAAATGCCGGCCGTTCCACTGTGGAACGATCGGCGGATAATCTTACGGATAAATTTCATTTTAAAGTAGAATTGTGGCTGCAATCTGACTTTTTTCAGAAATAGCTTTTTCAGCACTCCGAAGGCAAAGGACTCCATTCCATATTTTCAAAGCGTTCATTTATCTCCTTCATTAACTCATCCACAAACCGGGGTTTGTTATTCCGCGATTTCTCTCATAAAGATAGTAAAGCCATTCCCGTCTTTACAGAATTTCCATCCTTGTTTGCCCAGTTCATTCCACTGTTTTTCTAATTCAATAACTTTTTTGTCATAGTTGAAACCCAACTTACTTTCAAACTCTACAAATTTGTATTCATATTTCATTACAAATCATCCTTTCAAATTGGAATTCGCTTGGCATTACATTGTGTCGCTGCCATCCTGTTTTTCAGAAGATATTTGCTCCTGCTCCTCTTCAATTTTCATATGCTTTCTAAAAATGATCGAAATATAAACTGCGGAAGCCGCGGCAGATAACAGCCAAAGCCATACAAGCCATTTCCATGTTGGCAACAGTTTTACAACGCAATAACCCAATAATACAAAAATTGCCGGAGACCACGGAATAAGAGGGGCAAATTTCCCGAACAGCTTTCGATGAACCCGTTTCCCTCTCTCGACTCGCTTGACATATTCTTTATAAGCGTCCTCTGAAAACGAAACAGAGAGTCCTTTTATGATGTAATATGCCAAAAAGGCCAACAGCACAAGGTCATGCAAACCATCAAAATGAATGATGGTATATGCGAAAGAACCACCTCCTAAGAATATACTCACAACGAGAGTTTTCCAACTATATACCTTCATAGCACTATCCTTTTCAGATTTTTGTTTATCGGCTTCGCGCGCTCGAGCCGTAATTAAAAAACGGCGGCGCAGGGTTTCCCACGCCACCGCAGACAAAGTTAGATTACCGGCTGATATCCATCGTGGCACCTATGAAGATGGGCAAATGCGTTTCACAATCAATGAGCATATAAACAAACGGACGGTCCAGATAGACGGTTTTCGGCTCCTCAACCGGAGCAGCTGCTCCCGCTCCCATTGCCACTGCGGTTGCCGCACCCGCCTTGGTGCCTTTTTCATCCACGGCGATGTAGGTCTTATGCAGAACGCGGCTGATAAAGATATTTCCGTCCGCCGATCGGCCAAGCCCTGTAAAATCCGCGGCGCCGACGTCAAAGGCGTCCGCCATGCCCATGGATTGGAGGATATCGCTCATTTCCACGGAATACTCGAATTCAAATTTTGGAATAGCTGTTTTCACCTCGACATCCTGTGCGTTGTCGAGGGTACCCATAAGTCCTTCCCCGGTGAGGGACGCGACGTAATCGGCAACGGAAACGCCCTCATTCGGCAGCAGGGCGGCAAAAGCGTATTTCCGGTCGGCGTAATACTTGATAAAGCCCGTTGCGCTGCCGTCTTCCAGATACCTGTCCTCCGTCCCGTACATCATTTCCACGTTCCGTACGTCCCCGGCCTCCGTGGTAAAGGTTCCGTCGCGTACCTGACTTTCTTTGTAGATATGTTCCCACTCGGCGTCGAAGGCCAGGGCGTTTACAAGATACATGACGGCCACTTCCGGTATTTTATCAAGGATATTTTCTATCATGCCGTCGGTGCTGTCGCTGACCCAGGCGTTTAAGTCCTTCAGCGTACCCTCGTCAAAAGGCGCTTTATAGATGGAAGCTCCGTAATAATCGGCGTTTGTCTGGAGGAAATTCTTTTCCACCGATAGACTTTCGTCGTCCTTGAACCAAATGGAATCGGCAACGCTGACCTTGTATTTGTCGCCGGTGGGGAGACTTTTCAGGTAACTATGCAGATAATCATTCAGCTCCGGCACGGAAAGGCCGAATACGTTTTCCATCTGCGCGAGCGTCTCGCCCTTGGCGCCGTTGGCGGTCATGGCAAGGGCACACAGCACGGAGAGCGGAGAGACAAGCGTGTTTTCAGGGACGGATACGCTGTTTTGGAACAGTTTAACGGCGAAGTCTGCGATAGCATTGGAGTCTTCGCCGGCCAAGTCCGCATCGGTTTTTACGGTATTTGCCTTTACGCCGGACATCAGGTCCGCGGCCTGCACGTTCACTCCGCAGCCGGAAAAGGATAACATAGCTGAAAATATAAGCGCAAGGCTTAGGCCCCCCGCAATCATTCGTGTTTTCATAGGCGCTCCTTTCAAAACGGCAATGCAGCTCGCAATCACTTTTTTGACGCCGGAACCTGGTAAATTGTTCCGATTTTACGTCTTGTTGATGAAGCGCAAGGACAATGCAAAGACAGGAGCATTTTCAGAAATACTCCTGCCTTGTATATTTCCAGTACCTAAATGGGCCTGCTTGAAATAAAAAAACGGGGATTATCCCCGTTTTGCTTTTATTCTTCTTTATTGGGAGCCCATTCTAGTAATAAATGCTCAATTAGACCAGCTCCCTACAGCGCACATTTTATCATGTAAATAAATCTAAAACCTGTATCAGGTGTTTATGGACTCCCGGGCCTTGTGATGCTATAGATGGGGAATTATTATGGCTCTTTAGGGCTTTTCACTTCGGCCAACCAGATAATCGATAGATACATCAAAATAATCGGCCAAAGAAAGAAGTATATCGTATGACGGCTTACTCGTACTCAATTCATAATGCTGATATGCGCGTTCCGATATAGAAAGAAATTGCGCCACTTCTTTTTGTGTGACATTTTTCTTTTTCCTGCATGTCTTTAATCTCTCGGCAAGCATATCAACACCTCAAACCATATAAAATTCCCGTTGACACGAAATCAAATGCGTGTTATGATGTGATTAGCACGAAATTAAACGCGTGTTGCGTTGTTCTTTTGCATATACACAATTTATTATAGCAATTTAGTGGCCATATATCAAGGAAGAAGGTGTTTTCTCTTTGTGACCAGTTTTAGAGATAATCTGCATCAGGCATTTATGCAGTCCCAGTATGACCTCAGCATGGAAAACCGAAAAACCGACCCGTATTACCAGAAGCTCGAAAAACAATACGATCAGACCTTTAATGAAATACGCAACAAGCTCGGCAAGCACCGCAAGCTCATGCTCAAATTGGAGCGGCTGCAAAATGAAATCGAGGGCATAGATGAAGATTTTATCTATCTTCAGGGCTTCATCGACTGCGTAACATTGCTCAGAACCATAAAACTGCTGTAAAGGTGGACGGCCATGGAAGACAACATTATTGACGCTATTTATTTGGGTAATCTCAACCCCAATGAGCGTATGCAAATAAAAGACCCCGAATTTCTGAGACTTGAAAACAACGTGGTAATGCTGGAAAGCCAGTTAGGTAAACAACTCGATACATATGGCAGTATGAACGCTCTGGAGGCGAGACTGCGGTTTATTGAGGGTTTCCGCATCGGCGCTCAGATCATTTTGGATGTTATGACCGCTAAGATCACAAGTATACTATAATCGACTAAATAATTAAGTAAAAATCAGTTCCAGGGAAGCGGGAAGCTAAAGCAGGGCGCGGACGATCTCGTCCGTATGCATGCCGCGGGAGCCTTTTATAAGAACCGCGTCACCGGGAGACAGAAAGGATTTGAGCTCCGCTGCGGCCTGATCGTTACTTTCTAAAACGCGGCAGTCGATCCCGGGCCGGACGGAGCGGGCGCCCTCGGCCACGGCTTTCGACTCCGGACCGACGGTAAGTAAAATATCGACTCCGTTTTCCGCGGCGCAGACGCCGACTTCAAAATGCGCCTGCCGGGAATACTCCCCCAGTTCGAGCATATCCGCCAGCACGGCCACTCTGCGGCAGGCCTTAACCCCCAAAAGGACATTAAGGCCGCTTCTGGCCGCGTCGGGGCTGGAGTTGTAGGAGTCGTCGATGACGGTGACGTCGCCCATATTATAAATCTGCTGGCGCATGGCGAGCGGGCGGTAACCCCCGAGTGCGGCCGCAGCCCGGTCCAGGTGCACGCCCAGCCGCTGTGCCACGGCAAGACCGGCGAGCGCGTCCAGAACATGGTGCGTTCCAAGTGCCGGCAGGGTCACATCGGCGCTCTCCCCCCTCGGACCGGTGCAGCGGAAAACGGTGGTTTCCTTCAAAACCGCAATCCCCTCCGCGCGGAAATCGCACCAGGGCGCCGCGCCGTAAAAGACGGTCTCATAGGTAGTCTTTCCGCGGAGGCCGGCGAGCATCGGGTCGTCCCCGTTTAAAAACAGAACGGAACCCCGTGTGAACCTAACTCTGCGATGGGAAAATCAAAATAAGTGTTTGGATAAGGCTCGTGTTTCAGTGTGTAATGCCACCACTCGCAATCGTATGAAACAAAACCGCAGGCCTCCATGATAGAACAAAGGGTTTGACGGTTTCTCGCTTCGGCCTGTGTGATTCCTTTTGCTCCGTGATGTGAGACTAAGTCCATCAAATCAAAGTCGCCGCCCATTTCAGCAAGTGTGCCGGCAGCTAAATGATAAAGCGTCAAGTCAATCGCGCTGCCCCGACTGTGGCCCGACTTCGCGGCCACATATCCTTGTGTAACGATCTCCGTCTTGTCGATATTCGGATAGTGTTTTGGTTTCGTCCGGCCATCCTCCGGCTGTTTTGACCAGCGCAGAAAACAATCTACGGCGCATTGAGGGCGATAACCATCCCAAAGAAGCAGGCCAAAGCCAAAGGATGCGGCGTTTTCCCGCGCTTTTTTAAGGGCTGTGCACAAAGCTCTCGTACCGACAATTCGATTTACCGCATATCCGTCCACCGGTTTGCCGGTAAAATTATCCCATGTGGCGTATTTGGCGTCCCACCGTATTCCGGGTACAAACTCGTCTACAAAGACAAAATCATTTTTCATCGTCTTTGTCCTTTTAATGTCGATGATACAATCCGGTCGAGCATTTCGGCAAACGACAGCCCCGCGGCCGCCATCATTCTCGGATAACGGCTGTATGAGGTCAGACCGGGCAAGGTATTGACCTCGTTGAGGATGACTTTTCCGTCTTCCGTAAGGAACATATCCACCCTGGACAGTCCCCTGCAGCCCAAGGCGCGATATACGGCTTTTGCCGTCTCTAAAACGAGCTGACGCGCCTCTGCCGAAATGTCGGCGGGAACGATTATGCTCGAGTTCTCGGAACCGTTTTCAGGCTTCTTCTCCTGATGGATTCTGAAAAAACCATGGGACAGACAAATCTGATCCACCTCGCCCGCGGTCAAATCCATATCGCTCCCTAATATCGCGCATCCCACCTCGCTGCCGACGACAGCCTCTTCAATGAGCACCTTCGAGTCATACTGTCTTGCGGTTTCCACCGCACTCATGAGTTCTTCCTTTCGACATACCTTGCTGACGCCGAACGAGGAACCCGAACGGGCCGGCTTTACAAAAACGGGATAAGTGAGCCGGTCGGCATCAATATTCTCGTTTATTGTGACAGTCCGGAAATCTGGCGTGGCAATTCCCGCTTTTCTGGCGACGATATAAGCAAGGGATTTGTCCATACACAGGGCGGAGCTTTGGACGTCGCAGCCTACATAGGGGATGCCGGAAAGCTCCAGCAAACCCTGCATCGCACCATCCTCACCAAGCTTGCCATGCAGAACGGGAAACACCATATCCAAACGGATCGTTTTGTATTGTCCCTGCTCCAGAACAATGAGTCCGTGTACGCTTCTGTCCGGTGACAGACAAGCCTGCCAGCAATTGCCGTTTTCCCAATTTGCGCCGGGGTAGTCACAAAGCTTCCAAACACCATTTTTCGTAATCCCGATATAGAACGGTTCATACTTTTCGATATCAAGGTTTTTTGCGACCTCCCCCGCAGATTTAACGGAGATGGGATGTTCTTCGGAACAGCCTCCGAATAGAATCGCGATTTTTAACCTATCCATGCCGCTTTCTCCCTTCAAATCTCAGGCAATTGATCATCGTATTTTCAACCGTATCGCAGAGGGCGTGTTCCGTGTAATAGGCGGTGTGCGGGGTAATAAGCACATTCGGCAATTTTTGCAGTCTGAGCAACAGCTTGTTTTCAATGGTTTTTTCTCTGTTGTCAAAATAGAAAACCCCTTCCTCTCCTTCGAGGACATCGAGCGCCGCGCCGCCCAGTTTGCCGCTTTCGAGCGCTTTAATAAGCGCCTCGGTGTCAAGAAGCGGACCGCGTCCGGTATTTACTATAAACGCGCCGTGCTTCATCTGCCCGAACCGCTCTCGATTAAAAAGATGGTTTGTCTCCGCGTTGAGCGGTATATGGAGCGTTACAATATCGCTCCTCTGTAGCAATTCATCAAGAGAAACGTAATCGGCGGAGGTTGCGGGACAAGGGTCATAGGCCAATATGCGGCAGCCAAAGCCCCGCAGCCTGAGAATAACCGCCGCGCCAATGCGTCCCGTTCCGATTACCCCAACGGTCATGTCGCGTAATTCCTTCCCTCGCACATCATTCAATCTGAAATCATGAATATCCCCACGGCTGATAATGGATTTTGCATTTCGCACCGCCATCAGCATCAG
Source organism: Clostridiales bacterium UBA6114 (assembly GCA_002423435.1). GTDB lineage: Bacteria > Bacillota > Clostridia > Oscillospirales > Butyricicoccaceae > UBA6114. The sequence goes on from DIWE01000026.1 coordinate 24,629, forward strand.
CATTACTGTGTAATCAGCCACGCTGTCGGGCGAATAAGCGACATTTTCAACGGAAATGCCGACGCTTTCCGCATATTTTACATTAATATGGTTATATCCGATGCTTCTTGTGGAGATATACTTTACACCAGCCTGTCTTAGCGCAAGAAGAACGGAATTTGTGATTTGAGTTTTATGGCCGACGCTGATGCATCGGTTTCCGAATGCCAGATGAGTATTGACTTCGGATACCGCCGCATCCGTGATCGTCGGCATAACGCCAAAGCGAGGCGCCGTCTCCCGGAACAAAACGGCCTCATCCTGTCCGCATCCATAAATTGTAATCCCGATTTCTGCCATGATTTCGATTGATCCTTTCTGAAATGATGAAAGCCTGTCCGATTCGATAGTTTCATCTTACCGAAATCAGGCAGGCAATATTGGAATTTGCTCTTAGCAAAATCTTAATGTTTTCTTATGAAAGTCTTATTCTTTTATTATTTCTGCGATGTAAAAATCCCGCCTATCATATGGGCGGGATTTTGGAAAATGATATGTCAGCGAAGCGGGCTGTACAGGAAAAACATTCGCTGTTTTTTGCATCAGGGCGGTATCATCTGTTAACCGGATCAGATCACATTAAGATTTTCTTTTGACGGAAGCTTTACTGCAAATGTAGTATTTTCCGGGTTGCTTTCCACAGAGATTGTTCCACCGTGAGCCGTGACAATCTCTTGTGAGATTGCCAAACCCAGTCCTGCTCCACCGGTGTTTGTGGAACGTGCAGTATCCAATCGGTAAAATTTTTCAAAAATAGTTTCAAGCTTTTCCTTCGGGATTGGATTCCCCTGATTCGTAAAAGTTATAACAATATTTTTGTCCTGCTGTTTCGCGGAAATGTCAATGACGCTGTTTTCATAGCTATAGGCTATCGCATTTTTCAGAATATTATTGAATACACGGGCCAGTTTGTCTGCATCTCCCCACAGAGTGAGTCCTTGCGGCACATTGACAGACACCTGTTTTCCCTGCGGAGTCAGCATTGGATAGAATTCATCTGCCATCTGTTGGAGCATGAACAGTAAATTAATTTTTTCTTTATTCAAAACAATCGTTTGAAGATTAAACCTTGTGATCTCAAAAAACTCATTGATAAGCTGCTCTAATCGATACGCTTTTTCCAAGGTAATACCGACATATTTTGCCTTCTGTTCGGGAGGCATATCAGGAGCTTCATCCAGAAGACTTAAGTATCCTATAACCGAGGTCAGAGGTGTCTTTATATCATGGGCCAGGTAAACTACCAAATCATTCTTGCGCTGCTCGGCGTCCAGTGCAGCTTTTTTTTGTTTTTCCAAGTTGTTTTTTATCTGGTTTAGCTTATTCTCCATAAAGTTAAGTTCCAGTGACAATGTAATTTCATCATCGGATTCTTCGGCAAGTTTATCCACTCCGGCAATGACTTCATCGAAATATTTTGTGAGCCAGGAAACAGAAAATCGAAAAAGGATAACTAAAAATATTAGCATTACAACAAAAAGGATCATTTCCATATTGTTGCGAAACACCAACTGATAGATTGTCAGCGCGTCCGAATTTTCAAAATGAAAAGCGTTGATTAGAAATAGAACGATACGATTTCCGATCTGTCCGCGCAGGATATAGCGCAATAGATAAACAGTCACGGCGGCGGCAACTGTAATAAGAAGCATTTGAAAGAATATTTTTCTTTTTAATTGCGAATAATCATTTTTTCTCTTACTTTTCAATCTTATAGCCAACCCCCCATACCGTTTTGATATATTTGGGATGTTCCGCGCTGTCGTGCATTTTTTCTCTTAAATGCCGGATATGAACCATTACCGTATTGTTGTTGTTTAAGAAATACTTATCTCCCCATACCTCATGGAACAGTTCTTCCGAACTGACCACCCGTCCGCGATTTAAGCAAAGGACCCAAAGAATTGAAAACTCCGTAGGAGTCAGGAGAAGCTGCTTTCCGTTTAGGGTGCATCTGTGATCGTCTTTGTCCAGTACTAAACCTGAAATTTCAATAATGCTTTCGTCCTGAACCGGTTCAGAACTGTTATATTTCTTGAATCTTCGCAATTGTGCTTTTACCCGGGCAACCATTTCAAGAGGTCGAAAAGGCTTTGTAATATAATCATCCGCGCCTAATGTAAGCCCTGTAATTTTATCAATTTCTTCGTCCTTAGCCGTTAACATAATCACAGGGAAGTTGTATTTTTTTCTAATCTGCTGACAAATTGAAAAGCCTGTTACATCGGGAAGCATGACATCCAATATTGCCAAATCTATATTTTGGTTTTCAACACACTGTAAAGCATCCCGCCCGTTATAGAACTTGAATACATCATAATTTTCGTTTTTCAAATATACTTCAATCAAGTCCGCAATGGACTGTTCATCATCTACCACTAAAATATTTGCTGTCATAGTCTGCTCAACTCCTTCTTTCACAAAATCCATAATATCATATCAAGGAATCGAAAACAGTTTTGTGGGTTTAATCTTATCAAATCCTTAAAATTATCTTAAGCATAAGAGACAATATGCTTTTTTCCTATTTTCTTTCAGCCTGCCATCGGCAGGCTTTGGAGCATCTTTGGTATCGCCCATGAACGGCCGAAACGCGCAACATCATCTATCCTTTTTTCTTCGCAAAGTTTTTGTATTCTACGTTCAGAAATGCCCCATTTGATTGCCGCATCCCAAACAGAAATATAGTCTAACATTTTGCCGACCTCCGTGACAGGTTAGCTTTATTATATACGCACATCCGTATAATATCGAGAAAAAGCATGAAATAATCAGATCTCAAAGGATGTTTGTTCAATCGGTTCATATCAGAAGCCTACACTGTGGACGGAGCCGAACAACAGAATATAACAATCAAATACAAATTTGCCGGCAGTCTGAACGCCGAGGACGAAAAAAGCGGACATCCACCCACATAATTGTGAATGGATGCCTGCTTTTTAAGTTCGCTTTTTGTTAATCCGCTTTACTTTCCCAAGAGGTTAAAAAGTACTTGTGCCATCTCGGCCCTTGTGGTCGTGCCCGCCGGAGACAGCGTCCCTCCGCTGCCGCCGACCGTCCCGGTTTCCACCAGCAGCTTCATCGCTCCCTGCGCCCAGGATGCGACTTCAGATGAGTCACTAAAGTCGGAAAGCGTTTTGCCGGAATTTCCCTGCGGAAGTTTACCGATAGCCTTAAGGGCGTTATACAGCAGGGTGAACATCTCCTGACGCGTGATGTCCGTACCGGGCGCATACAGGTTGTTGCCCACGCCGTTTGTGATGCCCAGCCGTTTTGCCGCCGCGAGGTAGCCGGTGTAATAAGTGCTGCCCGCATCCGCAAAATTATCCACCGGGTTTGTATCCGGGGCAATGCCGTAAGCCTTCATCAGCAGGACAAGAAAATCGCCGCGCTTAAGCGTCGCGGAGGGGCTGAAGCTGCCGCCTCCCGTGCCGTCCGTGATGCCCCTCGCCGCGAGGAAGGAAACCGCCTTCGAATACCATGCCGCCGACGCCACGTCGTTAAAGCTCACCTTATTGTAGCCCACCGCGTAGTTGCTGAAGTGGGTAGTTTGGAAGGCGACCGTGCCGGTAACCGGATCGTAACGCCCGCTCGGAACCGAAACAAGGCTGCCGCTGCCGTCAATGTACCAGACGACGATGCTTTCGGGATGCGCAAGCTCCTCGGCCGTCGGCGTATAGGGGATGGAGACCGTCACCGGCGCCGAGGGATTATTCCATTCGGTCTGTTGTCCGTTTACAGACAGTATGAGCTGGATAACCGGCCGGTCGCCGATGGCGGCCCGGACGTCGGGGCTGAGGGTTGAAACATCCGCTTGTGAGACGCTAAGGGACGCGGCTCCGGATGCGCCCGCGCTCGTCTGCAGCATATTGCCGGGCAGCGTCACGGTCGCTATCGCCGTGTTGATTGCGAGCTGCGTACCGGCGGAGGATGCCAGCGCGTCTATGGGCAGGGAGGTTTCATAACCGGTGGCTTTTTGCACCGGGGGCACCGTGATCTTCACGGTTTTTACGCCATTGCTGTCCTGGCTGGCTTTTTTAAAAGCCGTATTCAAATCCGAAGAACTGATTTGCGTTGCCGCAATACCTGTACTCTGATTCAGCGCCGGGGGCGCGACCGTGATATTCCCGTCTGAACCGACGGTCGGCGCGGAAGGCTGCGAGGGAACGCTGCCGCCACCACCGTCACCACCGCCGCTTGTGCTGGCAAATACGGCATTTATCGTATGGTCGGCCGTGACATTCGTAAAGGTATAGGTCGTTATGGCTCCCTGCGGAACCCCGTCGACTGTGACCGAGCCGATCTGATAGCCGCTGCCCGGCGTGATGTAAAATATCTGGGTGTCGCCCGATATCACATAGACGTTGCCGCTTTCGTCTCCGCTCGGGCTGATGGTGCCGCCACTTCCCGCGGTCGCAGTAATCTTATATTGCGTAGTCGGAGGCGGCACCGGGCTGAATACGGCGTTTATCGTATGGTCCGCCGTGACATTCGAAAAGGTATAGGTCGGGACGGCTCCCTGATCGACGCCGTCGACCGTGACTGAGGCGATCTGATGGCCGCTGTCCGGCGTGATAGTAAAGACCTTCGTGTCGTTTTCCACTACATAGACCGACCCGCTGGGACTTATACTGCCGCCGCCGCCCGCCGCAGCAGCGATCGTATAGGTCTGTCCGTACGCCATCACGCTGTAGTCATTGCTTGCATACAATATTCCGCCGATCTTAGCAAAGCTGAAGATGGTATTGTCACAATCCCCCACCTGCGTCAGGTTGCCGCTGCCGGTGTCCACTGTGAACACGCCCCGGTTGGTTCCCGCATACAATGTCCCGTCAATTTCATGCAGACAACATATCGATTCGCCATCGGCTGAGGCTTTCTCCGTCCAGGATGTCCCATCCCAGGCCCACAATATACAATTATCAGTACTATACGAGCCGCCGGTCCCGGCATATAATGTCCCGCCGACATTTTCCAGACAGAGCGCCCCGGATGGGTAGGGGTAGGGATCGAGGGGCGACCAGTCGCCGTTTTCCAGGACATGCACACGGTCGGCCTGGGTCGCGGCGTACAGCTTCCCGCCGACGGAAGCCAGGCTGTTGATCCAATCGCCGTCGGTGTTGTCTCCCACAGACGTCCATATTCCGCCGTTCAGAGCATACACGCCGGCGCCGCTGGGGTAAGAAGAATCCCATTTAAATGTCCCGGCATATAACGTGTTGTCAAAAAAAGTCAGGCACCAGACTCCTTGTCCGGACGGCCAGGAGTTTCCGACCTGCGTCCAGGCGCCGCCCGCAAGCTGCCAGACGCCGCTCAGTTCGGTCCCTGCATATACCGTTTGTCCGTCCACCAGCAGGCTGGAGGCCCTGGCCGCAAACCCGTTGAACTTGGGCCAGGAGGAAGCTCCCACCTGAGCCCAGGCACCGCCGTCATACGCCCACACGCCGCCGTAGGTTCCGGCGTACAATGTTCCGTTAAAATCCGCAACCGGCAGGTTGACTGCATCTAAGCTGCAATACGGCAGCCCGTTATAGCTGCCGACCTCCTGCCAGGCTCCGCCGTTTAAGAGGTACACATAATCTCCGCCGCCGCAGTACAGCGTCCCTTCCGCAGAAGCCAGATAGTAATCAATGTTGTTGGCGTCGAGGGAAAAGGGCAGAGCGATCCGGGTCCAGCCGGGACTGTCCCAGAACCATAAGCCGTACTGATTTCCGGCGTACAGCGTCCCGGAGACATCCGTAAGCTGGGAGACATCGTCTTCAAACTGCGCGGAGTCTCCCATTTTCTTCCATGCGCCGTCGCTGCCCATCGCCCAGACACCGTCGTGTGTGCCTGCGTATATTTTCCCGCCGGCCGCCGCCATGGAATTGACCCGCGTTGAAGCCGGCCACGATGCCCCCGCCTGGGTCCAGGCTCCCCCGATATCCAGCTTCAGTACGCCGTCGTCTGTTCCCGCGTATATTATCCCGTCCGCGTCTGCCGTCATAGAATTAACCCGCGTTGAAGCCGGCCATGATGTTCCTGCCTGAGTCCAGACGCCGTCGCCGCTCAGCTTCAATACGCCGTCAGCTGCGGCCTGGACATATAGTATTCCGCCGGTATACACAAGATTCTCCGCCCTGTCCGGATAACCAAAGGCTATCGGCCAGGAGTCTTCGCCCACCTGCGTCCAGGAGCCGCCGTCCAGCTTCCACACGCCGTGCCGATAGGTCCCGGCGAAAAGCGTCCCGGAGGCACCCACCAGGCACGAGACGCTGTCATCGGACGGCCAGGAGCCGACGCCTACCTGCGTCCAGTCCGTGCCGTTCCATACGAGCACCCCGTCGGCATAGGTTACCTTATAAAGCTTGCCGTTGTACTCCGTCAGGCAACGCACCCTGTTCATATAGGGGTCGGGCCCCACCGGGGACCACTGCAGTGACGAAGCCTGCGCTGAAGCAACTGTACCCGGACATACCAGGCTGAAAACCAACGCGGCCGACAATATAAAGCTCAGTATTTTCCTTTTCATGTGAGAATCCCCCTTGTGAAAACCTTTAAAAATCAGGTGTTTTTATCCACATTTTTAATATACCGAAATATCAGGTTCCTGACATCGTACCAAAGTACGCGGGTTCTACACAAAAAAGACATATGCCGATTAAGCATATGTCTTGATCTTCAATATTTTAATGAAACCGGTTGTTACGGCAGCTTTGTTTCCCGGGCCATCTTCACACATTGCGCACGGTTTTTTACGCCCAGTTTTCCGTAAATATTCCCCGTGTGCGTCTTGACCGTCCGGAGGCTGATGCCGAGCTTTTCTCCGATCTCCTGGTTCGTGGCTGCGTTTATAAGAAGCTCCAGCACCTTTTTCTCCTGCTCTGTGAGCTGTTCCAATAATTTCGGCGCCATTCCCGCCGCAGCCTTGTCACAGGCCTCCGCGCTTTGCAGTACGCTGCCGTGCATCTGTTTCAAAAGACCCGCGGCATAGGCCGGCCGTTCGTCGGAAAGTGCCCCCTCGCGCCGCTTCCCCCTTGATTTTATATACGCCCGGAGCAATTGGGCCATGGGGGACAGTTCATCCAAATAGCTTCGTACATACCCCTCTTTCATACCGATTTCCAGGGACTCGTCCAGATGGCTGTACGCAAACCGCATTTGATGGTTCCTGAAAGTAAGCATAGCCAAAAGGTTAAGCACCTCGACCCGGCTGTGGAGCCTTCCGTTTTCCGTGGTAAAAGAAAGTAGCCTCCGCAGCAGAAGCTCTGCGTCCTGGGTCCGGTTCACAGATATCAGGACTCTTGCATAAACTATCAGCTCAAATTCCCTGATTTTGCTGAGCTCCATAAATATCCCCAGCTTGCTGGAGGAAAGCCATTCCCGCGCCTTTTCCGCGTCTCCGGCATCCATAAAAAGTCTGCACCGGAAAGAGCGGACTAAATAGATCCAATGCGCTTTCCCATAGCCGCGGAGTATCCGCTCGCACTCCTCCAAAACACCGAATGCGCCCGTCATATCCCCCTGGGCCCGTTTCATGCGCGAAATTGTCACCATCGCCGGGACAAGAGCGCCGGGGCATTCGGCTGCCTTTGCCTCATCCACGGCCTTTATAAGATACGGCAACGCCTTGTCAAGGCCGTTTGTCTCATAAAAATATTCGCCGGTTATAAGCGGGGCATATCCGGGATTTTTCGAAATCAGCGCCCTGTAAGTATCAGTTATTCTGTCGAATTGATCAAGGGCTTGTCCGGCATATTTCAAAAGGCCGTTAAAAGGGCAGCGATAAAAATAAATATCCGACGCATTGAAGTCGTTATAATCAATCATTTTGAAATATTTGCTGTCGTTTGACTCCGCGGCCGCGATAACTGACGGCAGCAAATTGAGCTTTCCTTCCCGGACGAGCAGGTTTGCCTCCGTAAGCGCGCAGGCTGTCCGGCTGTAGCTGTGCCATCCGGGCGCTGCGGTAAATCGGGGATCGGCCTGCATCGTCTTCAATCTGCCGACCCATTGCCTCGACAGCTCATATTGCCCCGTCTCAGCGTAGTAGAACGCATAAAAGATGGCTATCTTAAAGCTATTGGCCGTATATCTTTCAGGCAGCCGTTCAATCCAGGACAGGAGCCTGCCGTAATCGTTCTTCTGAACCAGATGTTCCGTCGGTTCTTCAATCAGTTCAAAAGCCTCGTCGAAGAAACCGCCGCTTAAATAGTGCTCTATCGCCTCCGGGGTCATGCCCTGTTCTTTGAACCAGGCTCCCGCTCTTAGGTGCAATCCGGAGACTGCGTCCGGGGCCGTTTCCTGGAGCAGGGCCCGCAGGAAGCTTCTGAATAAAGAGTGATACCTAAATAGCTGTCGCCGTCCGTCCAGATCCGTCAGGAAGCCGCCTGTTTCATAAATTTCCAGGAGCATGCGCCCGTTGCCGGAATCCGTGACGGCATCGCACAGGCCAACCGACAAAGTGTTCAGAACGGAGGTTTTCATGGCGAAGGACCGCCTTTCCGGCGGCCAGGTCCGAATGACCTCATCCCTGAGATATTGATTGATGTCCCGACCGGCGCGTGAAAGTGATCTAATGGCGTCATGACCGCCGCCTTCCTGCACAGACAGGGCGATGGCGACGAGCGCGGCGGCCCAGCCCTCGGTATAGCTCTCCACTTTCTTAAGCTCGGTATTCTCCAGATGAATTCCCCGAATCTTACAAAAGTTTAAGATCTCATCTTCTTCGAAAAGGAGATCTTCTTCGGCAAGCCTCATAACCTGCCATTTCACTCTGTGTCTCGGCAGTTGAAGCGCCGGTTCCGTCCGGCTTATAAAAACGAGGTGCATTTTTGCAGGCATATAATCAATCAGATAGGATAAACCCGCCAGTATTTCCGGATCACCAATTAGGTGAAGATCATCAAGCACAAACACGAAATCGGATGGCGCCTCCATCAGCCGGTCGATGAGGATGCTCAAGTGGATATTGGCTTTGAAAAGCTCCATGGAAGAGAAAACATATTCCGTGTCCCCCCCGATGCCTTCGGCAATCCCGTCAAGGGCAGCGCACACATAACGCCAGAATGTGGGGGGATCGTTATCTCCCGCGTCGAGCGACATCCATGCCGAAGGGAGGCCGTTTGTTTCAATCCAATCGAGAACTGCAGTCGTCTTTCCACAGCCTGCGGGCGCTATGACCAGCGTCAGCCTGCACTCTAAGGCATGATTCAATTTCTGATCCAGGCGCCGACGTGAAACCAAATACGGGTTCATTTCCGGCGCGTTGTATTTTGTTCCGATCAATCCGGCCTTGAATGTTTTTTCTCCCATGATTGACATAAACCCCGAATTCCACAAGTTTCTTTATATATAATATCGGCTCGGCATTGCTTTTTTCAACATAATTTAAATAAAAAAAGTGCCTTAAGACTTAGGTATGAAACTATTTTATTAAATCAGCGTCAACCCCAAAGGTAACATTTACAAAATTATTCCGATATCTTATTGACATGATAACCTACATGATGTAGAATTTTATCACTACATATCGTAGTTTATTGTGGAGGTGCGCCGTATGAGTCAATTTCAAAGAATGTCGGATGCTGAAAAAGGAATCATGCAGATCATTTGGGCCGCCGGCGGCTCCGTTTCGTCCGCCTGGCTGCTTGACGAACTCAAAAGCCGGAACAGGGACTGGAAGCCGAATACCGTGCTGACTTTCCTTGTCAGGCTGATCGAAAAAGGGTTACTGACGGCCAAAAAACACGGCCGGACAAACGAGTATATTCCCCTTGTTTCTGAAAACGAATATAAACGCTTTGAAACCCGCTCCTTTCTCGATTCGGTGTATGACGGGTCGATCAAAAAATTCATCACCGCCTTATACGAGGGGGACGACCTGACCGCGGATGAGATCGAGGATCTCAAAAAGTGGTTTTCGCAAAGGTAGGTGACGGATATGCTACATTCAGCTTTCAGAATGGCTCTTGTTCTGTCTGTCTCGGGCAGCCTTATCACGGTGTTACTTTTTCTGCTGCGGCCGGTGACGCAAAAAGTTTTCAACCAGACCTGGCGTTATCGTATGTGCGTCCTGGCAGTATTTTTTTATCTGCTGCCGGTAGGTATGGCCGGGAACAGCCTTTATAACGCCCTGCCGCACCAAAGTGCGCAGCTGCCGGACAGACCGCATGCGGTATCCGCGCTTCTGGATACGGTCGCTCCACTTCCAACAGAAGATATTGTCCCGGCTGATCCATCCGCGCAGAATTTCACGCAAACAACGGAAACGGAAAAGCGCACAGGCATTTCCTTAAGCGATGTTTTACCGTTTCTTCCGTATATCTGGTTGATTGGTGCGGTGCTTTTCGCTTGCATCAACGGATTCCGGTATGTCCGTTTCAGGAGAAGACTCATTAGGACCGGCCTGCCGGTTGAGGATGGAATGATATATTCTCTGCTCGAAGCAGGAAAAACCGCGCAGGGCGTTTCCGGGAAGATCCGGCTTCTTACAAGCGACGCCATAAGAACGCCAATGCTCACCGGAATTTTCCGCACGCTGCTGATACTGCCAGAGGTGGAAGCGAACGGGCGGGAGCTTTCCACGATTTTCAGGCATGAACTGATCCACTATCAGCGCCGGGATTTGTGGATCAAAACCGTATTGCTCTTTGTTGAAACGATATACTGGTTTAATCCTGTCGTTTATCTGCTTGCGAAAGAGACCGAAGCAAGCTGTGAGCTTTCCTGCGACGAGCAGGTTGTGCGGGATATGTCGATGGAGGACCGGTGCTTTTACGGCGAAACGATCTTAAACATGTTGGCCAGGGTAGCGGAAAAGCAGACCGGCGTTTACACTACGCTTGCCGAAACAAAAAGGGGCATTAAAAAAAGGCTTGCGCTCATGCTCAGCTTTAAAAAAATGAGTAAAAAGACGGCTGTCTTTTCCGTTATCGCGGCCATGCTGTGCATACTCGCCGGCTGCTCAGTGGCAGCTGCTGTTTCGGGTGCGGCGGGTAACATATCCGGTCACCCCCCCTCCCCCTCTTTACCAATACCGGTTTCGGCTCACGGGACAGATGAACCGTCGACAACAGCCGGCCATATCAGTCGGCGCCTTGCAGGCGGCCTGTATGCGGAGCTTGATACAAGTAACCTTCGTGCCCCGAACCATGCGGATATTATTCTAGCCCGCAAGGGGATACCGGATCGGGAAGCACTCAAAAAGCTTCTTGACGGCAGAGGAAAAATCATAGACGATCAGAAAAACGGCGACAACGAAAGCTATCAGACGGAAGATGTCAGCATCATGGCGATCAGCGATATCACTTACTTTTTCCGTACAAAGAAATACGACTTCATCTCAGCCGTATTCAAAAACGATCCGGCTGCCGGGAGATTTTATAATGCGGATATGTATCCCGTGAATGCCGACCTGCCCTTTATGCCATATAAGCGGGCCGTGTCCGAGGTCGTTTCATTTTTGTATAACGCAGGTATAACGGTATGTGAGCCGGGAACTGTATACAGCCTCAACCATGACACTATGCGCAAACAGGAGGCTATTCTTAAAGACAATGGCGGCCTGACCGACCTGCGCGACGGAAGTGTCACCTTAAAGGACAGTTGGGACGAGTCGGACGACTGCTACTATATGCGGCTTTCCGGTTCCGTCGCTTCACTTCCGGTGAGCGACGTGACCCATGGTTTCGCCTCCGATACCGGAAACGGCGGCATCGGCACGCTGGTGGAGGGCTGTATTATTGAGGCGGCAATCTCCGCAGACGGCATCGAGTATCTGAGTATCCTGTATCCGTACCAAGAAGTTGAACCTGTGGAGAAGGACTTGAAGCTCCTCTCCGTGGATGAAGGACTGAACTTCGTCGCGCAGAAGTATGAGAAAGAACAGGTAAACGGAACCGCGACAATCACGGATGCGCGGTTTTGCTACATCCCCATACACAAGGATGCTTTGCAGACTGAGTTTCTGATGGTCCCCGGCTGGTACTTTGGAGCCACGCAGACATCCCTATATCCTAACGGCGCGCCAGCCTCCTTTTCCCGCTATCTGCTGGTAAGCGCGGTAACTGGAGAGGTATTCGAAGGAAACGGTGGACTTTCTACTGTTTCCGGGAATTGAAAGGATATCCGAGATGCTTAATTCTTCCGTCGTCGTACTGGGTGAGGTGGTGCGATTTCGTCTTCTTCTGTATGTTTTACAAACTTCTCTATCCTAAAAAATTTTTTTGTTGCAGAACTTTATTCAGTTGTTATTTATGTAAAGTAGCATGTAGTGACTCCAATATCCTCGCAAAAAAGCGATTTTCCTGAAACGGGGTTGGTTTTTTGAGAAATAAAACTATTATAAAACTGACGATTATCGCATTGTGTATAGCCGCCGTTTGCGTCTATGCTCTTTGGCCGCAGACCTACGGCAATGACTTGGAGTCCATTGAGAAAATCATATCAAAACAAGACAGCGTCATGGCAGAGGTCTCCGTTTTTGATGTAAAAGATATTGAGGATTACAGAGTGGCCGGATTTTTCGACATTGATTCCTCGATAGAAGACGCCGTGATGGATGTTGCGGTATTCCAGAAAAATAAAGATGGAAACTATGTGTTTTTAGGTTTAGGCCGAAGGTTCGGCGCCCTTGAACGTTACCACATCCTTTATTTCCGATTGAATGATTACATTGTGGATAAGCCGATCCTGCATGTATTCGTCAGCAATAATCCAAAGCTCGCAAAAGTGGAATATATCATATACGGAGGGAATTCTTATTATGCCGATGTGGAAAAGAACCCGTCGATCACCTTTCTGGAATTCCCGGGGTATGCCGGCAGCGCCGAGTACAACTATTACGATTCGAACGGAAAGATGATAAGCTAGAACTACCTCATATCTGATCTGCCCATTTGAAGTTATATATTCGGTTAAATACAGAGCAAATTTTATGTAACAATCGGCTATTAAACTTCTAACCACAAATATTGCATGCTTTTTTAAGGAGCTTAGTGAACAATAAATAACGGTTGATATAACAAAAATGGATGGGGACTGCGCTACTACGCAGTCCCCATCCGGGGGTTCCATCACCGTACTCTCTGACGGCTGATGATTTTGGCGGAGAAGGAGAGACTTGAACTCTCGCGCCGGTTTCCCGACCTACTCCCTTAGCAGGGGAGCCTCTTCACCACTTGAGTACTTCTCCATCTGGTGAAACAAAATATATCTGTTGCTGTTGGCGGAGAGAGTGGGATTCGAACCCACGGACGCTGTAACACGTCGCCGGTTTTCAAGACCGGTGCCTTAAACCAACTCGACCATCTCTCCGTGCAGTTGGGCAAAAGTTATTTTACCATACCGCATCCAACATGTCAACTTAAAACTATCTTATATTAAATACGATTCGTATTAAACATTTCCCAAATTGCATTTTGTATATTTCTTTTTAGCGAATTACGTCAATTCCGCCCATATACGGCCTTAACGCTGTAGGCACCGTAACGGAGCCGTCGGCATTCTGGTACGTTTCAAGGATACACGCGACCGTTCTGCCGACCGCGACGCCGGAGCCGTTTAAGGTGTGCACAAGCTGTGGTTTTGACGTTGCGTCCTTCTTAAACCGGATCTCGGCGCGGCGCGCCTGAAAATCCTCAAAGTCCGAGCAGGAGGATATTTCCACGTAACGCCCGTATGACGGCATCCAGACTTCGATATCATACGTGCAGGCTGAGGAAAAGCCGAGATCGCCGGTGCACAGAATCACAACCCTGTATGGAAGCCCCAAACCGGAGAGAACCCTTTCCGCATCGTTTGTCAGCGCCTCAAGCTCATCATAGGATTTTTCCGGCTCCGAGAATTTAACAAGCTCCACTTTATTGAACTGATGCTGGCGTATAAGCCCCCTTGTGTCGCGCCCCGCGCTTCCGGCCTCGCCTCGAAAGCATGCGGAATAGGCGCAATACTTGATTGTCAGTCTTCCGGCGTCAAGGATTTCGCCCCTGTGCAGATTGGTGACGGGGACCTCCGCCGTCGGGATCAGGTAAAGCTCCGTCCCTTCTATATGGAACATATCCTCCTCGAATTTCGGAAGCTGCCCGGTTCCCGTCATGGATGCGCGGTTGGCCAAAAAGGGCGGCAGAATTTCCGTATACCCGTTTTTCGTATGGGTATCGAGGAAATAGTTGATGACCGCGCGCTCCAGCCGGGCCCCGGCGCCTTTGTAAAAGTGGAACCTTGTCCCGGTAACCTTCGCCGCCGAGGCCGGGTCAAGGATATTGAGCGACTCTCCGAGCTCCCAGTGGGGCTTCGGTTCAAAATCGAATTTCCTCACCTCGCCTACGCGCCGCAGCTCGACATTATCCTCGCTGTCTTTGCCTTCCGGCACCTTGTCGGCCGGCACATTGGGCACGGTCATCAGAATAGAGGCGATTTCCCCCTGAAGCTTGTTAAGCTGCGCGTCGTCTTCCCGGATCTGGTCGGCGATCTTTTTCATTTCGGCAAAGACGGCCGTCGTATCCTTCCCGGCTTTTTTCAGTGCGGGAATCTCTTTTGATACCCTGTTCTGCTCCGCTTTCAGCTGTTCCGTTTTAAAAATGAGATCCCGCCGCTTTCCGTCCAGTTCGATCAGGCGGTCGATTTCATTGTCATAGTTTTTTGTTCGCATGGCAAGGCGGGTTTTCACCTTTTCAGGGTTTTCTCTGATGAATTTGATATCCAGCATTTTTGTCACTCCTGTTATTTGATCAGCGCGCTTGTTATTTTTTGGTACTCCACCGCCGCTTCATCGCTGAAAAATTGCGCATATCCGCCCGACTCGATTTCTTTTATGATCTCTCTCGACTTCGTATAATATCTCGTTCTGTACAGCTTTTCGAGCTGCCAGAAATACTCATATGCTTTGATTGTTTTGGCGTAAATGCCCGTTTCGCCCGTAGCCAAGGTATATTCCGCGTTCTTTTTCTCGAGCGTTTCTATTTGTTCCTTGGCCTCTTGCAGCTCCTTCGTGATTTCCTCGATCTTTTGCGCCTGTTCGGTGGTAAGCTCGGTCAGAGATTCCAGCTTTTTGAGCGACCCTTGGGTTGTCGAGATCTGTTCGTTTAATTTCTGGATCTGGTTTTCGGCTTTTATCTGCGACAGATACGACATGATAATCAGGATCAGCGCCATTGAAAACAGCGCAATCGCATATCCGATCAGAAATCGCCTGTTTTTCATATTTTTTTGATTATTATCATTCATTTCAAAAAACTCGTTCCCTTTCAGCCTTTCATAGACATCAGAGCATCAATCAGCCGTGTAAGATCATCATTTCCGTAATATTCAAGCTCTATTCGGCCTTTCGCCCGCCCGTGGGTTATTTTTACTTTTCTTCCAAGCTTTTTCGAAAGAGACCGCTCCGTCTCCTCCAGGTAATTTATCGAGATTCCCGGCTTTGCGTCTGCTTTCTTTTTTTGCCTGTTCTGGGACAGCTTTTTTACGTAAAGCTCCGCCGATCTGACGGAGAGGGCCTCCCCCGCGATTTTTTTTGCCGCGGCCTCCATCAGCGTTTCGTCTTCAAGCGTCAGAATGGCGCGCGCATGCCCGGCCGATATTTCTCCCCTTGCAACCTGTTCCCGGACAGGCTGCGGCAGATTCAAAAGCCGCAGCGCGTTTGCGACCGCGGGCCTCGATTTGCCGACCTTCTCCGCGGCCTCCTCCTGCTTTAATCCGTAATCCTCGGTCAAGCTCCGGTACCCTTCCGCCTCCTCCAGCGGATTTAGGTCCTCGCGCTGCAGGTTTTCCACGAGCGCGAGCACCATTGAGCGCCGGTCGTCCGCCTCAACGACGACAGCCGGCATTTCCGAAAGCCCCGCGATCCGCGCCGCGCGCCACCGCCGCTCTCCCGCGATAATCTGATATTGCCCGGAGGAAAGGCGCCTCACCATGATCGGTGTAATAATTCCGTTTTGTTTTATGCTTTCCGCAAGCTCGGAAAGGGATTCGTCACTGAAGCTTTTGCGAGGCTGCGTTCCGTTCGGTTCAATCTGCATAATCGGAATGGTTCCCGGCCCGTCGTTTTGTTCAACCGCCTTTGCCGCGTCTCCGAACAAAGCGTCCAATCCCCGTCCAAGTCCCCTGCCTGACATTTTTCATCCTCCAGTCCGTTTCTCTTAGTCCTTGCTTGCAAAATCCCCGCGCCCGTCTTTCCGCCGAATTTTACGCCGGACTGCGTTAAATTTCCTCGCCATAAACAAATTATGCCTGCAAAAATTTGCCTTGCCCGACGCAAAATTCTTAAGAATTCCATGCACGCTGATTTAACAAACAAGGCCTAGTTATCCGCCGTTTCTGCGGATCAGTTCTCTTGCCGCGCTTAAGTATGCTTCCGTGCCTTTGGAAAACCTGTCGTACGCGAGCACCGGTTTCCCGTGGCTCGGCGCTTCCGAAAGGCGCACGTTTCTCGGGATTACGGTCGGAAAAACCTTCTGTGTAAAGTGCCGCTTGATTTCCTCGGTCACCTGCATGGACAGGTTGGTCCTCGCGTCGTACATTGTAAGAATAATCCCCTCGATATCGAGCTTCTGATTCATCGATTTTTTTACCGCGCGAATCGTCCCCATGAGCTGGCTTAAGCCCTCCAGCGCAAAATACTCGCATTGCAGCGGGATCAGCACGGTATCGGCGGCGTTTAACGCGTTTATAACCAAAAGCCCCAGCGACGGCGGGCAGTCTATCAATATGTAGTCGTAGCGCTCCTTTAAAGGTTCCAGCGCGGTTTTCAGCTTGTATTCCCTGCCCTCAAGCGAAACCAGTTCGATTTCCGCCCCGGCGAGATTCCGGTTCGACGGAATAAGGTCTCCCCAGCTTGTCCTTTTTACCGCCTTTGTGACATCCACGTCGTTTAACAGGACGTCGTAGACGTTTGTCCCCGACGCAAGCGGATCGGCGCCGAAGCCCGATGTGGAATTGCCCTGCGGGTCAAAATCGCAGAGCAGGACCTTTTTTTGCATTGTGCTAAGGGAAGCGCACAAATTGACGGCTGTGGTCGTCTTGCCGACGCCGCCCTTCTGGTTTGCAATTGCAATGATCTTTCCCATGTCTCCTGTCGCCTCCCTCCGATTGCCAACCTCTAAATTATAGCACAGTCTCCAGAATTTGCAACGCAAAAAAGTTTCACGTGAAACATGCGCTCAATGTTTCACGTGAAACTTTTTTCGCTTTCACTTGAAAAAGGTGGTTATCCGGCTTTGCCTGAGGAAATCTGAATCTTTAAGATCAACTCGCCATTATCCTCCGTCTTCTCACATTTTGCGTTGATGCCCGAGCGCTGCATCAGAGAAATCGCCCGGTTTACCGTGTTCAGGAACAGCCTCACGTCCTTCATTACGGCAAAGGACAGCTTTTCCCGTCTGGGCTCCTTCTCTGGTGGAGCGGTCAGCAGTGCCTCAATATATTCTTCGGTCTGCAACACATTCAGCTTGTTTTTTATAATATGGCTCAGCGCCATTTTTTTCTCTTCCTCGTCGGGGATGCGCAGGAGAGCGCGCGCATGCCTCTCCGACAGCTCGTTCTCCTTAATCATTTCAACCACTTCGGGCGAGTGCTTCAGCAGGCGAAGCTTGTTCGCAACTGCCGACTGGGTCTTCCCGATCTTGTCCGCGGCCTCCTCCTGTGTCAAACCGAAAATCTGTATCAGATTCAGGATACCCGACGCCTCTTCAAAGAAATCCAGATCCTTTCTCTGCAGGTTTTCCACCAGGGCGATCAGCGCCGAATCCCTGTCGTCCACATTGAGCAAAATACAGGGGACTTCCGACAGGCCGGCCATGGCGGCCGCGCGCAGACGGCGCTCTCCGGCGATCAGCTCATAGCCCGCCGCCGTTTGGCGGACCGTCAGAGGATTGAGGATGCCGTACTGCCGGATGCTGGCCGCAAGCTCCAAAAGCCCGTTTTCGTCAAAGACAGTTCTCGGCTGCGCCGAGTTTTTGATAATGTCCCTCGTTCTGATATATCTGATCTGTTTCACGTTTTTTAAATGGTGATCCTTTGGAGTCAACATGCTTGTCCTCCTTTCCTCCTAATCAAATTTTACCATATTATGTAAATTAGTAAAGAAAAACCGCACTTCCTTTTGCGACGGCAAAACAGACAGCCCGACTTTTCGTCGGGCTGTTTTTCATTAAATTTGTATAAAGCTGTTGGAAAAGGGCTGATCCGGGCGGAAGTAAGGAAATACTGATTCTAAAGCGGCTGCGATTTTATTTTGCTGAACCTTCGGGGATAGGCAGGCGGGGTGTCCCCCGTTTTCCGGATGCGGACAATGCGGTAGCCCGCCTCCGTTAACGGCAGCGTATAGTCGAAAAAGCCGGAAACCTCTCCATTTAAGAGCTTTATCGCCCTTTCGGCGTTTTGAAGCTCCTCGCCGCTGTCCCTCATCTTCATCGCCAGAAACAGGCCGCCTGTTTTCAGAAACGGCATCGAGAGCTCGCACAGCATATTAAGGGGCGCCACGGCGCGCGCCACAGCGAGATCAAACTGCCCGCGCAAAGATGCTGTGCAGGCCGCCTCCTCGGCTCTCGCGCAAATGAGCCGCGGAGCCACGCCCAGGACGGCGCACGCCTCGCCCAGAAAATCTATCCGCTTTTTCTGGCTGTCGAGCAGGGTGATGTCATATGAGAGGTCGTAAAGCTTCAGCGGCATGCCCGGGAAGCCGGCCCCGCAGCCGACGTCGATGATCTTCTTTCCGCAGAGCCCGGCGGCTTTCAGCACGGCGAGGCTGTCGACCAGATGGCGCGACACCGCCTCGTCGCGGTCCTTTACCGCCGTCAGGTTCATGACCTTGTTTTTTTCGAGCAGGATGTGAAGAAATGCCTCCATCCGCCTTTTCGCGTCCGGGGAAACCGCGAGGCCGAACCGCTTCATTCCTGCGTCAAAAACGTCCTCCGTCATATGCGCGCCCGCCCTTTCCGCCTCTGCTCGAGGTAAACGATCAGCACCGTTACGTCCGCCGGGCTGACCCCCGAGATCCTGGAGGCCTGCCCGAGGCTTCTGGGCTTTATCCTGTCAAGCTTTTCCCGCGCCTCAAGCCGGAGCGACGAAATGCCCCTGTAATCGATATCCTCCGGCAAAACCACGTTTTCCAGCGCGTGAAACTGCTCCGCTTCCTTCATCTGCCGGCTGATGTAGCCCTCATACCGCACCCGGATGTCGACCTGCTCGCGGATGTCCGGCGAAAGGTCGGGCCGCTCCGGATCGAACGGCGCGAGCATCTGATAGGAAAGCTGCGGCCGCCGTACAAGCTCGATCAGCCTGCAGCCCGTCGCAATCGGCGTGCTTCCGGCACTGGTCAACAGCCTGTTAAGTTCGTCCGATTCCGCGACGCCGACCTTTGAGAGGCGCCTGATCTCGTCCTCCACCGTCCGATATTTTTCCACAACCTGTTGATATCTTTCCGCCGACACCAGTCCGACGCCGTAGCCGAAACGGCAAAGCCGCTCATCGGCATTGTCCTGGCGCAACAGCAGGCGGTACTCCGAGCGCGACGTCATCATGCGGTAGGGCTCCTTCGTGCCCTTTGTCACAATGTCGTCGATCAGCGTCCCGATATAGGAGCCCGCGCGGTCAAGGACCAGCGGCGCGTCCCCCCTGATCTTCAAAGCCGCGTTGATGCCGGCGACCAGGCCCTGCGCCGCCGCTTCCTCATAGCCCGACGTGCCGCAGAACTGGCCCGCGCCGTACAGCCCCGCAATTTTTTTCGTCTCCATCGTCGGATAGAGCTCCAGGGGATTTACGCAGTCGTACTCGATCGCATAGGCCGAGCGCATTACCTGCGCTTTTTCAAGCCCGATCACCGAGTGGAGCACCTCAAGCTGCACGTCCTCCGGAAGGGAAGACGACAGCCCCTGGACATACATTTCCTCCGTATCAAGCCCCATCGGCTCGATAAAAAGCTGGTGCCTCTCCTTGTTCGCGAAGCGCACCACCTTATCCTCGATCGACGGACAGTAGCGCGGGCCCACCCCCTCGATCTTTCCGGAAAAAAGCGGCGAGCGGTGCAGATTGCGGCGGATGATCTCATGCGTTTTCGGGGTCGTGTACGTCAGGTGGCAGAGCGCTGCGTTTTTCGGCGGCGTTTTCGTTTCAAAGGAAAAGGGGATCACCCCTTCCTCCCCTTCCTGAACCTCCATCCGGGAGAAATCGATGCCGCGCCTATGAATCCGCGCGGGCGTGCCCGTCTTAAAACGCATCAGCTCAAGACCAAGCGCCCTGAGTGAGGAGGTAAGCGCCGTCGCGGCGTGCATCCCGTCGGGGCCGCTCTCCTTCGTAAACTCCCCGACGATGATTTTCCCGCCGAGAAACGTGCCCGTGCAGACAATAACCGCCCTCGCCTTGTAAAAAGCGCCCGTCGCGGTGCAAACGCCCGCAACCTTTCCGTCCTCGGCTTCGATCGACACGACCTCGGCCTGCCGCAAAATCAGGTTATCCTGTTTTTCAAGCGCGTGCTTCATATAAATCCTGTAGGCGGCCCTGTCCGCCTGCGCCCGAAGGGAATGGACCGCCGGGCCCTTGCCCCGGTTTAAAAGCCTGTACTGGATGCAGGAATGGTCGGCCGCCTTGGCCATTTCCCCGCCGAGCGCGTCGATTTCCCGCACGAGCTGCCCCTTGGCCGTTCCGCCGATCGCGGGGTTGCAGGGCATGTTGCCCACGGCGTCGAGATTGATCGTAAAACAGACCGCGCGCATCGAAAGCCGGGCCGCGGCGAGCGCCGCCTCGACCCCCGCGTGGCCCGCGCCGATCACGGCAATATCAAATTCTCCGGCAGGATAAGTCATCGCATTCACAACTCTCTGTATATTCCATGTAATATAATCCCGTTCGTATCGAAATTTACCTATTTCCCGACGCAAAACCGGCTGAAAATATTCTCAATAATTTCCTCGCGGACCGTCTCGCCCGTAATCTCGCCCAAAGCGGCCAGCGCCCCTTCGATATCCATCACGACGGCGTCCGGCGTCATTCCCTCCCCTATGGAGGCCGACGCATCATTGAGCCGCTCGGCCGCGCGCCTTAACGCGTTCGCCTGACGCGCATTTGTGATGATGCTCTCCTCCGAGGCGCCCCTGTGGATCCGCGTCTTCAGGACGTCCACCAGGCGGTCAATTCCTTCCCCCGTTTTCGCGCTCAGCGCGATCACCTCGTCAAACGCCTCCTCCCGGCCGTCAAATATAAGCCTTCCGGGAAGATCCGATTTGTTGAGCACGGCGATCGACGGGATGTCCCTGCAAAGCTCCATTACCTTCAGGTCGTTTTCATCCAGAGGGCTCGACGCGTCAAAGACGCAGACGGCGAGATACGCTTCGGACAGCGCGCGCTCTGAGCGTACGATCCCGAGGCGTTCGAGCTCGTCCGCGCTTTCGCGGATGCCCGCGGTGTCCATCAGGTGCAGGGTAAGCTCCGGCGTGCGCAGCCGCGCCTCGACAATGTCGCGGGTGGTTCCGGGGTGATGGGTGACAATGGCCTTGTCCTCGCCGCAAAGCGCGTTTAAGAGCGACGATTTCCCGACGTTCGGCTTTCCTGCGATCACAACCGGAATGCCTTCCTTCAAAAACCGGCCGCGGTCAAAGGTCCGGTAAAGCCGGCCGATCCGCCCAATACAGTCTTCGAGGACCTCTTTTGCCTTGTCCAGCATAAAGGGGTCGACGCCTTCATCCGGGAAATCGACGGCCGCGTAGAAATGGGACACCAGCTGGAGGAGCTCTCCGCGCACGCTTTTGAGCGTTTCCCCGAGGGCGCCCTTAAGCTGGGCGGCCGCGTTTCTCACCTCGGCGGCGCTCTCCGCCGAGATCAGGTCGGCCACCGCCTCCGCCTCAAAAAGGTCCATTCTGCCGTTTAGGAAAGCCCGCTTTGTGAACTCCCCCGCCTCGGCGGGCCTGACCCCGTGCGCATAGAGATTCGACAGAACCTCCGCGACCAGCGCCTGCGAGCCGTGACAGTTGATTTCGACGACGTCTTCCCCGGTATAGCTTCGCGGCCCCTTTACAAAAAAAGCGGTGCAGAAATCAAGCGTGCGGCCGCAGGCGTCCGAAAACTCGCCGTAATAGACCGTGCGCGGCTTGAGCGACGAAAAGGAAGCGCCGTTTTTCGGATGAAAGAAAAAGTCCGCGGCCGATATCGCCTCCGGCCCGCTCAAGCGAACGATCGCGATCGCGCCGGCGCCCGGCGCCGTGGAACATGCGGCGATTGTCGCGCTCATTTTTCTCCCCTCCCCAAAGATTGATCTCATATGAATGCGATCTTTCCCGCGTTTGACCCGGCTCAGATCCCTTAATAACAGACCGTTTGCCCAGTAGAACTATTTTATACCCAAAAAAACCGGCGGGCAACTCCCCCGCCGGCCGTCTCATAAAATCTTGTGTCAGTTGCTGTTTCTTCTCACGGACTGGCCGCTGTTTTTCTGCGCGCCTGCCAATGTAACGACGATGCGCCGATTCGGCTCGCTTCCGGTGGAATAGGTCGTGATTCCCCGGTAATCCTGGAGCGCCGAGTGAATGATGCGCCGCTCGTATGGGTTCATCGGCTCGAGCGTCATGCTTTTCTTGTATTTTATCACTTTTCCGGCGATCTTCCTCGCAAGCCTCACGAGGGATTCCTCGCGCTTGGCCCGGTAATTTTCCGTGTCGATCAGGATGCGGTAATGCTTATCCTCGCCGCGGTTTACAACCAGTGAGCAAAGATACTGCATTGCGTCGAGCGTGTCGCCGCGCCGCCCGATGATAACACCCATCGAATCGCCCAGAAGCTCCATGGAAATATTGCCGTCGGAATCCTCCTTGACGTCGATTCCGGCCGTTATGCCGAAATACGGCAGAAGGCCGGATATAAACTCCCTCGCCTTCCGGGACGCCTCCGAGTGCGCGGGCACAAACACCGACGCGCTCTTTTTTTCAGCCTGCCCGGCCGTCTTCTGGTTCGATGTACAGTCGCTCTGCGCTTTTTGCGCGGGCACCGGGGGCTGGTCCTCCGTTCTCGCTTTGGGCTTTGGCTGAAGGGGCTGCAGCCTCGCTTTTTGCGGCTGGGGCTGCGGTCTTATCTGCGGCTGGGGCCTTGCCGGTTTTTCTTCCGGCTCCGGCGCCGGCTCGTAATAGGACACCCTGACGCGCGCGGGAGAAGCGCCGATCCCTAAAAAACCGGACCTCGGTTTATCGATGATCTCGACCGTGACGTCGTCGCGGTCCTTGTTTATTCTTTTGAGGACCGCCTCAATCGCCGCGTTGATCGTAGCGCCGGTTCCTTCCTCCACTTTCTGCACTTCAGGGATATTACTCATCTGTCTTTTCCTCCTTGGATGCTTCAAGCTCCTTTTTCAGCGCCTTTTTCCGCTTCTTCTCCTCAAGTTCGGCTTCCTTCTTCTTCATTTTCTTAATAAAATACTTTGAAAGCGCATATTCCTGAGCAGCGCCGAATAAATTGCTCGCAATCCAGTAGAGCCCGACGCCGGTCGGAAACATAAAGGAAAACCATACGGACATGAGCGGCATCATATACATCATCATCGCGGTATTCTGTCCGCCCTGCATCGGCCCGCCCGTAATTTTTTCCTGCATTTTCATCGTGATATGGCTCATCAGAAATGCGGTAATCCCCGAAAGCACGGGGATAATCAAAAGCACGAGGGAAAAATCCGGATTGGACGGATTCCACTGCGGCGTTGCAGCAAGATTCAGTCCCAAAAAATTAAAATGGATCTCAAAAATGTTCGACGAAATATCGGCGACCTTCGAAAGGTTGCCCTGAAGGGCGTTTGCAACGCCGATTTCGATCACATTCAGATGCGCGCCGATGATTTTGCTCATATCCATGCCGAGGCGCTCGGCGACCTGGCTTATCTGCAGCGGTGTGAGAAGCATCAAAAAGGAGAGCGGGCGGACAATCACATAATAAAGCCCGATCATGATCGGAAAGGTAATCAAAGTGGGCAGACAGCTCCCGGCGGGGTTTACGCCCTCCGCCTTGTAAAGCCGTTCCACCTCCTGCTGGTATCTTTGCCTGTCCGTGGCATATTTTTTCTGCAGGTCCTTGAGCTTGGGCTGAATCCTCTGCACATCGATCATCGCGCTCTTTGACTTGATGCTCAAGGGCAAAATCAAAAGCTTCGTCAAAATGGTAAACAGAATGATTGAAAAGCCATACGACCCGACAAATTCAAGAATATATCGAAGTACATACCCGAACGGAATCGAAATATAATCCATTATTAACTTCCCTCCATTATGGAGTGTTTACACGAGATTAAAGCGAGAGTCGAACCGAACCCGCCTTAAGGAACGGGGTCGTAGCCCCCGCGCGAAAAGGGATTGCACCGCAAAAGCCTCCAAAACGCCAAAAGCCCGCCTTTTAGCGCGCCGTGCTTTTCCACCGCCAAAAGAGCATATTCCGAGCAGCACGGAATATAGCGGCAGCTGGGAGCTGTTTTCAGCCCCGAAAAATACGTTCTGTAAAAACGAATCAAAATCAAAATGAGTTTTTTCATTCTTTTTCTTTCATCATAGACAGTGCATGAAACACTTTGAGTATCGCCTGTTCAATCGCCCTAAACGGCGCATCCGCCGCGCGCTGCCTTGCGACAATCACAATATCGAATCCAATTCGGAATGCATCCTCATGCAAGCGGTAAGCCTCTTTGATGCGGCGGCGGATCCGGTTTCTCAGCACCGCTCCCCCGAGCTTTACGCTGACGGTAACGCCGAGTCGGTTTGCCCTTAACC
Source organism: Clostridiales bacterium UBA6114 (assembly GCA_002423435.1). Lineage (GTDB taxonomy): Bacteria > Bacillota > Clostridia > Oscillospirales > Butyricicoccaceae > UBA6114. The sequence goes on from DIWE01000026.1 coordinate 49,381, forward strand.
GGTTTCTTCTGCAATACACTGCGATATACGGGCCCGCGCCGCTTTTGCCCGAGCGGTAAAGGCGCGTAAAGTCCCGGTTTTCCGTGAGCGATTCGGTAAACTTCATCGAAAACCTTCTCTCCCCGGAAGCAAAATAGATAAAACGGCAAAAGAAAACCCGATATTAATGGGTCAGCCTCGCTCTGGCTTTTGCGCGTCTTCTCGAAAGGACCTTCCTCCCGTTCTTCGTAGCCATTCTCTTTCTGAAACCATGCACCTTGCTGCGATGGCGCTTTTTCGGCTGGTATGTTCTGAGCACTTTCTTACACCCCCCATGGCCTTATTATACAGGCGTCGAAATACCTGCAAAAAATACAATGATGCGCGATTGCCGGCTGACAATTGCGCATTTTGTATTATATCTTAAATGAAACATTTATGTCAACATAATTTTGGCCGGGAACGCTTTGCCGCAGTCCGTGCCGTTTTCGCTCAGGTCCCCGGGATCTGTGCAAAAACGGCACGGACTGCTCCCAAAACGGCATCTCGTGTATAGACGATTCGTATTATATGATTCAAATAATACGTTACGTAAAATAAATCGCGCGGTTTTCTATTCTTTTCCGCAGCTTTGGCATTCTCCCGCGCACCCGATGATCGGCGTCGGGTCGACGCCTTTTCTTTTGTAATAATCCGCGATCGCGGATTTGAGCGCCTCCTCGGCCAGCACCGAGCAGTGAACCTTGACCGGCGGCAGCCCCTCGAGCGCCTCCATGACCGCGGTGTTTGTCAGCTTCAGCGCCTCCTGAATCGATTTGCCCTTGACAAGCTCCGTCGCCATCGAGCTTGTCGCGACCGCCGCGCCGCAGCCGAAAGTCTTGAACTTGATATCCGTAATAATATCATTGTCAATCTTCAAATAGATTTTCATGATATCCCCACATTTTAAGTTGCCCACCTCGCCGACCGCGTCCGCGTCTTCGATCTCGCCGACGTTCCGGGGGTTCTTAAAATGATCCATTACCTTGTCACTGTACATCATTTCGTATTCGTCTCCTAATTATTCACTCTGTTTTTACTCTTTTAATCCAACCGGGCACTGCTTTTTTGCATCCCAGACGGGAGACATGGAGCGAAGTCTCCGGGCGATCTGGGGAAGCTTCTCCAGAATATAATCGACATCCTCCCCGGTATTCTGTATCCCGAGCGTAAGGCGCAGCGACCCGTGCGCGATATCGTGCGAAAGCCCGATCCCGGTCAGCACATGGGACGGGTCGAGCGAGCCCGTCGAGCACGCGGAGCCGGTGGAGGCGCAGATGCCGTCCAAATCGAGCATCAGCACGAGCGACTCCCCTTCGATCGCCTCGATCACAAAGCTTGCCGTTCCCGGCAGGCGTTTTGTCGGATGTCCGGTAAGCCGGCTGTACGGGATCGCTTCGAGCACCCCGTCGATCAGGTGTTTACTAAGCTCATTTAAGCGGCGGATGTTGTCCTCCATGTGTTTTTCCGCTTCCTCGGCCGCCTTTCCGAGCGCCACGATCGAAGCGACGTTTTCCGTGCCCGAGCGCAGGTTCCGCTCCTGTCCGCCGCCCTCGATAATCGGATTGATCAGGACCCCCTTGCGGATGAAAAGCGCGCCGACCCCTTTGGGTGCGTTTAATTTATGTCCTGAAAGCGACAGCAGGTCGATCTTCATCTCGGCTACGTTTAACGGGATGTGCCCCGTCGCCTGGACGGCGTCGGTGTGGAACAGGACGCCATTTTCGCGGCAGAGCTCCCCGATCTCCCGGACCGGCTCGATGGTGCCGACCTCGTTGTTCGCCGCCATGATGGAAACAAGCGCCGTGTCGGGGCGGATCGCCGCTTTGAGCTCCTCGAGGGATATCAGCCCAAAATGGTCCACCGGGAGATAGGTGACCGAGAACCCTTCCTTTTCAAGCGCCTTCGCCGTGTGCAAAATCGCGTGATGCTCAATCGTTGAAATGATCAGGTGCCTGCCCCTCGCCTTTTTGGAGTGCAGCACGCCCTTTAAGGCCATGTTGTCCGCTTCCGTGCCCGAGCCGGTAAAAATAATCTCCGAGCTCTGCGCCCCGATCAAAGAGGCCACCTTGTCGCGCGCCTCCATGATCGCCTTTCGGCTCGACCTGCCGATCGAATACAGGGAAGAGGCGTTTCCGTAATTTCCCTCAAGATACGGAAGCATCGCGGAAAGGACCGGCTCGGAGACCGGTGTAGTCGCCGCGTTGTCCGCATATACAAAACGTTCCATATCACTCTCCATCCACCGCTCTAAGCAAAACGCCGATACAGGCCGAAACGCAATCAAAGCCTTAGGGCATATGCCGCGGCTGCCGCTGAATGAAAGCGAGCGGCGCGCCGAATTTGAAAGATCCCGTAAAGCGCAAAGGCTTTTTGAGAATCCGAACAGCACCTTTTGCGGGGTTTTGTCCAAACACAATATACACCTTATTGGTATAGATTTCAACCCCTAATTTATTTTTTTCTTTCAAACTGCCTCGACTCCCTGACCGCGAGGGCGTCGCAGCGGTTGTTGCGCTCGTTGTCCGCGTGTCCCCTGACCCAGATGAATTCCACCTTATGCGTCTTTAAGAGGGAAAGCAGCGCCTCCCAAAGGTCGGCGTTTAAGGCGGGCTCCTTGCTGTTTCGCATCCAGCCGTTTGCCTGCCATTTCAGGGCCCAGCCCTCGCTGACCGCGCGGACGACATAGCTCGAGTCGGAGTAAAGGGACACCTCGCAGGGCTCCTTTAAGCTTTTCAAGGCCTCGATGACGGCGAGAAGCTCCATCCGGTTGTTCGTCGTCTGTATCTCTCCGCCCGACAGCTCCTTTTCAAGCCCGTTGTATTCCAGAATGGCCCCCCAGCCGCCCGGCCCGGGGTTTCCCGAGCAGGCGCCGTCGGTATAGATATTAACCTTCTTCATCCGGGCTTCTCCCGTCTGCTTCGCCGGCTTCGCTTCCCTCGTCCGGGGACTCTTCCTCTTCTTCCTTTGTCGCGGAAGCAATGGAAATCAGCTTTGAGCCTTCGCCGAGCCGCATCAGGATGACGCCCTGGGAAGCGCGGCCGCAGACGCGCACCGAGTCGGCGCCGGTCCGGATGATCGTTCCGTCGCCGGTAATCAGCATGATATCCTTGTCCTCGGAATTGAGCACGATGATCCCGGTCAGCGTCCCGGTCTTCTGCGTGAGGTTGTGCGCCGTGATGCCCTGCCCGCCCCTGTGGTGCTCGGTATACTCCGCCACCGGCGTCAGCTTGCCGTAGCCGTTTTCGGTCGCGGTAAGGAGGTATTCCCCTTCGCTGTCGCAGGCGATGCCGACGACATAGTCGTCCTTCTTAAGGCGGATACCGCGCACGCCGCCGGCGTCGCGGCCCATTGTGCGGACCTCGTTCTCGTCAAAGCGGATCGCGCGCCCGTCCTCCGTCGCCAGAATGATTTTGTCCGTCCCGTCGGTCATGCGCACGCCGATCAGCTCGTCGCCCTCGTTTAGGGTAATCGCGCGCACGCCCGTTTTTCTCGCCGTGTCGAGCGCTTTTAAGTCCATGCGTTTGATCGTGCCGCATCTCGTCGCGAGCACGAGGTATTTCCCGTCCTCGAATTCCTTGACCGGGATCATGGCCGTGACCTTTTCCTCGCCCTCGATCTGCAGGAGGTTCACGATATTCATTCCCTTGGCCGTGCGCGACGACTCCGGGATCATATAGCCTTTCAGCTTGTAAACCCTTCCATAGTTTGTGAAAAACAGGATGGTGTCATGCGTCGACGCGGTAAAAAGCGTCTCGACAAAATCCTCTTCCCGCGTCGTCATTCCAATGATCCCGCGCCCGCCGCGGCGCTGCGAGCGGTAGGTCGACGTCGGCATGCGCTTTATATACCCGAAGTGGGTCAGCGTGTAGACGCACTCCTCCTCGTCGATCAGATCCTCGATGTCGATTTCGTTTTCCACCGCCGAAATCTCCGTGCGGCGCTCGTCGCCGTAACGGGCCTTGATCTCTAAAAGCTCCTTTTTGACGATATCGAGCTGGAGCTGGTCGGACGAAAGGATTTCCTGATATTGCGAGATTTTATTCTGCAAATTTAAGTATTCCTCTTCGATTTTCTCGCGCTCGAGGCCCTGGAGCCGCCCGAGGCGCATGTCCAGAATGGCCTGCGCCTGTATATCGGACAGCGAAAAGCGCTCCATCAGGCGCGCCTTCGCGTCGTTATAGCTTGAACGGATGATCGCGATGACCTCGTCGATATGGTCGCAGGCGATGCGCAGCCCTTCCAGGATATGTGCGCGCTCCTCCGCCTTTTTCAGGTCGTACCTCGTCCTGCGCTCTATAATGCTCTTCTGAAACGCGATGTATTGGTCGATGATTTCGTGCAGCGTCAGGATCTTGGGCACGCTGTTTGAAATCGCGAGCAGGATGATCGAGAAGGTCTCCTCCATCTGCGTGTACTGGTAAAGCTGATTCAGGACAACCTGGGGGTTCGCGTCCCTTTTGAGCTCTATGACAATGCGCATGCCGTTTCGGTCGGACTCGTCCCGCAGGCCCGAAATGCCGTCGACGCGCTTTTCATGCACGAGGTTTGCGATCGACTCGACAAGCCGCGCCTTGTTGACCATGTACGGGATCTCGTGTACCGCGATCAAAAAGCGGTTCGGCCCGTTTTCCTCGATTTCCGCCTTTGCGCGCACCCGTATGCGGCCTCGGCCCGTCGCGTACGCGGCCCTGATCCCGACGCGGCCCATAATCGTGCCGCCCGTCGGAAAATCCGGGCCCTTTATGAATTCCATGATTTCCGGAAGCGCCGCGTCCGGGTGGTCGATCACGTGGCAGACGGCGTCGATCACTTCATTAAGATTGTGCGGCGGAATGTTCGTCGCCATTCCGACCGCGATTCCCGACGAGCCGTTTACAAGCAGGTTCGGAAAGCGCGAGGGAACGACCGTCGGCTCTTTTCTCTGGTTGTCGAAGTTCGGATCAAAATCGACGGTTTCCTTTTCGATGTCGGTCAGCATCTCCAAAGCGAGCTTTGCCATTCTTGCCTCGGTGTATCGATAGGCGGCGGCGGGGTGTCCGTCGATCGAGCCGAAGTTGCCGTGGCCGTCTATAAGCGGATAGCGCAGAGAAAAGTCCTGCGCCAAGCGCACCATGGAATCGTAGACCGCGGCGTCGCCGTGGGGATGGTACCGGCCCAAAACGTTGCCGACCGTTGTCGCCGATTTGCGGTACGGCTTGTCCGGCGTCAGATTGTCCTCGTACATCGCGTATAAAATTCGCCTGTGGACAGGCTTTAAGCCGTCGCGCACGTCGGGAAGCGCCCGCCCCACGATCACCGACATCGCGTAATCGATATACGACTTTTTCATTTCCCTCTCGATATCGACAGGGATTATTTTCTGGTTTTCAAAGGCAAGGCTCATTTTTCACTCATCCTTAGTTGTTAACAAAAAAGTATTCACTGCGCAAAAACAAGGCCTTGCACAGTAAAGAGACCCGCGGCTCTCCGGTTTACTGCAGCCGGCTTTGCGGGCATCAAAAGGTCAATCGTTGTCGACATCGCTTTTATTCGGCAGAATAATCGCCGCAATAAAATAAATAATGACGCCGGAAAACCAGAAAAAAGACAAAATAACCGTCAAAAGCCTGACAAGCGTGACATCGATATTAAAATATTCCGCAATTCCCCCGCAAACGCCAAGAAGTTTCTTTCCTTCTTCAATTTTATAGAGTTTTTTCACAAAAAATCATCCTTTCCCAGAATTATTCTTTCTCGAAAGCGATCAGATATCCAGATTGGTGACATACTTTGCGTGGGTCTCGATAAATTCCTTTCTGGGCTCCACCTTTTCACCCATCAGGATGGTGAAAATTTCGTCCGCCGACACGGCATCCGCCATCTCCACCTTCAAAAGCGTGCGGTTTTCCGGGTTCATCGTCGTCTCCCACAGCTGCTCGGGGTTCATCTCGCCGAGGCCCTTGTAACGCTGCACCGTCAGCCCCTTCTTTCCCTCGGCCATGACAAAGGCAACCAGGGCCGGCATTCCCTCGATCTTCTGCAGAAGCCCGTCGCCCTCGCCTGCCGCTACGGAGTAAGGCGGCTCGCCGACCGCAGCGACCTGCTGCAGGATCGTACGGATTTCGGCAAATAACGGGGCTCGCAGGAGATCGCGATCGACGGATGTCGTCCCGCTCCGGCCGTTGTTGCGGATGGTGAAGATCATCCGAAACCGGCCGTGTTCCTGGTCGGGCTCTACGGAGGCTTCTTCGATGTTCTTCCCGACGGCCATGGCCGTCCGTTTGACGACCTTGCCGAGAACCTCCTCCGTCTTGAAATCTTCTTCTTTCAGCGCCGGGTCGCCGGCGAGAATCCGGATGACCTCCCGCGATTTCTCTTCATGTTCGAAACGGTCCAGAATCCCTTCGATGCGCATCATCTTTTTGATAAGGGCCTTCAAACGCGCGCCCGTGACGGGTGCCGAGCCGTCAGACGGCAACAGACGAACCTTGCCGACGCCGTTGCCGAGAACGAATTCCTGCATCTCTTCTTCGTTGTGGATGTAGCTTTCAATCTTCTTGTCGACAATGCGGAAGAGCGGGGGCTGGGCGATGTACAGAAATCCCCGGTCGACGAGTTCCCTCATCTGGCGGAAGAAGAAGGTCAGGAGCAGCGTGCGGATGTGAGAGCCGTCGATATCCGCATCGGTCATGATAATGACCTTGTGATAGCGGAGCTTGCTGATATCGTAATCGCCCTCGCCGATGCCGGTACCGAGGGCGGTAACCATCACCTTGATTTCCTCGTTCTGGAGCATCTTGTCGAAGCGGGCCTTCTCCACGTTGAGCACCTTGCCGCGCAGCGGGAGGATCGCCTGGTTCTTGCGGTCCCGTCCCTGTTTTGCCGATCCGCCTGCGGAGTCCCCTTCCACCAGATACAGTTCGCTCTGCGCCGGGTCCTTTTCCTGGCAATCGGCCAGTTTCCCGGGAAGCGCCCCCACCTCGAGCGCGCTCTTGCGGCGCGTCAGTTCCTTGGCGCGGCGCGCCGCTTCCCGGGCGCGTGCCGCATCCAGGCACTTGTTCAGCAGGTGCTTGGAAATCCCCGGATTTTCCTCGAGATAACTGCCGATCTTGTCGTAGACGACCCCTTCCACGAGTCCGCGGACCTCGCTGTTGCCGAGCTTCGTTTTGGTCTGGCCCTCGAACTGGGGGTTCTTGATCTTCACGCTGATGACCGCCGTCAGCCCTTCGCGGAGATCTTCCCCCTTGAGCGATTCTTTGCCGTTTTTGAGGAGATTGCTGCTCACGGCGTAGTTGTTGAAGACACGGGTCAGGGCCGAACGGAAGCCGATCAGATGCGTCCCGCCCTCCGTCGTGTTAATGCTGTTGGCAAAAGAGAAGATATTCTCCGTGTAGGTATCGTTGTATTGCAGCGCCACCTCGACGATGCAGTCTTCCCGCTCTCCGGAGATGAAGATCGGGTCCTTGTGCAGGACCTTCTTGCTCCGGTTGAGATATTCGACGAACGACACGATTCCACCCCGGTAGCAGAACTCGCTCTTGCGGTCCGTCCGCTCGTCGAGCATCGTGATCTTGACGCCGGAGTTGAGAAAGGCCAGTTCACGCAGCCGGTTTGCCAGGGTGTCATAGCTGAACTCGATATCCTCGAAAATCTCCTCGTCGGGCCGGAACGTGATCTTCGTTCCCCTTGACTTGGTATTGCCCACCTTCTCGAGCGGCGCCGTGGGAACGCCCCTTGCGTAAGACTGCGTATAGACACCGCCGTCTCTTCGGACCTCCAGCTCCAGATAGGAGGAAAGGGCATTGACGACGGATACGCCGACGCCGTGAAGTCCACCGGAAATCTTGTAGCTGTCGTTGGAGAATTTCGCGCCCGCATGGAGCTTGGTCAGGGCCACCTCCGCAGCCGATACGCCCTCCGTCTTGTGCATATCGACGGGAATACCGCGTCCGTTGTCATCCACGGTGACGCTGTTGTCCGTACGGATCTTTACCGAAATCGTATCGCAGAAGCCCGCCGCTGCTTCGTCGATACTGTTGTCCACGATTTCATAAACCAGATGGTGCAGTCCCTCGCGGCCGGTGCTGCCGATATACATGGCGGGACGTTTGCGAACCGCCTCAAGACCTTCCAGAACCTTGATACTGTCTGCGCCGTAGATTTCCTTTTCCATCATAAATTATTATCGCTCTCCATCAGACTTTCAAAGGCATGATCATGCAGAAGTAGCGATCGTTCCCTGCCTGGCGAACGACGCTCGGTTTCATTCCCACGCCGATTTCAAATTCCAGGGATTCTCCATCGACGACCTCCACCGCTTCCATCAGGTAGTGCACATTGTAGCCGACACGGATCTCCTTGTCCCGGTAGGGGACGTCCATCTCATCGCTCGCTTCTCCCACGTCCGGGTTGGTCGATGTCATGATCATCCTTCCTTCCTTCAGTTCGAGGATGACGCCGCTGTACCGATCCGATGAGATAACACTCATCCTCCTCAGCGCCTGAAGAAATTCATCCCTCTTCAGTAGAATTACCGACCCTTTTTCCTTCGGCAGAATCCTCCGGTAATCCGGATATTCCGCTTCCACCAGCGACACCTTGAGAATCGTATCGGACGTCTTCAATATACACATGCCCTGACGAATCCCGAACCGCAAATCCTCCGGATTCGTATCGACGAGCTTCCGGATTTCCATGATCCCCTTGCGCGGAATCACCACCCCTTTTTCCAGCGTCAGAAATTTCGGGATCTCCTCGATCGCCAGCGAAAGCCGGTGACCGTCCGTCGCAACCATCCCGACACGACAGATTTCCCCCTCCGCCTCCGCCTCAAAGAAGACTCCGTTGAGGTTCTTTCTCGTTTCATCCACCGACATGGCAAAGAAGGTCTTGCGGATCATCTCCCGAAGAGCCCCCGGGGCGATGGGAGCCATGGGAATATCTTCCTCCTCCATGATCTTGGGAAAATCGTCCGCGGGAAGACCCATCATCTTGTAGACGGACTTCTGGGAAAGCAGAGACACTTGATGGTTTTCCCTGCTCTCCACCTGGATGGTGTCCCCGGGAATTTCACGCACCATCTCGTAGAGTTTTTTTGCCGAAAGCATCACCTCTCCGGGTTTCTCGATCTCCGCCGCAAAACTTGTCACCAGCCCGATTTCGCGATCGGTCGCGGCGATGGAAATCCGATCGTCCTGCGCCCGGACGAGCACATGGCTCAAGATGGGCATGGTCGTCTTCTTTTCAACGACCCCCAGCGTTTTTTGTACGCCCTGAAGGAATGCCTCGCGGGAAATTTGAAATTTCATTGTCTACCCATCCTTTCTTTTTTTATAAGATTGGATTGTAAATAAGAAAATATAGTAGTCGTAATAAGCCCTGTTCATTCTGTTGAGCATCTATGAAACTCCTGTGAAATTAATATTATGGGCATTTTCCAGCTGTTGATTCCCTCTGGACGTTTCTGTTAGCCCCTGTGAAGGATCTCATTTTCAATTTCCTGGACAGTCTTCTTTATCTGTTGGTTCGATTCGACCGCCTTTGAAATCTTATTGTTCGAGTAAATGACCGTTGAGTGATCCCGCCCGCCGATCTTCTCGCCGATGTCCGGAAAGGATGCTGTTGTCAGTTTCCTGGATAGATACATCGCAATCTGCCGGGGGAGAACGAAGTTCTTGTTTTTCTTCTGAGACTTGATATCCGACAGTTTTAAATTGAACTTTGCGGATACCGCCTTCAGGATCTGGTCGATCGTCACTTCCTGCTTTTCATGCTGTTTGAGGATCTTCTTAAGAACCTCCCGAACGAGCTCCATGTTGATGGGCCGGTTCGTCAGCGAAGAATAAGCGCTGATACGGATCAGGTAACCCTCCAACTCCCGGATGTTCGATTCCGCCTGCGAAGCAATGTAGTGGGCCACGCTGCTGGACAGATCGATGTGGATTTCCTGGCTCTTCTTCTCGATGATGGCGATCTTGGTTTCGATCTCAGGCGGCTGGATGTCCGCAATCAGTCCCCACTCGAAACGCGAACGCAGCCGGCTTTCCAAGTTTGGAATGTCCTTCGGGAATTTATCGCTTGTCACGACGATCTGCTTGCCAGAATCGTGCAGAGTATTGAAGGTATGGAAGAATTCTTCCTGTGTGCGTTCCTTTCCGGCGATAAACTGGATGTCGTCGATGAGGAGCGAGTCAATATTGCGATATTTTTCGCGGAATTTCTGCATGCGATCGTAACGGATGGAGTTGATCAGCTCGTTCATGAACTCTTCTGCGGAGACATAGACGACATTTGTTTCCGGATAGATCGACAGGGTATGGAGGCCGATGGCATTGAGCAGGTGGGTCTTGCCAAGGCCGACGCCGCCGTAGATGAAAAGCGGGTTGTAGTTCTTGGCCGGCTGCTCCGCGACGGCCATGGATGCGGCATGGGCGAACTGATTGCAGGCGCCGATGACGAAGCGCTCAAAGCTGTACTGGGGGTTGAGTGACGGATGAATCGCAGGCTTGGCCGCCTTCTCCTGCACAACGGTTTTCTTGGAGTCCTGCCGGCGGGCGGAAGATCCGGATTTCTCTTTTGTCTGGCCGACGACGAATTGGATATTGATGCTCTGTCCGACCGCCGAGGAGAGGGTCTCCTGGAGAAGCGGCAGATAATTCTCCATGAGCCAGTCTTTAAAGAACCGGTTCGGAACGGCCAGCGATACATTTTCTCCTTCGACGGCAACGAGCCGGATCGGGCGGATCCAGGTCTCAAAATTCTGCTGGCTGACCTTTCCCCGAATCATTTGAAGACTTTTTTCCCATGTCATAGGACTTCACTCACCGATGTTATAAACAAGCTATCAACAGCTGTTGATACGATTTCATGCCGCCGCCATCACAGCGCAGCCGCATCCAGGAAGAACCGGATCAATCGGTCCAGTTCCTGAAGCGATCCGAAGGCGATCTCGATGGCGCCGGATTTTTTCCCCTGTCTGATCCTGACCTTGGCGAGGAGCTTCGAGGAGAGTTTCCGTTCCGTGTCGAGCAGATGACCATCCTGCCGTGCTGCTTTTCGCGCCGGCGCCGCCTTGGATAACGTCTTGACCAGGCGCTCCGTCTCGCGCACGGAAAGCCCCTTCCTGAGGATATCGCGCAGGGCGGACACCTGAGAACGAACGGATTCCAAAGCCAGCAGGGCCCGTGCATGCCCTTCCGTCAGACGTCTGTCGGCCAACTCTTTTTTCACCTCCGGGGGAAGCTTAAGCAGACGGAGGGTATTGGCGATCGTCGAGCGATCGCGTCCCACACGGGTGGAAAGACTGTCCTGGGACATCCCGAAGCGATCCATCAGCGTCTGATAGGCCTCCGCCTCTTCGAGGGGATTAAGGTCTTCCCGCTGCAGGTTCTCGATCAGGGAGATTTCCGCCATATCGGCGTCGGCGGCGTCGCGCACCACGATGGGGACTTCCTGGAGTCCGGCGGACTGCGCCGCCCGCCATCGCCGCTCCCCGGCGATGATCTCGTAGCCGCGCTCCAGACGTCGCACGACGATCGGCTGGATGATCCCCTTCTCACGGATGGAATCGACGAGCTTTTTCTGTTCACTGTCCCGGAAGGTCTTCCGCGGCTGGAAACGGTTGGGACACAGATCCTCGATTCCGCACTGCAGGAAGTTCGATTTTTCTCCAATATCCCGAGACAGGTGGGGAAACATCGCGCCCAATCCCCTGCCGAGCTTGTCTTTGGCCGGCATCAGATCCTCCCGTTGTTGAGAATTTCTTGCGTCCATTCCATGTATGCGGCAGCGCCCTTCGAACGGATATCGTACAGAACGATCGGAAGTCCGTGGGACGGACTCTCGGAGAGACGGACGTTTCTGGGAATCACGGTCCGAAAGACCTTGCTGCCGAAGTGGCGTTTCACATCCTCGCTCACGCGGTGGGACAGGAGATTGCGCGCATCGAACATCGTCAGCAGAATCCCTCCCAGGCGGAGCGACGGATTCCATCGTTCCCTCACCAGCCGGGCGGTGTTCAGGAGCAGGCCCAGTCCCTCCATGGCGTAAAACTCGCACTGCATCGGCACGATCAGGTAATCGGAGGCGACAAGCGCGTTGATGGTCAAAAAACCCAGAGAAGGCGGGCAGTCCAGCACGATGAAATCATAATCGATGCCGGTGTTCCTCAGGGAGTGGCGAAGCTTCTTCTCCCGATCTTCCAGCGCGACGAACTCGATCTCCACGCCGATCAGATCCTGATCGGCGGGCACGATGTCGAGATGCTTGAGCTGCGTAGGCCGGATCACATCCGAAATCGGCACCCCGTCGATGAGGGCATGATAGAGATTTCGGCCGCGCAGCGATTCCCGGTCGATTCCCAGACCGCTTGACGCGTTCCCCTGCGCGTCGCAATCCACAAGCAGCGTCCGCCGTTCGGCGGTGGCGAGGCAGGCGGCGAGATTGACGGCCGTCGTCGTTTTGCCGACGCCGCCCTTCTGATTCGCCAAGCATATGATTTTACACGCCATTTTGTTAATGAGACCCCTAACGTAGGCCTGGGAAAAAAGGCAGCATAAGCTAACACAAAACGGTGTCTTTGAGAAGGGAAAAAAAGGATTTTTTCACCGGAAAAGAGAATGCCTAACACATGAATATTACAGGAGAAAATTTAACGTTGCCTGGGAGCAAAGGACCCTTTGCCGGCACCGTAAAGAATGATCGTGCGGGCTCCGCCTCGGCGAGGCAGAAGAACGGAATGGACGGCGGGGCCGGACATGCCCAAAAGAGTGCGGTTTTGTTCGGCTTCCTGGATCTCCTCTGCGGGGCGGGGCCCCTTCATCGCAAGCAGAATGCCGTCCGGCGCCAGAAAAGGCGCACCGATGCGGAGCAGATCAGGCAGCTGGAATGTGGCTCTTGATATCACGATGGAATAGGCGCCGCGGTTTTCAGGGTCTTCGGCCAGCCTTTCCGCCCGCTCCTGGAGCACGGAAATTCCTTTGAGATCCAGCAGGCGTATCGTCTGGTGCAGGAAGGAGGTCTTCTTTCTCGTGGATTCGACCATGCGGACGGCAAGATCGGGCAGGGCGATTTTCAGCGGAATGGCGGGAAACCCTGCGCCCGAACCCAGATCCAGCAAGGGTCCCCGGCTATGGCGGAGATGGGGAACGATGCTCAGACAGTCGAGGATGTGGCCGATCGCCGCTTCCGGCGTCGTCTTCGACGAGATCAGGTTGAAGACCGCGTTCCAGTGAAAGAGTTCCTGCAGGTAGCGCGCAAGTTGCTGCGTCTGAAGTTCCGTTAGTTCCAGTCCCAGTTCGTCCGCGCCTTCGATCAGCGGCGTCTGCCAGTCCTTTTGCATGAGTATCAGATACCAGAGTCGTCATCGACGGACAACGGGAAATATGGTAAGCATCGATCGTGCCTCGGGAAAGTTCTTTTGCGACCCGGGAGGGACAGGTGGCTTGTGAATTTGAGCGTCGAAAAGAAGAATATCACGGTCGTTCTGTGCCGGCCGAAATATTCCGGCAATGTCGGCTCCGTCGCCCGGTGCGCCAAGAACATGGGGCTTTCCCGTCTCGTCGTCGTGCCGGGGGAGGAGCCCCTCGAGGAAGAGGCGATGAAGACGATGTCCACCCACTTCGCCGCCGATCTCGTGGACAATATCCGCTGGGCGAAGAGCGCCGAAGAGGCCCTCGCACCTTTTCGTTTCGTCGTGGGGACGACGGCGCGGACGGGATCGGCCCGCGGCCCCGTTCATACTCCCAGGGCCATGGCCGAGCGGGTTGTCGAGATTTCGCAGAAAAATGAGGTGGCGCTCCTGTTCGGACCCGAGGACACGGGACTCTCGAACGAAGAGGTCCGCCTCTGCCAGATGCTTGTAACGATTCCCAGCTCGCCGCGCTATCGGTCCCTGAACCTCTCTCACGCGGTCATGATCCTCTGTTACGAACTGTTCGTTGCGCAAAGGCAGTCGACCACCTTCACGCCTCGCCTCGCCTCGGGGGGGGAGATGGAGGGGATGTACGATGCGATGCAGGCATTGCTCTCGAAAATCGGGTTCTTGAATCCCCAGAACCCGGAATACTGGATGGCTCATCTGCGGCGGTTCTTCGGGCGGACGGGGGTGTATGCCAAGGAGGTCAAGATCTTCCGCGGCATCTGCCGGCAGCTCGACTGGTACGCGGAGCACGGACGGAAGAAAGACCGGCCGTGACCGAAGAGAGGATCCCGGGAGTTCAACGGCAGCAGTCGGTCGAAGGAGAGGAGGGCAGGATCCATGATGCGTTACCTATCGGCCATCGTCGTCCTGTGCTCTCTGTTCACCGTATTCCCCGGTGAGGGAATATCGCTTGGCGCGGCGGCGCAGGAGCAGAGAATCACCCTGCCGCCGGGATTCCGGATCGCCCTTTACGCCCGTAACGTCCCGGGGGCCCGCTCCATGGCCCTTGGCCCCGGGGGGACCTTGTTCGTAGGCACCCGGAAAGAGGGCGTCGTTTACGCCCTGCGGGACCGGAACGGAGATCACGAGGCCGAAGAGGTGATTCCTCTTGCCAGAGGGCTCAACATGCCCAACGGCGTGGCCTTCATGGGCAATGCCCTCTACGTTGCGGAGGTCCATCGCATCCTGCGTTTCGACGATATCGAGACCCGGCTTGGCGATCCTCCGACACCGGCCGTCGTCAACGACAGCTTTCCGAAGGACCGGCACCACGGCTGGAAATTCATCCGCTTCGGCCCCGACGGCAGGCTCTATGTCCCCGTCGGCGCCCCGTGCAACATCTGCGAGAGCGGGGACCCCCGCTACGCCTCCATCATGAGGATGAACCGCGACGGCACGGGGCTTGAGATCTTTGCCCGCGGAGTCCGCAACACGGTGGGTTTCGACTGGCATCCGCAGACGAAGGAGCTCTGGTTTACCGATAATGGACGGGACTGGATGGGCGACAACCTGCCCCCTGACGAACTGAACTGCGCCCCGCGAATGGGGATGCACTTCGGTTACCCCTATTGCCATGGGAACGGCATCCCGGACCCGGAGTACGGAAAAGAAAAAAGCTGCCCGGATTTCAGCCCGCCGGCCATGGCACTCGGTCCCCACGTCGCCGCCCTCGGGATGCGTTTCTACCGCGGCAACCTGTTCCCGCCGGCCTACAGGAATCAGGTCCTGATCGCGGAGCACGGATCGTGGAACCGTTCCACGCCTCTGGGCTACCGGATTACGCTCGTCAGAATGAAAGGCGGCAGGGCCGTCCGTTACGAAACCTTTGCGGAGGGGTGGCTTCAGGACGGGCTCGTCTTCGGGCGACCCGTGGATCTCCTGGAAATGCCGGACGGCGCCCTGCTTGTTTCCGACGACCGTGCCGGCGTCATCTACCGGATCCGCTATGAAAAATGACGGATCCGCGGGCGGATCTTGAGGTTTGCGGCGATTCCCCCGCCCCGCGGGAGACCGTCCTTGCGATCGGCCGAAGAGCACGCGGAGGTGCGGAACAAAATTCCTTGACTTTCGCCGGCATGATCCTTATGAGAAAGACGTTTTCTATCCGCTTGGTCATGGAAGGATGCTGATATGAATACTATTTTTACCTTTACGGGTGCGAAAAAGATTGTCTTCGGATGCGGGTCATTCGCTTCGCTTGCGACCGCTATCCGGGAACTGGGAGCAAGCCGCCCCCTGGTCGTCGTCGACCGGCCGCTGGCAAAAACCGGCATGGCCGAGAAGGTTGCCGCCCTGCTGGACAAGGAAGGCGTCCGCTGTACGCTCTTCGACCGCGTCGAGGGCGAACCGCCGCTGGAACTGGCGGACGAGGGGACAAAAGCCGCCGGGAAGGCCAAGGCGGACTGCGTCGTCGGCATCGGCGGCGGCAGCGCCATGGACACGGCCAAGGCGATCGCCGTTCTCGCCGCGAACCGCGCCAAAGCCTTCGATTTCCTCGGCCTCAACAAGATTCCCGCTCCGGGCCTGCCCAAGATCATGGTTCCCACAACCGCGGGAACGGGCAGTGAAGTTACCTTCACCTCGGTCTTCATCCGCAAGGATCTCAAGAAGAAGGAGGGCATGAACAGCCCCTATCTGTATCCCGAGGTTGCGCTCCTGGACCCGGAGTTGACGCTGACGCTCCCGCCGGAGGCGACCGCCTCCACGGGACTGGACGCCCTGTGCCACGCGATCGAGTCCTATACCTCCATCATCGCCTCTCCCATGAGCGAGATGGTCTCGCTGGAGGCGATCGGCCTCATCGCGGAAAACCTGCGGACCTGCGTCCACAACGGATCGAATCTGCAGGCCCGCGAGGCGATGCTTCTGGGGAGCCTCTACGGCGGACTCGGTCTCGCCAACGCCGGCGTCACGGCCGTCCATTCGCTGTCCTATCCGCTCGGGGGGCGCTACGGTGTGCCGCACGGGCTCGCCAACACGATCCTCCTCCCCCATGTGATGTCCTTCAACCTGCCGGGGGCGCTGGAGAAGTTCGCCCTCGTCGCCGAGGCGATGGGCGAGGCTGTCGAGGACCTGCCTGTGCGTGAGGCCGCCTACCTGGCCGTGGAGGCCGTGGAGGCGCTGATCGAGGACTGCGGGATCACCAAGACGCTGGAGGATTTCGGCGTATCCCAGGACGACTTTCCGGAAATGGCCAAGACGGCCATGACCGTCGCACGGCCGCTGGCAAACAACCCCCGGAAGGTAACGCCGGAAGACGCGGTCGAGATCTACAGCGGGGCTTTCTAGAAACCGTTGAAAAAGGCTGAATTTTATTGGAGGAACATCTATGGCAGGCGCTGAACTGATCGGCAAGGAAGAAATGAAGGAAGTGCAGGAGGTCCTGGAGACGGGCATCCTGATGCGATACGGCTTCGACAAGGAACGCCGCGGGATCTACAAGGTGCGCCAGTTCGAAGAAGACTTTGCGAAATACTGCGGGGCGAAGTTCGCCCTCGGCGTGACTTCGGGCTCTGCGGCGCTGAAGGTGGCGCTCACGGCGATGGACGTCTGCCCCGGCGATGAAGTCATTGTGCCGGCCTTTACCTTTCTGGCGACCTATGAATCCGTCCTCGAAATGGGGGCGGTTCCCGTCATGGCGGATATCGACGAGACGCTGAACCTCGATCCCGATGATATCGAGCGAAAGATGTCGCCGGCCACGAAGGCCGTCATCCCCGTGCACATGTGCGGATCGGCCGCGCACATCGACCGGATCGTCGAGACGGCGCGGCGCCGGAACATCCTCGTCCTGGAAGACAACGCCCAGGGATGCGGGGCATCGTTCCGCGGCAGAAAGCTCGGCACCTTCGGCGACATGGGGAGCTTCAGCTTCGATTATGTCAAGACGGTGACGACGGGCGAAGGCGGGATGGTGATCACGAACAACCGGGAACTGTATCTGCGCTCTGAGTGGTACCACGACCACGGTCACGACCACAATCCCAACGTGAGCCGCGCCATGGAAGGCAGGACGATCCTCGGATTCAACTACCGGATGAACGAGCTGCAGGGGGCGCTCGGCCTGGCGCAACTGCGCAAGCTCGACGGTCTCATCGCCCTCCAGAAGAAGAACAAGAAGGCCATCAAAGACGCCCTCGCCGAGATCAAGGGCGTCGGCTTCCGGGAATTGCCGGATCCGGAAGGCGACTCGGCGACCTTCCTGAGCTTCAATCTGCCGAGCGAAGACCTGCGGCGCCGGTATCAGAAGGCGCTCAAGGAGGCCGGGCTCGACACCGTCTGCTGGAAGGACAACCTCTGGCACTACGTTCCCAACTGGGAGCACTTCCTGGCCCGCTCCACCGCCAATTCGAAGCGCTTCCCCTTCGAAAGCCCCATGAACAGCCGCCCGCCCGTCTATGACCGCAAGGACATCCCGCGGGCGGAAGACATCCTCGGCAGGACGCTGACCATGGGGATGTCGGTTCTCATGCCGCAGGAGAAGATCGACGGGATCCGTCAGGCGATCGCCAAGGCGGCGCGCGCCCTGTGAGTATCGTGAAAAAAGTCCTGCCCCAGGTCGCGTGGATCTTTTTCGACCCTGCACCCTTCGGCAAGCTCAGGGTGACATGAGCGTGTGTCATGGTGAGCCTGACGAACCATGCCGATGCCGGGACAGTGGCATTTTAGCCCGCGACGCTGCGAAGGCAGGGCGCCGCGAAAAATCTCCAAAGCGCCCCTACGGGCAGNNCGGCGGCGCCGGCTTCATCGGCAGCGCCCTTGTCTGGAATCTCAACACGGCCGGCAGGGAGGATATCGTCGTCGTCGACGAACTTGGCGGGACGGACAAGTGGAAGAATCTCGCCAAGCGCCGGTTTGTCGACTATCTCCACAAGGACGCCTTCCTGCGCATGGTTCTCGAAGACCGGGTCTCCTTTCCCGTCAGGGCGATCATCCACATGGGCGCCTGTTCGTCGACGACGGAACGGGATGCCGACTTCCTTCTGGAAAACAACTACCGCTACACCCGACATCTTGCCGAATGGGCGGTGAAAAAGGGAATCCGCTTCGTCTATGCCAGTTCCGCGGCGACCTACGGCGNNCTCCAAACAGGTCTTCGACCTCTGGCTCCTGCGGCAGGGGTGGGACACGAAGGTCGCGGGGATCAAATTTTTCAACGTCTTCGGCCCCCAGGAATACCACAAAGGGGATATGCGGAGCGTCGTCCACAAGGCCTACGAACAGATCCGGGATACGGGAACCGTCCGGCTGTTCAAGTCCTACCGCGCGCCCTATCCCGACGGAGGCCAGATGCGGGATTTCGTTTACGTCAAGGACGTCGTCGAGATCCTGAAATGGTTCCTCGACCACCCCGAGGCCAACGGCATCTTCAATCTGGGAACGGGAAAGGCGCGGACGTGGAACGACCTCGTTAACGCCGTCTTCGCAGCGATGGAGCGCCCGGCGCAGATCGACTATATCGAGATGCCCGAGTCGATCCGGGGCCAGTACCAGTATCTCACGCAGGCCCAGATGGGCAAGCTGCGCGCCGCCGGCTGCCGCATGAAATTCCGGTCTCTCGAAGAGGCCGTCGCGGATTACGTCCGGGGCCACCTAGCTCAGGCGGATGCCTACTTATGAACAGGGAAAAGATCGTCTGCATCATCCCGTCCCGTTATTCTTCTTCGCGGTTCGAGGGGAAGCCCCTTGCGGACCTCCTCGGCAAGCCCATGATCCAGCACGTCTACGAGAGGGTTCTGCGATCGCCTCTCGTTACCTATGCCGCCGTGGCGACGGATGACGCGCGGATCTTCGCCGCGGTCGAGCGCTTCGGGGGCCGGGCGATCATGACGTCGCCGCGGCACCGCTCCGGTACCGACCGGATCGCCGAGGCCGTCTCCGGCCTGGATCTGGCGGGCGGGGACATCGTTGTGAACATCCAGGGCGATCAGCCGCTGTTCGAGCCCGTTCAGGTCGATCAGGTGGTCGCACCGCTCCAGGCAGATCCTGCCGTCCCGATGTCCACCCTGATCTACCGGATCGTCCGGGAGGAGGAGATCTCCCATCCCAACGCCGTGAAGGTCGCCGTGGATGCGCAGGGATTCGCTCTCTATTTTTCGCGGGCGACGATTCCCTATGTGCGCGACGCGGGGCTTCATGCCGACTATTACAAGCATCACGGAATCTACGCCTACCGGCGCAGTTTCCTGGACACCTTTGCCGGATTGCCCGGCGGGACGCTGGAAAAGCTGGAGGCACTGGAACAGCTGCGGGCACTGGAATTCGGTTACCGCATCAAGGTCGCCGTGACGGAATTCGATTCCGTGGAAGTGGATACGCAGCAGGAACTCGCGCGGGTGCGGGACATCCTGGTCCGGCTGCAAAGCGACACGGCGCCGGCCAACTCATAAGAAGGAAGGGCAAGACGAGGGACAAGATGATGGTTGACCTGGAGTATCTGAAAAAAATCAAGCTGGCGAAGAACCCCATCGGCCAGCGGATCGTGGCGAATCTGCTGCTCACGCCGAATTATCGCTGGTTCCAGAAGGTGGATATCCGCCTGGAGGGCGCCGAGCGGATCCCGCGCGGAGAAAACGTCATCTTTGCGATGAACCACACGGACCGCTTTAATTACTGGCCGTTCCAATACGAGCTGTGGCGAATGAAGGAGTTCCCCTTCACGACAGTCTGGGTGAAGGGGAAGTACTACCGCAACGCCCTCCTGGGCAAGGGACTGGACCTGTGCAACGGCATTCCCGTTCCCTCCATGGGGTATCTTCTTGAGGAATTCTATCGGAAGCGATTCCAACAGAGGATGGACAAATCCCTCTACCGGGCGATCAAGGACGTGATTGACGGCAAGTATGAACAGGTATCGGCCTATCCGGCGGCGGCGGCCGAGGCCCTCGCGGCCATGGGGGGGCAATTCCGGGAGATGTTCGGCGGGAAGTACGGACAGATGTCCGCCTATCCGGCGGCGGCAGCCGAGGCCCTCACCGCCATGGCGGATCGATTTACAGAGGCCCTGCGCGGCTACTACGATGCGGTCATGGAAAAGGTTGCGGACCTCAGCTGCAACGCCCTTTACGAAAAGGGATTGAACCTGATCATCTTTCCCGAAGGTACGCGTTCGGTCCAGCTGGGACAGGGGCGGACCGGGCTCGCCCAGCTTGCCCTCTATACCGGGAAGAAAGTCGTCCCCGTCGGCTGCAACAACTCCGAGCAGGTGTATCCCGACAGCCTGCCCTTCGCCCGCAGCGGACGGATCGTCTACCGCATCGGCGAGCCGCTGTCGCTGGAGGGAAAGTTCAAGCCGTTCCGGATCGGCGAGCCGTTCAAATTGCTGTCGCGCGAATCCCAGCTGAAGCATCGCGAGCAATTCGAGGCGGTGACCCGGATCGTCATGGAAAGCATCAACGAGATGCTCGAAGACCGGTACCGATGGTCGGCAGAGCAATCCTGAAACCGGCACGAGCGCAAAAAGATGCCCGGCACGCACCTGCATGCCGGGCATCTTTTTTATGAAGCGGTGAAAAAGATCCGCCCTATTTCTTCTTCCGCCGTTCCGGGCGCAGCGAACGCACGGCTGCACCGGCCTGCCACATCTCGCTGTTTTTGATCTCGTCGAGCTCCTTCTGGAGACGGTCGCGATAGCCGGGCTGGCTGTTCACGTCCAGCACGACGGCCGTTTCCTTTCCGGAGACGACGCGCTCGTAGAGGTCGTCGAATACCGGGACGACGGCGTCGCGAAAACGGTTCTTCCAGTCGAGCGCCCCGCGCTGGGCGGTCGTGCTGCAGTNNTCTGGGTCAGCTCCTCGACGGTTTCATTGAAAGCCTCCGAGGGGCTGTGGCCGTGCTTGCGCAGGAGGTTGTACTGGGCCTCCAGGACGCCCGCCAGACAACCCATCAGAACGCCGCGCTCTCCCGTCAGATCACTGAAGACTTCCTTTTCGAAAGTGGTCGGGAACAAATAGCCCGAACCGATCGCGATGCCGACGGCCAGGGTGCGTTCTTTCGCCTTTCCGGTCGCGTCCTGAAAGACGGCGTAGCTCGAGTTGATTCCGCTGCCGGCCAGGAAGTTGGCGCGCACGGTCCGGCCCGCACCCTTGGGGGCGACCAGGAGCACATCGATGTCCGCCGGAGGAATCACGCCGGTCTGTTCCTTGTAGACGATGGAAAACCCGTGGGAAAAATACAGGGCTTTCCCCTTGGTCAAATGGGGCTTCAACTCCGGCCACATCTCCTTCTGGCCGGCGTCGGACATAAGGTACTGAAGAATCGTGCCGCGGGCGGCGGCTTCCTCGGGCGGGAAGAGCGTCTCGCCGGGCACGAAACCGTCGGCAATGGCCTTCTTCCAGGAATAATCGCCCTCTCCGACGATGACGCTGATGCCGTTGTCCCGCATGTTCAGGGCCTGGCCCTGCCCCTGAACTCCGTAACCGATGACCGCCACCGTTTCCTTCTTCAAGACCTCGCGGGCCTTCTGCAGAGGAAATTCCTCCGCGGTGACGACGTCCTCGCTCACTTTTCCGATCTGGATCTTTGCCATGGTAACCTCCTTTGTTATGCAATGCTTGCGGTAAGAAAAAATGAAAAGCGCGCCGCGAAGGCGGCGGCGCTTCATATCCGGGACGATTTCCGGACCGGCCGGAACAGAGTCACGTCCCCCGGCGCTCAATAACGACGGTGCCCGTGCGGCTGAAATCCTCCATGCCGAGGGGCTCCAGCACGGCCAGCGCCCGGTCGATGTCCTCCCGTTCTCCCGTGACCTCGATAAAGAGGTACACGTCGTCCTGGCCGATGATTTTCCAGCCGTTCGTGATGACGGCCTTGTACAGGTCATTCCGATCGGCCGCCGCGGGCTTCATCCGGATGAGAAGCATTTCCCGCTGCACGGTCTCGTCGACCGAGATATCGCGGGCGATGAGGACGTCCACGAGCCGGTTGATCTGCTTTTCGATCTTGGTGATCGTTTCCTGGGTGCCGATCGTCGTGATGATGATCTTGGTGATCGCGGGATCCCGGGTGACATTGGCCGAGATGCTCTCGATGTTGAACCCGCGGCCGCTGAAGGTGCCGGCAATTCTTGCCAGCACGTCAGGCTTGTTGTTGACGACGATCGATATGGCGGCTTCTCTCTTGCTCATGGGAACGGAACCTTTCTGTCTCTATGGTTTCGGGACGGCCTGCCTTCCGAGATCCATCTCCGTCAGCGGGGCGCCGGGTTTTACGATGGGATAAACCCCTTCCTCGGGTTCGACGCGGATATCCATGATGACGGGGCCCTCGGTGTGCAGCCCTTTCGTCAGGAGCGGCTTGACCTCCTCGGGCTTGTCCGTGCGCATGCCGACGGCGCCGTAGGCCTCGGCCAGCTTCA
>DIWE01000026.1:72228-72399 GCA_002423435.1 Clostridiales bacterium UBA6114
TCTGGATGCTGCCGTCGCCGGCGATATCGACCACCGTCCGGTCCGGGCAGGCGACCTGGGCGCCGATGGCGGCGGGGAACCCGAATCCCATCGCCCCCAGGCCCCCGGAGGTGATGAAGGAGTTGGGGTGATCGAATTTGTAGAATTGGGCGGCCCACATCTGGTTCTGGC
>DIWE01000035.1 GCA_002423435.1 Clostridiales bacterium UBA6114
CTCGTCGGTGAACTGGAGGTCCTCGCCGTAGAGGCTGCTGGCCTCCTTGAGTTCGGCAAAGGCCTGGTCCGCGCGGCGGCGGACGTCGGCCAGCTGGGTGTCCAGCCCGGAGACGCCCTGGCTCATGCGCGTGAGCAGGCGCTGGTGCGCGGGCAGGGCCTCCAGGAGCTTCTCCAGGGGGCGTTGGTAGGCGTCGCCGTAGAGCTCCATGGTCGAGAAGCGGATGCTTGCGTTCACGCCCGCGACCATGAAATAGAGCAACACAGCTATGGGCAGGGCAAAGGCAAGGCTGCTGACCGTCAACTTGGTGGTGATTTTCATTTTTTTAACAAAAAATGTCCATGCAAACCCCCCAGCGTATTTTATATGGTGCCAATATGGTACAAAAAAATCAAGTACCGGTTTGATTCATAATTATTTGCAAACATTCAGCGACAAAATGGTTTTTTTCGACATCCGTCTGCTGGTTTACGATGCGTAATCCGGGTTGTTGCTGTTTGGGTGGGCAAAAAGGATGGGTTTTGCGGCAAAAAAGCGATAATCAGAACGCTTCTGGCTGGATTTCGCGCCATAAAATGGAAGAGAAAATAATTATCCTGGAGGGAATCCATGCGGCGTCTTGATATCCTGGGAATGCGAGCCGCCAGGTGGCAGATGACAATTTGTGCCGTGTTCTGCCTCGTATTCTGCGCAGGGCCAAGCCTGGCCTCGCCCGCGAGCCTGGAGGACATGGCCGGACAGATGATCCTGGTGGGCTTCCGCGGCCTGGATCTCTCCGAGGACGCGGCCATTGTCCGGGACGTGGCCCAGGGCCGCGTGGGGGGGGTGGTGCTCTTCGACTACGACGTGCTGCTCAAGCGGCCGGAGCGCAATATCCAGAGCCCGGAACAGGTGCGCCGCCTGGTGTCCTTCCTTTCCGCCCGGGCCAGGATGCCGCTGTTCGTGGCCGTGGACCAGGAGGGCGGCCGGGTGCAGCGGCTCAAGGCCCGCAACGGCTTCCGCGACTTCCCTTCGGCCGCGGAGATGGGCGGGTGGAACGATTCCTCCCGGGTGCGCGCCACCGGCGAGGACATGGGCCGCGTGCTGGCCGGGGTGGGCTTCAACCTGGATTTCGCGCCCTGCGCGGACCTGAACGTGAATCCGCAGAGCCCGGCCATCGGGGCCCTGGGCCGCAGCTTCTCGGCCGACCCCGGGCGCGTGGCCCGGGATGCCCGGGCCTTTGCCCAGGGCCTCGGTTCGGCCGGGGTGCTCTCCTGCCTCAAGCACTTCCCGGGCCACGGCAGCGCCGCGGGCGACAGCCACCTCGGCTTCACCGACGTGACCGCCACCTGGGACCCCTCGGAGCTCTCGCCCTACCGCACGCTCATCGGCCAGGGCGCCGTGGACATGGTCATGACCGCGCACGTGTTCAACGCGGCCCTGGATCCGGAGTATCCGGCCAGCCTGTCCTGGCGGGTCACCACCGGGTTGTTGCGCGGGGACCTGGGCTTCACGGGCGTGGTGGTCACCGACGACCTCCAGATGCGCGCGGTCACGGACAAGTACTCGCTGGAGCAGACCGTGCGGCTGGCCGTGGAGGCCGGGGCCGACATCCTGCTGTTCGGCAACAACCTGGCCTATGATCCGGACCTGCCCGCCAAGGTCCAGGGGATCATCGTGAACCTCGTGCGCGAGGGGAGCGTGCCCGAGGCCCGGGTGCAGGAGTCCCACGCCCGGATCATGGCGCTCAAGAAAAAGTTGAATATGCAACGATAAAGGCAAGAAAAAGGCGGGAGGGTTGCCCCTCTCGCCTGCGCCGCGTCTAGATTTCCGGACAATCCTTGAGGGCCGTGTCGATGTCCTCCTGGGGCAGTTCGAAGTTCGTGAGCCCGCCCTTGAGGTAGGCCTCATAGGAGGCCAGGTCCAGGAGCCCGTGGCCGGAGTAGAGGAAGGTGATCACCGAGCCGGGCGCGGCCTCCTTGGCCAGGTCGATGACCGCCTTGATGGCGTGGGAGGTTTCCGGCGCGGGCAGGAAGCCCTCGGTGGACAGGAACAGCCGGGCGGCCTCGAAGCACTCGTTCTGGTAGTAGGCCCGGGCCTCGATGAGCCCCTCGGCGGCCAGGTTGCAGACGATGGGCGCGTCCCCGTGGTAGCGCAGGCCGCCCGCGTGGATCGGAGAGGGCTTAAAGCCGGAGCCCAGGGTGTACATTTTGGCCAGAGGGGTGATTTTGCCCGTGTCGCAAAAATCATACGCATACTTGCCGCGCGTTAGAGACGGGCAGGACGCGGGTTCGACGGCGATAAAGCGGGGGCACTTGCGTCCGTTCAGCTTATCCGCCATATATTCCGAAATGATTCCGCCGAAGTTCGAACCGCCGCCGATGCAGCCGATCACGACGTCGGGGTACTCGTCTAAAAGCTCCATCGCGATTTTTGCCTCGCTGCCCATGATCGCCTGATGCAAAAGCACCTGGTCGAGGACCGAGCCGAGCACATAGCGGCAGTTTGGCGTTTTGACCGCCTGCTCGACCGCTTCCGAGATCGCGCAGCCGAGACTGCCGCCCGTTTTCGGGTCGGCTTTCAGGATCGCCTTGCCCGAATCGGTCGTATCGCTCGGGCTGGGAATCACCTTTGCGCCGAAGGTCTCCATGATCGCTTTGCGGTACGGCTTTTGCTCCGCGCTGACCTTCACCATGAAAACGGTGAGCGGCATATTAAAGTATGCCGCGGCCATGGACAGCGCCGTGCCCCACTGGCCCGCGCCGGTTTCCGTCGTAAGGCTCGTGATGCCCTGCATCTTCGCATAGTAGACCTGCGCGACGGCGGAATTTAACTTATGGCTTCCGGAGGTGTTGTTTCCCTCAAATTTGTAGTAGATTTTCGCCGGGGTTTTCAGTTCCTTTTCGAGATTATATGCCCGGATCAGGGGAGAGGGGCGGTACGTTTTGTAAAACTCCCGAACCTCCTCCGGGATCGCGATGTAACGCTCAGTCGTATTCATTTCCTGCTTTACGAGCTCCTCGCAGAACACCGGCAACAGGTCTTCATACTGAATCGGTTTCATCGTGCCGGGATTTACATACGGGTCGTGCTGTTCCTTCATGTCGGCGCGAAGATTGTACCAGTACTTGGGCATTTGCTCCTCGGACAAATAAGTTCGGTACGGTATTTTTTTGCTCATTGTATTTCGCTCCTTTATTGATTATTTTATTAATATCCACTGAACAGGGGCGCATCAGACACTAATTATGATTCCAACAAATCGGGAAATAAATAAAAAAACTCCTGTCCCTGAAAAACCAGGGACAGGAGTTTAGTTCTCCTGCGGTACCACCCAAATTGGCTGAAAAGCCCGCTCATCATCCGCGCACAGACATGCGCGCTTTCTTTGTAACGGGTAAAGCTCCCGTCGACGTCTACTAAACCATCCCGGTTTTTCGAGTCGCCCTCTTAAGTCCATTCGGTACAACCGGCATTGCCGCGTTTCCACCGACGGCGGCTCTCTGAAAATGCCCGAGAAATACTTACTATTCTTAATCAACGGTTTCCATATGAAATTATAAACATGGTATGCTGAAATATTTTACTTGTCAATAGCTTTTTCAAAAAATCCTATGTGAAGACTTATTTATTGTATCCGACGCAGTCTGCGCATTTTGCGCACTCGGCGCAGCCGTGAGATCCCTCCCAAAGCCTGTCGGCGTGCACCTTCCAGTTTTTCGCGGCGGGTACGCATTTCGCGCTCAGATGCTCGACATCCTCCGGATTGCTCAGGTCGGTTGAGACGGCCCCGGACTTTTTTACCATGCTTGTAAGCCTGCCGGGGTTATCCAGAAGGGGGCACGGGCGAAGGAGATTCTCGCTAAAAGGCTGGTTTTCGCGGTATTGCATGAACAAAGGCGATTTTAAGGCGTCCAGAAGCGTTTTTTCATGGATGTTCGAATCGGCGTAATGGATAAAGGCGCAGGGCTCGATGTCTCCGTTTGCGTTGATATGGAGATAGCATCTCCCGCCGGCGATGCAGCCGTTTACGAATTCGCCGTCGTTCCAGAAATCCATTGTAAACAGCGGCTTTGTCTCTCTGAATTTCCGGATCTGATGATACATGTATTCCCGTTGGTCGGCCGTGGCTAAAAGCTCCGGGACGGCGTTGACGCCGACCGGCATGTAGGTGAAGAACCAGCCGAATTTACAGCCTTTTTTGAGCATTTCGTCGATAAATTCCTCGCTGCCCATCGATTCGGTGTTTTTGCTGTGGTAGCAGGCAGAAAAGCCGAATGCGAGCCTCTTTTCCCTTAAAATATCCATGGCGCGGATGACCTTCCGATACGTTCCCGCGCCGCGCCGCAGATCCGTTTCATCCTCGAAGCCCTCGACGCTGATCGCCGGAATAAAATTCTTTACGCGCAGCATCTCGTCGGCAAAAGCCTCGTCGATGAGCGTGCCGTTCGTAAAGGCCAGAAACATGCAGTCGTCGTGCTTTTCGCACAGGCTTAAGATATCTTTTTTCCGGATCAGCGGTTCGCCGCCGGAATAGATGTACATAAAGACGCCAAGCGCTTTGCCCTGCTCGATGATGCTGTCGAGGGTACCGATGTCCATGCTGAGCTTGTCGCCGTAATCCGCCGCCCAGCAGCCGGTGCAGTGCAGATTGCAGGCGGATGTGGGATCCATCAGAATGGCCCAGGGGACGTTGCAGTTGTGCTCCGCTTTCGCTTTCTGCTGGCGCGCGCCCCCGATAGCCGTCGCGTTGATAACGAAGTTTTCAAAGAACTTCTTGCGCACGCCCGTGTCGAGATCGGTCCATACGTTGTTTATCAGATGATACCAGTTGTTGTCCTTGTCGTCAATAATGGCGCGAAACACCCGGCTCTGTTTTTTGATCGTTCCTTCTCTGTCGAACCGCTCAACCCAACTCATGAGCCTCGGAATGTTTCTGTCGGGATCTTTGTCGAGATAGGAAAGCGCCCGCTTCATTCCGAAAGACTGTAAACTTTCTTTGATGTTTTTACGTGACATGTTGATGACCCCCATTACTTGATCAGACCGTTTACTGTTTCATATTTCTTTTGCCTAAAACATATCATTCTTTTTTTCTTTTGTAATTAGACATATCCGGGATTTGTCGATTTTTTATACAGATTCCGTAAATTGTCTATTGGGACAGCCGAACGTATTTAGGTATACTGTTGTAAAGATATTTTAATAAGGTGATCTTATATGGATTTACAGAGAAGGATGATGAAACGGGCGGTCCGGATCATTATCGACAAGGCGTTTCGCGATATCCAGAACGGGAAAGATAAGGACTTAAGGCGCAACATCCGCAATCTGGTCGATTTGGGGATGCATTTTGCAAAGGGCCCGAACCAGAGACATTTTTTCAATCTGGCTTTAGAGGTTCTCTCAAATCCGGAAAATCCTTATAATGATCTCATAGGCAACGCCGTAAAATTCATTGATCTCAATACGCTGAAAACGGCCGGGATCAACCTCGGATACGGAAGCTTCGTGTATGGCGTGCACACGCTTCGACATGAGGAGCCGACGCTCGGACACCATATTCCATGGGGCGTTCTGCTGGATTTGCGCAAAAGCGGAGAGCGGGCTTTGAGCACGGACAGGCTTTTAGGGCTTGTCGCCGAGGGAAAAGGTATTGGGATTCTTTTTTACCTGATTTATGCGGATGCGCCGGAGGATATCGATTTTGCCGTGCGGCTTGCCCAGGCAAATGGCGAGTGCACTTTTTTAATCTCGGCTGTCCCCGATATAATTACCGAAGCCTTTGTGCTAAAGGCTGAGCGATGTCCCAATATCATGATCTCAGTAGGCGTCGGGGAAAACGGCGCCTTCGACCTTGGGAGCGAAAACGCGTTTGACCTCCTGCGCATGCACAGATGCCTCTACGGATTTTACGCTTACTACCACTCAGGCAACGCGGACAACTACCTCTCCGAGGAATATCTGTCGGGCATGATCGGATGCGGCTGCTTCTTCGGAATATTTATTAATGACGATAAAGACGGCTCAAAAGCTGAGGACAGGGTATACGAATTTGTCAGGCTTGTACGTGGGAAAAACGGCCGGCCGATCCTGACGTTTGACTGGTACCGGGATATGGCGTGGATCAGCAACGCGGTATCCTGCGGATGTGATCTTATGAAAATCGACGTCTCCGGCGAGGTTGCCGCATTGAATGGGCGGGGAAAGGTGGATGCGAGGGACGAAACACTGAAAGAAATGATAAAAACCGTGATGCCGGGATTATAATAGTGGACAGTAACTATTTTATGCAGCACAGCCAATAAAAATAATTGCAGTTTATGGAATAAAGAAAAGACCTGTCGCAAAATAATTTGCAGTAGCAAGTGTACAAACAACCGGCTGCGAAAGTAAGAAAATGCGCTTGAGAAGGCTATTTAAGCCTAATCAAAGCGCATTTTTTGTGCACTATTTTTCTGGAAAACTATTTTGCGACAGGTTTTTCTATCCTTTTGTATCATACTCCTCTAGTTTATGCAAAACATTTCCGACGGTAAGATCGCTGATCCGCCCGACATACTCGCGCGGGTCTTCCTTCATCCCGTGCTTTGCCCATTTGGAGATCAGTCCGAGAAAGGCAAAGGAATAAAAGTCGGAGATAAATTGGAGCTCCTCGGCCGGGACCGTACGGTTTCCCTTCAGCTCTTCCAGCACGGACAGAATGAGTTCATGCAAAAATTGCAGAAGATATTCGGAAAAGGAATTTTGCCCCGTGTCGTTTAACGCGTTTATGTAAAACTTTTTATTCTCCTTCATATAAATGCACAGTTTGCATAAACCGTCCGTCCAATGCTCCCGGTCGGTAAAATCGCCCATAAATCCGATGGTTTCGGTATAGTAAATCCAATTTACAAGGTCGTATTTATCCTTGAAATGGTAATAAAACGTCTGCCGGTTCAAGCCGCAGTGCTTTACAATATCGTAGACTGTGATTTTGGAAAGCGGGACATCGGACATCAGCTCCTTCATGGAGGCGGCCAGAGCGCGCTTTGTGATATTGGGTTCCGACATAGAAACCCTCCCAATACAGAGAATCACCGTTCGATTTTATTATAAACCCGGAAAAAATATTTACAAGGGGATACATGGAAAGAAACGAAACGGGGTATTTTATTGAACAGGATTACGAATTCTTCCGGGATTCTGCATAAAAACCAGTATAAAGGACTTGTTCGCAAGCATATCCATTTTACTGTGACGAACGGGAAAACCGTTGACGCCGGGTTAAGGCAAACAATCGTTTTGAGCCGGATGGATGCTGTAAAATGCTTTTTATTAGTTGCGGCTTTCCCACGCAGAGTCTCTTTGGTCAAAATTCGGCGTGCCGCTTGCCGTTAAAAGCGGAGACCGCGTCAATGCAGGCGGAGTCCCCGGAAGATCATGGGGGCTGCCGGGGTAAAAGAGAAACTCCGTATATGGGCTTTTGCCGGCATTTCGTGCGTCGCGGGGGGCTTAGCGTGAAAAATCACGCTAACAATTGAAAGGCGTGCCGCTCGCCGAAAGCGGCAACCGCGGCACATGCCAATAACCTCCATTCGCTTGTGAGGTTTTTAATGACTTAATTGTGCGCGGAGCGAATGGAGGTTAATATGAAAAAAGTATGCGCCTTTTTTTTAGCGGTGCTGGTCATGGGAATGAGCACGGCGTACGCTCTGCCGGCCATGCCGGAAATATCCGCGCCGTGCGCCGTGCTGGCGGACTTAAACGGCAATATCCTGCTCGAGAAGAACGCCAATGAAAAACGTCCTCCGGCAAGCGTAACAAAGATCATGACGATGCTTTTGATCATGGAGGCGATCGATGCCGGCGACCTGAAGATGGACGATATCCTCACGGTCAGCGATCACGCCGCGTCTATGGGCGGCACGCAGGTCTATCTCGAGGCAGGGGAAAAGATGGCCGCGAGGGATCTCCTGAAATCAATCGCCGTTTCCTCCGCCAACGACGCGTGCGTCGTTTTTGCCGAGCACCTTTCGGGCAGCGAGGAATCGTTTGTATCCATGATGAACAAGCGGGCCAAAGAGCTCGGCATGAACGACACCACGTTTATAAACTGCAACGGGCTTCATGAGGACGGACATGTGACCAGCGCGCACGATATCGCGATGATGTCCGCGGAGCTTATGAAGCACGAGGAGATCAAGCAGTTTACGATGATCTGGATGGACACGATTAGAAACGGCGAGTTCACCCTTGCAAATACAAATAAAATGATAAAGTTATATCCCGGCGCGACGGGCTTGAAAACGGGCTTTACCAGCCAGTCGAAATATTGCATTTCGGCGACGGCCGAACGCGACGGCGTGGCCCTGATCGCGGTGATAATGGGCGCCGACACGATCCCCAAGCGCACGGCCGACGCCTCGGCCTTATTGAATTACGGATTTGCCAATTACGCAAAGGTGGATCTGCTGCCGCAGGACCAGAAGCTTAAAAATATACCCGTCGTTCTCGGCGATAAGCCGTCGGTCGAGATAGAGCTGCAGTCAACGTCCGATATGCTGATCGATAAAACCATTGTCAAAACGCTGGAAAGGGAGGTTGCGCTTGAGGAAGAACTGAAAGCGCCGGTGGAAAAAGGCCAGAAGGTCGGAACACTGATATTGAAGTCCGGAGACAAGGTGATTTCCAAAGCCGATATCGTGACCTGCGAATCGGTCGCCAGGAAAAGCTTTTTCAAGGTCTTCTGGGAATGCCTTCGCGCGCTGCTTATGAAGCCGGCCTAAGCCTTTGCGGCGATCCGGGCGACAGAGGACTATATGGAGAGAGCCGGGAAACTGAGTCGGGTGAAAGTTTACAATTTGTTTCTTGTTCCCTGTCGGAATTTATGTTAAAATTTACTCAATTACAAATATATGGCAACAGCTTTATTGCGGTCTTAATAAGCGGGGGGATGAAAATGTCGGTTGCAGTCACATTAAAAAACGCCGAGCCTTTTTTCCCGAAAACTGTTTACGGGCAAATGATAAAAAAGGCAATAAAGGCGCATCGCATGTTATTTTCGAAGACCGGTCCGAACGCCGAATGCGCCGGATGGGTCACGTTGCCCGAGGAAATAAGCGATGAGGAAGTCCTTAAGCTTGAGGCTGCCGCGAATGAAATCAGGGGCTCGTCGGACGCGCTTGTCGTAATCGGGATCGGAGGGTCTTATCTCGGCGCGCGTGCCGCGGTTGAATTCTTGAAACCATCTCTCGAAAAGCAAAACAGCAGGGAGAAAATGCCCGAAATTCTTTTTGCGGGGAATAATTTAAGCTCGGATTATATATCCGGGCTTATTGAGCATTTAAAGGGCATGGACTTCTCGTTGAATGTCGTCTCAAAATCCGGCACGACGACGGAGCCGGCCGTTTCTTTCCGCATATTAAAAAAACTCCTGACCGAGAAATACGGGGAGGAGGAGGCCGTCCGGCGGATTTATGTCACGACCGATGAGAATGAGGGACTTTTGACAAAGTACGCTGAAAAAGCGGGGTATCGCCGGTTTTTTATCCCCGCGTCCGTAGGCGGCCGGTATTCCGTCTTATCTCCGGTGGGGCTTTTGCCGATGGCAGCTTGCGGCATTGATATCCGCGCTGTGTTGAAAGGCGCGAAAGACGCCCTGTCCGACCTGAGAGAGGAAAATCTGGAGTCGAATCCCGCGATCCGTTACGCGGGCGCGCGGGGCACGCTTTATCACTGCGGAAAAACGATCGAGATATTCTCTTCCTTTGAGCAGCACATGTCGTTTCTCGCGGAGTGGTGGAAGCAGCTTTTTGCCGAAAGCGAGGGAAAGGAGTACGGCGGCGTTTTCCCCACATCGGTTACGTATACCACCGATCTCCATTCGCTCGGCCAGTTCATTCAGGAGGGAAAAAGAAGCATTTTTGAAACGATTGTCGAAATCGCATCGCCCGAGAACGATATCTCGGTCCCCTTTGAAAAGGACGATTTCGACGGGCTCAATTACCTTTCGGGGCAAACGCTTAAAAGCATCAACCTCCGAGCGATGCACGCCGTTACAATCGCCCATTTCGACGGCGGCGTCCCGATCATCGGGATTTCCGTTCCACGCGCGGACGAATACAGCTTCGGATATCTTGTCTACTTTTTTGAGCTCGCATGCGGGATTTCGGGATATTCGCTCGGCATTGACCCGTTTAATCAGCCGGGGGTTGAGGACTACAAGAAGAATATGTTTGCGCTTTTGGGGAAAAGCGGCTATGAGGACAGAGCCAAGGAATTGAAAGGAAGGCTTTAGTTCATAAAAGTTCACAGTTTATTAATTGAAACCAAGCCGGTTTTATGCTAAACTTTACTAAACCTCAAAAATAAAGGAGGAGATTCATTTGGTTAAGGTTATCGCGGGTAAGCAGGGCGCCGGTAAGACAAAGCAGATTATCGAGCTTGTGCATCAGGTAGTGGAGAAGGAAAAGGGCCTGGCAGTATGCATTGAAAACGGACAAAAGCTGCGTTTCGACATCAATCATGAGGCTAGACTGGTAGATATCTCCGCGTATCCCGTGAAAAGCTATGAAGCCCTTTTGGGTTTTTTGGGGGGGCTTTATGCCGCAAATTTCGACATCACCCACATTTTTATAGACAGCCTTTATAAAGTGGCGGGGTCCAATGATGTTGAAGCGGCGACTGCTTTCCTGAAGAATCTTGACGCTTATTCCGCGGTGAACGATGTTGATTTTACAATTGCAGTGAGCATTGAACAGTCGGATGCTCCGGAGGATATGAGAAAATTCTTTTGTTGATTTACTTAGATAGAGAAAAAACCGGCGGCCTTTTGGCCGCCGGTTGAATTTGTCGAAAAAGATGTTTTCGACAAGAAATGAAGCGAAAACAAGGCTTCCGACGCGCATATCGCCGGAAGCCTTGAACATCCTGAATCTTTACAAAAAAATAATTCTTGACACAACTGCAAAAATATGGTATAATTCACTACTGACTCAATTATTGAACAATTCTCCCATTTTGTGATTTTTATTTTACCATCTGTTATTGAAATTAGCAACAGGGAAAAAGAAGAAAACAACCACTCTGCCGAGTGTATCATACATGAAAAGCTGCATTGGTAGCCAGCGCAAAAATTGGTAACGGAGTTGATAAAAGCATGGTCAAGGATGTGCACTGCGGAAAAACTGTGCGCAAAAGTTATGCGAAGATCAATGAGGTCTTGGATATGCCGAACCTGATCGAAGTGCAGAAGGAAT
Source organism: Clostridiales bacterium UBA6114 (assembly GCA_002423435.1). Taxonomy (GTDB): domain Bacteria; phylum Bacillota; class Clostridia; order Oscillospirales; family Butyricicoccaceae; genus UBA6114. Next base: position 11,220 of record DIWE01000035.1, read on the forward strand.
CCTATCAGTGGTTTGTACGGGAAGGACTGAAGGATGTTTTTCGGGATGTCGGCGCGATTGCCGACTATACGGGAAATCTGGAACTTACCTTTATCGATTATGTCATCGAGAAAACCCCCAAGTATTCCGTTGAAGAGTGCAAGGAGCGCGACGCGACCTACGCCGCGCCGTTGAAGGTGCGGATGAGACTTAGAAACCGCGAGACGGAGGAAATTAAGGAACAGGAAATTTTCATGGGCGATTTCCCGCTGATGACCGATTCCGGAACCTTTGTCATAAACGGAGCCGAGCGCGTTATCGTCTCACAGATCGTGCGCAGCCCGGGTATGTACTATGCCATGGACACGGACAAGGCGGATAAGCCTATTTTTTCGGCGACGGTGATTCCGTACAGGGGCGCCTGGCTCGAATATGAGACCGACGGAAACGATATTTTTTATATCCGCATCGATAAAAACAGGAAGCTTCCCGTGACCTCTTTTATCCGCGCTTTGGGAATCGAGACAAACGCGCAGATCAAAGAGCTCTTCGGCGACGACGAACGCATCGTCGCGACGTTGGAGAAGGATCCCTCGACGACCATTGAGGAGGCCCTGGTCGAGATCTATAAGCGCCTGCGCCCGGGAGAGCCGCCGACCGTCGACAGCGCGAAGACCCTGATAAACAACCTGTTCTTCGACCCGAGGCGGTATGACCTTTCAAGCGTCGGAAGATATAAGTTCAATAAAAAGATGGGGCTCGCGAGGCGCATCACGGGTCAAAAGCTTTTCAGGGCGGTCGCCGACCCGATGACGGGCGAGGTGCTTGCCGAAGCGGGAGAGGTCCTGACCCGGGAGCGGGCGCGCGAGCTTGAGAGAAAAGGCGTAAACGAAGCGTGGGTCGTCCTGCCCGACGGAAAAAAGATCAAGATCTTTTCTAACGGCACGGTCGACTTAAAGAGCTTTACGGGGTTTGACTGCCAGGAGTTCGGAATCAGCGAAAAGGTGCATTTTGACACGCTTAAGCGGCTGATGGAGCAATTTGACGGCGATCAGCTCAAGGCGGCGGTCAAGGAAAACATCGAGGAGCTTTCGCCGAAGCATATCATTGTCGACGATATTCTGGCGTCCATCAATTATTTAAACGGCCTCGCCTACAATATCGGACAGACCGACGACATCGACCATCTGGGAAACCGCCGCCTGCGCTCTGTCGGCGAGCTTTTGCAGAACCAGTTCCGCATCGGTTTCTCCAGAATGGAGCGCGTGATCCGCGAACGCATGACGATCCAGGATCTCGATATCGTCACGCCGCAGTCGCTGATCAATATCCGCCCCGTTACGGCGGCAATCAAGGAATTTTTCGGCTCGTCCCCGCTTTCGCAGTTTATGGACCAGACCAATCCGCTCGCCGAGCTCACCCACAAACGCCGCATGTCGGCTCTGGGGCCGGGCGGTCTGTCGCGCGACCGCGCAAACTTCGAGGTCAGGGACGTCCATTACAGCCATTACGGACGCATGTGCCCGATCGAGACGCCGGAAGGTCCGAACATCGGTCTGATTTCCTATCTTGCAAGCTACGCCCGTATCAACGAATACGGTTTTATCGAGGCGCCCTACCGCGTAATCGACAAGAAAACCGGAAAGATTACCGACGAGATCATCTACATCACGGCAGACGTCGAAGACGAATATATTGTCGCCCAGGCGAACGAGCCACTTGACGAGGAGGGCCGCATCAAGGCCGAGCGCGTGACCTGCCGGCACCGCGACGAAATTATCGAGGTCGACCGCGACGTGGTCGATTTGATCGACGTTTCCCCGAAAATGATGGTCTCGATCGCGACGGCGATGATCCCGTTTTTGGAGAACGACGACGCAAACCGCGCGCTCATGGGTTCGAACATGCAGCGCCAGGCGGTGCCGCTTTTAAAAACCGAGGCGCCGATTGTCGCGACCGGCATCGAATACAAGGCCGCGGTCGACTCCGGGACCGTCCCTCTGGCCGAGGGCGACGGCATCGTGACCAGCGTGACCGCCGCTTCCGTTACGATCCGCTATGACGGCGTCGGGGAGAAAACGGTTAAACTGATTAAATTCCTGCGGTCGAACCAGGGTACCTGCATCAACCAGCGGCCGGTCGTAAACGTCGGCGACAGGGTGCGCAAGGGGGATGTGGTCGCCGACGGACCGTCGACGAACAACGGCGAAATTTCACTCGGCAAAAACATTCTCGTCGGTTTTATGACCTGGGAAGGCTACAACTACGAGGATGCGATTTTGATCAATGAGCGTCTTGTCAAAGACGATGTTTTTACCTCGATCCACATTGAGGAATATGAGATTGAGGCGAGGGACACGAAGCTCGGCCCCGAGGTGATCACGCGCGACATCCCGTCGTCGAACCCGGCCGAAATCGCCGACCTTGACGACAGAGGCATCATCCGCATCGGCGCGGAGGTAAGGGCGGGCGACATCCTTGTCGGCAAGCTGACGCCGAAGGGCGAAACCGACCCGACGCCGGAGGAACGGCTTTTGCGCGCGATCTTCGGCGAGAAATCGAGGGAGGTCAGGAACACGTCGCTGCGCGTTCCGCACGGTGAATCCGGAATCGTCGTCGACGTCAAGGTGTTTACCCGTGAAAACGGCGACGAGCTGTCCCCGGGCGTCAACATGGTGGTAAGATGCTATATCGCGCAGAAGAGAAAGATTTCCGTCGGTGACAAAATGGCGGGACGCCACGGCAATAAGGGCGTCATCTCGCGCATACTGCCGCAGGAGGATATGCCGTTTTTACCCGACGGAACGCCGCTCGACGTCGTCTTAAACCCTCTGGGCGTGCCGAGCCGTATGAACATCGGGCAGGTGCTTGAGGTCCACCTTGGGTACGCGGCGAAGGCGCTCGGCTGGAAGATCGCGACTCCCGTATTCGACGGCGCGAACGAAAAGGACATCGAGGATACCCTGGCGCTTGCCGGTCTTAATACAAACGGCAAAACCCCGCTTTATGACGGACGTACGGGACTCCTTTTCGACAACCCCGTCACCGTCGGTTATATGTATTACCTGAAGCTCGCCCACTTGGTCGACGACAAGATCCACGCCCGCGCGACCGGGCCGTATTCGCTTGTGACCCAGCAGCCGCTCGGCGGCAAGGCGCAGTTCGGCGGACAGCGCTTCGGCGAGATGGAGGTTTGGGCGCTCGAAGCTTACGGCGCCGCGTACACGCTGCAGGAGATCCTGACCGTGAAGTCGGACGACAAGCGCGGAAGAAACAGGACCTTCCAGGCGATTTTGAGCGGTGAAAACGTCCCGCAGCCGGGCGTGCCGGAATCCTTTAAGGTGCTTGTCAAGGAGCTCCAGTCGCTGGCGCTCGACGTCAAGGTGCTGGACAAGAACATGGAGGAGATCAATCTGACCGACGAAGACGACGATTATGCGAAGGGCGGCTTCTTTGAGGAGGAGACGTACGCGTCAAACGAGGAGCTTGAGGACGCCGGGTTCGAAATCGACGATGTGGAAGAGGAGATTTCCGAAGACGATCTGATCGCGGACATCGTCGGCGACGAAGAGGATTTTGACGATTTTGACGACGACGATAAATTCTAATTGAAAGGGGCGAACAGGCAGCATGGAACATCAGACATTTGAAGCGATAAAAATAGGCCTTGCCTCTCCGGATACGATAAGAGCATGGTCCCATGGAGAAATTGAAAAACCCGAAACGATCAACTACCGCACCTTGAAGCCCGAACGCGGCGGACTTTTCTGCGAACGCATCTTCGGGCCCACGAAGGACTGGGAGTGCCACTGCGGAAAATATAAGAAAAATCACCATAAGGGAAAGATCTGCGAACGCTGCGGCGTCGAAATTACGAAAAAGGACGTCCGGCGCGAGCGCATGGGGCATATTGAGCTTGCGGCGCCCGTGTCGCATATCTGGTATTTCAAGGGAACGCCGTCGCGGATGGGCCTGATTCTCGATATGTCCCCGCGCGTGCTGGAAAAGGTGCTCTATTTCGCGTCCTACGTCGTTATTGACCCGGGCGACACGCCGCTGATGAAAAAACAGATCCTGAATGAAAAAGAATACCGCGATATGCGCGAAAAATATGAGGATTCGTTTGTGGCGGGCATGGGCGCCGAGGCGATCAAAAAGCTTCTGGAGGAAATCGATCTCGAGGCGCTGTCGGAGGAGCTGCGCACCGAGGTGAAGGAGGCGACCGGGCAGAAGAAGGTCAGGATCATCAAACGGCTTGAAGTGGTCGAGGCCTTCCGGCACTCCAAAAACCGCCCCGAATGGATGATCCTCGACGTGGTGCCGGTCATCCCGCCGGAGCTTCGCCCGATGGTGCAGCTGGACGGCGGAAGGTTCGCGACGAGCGACTTAAACGACCTCTACCGCCGCGTGATAAACCGAAACAACCGCCTAAAGAAGCTTCTTTCCTTAGGCGCTCCCGATATTATCGTAAGAAACGAAAAGCGTATGCTCCAGGAAGCGGTCGACGCGCTGATCGACAACGGCAGGCGCGGCCGCGCGGTCACGGGACCGAATAACCGCGCATTAAAATCGCTTTCCGATATGTTAAAGGGCAAGCAGGGCCGATTCAGGCAGAATCTGCTCGGCAAGCGCGTCGACTACTCCGGACGTTCGGTTATCGTCGTAGGCCCCGAGCTTAAAATTTATCAGTGCGGCCTGCCGAAGGAAATGGCGCTCGAGCTTTTCCAGCCGTTTGTCATGAAGCGGCTTGAGGACACGAAATGCGCCTCCAACTCGAAAAATGCGAAGAAAATGATCCAGTCGATGGAAAACGAGGTGTGGGACGCGCTCGACGTCGTGATCAAGGGGCATCCGGTGCTCCTAAACCGCGCGCCGACCCTGCACCGCCTCGGCATTCAGGCGTTTGAGCCGGTCCTCGTCGAAGGCCGCGCCTTAAAGCTTCACCCGCTCGTCTGCACGGCGTACAATGCCGACTTCGACGGCGACCAGATGGCGGTGCATGTGCCGCTGTCCGCCGAGGCGCAGGCGGAGGCGAGAATGCTGATGCTTTCGGCAAACAACCTCTTAAAGCCTCAGGACGGTAACCCCGTCACGGTTCCGACGCAGGACATGGTGCTCGGCTCCTATTATCTGACGATTGAAAACGAGAAGGAAATCGGCGCCGGAAAGGTGTTCTCAAGCATGGACGAGGCTTTGCTTGCGTATGAGGAGGGCATCGTCGGAATCCACGCTCCGATCAAGGTGCGCACGTCGAAGGTGATCGACGGCGAGACCGTTACCAAAATCATCGACGCGACGGTCGGGCGCATCATCTTCAACGAGCCGCTCCCGCAGGATCTCGGCTTTATTAAACGCAGCACGCCCGAATCGAAGCTTGATCTCGAAATCACGTTTACGTGCGGGAAAAAGGAGCTCGGCAAGATCATCGGCGCTACGATTAAAAAACATGGCTTTACGCGTACGGCGATCCTTCTGGACGATGTCAAGGCGCTTGGCTTCAAATATTCGACCAAGGGCGCCATTACGATTTCCGTCTCCGATATGTCGATTCCGGCGGATAAGTACCGCCTGATCAACGAGACGGAGAAGAAAATCGTTGAGATCGACCGTCAGTTCAAGAGAGGCAAATGCACCGACGACGAGCGCTACCGCCTTGTCATTGCCGAATGGGAGAGAACGATCGAAGCGGTGACCAAAGCGCTGCATGACCATCTCGACCCGCTCAATCCGATCTTCATGATGTCGAATTCCGGCGCCAGAGGTTCGATGAAGCAGATCCGTCAGCTTGCGGGCATGCGCGGACTGATGGCAAACACCGCCGGAAAGACGATCGAAATTCCCATAAAGGCGAATTTCCGCGAAGGGCTTTCCGTTCTGGAATATTTTATTTCTTCCCGCGGCGCGCGCAAAGGCCTCGCCGACACGGCGCTCAGAACGGCGGACTCGGGGTATCTGACGAGAAGGCTTGTCGACGTGTCCCAGGAGGTCATCATCCGCGAGGAGGACTGCGGTTCTACCGAAGGGATCTGGGTTTCCGAAATCAGCGAAGGCAAGAAGGAACATGTGATCGAGCCGCTTGAGAGCCGCCTTGTCGGGCGGATCCCGATCGGCGATATCAAAGATAAAAACGGCAATGTGATTGTCCCCGATGGAACAATGATGTCCGATGCGGACGCAAAGGCGATTACCGAGGCCGGTGTTGAACGAGTCCACTTAAGGAGCGTTCTCGGCTGCAACGCCCGCCACGGCGTATGCGCGAAGTGCTACGGCTCCAACATGGCGTCGGGCGAGCTCGTCGGGATCGGAGAGGCGGTCGGCATCATCGCCGCCCAGTCGATCGGCGAGCCGGGCACGCAGCTAACCATGCGTACCTTCCACACGGGCGGCGTCGCCGGAAGCGATATCACGCAGGGCCTTCCCCGCGTTGTCGAGCTGTTTGAAGCGAGAAACCCGAAATACAAGGTGGGGATCATGTCGGAAATCGCCGGCACGGTATCGATTGAAGAGTCGAGACGTGGGACGACGCGCCCCCTGACCGTCAGAAACGAGGAAACCGGCGAGGTAAAAACCTATCAGATCCCGGCGAGCGCAATGCTTAAAGTGGAAGATGGGCAGAAAATCGAGCTTGGCGAGGAGTTGACCGAGGGCGCCTTGAATCCGCACGACGTATTGCGCATCAAGGGCCCCGAGGCCGTTTACGCATACCTGATCCAGGAAGTCCAGCGCGTTTACAGGCAGCAGGGCGTCGATATAAACGACAAGCACATCGAAGTCATCGTCCGCCAGATGATGCGCAAGGTGCGCATCGAAGAGCAGGGAGACACCGAGCTTTTGCCCGGGTCGCTCGCCGACGTGTTCGAATTCATGGATACGAACAAAGCAATCGAAGACCGTATTGCCGCGGGCGAAGCCGAGCTTAAAAAGGCGACCTCCACTCCCGTATTGCTCGGTATCACGAAAGCCTCTCTCGCCACCGAATCCTTCCTCTCCGCCGCCTCCTTCCAGGAGACGACAAGAGTGCTGACGGAAGCAGCCATCAAGGGAAAGGTCGACCCGCTGATCGGACTTAAGGAGAACGTCATCATCGGAAAGCTTGTGCCCGCGGGCTCGGGGATGCAGGTGCACCGTGTGAACGATTACGAAGAAGTTATAGAAGTTGTTGACTAGTTAAAAAAAAGATGTTAAAATAACTGTCTGTGTAATATGGAGCATTTGATCCGTATGATGCTGCGGATCAAATGCTTTGCTCCGTTGGCCGGAAATCGGGGAAAAACACTTGCCGAAACGGCGCGAATGAAAGAAAGGGTGCGTATTTATGCTTTCAAAGCTGCAGACATCCGAAAAGCTTGTCGGATTAAAGCAGTCGAAAAAGGCGATAAGGGAAGGTCTTGCCTCCCATGCATTTATTGCCCAGGACGCGGAAGAGCGCATAAAAAAGCCTTTCATTGAGCTTTGCACGGAAAACGGAGTCGGATACACCCTTGTCGAAACCATGCAGAAGCTGGGAGAGGCGTGCAGGATCGATGTCCCGACCGCCGCCGCCGTATTATTGAGGTGCAAGGGCGGAAACTGAGGTTTTAAGCTTTTTGCGGAATATTTAAAAAATATTCCGGGAAAATAAAGTTATATTTTTATTCATAAGGAGGTGCATTATGCCGACATTTAATCAGCTGGTCAGAAAGGGCAGGGAGGAAGTTTCATACAAATCGACTGCCCCGGCGCTTCAGAAGGGCTACAATTCCAAAAAGAAATCTCTTACGGATTTAAGCTCGCCGCAAAAACGCGGGGTCTGCACGACCGTTAAGACAATGACCCCGAAGAAGCCGAACTCGGCGCTTCGCAAAATTGCCCGTGTCCGTCTTACGAATCAGATTGAGGTTTCCGCGTATATTCCGGGGATCGGACACAATCTGCAGGAGCACTCGGTCGTTATGATCCGCGGCGGACGTGTCAAGGATCTGCCTGGTGTGCGTTACCACATCGTCAGAGGCACGCTCGACACCCAGGGCGTCCAGAACCGCAAGCAGGCAAGGTCGAAGTACGGCGCCAAAAAGCCCAAAGCCGCAGCCGGCAAATCCGGCAAGTAATGCCTTTTACAAGCTAAAGTCAATATTGCTGCTTTGTCAGTTGTTTTATATAAAAATGGAAACAAAACTTCGGACAAAGGCGCAGACGGAAGGTGTAAGGCACACTTTCGAGTACCTATGAAATCATTATTTGAAGGAGGGAAGCAAAGTGCCCAGAAGAGGATTTGTTCCCAAAAGAGACGTTCTGCCCGATCCGCTTTATAATTCAAAGCTCGTCACAAAGCTTATAAACAGCATTATGTACGACGGCAAAAAAGGCGTGGCGCAGAAGGTGGTTTACAGCGCGTTTGACATTATAAACCAGAAGTCAGGCAAAAACCCCCTTGAGGTATTTGAGCAGGCGATGGAAAACGTCATGCCCGCTCTTGAGGTAAAGGCGAGGCGCGTCGGCGGCGCAACCTATCAGGTGCCGATGGAAGTCCGCCCGGAAAGAAGACAGACGCTTGGTCTTCGCTGGCTGACGACATATTCGCGCGCGCGTTCTGAAAAGACGATGAGGGAGCGTTTGGCCGGAGAGATCCTGGATGCGTCGAACAGCCTGGGGTCCGCGGTGAAAAAACGCGAAGACACGCATAAGATGGCGGAGGCCAACAAGGCATTTGCTCATTACAGGTTTTAGTTTTAATTTCAGTCCGCATCGATAAGCAGCTTGATATTGAGATCTATCAGGGCATGCGAAGGCGGGGGCTAATAGTATTTGCGAAAGAACCATTCAAAGCACGAAGGAGGTAAGTTGATATGGCTAAGAAGAAATTTGAAAGGANNTGGATGGAGCAGGAGCAGGAGAGGGGCATCACGATCACCTCGGCTGCGACTACCTGTGTCTGGAAAAACCATCGCATCAATATTATCGACACTCCGGGACATGTAGACTTTACCGTTGAGGTCGAGCGCTCCCTTCGCGTACTGGACGGTTCGGTGACGGTCTTTTGTGCAAAAGGCGGCGTCGAGCCTCAGTCGGAAACGGTCTGGCGTCAGGCTGACAGGTACGGCGTGCCCCGAATGGCATATGTCAACAAAATGGACATTATGGGAGCCGATTTCTTCAATGTGGTCAATATGATGAAGGACCGGTTAAAATGCAATCCGGTTCCAATCCAGCTTCCGATCGGGGCGGAGGATTCCTTTAAGGGGATCATCGACCTCGTATCCATGAAGGCCTATGTTTATTACGACAATCTCGGAAAAGATATCCGCGAGGAGGAAATCCCGGAGGATTTGAAGTCGACGGCGGACGAGTACCGCACGGTGCTTTTAGAAGCAATCTCCGAGTGTGACGACTCGATCATGATGAAGTATCTGGAAGGCGAAGAAATCGGGGAGCCGGAAATCAAGGCGGCGATCCGCAAGGCGACCATCGGCGTCAAGATCATCCCCGTCATTTGCGGGACGTCCTACCGAAACAAGGGCGTGCAGAAGCTCCTCGACGCCGTCGTCGATTATCTGCCCTCGCCGCTCGACAAGAAAGCGATTTCGGGCGTAAACCCGAAAAGCGATGAAGCCGATGAAAGGCCGGTAAGTGACGATGCCCCGTTTTCCGCACTCGCGTTTAAGATCGCGACCGATCCGTTTGTCGGAAAGCTCTGCTTTTTCCGGGTTTATTCGGGTAAGATCAATGCGGGATCGACCATCCTAAATTCCACAAAGGATAACCGCGAACGGTTGGGCCGGATCCTTCTGATGCATGCAAACCACAGGGAGGATATCGAAACGGCATATTCCGGAGACATCGCGGCGGCGGTCGGCCTCAAAAACACGACGACGGGCGACACGCTCTGCGATCCCAGCCATCCGATCATCTTAGAGTCGATGGATTTCCCCGAACCCGTCATCCGCGTAGCGATTGAGCCCAGGACCAAGGCGGGCCAGGAAAAGATGGGAATCGCCCTGATGAAGCTCGCGGAGGAGGACCCGACGTTTCGGACCTACACCGACGAGGAGACGGGACAGACCATCATTGCCGGTATGGGAGAACTGCACCTTGAGATTATCGTCGACCGTATGCTCCGCGAATTCAAGGTTGAAGCGAATGTCGGCGAGCCTCAGGTCGCTTACAAGGAGACCATCCGCAAGAGCGCAACCGTCGATCACAAATATGCCCGTCAGTCCGGCGGCAAGGGACAGTACGGCCACGTCAAGATCACGATCGAGCCGAACGAGTCCGGAAAGGGCTACGAGTTCATCAACAAGGTCGTCGGCGGCGTCATCCCGAAGGAATATATTCCCGCCGTCGATCAGGGCATCCAGGGAGCGATGCAGTCGGGCGTGCTGGCCGGATACAATGTCGTCGATGTGAAGGTGACGCTGTTCGACGGTTCCTATCACGAGGTGGACTCGTCGGAGATGGCGTTCAAGATCGCGGGGTCCATGGCGTTTAAGGAAGCGATGAGAAAGGCCGATCCGGTGCTGATGGAGCCGATCATGAGGGTCAACGTCATTGTGCCGGAAGAGTATATGGGCGACGTCATCGGAGATTTAAACTCCAGGCGCGGCCAGATCCAGGGCATGGAGGCGATCCCCGGCGCGCAGCAGATCATGGCCTTTGTTCCGCTGTCCGAGATGTTCGGATATGCGACCGACCTGCGGTCCAATACCCAGGGGCGCGCCCAGTATACGATGGAGCCGAGCCACTATATCGAGGTCCCGAAGAGCATTCAGGAAAAAATCATGGATTTAAGAGGCCGCAACTGACGTTTTATGAGCTGAAACCTCTACGCAAAATGCTTTTTGCCGGTTTTAAAACCGAGAAAAAGTTATTGCAATTTTTAATGCAATCATATAAAATAATCTAGAAAATAATGTGTTTAATAGTATGAGGAGGATTAAAGAATGGGTAAGGCGAAATTCGAAAGAACGAAACCCCATGTAAACATCGGCACGATCGGTCACGTCGACCATGGCAAGACAACTTTGACCGCCGCCATAACAAAGTATCTTTCGCTCCAGGGAAAAGCAAAGTTCGAGGCATATGACATGATCGACAAGGCTCCCGAGGAGAGAGAGCGCGGCATCACAATAAATACGGCACATGTCGAGTATGAGACGGATAAGCGCCATTACGCGCATGTCGACTGCCCCGGGCATGCCGACTATATCAAGAACATGATCACGGGCGCCGCCCAGATGGACGGTTCGATCCTTGTTATCGCGGCCTCCGACGGACCGATGGCGCAGACCCGCGAGCACATCATTCTTGCCCGCCAGGTCGGCGTGCCGGCAATCGTCGTTTTCCTGAACAAGGTTGACCAGGTCGACGACGAGGAGCTGATCGAGCTTGTCGAGATGGAAGTCCGCGAGCTTCTCACGAAAGAGAAATTCCCGGGCGACGATATTCCGATCATCAGAGGCTCCGCTTTGAAGGCCCTCGAAAGCACCTCCACCGATTCGAACGCTCCCGAGTTTGCCTGCATCAAGGAGCTTATGGACGCGGTTGACAGCTATATCCCGACTCCCGACAGAAAGTCCGATCTTCCGTTTATCATGCCTGTTGAAGACGTGTTCACAATCACCGGACGCGGCACCGTTGCGACCGGCAGAGTGGAGCGCGGCAAGCTTAAGATGGGCGAGGAAGTCGAAATCGTCGGCCTGATGGACGCGCCGAGGAAAACGGTCGTCACCGGCATCGAGATGTTCCGCAAGCTGCTTGATTACGCCGAGGCGGGCGACAACATCGGAACGCTTCTGCGCGGCGTGCAGAAAAACGAGGTCGAGCGCGGACAGGTTCTTGCAAAGCCCGGCTCCATTAAGCCGCACACAAAGTTCAGGGGACAGGTTTATGTTCTTTCGAAAGAAGAGGGCGGCCGTCATACCCCGTTCTTCAACAACTATCGTCCCCAGTTCTATTTCCGCACGACCGACGTCACCGGCGTCATTGCTCTTCCCGAAGGCGTCGAAATGTGCATGCCCGGCGACAACGTCGAGATGGACGTCGAACTGATTACCCCGATTGCGATCGAGGAAGGCCTCCGCTTCGCTATCCGCGAGGGCGGCAGAACTGTCGGTTCGGGCGTCGTAATCAAGGTAAATTCCTGATCTTCTTTTGCTGAATGACGGGCCGCTGCGTACGCAGCGGCCTTTGTTTATTTCATATTCACATTTATTTTCGCTTGACAAATCATCTTGATCTGCTACAATAAGGATTGTAAATTGATAAGTCTTCGGGGCGGGGTGCAATTCCCCACCGGCGGTGATAGTCCGCGAACGCGCAGAAAATGCGCGCCGAATCGGTGAAATTCCGATACCGACGGTATAGTCCGGATGTGAGAAGGCTGGCAGTAATGCTTACATGCTCCGATTTTTAAAATCGGAGCTTTTTTTATTGCCGTGCCTCCTTTTGCCGCGAAAAATCTTAGGAGGAGATTTTATGAAAAGCAAAAAAACCATGGTAATCACAAGAGTCGCCATTCTCACGGCAATGTCCATCATTCTGATGCGGCTTGAAACGCCGCCGCTTTTTGGAACCTCGTTTTTAAAACTGGATGTGGGCGACGTTCCGGCGGCGCTCGCGGGCGTCGTATTCGGCCCGCTTTACGGCCTTGCCGTCGTACTGATCAAGAACATCATAAATGTCGCCGCGTCGTCGTCGGGCGGCATCGGAGAAATCGCAAACTTCATCTACGGAAGTGTTCTTGTGTTGTCGCTGTCTTTTTCGTCAAAGATCCATATTAGCAAAAATCCGAATGTCAATATGGCGGTTATGGGAAGCATCGGGACGGTTATCATGACGGTCGCGGCGTATTTTATCAATCAGTATCTCATTTTCCCGCTCTACACGGCCTTTATGCCGATGGAGGCGCTTTTGGCCTTTTTGCCCGCCGTTATTTACTTCAATCTTATGAAGGGGGCCATTGTGTCCGCCCTTACGCTGATCATTCAAAAGAGGGTCAGAATTGTACTTACAAAAGGTTTATAATTTTGATGCTTTCCATGCAGAAAATATGATATAATAATTGCAATCAGTTATTATACCGGGTTTTCTTATACGCTGGGATATTCCTGACTGCGCGGTCAATGCCGGAGCGCCGACAGCGGAATATCGCAAAACAACTGCATGCGGAGGAACATCGATTGTTTGAGTTTTTACACACAACGACCCTGGGCAAGGCAATTTACCTGCTGTCTATTTCCATGCTGCCGGTCGTTGAGCTTCGCGGAGGCATTCCTGCGGCCGCAATGATCGGAGTGCCGTGGGCGGAGGCATATGTGATCTGCGTGATCGGCAACATGATCCCGGTACCCTTCATTATGCTGTTTCTCCGACAGATTCTTATCTATCTGAAAGGTAAAAAGCGGTTTGAGCCGTATATTGAAAGGCTGGAAAGAAGCCTCCATCACAAATCGAAAAAGGTTCTCAAATACGCATCGATGGGACTGTTTATTTTTGTCGCGATCCCCGCGCCCGGAACGGGGGCGTGGACAGGGGCCGCGATTGCGGCGATTTTGGATCTGCGTCTAAAAAAAGCGATTCCTGCGATTTTTGCGGGTGTTTTGGTCGCAGGGCTGATTATAACGGGGGTTTCATACGGTTTTTTAAGCATTATCCTCTGAGGGTAGCACTTTCTTAATGCAAAGGCATAACCTGAATTATGGAGGTGAGCCTTGTGCATGAGAGTCTTATTTTAGGTCTGTTTTTGATTTTGCTGGTTGTTGCGGGCATTGTCGGGATCCTGAGGCTTTTGTATGGCTTCATGAGCGTGTCCCCGGAAGCGGGAGATTCGGAAGTAAAGGTCTCGATACACTTAAAGGGCAAAGCCGAGGCTGAGCAGGTTTTGCGTGCGGCACAGGAGATACGGGATGTCTTTTTCCCGGCGGCCAAAATCATGGTGCGCTGGGATGAAAGCTTCGAGGATAAGGCGCTTGCCAAGACCGCGGCGCTTTATTACAACATTGATTTTGAGGAAATTTCCTGAAAAAGCGCGGATGCCTGCGATCCATGGAGTGTGCAATGGAGTTGCAGGAATTACTTACAATTAGCGGCACCGTACTTTCGCTTATCTATCAAAACGATGAAAGCGGCTATACGGTGCTGCGTTTTATGCGCGACGATTCGGGCGAGGAAATCACGGCGGTCGGGTGCATGCCCTTTGCCGCAAAAGGCGAAACCTTGCGGCTTGTCGGCGCGTGGACGACGCATGTCTCCTACGGGGAACAGTTTGTCGTATCTGAGTTCGAACGGAGTCTCCCCAAAAACGAGGCAGATATGCTCGGGTTTCTGTCGGGCGGGGCGGTAAAGGGGATCGGTCCGAAAACCGCGGAGCACATTGTAAGGCGGTTCGGGGCCGAAAGCCTGTCGGTCATCGCCGCCGACCCGGGGAAACTGACGGAAATAAAAGGGATCACCTACGCAAAGGCGCAGAAGATCAGCGAGGAGTTCAATCGGCGGGCGTCCTTACGGCTCCTGACCGATTTTGTCGTATCAAACGCCCTTCCGCTCTCGCTTGCTTTCCGGCTGTACCGGACATATGGGGAATATGCCCTGGAAAAGCTCAGGGAGAATCCGTATCTGATCTGCGGCGATGTTTTTTCGGAGGATTTCGCAGTTGCCGACCGGATCGCCGGCTCTCTTGGGATAGAAAAGGACGATCTCTTGCGGATAGACGCCGGAATTTTATATGAGCTTTCTTTCAATCTGCAGAACGGACACGCCTTTATCCCGCGTGAGAAGCTTAAAGCTGCTTCCTGCGGGCTTCTGTCCGCAGAACCCGAGACGGTCGAAAGGGGTATCGACCGTCTGCACGCCGGGGGACAGATCGTCATTCAGGAGATCTGTTCTGTGGACGCGGTTTATTTAAGCGAGCTGTTTTCGACGGAATGCGAGGTCGCGTCAAAAATCAGACAGCTCGCGGTCGGGCATAAAGCGGACTCCCGCGTTGCCTTAAAAGCCGTATTAAGGGTCGAGGAGGAATCGGGGATTTTCTTTGCACAGGCGCAAAAGGAGGCGCTTTGCGCCTGCGCTCAGTTTGGCGTCACGGTTTTGACCGGCGGCCCGGGCACCGGAAAAACCACTACCGTGCGGGGAATGCTCGAGCTTTTTGATTTGATGAAGCTTGAAACCGCCCTGTGCGCTCCGACGGGGCGGGCGGCAAAGCGACTTTCCGAGCTGTGCCAAAGGGATGCGTCCACCATACACAGGCTTCTCGGGGCGGGGTTTTCCCGCGAAGAAAACCGGATGAAATTTATGAAAGACGGAAAAAATCCGCTTAAGGCCGACGCCGTGATTGTGGACGAGTCGTCCATGCTCGACGTGGTACTGGCAAACGCCCTCTTAAGCGCCTTAAAGCCCGGAACAAAGCTTGTTTTTGTCGGCGACGCGGATCAGCTCCCGCCCGTCGGCCCCGGAAGCTTCCTTCGGGATCTGATCGCAAGCGGCATTGCGCCGGCGATCACCCTTCACGAGATTTTCCGGCAGGCCCAAGAGAGCGACATCGTCCTAAACGCGCATCGGATCAACCGCGGTCAAAGCCCGGATCTTCAAAAGAACAGCGGCGACTTTTTCTTTGTCGGCCGCCGAAGCCCCGACGCTCTGATCGCGGCGGTCTGCGAGCTTTGCTCCGGAAGGATTCCGGAAACGTTCGGCTATTTGGGGGACGATATTCAAGTGCTTTGCCCGTCGAGGATCGGCTCTGCGGGTACGGTTGCGCTCAATGCCGCGCTGCAGGGAGTCTTAAACCCGCCGTCCGACGAAAAGCGCGAGGTTAATCTCGGCGGATTTATGCTGCGCGAGGGCGATCGCGTGCTGCAGGTCAGAAACAACTACGATCTTATCTGGCACCGCCTCGATTCGCCGGATTTCGGGGCGGGTGTTTTTAACGGAGATATCGGAAAAGTCATGGTGATCGACCAGCGGCTGCAAACGGCGACCATCCTTTTTGACGACAGGACGGTCGATTACCCGTTTTCCGGGCTTATGGAGCTCGAGCTTGCCTATGCGATGACGGCGCACAAGGCGCAGGGAAGCGAATTCGAAGCGGTCGTCCTGTGCCTTTCAAGCGTGCCCAGGCGCCTTATGAACAGGAGCATTCTGTATACGGCGATCACCAGGGCGAAAAAGCTGCTCGTCATCGTCGGCGACCGCGGCTGTGTCGAAACCATGGTCGCGTCCGATTATAAATCAAGACGGTACAGCGCGCTCCGGACGCGCCTGCAAACGGAAGCTTGCGCGTTATGAAGCTTCTCAATCTTTTGTTCCCGCCCAAATGCATTTTTTGCGGGAGGATTATAAAAGGAGAAGATCAGTGCTTTTGCGGGGATTGTCTGAGCGCGGCACCGTTTGTAAAGGAGCAGCGGCTGAAGGCGGGCGTTTCGTTTGTCTCGGGCAACACGTCGGTCTTTTTTTACGAGGGAAGGGTAAGGCAGGCTCTCAAGCGATTGAAATATCAGAATAAACCGCAGTTTGCCGCCTTCTTTGGCGCGCTTCTGGCGAAAGAGCTTAAAAGAACGGACGACGAGCCCTTTGACGTCGCAACATGGGTTCCGGCCTACCGGTGGAAGACCATCCGGCGCGGATACAATCAGGCGGAGCTTCTGGCGGTAAAGACTGCAAAAGCGCTGGGAATCCCCGCACGCAGGCTGCTTTTCAGATGCCGCCCGACGCGGCCGCAAAACGGCCTTACCCCTTCGCAGAGAAAGGCGAACGTACTTGGCGCGTTTCGGTGCGCGGATGTTTGCGATTTTTCCGGGAAGCGGGTTTTGCTGATCGACGACATCCTGACGACCGGCGCGACAGCTTCCGAATGCGCGAGAATGCTCCTCGAATCGGGATGCCGCGAGGTCTATCTCGCAACCGTGGCTAAAACGAGGGGAAAATAAAAAATTATTGAAAAAAAGCCGAAAAATGGATATAATGTTAAAGATAAAGAATTTCACAGATATGATATAAAAGTCGTCAAATTCAGATGAGGTGTAAAAATGTTTTCTAACGATATCGGCATAGATTTGGGCACGGCCTCGATCCTTGTTTATGTAAAAGGCAAGGGTATCGTGCTGTGCGAACCGTCCGTGGTCGCCGTCGACAAAACGACGGGCAGAATCCTGCAGGTCGGGACCGAAGCCCAGAAAATGCTTGGAAGGACTCCGGGAAACATCGTCGCGATCCGTCCGATGCGCGAGGGCGTCATTTCCGATTATGTGATGACGGAGAGAATGCTCAAGGAGTTTATCAAAAAGGTCTGCGGCGTCAGGTTGTTTAAGCCGAACCTTGTGATCTGCGTCCCCAGCATTATCACCGAGGTCGAGGAGAGGGCGGTCATCGACGCCGGCCGTCAGGCGGGCGCCCGGCGCGTCTGTCTGATCGAGGAGCCGGTCGCGGCGGCAATCGGCGCCGGAATCGATATAGCGAAGCCGGTCGGAAATATGGTGGTCGACATCGGCGGCGGAACCGCTGATATCGCGGTGATTTCCCTCGGCAATATTGTCGAATCGACTTCGATTAAAATCGCCGGCGACAAATTTGACGAAGCGATTGTCAAGTATGTGCGCCGTAAGCACAATGTGCTGATCGGCGAGCGTACGGCCGAGGACCTGAAAATCAGCATCGGCTGTGTTTACCCGCGTCCGGAAGAAAAAACGATGGAGGTCAAGGGCAGGTGCCTGATGACCGGCCTGCCGAGAAACTTCACGGTTACCTCCTCCGAAATGCTCGAAGCGTTTGAAGAGGTTACGGTCCGCATCGTCGAGGCGATCCACTCGGTCCTGGAGCGCACTCCGCCGGAGCTTGTCGGGGATATTTCCACAAACGGAATTCTGATGACGGGCGGCGGAAGCCTTGTCTGGGGCTTTGACAAGCTTGTTTCCTCAAAAACGGGAATCGAAACGCATATCGCCGACGACGCGATCTGCTGTGTCGCAAACGGCACCGGTAAAGCGTTGGAGCATATCGATCAGATGCAGGACGGGACGATGGATTTGTCGCGAAAGCGCCAGATGATGTAACCGAACGAATATAAAAGTCCGGCGGGGGCACCCCGCCGGTTTTTTTACATGGCTTGCGGATGACCTGAATTTCATTGCCGGGGTGGGTTATGCAGTTTTCTAAAATGGCGGGCTCGTTTGAAGCAAATATTTTTTCAAAGCTGAACGACAAAAAAATTGAATATTTAAGTACGGGAAGGGAAGTATTTAATTTTTCCGTCGGTTCCCCGGACTTTCCGCCGGACGGGCATGTCATACGTGCGCTCTGCAAGGCGGCGCAGGCTCCTGAAAACTATGCGTATTCCCTTGCGGATCTTCCGGAGTTGACCCGGGCTGTGATTGACTGGTATCACCGTCGTTACCACGTCGATCTTGAGCCCGACGAAATCACTTCCATCTACGGGTCGCAGGAGGGAATCGCGCATATCCCGTTTACGATCTGCGATCCGGGGGATACCGTTCTGGCGCCCGATCCGGGATATCCGATCTTTTGCTTCGGCCCTTTTATGGCCTCCGCGAAAGTCGTTTTCACGCCGCTTTTGAAGGAAAACCATTTCCTTGTGGATTTTGATTCGATCGACAGGGAAATTGCCCGAAAGGCGAAGCTGATTATCGTATCCTATCCCTCGAATCCGGTTTCAGTAAAAGCCGACCCCGAGTTTTATGAGCGGCTTGTTCACTTTTGTAAAAAATATGATATCATAGCGTTGCACGACAACGCCTATTCGGAGATTGTAATGGAGGGGGAGCCCGGCATCTCATTTCTTTCCATCCCGGGCGCAAAAGAGGTCGGAATTGAAGTAAACTCTCTTTCCAAAACCTATAACATACCCGGATGCAGAATTTCTTTTGCCCTGGGTAACCGTGAACTGATCGGGAAAATCAAAAAACTCCGCTCCCAGATCGACTACGGCATTTTTTACCCCGTGCAGTATGCGGCGATTGCCGCTCTCAATGGGCCGCAGGACATTGTCGAGCGAAACCGGAAAAATTACAGACAGCGCCGCGACGCTCTTTGCGAGGGCATGCGCCGGATCGGGTGGGACGTGCCCGACTCGGAGGGAACCATGTTCTCCTGGGTGCCTCTGCCGAAAGGGTTCACCGACTCGTTTGATTTTACAATGAAGCTGATTGAACAGTGCGGCGTGATTGCGACCCCCGGAATCTCCTTCGGCAGCCGCGGCGAGGGCTTTTTGCGTTTTGCCCTGGTTCTTCCGCCCGAAAAGATCCGTCTCGCACTTGAGAAGATCGAACAGAGCGGCCTGCTTCAACAGGCTTGATTTTATGGGAATATTGGAATAAAATTTATATAAGTAAGAAAATCAACCGTAAATTTCATTGTTGGCAAAGATTTGACCGCAATTGTTGGATTTTTTCATAACGGAGGGTATTATGAAAAAGTTTGTGATCGCGCTTATCAAGGCGACAAGCCCAAGGACAATTGTGTTCAGTAAAAACAAGGGATCCGCGGTTTTTTGGAAGACCGCATCGTTTCATAGGCTCGTTTGGGTCGAGCGGGACCCGTTGGTGAATTATGCCTCAAAGCGCCAAACGCCGGCCAGCGCTTACTTTTTCATATCAAACTGCAGGATAAAGCAATTAAGGCCTGAATATGCGATCGGTGCGCCGTGGTCGGACGCGAAATTGAGAGAGCAAAACATAAACGGCTTAAGAAACGCGGTTAACCGCGCCTTGAAAACTGAATTTTGAACCACAAAAGGCACCGGAGCGTAACGCTCAGGCGCCTTTGTCAGTTGTTAAGGAATATTTTTTGACATTTGGTCCCGGGGTTTTCACGCTGTCATAAGCGGGCGGGGGCAGGTTTTATAAGCAGGTCGGGAATCATGGAAACACTGCCGGCGCCCATCGTAAGAATCAGATCCCCGTCTCTGGCGTTTTCGCGCAGTTGGGCAACGGCGGTTTCAAAATCCGGACAGTAGACGGCGTTTTCAATTTTTGATGCTAAGAGCCTGGATGAAACCGTCCCATCCGGCTTTTCCCGCGCCGCATAGATATCAAGCAAGAAAACGAGGTCACATCTCGAAAGCTCTCTCGCAAAGTCGCCCAGAAAGGCTTTTGTCCTTGTATAGGTATGCGGCTGAAAGAGACAGATCACGCGGGAAAAGCCCATGGTAAACGCCGCGTCAAGCGTCGCGTGTATTTCGCTCGGATGATGCGCATAATCGTCAATGACAAGAGCGCCATTTAGCCGTCCCTTCTGTTCGAAACGCCGGCCGGCGCCATAAAAGGAGGAAAGCCCACTCGCCACCGTTTCGCCCGGAATTTTTGCGAGGTATGCGAAAGCGGCGCAGGCAAGCGCATTTGTCATGTTGTGCCGCCCCGGAACTGAGAGCGATATATGGGTGTATTTTCCATTTTTAACGGTAACATCAAAGGAATAGTACCCGTTTTTTTCCGCAACGCCGGAGGCGCGCACATCCGCATCTTCCGAAAGCCCGAAGGTGACGACGCGGCGGGGAATGCCTTTCACTGCCGCGGCCGCGTTTTCATCGTCGGCGTTTACGATGACGGTGCCGCTTTCCGGAGTGCGCATAGCAAACGCCCGGAAAGAGGAAATGATCTCGCCGATATCCTTAAAAAAATCAAGGTGGTCGGGCTCGATATTCAGGATGACCGCGGTTGTCGGATAGAAATTCAGAAAGGAATTGCAGTATTCGCAGGACTCGGCAATGATGAGACGCTTTGATCCGTGTCTGAACGTGCCGCCGCCGATAATCGGCAGGCTCCCGCCGACCATAACCGCAGGATCGAGTCCGGCCTTAATTGCGACATGCGCCGCCATGGAGGTCGTCGTCGTTTTTCCGTGCGTGCCGGCGATACAGAGGGCATTTTCATATTGCTGCATGATAAGGCCCCAGGCGTAGGCGCGCTCCAGGACCGGAACCGAAAGCTCCTTTGCGCGGATAATCTCAGGATTGTCGTCGTGAATGGCGGAGGTCCGGATTAAAACGGAGGCGCCGTCGACGTAAGATGCCGAATGGCCGACAGAAATGTCGGCACCCAAAGCGGATAATTTCTTAAGAACAGGGGAATACTCCCTGTCTGAGCCGGAAACACGCGCGCCCATGGATAATAACAGCTCCGCAAGAGCGCTCATCGAAACGCCGCCGATGCCGGTCAGATGGATTCTGCCTTTTGAACGAATCGTGCTGTCAAATGAATCGAAAATCATATTGCCTCCGCGAACAAGAATTTACATGTATTATTATATTACACACTGTCAAAAATATAAATAGCTTCACACTTAAACAGGAAAAATAAGCCGGGAAAGAGGTACAGCTCATGAAAATTACCGATATAAAGCTTAGAGCAATTGAAGAGGATGCAAAACTGAAAGCGATCGTTTCGGTTACTTTTGACGACTCACTTGCCGTGCACGATATCAAGATCATTGAAGGGCAGGACAAGTATTTCCTCGCCATGCCTTCAAAGAAAATGCCCGACGGCAGCTACAGGGATATCGTTCATCCGATCAATGCCGGGATGCGTGAAGAGATTGAACAGGCGGTTATTGAACGCTATAAAGCGTCGCTCGAGTAAAATTGTGATTTTAAGTATTCCCAATCAATCCCGGATGTAGTAGAATCTTAGACAGCGAAGGAGGGCCGGGAAATTGAAGATTCTGATTTTGTCGGTTACAGCAGGCGGTGGGCATTTTGCTACCGCCCGCGCGATGGAAGATATGCTGAAATCAAAAGGTGCCGATGTCAAGGTTGTCGACATCTACAAATACATAAATTACTTTTTGTACAGTATTATTGACAAAGGATGCGCCTTTTCAACCAGCCGCACGCCCGATATTTTTGGGGCGGTTTACAGCTATCTTGAAAACAGAAACCGCCCCGAGTTTGATTTTGATGCTTTGCAGCTTGTGAACGCGTTGTGCGCCTTCCGCTTTGAAGGCTTTATTGAAGATTACGGCCCTGATGCCATTATATGCACGCATGTGTTTGCGGCGCAGATTATAAATGAACTCAGGAAAAGAAATAAAATCAGCATACCGACCGTCGGCATTATCACCGATTACACGATCCATCCTTATTGGGGCTCGGTTCTTTATATCGACCATATCGTGCTTGCGAGCGAGCTGCTTGTGTACCGCGCGATGAAAAGGGGGATCGGGAAAGGGCGGATTCAGACTTTCGGCATCCCCATTCACCCGAAGTTCTGCGGGAAGCTTGAAAAAAGCGAAGCCAGGCGCTGTCTTAATCTCCCGGAAACCGGAAAGATGGTCCTTGTTATGCTGGGGAGCCTGGGACAGGGCGACATGTTCGACATATCCCGGCATATCCGGAAAGTCGATCCGGAGATCATGCAGCTGATCGTCTGCGGCAAGAATAAGCGGCTTTATTCCAAGCTTTTGAAATATAAAGAGGACAACCGGGAAAACGGCCTTTATGTATACGGTTTTGTAGACAACGTAGATGTGATGATGGACGCGGCCGACTGTATCATTACAAAACCGGGCGGCATGACCGTCAGCGAAACGCTGGCAAAACGGCTGCCGATGATTGTTGTCGACCCCATTCCCGGCCATGAGGAGCGCAATACGGAGTTTCTGCTCAATAACGGCGTTTGTCTCGAGGTTACAAGGACTTTCCCGCTGGAAGAGGCGGTATATTATATGTTTGAAAATCCAAGGCGTGCTCAGGCGATGAGCGAATATATGGCTGTGATCGGACGGCCGCGCGCGACGGAAAACCTCTCCGATTTTGTCCTGGAGCTTATAAAGTGAAGAAGACGCCCGACTTTTCATTGCCGGGATATGCAAGGGACGCGCTTCGAACATTGAGAGAAAACGGATATGAGGCATACCTTGTCGGGGGGTGTGTCCGCGACCTGTTTTTGGGACGCCGGCCGTTTGATTACGATATTGCAACGTCTGCGCGGCCGGAAGAGACGATGAAGCTCTTTCCATCGGCCCACCCGACAGGCATCAGACACGGAACCGTCACGGTCGTCATAGACGGGCACCCCATGGAAATCACGACCTTCCGTTCGGACGGCGCTTATTCGGACGGGCGCAGGCCGGACAGCGTTTCCTTTTCTGCCGATATCGCCGAAGATTTAAGAAGGCGCGATTTTACGGTCAATGCAATGGCTTGGTCCGATAAAGGCGGGCTTTTAGACCCGTTCGGGGGCAGGCGGGACCTTGATGCGAAGATAATCCGCTGCGTCGGAGACCCGTTTGAGCGGTTTTATGAGGACCCGCTTCGCATTCTGCGCGCATGGAGGTTTTCCGGTGAGCTCGGTTTTGAGATCGAGCGGGATACGGCCGCCGCCGCGCGGAAACTCAAGGGCAGGCTGGAGCTGATTTCCGCCGAACGGATTCACGCGGAGCTTTTAAGAATACTGCTCTCAAAGCGCGCAGATGCGCTTGTCGGTCTGATTAACGCCGGTTTCTTGGGACGCTTTGGTGTCGCCTGCGCGCCGGATGCGCTTTTGCGCCTTTCACAGACGGACGCGGACCTGCGTTTAAGGGCGGTCACGCTCGCGGTATTTTTGGAGAGGGCAGGGTGCTTAAAAAGCGCGGACGGCTTTCTTTTTTCATTGCGGTTTGATAAAAGCACGGTGGCTCTCTCGAAAACGGTACGCAAAATGGATTTATCCTTTGAAACGGAGCTTGAGATTAAAAAAGCCGTTGCGGATTATGGGCCGGAAGCCGTCCTTTGCTGCGCTTCGGTTTTTTTCCTGGTGACGGGGGAAAACGCGCCGGAGCTTGTCGGAAAAATCCGGGAAAGCGGCGAGTGCCTGACTCTCTCGGAGCTGCGGCTGGGCGGAGACGATTTGAAGAGAATAGGGATAACGGACGGCAAAGAAATCGGACGCATCCTGAAAGAAGTGCTGGTCCACGTCCTTTCCCACCCGGAGGATAATAAACCTGAAAAATTGACAATCCTCGCGAAAAGCTTAATACTGTAAACGCCGGTGTAAAAAACCGGTGTTTTTTTTATCGAAAACTCCGTCTCCTGAATACACTGGTGTAGAAAGGAGATTGTGAGGTCGATGGATAAAAAATTAAAATTTTTAGTGGTTGGCGGAGATTTAAGGCAGGCGCGGCTTTGCGAGATGATTCAAAAAGACGGGCACGAGGTCTCAGTTTACGCGCTCGACCGCCAGAAATTTGAAAACGATATAATCGTATGCCCCGACATGCGTGAGTCCTCCCAAAATGCCGACTGCGTTATTCTGCCGCTTCCGGTGGTGCATGAGCAAGGGAGACTGAACGCGCCTCTTTCGAATTCAACGTTTAAAATTGAAGATATCCTGAAATCAATCCCCGCCGGCAAGCTGACGGTAGGCGGACTGATTCCCCAAAAAGTCAAAGAAATGGCGGAGGGCTTCTCCTTAAACCTGATCGATTATCTGCAGCGCGAAGAGCTGGCCGTACTGAATGCCATTCCGGCGGCCGAGGGGGCGATTCAAATCGCGATGGAAGAAATGCCTGTTACGATTCACGGCTCCGACTGCCTCGTGATCGGAAACGGCAGAATCGGCAAAATACTTGCGTCCTTTTTGCAGGGACTCGGGGCAAAGGTGACCGTGGCGGCCCGCAAGTATTCCGATTTTGCATGGATCTACGCATCCGGCCACGAATTTCTTGACACGAGATATCTGGAAGGAAATTTGAGTCGTTTTGACGTGATTTTCAACACGGTCCCGAAGCTGGTGCTAAATGAGGTCCGGCTTATGGAAGTCAGAAAGGATTGCCTGATTATCGACCTTGCATCCAAACCGGGCGGGGTGGATATGAATGTGGCACAGGAGCTGTCAAAGAGGGTGATATGGGCACTTTCACTGCCCGGAAAGGTCGCGCCCGTCAGTTCGGCTGCGGCGATACGGGACACCATATATAATTTACTTTCAGGAGAGGAGTTTTCCGTATGAAAAGCTTAAATATCGGATTTGCGCTATGCGGTTCATTTTGTACGTTTTCCAGAATGCTTCCGGTTCTGGAAGACTTGAAAAAAAGAGAGGCCAACGTGATACCCGTTATGTCGGAAACGGCATATACGACCGATACAAGGTTCGGGTCGGCGCAAAGCTTCATTGATAAAATCGAAGGGATTTGCCAGAACAAAATCATACATACGATAAAAGACGCGGAACCGATCGGTCCGAAAAAAATGTTTGACATTCTGGTGATCGCGCCATGTACTGCAAATACGCTTGCAAAAATCGCCCATGGGATAACCGACACCTCTGTGACAATGGCGGCAAAATCACATGTGCGCAACGACCGCCCGCTTGTTTTTGCGATCTCAACCAACGACGCATTGTCTATGGCGGCACAAAACATCGGTCTGTTGCTGACCCGCAAGAATGTTTATTTTGTTCCGTTTTCTCAGGATGATCCGGAGAAAAAGCCGCGCTCGGCGATTGCCGATATGGAAAGGATTCCGGAGGTCATCGAGTCGGCGCTTTGCGGCAAGCAGCTCCAGCCGATTCTTTTCTGAAAAATCGATGTTTTGGATCGGCTGCGCGTATCGCGGGAAAGGGCGCGATTAAAATCAAAGCTACGGTTTTTGCATGAATAATATACAAAAGCCGCCGTCGGCGGCTTTTGTAAGATCCGGCGCCGCGGGCATAGCGTGCCTGCGCGACAGGTATATATATTTCAGGCCAGGGTCATCTACTTCAATTCGCTTAAGTTATACGGGGTAGTCTGGTATACGTAGTAATTGAGCCAGTTTGTGTAAAGCAGGTTCGCGTGCGATCGCCATGTGACCAAGGGTCCCTTTTCGGGATCGTTATCTCTGAAATAATTTACGGGAGGATCGATCTGGATACCCCGGCTTAAATCGCGGAAGTACTCGTTTGAAAGCGTTTCCGCATCGTATTCCGGATGCCCGATCACAAAAATCTGACGGCCGCGGTTTGCCGCGGCAAGATAAACCCCCGCTTCATCCGACGTAGCAAGCACCTTTACCTGAGACACTTTTCTCAGGTCTTTCTGGCGCAGCTCACTGTGTCTGGAGTGGGGCGCGTAGAAGACGTCGTCAAAGCCTCTTAAAAGCCGGCTCGAACGGTTCAATACCTTGTGTTGGTAAATCCCGAACATCTTTTTTGCAATGTCGTGCTTCGGTATGCCGTAATGATAATAAAGAGCTGCCTGCGCGCCCCAGCAGATGTGCAGGGTGGAGTGCACGTTCGCTTTTGTCCATTCGAAGATGGTGCATAACTCATCCCAGTAATCTACTTCTTCAAATTCCATTGTTTCAACCGGTGCGCCGGTGACAATCATGCCGTCGTAGCGTTTATCTTTTATATCATCAAAGACATTATAGAATTTTAGCAAATGGTCTTCCGGAGTGTTTTTTGATATATGAGTGGAGGTTTGCAAAAGATCAATCTCAATTTGCAGCGGCGTGTTCGACAGACTACGCAGAAGCTGTGTTTCCGTCGTCACTTTTATGGGCATCAAATTAAGAATAATAATTCTTAAGGGACGTATATCCTGATGCAGCGCCCGCGTTTCTGTCATCACAAAGATGTTTTCATCGTCTAAAACCGCGCGCGCAGGCAAGCTGTTTGGAATTTTGATCGGCATCTGAGGCACCTCGCTTTATAGGAATAAGCCTATTATAGCAGGGAAAAAAGTATGGAACAATAAAAAACTGCTCGGGAAATGAAAAAAGAGGTTGACAACATAAAGAACGTCTGGTATATTGTTAAAGTCGCCATGCGGAAGGCACCAAAAAAAGACAAGATTTTTGGAAAAAGTTATTGTTGACTTTGAGGTGTTTTTGGTGATATAATAAAAATCCGCCGATGAAAAAGGATAAGCGTTTAACGCTTCCCTGAGAGGCGAGGAGCACCTTGTAAATTAAACAACGAGAAGCAAGCGAGAGCACCTGAAAAGACTTTGAGTAAGGCTCGATCCGAGAAGGAGAGAGAGGACTCTAAAGTAAAAAGACGTTTCGAAAGAGACGCAAAGAAGCCAAGAAAAAGGCTCTGAAAAAGGTTTTAGGCCGGAAGGCTTAAGATACAATTTTTTAGAGAGTTTGATCCTGGCT
>DIWE01000013.1 GCA_002423435.1 Clostridiales bacterium UBA6114
ATCTTCACGCCAACACGGTTGCCAGCCGTACGTCCGAGGCTTTCGTCCGCTTCGTAGTACGCAATCTCTCCGCTGAACGTCGCCGTATGTCCGTCAACCGAGATCTCCGCCAAGCCGCCCGTTTGGCCCGGATCCTGCTCGATCGTGCCTTCCGCCGGCTCCTCCGGCGCAGGCTCAAGCGTCGCATCCGCAATTACGATTGTATAGGTCTCTTCTGTATCTTCGTCCCATCTCACTATAACGGTGAATGACTGGTCCGCTGCCGTCACCAGCGGATAGTAGTAGAAGTAATTGTCGCCGTCCATCCAGTTGTCTTCCGGTTCGTACACCGTCTCCCCGATGGTCAGCGTCGCCGTGTCACGCACGTTCGTCATCCCCGCGGGCGCGGTAATCTTCACGCCAACACGGTTGCCAGCCGTACGTCCAAGGCTTTCGTCCGCCTCGTAATACGCGATCTCTCCGCTGAACGTCGCCGTGTGCCCGTCCACATCGATCGTCACATCGCCACCCGTTTGGCCCGGGTCCCAATCGATCGTTCCTTCCGTCGGCTCTTCCGGCGCAGGTTCGAATTCCACCGTAACCGCTGTCGCCTCCGCGAGGGAGGTAACCATCAGGGTGTTCGTTTGATTTCCCGCCTCTACGACTTCGTTTACCGTCCATTCCTTAACCTGATAGCCGGCCGAAGGCGTAGCCGTGAAGACCACGTTCTTGCCTGCCTCCACCTCATCGCCAGAATCAATGTCAATAGAATCCACGGTCGCCGCCAGCGTTCCGTTCGAGCCTGTCACGCCGAACGTCACAGCATATGTCTCCCCCGGAACCGTTATCGATATGGTGTTGCTCGGCTCGCCGCCGGAAAGAGCCCCCGCTTCGGCCTGCAGCGTAAGCGTTCCGGGGGACGCCGTTCCGTCCAGCTCAAAAACGATGATATCAGTGTCCATTTCGATCGAATAAACTGAAAGCCCGGTATCTCCCGAATCGAACGACCAGTTTTCAGGCAGAGTAGAAGCCTCTGTAAAGGTATCGTTCTCAAGCGTGACTTCTATGCTCGGGTCTTCATCTCCGCTGGCTATTGTCGACGTCGTTGAGATGATTGCCGTCGGCTGTCCGCTGATCGTGATTACTATCTCGCCATATTTCCCCGAACCGTCTTTCGCCGACGCTTTTACCGTTACCGTTCCGTTTTTAACAGCCGTCAGCAAACCGGTGGTGCTGATCGTCGCCGACCCGGTCCCGTTTGTTACCGACCAGGTCACGGCTTTGTTCGTTGCGTTTGACGGCAGCACCGCCGCGCTCATCTGGAGCGTGCCGCCAGCTGTAATAATAGTAGTTGCATTGTCCGCGCCGGCAACGGTAATCGAATTTACATCCACCGTCGAATCGTCGTCATTATCGCTGTTATTGTTGCCGCCCGAGGGCGCCGTCGGCGTCGTCGTGCCTGTGCCGGACGAATTGTTGTTTGTGGTGGTTCCGCCCGAAATCGCGGTTCCGCCGCCGCCCGTTACGCCGGTTACGCCGGAGCCGACCACGATCTGCGTGCTCGGCGTCACTATTTTCGCGTTATTTCCGCCGCCCTGCACTTCCACCTTGGTCACTGTGCCGGTGCCGCTGACCGAGGTACCGGCGGCCGCAGTCGTCACATTGGTCACGGTTCCGGCAACCTGCACCTGCGCGCCCGTCGCGCCGCTTTGCACGCTTACCGTCTGAACCTTTGAATTTTTATCGACGACAACCGTCGAGTTCTGACCGGAGATATCGAGCGAACCGATCGTCGCGCCGACCGCCGTCACCACGATATCGGGTGCCTGGATGTCGACGTTTCCGACCGTTCCTTCGATACTTACGTCGTCGCTTCCGTCGTCTATGTAGATGACCTCGACGTTCGCGTCTCCCTCGACCTTGACGCTGACTTTTCCGTCGACCCTTGATACGATCACATTGGATACGTTCGAGCTTCCCTTGATGATAATCGAATTTTCGCCGCCGCCGCGTACAACCATCCTGCCCGCGACCTCGACGCCGTCTAAGATGACCTCGCCGTCGCCGACGCCGTCGCCGATGATAAGGTCGCCGCTTACCTTAAGGTCCTTTAAGGTGACGCCCGGCACATTGACCATGACATTGCCGGCGGCTACCTCGGTGACGACGCCCGCTTGACTGATATACTGTTTTACAATATTATCGAAGATCTGGGCAAATTGCGCCCTTGTGATCAGGCCGAGCGGATTTAACTTCCCGCCCGAACCCTGGACATAACCTGCGTTTACAAGCGCGTAAACCTCGCCCGCCGCCCAGCTGGATATACTATGTACGTCGGAGAAGGTTTTATCTACCGTGTCCGAGGGCTGGAGCTTAAATGCTCTGGCAAGGATCACGAACACTTCCTGGCGGGTGATCGCGCTGTTCGGATTCATCTTTCCGCCGGAGCCGTTTATAACGCCCATCTGATAGGCCCTCGCAAAACCGTCGGCAAACCAGTCGGAGGACTTTACATCGGAGAACCCGGATATGTCTCCCTTGACCGAGGCCCCGAAGGCGCGTGCGATCACGATTGCCATCTGCGCTCTGGTCAGGTTGTCGTACGGCATAATCTTTCCGCCCGACCCGCTTAACAGCCCGTTGGCAACGGCGTTATTAAGAGCCGGTGTCGACCAGTCGTTGGGCATGTCCGTAAACTGCGCGGCAGTGACCGATGGTACGTTTCCGTCTTCGGCTGCCGCCGCGGCCGGCAGCATACCGACAATCATCGCCATAGCGATCAGTACGGAAAAAAGCCTTTTTCCGATTCTCATCATTTGACACTCCTTCATTTCAAAAAATTAAAGTTTTGGATAATTCTATTATAACTGGTAATTTAAATAATTTTTAGTCTTTTTTTATTATATCTATTAATTTTTGTCATTTCATGTCGATAAATATATTTTAGGCCAAAAATCATTCCATATTTTCCCAATCCGTCCATAAATTGGACACAATTTATCGGCGGAGGATTTCGATGCGCAAAAAAAAGCTGCCCTAAAAATTCTTTAGGGCAGCCCCGGACAAAATCCGGCTATTTTAATTTTTTCATAACGCACAACCGAGCTTCGATGCGGGACGGGATCAAACCCGCGCTCAACCGTGTTTTTTATAAAATTCGGCGCAATTCCGGAAGGCTTCCGCCGTCTGGGGGAGCATCCGCCCGAAATGCAAAAACGCGTGTATAGTCCCCTCAAAGACCTTAAGCTTTACCGCAGTCCCATGCTCGCGCAGGATTTCATAAAGGAGCCTGCTGTCGTCGAGAAGCGGGTCCAGGCCGCAGGCCAAAATATAGGTCGGGGGAATCCCGTAAGTCAGGTCGGAGCAAAAGAGGTTTCTGTATGAGTTGTCCTCATCTTCGGGATTTGCATACGCCTTATTGTATTCATTGAGCGCGTCCATCGTCAGGCCGTCCCAGGCTCCCCCATACAGCCGCTTTGACATCGAATCGCCGAGGCCGTATGCGCCGTAAAACAGCAGAAGCGATCTCACGTAGGCTCTGTCCCCTCTGGTGTCCCGCATGTGCAGTACCGACGCCAGGCTCAGATAAGCGCCGGCCGAGTCCCCGGCAAGGGAAATGCGGTTTGGGTCGACGCGGTATTTTGCGCCGTTTTGACGGATATAATCGGCCAGCGCTTCGCACTCGGCAATCTGTACTGGGAATTTATACTCGGGCGCAAGGCGGTAATCAAGCCCCGCGACGACCGCACCCGTCTCATCTGCAAGGCGCCTCATGATGCCGTCGTGGGTGTCGACGCTGCCCACGACGAAGCCTCCGCCGTGGATATAAACAATGCAGTGGTTTTCGGCTTTGCCGACGGTACCGCCGGGGTAGTAAAGCCGGAAGGGGATTTCGCCGTGCGGCCCGCCCATCGTCTCATCCACCTCTTCCGACATCTCAGGGCCGCCCTGGTTCCAATATCTCCGGCTTTCCAGATACGCCTGACGGTCGAAGGGGTCTAAAAAGCCGTCTTTCGCCCATTTGCGGCTTTGCGCGGCTTCGAATTCGACGACCGCCCTCATCTCTTCGGTCATACGGCTTATTGAGTCGAGCTTGTTCTTTTCCATTGAGACATCCTCCCTCCGTCGGCACTTTGCGGGATGTCAAAGGATTTTATCACTTTGTAAGGCCGTGCTCTGTGAGGAAGGCCTTTGCGACGTCGTACGGCTTTTTGCCCTCCGCGTCGACCGCGTAGTTCATGTCGGTCATGGTGGTATTATCAATCAGGCCTTCGAGCTTGGCAAGCACATCCTTAAGATTCGGGGCCGAGTCCGCGTATTCGTCGAAAAGCGTATCTCTGATCAAGAACGCGCCGTAATATTGGGGGAAGAACGAGCGGTCGTCTTCCAGGATAAAGAGGTCGGATTTTTTATTCAGGCCGTCGGTCGAGTACACCATGGTGACGTCGATGTTCCCGCTGTCCATCGCGGCGTATTTCAGCCCGAGGTCGATCGATTTGCTGTCCTTCCATTCAAAGCCGTAATATTTGTTGAACGGTTTAAACCGCATGGTGCCCTCTTCATCGAAAAACTCATGCTCGGCGCCGAAGACCAGGTCCTTTCCGAGCGGCACCAGGTCGCTGATCGTCTTGATATTATTCTTCTGGGCGTAATCCTGGTGAACGGCGAGGGCATAGGTGTTTTCAAAGCCGAATTTCCCCATCAGGGTCAGGCCCCTTTCCTCGCTGCCCTTTTCCTTGGCCCAATCGTAGAGGTCCCCGCCCGCCGGGACGTCGCTCGGATCATATCCTAAAAGGGTCGTCAGAAGTGTCCCGTCGTAGCTGACATAAAGGTCGACCTCCTTTGATTCAACCGCGTTTGCGGCCGCGACCGTGTTCATGGAGTCGTGAAACGTGACTTTCAGATCCGTATTTTCCTCGATCAGGATGGCCGCCATCTGGATTAATATATCGACCTCCGAAAACTGTCCCTCGAGCAGCACAATCTCATTGTCGCCCGACTTTTTGCCGCAGCCCGCCAAGGTCGCGGCCAGCAAAGCCACGGTCAGAAGAACGGATAATATCTTTTTACCTTTTAACATTGTCAATCTCCTTTTTCCGTCAGATAATGTCAACACTATCTAGATGAATTTCACCTGCTTTTCAGTCTTTTTTCGATATAGCCCATACCGAAATCAAAAATGATCGCCATTGCCATAAGCGTAAACGTCGCCTCCATCAAGGTAGGCATATCCTGTATCAATATGGCTCTGTTTATCGTCGACCCGAGTCCTCCTCCGCCTACTACCGCGCCGAAGACAGCCGTGCCGATGGACGTTACCACCGCGATTCTGATGCCGGCAAAAACGATTGGAAATGAGGACGGCAATTCAACCTTTACAAGCCGCTGCAATTTTGTCATGCCCATCCCCTTCGCCGCTTCCTTGATGCCCGGATCGATGTTGCTGAGGCCGACGTAGGTGTTCCTGACGATGGGCAGCAGGGAATAAAGCATGATCCCTACGATCACCGTGGTGCCTGTCGCCCCGAAAACGAGCATGATAATGCCGAGCAGCGCGAGGACGGGAACCGTCTGCAACAGGTCCACGGTCCACAGGATAACGGCCCGGGCCGATTTGGAAAGATAGGCGAACACTCCGAGGACCAGCCCGAGCACCGTTGTCAAGGCGCAGGACACGGCCACCAGATACAGATGCTGCCATACGTACCTCATTTCCATATTATTTCCCCCCTTTCAGGCCTTTCGGCGTAATTTTGTCCTGGATAAAATCGATCAAAAAGCCGAGGATAATGGCAAGCACAGCCGCCGGAAGCGCTCCGCCGACGATCAGCACATTATTATTGGTGTCGATTCCGCGATAAATGAATTCGCCCAGGCCGCCGAGGCCGATCATCGCGGCGAGCACCGCCCAGCTCACCGTATATATGGTGGCCATTCTGAGACCGCTGAATATTGCGCTCATCGCCAGGGGAAGCTCTATTTTGAAAAGGATCTGCATTCCGTTCATTCCGCATCCGCGCGCCGCTTCCTTTAAGTTCTCATCCACGCTGATGATGCCGGCATACGTATTTTTGAGAATGGGAAAAAGGGCGTAAACGGAAAGCGCGATTAAAACGGTGATCGGCTTCATCCCGAGATAAATAAAGAGCACGCCGATAAAAACAAGGCCCGGGATTGTCTGAAAGATTCCGATCACGGGGATTGCGATGTTTGAGATTCTGGGCACTCTGGAGAGCAGGATGGCGAGCGTCAGGGCGACGACGAAGCCCACGCCCACCGAAACAAAAACGTATTGCAGATGGACGAGGATCGCGAGTAAAAGCTTATTGCCATATAACTGAAAGAATTCGACGGGACTCAATTCGCATCCCCC
Source organism: Clostridiales bacterium UBA6114 (assembly GCA_002423435.1). Taxonomy (GTDB): domain Bacteria; phylum Bacillota; class Clostridia; order Oscillospirales; family Butyricicoccaceae; genus UBA6114. Next base: position 6,353 of record DIWE01000013.1, read on the forward strand.
CATACCACGCTTGCCAACGCCTTCGTCATGCTGCTCTTTGTGATGATGCCGGACACCATTTTGTTGTGGTCCAGGACAACAAGATAATCCGCGTTGGTCTGATTTAACTTGTCAAACGCGTTTTTGGCGTTGGTATTTACCTGGACCGTTTCGATCCCGGTATCAACAATGCCGGAGATTTCCTCGCCCGGTTTGCCGTGCTCTTTGATGTTTTCGATCGTGACAACCCCTTTGAACTTATCCTCCATATCGACGACGACGCAGGTATTGAGGTCTCTCTGCTTCATGAGCGCGATACATTCGAGGGTTTTTTTGGTCTCGGGCACGATCAGCACCTTTGTCCTCATGACGTCGGCGCAGGTCAGCTCATTGTAGTGGCGGGGCGTCGAACGCTTGCCCATAAAGCTGCTGATGATCGGGTCGGCGGGTTTATCCAGCATCTCCTCCGGGGAGGCGACCTGCAGGATTTTCCCTTTGGACATGAACACGATCCGGTCGGCCATTTTTACCGCCTCATCCATGTCGTGCGTCACGAAAATAATAGTTTTATGCAGCTTTTTCTGCAGGGTCTTGAACTCGTCCTGGAGGCTCTCCCGGGTGATCGGGTCGAGCGCGCCGAAAGGCTCGTCCATTAAAATGATCGGAGGCTCGCCTGCAAGCGCCCTTAACACACCTATGCGCTGCTGCTGTCCTCCGCTCAGTTGATTCGGATATTTTTTTGCATTCTCTTCGTACGGCATATTCACAAGCGTCAAAAGCTCATAGACCCTCTGACGGCATTTCTCTTTGTTCCATTTCAAAAGCTTCGGAACAACCGATATATTTTCTTCTATCGTCATATTGGGGAAAAGTCCGATCTGCTGGATTACGTAACCGATTTTTCTGCGCAGCTCAACTGCATCGACATCCATAATGTCTTCATTGTCGATATGAATGGTGCCTTCGTCCATTCTGACCAATCTGTTTATCATTTTCAGCGTCGTGGTTTTTCCGCAGCCGGAAGGCCCGATGAGCACAACAAACTCGCCATCGTTAATCGTCAGATTTAACTTGTCTACAACCGTTACATCGTTGTACCTTTTACTGATGTCCGTATACGTTATCATATCATCTTCCTCTCTTTCTTGTCTTATAACCTCACGGGATTAATATCCACCGAACAAATCAAAAACCGGTGAAGCTCGAAGAATACTCAAGCTTTCTTGCGTCATCTGAGTCTTTGATTTCCCTGAGTGCAAGGTTTTCCCAACCCCTTTCCGAAAATCGCCGGCGCCCGGAGGGCAATCCATAAACCGGGAATTTGATGCCGGATGCGGCGACAAAATCTTCTGCTCATTTTTCTGCCGGAGCCAATCTATCACTTAAAACCGCGGTGCCCTGCGCGCGATGATCCATTTTAAAGTATTCCCGGATAAAAAGCGACAGCTTCGGGCATAGTTCGGACAAACTATAGGCTTCTCGGCTGTCTTTTTTGAAATTATACCAGAAAAATGGCAATCAAGTCAAATAGCCGTGGTAAACTTTTCCACCCCACAAGCTTTACAGGGTATAAAAAAGCCGTATGCAGGCACACCTCAGCCGCGTGTTGCGACGGCGGAAATTGCCCCTTTCTCAGTTCTCTCTTGATAAATTCTCCGTTTCACTATATAATCTCCCCATGGAAAACGACGCGCGCAGCGGGCGCCGTCGGAAAAAGGGGAACCTGCCGCGAATAAACGGCCGCGGTGTCTATTGCGCGGCCCGTGCGAGAGGGAACGCATATCCCGCAGCCTGTGGTGCGGGGTATTTTTGTTTAAAGCGCGAGGAGAGGCCCGCAATCATAAAATACTTTCAGGGGGGAATCAGATTTGTTTGAAAATACAGTGGCCAAACGGATATACAATCTTCAGACGGAATCGGCTTTTAAGATCCTGGCAAAGGCAAAGGCGATGGAGACCGAGGGCCGGAGCATTATCCACCTTGAAATCGGGCAGCCGGATTTTCAGACGCCGCGGAACATTATCGACGCGGCATACAAGGCGATAAACGACGGCTACACGGGTTATTCGCCGACTCCCGGCTATCCCGAGGTGCGCGAGGTTATCGCCGAATACGCCGCTAAATACAAGGGCGTCCGGACGAACAGGGACGAGGTCGTCATTGTCCCCGGCGGCAAGCCGGTGATGTTTTTCACCATGCTGATGCTTGTAAATCCGGGCGACGAGGTGCTTTATCCCAATCCGAGCTTTCCGATCTACGAGTCGTGCATCAATTTCGCGGGCGGCGTCCCCGTCCCGATCCCGCTGACCGCCGAGAACGATTTCCGGATCGACATCGACGTATTCAAAAAGGCCGTTACGGACAAAACCAAGCTCGTCATTCTCAACAGCCCGTCGAACCCGACGGGTGGCGTACTTGAAAAGGAGGATATCCTGGCGATCGCCGAGGTGCTGCGCGACCGTCCGGACATCCTGATCCTGTCGGACGAGGTCTACGACCGGCTGATTTTCGAGGGAAAGGCGTTCTCCATCGCGTCTCTGCCCGAGTTCAAGGACCGGACGATTATTCTCGACAGTCTTTCAAAAACCTATGCGATGACGGGCTGGCGGCTCGGGTACGGTATTATGCACCCGGACCTTGCAAAGCATATGGAGATGCTGATGGTCAATTCCAACTCCTGCTCAACAGCCTTTATCCAGATCGCGACGATAGAGGCGCTGACGGGCCCGCAGGACTCTGCCGAAAAAATGCGGGCGGCCTTTAAGGAGCGAAGAGATTGGCTGATCGAGGCGCTGAACGCAATTCCGGGCATCCGCTGCTGCATGCCGAAGGGCGCTTTTTACGCCTTCCCCGACATCGCGAGCTTCGGCCTGAAAAGCGAGGAGTTTGCAAGCCGGCTTCTCGAAGAGGCGGGGGTTGCCGCGGCGGGAGGAACCTCTTTCGGCGCTTACGGGGAAGGGTATCTGCGCCTTTCCTACGCAAATTCCCTGGAAAATCTCAAAATCGCGGTCGACCGGATCGAAAAATTCACAAAAACGCTGTGAGGGCAGTGAAAATATAAAGTCCTTGGACGCTGGCAGCGGAGGGCGGTTTTCTTATCTTGTCAAAGTCCCTCGATGCTATGTTTGTAGCATCGAGGGCTTTTTATAGTTAGCGATATTATCATTTTTGTAAATATATTCGTATCTATTATTGACAAAAAAAAATACTATGCTACTATGTAATTAGTAGAATTCAGTAAAAAACATACGAGAATCGTCGAAAATTTGGAAATATATTTTGTGTTGTCTTCAAATATAGGATAATCCTACATATCTTTAAAAATATTTTTATTAATGATAATATTGGAAAAGCAAATTTTTTTTAGAATCAAATGTAGGATATTCGGATATATCATAAAACAGATTTTTCAAAATATACGAGGAGGTTTTTTTATGAACGCGGCTTTTGAGGAATTAAGTGCAATTTTACAGGCGGAGATTAAACCGGCTTTGGGGTGCACCGGCCCGATCGGTATTTCTTATGTTGCGGCAGAAGCCAGGGATGCGATAGGGGGAACGCCAAAAAAAATCATCGTCAAGGCGGATAAGGACCTGTGCGCAAAAAATGACGACGTGGGTATTCCGGGCACAAGCGTTTTGGGGTTGAAAATGGCCACGGCGCTCGGCGCTTTTGCCGGCGATGCAAGCGCGAAGCTTGAAGTTCTGAAAAACGTCACGCCGGAGGACGAAAGAAGAGCTTATGAATTTTCTTTGACGGATAATATTATCGTCGAACCGGACTGGGAAACGGAGGCAATCGGCGTCTACATGGAAGCCATTGTCGAGACGGAAAACGGGACCGGCCATGCCATTGTCGCGAAAACGCACAGCAATCTGGTTTTTAAGGAAGCCAACGGCAAAATAATCATCGATGAGCATTTTGAGAGATGTAAATCGCTTGACGAGACACATGACCCGATCGTCAAATATGAAATAAAGGATTTCTATCAATTCGCAACTAAAGCGCCTCTTGAGAAATTCTCCTTTCTGCAGGAAGCGGTCAGAATGAACCGTACGCTGGCAAAGCCGGCGCTTGACGGAAAAACGGGCGCGGGCTTTGCCGTATCCATGATGAAAAGAAGCGAAGGGAGCCTGATCCGGAAAGCAAAGGCCATCACGGCCGCCGGATCGGAGGCACGTATGGCGGGCTTCGACCTTCCGACAATGACCTGCGCGACAAGCGGAAACGTGGGAATCACGGTTTCTCTCCCCCTCTCAAGCGTCGCTGAAGATCTGGGAAAAAGCGGGGAGGAACTGCTCAGGGCTCTTGCGTTGGGCTATCTCGTAACCGTATACACGAAAAACCGTATAGGAAGGCACTCCGCGATGTGCGCCTGTGTTGTCGCGGGGTCGGAAGGTGTTGCCGCCGGTACGGCGCTGCTCCTCGGAGGAGATCTTAAGCAGGTTGAAATGGCAATCAATAATACCATCGTAAATATTTTTGGTGTTGTATGCGACGGGGCCAGGGTTGCCTGTGCGTTAAAGCTCGCCTCCGCCGCCGGCATCGCGATCGAGGGCGCCATGATGGCGATGGACGGCGTCGTAACGCCTGTCGACGAAGGCGTCCGCGGAAAGACGGCGGATGATTCCATCCGTTTTATGGGCGATTTTGCCAAGACGGGTATGATTACAACCGATTTAATGCTTTGTAAAGCCCTGTATGCAAAGCATCATGAAATATAAATCCGGTGTATAAAAAACTGTAATTAAACGCGCTTGTTCCATGAATTGACGACGGGGTTTATGTTCATAAAACATTAGAATTAAAGGATGTTTTGACAGTATGGCACAGATTAAGAGAGTACCTTTAAACAAACAGGTTATGGCGGGGATTTTAGAGATACTCCGAACCGGGGATTACAAAGAAGGCGATCAAATTCCTACCGAAAAGGAGTTCGCAACTTCATTGGGAGTGGGCCGCAACAGCATCAGAGAAGCGATGAAGGCTTTGACGCTGGCAGATATTATCGAAGCGATACCCGGAAAGGGAACCTTTTTAAGAATAAAAGCCGTAGAGATTATGATGCGCCCGGATGGGATTCTGGATGTTATCCACAGCGTTTCGCTTAAAGAGCTGATGCAGGTTCGCAAAATTTTCGAGGTGGAAACCGCCGGGCTTGCAGCGGAAATGGCCGCAACCAATCAAAAAGGGCTTGAAGCTTTCAAGGCTGCGTGGAAAAAGCTTAACCAGACCTTAAAAGAAAATAATGACTGTACCGAGGAAGGCTACGAATACCACCGGGCGATTGTTGAACTCAGCGGAAACGCACTTCTCAAAAAATTATTGAATCCCGTATGGGAAGAGCTCAGGCTGGCCCGAAAATTCGCTCCCATTGTCGGAAAGGAGCAGTTTGAAGTGGAGCGCGAATTCCACGATAAAATTTTCCATGCGATTGTCGACCAAAATCCCGAAGAGGCGAAGCGAATCATGCGCGAGCATCTGGAAGCCACTGAAAAAGAATGGCATCGCATGTGGACGGACCGATCTTAAGGCGTTGCAGATTAATGAATCGAGAGGTTTTATGGATGGACAACATTGCAGTTGTTGGGGCCGGAAACGGCGGTCAGTTGCTGGCAGGCCATCTGGCAAGCAAAGGGCACAGAATAAATTTGTTCGATATAAAAAAGGAAATCATTGACGAAATCAATCAAAGAGGAGGGATTATCTCTTTTGACGGTGTAATTGCCGGAGAAGGAAAGGTTTCTTGTGCCACCACCGACCTGCATTCCGCGATGGAGGGCACGGAAATAATTATGATTGCCACCCTTACCAAAGATCATATCGACGTCGCGAAATCGCTTGCACCGTATCTTACCGAAAAACATCTGGTCGTTTTAATCCCGGGCGGAACCTTTGGCGCGCTGACGTTTAAGGCGGTGCTGAGAAAAAACGGATTTCAGCGCCTGCCGGTGATTGCCGAGTGCCAGGACCTGATATATACATGCCGAAGCATTTCACCGGGGATTTCAAGGGCAATGGGAATCAAAAAGGATATCCCCGTCGCGGCAATACCGGCATCCGCAGGAAAACAGGTCGCGGAGAGGCTCAACGGGATGCTGCCGTATTTCAAGCCAATGCCGAACATAATTTATACGAGCCTCGGGAACCTCGCTCCCGTGGCCCATCCCGGGCCCTCGGTTTTAAACGCGGCGCGGATAGAAGCTCAAAAAGAGCCGATCCCATATCTCGAGACGATCACCCCCTCCGTCGCGCGGCTTATGGAAAAAATCGACGAGGAGCGGAGAAGTATCGCGGCGGCGCTCGGTACCGAGCTTATTTCACAAAAGCAGTGGATGCAGGACTGTTATGGAATAGAGGGAAAAGACATTTACGAATGCTACCGTAATGCGGTTGTCTATTCCGAGTTAAAGGCGCAAACCTCGCTGAAAGCAAGATATATCACCGAGGATATTCCGTGCGGGCTGGTGCCGATGATCGCCGTGGCAAAAATCGCGGGTGTAAACGTTCCGGCGATGGAGGCTCTGGTCACATTATGCGGCATCATCACCGAAGAAGACTATGAGCAGACGGGAAGGAACATCGATCGCTTGGGACTCCGAAACATGAATATGGAAGAGTTTTTGTCCTCAATACAATAAAAAACCGCATGGGCGTTAATGAAGTCGACACCTTTTTTGCAAGATAAAATAAATACAAGGAGGGTAAAAAAATGAAAAAGAGGAAAATGCTTTGTCTGGTATTGTCGCTGGTTATGGTGCTGTTGCTGTTGCCCGGATGCAGCGGATCAAAAACGACGACGGATGCCGGCCCTACAAGCGCACAAACACCCGGTTCTTCCACAGCAGCCGACCCTGACGCAGTTGCAAACTTTAAGCCTGTAACCTGGAAACTCGGACATATCAGACCGGAGGGCTCCCGTACGGATACGACGGCCAAGTGGTTCGCCGATGAAGTCAATAAGCAGACCAACGGCAAAATTACGATCGAAATTTATCCGGCCCGGTCCCTTGGCGATTATGAAGTAGTGCAGGAACGCATTTCTATGGGCGATATCGAGATGGCGCTTCAGGGTGCCGGACAAAATATCGATAAGAGCCTGGTTTTACCAACCCTTCCGTACCTTTATTCCAGCTGGGATCAGGTAATCAAGTATACGGATCTGGACAACGGTATTGTAGCTAAATTTGTACGGGAAAGGCTTGCGGCACAGGATATTACCCTGCTTGGCCAATACCCGATGTATTTCGCCTCCATTGCCTCGGCAAAGCCGATTCCGGATTACCAAAACCCGACGGCCACAAGAAATTTAAAAGCCCGCGTGCCGACTTCCCAGGCCTTTAATCTCCTTGGCACCACCTTTGGCTTTATCGCGACTCCGCTCCCCTCCTCCGAGAATTTCACTTCCCTGCAGACCGGAGTAGTCGATACTGTCATTGGCGGCGGCTGTGAGTATTACTGGGGCGAACTGAAGGACGTCACAAAATACATATTGCCCTGCAATACTCATTTCGAGACCCAGTGGCTTATGATCAACTCCGATATCTGGAACTCGCTTCCCAAAGAATTTCAGGATATTATTGACTCCCTGTCAAGAGAGCTCCAGGAAAAAGGGTTTGACGCGGCACAGTCGGAGGAGCAGTCTTACTTTGACAAGTTTACAGGAAACGGCACAACCGTCTATAAGCTCACCTCGGACGAAGTCGACGCTTATGCCAAAGTTTACAGAGAACAATGCTGGCCGGAGGTCGAGGGTGATCTCGGCGACGAAGGTGTCAAAGTGTTGAATCAAATCAGAGACGACCTCGGTATCGCCCACTGAAATTGAATTAACAGTACATGTTGATGTCCGCCCGAACTTTGAGAGCTTTGTTTAAGGCTCTCAAAGTCATACGGGTGGAGATAAGGAGGACTGCAAATGGCTGCCATCAGGAAAATTTTTAACTGGCTTTACAAGATACAGACTGTGTTTGCCGTATTTTCGCTTTCCATCCTTTGCACAATGATTATTATACAGGTATTTTTGAGATATGTAATGAATTCCCCCTTGTTTGGAATTGAAGAAATGGAACTTTTCCCGATCATCTGGGTTTATCTTTTTGGCGGTTCCATGGCGTCCTACGAGAAAACACATATCCAGTGCGGCATTGTGGGGGTATTCTGCAAGAATGAAAAGATCATTTATATATTTGCCTTAATCAGAGATGTGGTATGCTTTATTATTTCCTGCGTGCTTTGCTATTGGGTTTACGGTTATTTCGCATATTGCCTGGGAATCCGAAAGCTCAGCGGAGTCCTTCATTTGCCGCTGATCTATGCGCAAGGCGCCGTTTTTGTATGCCTCGTTATAATGGCGGTTTTCGCTCTCAGAGATATTATTGAGACAATACTGAGCAGGCGTAAGACTTATGGAGGGGATGTATAGTATGGGAATATTGCTTGTGGATGTTTTATTTTTGGTTTTCCTTCTTCTTCTTGGCATTCCGCTTCCTTTTTGTTTTGGCGGCGCTCTTGGGCTGATGGTTATTTTCGCGGATATCAACATGAAAAGCCTGATGGTTTGGGGCTTTGACCAAATGATTAGCTTAATTTTGGTTGCCGGCCCTATTTTTATTTTAGCAGGCGCCTGCCTCAGCTCAAGTAAGATCGCAGACAAGCTCCTCGACCTGACCGAGTATTTTACGACGAAATTAAAAGGCGGCATAGGGGTAATTGCCATTATTACATGCGGCTTCCTGGGCGCTATTTCCGGAAGCGCCTTCACCGGGCTTGCGGCGGTTGGTCCGGTGCTCCATCCGAAAATGGTATCGCAGGGTTATCCCAAGGGATATGCAGCGTCTCTGATCAGCGCGTCTACCATTTTGGGCGTCCTTATCCCGCCCTCGGTCGCAATGATCACCTTTGGGTGGGTAACCGGCGTGTCGGTTCTGGCGTGTTTCTTATCCACAGTCTTCCCCGGCATCCTTCTGATGGCTTTTTTAAGCATTATTAACCTGGTCGACGCCAAAAAATTTAAAGCGCCTGAGCCTGCCGGCGATACGGCGGCCCTGTTAACCGCTGAAGCAAAAACAACCGGCCTCGCCGGGACTGCTGTGGCAAAAAACCAAAAAACCGGCGCGATGCATCGCTTCATTTCAGCGCTCCCCGCCCTTTCCATGCCGGTTATCATTCTCGGCGGTATTTACGGAGGCGTTTTTACCCCCACGGAAGCCGCTTCCGTTGCGGTGCTGGTCTGTATCCTGATTGGGGTTTTGTCCTACAGGACCATGAATGCGAAAACACTGTTCAGCGCGCTCAAATCTTCTTCGTCTTCCATTGGCGCCATTATGATGATGATCTTTTTCTGCCTGTTGCTTTCTCAGACTTATGTCATGCTGCAGCTGCCTCAGCAGCTGGTTGAGCTCTTTACAAGCTTTACCAGCAGCAAGCTCGTCGTTCTGCTGTTCATTAACGTGTTCCTCCTGTTTGTCGGCATGATCGTAAACGATACGACAGCCATTGTCCTTTGCGCCCCGCTTCTGATCCCCTTGTGCGCCGCGTATGGCGTAAGCGGCGTCCAGCTGGCCGCAATTATGGTTGTCAATCTCGGATTCGGCGGGCTGACCCCTCCATACGCAAGTATTCTTTATCTTGGCATGCGGGTCTGCGATTGCAAGTTTGAAGAAATGCTCCCGTCCACCATGAAATTTGTTGTGCTGGCATATTTCCCCGTTTCTTTGCTGACTACATATATTCCCGCGCTTTCGACCTGGCTTCCTAAAGTTATGGGCCTTTCCTGAAAAAATTGTACATGAGGGAAGATGATCAAATGTCGGTTTATGATAATTTGAAAAAACATAATTTAATCGTTCCCGAGCCTCTGGCGCCGGCCGGACTGTATCTGCCCGTTAGCCAGACCGGGAACCTCCTGTTCCTTTCCGGACAGGGAAGTATTGAAAACGGCAAACCGCTCACAGGGCGTGTCGGCATTAACGTCACCGTTCAGGAGGCCCAGTATGCGGCTAAAATCTGTATGCTCAACACCCTCGGCGCGCTGCAGACCTATTTGGGTGATTTAAATCGAATCAAAAGAGCCGTGAAAATCCTCGGATTTGTCGCGGGCGCCGATGATTTCACAGGTCAGGCCCTTGTAATGAACGGAGCATCCCAGATCCTGATTGATGTTTTTGGGGAAGGCGGCAGACACGCCCGCTCCGCGATCGGCACAAACAGCCTGCCGCTCGGCCTGACCGTCGAAATCGAATCTGTTTTTGAAATCTTATAGTCGCATTATTAAAAAGGCAGGCAAAAAAATAAAATTACAGTTAACAGAAACTGTAATCAGAGAAGAGGTAACGAAAGCATGCTGGGGCAAAACCTGTCAAAAGTACAATTATCGGATATGTTTTCAGCGGAACAGCGCATCAGAAAAGTGACTCCCCCGACGCCGCTTATTACGATGGAGCCTTTGAATATGCTTCTGAAGTATCAAGTGTATTTAAAGGCTGAGAGTCTCCTTCCCTCCGGCGCATTTAAATTCCGGGGCGCATTCAATAAAATATCGTGGCTGAAAGAAAACTACGGTGATAATGTGGAAGTCGTCACCGCTTCATCCGGGAACCACGGTATGGCGGTAGCCCTTTCCTCAAGGCTGCTCGGATTAAAAGCAACCGTTGTCGTCCCGTCCATTACGCCCGAAATTAAAAAAGAATGCATCAGGAGCTTCGGCGCGGACATTATTGTATCCGGGGCAACGTATGACGATTCTTTTTTAGAAGCCTGTCGCATCGCGGAAGAAAAAGGCTGTTATTATGTGCATTCCGTTTCGGACGTTGAGGTTCTCGGGGGCCAGGGCACGATCAGTCTCGAAATCATAAGGCAGCTTCCCGACGTCGAGCAGATTGTTGTGCCTCTGGGCGGCGGCGGCTTGATTACGGGCATATCTTATGCAATCAAGCAATTAAAGCCCAAAACAAAGGTTTGCGCAGTGATGCCGGAGCATTCCGCAGTCTATGCAAAAAGCCGGGAGGCCGGCAGACTTATTGAGCTTCGCGAGGCGTATTCCGTTGCGGACGCGGTGATCAGGAAAACAGGGGAATCTTATTTGTTCCCGTACATAGAACAAAATGTGGATGAAATATTTACCGTCGGGGAAGAGACAATCAAAAAAGCAGTCCGCGCAGGACTATTGTACGGCAAGCTGATGCTGGAGGGTTCCGGAGCTCTCCCGCTCGCGGCGGCAATGGAAGGAAAAATTGATCTTCATATGAAAACCGTCCTTGTTTGCAGCGGCGGCAATATCGACCAGGCGGTTTTGCAGCAGTGCCTGGATGCCCCGGAATAGCTCCAGGTCAAAATGCCGGCATCACTTGTTAAAAGAGGTAACAGTATGGAAATCAGTATTGCGGCAAGAAGCTTTCCTTTCTCAGGAGTTCGGCGGATGTTCGACAAAGCTTCTTTATACGACGATGCAATCAATATGTCTCTGGGCGAGCCGGGATTTGTCACACCCGAGCATATCATACGGGCAGGCGTTGATTTCCTGACACAGGGGAAAACAAAATACACCCCCAACGCGGGTATTTACCCATTTCGGGAGGCGCTCGCGGAGAAGCTTCAGCGCGTAAACCATATCAAATGCGGGCCTAATAATATTATTGTGACCTTTGGCGCTGTGGAAGCGCTCATGCTGGCGATGATCACGCTGATCAATCCCGGCGACGAGGTGATCGTCCCGGACCCTGCATGGCCTGATTATGTCGCTCAGGTAAAGATGGCGCATGGAATTCCCATAGGAGCCAAAGTCTATGAAAAAGATCGGTTCAAAATGACCGCGGAGATTATCGAACCGCTGATATCCCCTAAGACCAAAATGCTCATCGTCAATTCACCCAACAACCCGACGGGGGCCGTCTTAAACAGGGAGGAACTGCGAGAAATCGCAGAGCTGGTTAAACGGCGCAAAATATATGTTATCGCCGACGAAGCGTATGAGCGGCTGGTTTATGACGGGGAGGAGCATGTAAGCCTCGGGGCTTTTGACGGTTTGGAGGATTACATATTAACGGTCAATACCTTTTCAAAGGCGTATGCCATGACCGGATGGCGGCTCGGTTATGCCTGCGCGAATAAAGAGATCGTTTCACAAATGATAAAGCTGCATGAAAACAACGGTTCCTGCGTTAACGAGGCTTTTCAGCATGCGGGAATTTACGCCCTGCGGCATGGCGACAAAGATATCGAATTTATGCTGGGCTGCTATGACAAAAACAGAAAACTGATCGCCGAGGGAATCAACAGGCTGCGGGGGTTTTCATGCATTATGCCCAAAGGCGCGTTTTACCTTTTTCCGAATATCACAGGGCTTTCGATGAATTCAGTCGACGCGGCAAATTATATTCTGGAAAAGACCCACGTTGTCACTTCGCCGGGAATTGCCTTTGGCGAGGCCGGCGAGGGACATATCCGCATGTCCTTTGCAAACGACTGCCACTCTATTGAGACGGCTTTGGAGCGGCTGGAAAAATATTTCGGCACAAAATAACAAATCAGAAAAGCTTATGAAAGGCCAGATGACAAAGAATGAAAATCGGTGTTCCAAAAGAGATCAAAGCGAACGAAGACCGCGTGGCTGTGACTCCGGCAGGCGTTGCGTCGTTTTGCAAAGCCGGACATGAAATGTATATCGAAAAGGGCGCCGGAGCGGGAAGCGGGTTTACGGATGAAGAATATGCTTCGGCCGGAGCTGAAATTTTGAACACTCCGGATGAAGTATTTGAAACGGCGGATATGATTATGAAGGTCAAAGAACCCCTGGAATCCGAGTATGATTTTTTCAGGAAAGACCAGGTGCTTTTCACATATTTGCACCTCGCCCCCGTTCCAACGCTGACAAACGCGCTTTTAACAAAAAAGGTGACCGGCATCGCTTACGAGACCGTGCAATCGGATGACCGGACACTGCCTCTTCTGCTGCCCATGAGCGAAGTAGCCGGCAGAATGTCAATACAGGTAGGCGCGCATCTCCTGGAAAAAAACAACGGGGGACGCGGCATGCTTCTGGGCGGAGTTCCCGGCGTGGAGAGCGCGAAAGTGGTGATTCTCGGAGGCGGCACCGTCGGTACGAACGCCGCGAAAATGGCCATAGGTATGGGCGCTCAGGTCACTGTGCTCGACGTATCGCTGAAACGTTTGGCTTATCTCGACGATATTTTTAACGGCCGCATCGTAACGCTGGTCTCATCCGAATATGCCATTGCCAACGCCGTGAAAGAAGCGGATCTGGTTGTGGGGGCCGTGCTGATCCCGGGTGCAAGGACACCTAAACTGATTACGGAAAAAATGGTCAAAGCAATGAAACCGGGATCTGTCCTGATCGATGTCGCAATAGACCAGGGCGGCTCCATCGAAACGATTGATCATATTACAACGCACGACAACCCATATTTTATCAAATACGGCGTCGTGCATTATTCCGTCGCCAATATGCCGGGCGCAGTGCCGAGGACGTCAACGATTTCACTTACCAATTCAACGCTCCCATACGCGCTGAAGATCGCGAATATGGGCGCTGAAAAAGCTCTGAGACAGGATGCTTCCCTGCTTCGCGGATTAAATACTTACAACGGTCATCTGACTTACAGGGCTGTGGCGGAGGCGCAGAACCTTTTATATACCCCTGCCGAAAATCTGATCATGTAAACTATTAACCGCCCCTTCGTGCCGAACGCCGGCCGGGGCGGTTAAACGACATAAAACAGCCTCTGCCTTAAGGCTAGGAGGGTCGAACCCAATCCGGTTCTTTTCCGTCGGCTGCGCCCCATACTGCGTTATCCTCCTTGCTTTACGCGAGTAAAGCTGCGTCGTCTGCCATACCTTACACACAGCAGACGGAAAAAAACTCTGCGACCTCCGCCATAGGGAAATTCGTG
>DIWE01000004.1 GCA_002423435.1 Clostridiales bacterium UBA6114
CGAACCCAATCCGGTTTTTTTCCGTCGGCTGCGCCCCATGCTGCGTTATCCTCCTTGCTTTACGCGAGTAAAGCTGCGTCGTCTGCCATACCTTACACACAGCAGACGGAAAAAAATTCTGCGACCTCCGCCATAGGAAAATTCGTGCTTGGCGCGGCGGAGGACGACGGCATACCGACTATGCCTAGGACTTAAACAAAGCCAGGCGCGAATTTATCAGGGCTTAAGGCGGGTTCGGTTCAACCCTCCTAGCCTTAAGCATAAGAGGCAAATCCGAACCCGCCTCTATGCAGCGCCTTTTGGCATCTTTCTTCGTTGTTCTCTTACCCACCCCAACAAATGGGAATTTGTTGGGGACCCCGGCAGGCGGGCGTCAGCCCGCCGTCGTCGGCCGCCTCGAAATCTACCAAAAATCGGAGCATAGAGGTCGAAGATTTTTGAGGGAGCGGGATTTTGTCAGTGCAAAGAAAGACACATTGGCAATACTGACGTATGGCAATGGGGATTTCTGCGGCAATGGCGGAATCCCGTCCCTCAAAAACGGGTTCGGATTTGCCTCTTATGCTTAAGGAGAGAATATGAAACTCAAAAAGCTTACGGGTGACCTTGTGTTGTTTCTGGCCTTTGCACTTTTTGGAGTGATACTGTGGTTCGCCATTCCGGCCCTCATCCCGGGAAAGTCCGGCTTTCAGATCGATTCCAGGTTGTTTCCCCGGGTAATAGCCGCCCTGATTTTCATAGTCGGGGCGGCAAGCGCCGGGACCGCGGCTCTGAAAAAGCAGTATGAGCCGGCCGGGGATAAAGAGAAGGAAGGAAAGGAAGCCGCCCCTGTCAGGATGAGCTCCGTGCGGGTCGCGATCATGGCGGGGCTTATGCTGCTGTACGCGTTTTTGATGGAACCGCTGGGGTTTATTCCTGCGACGCTCCTTGTAACGACGGCTTTGCTCGTGCTGCAAAAAGTGAAAAAACCCGCGGCATATATAGCCGTATACACGGCCTGCGCCGCCATCTATTGCATTTTCCATTACATCCTTATGGTACAGCTGCCATAATAGCAGAGGAGGAATGGGCATGATATTATCGGTACTATCTTCCCTACTGACATGGGAAAATTTTTTATTTATGAATGTGGGCCTTGCGGCCGGCATAATGGTAGGCGCGCTGCCGGGGCTGACTTCCGCGATAGGCGTCGCGCTTCTGCTGCCTCTTACTTACGGCATGGATCCGGTTACCGGCGTTCTGCTGCTGCTGGGCGCATATTGCGGCGCGGTTTACGGCGGCTCCATTACGGCGATCCTGATTAAAACGCCCGGCACGCCGGCCGCTACCGCGACCTTATTGGACGGCAGTACCCTGGCGGAAAAGGGACACGCCGGGCTGGCGCTGGACGCCGCTTTGAAAGCATCCACCTTTGGCGGCATATTCAGCGCCCTGCTTTTATTGTTCCTGGCGCCGCCTCTGGCACGTATTGCCCTGAAATTCGGCCCGGCGGAGTATTTCAGCCTTGCCGTATTCGGCCTTACCATTATTTCCGGAATCAGCGGGAAATCCCTGGGAAAGGGACTGCTCATGGGACTTATGGGGCTGTTTTTCACAACGGTGGGGATCGATAAGATTTCAGGGAACGCGCGCCTTACATTCGGAATCGATCAATTATGGGGCGGCATTACCATGATTCCCGCCATGGTAGGGCTTTTCGCCGTCAGCGAATTGCTGATGAAGATCAAAAACGGCGATGAAAAGCGCGGCACCGCTTTGAGTTACAGAAAAGAAAACCTGAGCTTCAGGGAGTTCTTTTCTTACACAAAGACTCTGGTTAAATCCTCCCTTATCGGTTCGTTCGTGGGCGCCGTCCCCGGCACCGGCGCTTCCATCGCGGCTTTTATGAGCTACAACGAAGCGAAGCGGTGCTCCAAAACACCGGAGCTGTTCGGCACAGGACATGTAGACGGCATTGTCGCGCCGGAGTCGGGGAACAATGCCGTGACGGGCTCGGCCATGATCCCGCTTTTGACATTAGGGATTCCGGGCGATACCGTGACGGCCATTCTGATCGGCGCATTGATGATGCAGGGAATCGTCCCCGGCCCGCGGATGTTTGTGGAGCAGGCGAACTGGGTCTACAGCATTATGCTGGGGCTCCTGTTTGTCAATATGTTCATGCTGCTGCAGGGCAAGATATTCATAAAGGGATTTGTCCAGGTAACCAAGGTGCCGCAGAGTGTATTGGTTCCGATTCTGCTGGTGCTCTGCGTAATCGGCGCGTATTCCGGCAACAACACCGTGACGGACGTACTCATTATGATCGTTTTCGGTATGTTCGGCTATTTCCTGCGGAAATTTGAGTTCCCGCTGACGCCGATGGTCATCGCGCTTGTTTTGGGACCGTTGGCGGAGGATAATCTGCGCCGCGCGCTGATACTTTCAGACGGCAGCTTTATGACCTTTTTGACAAGGCCGATCAGCGCGGCTTTCCTTCTGATATCGCTGATTACCATCATATGGCCCTTTGTGAGAAAATTTAAAAATCGGAGGAATGCCGCCGGCGCGGTTAAATAAAAATGAAAATAATCGGCATAGAAACATTTAGGGTCCGTCCCCGCTGGTGCTTTTTGAAGCTTTCGACGGATGAAGGCTTGACGGGCTGGGGCGAACCGGTCATTGAGGGCAAGGCCCAGACGGTGGAGGCGGCCATCAAGGAGATGTGCCCATATTTATATGGGCGGGATCCGCTGCAGATAGAAGATGTCTGGAACACCCTCTACAGGGCCGCGTTTTATCGGGGCGGTCCCGTTTTGATGAGCGCTATAGCCGGTATTGACCAGGCGCTTTGGGATATCAAGGGCAAATATTATCACGCGCCTGTCTATGATTTGCTGGGCGGCCGGTGCAGGGATTTAATCAAAACCTATTGCTGGGTCGGCGGCGATCGCCCCACGGATGTTGCAAAGGCGGCGTCGGAAAAAAAGAAGGCCGGATATGAGGCGGTCAAAATGAACGCGACGGAGGAGCTGCAGTTTATCGACAGCTACGAGAAAATCGACGCTGTTCTGGAGAGGGTCGCCTCTATCCGGGAGGCGACCGGCAAGTACTTTGGAATCGCGATTGATTTCCATGGACGGGTGCATAGACCCATGGCGAAAGTACTTGCAAAAAAGTTGGAAGAGTTTTCTCCCATGTTTCTGGAGGAACCCGTGCTCTGCGAAAATATGGAAGCCTTTAAGGAGATCGCTGCGGCATGCAATATCCCGATCGCTACCGGTGAACGGCTTTATTCCCGGTGGGATTACAAACGCCTGTTTGCAGCGGGCGGCGTCGATATTATCCAGCCGGATCTGTCTCACGCGGGAGGGATCAGCGAAGTACGCAAAATCGGGGCCATGGCGGAGGGGCACGATATAGCTCTCGCCCCGCATTGTCCCCTGGGGCCGATTGCGTTAAGCGCCTGCCTTGCCGTCGACTTTTCCAGTTACAACGCGTTTATTCAGGAGCAAAGCGCCGGCATTCACTACAACGGCGACCGCGGGCTACTGGATTATCTTTCAAATAAAGATGATTTTGCCATAGAGAACGGGTGGATGCGCCCGCCGGTTAAACCGGGCCTGGGAATAGAGCCGGACGAAGACGCGATTCTTACGGAGAGCCGCCGGCCGCACGAATGGAAAAACCCGGTCTGGCGGCATGCGGACGGATCGATCGCCGAATGGTAGGAAGGGGTTTTTGAAATGAAACGGGTTGTATGCTTCGGGGAAATCATGCTCCGGTTAAATCCGAAGGGCTATTTGCGGTTTGTGCAGGCGGAGGAATTTGAGGCGAGCTATGCCGGGGGAGAGGCGAATGTCTCGGTGTCGTTGGCAGGGTACGGGATGGACGCCTGCTATGTCACAAAGGTGCCAAATAACGAAATCGGACAATGCGCGGTAAACGCTCTGCGGCGTTACGGCGTGGACACGAGCCGCATTATCCGCGGCGGTGAGCGCCTCGGCATTTACTTTGTGGAAAAAGGCGCCTCGCAGCGCGCCTCAAAGGTGATCTATGACCGTGCCGGCTCCTCGATCGCGCAGGTGGTCCCGGGCGAATTCGATTGGAACGGGATCTTCCGGGGGGCGGACTGGTTTCACTTCACGGGAATTACTCCCGCGCTGGGGGAAGGTCCCGCGGCTGTTTGTCTGGAGGCGTGCAAGGCGGCCAAAGCGGCAAATGTCAAGGTGAGCTGCGATCTGAATTATCGCGGGAAGCTTTGGACCCGTGAGCAAGCGGGGCGCGTCATGGCCGCGCTGATGGAGTATGTCGATGTCTGCATAGCCAACGAGGAAGATGCCGCCGACGTATTCGGGATTCATGCCGCGGGCTCCGACGTTGCAAAGGGGAAGCTCGACAGGGATGGGTATGCTTCGGTGGCACGGCAGATCGCCGGGCGGTTCGGATGCCGGCGGGTTGCCGTAACGCTGAGGGAGAGCGTCTCGGCATCGGACAACAATTGGTCCGGCATGCTGTTTGACGGCGGGAATGCTTATTTCGCGCCTGCTTATTCTATGCATATCGTCGACCGCGTAGGCGGCGGGGACTCATTCGGCGGAGCACTGATTTATGCGCTGCTGAATGAATACGAAAGCCAGAAAGCGATCGATTTTGCCGTTGCCGCCTCCTGTTTGAAGCATAGCATCGAGCATGACTATAACCTGGTTACGGCAGGGGAAGTGGAATCCCTGGCCGCCGGCAACAAAACCGGGCGGGTCCAGCGTTAGCGGAAAGGACGGGTAAAATATGCGCAGGAAGACACTCGAAGGATTGTTAAGCGGGAAGCTTATCGCAATTTTACGGGGGATCGGCCCGGAATATATTTCCGATCTTGCACAGGCGCTGCATGAAGGGGGCATCAGCTGCATTGAAATGACGTTTGACCAGTCGAGCCCGGAAAAGGAGGCCGAGACGATGGCCGGTATCCGGACATTGGCTGCGGACGGCCGCTTTTTAGTGGGAGCGGGTACGGTGCTTACCCTTGCCCAAGTGCATAAAGCCGCGGATGCCGGCGCCGCCTACATCATATCGCCCAATATGGATGAAGACGTCATCCGGGAAACCCGCAGGCTGGAGCTCTGCTCCATGCCGGGCGCATTGACGCCGACCGAGATTGTGCGGGCGCATCAGGCGGGCGCCGACATTGTCAAGCTCTTTCCCGCAGCGCAATTGGGCGCAGAATATATCAAAGCGGTGAAGGCGCCGTTATCTCACATCCCGCTGGCAGCGGTAGGCGGGGTTACCCCGTTAAATCTCGCATCCTTTTTCCGGGCGGGCGTGTCCGGCGCAGGGCTTGGGGGGAATCTTGTCAGCAGGGCGCTTATAAAGGAACAGCGCTTCGACGAGATTACGAAGCTGGCAAGAGAATACCGATCGGCTCTTTCCGATTAAACATATTTTCAGACAGAGAGCGGGAATCATCCTCGCCGCACTGATTTTCTTATCGATGATCGGCGCGCCGGGTATGTATAGCCCTTATTTTATTGACGTATCGACAGCTGTGCGGGCAAGCCGTAAAAGGCTTGCCCGCACAGCGCCGCAATCAAACCGGGAGAGAATTTTATGCTTGATAATTATTCAAAATACTGTGGCAAGCTGATACTGCGCGACGAGCTCGCGCTTGACCGGACCGTCCTTGCAAACGAGCGGACGATGCTCTCTTACATCCGTTCGTTTATCGCGCTTTTCGCCGCCGGCATCGGGGTTGTGAAGCTGATTGAAAACTCGGATTTCTGGACGGTCCTCGGCTATGCTTTTATCATCGCCTCGCCGGCCTTTCTTATTGTCGGCATAAAACGGTATTTCCGCATGCATAGAAAGCTGATGACGCTGGACGATAACCAAAAACCGGAGCAGGCTGGTTAGCCGAGGGAACTTAAACGCTTCCTTTCACCGAGAAGCTCTCTAAAACAGCCTGCTGCTCTTTGTCGGTGAACACGTCCTGGTCAAGCCACAGGTCGTAGACCGAATCCTCGGATGCGATATAAAAATGGTGTATCCGGTTTTTCAGTTTGTCGGGATCATCGCCGATACCAAACCACATTTCAAAGTCGCCGTAATTTGTGCTCCCGCCCATTTGCGCCGCACTGGAATGGTATTCCTCCATGCCGATCCCGTTGAAGAAATCGTCAAAGGCTTTGGAAATGCCTCCGTTTTTCATCCGGTCGGGGATTTGATCCGCGCCGGCATAGGTATAGTGCGTCACTCCGCCCACTGCGGCGTCGTTCAAACGGAACGAGGTGCTGAAATATCCGTCCTGCTCAGTAGTTTCCGATGTAAAACGGGAGGGCAGGGTCAGGGAATAGGCGCCGGTGTCGACAGATTTCTGCGCGGCCGCGCTCCGGAGCCGGAGCATCGTCAAAAACGCCTGCTCGCGGGTATAGGGGGCGGCCGGTGCGAAGGTGCCGTCGCCCATGCCGGTCATAATACCGGCCGCGGCGACGTAATCGACTCCGGGCGCGGCCCATTCGGCAATGGACGCGCCGTCCGCGTAATCCGCTGCGTCCGCGGTATCGGTGTCTATGCCGAGCACGTTGGCGGCGAGGGCGAGCATTTTGGCGGCCTCCTGCCTTGTAATCGGCGCGGAGGGGTTGAAGAAGCCGTGTCCGTCTCCCTCGACGATGCCGAGGTAATACGCCTTGAGGATGTCGGGCTTATACAGCACATCGTTAAACGGGTAGCTGTCGTAAGGAATGGAATCGTACGCCGCGCCATCGGCTTTCTGTTCGATCAGGCGGGTTACAAGACGGCAAAATTCCTCCCGCGTGACGTTTTGCCGATAATCAAACATTAAATCCTCCGGGATCAGGTTCCGTTCGGCAGCGGCGGTTAACTCCGGCAGCGCCCAGTCGGACGGGGGAGAGTCCGGCGACCGGTATAAAACACCCGGAAGCTTTAGAAGGCCCCATTTGCCGTCCTTTTTGACGCAGGTGAGGCCGTTTTCGCATATGCCGTAGTCTTCATAGGCCCCGCCGTCGAATACCGCCTTCCCGTTTAAGTCGAACAGGCGGCGTTCGGAGCCCTTGGATGCGACGAAATAACCGCCGGGCAGCTCGGAGATATCGTCATATTCGCAGGGGATGATTAAGCTCCCGGAAGGCGAGAGCAGCCCCGTATGCCCGGCCGCGTCGGAGTCCCCGGCGGTGATGAAGCCGGACGGCAGGATTTCGTACAGGATATATTTGCCGAAACCGACGGCGAGCTTACCGGAGATATCGAGCAGGGCGTTTGTCAGATTCCCTTTAAAGCCGCTTGAGAGGTCTCCCTTGAACAGGATCATCGAGCGCGCGGACGTCCTGCCGACCCCCGAGAGCTCGCATGGGTAAAGCGCGCGCCCGTCCGTGCCGAGAATGCCGTAGCGGCCGTTTTTCACGGCCGTTACAAAGCCGTATTCACCCACGCTGATGCTGTCGTATTTCCCGGCAGGGACAAGCAGCTCCCCGCGGATGTTGTACAGCGCGTTTCCGACGGCGAGCAGCTCGGCGTTTTGGTCCTGCGATCGGGAGGAAGACCCGTTCGCAAGCAGTTTTCCCCCGCGGTCGAAAGTGGCGGACTGCCCGTCGGGCAGCTGCGCGTCGAAGATGTTGCGATCGCAATGTATATTCTGATATGAAAACGGCACCAGAACGTCCCCGGATGCGTCGATCACACCGCAAAGGTGATTCCTGCGCACGACAAGCATGCCGTCCGACTGTTCCAGAATGTCGCTGAAGCCGTCGCCCAGCTCCTTGGAGACGTTGCCCGACCACAGGTCGATCAGCATCAGCCGGCCGTTTTTGAGCGCGGGAGCGAGCCCGCCTGCGAAGGAGCCGCCGAAGCTTGCGCCGATGCTGTCGCAGGTTCCGGCGGGGACAATGACCTCCCCGTTACGGTCTATGATGCTGCATTCGGAGGGCTTTACGAGGGTAGACACCCCTTGCTCATTAAATTCCCATTTGCTCCAGGTCGTGACGACAAAGCGTTCGCCGTCCTCTGCGGTCTCGATGCGCTGGCAATCCGGCGAGGACAGCGTTTCCCCGGTTTTTAGGTTATACAATATGCTGTAGGAAACGGAAACTGTGGGCATCGGGTGATCGACCCGCGTGAGGACGGCTACGTCGCCGTAAATTCCGGCAAATACCGAGCTAAAGCCCTCCGGGCTGAGCACGTGCCCCGTCTGATCCGTGACGACGTAAATGTTGTCAATTGTCCCGTGCACATAGAACCCGCCGCCGGCTTTTGGATACAGCGCATATATCCAGTCGAACACAAACGGTGTGATCGTTTCGCCGTGTACGTCTACAATGCCCTGCTTCCCGCCGAGCGTGGCGGTGAAATAATCCGGATTTTCGTAGCGGGAATAGCAGTCGCCGTCATATATAAAAGGGAGGACGACCGCGCCTGTGTCGTCGAGCACGCCGACTTTTCCGTCTTTTTTGGCCATGTAATACCCGTTTTTGCAGGGGGAAAGCTCGTCATACCCGCAGGGGATAACGAGCGCGTTATCCTCTGCGGCAAGTGCGCCGGGAACCGTTCCCGCAAGAAACGAAAACGCAAACAGAAGCGCTGCGGCAAAAGAAAGTGCTCTTTTCTTCATGGCATTTGGCCTCCTGATTCGGCAAAGCGAATCCATAGTATGGTGAATCTTCTTGAATGCCCTGTAAAGCATGCTTGATATGTACTTTGTTTTCATATATTGATTGCAGCAGGCAGGCGGATATTTTTATCTGTCTGTGTCAATATTAACAAGTTTCCAACCGGAAGGTTCCTCGACAAATGTAAATACCAGCACTCCTCTGCTTGAAATGCGCTCGTTCACATCGTCGGAGCTGTTCATCACCTCATAGCCGGTAATATATTCTCCACGCTCGTCCAAGTGATAATACCTTTGCCGCACACTCTCAAAATCCAGTTTGTTTTGAAAGAAGAGGATCTCATGATCATTGTCCTGAAAAGAGATTTCCAAACGGTCTTCTTTAACTGCCATATTGTCGCTTAACAGATCTTTTTCGGTTTCACCAAATATGCCCGCGTTTAATGAGGAAAGCAGCTTCCTCGCTTCGATGTCAAGGATATTGCGAAGCTCGTATTCTTTCTCATACCGCTTGATTTGGGCGTCTTTTTCATCGACTTCTTGTTCAAGCTCGTTCACCCTGAATTTAAGTTCTTCATTCTCAGGGTTTGGGTTGGCTGCTTTTCCTCCGGAACACCCGCCAAAAACGAGCACAGCCGACACGAGCACGAACACGATATGAGACCTCCGAAACACAGCGCATCTGTCAATCTTTCCGGTTTGTTTTTTCACACTCTGCCTCCTGTCAATCACTTCAGTTCTATTGACTGTAATTGCTTTTGGTAAATATTACCCTTGTATTTGACGTTCCTTCAATAAAAATAGTTTCATACCGCATTTCTTAAAGCAAAAAAGAGCACGCCGGAAACCAGGCATGCTCTTAAAGTGCGAGAGTACGATTTGTACTTTTATCCATATAACGAATTGTATTATCCCGGCCAAAAAATACAATCTTAAAAAGTTTCGTAGATGAACTCGCCGTGGCCGCTGAAAAAGATCAGGATCAGGGCGATCATTGCGGCATAGATCACGACCGCAAGTATTTGGCCGGGAACTGATTTTTTTACAGCCGAAAGATTTTCTAAGAATTTAGCCATTTGTCGATCTCCTTTGTGAAAAAAGGCGCGCCCTGCTCATAACTTAAGTGCCCCAGATCGTGGAAATATTTGCGGGGCAAGGAATTGGTCAGGTCCAGTACCGCAATGTTTTTCGATTTCATGATTTGATCCGCCAGTTCACAGGCTTCTTTCGGATACTCCGGCATCGGGATATAATTGTTCCAGGGCATCCAGACGGCCCGGAGCCGTATGCCGTTTTTCGCGCAAAAGTCAATGACGTCCGAAAGGGCCGACAGATTTTTTTGATAATATGAGGTGTCAAGCCCCCAGAACTGCTTTTTATAAGTCTCTATCTTTTCGTCGAGCTGCGCGTCCGTCAGCATCCCGTGATAGACCGATTTTTTAAGGTCGGGGTATCGGGGAAGGGGAGTCTTATCGGAAACATTTTTGAGTTTCGCCGTGATAAATTTCTGAAGCCTGTCCCGTTGAAAGTAAAAATAAGGCTCTAAGGTCTCCCGGTGCCAGGGGTAGGTCGGGTTCGTATCCATCGTGTCGAGCAGGACAAAATAGTTCAGCGCGAGCACAAGGTCATGGCGCGGTTTCAGCAAGCCTTTTTGAAGCATATCCCGAAGATCCGTCATCGTGCCGTAGTCAAGGCCGAAATTGACATACCCCGAGGTGCTGTTTCCCTCTATAAAGGCCGAGATGATGACCGAGTTCCCATAAAAAACCTTGTCGTATTCCGTTTTGCCGCCGTGGGAAAGGATTGTTTTTTCGTAATCGTTTTTTGTGAAAAGCGTGGAATGTTCCACGGGCGCCCAGACCGAGAAGGCAACGTCCGCCCCGACAAACAGCACCAAGACGGCAAGCAGGAATTTCAGTTTATTGAGGAAAAGCAAAATCTTTTTCATCGCTTTCTCCTCCTTTTACAATTTCAAAAAGCCGCGGAGCACGGAAAGAATTTTGTCCTCGGGCAGGGTAAAAACCAGTGTATTTATTGCAAACAGGAAATTAACCGAGAAGCATCGTATAAAAAAGATGCTTTTTTTTGTTTTCCGGATATTGACCGTTGTCATAGACAGAAGATTTTCGGTCATCAGGAGCAGTCCGTTATAGATTCCGGCCAGAAGGTAGGCCATGTTGAAGCCGTGCCACAGGCTCATGACGACCATGGTCAAAAGCGCGATCACTGCGGAGACGCCCCGGCTTAAGCGCTTCTTTGCGACGACGACATAGATGTGCTCCCGAATCCAGTCGCTGAGCGTTGCGTGCCAGCTCCGCCAGAACTGCGTGAACGTGGGCGAGAGCATCGGCCGTTTAAAGTTTTCCGGCACATCATAGCCCGCGATCCGGCCGAAGGCGATCGCGATATCGCTGTAGCCCGACAGATCGAAATAGAGCAGAAAATAGCTGCAGATCACAGTCATAAAACTGAAGTACCAGCGGCTTTGAAATGTCACAAGCAGATTCAGAATATTGAGCAGCAGCGCGGCGGCGACGACCTTTTTGAACAAGCCCCGGATAATTCGCTTTGCATCATAGGAGAACTCATCCAAATGAAACGGCATTGGGCTTTCATAGGTCTTTTTGAAATCCCTGTACCGGAAAATCGGGCCTGCCGTGAATACCGGCAGGAAAAGCATAAAATTCACGTATGTCAGGGGATGGACTCTTTCGCCGGAATAGTATACGTAATAATACGCGTCGATGACTTTCAGCATATTGAAGGCGATCCCCACGCTTTCAAACCATGGGGGCGCCTGCAGGCCGAAGCTGTCAAGCCGGCTTACGAAAAACGGAATCGCCGCCAATACGGAAAACAGTAAAAAAAGGGCTCTGCTCCTTGCGTGAAACAGAATCCGGGTGCAAAAAAGGCCGACCGCGATATATATTCCATATAAAGCGGCGAGCCGGGGGCTTAAATAGGCGAGGACCGCAAGCTCCGTGACCGGCAGCAGCCGGTTGATTGCCGCCCGCGGCAGTATTCTGCGGAACAAAGCCACAGTCAGCGAAAACACCGCAATGATCAGAAAGGTTTTACCCTGGAGATACCACATAGCGTTCTCCCTTGCTACAGAGTTTTCATCATCAGACGGCTCATGTCCGAATAACCGTGTTTTTTGAAAAAAGCGGCGGAAGCATGGTTCTCCATCACAACATAGCTTTCGATCAGCCCGATCCCGTTTTCCCGAAACCAATCTTCGGCGCATGCCAGCAGCTCCTTTGCAACGCCTTTGCCGCGGAGTGCAGGTTCGACATAGATGTCGCTTACGATGCCGATCATATTCTGCCCCTGAAACTGTAACTTCCGATCCATACGGCTGATTCCCGCGGACAGGAAGCCGACAATTCGTCCGTCCTCCTCGGCGACCGTGATCAGGCAGAACCTGGATTTCAGCATTGCGCCGAGAACGCCCTTCATTTCATCCGAATTCAAGGAAAACGGCAGCCCGAAGCCTGAAAGAGTGTCGTACAAACGGTCATACAGCGTAAAAAGAGCGGGGAGGTCTGTCTCCTGTGCTTTTCGTATCCGCACTTCATCACCCCGCTACAGCTTTTTTGAGATGACTTCCGCGATCTCGCTCACGGTGTTCATAGGGTACATCGTCAGGTCGCGCTGGGTAATCTCAATATTCCATGTGCCCTCCGCAAATGAGATGATCTCAAGAGCGCCCAGCGAATCGACAAAACCGTTGTCAAAAAGATTGGTATCCGCCGTATAATCGGGATCATCCCCGATCCTGAAAGCGTCCTTGATATAGTCGTAAAGCGCCTGTTCTATATTGTTCATGATGGATTACCCCTTATTCTTTCAATAATGAAGATTTTAACAGCACCCGGTCTATTTTTCCGTTCGGCGTCTGCGGCAAAGACGCCAGACATACAAGACGGGCGGGGAGCATATAGGCCGGGATGATTTTTCTGAGCTCCATGTTGAGTTTGCGAAGCTGAAGCTCCACATCCGTTTCCGCAAACAGGACGATTTCCTGCCGCGCTTCGTCGAAGATCACGCAGGCGTTTCGGATTTCCGGGAGGCTCTTTGCTGCGGTTTCAATTTCACCGAGCTCGATCCGGTTGCCCCGGAGCTTGATCTGACAGTCGCGGCGGCCGACAAAAACAATCAGGCCCTCATTGCTGAAATACGCGAGGTCTCCCGTGCGGTACATGCGGTCGTCGTATTCTTTGCACAAAGGATTCCGGACAAACGCTTTTCGGGTAAGCTCCGGCGCGTTCCAATATCCCCGCGAAAGCGCGCTTCCCAGGATGCAGAGCTCGCCGGTTTCCCCTGCCGCGGCGGGCTTGTCGTCCTCCGTCAGAATGACCGCCCGCATATTCCGGCAGGCGCGGCCGATCGGCAGCGGGTCCGAATCGGCAAACTCGCGGTCGACGATATAGTAGGTGCATACGTCCGTAATTTCGGTCGGGCCGTACAGATTGGCATACAGCTTGTCCGGCTGAAATTTGCGCCAGATATTAAGCTTACTGTTCGGCATGGCTTCCCCGCAGAATAAAACTTTTTTCAAAAGCGGCATCTCGATTTTTTCAAGAGCCCCGGAATTTGCAACGGCGATCAGCACGGTCGGTACCCAGAATATCGTGTTGATTTTATTTTCAGCCAGATAATCCGGCAGCTTCGCGGGAAAGCGGAACAGTACCTCCGGTATAATGTTAAGCGTTGCGCCGGTCAGGAGCATCGTGTAGATGTCAAAGGCCGAGTTGTCGAAATAGAAAGCCGACTGGTTGCCAAGGACGGTATTTTCATCAAAATGGAAGGTTTCGCGCAGCCAGTCGGCATAGTCGACGATCCCCCTGTGCGGAATGGTAACGCCTTTCGGCGTTCCCGTCGAGCCGGAGGTGTACATGATATAGATGGGGTCGGAATCGATCACCTGGGCGACCTTGTTCATCGCCGCCGTTTGGTCGGCCGGAATCCGGATCAGCTCCTCATATAAATGGAGCTTGATATCTCCGAGCCGGACGCCCTCAAGGTTTTTGGCCAGTTCGGCGCGGGCGATAATGTGCCCCGATTTCATGTTGTCAAGGATACTCTGCAGGCGTTTTAACGGAATGGCGCTGTCGACGGGCACGTAGGGGTTGCCGCTGTACAGGGCGCCGGCAAAGCAGACGAGGCTCTCGATGCTTTTCGGCAGATAAACGATGACGGGGGAAATCCCGTCCCGGCCCTGATCCGATTGCAAGATTCCTGTTGCAATGGAGAGGGCGGTCTCGCGAAGCGTTGAAAAGCAGATCGTCCCATGCCCGTCCTGTACCGCCGTTTTTTCGCCGAAGCGTTTTGCCGTCTCTTCCAGCATCATGATTGCAGAGTTCATTTGCGGTTTCCTTTCAGTAGTTGATTTCCAGCGTGTCCGCCTTGCCGAATTTTGTGAATATCGTTTTCCCGTCTTTTCTGGAAACGTCCCAGCCGTTTGAATCGGTGGAGGCGTTTCCGCTTACAACAAGCTGCATCATGCCGCCGTCAAGAAACTGAACCGCCTCGCCGCTTTCGGTTTTTTGAATCTTTGCCGCGATGTTGACACGCTCGATATGCGGCTCTGTTTGCTTTTTATTCGTCTCATAGATCCTTATATTTCGGTTTAGCGAAACAGTAAGCGAGTTTCCGTCCCGGTACCAGACGTCCGCGTCGGTTGCGATTTTACTTAAGTTGAAAGCCTCGCCGAAATCGATTTTCACTCCGCAGGAATTTTGATAGTCCTTGTTGTACAGCGGGAAATCTGTGGACATGGCGACCGGTGCAAGAGTGATATCCAGTTTTCCCCTGACGGCGTTTTCGCTGTCTGACAATTTCAGATCCAAGTTGTATGCCGCGGCGATGCTTTGCATCATCTGCTTTTCGGTGACAAAATTGTAGCCGTGCTTATTCTGAAAGTCCGAGGCTTTTTGTATTGCGGAGATTGCGCCGTCCTCGGATTCATAAGTAAAATCGCAGTGGTAATACAGGCACATCGGCATATCGTATTTTGCCGAGATTTCCGCCTGGCCGGCATTTTTAGCATTCAGAACGGAGCTGTTCTGCAGCAGGATGGTCTTCTTGTCACCGGCGGTGAGAAAAAACGGCAGGGAAAGGGCGATATCCTTTGCGCCGTCCTCCGGCGATGCGCTGCTGCCCGGAGGCATGAAGCCCGAATCCCACAATAACCCGGCGCGGAAAACGTTCAAAAAGGTTTGCGTGGGGCTGAGACTGCTCAGATACCAGGTATGCGCGTTTGCACCGAGTCCGACGGGGTCCAGACCATAGCTTTTCATCGCGGCGATGTGAGCATCCAGTTCGTATTGCTCGCGGGTTTCCGACGCGTATTCGTTTGTGTAGAAGTGAACCCCGGCGTAAAAGTAGTTGTCGCGCATATAGTCGATCTGCTTCTGAAGCTCCTCGCGATAGGGAAAATAGTTTGAATCGATCGGGTAGGCAAGGCCGTATTCGAGGGACCCGGCAATCAGATCGAGGGAGCCGTCGCCGTCGAGGTCCGCAAAGAACGGGACGCAGTTGTTGCCGAATTTTATATTGTAGTTGCCTTTGTAATTCATCTCGTCTGTCGCGATATAGCCGTCGGGCTCTAGCCCGCCGTTTTTCATGACGAATTTTGCGATATACCCGTCGAAGGTGCCGACAGCCAGGTCGTTTACCTGATCGCCGTTTAAGTCCGTGACCCTCGGGGAAAGGAAGGTTCCAAGCCCCGAGCAGATTGCGGACAGATCTTTCATTCGATTTTTTGAAAAGCCTAAGGCGTCGCCTTGCTTTTCGCCATAGCAGACAAAAAGCTTGCCTTCGTTCGAACCGACCAGAAGATCCGGGATACCGTCTCCGTTTAAGTCCCCGACGTCAGGAAGCGTTTGACCCCGGATATTTGTCGGGACAAGGATGCCCCGGGGCTGATAGGTCATGTCGCCGAGGCCCGCAAACCAATGGACATTCCCATCGGAGCTGCCGGACAGGATATCCGAAAGCCCATCGCCGTTTAAGTCCGCCAGGACGGGAGCGGAATACCCGCCCACGCTGATTTCCGCGCCGTCCCCATCCTTCAGAGGCTGAGCCGCTCCGGTGACGAAACGGTCCGTAAGGCTCTGCCCCTGATAAAAATAGAATCTGCCGTCGGCGCTGCCGCTGAAAATATCCGAAATCCCATCCTTGTTGATATCCGCCGCATAAGGGTAGGCCCGCTGATCATATTCGGGGTGGTCATCAAAATAGCTCCCGGCGTCTTTTACGGAAAACAGGCTCAGCCATTTTCCGCCGCTTGCGATATGAGTCCCCGCAGAATAGGCGCCCTCATATAAATCGGGGGAGTATTTCATCGAGCCGTCTTTTGCCTGATTTAAGAGATACGTGACGCTCTCGGCCCGCAAAAACCAGCGGTAGGTGTTACGAACAATCGTATAGGAGGGAATCTGATGATATTTTTTGCACAGTTCCCCGAATAATATGCCCGAATTGTTTGCATATCCGGTGATATCCTCAAAATGGAGCTCCCAGGACATGGAAGGCCTGCCGAAGCTCCCGAACACCCGCGATATGGAATAGCCGTATTTCTCTTTCGACACAAAGGATGCAAAAGCATTTTCCAGAAGCTGATCGGCGCTTGCGGTTGTGTTTGAAAGCGATACCTGTTTATCGTTTCGGCGCTCAAGCGAAAATCCGTTGATGGAGTATTTGTTCGGGAGCAGCGGGTTTGTAAAGAACACATATCCCCTGCCGTAATGATTCATGGTATAAAGGGCGAGCTTTTCGTACTTCACCAGCGCTTTTGCCGTGCCGGGCTGTACGGCGTACCCGTAATCATATTTTGACAGCCGGGGGTAATCGGTGTAGGAAGGATACATTTTGGAGAAGTCTGAAATGATGCTCTGGAGCTCGCTAAAATTTTTGCCGGCCGCGGCGATCTGCAAATTTGCAGGGCATCCGCTGAGCTTTACAAACCGTTTGGCCCCGATAAAGTCCGCTTCAAAAAAATCATAAAATCCGTTTGTCAGAAATACCGAGCCGCCGTTTTTTGTGAAATCGCAAATAGCGGTTTTAACGGATTCCGCTTTCGGGGATTTCATGATGGTTTCATCCGGATAGATGACGTCATACCCGTCGAGTGAAAAATCCTTTGATATATCCACCGCTTCGACCGTAAAGTTTAAAAGCAGGGACTGCCGCAGGCGGGAATAGGTATCCTCGAAGCTTCGATCGCTGTCCTCTCCGTTATATAAAACGGCAGCCCCGATAGGGATTTCACTTTCTGCTGACGGCAAAGCGGATACTTTTTTGCCGTAACATTTTATAACTGAGAATATGACCGCCAAACAAAGCAGCGTGATGATTATATTTTTTCTCTTGCAAATCTTCTTGCCAATACCGGGCATTGCATCACCTTATAAGCAAACAAAAGGAAAAGATATCGTACCTTTTTAATTTTATTTTCTCCTGAAAATCAGAATTATGTATTGGCAACGATTCCCTGTGTCCGGTGACTCATTTAACGTAAAAAACCGGACGGCACGGTCTTTCGACTTGCCATCCGGGTTCGGTTTACAAATATAAATGATATGTTTTACGGCCGTATATTTTATCAGTGGTTTTCCGCCAAATATATCAGGCTGGAACCATATTGGAATGCGGCTTTATAAAAGGGTTTGTCTCTTATACAATTGAAATGGGGACGACGGTATTGTAACGCACACCGTCCGCCCAGAACTCATGGATGGACACGTTGACGCCAAAGGAACGGCGCATGTTTTCTTCGCTGATGACCTGGGAGACGCGGCCATACCGGTTTTGATCCTGACGATTGAGAAGAAGCGCTTTATCCGCCAGCTTGAGCGCATTTGCGGGGTAGTGGGTATTGAGGACGGCCGATATATGCCGCTCCCTGGCCAAACGGTGAATCACGTCCAGAATAATCAACTGGTTCTTAAAATCCAAATTCGACTCCGGTTCGTCCAATACCAGCAGCTGCGGCTGGGCCGTCAGCGCCCGTGCAATCAGCACCATCTGCAGTTCCCCGCCGCTCATCTGATTGCAGTTTTTTTCGGCCAGGTGCAGGATACCTACCTCTTCCATTGCCTGCCGGGCTATTTCCAGGTCCTTGGGGCCGGGCTGCTTAAGCGCCC
The DNA here is from genome assembly GCA_002423435.1 of Clostridiales bacterium UBA6114. Taxonomy (GTDB): domain Bacteria; phylum Bacillota; class Clostridia; order Oscillospirales; family Butyricicoccaceae; genus UBA6114. The sequence continues at coordinate 17,743 of DIWE01000004.1, forward strand.
CCAAATGAGGGCTTCGGCCCAGCAGTACCATATCCCGGGCCGGGTAGGAGAAGGCGGACCCCTTGGCCTGCGGTACATAGGCGATGCGGCTCCAGAGCTCCTTTGAAGAGAACTCGCTGAGCGGCTTTGCGTCAATCGTCGTGCGGCCCGATTTCCAGGGCAGCAGGCCCATCATGCAGCGAAGCAGGGTGGTTTTCCCAACACCGTTGGAGCCGAGCACCGCAAGGATCTCCCCCGGCCCCACCGAAAAGCAGATGTTTCGGAGGATTTCTTTGCTGTAATAAGAAAAGCAGCCGTTTTCCACCGCGAGAGTCATTGAACACCTCCTGTTTTTCGCAAAAGCGAGATAAAGACCGGCGCGCCGATGATTGCCGTGAGGATGGAAACCGGGATTTCCGCCGCCGTCATGCTGCGCGAGGCCGTATCGATCAGAAGCGTGAATACCGCACCGAGGCTGATGCAGGCGGGCACCGCGTACTGGTTGTTTCCGCCGCGCAGCATCCGCGCGATGTGCGGGATCAAAAGGCCGACCCAGCCGATTTTCCCGCACATCGAAACGCAGGAAGCAGTCATCATGGTGGCCGCCACGATTACCAAAAGCCGCATGGCTTTGAGGTTTAAGCCCATGGACTTTGCCTCGTCCTCGCTCAGCGCGAGAATGTTCAGGCGCCAGCGCAAAAGAAAAACGATCAGCACGCCGGTGAAAATCATCGGCATGCCCAGAATCAGGCTTAAGTAACTGGAGTTCGAGAGACTGCCCATCAGCCAGTAGGTAATGGTGGGAAGCACCTCTTCCGGGTCGGCCATATATTTCAGCAGGGAAACGAACGCCTCAAACAGCGCGGACACGACCATGCCGGAAAGGACGATCATAATGATGGAGTTTCGGCCGCGCACCTTGGAAATGCTCCAGGTCAGCGCCACAGCGCCCAAGCCGAACAAGAGCGCCGTCAGCTGCACGCCGATCAGGTTCATTTTAAGCATCAGCGCGATGACCGCGCCGCAGGAAGCGCCGCTGGAAACGCCCAGCGTATCCGGCGTTGCAAGGGGATTGTTGAAAAGGCTCTGGAATGCCGCACCGGAAGCGGACAGGGCCGCCCCGCAGCCGATTGCCAGCAGAATGCGCGGCAGGCGGATATTCAAAACGACGGAGTGTTCCATCGCGGTGACCGCTTCTCCGCTCAAGGGGGAGAACAGCACTTCCACCGTTCTGCCGAAGCTCAGCGAATACCGGCCGATGCCGATGCAAAACAGCGCGACCAGCAAAGGTGCGACCCACAGGAAAACGCAAATGAGCCGATGGGGTTTGTTTACACTGCGCATCAGTAAAGGGCGGCCTCTCTCGGCGGATTGTAAATCTCCTTTAAGTCGTCGTCGGTGAGGGTATGTCCGTAAAACTTTTCGTAGTAGTCCTTGATCATCTGGTCCATGTCGATATCTTGGAAGAGCTCGGGATGCAGCTTATCTGCCACCCAGACAAGACTCAGCGGCGCGTCTCCCGCAGGCGGGTACCAGCGATACATGCCCAGGGGGAACTTGTACACCCGTTTATTCTGCACGGCGGCGATATTGCTCCAATCGTATCCTTCAATCGCGTTGTTATAAAGATCCTCCGGAAGGTAAGGGCAAAAGTTGTTGATGAAGATGACGTCCGGATTCCATTCGTAAAGCTGCTCCATATTGACCGATTTTGAGCCGGAAAGCGCGGTGGCCGCATTGGTGCCGCCGCCCTCGGTGAGGTAGAACTCCGAAAAGATGTCGCCGCCCGCCACCGTAAGCTGGTTTGCGGCATAACCGGTAAGCACGATCCCGGAGGGGCGCTCGTCGTCCGTCAGCTCCGCGGTGCGCCCGCGCAGCATGGAAAGCATTTCATTGCCGTAATCAACGATGCCCTGCGTCTTTTCGCCGCCGCCGAAAATCTGATCCAAAAGCGTGATCCAGCCGGAAAAAGTGGCGATGGTGTCGGTTCCGAATTTGCTGGTGCTGAACGCGACGGCGGGAATGCCGGCATTGCGGTACATATCGCCCTCGGCCTCCTCATTGGCGCGGTAAAAAACCACATCCGGGTTCAGTTTGATCAGCTCCTCGATATTGACCTCGCCGCCCTTTGAAAAATCGGATTCCAACTCCAGCACTTCGGGGTATACCTTGGCGAGATAGGAATGCTCGGCGGCGCTCATGGCGGCTGCGGGAATTCCCACCAGATTATCCGTGCCGCCGCGGTAGAGGCAATAGACGGATGTCAGCGGCAAAATGGAGGAGATAACGATGCGCTGAGGGTTTTTGGGAAGGGTGACCTCTATTCCGCGATCGTCCACGAGGGTGATCGTCCCGCCGTCAGTCGCATCGCTTCCCGAAAGGGATTCGGAAGGCGGCGCTCCGGATTCGGAGGAAGGCTGCGGCCCGGCGGACGTGCAGCCGGATAAAACTGCGAGAAGCACAGAAAGCGCCATCAAAAGGGACATATGCTGCTTAAGACGATTTTTCATTTTCGATTCTCCTATTCCGTTATGATGCTATGTATAAACGCTTCCATTTCCGTCCCGAGCCAGGCGGGGACCTGATCCCAGTAAAGCTTGCTGGAAATCGCCGGGTGGGGGAGCGGGTAAAAGCGGATTTTGTCCTCGGGGGCGATCAGGTCGAAAAACAGCGGATCTCCGACCAGCTTTGAAAATCGGCCGGCGCAAAGTATACGGCGCAGGCTTTCCTCATCCGGGATATCCAGATCTCCCGGAGCGGCCAAGACCCGGTCAAGGCCAAACATCGTGCCCACCGTTACGCGCGCCTTCGGGTCATGCCGGAGGATGGCGCGGCGCAGCGCGTTGCCGAGCAGCTGCTCCGTCACAAGCAGGATTCCGCCTTCCTGCGCAGGGTCTGAAAGGCTGCGGTTTTGCCCGTCGGCCAGCGTTTGCTCCAAAAGCTCGCAGACATCTCCGCCGTCGCTGAGCGGGAGGCCGGCGACATAAGGAGTGCCGTACGTCTGCCGAAGCAGACGCGCCGTGTCCAGACCGGCCTGCGTCACCACGAGATTCGCCCGGGCGCGGGCCAGCCCGCGGATCTGCTCGGAGGTAACGCCCATCATCAGGCGGCCCAGGGGCTCGAAGCCGCGCCGTTTCAGAAGCGCCGAAAGATCGTCCGCGTTGGAATTCAAGGAAAAATCCAGCGGAGTCATGCCCAGAATATTAATGCCCCGGGGCACGGTTTGTTCCGCCGGCTGCGTAAAACGCCGGATAAGCGCCGTCATCGCCTCCGAAACACCCTTGTTGTACAGAAAAAGGCCGCTCGTGTCAAACCCGAAGGCGGGGAGGCCGGATCGGCTTTCAAGCTCGCGGGCGATACCGGCCATATCGGTTCCGATCACCATGGGGACGGGACTTCCCATCACCGCGATCATGGTGGGATTTAAGTCGCCGCAGGCATAGAGCACTTCTTCTATCAGCTTGTCGTCCCGGCCGAGCACCGCGTCGATTTCCCGCAGTCCGGAGCAGCACACCCTGGCATTGGAGCCGTACCAGCGCGGTTCGTCGTAGCCGGTATAATTTCCGGTGCAGCCGGAGGCGTCGTGTATGACCGAGAGCCCGCCCAGCTCAAAAAATGCCGAGCAGACGCCGGAATAATCCGGCGCGAAGGCGGGCAGGGTGATCCAAAGCTTTTTCATCGCATCACACCACCAATCCGGCCGCTTCAATCAGCGATTTAAGATCCGAGGTGCTCGACGCGGCCTCGCGGATGAGGCGCATCAGTTCCAGAATCCCGTGATAGCCCCAGTGCCCCTGATGGCCGTCCGCCGCCACGATGTGGCCCGAGCCGGTCAGGTAGGCGCTGTTATAACCGATCGCCAGGCAATCCGGCATCCGGTCCTCGAACAACAGGGTGCGGTGGTGCTGCGGCTGCAGGAGCTGTAGACCGGGGTAGCGCGTGCACACCCATTCATAAGCCTCCCGGTCGGAGGGGATCACCTTTTGCGTGATGACGCGCGCCACCGAAAAGCCGGTTTGAAGCAGCGCCTTTGCCAGTTCAAACGGCCGTGTCGCCGCGTCGCCGTCCAGGACAACCGGCCTTCCGCCCAACATGCGGCAGGTTTCCTCCATCTCACTGCGGCACGCCTCTTCGCAGGGCCTAAGCTCGGGGCAGTCGGCTTTCAGCGCCTGCGCGATTTCGCGGTAGGAGCGCGTCACCTCGGCCGGGTTGTAGGAAGAAAGCACCGGCAGAAAGGGAATGCCGTGTTTTTCCTGCAGCTGTTCCGCGGGGTATTTTCCCGGAGGGGCAAGCACCAGATTCAGGCGGCTTCGCGCCATTTGCTGAAAGCCGTCGAAGGTGGTAAAGTCGGTGATATGGCGCACCGGCTGCGCGCCCATTTGCGGCAGCATCCGGAACAGCTCGCAGCCGGCCTCAAGCGGGACCAGGCTTCCGATCAGGTTCACTCCCGCGTCGTGCTCGGGCACCACGTCAAGCAGGCTGTAGATTTTGTTTCGTATGTTGACCGGCGGCGGAACGCCCGTGTCGAGCGAGGTTGGATTCATGTGGCAGAAGGTAAAGCGGACATCCGCGCACGATTCCCGGAGCCGCGCCAGCAGCGCTTCGTGGTCGGTGCCGAGCAGGTCGTCGATGCAGCTGACAAAAATCATCAGCACCTTCGGCCTGCGCCCCGACCGGTCCAAAAACGCCAGCAGCTCATGCACCGCCTCGATCAGAAGCTCCTCATATCCGCCGGAGACAATATCGTCCTCGCTGAGGTAGAGGTAGGACACCCGGTTCTTTCGCCCCTGCATGCAGGCGCTGATCGCGCCGTGCCTTCCGCAGGCGGGAGGGCTTACGAACAGCTGGTAGCTTTCCGGCAGAAGATGCCCCATGCGCACCACGCCCCATCCGCCGTGAGCGGGGGAGGAATAGTGCAGCGTGCTTTCAAACGGATCGGGGCAGCTTAAGCATTTCATGCCCGCACACCTCCAATACCGAAATGGCCAGATCGCGGTAGCACTGCGCCATCCGGCTGTCCGGCAGCGCTTCCAGCACGGTTTTGCCCTGCTTTTCAGCCGTTTGGACCGCGCCGTCCCTTGGAATGACGGCAATAATTTTTCCGCCGATTTCCTCGGCCGCCTGCTCGACAAGCGCCCGCTCGTTTTCCACATTCCGGGCGTTGAGGATAATCCCCGAAAACTTCGCGTATCCGCGCTTTCCAAAGTTATGTACCGCGGTGGCAATGTTCGAGGCCGCATACAGCGCCATCATCTCGCCCGAGGTGACAATCAGCACATGATCGGCATAGCCGCCGCGGATAGGCATGGCAAAGCCTCCGCAAACCACGTCCCCCAGCACGTCGTATAAAACGATATCGGGCCGGTACCGCTTATACGCGCCCAATTCCTCCAGCTTTTCAAAAGCGGTGATAATGCCCCGGCCGGCGCAGCCGATACCCGGCGTCGGGCCTCCGGCCTCCACGCAGAGGACGTCCCCGTAGCCGGAGAATACAATATCCTCCAGATGCACATGCTCCACACCCTTATCCCGGATCTGATCCAGGACGGTGGGAATCTTTCGCCCGGACATCAGGGTTTTGGTGGAATCGGACTTCGGGTCGCATCCGATTTGCATGGCCCGGTATCCCATGCTGCTCAAAGCCGCCGACAGGTTGGATGTGGTGGTGGATTTCCCAATTCCTCCTTTGCCGTAAACAGCGATTTTAATCACGGAATCAATCTCCTTAACACTGTACCCCTTGGTTAGTCTTATCTAACTTCGATGGAAAAATTTTGGTTAGTTTCATCTAACCAAGTGGCATTATAGCATGATCTTTTTATCCTGTCAATGAATCGGAGGAAAAAAAGCAGGAGATTCTTAAACCGTATATGAGAGAGGCTTTGATGCCGCCGTTTGCTGCTTATTTATGTCGGGATATTTACTTTCTGCAGCAATCGTGCCATAATGGTTAGGGAGGACTAACCACTTGACGATTCTATGCCGCGGCGAAAAAAGCTTGAGGGAGGTCTATTATGGACAGACAGAAAAGGATTGAGGACTCCTACCGGAAGGCCGCCGGGCATTACGACGGCATGCTCGGGGTGAGCGCATGGTGGTCAAAGCTCTTTTGCAGATTGGTCTGGGGCTTCGAGGACACGGCTTATACCGTAAGACTGCTCTCCCGGCTGCCCGACGATTTTGCCGGAAGCCTTTTAGACGTGCCGGTGGGCACGGCGCTTTTCACCTGCGAAAAATATGCCCGGATGAAAGACGCGCGGATTACCTGCCTCGATTATTCGGAGGATATGATGGCGAAAGCGCGGGAACGGTTCGGGGCGGCGGGTCTCAAGAACATCGCCTGCGTGCAGGGCGACGTGGGGAAGCTTCCCTTTGGGGACGAGAGCTTCGACATTGTCCTGTCTATGAACGGCTTTCACGCTTTCCCCGACAAGGAGGCCGCCTTTTCTGAAACGGCCCGCGTGTTAAAGCATGGCGGAAGCTTTCTCGGCTGTTTTTATATCAGGGAGGAAAACAAGCGGACTGATTTTTTCATTCGGCGCTTTTATATCCCAAAGGGATATTTCACGCCGCCCTTTATGACAAAAAACGAGCTTTTCAAAAAGCTTCATTCCCTGTACGGGCAGGCGGAGCTCTTCACGGTCGGGTCGATCGCCTGTTTCCGATGTGTGAAATAGCGGAAATCATCCAAAGAGACGGGGGAGCGGTTTGAAATTTTTGATATACGGCGCGGGCGTGATCGGCAGCATTTTTGCCGGAAGGCTCGGGGAGGCGGGGTTCGACGTCACGGTGCTCGCGCGGGGGAAACGATATGACGAGCTTAAGGAAAAGGGCGTACTGCTTCGGGACGCGTACTCGGGCAAAAGGGAAAGCCGCCCGGTCAGGGTAATCGACCGGCTTGAGGACGACGACCGTTACGACTATGTGCTGGTTGCGCTGCAGAAGACGCAGGTGGATGCGGTGCTTCCCGTCCTTTGCCGGAACAAATCCCCCAATATCGTTTTTGTTGTAAACAACTGCCTCGGTTACGACGGCTGGGCGGCGGCCGTCGGGGCAAAGCGGCTCATGCTCGGGTTTCCCTCGGCGGGCGGAGAGCGCAGAGACGGGGTCGTCACGTATTTTATCGGCCGGGGGCTAATTCGCTTTTTTCAGACGACGACCTTTGCCGAATATAGGGGAGAAAAAAGCGAGCGTCTGAAAACCCTGGCGTCCGCCTTCAACAAGGCAGGCATCCCTTCCGTGACCGCCGCCGATATGGACGCGTGGCAAAAAACGCACGTCGCGATTGTGACTGCCGTCGGAAACGCCCTGTATAAGCACGGCTCGGACAACTACGGGCTGGCAAAGTCAAGAGAAGACCTTATGCTGACGGCGGGCGGCATCAAGGAGGGCTTTCGTGTGCTCAAACGGCTCGGGATTGCCGTTACGCCGGGAAAGCTCCGGTATTTCAAGCTGCCCGACCGGCTGCTCGCCTTTTTGTTCCGCTTTATCATGAATACCAAAATGGCCGAGACCGCCATGGCAAAGCATACGATCGCGGCAAGGGAGGAAATGCGGGTTTTACAGGCGGATTTTGATAAGCTGATCGAGCGGTCGGGCGTCCGGACGCCCTGCATCGATCAACTGAAAAGATATCTGTAATTTAATTGGGTCCTGAACAAGCGGCATAGTCGCTTATTCAGGACCCGTTTGTTACGTCAGACGAAGGCTCGCGCTTATGAAAGCTGCCATGCCGCGCTTTTTTGCTGGAGCTCCACCATGTGGCGGTACAGGCCGCCTTTTTCCTTAAGTTCGGCGGGGCTGCCCTGCTGCTCCACCGTCCCGTCCCGGAGCACGACGATCTTATCGGCGCCGGCCACGGTGCGCATGCGGTGGGCGATGATGAGCACGGTCTTGTTTTGCACCAGACGGGAAATGGCGGCCTGCACGGCGCTTTCGTTTTCCACGTCCAGAGAGGCGGTGGCCTCGTCTAAAAGGATCACCGGCGCGTCCTTGAGCAAGGCCCGGGCAATGGAGATGCGCTGGCGCTCGCCGCCCGAAAGGGTCGAGCCGTTCTCGCCGATGACGGTCTGATAGCCCCGCGGCAGCCTTACGACAAACTCGTCGCACCGGGCCGCTCTGGCCGCCTCCAGAACCTCGGCTTCGGTGGCGTCCCGGCGTCCCAGCCGGATATTTTCCATGACGGTGCCGTCGAAGAGCACCACATCCTGAAACACGATGGCGTAGCTTTTAAGCAAAGCCTCCGGTTCCACGGAGGACACATCCACGCCGCCCAGGGTTATCCTGCCGCCGTTTACATCCCAGAACCTGGCGGCAAGCTTGGCGGCCGTCGATTTTCCGCCGCCGGAGGGGCCCACCAGCGCGGTTACCTCGCCCTGCTTTGCCGTAAAGGACACGTCTTCGAGTACGCCCTCGTTTTCGTGATAGGCGAACTTTACATGGTCGAAGCAGATGTCATAGCCTTTCGGAGCGTAAGCTTCACTGCCGGTCTGCACCGGCTGTTCCTCGATCTTGCGCATCCGTTCGATCTGGAGCTTCGCGTGGAAGGTTGCGGCGATATTCTGAAGAGACAGGGAAAGCGGGTCATAGAGCCGTGAGGCGGCGATGAGGAATACCATGAAGGTCAGAAGGTCGGTCTCGCCCCTTAAAAGCAGTCCGACGCCCGCCAGCACCGTGGTGGCAAGCCCCAGCCTTAAAAGCACCTGGGCCGACGACACAAAGACCCCGGTGACGAGCTCGGTGCGGATTTCAGAATCCTCCGTCCTCTTAAGCTTTGCCCGAAGCCCGTCGAGATAGAGATCCTTCTGGTTGCAGGCCTTGATGTCCCGGATGGTCTCCAGGCATTCCTGAATGCCGTCGGCAGCTGCCCGTTTGATCAGAATGTTTCTAAGTCCCAGCTTATCCTGAACCCGTTTGGAGCCGATCACAAGGATCAGAGCCGCGGGGATGACCCATAAAACCGCCAGCGCCATGCGCCAGTCCATGAAGAAAAGGGCGACGGCGATAACGACGGTCGAGATGCACGCGCCGAACAGCTCCGGGATATAGTGGGAGAAGGACTGCTCTAAAGCGCTGCAGTCGGTCATAATGGTATTCGTCAGGTCGGAAAGATCCCGGTTGCCGAAAAAGGACAGGGGAAGCCTGCGAAGCTTTTCCGCCAAACCCACCCGGCGGTTGGCGCTTTCGGTGTAAGTGGCGATATACAGGCTCTTGTACTGGAACCAGTGGAGAATGAAGATAACCGCCAGAATGCCTGCCGCGGCGGCGGTATAGCCCCACACGCCCGCGGCCGGATCGGTTTTACCTCTCAGCGCGTTTGTCATGCGGCCGATCACCAGAACCAAAAGCCCCACGGGAAACATCAGACTCAGATTGGCGACGGCGCACCATACCGTTGCTTTTAAGAAATCCTTCGCGCCCTTTTCCGTAAGGGCAAAGATGTGTTGTATCCTGCTTGTCATACGCTTGCCGCCTCCTTTCCCACTTTCCACCGGGCGGACGACTGATAATCCCGCCACATGGACGCGTACAGGCCGTTTCCCGCCAGGAGATCCCCGTGGCTGCCGCGCTCGACCAGTTTTCCGTCCTCGAGCACCAGAATCTGACCGGCATTTGCAACGGTGGACAGCCGATGCGCAATCATCAGAACCGTCTTCCCGCGGGTAAGCGTCTCAAAGGCCTTTTGAATCTGATACTCATTCTCCGGGTCGGCAAAGGCGGTGGCCTCGTCGAGCACGATAATGGGCGCGTTTTTCAGGATGGCCCTCGCGAGCGCAACGCGCTGCTGCTCGCCGCCGGAGAGGTAAATACCCTTGGCGCCTACCACGGTGTCGATGCCGTCGGGAAGTTTTTCCAGGATGTCGTCGCACTGCGCGTCGTGAGCCGCTTTTAATGCCTGCTCACGGGATGCGTCGGGGCGGGCGGCCCGTATGTTGTCCAGGAGGCTTGCCTTGAACAGGTGGGTATCCTGAAACACAAACGCCACTTTATCCATCAGATCTTCGGCCTTGATTTCCTTTACATCCACGCCGCCCACCAGCACCTGACCGCGGTCGGCGTCCCAGAACCTTGGGATCAGGTTGGCCGCCGTCGTTTTTCCGCCGCCGGACGGGCCGACCAAAGCGACAACAGCCCCCTCGGGCACCTGAAAGCTCACGTTAAACAGGGCGGGGCGGTCGGAACCGGGATACGTAAAAGTGACGTTTCGAAACTCCACGCCGCCGCCGGTCGGAACCTTGGGGGAAACCGGCTCGGGGAGGGGCTTCTGCGCAAGGATCTGCTCCAGCTTTCGCACCGCCTCGTCCGCCTTCATCATGGCTTCTGTTGCATACATGATGCGGTTCATCATGCCGGCGCACGCCGGCGTGAACAGAATATAGAAAATCAGGTTGAGAAAAACTCCCCATCCGTCGGACGAGGTGCCCGACAGGAGCATGCCCGCCGGGATCAGCAGGAGGAACGTGCCGTTTAGGGCGGCGGTAAAGCCGGTCATCGGGCCGCGGCAGGACATGGCGTAATTTGTCGCGAGCTCGTTATAGGACATGATGGATTTGTGAAAGCTTTTAAAGGAATAGACCGTCTGCTGAAACACCTTGACAACAGGGATGCCTCGGACATATTCCACCGCATGGCCGCTCATCTCCTCGAGCGCCACCTGATAGCGGGCAAAAAAATTCGCGTTTTTGCCTCCCATCATCCGGGTCATCAGCCAGACGGACAGAACCATGGGTGTAAGGGACAAAAGCCCCATGCGCCAGTCAAATACAAAAAGCAACGCGACGGCGGCAACGGGGGTCACGACCGCGCCCACCAGATCGGGCAGCTCATGGGCCAGCAGGATTTCCGTCAGATCGGCGTTGCTGTCGATGATTTTCCGCAGACGCCCGGACTGGCTGGCGGAGAAAAAGCCGAGGGGCAGCGTCACGATGTGCTCCACCGCGGCCTGCCGCATATTGCGCGCGGTGCGGAAAGCGGCCAGATGGGTACACATGAGGGCCGCGAAATAAAACACGATGCTCAGAGCCGCAAAGGCCACCGCCATCCAGCCGTACCGGGATAGCCCCGATGCCGCGGACAGGTCGGGCAGCGCCGTGAAAACGTCCCGGACCACGAGCCAGATGCAGATATAGGGCAGCAGGGACAATACGGCGGATATGCCGGAAAGCACGCAGCCTGCCATTGTCAGGGATTTATACCCGCCCGCGTATTCCATCAGGCGGGACAGACTGCCGCGTCTCTTTGCTTTCAAAAAAATCGCCTCCTTATCAGGATCGAGGTTAGTCTGATCTAACCACAATCCGATTATAACGGTTCTGCCGGACCTCTTCCAACTCCAAACAGGCGCATCAATCCAATTGGATACCCTTTTTATAGTCTCTGGGCGCCATTCCATAGATATTTACGAAGGCTCCGGAGAATTTGCTGGCATTCTGGTAGCCGACCGAGGCGGCGATTTCCGATATCGGCAGCTTGGAGATTTCCAGCAGGAAAGCGGCGGCCTCCATGCGGCGGCGCTTCAGATAAGCATAAGGAGGCTCGCCGTACAGCTGGGCAAACCGCTTTTTGATGGTTGTCTCGCTGAGCTTAAACCGGGCCGCGAGCTCGGAGACGGGAATATGGGCGCGCAGGTCCTCGGTCATGCAGCGCTCGATTTCCCTGATCCGTTTGGAAAGCTCGCGGCTGAAATAATGCCGGCCGTCTTCATCGGACAGGTCTTTCCTGCACTCCAGGAAAAGAAGCAATTCCGCCGTTTTAAGCTTGAAATGGGCGCCTTGGCGGGAATGCGGAGCATCGTACAGCTCGGAAAAAAGCTGCTGGACCTTGGGGTCCGTCCGCAGGATCAAAACGGTCCGTTCGGCAAAAAGCCGACCGAAGAGTTCGTTAAGGTCGGGAGCGTCTTCCCCCAGCATGGCCGACAATGCGCACTGCGCGGCGGCTAAGTCGACGACCAGGCTGATTCCGCGGTACTGACCCATCGTAAAAGAGGAGCCGCGCGGCGGGCGTCCCATATCGCTGACCGAAAAATCCTGCGGCCCGAGCGAAAGGGTGCGCCCGTCCGAAAGACGGCACTCATATCGCCCGACACGGCAGTGGTTGATTTCCACCATCCCGGGCCGGCGCGTTTCGTTCGAAAACCCCGACGCCGTGTGGAAGTCGTTAAAAATCAGCGTCACACCCGGCATGACGGTATATGCCGTCATACGGCCATAGCCGTCCTCAAAATCGATCCGGTATGCGGTGTAATCGGCCGTCTGCTCTTCCATAAAAGACCCGTCGGGAAAGCAGTCTGTTTGTTGTTGGCTTCTCATTGCGGGCTCCTCCCTCATTTCTTCGTCCGACCGCTAAAGCCGCCAGCCGATGGCCTCCGACCGGAGCCTTAAAAAGTTCCGGTAGATGCCGGGCCTATTAGAAAGCTCGTCGTGGGTTCCCCGCTGCACGATCCTGCCGCCGTCCACCACCAGAATCTGGTCGGCGTCGCGCACCGTGGTCAGCCGGTGGGCGATGGTGATGAGGGTTTTGCCGCGCGTCAGCTCCCGGATGGCTGATAAAAGCGCATGTTCGTTTTCCGGGTCCACGCTGGAGGTTGCCTCGTCGAGTATGACGATGGGGGCGTTCTTCAGAATGGCGCGGGCGATGGAGATGCGCTGCTTTTCTCCGCCGGACAGGGTGGAGCCGCCCTCGCCGACCATGGTATCGTAACCCTCCCGCAGAGCGGTGATAAAGTCGTGGCAGCGGGCGCGCTTTGCCGCCTCTACGACCTGCGTATGGGTCGCGTCCGGGTTTCCGAACCGGATATTGTTTTCAATCGTGTCGTGAAAGAGGTAGACGTTCTGAAACACCATGGAGATATGTCGGAGCAGGCTGTCGGCGGTGCAGTCCTTTACGTTTTTGCCCCCCGCCAGCACCTCGCCGGAAGAAACGTCCCAGAACCGGGCGATGAGATTGCAGAGAGTCGTCTTGCCGCTGCCCGACGGGCCGACGATGGCGCAGGTGCTGCCCTGGGGCACTTTGAGGGAAACGCGGTCGATGACCGTGCGGCTGTCGTAGGCAAAGGACACGTCCCGAAGCTCGATATCGAAGTTCTTCGGCCGAAGCTCCGCCGTCGTCGTATCCATGTCGGGGATATCGGTGACGGCCTCCAGCCGGTCGAGCTCGGTGTTGATTTTTTTGCTTAAGAACGCTCCGTCGCCCATCTGCTCGAACTCCGAGTAGACGAGAAAGGCGGACACCAGAAACATCAGGCAGTAGGGCAGCGTGACGGCGCCGGAGAGATAGAGTACGGACGCAAGAAAAAGCATGCAGCAGCCCGTGATTTTGAAAACCGCGGTGAAGCCTTTCAGAAGCCCCGCGACGCTGCGCTCCTGCTCGAGGTCCGCCTGCCGTTTGCCTTCAAAAGCGGCGTAAACCGCCCCCTCGCTGTTTTCCGTCCGGGAGAAGGCCCTGAGCACGGAGATGCCCCGTATATACTCCAGAGACTGGGTGATCAGGTTCTCCTGGGCGGCCAGTGCCAGCGGGGTATGCCTGGCGGCCCGGACCTGCACCACATGGAGCACCGCGATGCCCGCCGCGAGCCCGGCAAGCGACAAAAGCGCCATGGGCGGGCTTAAAAAGAGAAATATCACCGTGACGACCAGCGCCATGAACACGCCGCCGGTCAGGTCGGTGATGGCCAGCATGGAATACTGTTCAAGCTCCACGATGGTGGAAGTGAGCACCGTCTGGATCGACCCCAGCCGCTGTTCGGAGAAGTAGCCCATGGGAGCTTTTTTCATCCTGTCCCCGATCTGGAGCCTGTAGTCCCGGAACATGTCGAAGCCCTTGGCGCTCATGGAGATATCCATCAGCCACTGGAACAAAAAGCGGCCGAGAATGCTGCCGATGAGGACCCGGAGGGCGGAAAGGACGACCTCGGGCGTCAGGCGGTCTAAATTGTCGACGATGATATAGACCGCGAGCAGCATCACGGCCATGGAAACACTTTTTAAGAAATTGAGCAAAATACCGAGATAGATGCGCGGGCGGCTTTTTCCGGAAATGGCAAGAATGCGTCGGATCATTTTAAGCATACTCTCTCACTCCCTCCATGATGCGGTCGGAAGCGCCGATATGCTCCGCCCACATGGCCTTGTACAACGGGCAGCTCAAAAGCAGCTCCTCCTGCGTGCCCCGGCCCACGATCCCGCCGCCGTTCACCACAAGGATCTGGGCCGCGCTGCGGATCGTGCTCAGCCGGTGGGCCACGACGATCAGGGTTTTGCCCCGGATCAGCCTGCCGATGGCCTGCTGGATGAGCGATTCGCTTTCCGGGTCCGAATAGGCCGTTGCCTCGTCCAGAATGATTACCGACGCTTTTTTCAGCATGGCGCGGGCGATGGTGATGCGCTGGCGCTCGCCGCCGGATAGGCGGTCCCCGGCGTCGCCGGCAAGGGTGTCGTATCCACTCGGGAGGCCCATGATGAAATCGTGGCAGTTCGCCGTTTTGGCCGCCGCTACGATCTCGTCGTCGGTCGCGTCCTTATCCCCGATGCGGATGTTCTCGCGGATGGACATATCAAACAGGAAATTGTCCTGCGCCACATAGCTCACATCATCCATCAGCTGGCCGAAGGGGATCTCCCGGATGTCGCGCCCGCCGTAACGCACCGTGCCCGAGGTCGCGTCCCAGAAACCGGCCATCAGCTTTGCGATGGTGGACTTGCCGGAGCCGGAAGGCCCCACGATTGCGGTCATGGCCCCGGGGATCGTCTCAAAGCTTACTTTGTGCAGCACTTCCGTTTCGTCATAAGCAAAAGAGACGTCTTCAAAGGAAAAGGCGCTGCCCGACAGCGTCACCGGCTTTTCCGGCCGCTTAAGCTCCGGTATGGCCAGAAATTTCCGGATCGGGCCCAGGTTCGCCGCGATCACAGTGAGCTGCTCCGTGCCGAAAGCGAGCTTCATCATCGGGGCGATAAAGCCGAGGGACACGACCATGCAGGTGATGAAGACCGGCAGGGTGATTTCGCCGTTCATATAGAGGTACGCGCCGATGGGCAGAGTCCCAAGAAGTGTCGACGGAAGCACCGCCTTGACGCCGGACATCCAGAACCAGCACTGCCGCCACCACGAAAGGGTGCTGTCGTGAAAAAAATTCACCGACTTTGCGTATTTGCCGTAGGAGGAACCCGTCCTGCCGAAGGCTTTTATAACCTGGATGCCGCCCACATACTCCACCAGGGCGGCGTTCATCTCGCTGCCCGATTTCAGATAGAGGGCCATCTTTTCTCCGTACCCCCGCATCATGCCGACCATAAAAACAACGCTTAACGGAATAGTGATCAGGGAAGCAAGGCCCATGCGCCAGTCCATGGCGAACATCAGGGCGATGCTCGAAAGGGGGGCCGCGATCTGGGAGGGAGCCTCCGGCACCACATGGGCGATGGAATCCTCAAGCTTTCCGACGTTATCCACCATCAGGGCCTTGAAATGGCCGGTCGGGGTTTCGAGCATCACGCCCATCGGCACCCGGCGCATCTTGTCGGCCACCGCCCGCCGGATATTTCTGAGGATGGTAAAGGCCACGCCGTGGCTTCGCAGGGACGAACGCCAGCAAAGAAGCGCCCGCAGGGCCATGCCGGCAGCAGCCGCCGCGGCGAGAAGCGCCGCTTCCCGAACAGTCGCCGTCCCGGCGTACAGGCGGCTCGCCAGCGCCGCCACCGCAAAGAACGGCGCCATGCCGAACAGCTCGCCGAGAACGGCCAGAATAACCGAAAGAGGCATTCGCCCCTTTGCCTCCCCGGCAAAGGAAAACAAAACGGCGATGGGGTTTGGCTTTTTTTCTTTTTGCATGACAATCTCCTTTCCGATTGTTAGAAATATCTAACTTATACTTAAAATTTTTGAGGTTCGCTAAAACCCCAAAAAAGCCCGCCAGCCGGGGGTAAAAAATTGCTTCAGCGTCTCAAGATAGTGGAGCGCGTCCTTTTTGGAAAAGTCATGGACCACCACCTCGAAAAATGCGGAGTAATAGGCGTTTAACAAAAGGTGCAGCTCCTCGGGGACGACGTCGTTTACATGGATGCCCCGCGCGCGCAGCGCGTCCATATAGCGCATGGTCTCCGCCTGGTCGATTTCTATAAATTCGTCGAAGAAATGCTCAAAGCGCGTGCCCGCCGACGACCGGAGCAGCAGCCGGAAGGCGTCAAAGTGGTCGTAGACCACATCCACCAGCCGGGTGAGATCGGTGTCGCCGCTCCACATGGAGTCAAGATCTCCCTTTTCGAGATACATATAGCCCCGTCTGGTCTGGATCTCCGCCATATCCTTCAAGGCATCCAGCGCGGGCTGCACAAGGGCCGCGAACATCTCCTCCTTGTCTTTAAAGTGACGGTAGAGCCCGGCGGAGGTCATGCCGGCCGCCGCCGCAATCGACCGCATGGAGGCTTTCTCAAACCCGTTGTCCAAAAATTCTTTTTTGGCGGCCGGTATGATGCGGGCATGGCTTAAGCTTTTGTCCTTCGGCAAAACGTCTCCTCCTTGTGAGCGATCAACGTTAGCTATCACTGATTACTATCGTACCGCTTTTTCCTCCTTTTGTCAACTTCAATTTATGCAGATTGCAGAGCGGTTTCCCGCAATGTATCGCTGTTAATAAATAAGACAGCCGATTTGGGTTTTGCAACAGCGGCGCCGCAAGAAAAGTGATAGGTCGGATATTTGATTCCGCTGAGAAATTTAAGAAAATCGCCCGTCTACATAAATCCTACAAATTTCTTTGCTAACATCTGAACATATGCAAAAAGGAGGAGCCAAATGGAATCAGATATCAAGACCAAGAGGCTGCGCATCGGCGGGATGACCTGCGTCAGCTGTCAAAATAAAATCGAAAGGAAGCTCCGAAATACCGCGGGAATCAAAAACGCAAGAGTGAGCTACAGCTCCGGTACCGCCGATGTCACCTACGACGCGGACATTATATCGCTCAAGGACATATCCGGGATCATCCAAAAGCTCGACTATAAAGTGCTGACGGGAAACGAAAGTCGGTCGCCGGGCGCGAATCGCGTCATCGGCCTTCTGGTGATCATTGCCGCGTTGTATGTGCTCTTGCAGCAGTTTGGCGTTTTGAATCTGCTCGTGCCGAGCCGGCTGGCTGAAACCAATATGGGTTACGGCATGCTGTTTGTCATCGGCCTGATCACATCGGTCCACTGCGCGGCCATGTGCGGCGGGATCAATCTTTCACAATGCATCCCGCGCGATGAGGGCTGCGGCGGAAAGGAAAGCCGCCTGGCTGCATTCAGGCCGACGTTTCTGTATAATCTTGGGCGGGTCATTTCCTACACGGCGGTGGGCTTCATTGTCGGCGCGCTCGGTTCGGCGATCACCTTCTCCAATGCCATGCAAGGCGTGCTCAAGCTTGCGGCGGGCGTGTTCATGATCATCATGGGAGTCAATATGCTGGGCATTTTTCCCTGGCTTCGCAAATTGAATCCAAGAATGCCAAAAATCTTCTCGAACAGGATCGACGAAGAGAAATCCAACAGCAAAAGCCCGCTGTTTGTCGGCCTGCTGAACGGATTAATGCCCTGCGGCCCCCTGCAGGCAATGCAACTTTACGCCCTGTCCACAGGAAATCCCCTGGCCGGAGCGCTGTCCATGTTTTTGTTCAGCCTGGGAACCGTGCCGCTGATGTTCGGACTTGGCGCGCTCGGTTCGGCGCTTGGCAAAAAGTTTACACACAAAATCATGACCTTCGGCGCGGTGCTGGTTGTGGTGCTCGGGTTGTCCATGCTGTCACAGGGCTTCAGCCTGGCGGGCTTTTCACTCCCTCAATTGATTCCGGAAAGCCTGGGCGCACAGCCCGGCACAGGCTACGGCGACAGCGACGTGAGGATCGAAAACGGCGTGCAGATTGTAGACGGCACCATTTCCTCCGGCAGGTATCCATCCATTACCGTTCAGGCCGGAATCCCGGTGAAATGGACGATAGACGCCCCGGAAGGGAGCTTAAACGGCTGCAACAACAGGATGATCATTCCCGAGTACAATATCGAGTACAAGTTTAAAACCGGAGAAAACGTTATTGAGTTTACACCCGCCAAGCCGGGCAAATTCTCATTAAGCTGCTGGATGGGAATGATCCGAAGCTCGATCAATGTGGTGGAAGCGGGGGCAGAGGCGCCCGCGGGCGATGGCTCCGCCGCCGAACAGGCGCCGGACGACGATTCCGTATACGGCGGCGTCCCAGCCGAGCCGGTACCGGCGGGCTATGTCATCCCGACCGACGAAATAGCCGTCGCAACGCTTAAGGACAGTTATCAGCAGGTGACGATAGAGCTGACGGACGATGGGTTTCTTCCGGCGGTTATAGTGGTTCAGGCGGGCATTGAGACAAAGTGGATCATCAACAACAGCTCGTCAAAGGACCGAAACTTTGATTTGCTTGTTCCCTACTATTCCACGCAGGTTCCGCTGGTCGCTTCGGAGAACCCGCTCTACCTGTATCCGACAGACGACTTCGATTTCTCAAATGGCGACAACACCTTTTACGGCTATGTGAAAGTGGTCGACGACCTGAAAGCCGTCGATATCGAAGCCGTCAAAAAAGAAGTATCCGGTTTTCAGACGCTGATCTGGCCTCCTGAAACCTTCGGGTCTGCCGGCGGCGCCCCAAGCTGTCACTGACTGAAATATCGAAATCGGAAGGAGAGATAAGGTATGCAACTTCTTTTGAGCCATTGGCACTGCATATTACCGGTTGTCGGGATCGTCGCCGCGATACTATTTATGCGCGAAAAGCCGAAAGACAGGGATTCCGATAAAAAAAAACCTAAAGAAGGAGTGAGGTGATCCATACATGGATAATCAGGTATTAAGTATCAGGGGCATGACGTGCGCCGCCTGTGCTCAGAGAATAGAAAAGACGGTGCGAAAGCTTTCCGGCATTGGGCAGGCCACGGTAAACCTTGCAAGCGAAAAGCTGTTCGTGGAATACGACGCAGGCACAGTGCCGCTTACCGCCATTAAGGAGGCCGTGGCAAAAATCGGGTATGAGGTGGTCGAGAAAACCGCCGTCGGCAACGCAACCATCCCGATAGGCGGCATGACATGCGCCGCCTGCGCCCAGCGTGTGGAAAAAGCTGTTAAAAAATTGGAAGGCGTGACGGGCGTATCGGTCAATTTTGCAACGGAAAAAGCCACGGTCGCTTACGACCCGCAGAAGGTGCGGCTGTCGGCGATTCGGGAAGCCGTTGAAAAAGCCGGATACAAGGCGCTCCAAATCAGCAAGACCGATGCGGCGGACGAGGATCGGAAACGAAAGGAAAAGGAAATTAACGTTCTCCGGACAAAGTTCATTGTTGCCGCTCTGTTCTCCGTCCCTCTTTTATACATTGCGATGGTGCCGATGATCAGGTTCGTGCGGCTGCCGTTCCCGGCGGGGCTTGACCCGATGCAGTTTTCCCTGATCTACGCGCTGGCGGAGATGATACTGGTGATTCCGGTTATCGGCGTGGGATATAAATTCTACACCGTCGGATTCAAATCGCTGTGGCGGCGAAGCCCGAACATGGACTCGCTGATTGCGATCGGTACGACGGCGGCCGTCCTGTACAGCATCTATAACACATGGCGGATAGCGAGCGGCGATTTCAAGGCGGTGGAGCACCTGTATTTTGAAACGGCGGGCGTGATCATTACCCTGATTTTGCTCGGCAAAACGCTGGAGGCGGTTTCAAAAGGCCGGACCAGCGAGGCAATTAAGAAATTGATGGGGCTTGCGCCCAAAACGGCGATTATTATGCAGGGCGGCGCGGAAAGGGAAATCCCGATTGACGAGGTCGAAATCGGCGATATTATCGTTGTTAAGCCCGGCGCGAAAATCCCGGTTGACGGCACGGTTACACAGGGGCATACCGCCATCGACGAATCCATGCTGACCGGCGAGAGCATGCCTGTGGACAAGAAGGACGGCGACCCTGTTTACACCGCTTCGCTGAACACCACGGGCACCATTCGGTTCAAGGCCGAGAAAATCGGCAGCGACACCGCGTTGGCCCAGATTATCAGGCTGGTCGAGGACGCGCAGGGATCGAAGGCACCCATCGCGCAAATGGCGGACATTGTATCCGGTTATTTTGTCCCGGTTGTCTGCGTTATTGCGCTTATTGCCGGAATCGCCTGGTATTTCGGCACCGGCGGCGATCTGGCATTCGCTCTCACCATTTTTATCGCAGTGCTGGTGATCGCCTGCCCCTGCGCATTGGGGCTCGCGACGCCCACCGCCATCATGGTCGGAACCGGCAAGGGCGCCGAGAACGGCATTTTGATAAAAGGCGGCGAAGCGCTTGAAACCGCGCATAAAATCAGCACCATTATTTTTGATAAAACGGGGACGATCACCGAGGGGAAGCCCACAGTGACGGATGTGCTCGCCATAGACGGAATCGGAAAAGAGTACCTCCTGCAAGTGACGGCTTCGGCGGAGAAAGGCTCCGAGCATCCCCTGGCCCAGGCGATCGTCCACGGCGCCGAGGATATGGGACTCGAGCTCTTTGATGTAGAGAACTTCGAATCCCTTACGGGACGGGGGATTGAGGCGAAAATAGGCGGAAAGGCCGTCCTGGCCGGAAACCGCAAGCTGATGGACGAGCGCGGCATTTCCCTCGCCGGCCTGGAGAACGAAAGCGACCGGCTGGCTGAGGAAGGCAAAACGCCCATGTACGTGGCCTTAGACGGCGAATTATCCGGCGTCGTGGCCGTGGCCGACGTGGTCAAGCAAAGCAGCCGGGCGGCTATCGAAAGCCTGCACAGGATAGGCATAGAGGTTGCCATGATTACCGGCGACAACAAAAAGACCGCCGCCGCCATCGCAAGGCAGGTCNNTCGGCGACGGCATCAATGACGCCCCCGCGCTGGCGCAGGCCGATATCGGCATCGCAATCGGCTCGGGCACCGACGTGGCAATGGAATCGGCGGACATCGTGCTGATGCGCTCCGACCTGATGGATGTTCCGACAGCCATCCAGTTGAGCAAGAGGACCATCCGCAACATCAAGCAAAACCTGTTTTGGGCGT
>DIWE01000033.1 GCA_002423435.1 Clostridiales bacterium UBA6114
AGGTCACGGTCGCGGGCGAGGTCACTATTGCGAACGCCCTGCTCACTGTTGCCGGCGAGGTCACCATCGCGAATCAGACTTTGACGGTGCTCGTCTCGGGAAGCGTCTTTACGGCGATCACGGTATCCAGCCAGGCGATCACGGGCAGCAATTTTCTGTTTGACAATACGGATATCTCAGCCCAAAAGGTGGCGTCCATTTTGCTCTACAACGAAGGCGCGGTCACGATCCCGCTCAGCCTGCAGATCAGCCCGACCTCGGGAGCAAACTATATTCCGGACCCCGATTACGGAACCGTCACGCTGGGCAGCAACGCGTCGATGTTTATCGCGATTTCCAACTTTGCGCACTACGCCCGGCTGCAGTATGTCCTTGGCGCATCCACCGCTACGATCAGCGCGTATTACCAGGCGCAGGCATAACGGCGGTTTATCAAGCCACTTTTCATTTTCAGCCCGGCCCATGGGATACACTTCGATGGGCCGGGATTTTATATAAGGAGATCGTTTGTCATGGCAAAGAAAGTAAACTTAAGCTTATGCATGATTGCAAAAAACGAAGAAAAGCTGATCGGGAAATGCCTTGAAAGCGTAAAAGACATCGCGGATGAGATCATTCTGGTCGATACGGGCTCGACCGACGGCACCGTCGGGATTGCAAAAGGGTACGGCGCAAAAATCTATACATTCGAGTGGGACGACAGCTTCAGCGACGCCAGGAATTTTTCGATCGAAAAGGCAAAGGGCAAGTGGATTCTGCTGATGGACGCCGACGAGGAATTCGAAAAAAGCGACCGGGAACTGTTTTTGGAGTATATAAAAACCGCGAAAACCCACGGGTGCCACTTCAAGATGCTGAACTATTCGGGAAAAACGGCCGGCAGTCAGTATTCCGTCCACAACGCCTTCCGCCTTTTGCGAAACAACGGGCTGTACCGGTTTGAAGGCAGAATCCACGAGCAGATCAAAAGGAAAGACGGGAAACCGATCCCGAGCGGGACCTTCGGCCTCCTGCCGGTCAGGCTGCACCACTACGGATATCTCGACGACGTGGTCAAAAAACAGGGAAAGCGGGAAAGGAACCTGCCCCTTCTTTTAAGCGAGCTTGAAAAGGACCCCGAGAATCCGTTTCTGCTGTTTAACCTCGGCAACGAGTACCTTGCGTCGTGCGATTACAGTAAGGCAATCTCCGTATATGACAAAGGATACCGAAAAGCCGATTTCACGCAGGCCTACGCGCCCCACCTGGTTTACCGCCGGGCAATGACCTACCGCACCCTCCGGATGCCCGACGCATCTGTAAGCGCGGCGGCCGAGGGGCTTACAAAATATCCGCAGTGCACGGACCTAGAGTTTTTAAGAGGCTCGGTCTATTTTGAGCAGGGGAAATATACCCTTGCCGTCGACAGCTTCCAAAGGTGCATTGAGATGGGAGATCCCCCGCCCACGCTGAAATTCGTCGACGGCTGCGGGACATTCCGGCCTTTGATGTCGCTCGGGCATTTATATGAAACCCTTTGCGATTACGGCAAGGCTCTGGACTGTTACTCGAAAGCGATCGCGAAGGACAAATCCCTCTATCAGAACCTTTATTACATCGGCGGCGTGTTAAACAAATTATTTATTGATAAGGAAATGGTTGCAAAGAAGCTTCTCGGATATTTTGTAAGCCCCGAATATCTCCCGAACCGGATCGTGCTGACCGATATTCTGATCCGGCAGAGGCTTTATTCAGACGCTTTTATGTATCTGGATCAAATGGACGCGCAGAATGAGTATCCCGGCGACCGGGCGTTTTTGCGGGGGAAGCTGTGCTTTTATACGCGCGAGTTCCAAAAGGCCCGCGAGCTTTTTCGCTTTGTCCTGAACGCGGAGCAAACCGCGGCGGGCATTTTGCAGAATATCCGCGGCGAGAGCGCCGAATATCTGTTCGTGCTGCACCTGATCGATCCGGAAGCCGCCGACAGCCCGCTTGAATCCATAAATGAATTTGCCGGCCAAAACCGGCAGGCTCTCTACAGGGTGATTTCGTCCGTTTTGCAGGGAGAGGGCGAATCGTACTTTGGCGGCGGCGAGGACTGGGGAGAACTGATCGGTGAATTCTCAAAAGTGCTCGACAAGATCCTGAAAGTGCAGGAATTCGACCTGTTTGAGAAGCTTTTGTATGTGTTCAACTATATCGACAGCAAAGCAGTTCTGATTTCCCTGGCATCCTTGTACCATGAAAACGGCTACGACGACCTTGCCGTGAAAACCGTGCTGCGCTCGGTCAAGGAGCTGGATTATATTGATCAAGCGGGCGTCGACCTCCTTGCGCGGGCATACAAAAAATAAAATGGGCGTGTCGCAAAATTTGCGACACACCCGCTTCGCGGATTAAAACGCATGTTTCTCGCCGCCGTAGGCGGCAACCGAAACATATGCGAAGGCAGACGACCATGACTGGATTTTTATCCGTTGCGGCGGCACGCCGTGTCATGGACGCCTGCCCCGAAAGCCAAAAGGACAGCCACCCGAGTGGAAATTGACAATATTAAGAAGCTGTGATAATATCAAAATGCTATTCGACTGACGGAAGTGGAATGAACCACGGGAAGGATAGCGTTTTGGAAGCCGACCGTCTGGGCATGATGCCTGGATTGGTGGGCTTTTTTGCTGCCTTCCGGATGCAAGGAACGTCATTCGGAGCAAATTATGAATCATGAGCAGAGTAGGACTTTGTGCGTAAATCGCGGATTTGCAGTGCCTTCTGAACGGGGAGTTGTCAGAGGGACGAAAAGCCTTTGCGGGCTTACGGTACAAGGTTCGCATCCCGCTGCTACATAAGGAGAAGCGGCAGAATCATCATGCCTCTTGTTATGTAGCTGTGCTGCATAACAGGAGGTGTTTTTATGGTTACAGCCTAGCGCACGCCTTCCAGATTCGTCCAATGAGAAAGGAGAAGTTAAATTGAAGGATTCGTCTTTTCATGTGCGCCGCATCACAATATCCGCGGTTTTTCTCAGCATTTCACTCGTTCTGAAAACAACCTTTTCTTTTTATATCCCCATGTTTGGGCAAAACGGAATGAGCATCGGTATATCGGGCATTTTCTCCATGATGCCTTCCATTTTATTCGGGCCTGTGTATGGGGCCGTGACCTCGGGGCTTTCCGACTTTTTAGGCTACCTTTTAAAGCCGGCAGGGGCATATATTCCCCTTATGACGCTGGTCGTAGCCGCCGGTGGATTTATAAGGGGCGCATTATGGGCCGCCCTGCGAAACAAAGACAGCAGGAAAATGAGGATTGCGGTTGCGGTGTGTTCGGCGCTTTTATTGGCAGCGGGTATCTGCAACATCGCATTTCTGTCCGCCGACGGCCTTGACAGCGGATTTTACGATCATGTACAGAAGGAGGACATCAATACGGACAATATGCACCTTGTCAGCAGGATGCTTATTACAAGGACAATCGACACGAAAGACCCCTCCGGGAATCTGGCTACATACATGACTTTCGTAACAACGGGAGTCATTGGGAGCGCCGTTCTCGGTATCCTTTTGTTAACCGCAGACCTCTTTATATCAAAGAAGTTCCTTCACGACACACGCAAAGGACAAATTTCTCAACTCCTTATCGCTATGGTTGGTTCGGGCTTGATTGTGACCACCCTCAACACGGTGGTATTGCGCGAAACAATCTTTACCGCGTGGAAGGTGCTGCCGTTTGCCGCCATATGGATACCCCGTGCAATTGAGGAGATTCTTGGGAACACGGTTAAAGCATATTTTGTGGCCACGCTGCTTAATATTTTTAAAAGTCAGCGCGGTTTAAACGAGCTGGTGGATAAGCATAAGAGGCATTGAATGCCACTGTAAAAGATAGCTGCAGACGACCATGACTCGGTGTGTCGCCACAACGGATAAAGTTCCAGTCATGGCGTCTGTCTCGCATATGTTTCGGTTGCCGCCCACGGCGGCGGGAAACATGCCTTTTAATCCGCGAAGACGTTGTCGCAAAATGCATAAATATAAAAATTTGCTGTGGTCAGGGCACGTAGGGCGCGGGGGATAGTGTGAAAGGGGGCCGGCGAGGCCCTCTTTTGCGTCCAAACATCCGCCGCAGCGGCGTGCGCAGCACGGAGGGGTGTCGCAAAATGCATGAATATGCATTTTGCGACACCCCCTCTGATTAAAAAACGTCTGAAAAAGCACTTTTCAGCTTGTTTTCCCGAACGCACGGCCCGGGAGAAACCTGCGGCCCTTCCGCCAAAGCCACCGGCAGCACGGCTCCATCGTTTCAAAGACGGCGCAGCACTTATCCGCAAGGCAGATGATCAGCGCCTCTTTGCATTTCGGAGGCCTGATCGTCATCGGCCACATATGTTTTTCGATAATATCGCGCTCGATCTCATTGAGCGAAAAGCAGCGCTCGGCGTTTCTCAGCGCGGCTTTCGGGTGTGAAAATCCGTGGAGCCTGTGTGACGAGTCCTTTTCGTGCCAATCGTACAGAAAAAAATCATGGAGCAGCGCCCCGCGGATCAGGCTTTTGCGGTCGCAGTCGAGCCCTGTTTTGACGCAGAAAAAGTAGCCGAGCGAGGCAACCCTGACGCAGTGCTCAAGGCAGGTCGTCCTGCCGTGCTGCAAAAACGCGTCCATTTCCCGGACCTCCGTGAGGTGCAGGATCTCCTCGGCGCAGATATTGAAAAACAGATCGTCCCGGAGCCGTTTACCCATTTGTTATGACCATTCCTTTCGCTGCGCTTCAAGGCACAAAACAACAAAATAACGAGGCGGCGATTCAGTCGGTTTCGCCTTTCTTTCGTTCCTTGCCGACGCTGCACTCCCTGCAATAGCCGAAAAGCTCCACCTTGTGCCCGAGGACATGGAAATCGCGGTCGGCGATTTCCGGGGTAAACCGTTCCATAGGGCAGTTTTGCAAAGCCACGATTTTGTGGCAGCCCATGCAGACGGCGTAATGCTTATGCTGGTGGCGGTTTAACTCATATACCGCGAGATCGTTATTCAATACGGTGGTTTTTATCACAAGCGCTTTTTGCTCGAAAAGCTCAAGGATTCGATAAATCGTGGAGAGCCATACGGGGGAACCGTCCTTTTCGGTCTGCGCGCAGATATCCATTGCGCTTAGCGGCCTGTCGGCGCCTTCGAGTACCGAAAGCACGCGCTCGCGCGGTTTTGTCTTTTTGATTCCGTCCGGCCAGGCGGTTTTTTCTTCTTTTTCTCTCAACATGCTCTCCCCTTCCCCCGTTTTGCCGAATCACTGAGATTTGATCCCCCGTATTTTCCCCGCGGCTTTTTTCATAAGGAGAATCAGCAAAAGGCACGCGACCCCGATCAATACAATTGTACCACCAGGTTTCAGTCCTGCATAGTAGGAAACGAACAAACCGGCTACGGTAAATAAGACGGCGAATCCGATTGAATAAAAAACCGTCTGCTTATAGCTTTTTCCGAGCTGCATCGAGCAGGCGACCGGCACGACCATCAGGGAGGACACGATCAGGGCGCCGACCGTTCGGGACGCCACCGAAACCGTGGCGGCGGTCAGAATGGTGAAAACGAATCCGACGGTTTTGACCGGAACGCCCGCGAGGTGCGCCGAAACCTCGTCAAAGGCGACGAAGCAAAGCTCCTTATATAAAAATACAAAGGCGGTCAGCACGACAAGGCTGATCCCCAAAACGAGATACATTTCAAAATCGCTGATGGCGACGATGCTCCCGAACAGAAAGCTGTTGAAATTCGCGGCGTTTTTTACAAACCCGGAAAGCACGCCAGCGAGCCCGACGCCCGCCGACATCACGATCGCGATGGACATCTCGGAAAACTTCGGGATTTTTTTCCGGATCGCCTCGATCCCGAGCGCCGCCGCAAAGCACGCCGCCGCCGCGCCCAGTATGGGGTTTACGCCCATAATCAGTCCGGCCGCGACGCCCGCGAGGGAGGTGTGCGACAGCGCGTCGCCGATCATCGACAGCCGCTTTAACACGACGATCATCCCGATGCAGGGTATGATCATCGCGAGAAGAATTCCGACCAAAAACGCGCGGCGCATAAAATCAAACTCAAAGATCATTTCCCATATTCTCCTCCGCGTCCCTCCAAATTATATGCGGATGCTTATGCTTGTGCGAAAGCTCCTCTTTGACCTGCTCGCGCTGAAGCTCCACGAGGGAGCCCTCTTCGAGGCAAAGCGTTCTGGACACATAGTCGGACGCTCTTGCGATATCGTGGGTAACCATTGCGATGGTAAGCCCCGTTTCGCGGTTTAAGCGCGCAAGGAGCTCGTAAAGCGCCTGCGCCGCCTTCGTATCGATGCCGGTCGTCGGCTCGTCGAGCAGCATGACTTCGGGACCGCTCACCAGCACCCTTGCGATCATGACCCGCTGAAGCTGCCCGCCGGACAGGCTGCCGATCAGCGACTTCGCGTGTTTTTCCATCGAAACAAGTTCAAGCGCCTTTTTTACCTTTTCGGCATGAACTTTTTTCGGAAAGCGAAGCGGCCCGATCTGCGAATAGAGATTTAAGCGTACGATTTCCTCCGCCGTCGCCGGAAAGCCGGCGCCCGATATGCCGTTTTGCGGCACATAGCCGATTTTCGGCCAGTCCTTAAACCTGCGGATTTCCCGGTCGAAAAGCCGTATGCTCCCGCTCTGCAAGGGCAAAAGGCCGAGCAAAAGCTTAATAAGCGTACTTTTCCCCGCGCCGTTCTGGCCGATGATCGCGACAAAGTCACCCTTACAGACGGAAAAGCCGATTTTCGTCAAAATCGGCTCGCCTCCGTATGAAAAGCTTACGTCCTGCGCCTGAATTACCGTCGTCATCAATTATCCTTCTTACTCTAAAGCTGCCTTTAACGCCGCGAGGTTCTGCCGCATTACGGAAAAATAGTCGTCTCCGCTTTTAAGCTGCTCGTCGCTCAAGCCCTCGATGGGATTTAACACGTCCGTTTCCGCGCCGATGGCGCTTGCGATCGTCTCGGCCACCTTCGGGCTCACGAGCTCCTCAAAGAAGATGACCTTCACGTCGTGCTCCTTCGCAAACCGGATGATTTCCGCCATTCTGGCGGGATCCGGCTCGGAGTCGGCGGACAGCCCCTCGATCGCGACCTGGTTTAAACCGTAGTCCGCGCACAGATAACCGAACGCCTGATGCGCGACGATGATATCCCTGT
Organism: Clostridiales bacterium UBA6114; assembly: GCA_002423435.1. Taxonomy (GTDB): domain Bacteria; phylum Bacillota; class Clostridia; order Oscillospirales; family Butyricicoccaceae; genus UBA6114. Next base: position 7,174 of record DIWE01000033.1, read on the forward strand.
TCTTAAAAGCGGAAAGGGTATCCTTAAATTCGCTGTCCAGCGCGTCAAACTCGGCCGCGTACTTCGAAAAATTCGCCTCATAATAGTCTTTGTTTTCGGGGTCGGCCTGCGAAAAGGCATTTTTGATCGCTTCCATTTCCCCTTTCGCGTTTTGGGGACTGAGCCACACGTGGGGGTCAAACGCCTCTTCCTCGTGCTCTTCTTCGTCTTCGTGGTCCTCTTCGCCTGCGCTTTCCTCCTCATGCCCATGCCCCTCGAGAAGGGTAAGCCCGTTTGACGCCTCGACCGCGATCAGGTTTTTGTTCTGCAGGGAATCGAGCACCTTTTCCGCCCAGTGCTCCATCCCGGCTCCATTATAAATGAACACGTCGGCTTTTTCAAGATTCGTAATATCGGTCGCCGACGGTTCCCAGTCGTGCGGTTCCGTGCCCGCCGGCACCATATTGATCATTTCAATCCTGTCGCCGCCGATTTTCGAGGCAAAATCGTACATCGGATAAAAGCTCGCGCAGACGGACAGTTTCCCCGGGTTATCCACGGCTGCCCCGCCGCCGGCCGAAACGCTTTTTGTGCCGGCGCATCCCGCGAAAAGAGCCAGCACGAATGCCGACACAATGAACAACACACCTGTTTTTTTCATTTTCGATCCCTTCCATTCCTGTAACGCTCGTCGTCTAAATGCACATGATTCTCATTTGCATTTAATTATGATACGCTTTATCCGGTTTGTCAATCCTTTGCAGAAAAATTTTCCTTAAAAATCCTTTTCCGTTATTCTTCCCCCGATTTCAATTTCCATTTATTGACTTGTCATCTGCCATATCATATAATGTGCTCGGATTGATCCCGGTTTCCGATCGTGACTCTATACGGGCCGATATAAGGGATGCGTTCAATGAAAAAAAAGCGCGCCAAAGGAGGTTCCTCCTTAAAGGACAGATATCCCCCCTCCAAGCCCTGCGGCTGTGAAATCTGCAGGGCCTATTGCATGCGCCCCGGATGGTGGACCGTCGAGGAAGCCAAGGCGGCGATGGACGCCGGATACGCGGAGCGCATGATGCTCGAGATGTCGCCCGACTTTTCGTTCGGCGTCCTGTCACCTGCGTTTTGCGGCTGTGAAAAGGACTTCGCGCTCAAGGAACATTCGGCCTTCGGCTGCAATTTTTTATCGGGCGGTCTCTGCGAGCTGCACGGCACCGGCTTTATGCCCCTTGAATGCCGGTTCTGTCACCATGAGCGGCGCGGGCTTGGGCAAAAGTGTCACGACGATCTGGGAAAAGACTGGCGCACGCCGGGCGGCCGGGCGCTTGTGGACAAATGGTGTCGGATGACCGGACTTTTCGAAAAATACGGGCTCGGCAGCCCCGTAAAATACCCGAAATAGGCGCGGCGGCGGCCGTCCTTTTCCTTTGGGCAAAATTTTGTTTTCTCCCGAAAAGTCGGAGGAACATATTCCCACCGCCGCGCGTCATTACGGATGTCAAACCGAATTTACAAAACGGATGGAAAGAGGGGATCTGTCTTGAAAAAGATCATATCGTATCTTCTTGCACTGCTGATGCTTTTGTCGTCCATGGGGGTTTCCGCGCTTGCGGCGGGCGACACCGACGGGCTGTCGAGCGCGATCGCCGCCGCAAAAAGCAAGTTTCCGGTGCCGGAGGAATATAAGAAATTCAGCTACGATGTAAACGAACAGGGCGGCGACAAGGTTTGGCAGCTTTCCTGGAACAGCGAGAGCGGCGGCTCCATCAGCATGTCCGTCGACAGTTCCGGCAGGCTGCGCAGCTATTATCGGTACGCAAACTCGGACTACAGATACGACAACAACAAAATCAAGGCTCCTTCGATCACGAAGGACCAGGCGCGGTCGGTCGCCGAAGCAGCGATTGCAAAGGCGGTGCCCGAGGTTTCCGGGCACTTGACGGCGGACAGCCGCAACGAATATCTGAGCACGTATTCCTCGACATACACCTTTGCATATACAAGGCTGGAAAACGGCGTTACGCTTGCCTCGAATACCGTGAATGTCACGGTAAACTATGTCACTAAGGAAGTCACATCCCTTTATGTCTACTGGAATTACGACCTTTCCTTCCCCGCCGTCAAGGACGTAATCGACATCACAGAGGCCAAGGGCATTCTGAAAAACGCCCTGAAGGTCGAACTGGAGTACAGGATCCAAAACGACACGGGCAGCGGCGCTGCGCAGGCCGTCCTCGTTTACAACAACCAGGGCGGATACAAATCGGTCGACCCGTTTACCGGAAAGGTCTACGACCAGAATTACGACTGGGATAACGCGAAAGGCGGAGCGGGCGATATGGGAAGCGGCACGAGAGACAGCGCTCCGGCTGCGGAAAACGGAAACGCGGCCTATACCGAGGAGGAGCTTGAAAAAATCTCGGAGCTCGAGAAGCTTCTGACTGCCGACGACGCGGACAAAATCCTGCGCCAGAACACTCTTCTCGCGCTGGACGACAGCTTCACCCTGACCTCAAAGTCGCTCAGTTCCGTATTTAAGCGCACGGACGCGGGAAATACCTATATCTGGAACTTAAACTATACCGGCAAAGTCGTGAAAGACCGCTTCTCCGCGCCCTCCGCGTATGCTTCCCTCGACGCCAAAACGGGGGAGATCCTCTCCTTTTACCGCTATGACAACGAGGAGCCGTCCGGCAGCGCGTCTTATAACGAGACGACCGCCGGAAATACGGCAAAGCAGTTTCTCAGCAAAAACGCGCCGGACAAATTTGCGAGCATGGTGAAAGAGGATGAAAACCGGATTCAATATTTAAATGACGACGAGACAAAGAATCCGACCTCCTTCGGCTTCAGCTATGTCCGCCAGAACGGCGGCGTGAAGCTGAACGCGGACTATATGAACGTGACCGTGGACGCTTCTTCCGGCAAAATCACGAACTTTTATTCAAACTGGCACGGCAATATCACCTTCCAGTCCAAGGAAGGGATCATCGAAAGCTCCGCCGCAATCGACAAAATGCTTGAGCAATGCGGCTTTTCGCTGCAGTACGAGCTGTTTACGACCTATCTCTACGACGAGGAGTCGGGCGGCGGCGGTTCGAGCGCGTCTAAGGAAACCATCGTGACGTATCCCTCCTCGGTAATCCCGAGCGAGCTTTCGATCAGACTCGTCTATATGCCGGATTATTTCGGCCGCCCGCTTACGGTCTCGGCGCGCACGGGCGAGCTGGTCGACTACAACGGCCAGCCTTACGAGGATAACGCGCAGGGGATTTCCTACAGCGATGCGAAGGGGCACTGGGCGGAGAATCTCGCGGGCCTTCTCGCCGGGATCGGCATCGGGTTCGACGGCGGCTCGCTTTCCCCCGATAAAAACGTCACGCAAAAGGAATTTTTATATCTTTTGTCAAAAACCATTCAGGTTTATCTGCCGTTTGACAGCATGTCCGGCCTGACGAATAAAAGCAACCTCGATGACCTGTATAAGCAGATGGAGTCGATGGGAGTGATCAAAGCGGGCGAGAAAAATCCCGACGCCGCGGTCACGAAGATGGATGCGATCCGGTTTGCCATCCGCGCCGCGGGCTATGAAAAGGCAGCCACGGTCGAGGGGATCTACAAAACGCCGTTTAAGGACGACGCCTCCATTCCCGCTTCCGACAAGGGCTATTGCGCGCTCGCGTATGGTCTTGGGGTCGTCAAGGGCGACGAAAACGGGAATCTGGGGTCTAAGAGCATCCTCTCCCGCGCCCAGTCGCTGTCGATCATCTACAACTATATGAGCATCTGAGCTCCAACGGATATGAATACCGATGGCGTTGTCGCAAAATATATAAATATAAGAATTTGCTGTGGTTGGGGCCCGTAGGGCGCGGGGGAAAGTGTGAAAGGGGGCCTTTGATGCCCCCTTTTGCGTTCAAACATCCGCCGCAGCGGCGTGCGCAGCACGGATGGGGTGCCGCGAAATGCATGAATATGCATTTCGCGGCACCCCATCTTTTTTCGATATCCGTTTCAGATCATCACGAAATTTTGCTGTCGGCGATAACCGTTTCCTTTTTGCCGATCACAAAGCCGGCAAGAAGCACGGCGAGCGAGCATCCGATCCCCAGAAACAGAGGGTCGACCGTCGCCGGAAGGATCAGCTTTCCGACCAGCACAAACGCGGGCCCGACGATCATTGAGGCGAGCGCAAAGCTTTTATTGATCCTCCCCGGAAGGAAAAGGGCCGTGCAAAGGGCGCCGACGGCCGTCGCTCCGCGAAGGCCCATCGACATAAAGCTCCAGCCCAAAATCAGGGTTCCCGTCTCCCCGATTGTAAACAAAGCGGCGGCAACGAGCACCAGGACGATCACCAGGCGGGAAACCGTCAGCATCCTCCGGTCGCCGGCAGCCCGATTGATGTAAACCCTGTAGATGTCGTTTGAGATCATCGAGCTTAAGCCGAGGGCTATTCCCGCGCCCGTCCCGACCACCGCCACCAGCAGGATTGCCAGAATCGCGCCTGATGCGAGCCCGGGCAGCTTTTCCATGATAAAAATCGGAAGCGCCAGCGCGGCCTTGATATCCGGATAATAAAGCTTCATGTACATGCCGACAAAGATGCCGGCGATACCGATCAGGGGGATCAGCGCCGCGCTCAGAAGGATGCCCGCCCTTGAAATTTTAAGGCTGCGGGCCGAGATGACCGCCTGGATATAGGCCTGCGTGGTCAGCACTCCGACGATCAGGGATACCCCCGCGCCGATATCGACGGCCGCGCCGCGCGCAATCAGTCTGAAGTATTGTCCGGCCGGCAGCGCCGCCCGGAAAGCGGAAAGTCCCCCACCGAGTTTCACGGCGATAACCCCGCAGGCGCCCACCGATACGTACATGAGAACCGTTTTTGCAATGCCCACGATCCCGGCGCCCCACACGCCGCCGAATACGACGTAAAATAGCATCAAAGCGATGATGACAACCGTCGCGCCGAATGAGCCGAGGCTGCTCACCGCCGTCACCAGTGCAATGCCCGACAGGAGCTGGGAAACAATGCTCAAAAAGCTTCCCATGGAGGTAAGAAGCGCGGCCGCGGTGCCCGACGACCGGCCGTATTCCCTTGAAAAGATCTGGGGCAGGGTGGTGATTTCGCTTTCGTAAAACGGTTTTGCAAAGAAAAGCGCGAGTATCAGGCACGCGATCCCGCCGCCCAGCGTAAACCACCATGCGGAAAAGCCATAGGTAAACGCAAGCTGCGCCGTCCCGATCGTGGATGCCCCGCCGACGAGGGTGCCTATGATTGAGCCGGCGATAATTCCGACACCGGCCTTTCTGCCGCCTATGGCAAAATCGCTTGCCGACCTGACGCGGCGGCCCGAATACAGCCCTACGCCCGTAATAAACGTCAAGACCAATATGGCGCCGACATAATGAATTGCCGTCACTTCCCGCACAACTCCTTTTATGCAAATCGATTGCTTTTATGCCGTCATGATTCTTAAGGGATCGACCTTTTCGCTGAGAATCCGCAGCACCTCTTCCGACGGCGGTTCGGCTTCCACGGCGCGGGATACGTCGATCGCAAAGCCGGTGTTTTCCACGATTTGCTCCGCCGTTACGCCGGGAAAAACTTCCGCGAGGTACATCCTCCTGTCCTCGCCGAAACGCATCACGCCCAGCTCCGTAACAACGGCGCGCGGACCCTTGTCGGGCGCAAGCCCCCGTTTTGCCCTGCCGTCGGGGCCGTCGATCCAGCCGGGGCTCGTGATATAATCCACATGCTCCACAAAACGGCGCTTCTCATGCTTCATAACGATGAAGGTATCGCAGTATGTAGCGATGCCGTTCGCCCCTCCGGAGCCGCTGAAACGGGCGGATGGGTGGTAATAGTCGCCGATGCTCGTGGAATTGAGGTTGCCGTAAGGATCGATCTGGGCGCCGCCCAAAAAGCCGGCGGCAATAACCCCCCTGCGGGCGGCAATGGCCTCGTACCCGAAAAACCGGAACTGCGGCCACAAAACGGATGACTGATAGCAGATTCGAAGGTCGGAAACACTGGTCGGGACCTCCTGGGGATTTCCTTCCATCAGCCCGGTTTCAAAAATCAGATTCGCGTTGGGCGCGTGCGTGTTTTTCGCGAGCGCACCGCCGATCAGCGGCAGCCCGGTGCCGATGATATAGGTCTTCCCGTCCTCCACCTGTCTCGCGAGCGCGATTGCCATCATCTGTCTGGATGTCCACATATCTATCCTCCTCTACTTGCCTAAGGCCGCCTGCCTGCTGCGTTTTAAGCCCCGCACATACCCGAATTCCCTGTCTACGGTCAGGTTTAAGAGGTGAGCCGTAGCAAATTTATTGAGATAATCCTCGTGCGTCGGGCAGTCGAAAACATATTCCTGAATAAATCCGTCGAAATCCACCTGCGTGCGGCTGACCCTGTCGTACTCCCATAAAAACCTGCTGTCGTAATCGTAGTAGTTGAAGCATTGGGACGGGTGCGCGCCGCGCCGCATCGGCACCACCGCGTCCACGCACAGGGCCGGGAAGGCGTTGAACTCGGGGTCGCGGCGGATCTCTTCGTTTGAAACAAGCTCCTCGCACGAAATAATCGTGTGCCTGGCCGCGATGCCGATGTCCATATCCTGGAACTTAGGGCCCTCGATCCGGACGGTGCCGTCGGGGCTCGCCTTCTGGACATGGATGCACGCGACGTCGATTTTGGGCGCGGGCACAAGGCAAAGCGTGTTTCCCGGCTGAAACGGGTCGTCCTGGAGGACAAACTTTTTATCGGGGAGCTTTTCATGCTTTCTGCGCTCCTCCTCCGGTATGCCCCATTTCTCGACCAGATCGGACCCGAGCATGTTTTTGACCGGCGCATAGGAAAAACCGAGCGCGGCGGCATGGAACGCAATCGTCTGAACGTCCATGGAATAGTCGTCAAAGAGGATCCTGTTGTTTTCCACGGCGTCGCGAAACCGCCTGCAAACCATACTGTAGCCTGCGTTTGCGATATACCCGATGATCATCGACCTCACGCACCCGGCGCCGATGAGCATATCGATGTCGCCGCCGGAGGGGCCGCCCTCCAGATACAGATTCTTCTTCCCCTGCCGGATGATTTCCCGCACAAGGCCGTACGCCCTACGGTTTGTCGAGAATCCGCCCAGTGCGATGCAGTCCCCGTCGTTCAGAAATTTCGATATCGCCTCCCCGGCGGTCATAACCTTCGAATGCTCCATATACGTTACCTCCCCGTTTTTCAGCAATGAATCGATACGCGAAAAAAAGCGATAGAGCCGGATGACGTTTATTGATTATCGGTCATGATACTCAATATCTCCTGGTCTGTTTCCTTCATCCCCTGGCTCGCGAGCCTTCCGATGCTCTGGATCGTCTTCTCGATATCTTCCTTTACCAGACCCTCGCCCGCATGGAAGGTTTTGTGGTTGAGCGCCATATAGTGGCCCATGATGGCGGCGTCGACGGCCGAGGATATTTTTGCGGCGCACGAAGGCTTCGCGCCGTCGCATACGATCCCGGATATATTGGCCAGGGTGTTTGTAATCGTCTGTTCAATCTGCTCGAGATCGCCGTCGTACAGATAGGTGATCGCAGCGCCGCTTCCGCAGGCGGCGCTTACCGCGCCGCAGTATGCGGACAGCCGGCCGATTTTCGTTTTTTGATGGATCGCGACCAGGTTGCTAAGCACAAGGGCCCTGTAAAGCTTTTCGTCGGAGACCTTGAGCATGCGCGCGTAAACAATGACCGGAAGGGATACCGTCATCCCCTGGTTCCCGCTCCCCGAATTGATGACGACGGGCAGCACGCAGCCGCTCATGCGGGCGTCGCTGCCGGCCGCCGCGTAAGCACGCGCCAGGATCTTCGCGTCCTTGTCGCCGAACTCCTTGATAAGTGTCGAGCCGACGCCCGCGCCATAGCTGTGGCTCAGCCCTTCCTCGGCGATCCGGAGGTTATATGTAATCTGTTTATCCAAAAGATCCCTCACATCGGAAATATCGACGGTCCGGGCGAATTCATAGATATCCCTGACGGACAGGAAGCCTCTGTCGGTCAGGCTGTCGTCCGAGGGACCGTCCGCGCCCTCCGCTTCAAAAACGACCTCATCGTTTTTTGTAATCCTGACAATGCCGGTATGGTGCTTTTTCAGCTCCACGCGGACAGCATCCTGCCGGTTCACGGCAGTCACGACAATGTGCAGCACTTCGGGGGTATCCAGGTACTTTTCAACGCAAAAGTCCGACCGAAGCAGCTCTCTTGTTTTTTCAATCTGCTCGTCATTTATCGCCGTCAGTACCTCGAGCTTCTTAGACGAATCGCCGGCAAGCGCGCCCGCGATCGCGCTTGCTTTGATTCCCCTGAGATTTCCCGTATTCGGAACAATGACGCCCTTTGTATTTTTAATAATATTCCCGCTGCATTCGACAACCATCCGCTCGGGGAAGGCCCCGAGGACTTCCCTTGCTTTGGCTGCAGTATAGGCGATCGCGATCGGCTCCGTACAGCCAAGGGCCGGAACGAGCTCTTCCCTCAAAATCCGTATCATCTTCTCATACTTACTATCCCTTTGCATTTTGCGCTCCTTTACCGTCCTCTCAGATTTCACTCAGAAATCTCTCCGCCTGTGTGGCCGCGACCGCGCCGTCGGAAACGGCGGTTACTACCTGTCTTAACTGCTTTTTCCTGACGTCGCCCGCCGCAAATACGCCTTTGATATTCGTCTGCATATTATCATCCGTTATGATATAACCGCCCTCCATGCCGATAAGCCCTCTGAAAATTTCGGTCTGGGGCAGAAAACCGATAAAAACGAACAAGCCGAAGGTTCCACTTTCATCGTCCGCCGTGATCTGCCTAAGCTCGCCGGTCTTTACATTTTTGACAACCATGCTCTCCACGATATCCTCCCCCTTGATCTCCGTTACCACCGAGTTCCAAAGGAAGGAAATCTTCGGATTTGCAAAGGCCTTCTCCTGCAAAACCCTGGCCGCGCGAAGCTCGTCGCGCCTGTGAATGATTGTCACCCTGCTCCCGTATCTTGTCAGATAAATCGCTTCCTCGACGGCGGCATCGCCGCCGCCCACAACATAGATCTCCATATCCTCGAAAAAGGCGCCGTCGCAGGTCGCGCAGTAGGACACGCCTTTGCCCGTAAGCTCCTTTTCCCCGGGACAGCCGATAGGCTTTGGGAAAGCTCCCGTTGCGATGATGACGGCCTTCGCGCAATAAGTCGCGGCTTTGCCCGTGATTACTTTTAATTCTCCCTGAAACTCGACTTTCGCGACGGAGTCGCGGGCGATATATACGTTTGATTCCTCCGCCTGTTCTTGCATCCGTCCGATCAGTGTCGCTCCGCTTTCACCGCTTAAGCTTCCCGGATAATTTTCGATATTTGCGGTGCTTACAATCTGGCCGCCGATTTTTTCCTTCTCGATCAGAAGGGTTTTAAGCCTTGCCCTGCCGGCATAGATCGCGGACGAAAGCCCGGCGGGTCCCCCACCGATAATGACCAGGTCGTAAAGATTATCCATGACCGCGCCCCCTCTTTCAGGTCGGAAAGTGTATTAAAAAACCGACAGACAACTCAATTTACGTTGAAATATAACGCAAAGTCCTCCCCATGTCAATCGATTGCGGGAATGTATGCAAGATACTTCTTATCCTTGGAAAAACCGCGCCAGGGGCAGCGAAAAGATACTTAAAATGCGACGAAAAAGCGGGCGTTATTTTTGCCGCCAAAAGTCCGGAAATCCGGAATCCGCCGTTTTTTGGCGCATGCGTCTTGACATTTAAATTGTCGAAAGGTATCATTGAATTTAGTAATGATTGGTAATTGTTCATTCACTTTCGAGATATGGATTTTGTTTTTCAAGCGGCATGAAAGACGGCGGATCGGGGGGTAAAACCGATAAAACGCCGCGCCGTTTTCTCATATCGTCACGGTACGTTTTTGCCATGAATGAGCCCGTACTTGCTTATTCATGCGATGTATTTTCAACCGGTCTGACCATGCCGCATTCCGCAAAAACAAATCCTGTGGGCGGCATGTTCGGCATAATTGCAGGTATGAGGCTTTTGATGCAGGAAGGTGAGTGAATGGAGAAATACTACAACAGCATCCAGGATATTCATAATGAACCGGTGGTGCCTTTATACGAGCTGATCTACAGGGCACTGAGAAAGGATATTATAAAGGGCGTATATCCTGCGGGCGTCCGTCTGACGGAAAAGGAGCTTTCGGAAGAGGCCGGTGTGAGCCGAACCCCGATCAGGGAAGCGCTGAAAAAGCTGGCGTCCGACGGCCTGGTCGATTTTAATCCGCAAAAGGGCGCTTTGGTGACAAGCATCGGCATGGACGAAATCAAGGTGCTTTGGCGCATGCGCGCCTTTATCCAGGGGCTAGCGGCGGAAATCGCGGCGTCGAAGGCCAAACCGAAGGATATCAATAATTTGAGAAAAATCATTGATAAGATGGAAAATGAGACAAAGGATAATTCATCGAGTGTTTTTAACCGTACCTCCAACGCATTCGACAAGGAATTATTGAAAATCGCGAATGTAAAGCAGCTTTCAAGGGTGGGCGATATGATTGCCTCGCTGGCCTGGGAAATCATGGCGTATGTAAACCAGAATACCGATGTCCGGGAAAAGAAAGTATACTGTGTCCACCGGGATATTCTAAAAGCCATCGAGACGGGCGACGGCCCGAAGGCCCGAAAGCTGGCGGAGGACCATATCTCTTCCTGGGGGCCGATGTTCATTGAAGCTTACCAAAAGCTTTATGCGCAAAATTCAAACGGCGGCAAAACAGATAAATGAAAAAGGATTCTGGGAAACCAGGTATCGCGGCCGCGATGCCTGGTTTTTGATGCCATGGGCAAGAGTATCGTCTTTTTGAAAAAATGTGTTGCGCCTTGGTGACCATTTTTTCAAAAACCGAATTTGTTTTTTGGGCAATTCATTTGCCGAAAAAACACCCCGAACCCGCGCAATTCGTGCGCGAAACCGGGGGTATTTCGGCCCGGAATCTCCGATTTCGGACCGAATATCCAGGGGGTATCGGATACCCCCTGGAAGAGTGTCGGCTTTGTCGACACTCTCAAACCAGGCATCGCGACCGCGATGCCTGGTTTTTTAATGTTGCCAACGCTGATACGGCTAGCCCGCTTTCACATAGCGCTCCGCGCCGCTTTTTTTGCTTCGGAAATAGTTTAAGGCGACGGCAGAAACGTCGATGCCCAAGCCGACCAATATGAGCAATGGATTTTCGGTAAACACCAGAAACGTAGGGACAATGAGCAAAATACGGGTTAGCACATGAAGCTTTGTAAAAATAAATCCTTCACACGCAAAGCACAATGGAATAAGGCATATCAGGGCCATCCCTATATCGAACAGCATGCCTAAAAAACCGTTTTGGGAGTATTTCAGGCCTCCCAGCCCCGTAAAGATCACAAAAAGCATTGGAATCACAAAGATAGGGATTGCGAGAACCACGGACCTGAGGCCTGTTTTCGCGTAGGAGGTCCCCGCAAGCTTGGACGCGACCAGAGAGGTAATGCCGACGGGCGGGGTTATCTGAGACAGATTCGCATAGTACAGAATAAAGAAGTGCCCGAGAACCAAGGGTATGCCAAGAACTTCGAGCGCCGGTGCGCCGACGATTGCGACGAGCAGATAGGAAGGGATCGTCGGAAGGCCGCAGCCGAGGAACAGGCAAACGACCGCCATGACAACCAGCAGAATATAGATATTTCCGTTTGCCATCTCAACCAGGCTGAAGGACAACCGGTTGCCGATCCCGGTGCCGACAATGGCTTCGACAAACATGCCGAGACATGCCATGATGATTGTCACCGAGCACATCGTTTCACTCGCGTCGGTCATCGCTTTCCAGTAATCCTCAAACAGCCTTTTGACCGCCGCGACCGGTTTTTCCTTATCCAGGAAAACGTAATGAAGGTACCGGACCAGGAAAACAAGCAATATTGCGTAAAGACCCGTCATCGTAACGGATACGCCGACCGCCATAAAATAAATGAGCGCCAGAAACGGAATGATTACAAACAGGTTTTTCCCGCAGATTTGTAGTAGCTCGCGCAGCTTGTTTTTATTGTTGCACGTCTTTTTCGAAAGGCCGTATTTGTTGCAGTGCAGCTGCCCCTGGAGCATGATCGCGCCGTAATACAGGATGGCGGGTATGACCGCGACGATCACGACATCGAAATACGAGACACCTGCGAGAGATGCAAGCAAAAAGGCGGCGGCCGCCATAATCGGGGGCATGATTCCCCCGCCGCAGGAGGCGACCGAGGAGATGGCCGCCGCAAAATCCGGCTTGACTCCGCGCTCTTTCATGAGCGGGATCGTCACCGCGCCCGTCACCGCCACGTTTGCGGCGGAGGCTCCTGAAATCGTGCCGAAGGCGGCGCTTCCAACTGCAGTCAGCTGTACGGCGGCCGCCGCGCAGTCGCCGGCAAACAGGCGGATTACGTCCATGATCATCTTCAAAGCGCCCATCTGGGTGAGGACTGCGCCGAAAATGATATAAACAATCAACACCGTTGCCGAGGTGGCCAGAAGACTGCCGTAAATGCCGGTAAAGAAGGTCGTTTGCATCGCAATCATGCGCTTTATGCTGACGTCGCTGTGGTAAAAAACCGATCCGGCGCTGAAATAACTGCCGAATCTCAGGTAGAACAGCGCGATCACGGATAAAAGCGGTATAATCGCGCCCCATTTGCGCCAGGTGAAGTACAAAACGGCGACGATGATGAATATCCCGATGGTGATATCGCCGGCTGTCTGCGTAAATTGTCTGTCCATGCTCAGCGCAAGATACTGCGTGTGGATATAAATCGCGGACAGTAAAAGCAGCGCAAACATCGCCGTGTCCAAGGCTGCTTTGACCTTCCAGCCTTTTTTTCTTTCCCCGTTAACGATTCCGAAAAGAAAGATCAGGTAAATCAGAGCAATTCCGCAGATCAAATGCAGATTATTGTGTCTCGCCGGAGCCAGCAAAAAATATCTTGTCGCGATCAAATGGTATGTACACCAAAGAAACGACAGTATGATAAATATTTTCTTGATCAGATGATCGCTTTTTGCTTCCAAAACAGATGCCACAATTATTCACCTACCGTCAGAGTGTCATCCCAAACGCCGATTTCCTTGAAGTATTTCACTGCGCCCGGGTGAACGCCGACATCCTTTACCATCAGGGAAACAGCAATTTCAGGCGTCAGGGCTTCGAGATCGGGGGCCATGGTCTTGAGCTCATCCAGGTGTTCAAACGTTTGCTTTACAATTTCATAGACGACATCCTCGCTCAAGTCCGGCAGGCAGCCGAAAATGGATGAAGTGCAGACAAAGGGGACATCCTCGTTTAGCTTTTTGAAATTTTCCGGTGTAATCGTATTGAGGATATAGCCGCCGTTTATTTCCTGCATCTTGGCGACGACGCCCTCGGGATCGTCGAGCTGGAGCATTTTGTAATCGAAGATTTCCTCCATCTGGGCCACGGTTGAAGAGGGCTTGTTGTTTAATGTCAGCAGGGCGCACGCGTCGATCGTTCCGTTGCGGATTGCTTCATACGCGTCGGTCCATGAACAATCGACCCAGGTTACTTTGTCATAAAGGCCCAATGTCTTAAACAGGTCGGTGTAAATCGCGAAAGATCCCGATCCGCTGCCTCCGGCGAACACGCGCTTGCCATTAAGGTCGTTATAGCTTTGGATTTTGCTGTCTTTTGCAACAAAAAGGGGCATGTTATACCAGGCCACGGCAAAAAGCTGATCAATATCGGCGGGTTCGGTAAACGGCGACGCGCCGCTTAAAGAGGCATACCAGTCGCGGGAGGTTCCGTTGCCCAGGTCAATTTCGGAGACGGACAGCAGGTGCATATCCTCCGCCCCGCCGCTTGTCGTCATGGTGGCTATCTTGACGGAGTCGGAGTACTTATTGACGGTGGATGCAATTGCCTCACCGATCACGTAACCGGTGGCCCCCATCTGGTCGGTTCCCATATCCAGTGTTGTCTGACTCCCTGGCGCGGCTGCGGAGGTTTCCTGCTGCTGTGTTGACCCGCCCGTAGCGGCAGTGCCTGAGGCTTCGGGCGCGGGCGAACATGAATAGAGAATAACGCAAAATACACAGAAGACAGCGAGAATGCCCAAGGATCTTTTCATCTTATTACCTCCCAATTAAATATTGATATACGACGCTTATACAAGTGATTGCCTGATTTAGGTTAAATCCGTATTTAAGAAGAAAAGGACAATACAACCTCTCTGTACTGTCCTTCTTCTTTGAAGAAATATCGACGCTTCCCGCCTTCTACCTAAAGCCGGCAGGCAATTTTAACGGGACGGTCTGGGTTTTTGAATTTCCGTGCCAGGTCGGGAAAACAGCGGTGTGCGCGGCAACTTCGCCGCCGCCCGCCAGAATAATGACGTCCTCTGGGCCGCGGAGGAACGGGACCTTTCCGTCGTACGGATTGCCATAGACCCACTTCGGCCAGCGCTTGCGGTTTACCTGCGTGCCGCACAGGCTCAGGATGCGATATTCGCCGCGGGCGTTTTCATATAAGTACTGTTTGATATCGGCCTTTGTCCAGCCGTCCTTGGCGAGCCTCGCCCGGTGGATGGGGTTGAAGACGACGATGAATTCGCCCGGGTTGTAGTCGCCGCGGGTGCCGGTCGCCGCGATATGCTTTGATACGACGTAGAGGATGTTATAAGCTTCTTCGCTTTCCTCGACGCTGAGGCTCGGATTGATCGTGCTGGCCACGGTAACGGTGGTCTCATCCGGGTAGCCCATCTCGGTATGGTACATATCCCACGGCGTGTTCGGATCGTCGGCAAACGCCAGACCCCTGCGGGTCATGTTGCCGAAGGTTGCGAACGTGCCGTCGCCCGGGAACGCGCCGCCGACGGCAAAAATCGTCAGGGTGATGGCGCGTCCGATGGTCATATTCGCCCTGTTGCCGGGACCGAACTCGCCGAAGCCGGAGTTCATTCCGATCTTTTGCGCGTACGGGCCGCTGACAATAATGGACGGCCAGATCTCGCCGGTCGTCACCATCATTCCGCCGAGATTGAAATCAGTTGACTTCATCGCGACGAAAGCGGTCTCGAGGATCGGATAGTATTCCGGTTTGCAGCCCGCCATAACGGCATTTGCGGCCAAAAGCCTCGGGGTGAGCACGCCCATTTTGGGCGGGAGTTTCAGAAGCTCGTCGTCCTCGCCGTAAAGGGAATATTCGAGCATTCTCCTGACGCGGTCCGGAGTCGGAGGAACCACCGGCAGGCCGTCCCCGGCCTTGTATTTTTCAAGGTAATCCATCATCTCTTCCGGGTCGGGCAGCTTCTCATATTCTACCTTGTCGCCCTTTGCGTCGAGTTTAAGTTCGGCAGCCTTGCCGATCACGATTTCCTTCTGAATTTCCTTTTTGCCGGCGACAAAATTCTGCGCGGAATACTTTTTGATTAACTTGTCAAGGTCGGTGGTTATCAGGATTTCTTCCATATTCTGCACGATCTGCTTTGTATACGCCACGATTTCCTCGTCCGGGATATCGCCCGCATAGCCTGTAGGCGTCGGGATAATCGCAATCGGCAGATCCGGCATGCACTGGCCGGCGGCATTGTAGGCCGCGGAAACGGCAAAGACCCTCGTAAAAATCGTAGCGGTCGGCACCCCGAGCTTTTCAAGCGCAACCGCGTCTTTTGCAAGCCCGGTTGAGCAGCTTCCGCAATCGCCGACGGCGCCGATGACGGCGTCCGCTTTTGCCAGCCTCTCGATTTGCTCCATCGGAAGCGGCTTCGAAAGCTGCGGCTTAAACTCGTAAATGGTGTCGCAGACAGCACCCTTTGTTTCAAAATATTCTTTGACAACCCTCATCATAACGTCGGCCTTCGGCTTTGCGTTATCAAGAATCCCAATAACTTTGCCCTTTAAGGAATCCAGCCGCGGAGCCAAAGGGAGTTCTTTCGATTCCGGCTTTGCCACCGGGTTAATCAAAGTCGCAGCTTTGCACTCAAGCTTGATTTTATCCAAACCCTGTTACCTCCTGAATTCTGTTGTTTTGCGGTGATTGCCGAATCGCTCTTCTTACTCTGCAGAGTAAAATTGCCGATCTAACCGGCTTGTAAACATCAATCGCCCTCATCTTCGGCGATTCTGTAATTTGATTCTACATTCAAATTTTGTTTTGTCAATATTTCGTCGATAAATATATTGCATAGTGTATGGAATGTGCAAAAACATTCAAAATTTTAAACAAATTCTGTCGATTGGAAATTATTGGACATTTATTTCGCGCCGATTTTTACTTTTTAAGAATTTTATAACTATTTTCCATACATTATATTATATACTTTAAGAAAATCGCCCAAAATAATTGACAATTTGCCCATGTAGCGTAAAATAAAAATCGCTTGGCAATCATCTGTTATCTTAAACCTGATCGCATCATTTTTAAGGCAAAACGGGTTTTCGCGCTTATAGGAAGGAGCTATTTATGGAGGAGCAGATTGTCAGATCCCTGGTCGAGGAATTCAGCGGGCCGTTTCAGGCGGACGGGGGCGATTTGGTGTTGGTCTCGTGCGATAAGAATGTTGCCGTGCTGCAGATTGTGATCGGGCCCGAAACATGCCGCGAGTGCATTATGGGCGCGGAAGACGTAAAGGAGATCATATCCGGCAGCATCGAGTCGCAGCTCGGAAGACCGATGGAAGTCGTCGTAGAGGTTGTGGAAAAGGTATGAACAGCTACGAACGGGTAATGAAAATCGTGCGCGGCGAGACGCCCGACCGGCTTCCCGTCTGGGCCTCGCGCCATAACAAGGACGGCTTTCTGGCGGATACGGCGGAAGGCATGCTGAAACGCGAAATCGAATTCCAGGAGGAGTTCGACTGGGATATGGCCCGGATCTCGCCCGCCGCCGCTTTGCAGGTAATGGATTTCGGGTGCCGGTTTTCCGGCAACAACCATTTGGGGGTCCCCTCCGTTGTCGAAAGGCCGGTAAGCTGCGTCGGGGACTGGGAAAAGATCGGGCGGCTTGACCCCGAAGCCGGCAGATACGGCTCGATCGCCGGGGCGATCAAAGGGCTCGGCGAATACTTAAAAGGATCAAAGCTGAATATGGCGACCGCCTTCAGCCCGCTGACGCTGGCTCAAAAATGCGCCGGCGACGATGTGTTGCTGGACACGATGAGAAACCATGCGGAAATCCTCAAGACCGCGCTCGACGTTTTCGCCGATACCATGATCGATTTTATCAACCATTGCGCGGATAACGGGGCGGACAGCCTGTACTTTGCGACGCAGACGGCGACGAAGAACCTGATCACAGGCGAAGAAGCCGCGCTTTACGAAAAATGCTACAGCTTAAAGGTGTTAAGTGCGGTCAGGCCGCGGATGCAGGCGATATTTTTGCATCTGCACGGCGACAACATCATGATCGACCATTTTGAAGAGTATCCGATCGACGTACTAAACTGGGCGGACAGAAGAACGGTTCCCCCGGTGCCCATATCGGAAGGGATAAAATATTTTTCCAGAGGGATCATGGGCGGGGTAAACGGCAGAACGACGCTTTGCACCGGGCCGGAGGAAGACATCCGGGAGGAAATCGCAGACGCCTACCGTCAGGCCGGAAAACCGATCATCATTTCTCCCTGCTGCGTCATCCCCGTATCGGGCCTGCCCGACAAGAACATCCATGTGATGAGAAATGCCATAAACACGATTGCGCTGTAAATGGAGGCGTTTTGGTTGCTTGAACTTACGAAGGAAAATTTCGAAGCGGAAGTGATACGCGCAAAGAAGCTGGTCATCGTCGATTTCTGGAGTCCGGGCTGCGCCGAATGCCTCGCTCTGATGCCTCATATGGAAAAGCTGGCGGAGAAATATGAGGGGCAGGTGAAATTCTGCAAGCTGAACACGGTGGAAGAGCGAAAAACGGCGATCGGCCAGAAGGTTCTCGGAATCCCGACCCTTTTATTTTTCAAAAACGGCGCCAGGGTCGCGCAGTTTTGCAAAAACATCGACCTCGGCGAAGTCGAGGCAAAAATCAGGGAATATCTGTAATACGATTCCGCGATGAAAAACATTTTACGGAAAGCATCGGTGAGGCGGTTTCAATGAAAAAAATAAAAATCAATGAAAATTGGTGCAAAAAATGCGGCATCTGCGCGGCGTACTGCAAATTCAGCGTGTTCGGCTATGAAAAGGACAGCGTTCCGGCTGTCGCGCATATCGAAAACTGCACCGCGTGCCGGCTTTGCGAGTCGCGGTGCCCGGACTTTGCGATTACGGTCGAGGTGAACGAAGAATGAACGCCGAAAATACATACTTTGCCATGGGAAACGAGGCAATCACGGAGGGCGCGATCGCGGCGGGCGCCCGCTTTTACGCGGGGTACCCGATTACACCGTCGAGCGAAATCGCGGAGCTTTCCTCTATAAGGCTGCCGCAGGTCGGCGGAATGTATGTGCAGATGGAGGACGAGATCGGCAGTATCGCGGCGGTGATCGGCGCGTCGGCCTCCGGCAAAAAGGCGTACACCGCGACCAGCGGCCCCGGCTTTTCCCTGATGCAGGAAAGTCTCGGCGTCGCCATAATCGACGAGGTCCCCTGTGTCATCATCGATGTTCAGCGCAGCGGCCCCAGCACCGGCCTCGCGACCAAACCGGCGCAGGCCGACGTGATGCAGAGCCGCTGGGGGACGCACGGCGACCACGGCATGATCGTCCTTTCCCCGTGCAGCGTCCAGGAGTGCTACGACCTCACCATCGAGGCCTTTTATTTTTCCGAGAGGTTCCGGACCCCGGTCGTGCTGCTCGCCGACGAGGTGGTCGGGCATATGCGGGAAAAATATGTGAGGCACCCCGCGGCGCCGGAAAAAATCGCAGGCCGGAAGCAGCCGTCGTGCGCGCCGGAGGACTATAAGCCGTTTAACTTCGAACCGGAGCCCGACGGCATCGCCCCGCTCGCTCTCTTCGGCGGCAAATATATTTTTCATCTGACCAGCACCATGCACGACGAGACCGGCGAGGCTTGCGGCCGTCCGGAAAACGCGCAGAAGTTCATCAGGCATTATGTCGAAAAATTCGAAACTCATTACGACGAGATTGTAAAAACAAAGGAATACGCGCTTTCGGACGCCGAGATTGCAGTTATCGCGTTCGGATGCTCCGTGCGCCCGGCGCTTTACGCGATGAAGCGGCTGCGAAAGCGCGGGATCAAAGCCGGCGTGCTGCAGCTTTCCACGATCTGGCCATTCGCCGACAGGCAGGTGGGCGAGGTGTGCCGGAGGGTAAGAGGCGTCGTAGTCCCCGAAATGAATCTGGGGCAGGTGCTTCGGGAGGTGCAGCGGGTCTGCGACAGAGGCATCCCGGTGCTGGGCGTGAACAAATTGAGTGGGGAGATCATTTTTCCCGATGAAATCATTGCCCGTGTTGAGGAAGTGATCAGATGAAATACATGGATTACTTAAAGACGGAAAAGTTTCCGCTGTTCTATTGCAGCGGCTGCGGCTGCGGGGTGATGCTGGGTGCGATTGTCCGCGCCTTCGAGGCGCTCGACATCCCCCCGGAAAAGATCGTCGCCTGTACCGGCATCGGCTGCTTCGGAAAGGTGGACGACTACATGAGGGTAAACGCCCTGCACGGCACCCACGGCCGGGCGCTGGCCTTCGCGACCGGCGTAAAGCTCGCGAATCCCGAGCTTCATGTGTTTGCAATGATGGGCGACGGCGACGGCGTGACGATCGGCGGAAACCATTTCATCCACGCGGCAAGGCGAAACGTCGACGTCACCGCGCTTATCGTCAACAACCTAAATTACGGGATGACCGGGGGGCAGTACTCGGGCACCACGCCGGAGAACAAAAAGACGTCCACCTCGCGTTACGGGCATATCGAGCAGGGCTTTGACATCTGCCGCCTTGCGATCGCGTCGGGTGCGACCTACGTCGCGCGCGAAACCGCCGACAACTCTGTCCAGCTTAAAAACCGCATCGTCGAGGCGGTCCGGAACAAGGGGTTTTCGCTGGTGGAGATAATCGCCCCCTGCCCGACGCATTTCGGCCGCAACAACGGCATGGCTTCGCCCATTGATCTGATGAACTATATCAATAATAATTGTATCCCGTTGTCCAAAGCAAAAATGTTGAAAGAAGAAGAACTGGAAGGAAAGCTTGTCACAGGCAGGCTCCATCATGCTCCAAAAGAGGATTACGGTACTAAGTATCGCATGATCATGGAAAAAGCCGCACAGAAGGAGTAAAGGGTTATGGAAAACAGATGGGAAATCGTGTTTGCGGGCGTCGGCGGCCAGGGCTTGATCACGGTTGCGTCCGCGCTCGGGGAAGCGGCGGCGATCCATCAGGGCAAAAACGCGGCGCTGACCTCCTCCTACGGCGTGGAGACCCGTGGAACGTTTACGAAATCCGATATCATCATAAGCGACGCGGAAATCGATTTTCCCGAGGCATTGCAGCCGGATGCGGTCGTGGCGCTCTCCGATGCCGCTTACAAAAAATATGCAGAGGAGCTGGACGAAAACGCCATTTTGATTTACGACTGCAAGGAGGCCTCTCCGCTCGCTTCGAAAGCAAGGCAATATCCGTTCCCGATCACAGCGATGGCCATTGATGCCGGCGGCAAAGCCTGCGCAAATTTCGTAAGCCTGGGGCTCCTTTTAGGCCTGTTAAAGCTGATCGATCCCTCAGCCGTTGAAAAAGCGATTGAGGAGCGGTACCGGAAAAATGAGAGGGCTCTTAAAATGAACAGCGGGGCGTTTCGCCTTGGCCTTTTAAGCTCGGCCGGCCAATAATGTTCGCCGGGTAAAACGTTATAAAATAATCAAGGGGCAGACCGGCCTTTGTGGCGGGTCTGCCCCTTTGCGCGCGATATGATGTCGGCCGGTTAAGGCGATCGGTCAAATCACAGCCCGGCGCACACCAGCGCGGTCACCGCCTCGGTCGACTTGAGTGCAAGCGCGCCCTGCTTAAGCGCCGAGGAAAGCCCCCGGCGGACCATCTCCGCCGCACCATGCTCGCCGAGATGGGAAAACAGCAGCTCGGTGCACACCAGCGTGGGCAGCGGATTGATCGTCCCGAGCCCCGCGAGCTCCGACCGATGCTGGTGATTGACCGGAAGAAAAACGGCGATGCCCCGGCCGATGTTGACGGTGGGCACTATGTTGGAAACGAGGGCGGCCGCCTCGTCGGATATGATGTCGCCGAACAGGTTGGTCGTCAGGATGACATCGTAATCCTCCGGCGCCGCGATCAGATGGTTTGCCGCATTGTCGATGTACTCGTCCTCGAACGCGATGTCCGGATAGCCTTTGGCCACGCTTTGCACCGCCTCCAAAAACAGGCCGCAGCCCATCTTCAGCACGCCCGCCTTGTGCAGCGCGGTGACCTTTCTGCGCCGGTTCCTTCTGGCGTATTCAAAGGCAAACTCGGCGATCCGCTCGCATTTGCTGCGGGTGATCACCCGCAGCGACAGGGCCTGGTCGGCGCTCGGCATCCACTCGCCATGCCCCTGGTACAGGCTGCGGTCGGCGAGAAAGCCCTCTGTGTTTTCCCTGATGCAGACAATGTCGATCCCCTCCTTAAGCGACCAGACGCCCGGCCGGGCCCGGATCAGCCGCACGTCGGCGTACAGGTCGAGGCGCCGACGCATATCGCCGATCGGGCTTGGAGGGGGAACCCCCCTGACCGAGACGGCGCCGAGCAGGGAGGCGTCGCTTTTTTCGATGCCGGCCAGCGTGTCGGCGGGAAGCGCCGCGCCGAGCTCGCGATATGCGCTCTCCCCGAAGGGGTATTCGATAAAAGTCAGCGAAAAGGTCCCCGCCTTTTGCTCCGCCGCCCGCAGGACCCGGCAGGCCGACTCCAGAAGCTCCGGCCCGACGCCGTCCCCCGGCAAAAGCGCAATCGTGTAGTGCTTCATATCGTTTTCTCCATTCTGCCGCCGCCTTCCTGAGATGGAAAGCGGCGCTTTTTTTGCCGTACCGGGCTTTCGCATGCAGAAAACCGCACAGGGCCGACCGATTTATGGTGAGAAGGTGCTTGAAAACAGGGCGAGGAAATTCTTTGCCGCGGCGGACAGACGCCGGCTTTTCGGCCAGATCAGCGCGGTGTTCGTATAAAGGGTCGGGACGCTCAGCTCCCGATAGGAGATTGCAAGCCCCGGGACGGTGCTCAGCCAGTCCGCCGGCGCGATGGTGACGCCCATGCCCAGGCTGGCGCAGATCAGGATCGTCCTTGTATCGTCGATCCGGCAAACAATGTTCGGCACAAATCCGGCGCTGCGGCAGGCCTCGGTGATGTCGGCTTCCAGCCGGTAGCTGACCAGCATGGGTTTTCCCGCCAGCACGGACAGGTCGATGATAGGGTCCGGCTGGTCGTTAAATTCCGATTCGGCGGCAACGGCCACCATCGGATGCGATAGAAGGTTGATCGAATGGAAGGACTCGGGGTCGATCGGCGTCCGGAGCAGGCCGATATCGACCGTGTTCGATTGCAGCGCATCCAGAAGCTGGGTTGAACGCAGGGTGAGCACCTCGATCTGGGTGTGGGGGCTCTGCTTGTGGAATTGGTGCAGCTTGTGGGGCAGAATGATGGAAGAGGGGGTTGCCGTCGTCCCAATTTTCAGGATTCCGTGGTTCCCACCTTCAAATTCCTCCAGCTCCTTTACCGTGATGTCCATCAGGTCGAGGATCTGCGAGGCTCTGTATTGGAACTGCCGCCCCGCGTCGGTCAATTGGAATTTGCGGGTGCTTCTGTCCACGAGCTTGGTTCCGAGCTCCTCCTCGACGGCCCGAAGCTGGTTGCTCAAATGGGGCTGGGGGATGTGAAGCCTCGCGGCCGCTCTGGTGATATTCCCCTCCTCGGCCATGACCTTGAAATAAAGCAGCTGCCGTTTGTTCATCGACGCCTCCGATCCCGGAAAAAGGGTTGTGCCGCCGGATTAGGCGGCTTTTCCGGAAATAAATCGCTTTATAAAACTATATAAGACTGACTGTGATCCGGATCTATTCATACCAATATTCATATAAATAGAGGCAGTTTTTCGTATTTCCATTTTTCATATACAACAGATATAATAAAAAACATATTTAGCGTCGTACGCATTAGTGCAAATAGTACAACATTTCATCTTTTAATTGGTATATTTTTCCTAATTTAAAATAGATCTATACAAAAATTCCTCAAAATTATTTTCATAATACACGGTAGGCGGGCATAAGTCAACGGCCTGTATGCAAATTCATTAAAATTTGCGGTATGCATGGCTGCTTCGCTTTGTTTTATCCTCGTTTGATACTGGGGGTGATTTTCAGATTTCTGATGCGGGATCTCTAAAATCTTGAAAACGGGAGTTGATTCAATGCGTGAAGCAATTATTCAAGGCTTGCAAATCGTCTTTTCCGTGCAGGGCATCCTGGTTTGCGCGCTGGGCTCCGCCGTAGGCTATGTGTTCGGTTTTTTGCCGGGCGTGGGCGGAAGTGTGGCCATCATGCTGCTGATTCCATTGACCTACGGCATGGAGCCGGCCGTCGCCATGGTGATGCTGGCCGGCGTGCTGGGCGGGGTGACCTTCGGCGGGTCGATCACCTCCATCCTGATCAACGCTCCGGGTGAGGGAAGCAACGCGGCCACCGCCTTGGACGGCTATGCGATGAGCCAGCAGGGCCGCGCCGGAGAGGCGCTGGGCGCTTCGGCCACCGCCAGCTTTTTAGGCCATTTGATCGGAATTTTCGTGCTGCTCGCGATTATCCCCGGAATGGCGAAGCTGGTATTGGCCTTCGGGCCGCCCGAATGGGTGGCGCTCGGTATCGGCGGACTGGCGCTCATCGCCATGGTCAGCGGCAAATCGCTGTTAAACGGCCTGATTTCGGGATGCATCGGCCTTATTTTGTCGGTGCACGGCGTCAATCCCGTGCTGGGCAGCCCGCGTTATGTGTACGGCCAGATATGGCTGTGGTCGGGTATTTCCCTGATCGCCTTTATCGTCGGGGCCATGGCTCTGGCCGAAATGTTCCGCCTGTTTATGGAGGAAAAGAGCATTTCCAGCAGCGGCGACGTGGAGGTCAAGGGCGTATTCAAGGGGGTCAAGGCAACCCTTATGCACCTGCCTCTCGTTATCTACTGCGGTATCCAGGGCATCATCATCGGGGCGATCCCCGGCGTCGGCGGAAGCGTATCCTGCTGGATGGCGCTCGCGCAGGCAAAATCCATCTCCGGACATCCCGAAACCTTCGGCAAGGGAAACGTCGAGGGAATTATCGGGCCCGAATCTGCAAACGACGCCACAACGGCGGGCGCTCTGATGCCGCTGGTCTCGCTGGGCATTCCGGGAAATCCGAGCACGGCCGTGCTGCTGGGCGCCTTGATTATGCACGGCCTTCAGCCGGGAAAGGTGCTTTTGACCGAACAGCTCTTCGTGGTGACCTCCCTCTCCTTCGCGCATCTGTTCGGCGCCTTTATCGCCTGCACCATCGGTCTTTGGGCCGCCAAATACCTCGCCAGAATCACCGTTATTTCCACCAAGAGCCTGGTGCCCGTTTTAATGATTCTGTGCGTGATCGGCGTCTATGCCGAGAAAATGCGGGTTTCGGACGTCGCGCTATGTATCCTTTTTGCCGCGATCGGCTATGCCATGAAGCTGTGCGACATTCCCGCAGTTCCCGCCATTCTTGGCCTGATTTTAGGCTCTTTGATCGAGCGCTCCCATCAGGTGTCAATGCAGATCTCCGAGCAGTCGTGGTCGATCTATTACACCCGGCCCTTTGTCTGGCTGTTTGCCGTCGGGCTGCCGCTGATCCTGTTCGGCTTCAAAGCGGCGGGCGACCTTCGGCGCAGAAAGCAAAAGGCAAAGGACATGGCGCCGTCCGGCAGAGCTTTGTAAAAGGAGGGGACACAATATGTCAAAAAGATCAAGGGAGCTTTTGTTCATGGGCGGGCTCGCCGCCTATATGGTCGTGATGCTGCTTACCGACACGGACCTGTCGGCAAAGACGCTTGCCTATCCCCGCGCGATCATCATCGTCACTTTTATCTTGCTCGGGCTGAAGCTTCTGACCATGTTCGTGCCCGCCATGAGCTTTTTGGACCCGGGCAGCCGGGAGGCGGCTCAAAAGGCGCCGAAGGAGGCCGATACGCTTGCGGGGAAGGAAGAAACCGGGACGGCAAAAAAATGGACGTTTTGGATTCTTCTCGCGTGGCTTTCCACCTTTGCATTGGCCATTTATCTGATCGGCTTTTTGCCGGCGATGCCGATTTGGCTGTTTCTCTTTACCTTTTTCATTTCAAAGCTTTCGCCGGTGAAATCACTTTTGATTTCGCTCGGAATGCTGGCTGGCGTTTACGCGGCGTTTGTCCTGTTCCTGAACATGTATTTCCCCGCCGGCTTGTTGTTCCGGTAATCTCTCGAAAATCAAAAGATTGATAAAGGAGGAAGACCATGAAAGACGCAAGGAAATTGATCGCCGCATGCGCCATTGCGGCAACGCTTCTCACCCTGTTTGCAGGATGCTCGAACACCCCCGGCGCCCCGCCTGCTCCCGGCACCTCCGGTACCTCAACTGAGCCGGCAGCTCCCGCAACCGATTTCCCCACCCATGAGATCACCATGATCATCCCCTACACTGCCGGCGGCGGGTTCGACCTCCAGTCGAGGATCATCGCCCGCTACATGCCTAAATACCTGCCCAAGGAGGTCACGATCATCCCCGTAAACGTGCCGGGCGTCGCCAACATCGCGGGCAGCACCCAGCTCTATACATCCCGCCCGGATGGCTACACGATCGGCATCGTCAGCATGGGCGACAGCACGGTGATGGAGTTTTTGAATCCGGACCCGGTCGCTTACAAGACGGGCGACTTTCAGTACATCGGGTGCTGGGCCGTCGACTCCCGCGCCCTCGCGTTCAACAACGACGTCAAAGCGGCAAACTGGGATGAGCTGGTGGCGGAAAGCCGGGCCGAGTCCATCCGCATCGGCACCGGCGGCCAGGGCGGCGCGCAGCACACCGACCCTTTACTTGTCTCCATGTGCAGCGACGTGAAGTTCCGTTTCATCCACTATGAAGGAAACGGCCAGATCGTCCCGGCCATCGGCCGCGGCGAGGTCTCCGGCCAGATGGGCTCCATCGCCACCGCCGTCCGCCAGCAGGAGCAGGACCTCGGCCGCGCCTGGTGCATTTTCACCGAGGAGCGCGACCCGCAGTATCCCGACGTGCCCACCGCCCTTGAGCTCGGCATGCCCAGAGACCAGTTCGACGCGCTCGTGGGCAATCCCTTCTACGGCACCGCGCGCCTGATGCTCGCCCCTCCCGGCACCGACCCGGCGGCACTTGAAATTCTGCGCCGGGCCTTCTGGGACGCCATGCACGACGAGGGCCTAAAGCAGGAGTTTGAGACCTCCCAGGCCCAGTGGCAGCCGATGAGCGGTGAGGACACCCAGGCGATGGTCGAAAATAAGCTCGCCGTGCTGGAGACGTCCGGCGACCTGATCGCGACACTGCAGCAAGCGAGCCGCGGCTGAAGCGTCACGGCCGGGGGTGTCTCAAAATGCATATTCATGCATTTTGAGACGCCCCCTCCGTGCTGCGCACGCCGCTGCGGCGGATGTTTGGACGCAAAAGAGGGCCTCGCCGGCCCCCTTTCACACTATCCCCCGCGCCCTTCGGGCCCCGGCCATAGCAATGCTTTATATTATGCATTTTGTGACAACCCCTAATTACAACGGAAAGGACAGGTAGACAATGGAGCGACTCAAGACAACCTTCTTAAATGTGCCCGTAAAAAATCCCCTGGCGCTGGGCGCCGGTCCCCTTTCGGGCACGATCGACATGATCAAGCGGGACATCGACGCCGGCTACGGCATCGTGATGACCAAGACGGCCTCGATGTTCGAATACTTCCACCGTTTCCCCCTCGCGCGTTATCACCTGGTCGATTATGAGTATGCGGACAGGGGCAGAGGCTACCTCGACTGGGTCTGGTTCCATAACGACCACAACTCCCCCCTCGGGCCGATTGAATTCGCCCGCGAGGTCGTCGCCGGAGTATCGGACTATGCCAAAAAAAATAACTGCCTGCTGGTCGGCACCTTCGCCGCCTCCACGGCGGACGAGTGGATAAACGCCGCCGTCGAGTACGAAAAGGCGGGCGCCGGCGCCGTCGAGCTCAACTACTGCTGCCCCGGCGTGTCCGCCCTGTCGGACATCATCAGAGACGGCGACGCGACCGCGAACTACGGCGACAAGCTGGCGGAAAATCCCGAGGCCACCTCGCTGATCACCTCCAAGGTGCGCGCCGCGATCAATATCCCGATCATCTGCAAGATCCCGCCCATCCTGCGCAGCAGGATCAAGGATACCGTGGCTTCGCTCAAAAAGGCGGGAGCCGACGCGGTGGAGCTGTACGCGAACAACCACGGCATGCGGGTGAATATCGAGACCGCGCAGCCGGTCGGCTGGGGCTGCGCCGCGGTCAATACCTCCGGCCATCTGGTCGAGACGCTGCACGACGTGGCCCAGGTCTCCCTCGAGAAAACCGGCATCGAGATCATGGCCGGGCGCGGCATGCGCAAGTGGAGCGACGCCGTCGAAATGCTGATGGCCGGCGCACAGGCCGTGGAGGTCTGCACGGCCGCCTACGTATACGGCCCGGAGTACGCAAAGGAGCTTTTGGAGGGCATGAACGCCTTCATGGAGCGAAAGGGCTACCGGAGCATCGACGACTTGCGCGCAAAGGCGCTCGGCAAAATGCTGAAGTCCTCCGAGATCAAGGACAGGGTAAAGCCCCTGTACGCCAGGGTGAATCCGCACCGCTGCGTCGGCTGTGGCCGCTGCTACGACTCCTGTGTCTACAACGCGGTGCGCATGGCATACAAAAATGGCACCGGCATGGCGAAAATCAGTAGGGAGCGATGCAACGGATGCGCGCTTTGCTCCCAGGTATGTCCGGCCAGGGCCATCGACATGGAGGAGCGCTCCCTCGAGGAGTATGTGCGCAGCCAGTACCACGCCCATCCCGGCTCGCCGGAGCTTGCATGGGCGTTAAAAGAAATCTGAGGAAATACTGATTCATCCGGCGCGGGCGGATTTGCGAGAGATTTTTTGTCCCTGCAAGGCGGAAAAGGTGAGAATATCCGTTGATATTTAAGCCTTTGACAACGAAACAAGGGCGAAAAAGATCCGCAATGCCGCCGTGCCCGGATTAAATCAGTGTTTCCCTAAGCGAAAGGGAGATGCAAATTGGGACTAACGGTTGCAGAAAAAATATTTCGGTCCAAGGGCGACAATCCGCATGCAAAGCCGGGCGACATGGTGTTTTTATACCCCGAGGTGGCCATGATCCACGAGGGGGGAACCTTCGGCCTGCTTGACCCCATTTCTCAAATGGGGATCGAAAGGATTGTCGATTCCATCGAGGTGGTGGCGCTGCTCGACCACTTTGTGCCGGCGCCTACCGTGGCGTATGCCAATATGCACAAGGAGACCAGGGCGTTCGTCAAGAGGATGAAGATCAGGGATTGGTATGAAATCGGGCGTGGCGGCATCTGCCACCAGATACTCCCCGAGCAGGGCCACGTGCGCCCCGGTGAGCTGATCGCCGGAACGGACGCCCATACCACCACCTACGGCGCGCTGGGGGCCTATCCGATCGGGGTCGGGTGGACGGATATGGCGGTGACGCTCGCCACCGGCAGGATGTGGGCCATCCTGCCGGAGAGCGTGAAGCTTATCTTAAACGGCAGGCTGCAGCCGGGCGTCAGCTCCAAGGATATCATCCTGTACCTTCTCAGGGAGTTCGGCGAGTCCTCCCTGACCTACAAATCGGTTGAAGTGGAGGGTCCCGGCCTCTCGACCCTGTCGGTGGACGAACGGATGACCATCTGCAACATGAGCTCGGAGATGGACGTAAAAACCATGATCATGAAGCCCGACCAGCAGGTGATGGACTATGTGTCCAGGCGAACCAACAAGCACTTTAATGCGGTCTGGGCCGACGGCGACGCCACCTATTCCCGGATAACGGAGATCGACATCGGCAGGCTCGAGCCGCTGGTCGCCTGCCCCCACTCCCCAGGCAACGTACGGCCCCTTGCCGACATGGCAGGGACCAGGATCAACCAGGCCTATGTCGGCTCCTGCACCAACGGCCGCTTAGACGACCTCCGAGCGGCGTGGAATGTGCTAAAGGGCCATCAGGTTCATCCGGACGTGCGCATGATCGTCACTCCCGCCTCGCGGGAGATCTTCCTGCAGGCGCTGGAAGAGGGCCTTGTGAAGAACTTCATGGAGGCGGGAGCGGTCGTGACCAATCCCAACTGCGGCGCCTGTATCGGCGGGCATATGGGGCTGCTTGCCGACGGCGAGGTCTGCGCAGCGACCAGCAACCGCAATTTCATCGGCAGGATGGGCAGCATCGAATCAGAAGTCTATTTACTTTCCCCGGCGGCGGCCGCGGCGGCGGCTATCACCGGTGCGCTGACCGATCCGCGCGAATTTATCAATTCTTAAAAACTCAGGAAAGGAGGTGTCGCGCTTGGAAGGAAAAGCGTGGGTATTTGGAAACGACGTCAATACCGATAACATATCCCCCACCCGCTATGCGGGGGACGCCGTGATCGAGGACATGGCAAGGCACGTGTTCGCCGATGTGCGGCCCGAGTTCGCGCCCGGTTTTAAGCCCGGCGATATCGTATTCGGCGGGTACAATTTCGGATGCGGTTCGTTTCGGGAAATCGCGGTGCGCGGCTTTAAGGGGCTCAAGGTAGGGGCCATTGTGTGCAGGTCCTTTGCAAGGAGCTTTATCCGAAACGCGGTCAATATGGGCGTGTGGCTGATCGACATCGGAGACGCCGAGTTCGAGGTGGCCGACGGCGATATCCTGGATGCGGACGTACATACCGGCACGGTTTACAATAAGCGCACCGGGAAGTCCGTCCAGGGAAAGCCGTTTACCGGCGTGGCGGCCGGCATCGCAGAGGCCGGCGGAGCGCCCGTCTATTTTAAACCCATGGTAAAATACCCGGCAAAATAGCCGGAACCCGGCATTATAAAAAAGCGGGCCGCATGCGGCGGCCGCGAATCTGGAAGGAGCTTTTTATGATCAGCAAGGAGCTACAGGCAAAAATCGACGAACTGAAAACCTATAACACCCCCAACGTCTCCGACGCGCTCGACAAGCTCGGCATCAGCGGCCAGGCTTACGGCATCAAGCCGCTGCAATTCGGCACCAGGGCGGTCGGCCCGGTCTTCACCGTAAAATACCTGCCCGCCGGCCTTGTCAAAACGGGCGCAGGCCAGTATTTGGACGACGTCCCGGAGGGTTATGTCGTCGTGCTCGACAACGAGGGCAGAACCGACTGCACCTCCTGGGGCGACATCATGACCAAGGTCGCCATACGAAACAAGGTGGCCGGCACCGTTATAAACGGCGTCTGCCGGGATGTCGACGTCATCCTCGGCCTCAAATACCCCATGTTCAGTAAGGGCTATTACATGCGCACCGGCAAGGACAGATCGGCCCAGGCCGCCGTCAACGTGCCGGTTTCGGTCGGCGGCTGCGCCGTGTATCCGGAGGATATCGCCGTTGCCGACGAGAGCGGCGTCATCTTCGTCCCTGTCAGCAAGCTCGACCAAGTCCTCGAGCTGATCCGGAACGTGTATGCGGCGGAGGAAAAGATCGAGGAGGCCGTAAACAACGGAATGCGCCTCGACGAGGCGCGAAGGATATTTAAGTACGACGAGCTAAACCGTAAAAGCTAGCGCTTATCCCCGAAACCGGCGCCGCCTTCGGCTGCGCCGGTTTCGGGAGGAACGCTTGTGGTAGTTTTATACGTTGGACGCAGTGAAAGGAATGGTCAAATATGTCAAATATCGGCTTTCGGATAAGGCCCGACTTTCAGCGGCCGGACCGGCGGCTCATCGAGGCCTTTGAAGGGCTTCCGGTCGCCAATATCGCCGACTGCATGAACCGGATCTCCTGCATTGCCCCGCCCATTCGCCCCTTCAACAAGGCGAAGCTTCTGGGCTGCGCGCTGACGGTGAGAAGCACGGGCGGCGACAACCTGCTTTTCCACAAGGCGCTGGACCTTGCAAAGCCGGGAGACGTCATTGTCGTCGCGGACGGCGGCACCGACCGGCGCTCCTGCTGCGGCGAAATCATGGTCCAGTACGCGATTTCAAAGGGTCTCGCGGGCTTCGTGGTCGACGCCTGCATCCGCGACTCAGACGCCATCGCCGAGCTTGATTTCCCCGTCTACGCCAGGGGCGTGACGCCCAACGGTCCGTATAAAAACGGACCCGGAGAGATCAATTTCCCGGTTTCGCTCTGCGGCATCGTCATCTGCCCGGGCGACATCCTGATCGGCGACGGCGACGGGGTTGCCGTCGTAAAGCCGGAGGACGCCGGAGAGCTTGCCGCCGTGACAAGGAAGGTATTTGAAAAGGAGACGAAGTTCTTAGAGGACATCGCCGCCGGCCGGGGTCTTAACAGAAGCTGGGTCGACCGGATGCTTACCGAAAAGGGCTGCGAGCTTGTCTGACGGCAGCCGGCTTCACTGCAGGCCGCCCGATAAGATCCATCATGAAGAAGGAGAATACAGCATGAGCGAACATGAATACAAGTACCTGGAAAAAAGACCGCCAAAGGAAATCATCGAACAATTCTATCAGGTATCCACCTGCATGGTGTCGGACGCGCTGGACAAACTGGGACTGCCCGCCGGCATCTACGGTATCGGCCCGATGCATGCAAGGTGCAGAAAGATCGTCGGGCCGGCGATCACCATGAAGATCATCCCTCACGGCACCTATAACCCTCCCGGACACATGGGCTCCGACCCGATGTACGTCGCGAAGCCCGGCGACGTACTGGTCTACGACAACGCGGGGCGCCCTGGTGAAAACTGCTGGGGCGATATCGTGACCTGGTCCGCCATGCAGAGCGGCGTGATCGGCACCATCGCCGACGGCGCCGTCCGGGACATGGAGGAAGTCGAGGAGATCGGCTATCCCGTGTTCGCCCGCAGCCGCACCCCCCTGACTGCCAGGGGCCGCACAGTGCAGGCCGACTACAACTGCGTGGTGGGCATCGGCGGCGTCCAGTGCTGCCCGGGCGATCTGGTCATGGCCGATGCAAGTGGCGTGTGCGTCGTCCCCATCGACAGGGTGGAGGAGGTGCTTAAAGCCGCCCTGGAAATCCGGGACAAGGAAGCCGCGATGATCGCGGAGATCAGAAAGGGCACCTCCTTTCTCGAGGTGGACAAAAAGTCCGGCTACGATAAATTCCTGACCAGGAAATAAGGCGGCGCCCCGTTTATCTTTATGCGAAAAGGAGGATGGAAGGAAGAATGAGCCTGAAACTGACGCCCTATGAGCGGGAAATGCTCGACGGCAAGCACGGATGGCCGAAGCAGAAGGGTATGGAGATTCTTTTCCAGATGGGCGAGCTGTATGAAGCGGAGAGGATGCTCCCGGTCAGAAACGTACATATGGTCAACGCGTCGGTCTATCTCGCGGGCAGTGCCGCCGTCAAGCTGGCGGAAAAGATGCTCTCGATGGGCGCGAAATTCGTCACCGATACCACCTTAAATCCCGCGTCGGTCGATCTGGACTGCTGGAGGGAATACGGCTTTACCGAGAATGTCTACCGGCAGCAGCGGCATCTGACCGATCTCTTCTGCGAAATGGGCGCGATCCCGGTCCACTGCTGCTCGCCCTATCTGGTCGGACAGGTGCCGCGCTTCGGCGAGCACTGCTGCTGGGGCGAATCGTCCGCCGTCATCTATGCAAACTCGGTGCTCGGCGCGCGCACCAACCGAAACGGCGGCCCCGCGGCGCTGGCCGCCTCGCTGACCGGCGTGGTGCCCGCCTACGGGTATCATCTGGATGAAAACCGCCGCGGGCAGATCCTCGTCGAGGTGGAAGCCGGACTTAAGGAGGTCTCCGACTACGGCATTTTAGGTTTCTTTGTGGGCGAGCTTGTGAGCGACGGCGTGCCCGTCTTCACCGGGCTGCCCTCGGACGTATCCAACGACGCGCTCAAACAGCTCGGCTCCGCGCTCGCGACAACGGGCGCGGTCGCGCTGTTCCACGTGGCGGGCGTGACGCCCGAGGCTCCGACGCTTGATGCGGCCTTCGGCTTAAGTAAGCCGTCGCGCACGATCAGGGTCACCGACAGGGAGCTTGCGCAAACCGCCGAAAAGCTGAAGGCGGGCCTGAAGGATGGTTTCGACATTGTGTACATCGGTTGTCCGCACGCCTCCATTCAGGAAATCGGAGAGGTCGCGCGGCTGATCGAGGGCAAAAGGATCAAACAGGGCATGGAGCTCTGGGTGCAGACCGGCCAGCCGATCAAGGCGCTGGCGGACCGATGCGGATATCTGAAAACCATCGAAGCCGCAGGCGCCTGGATTGTCGGCGACACCTGCCCCTCCCACTGCCTGCTGCCCGAGCTCCGGGAGGTTAAGAGCTACCGCGCCATGGCCACAAATTCCCCCAAAATGGCCCATTACGGCTGGGATATGGGAAAGCTGCCCACGGCGGTGTACGGGGTCAGAGAGTGCGTGGAGATTGCCTTAAACGGCGGAATACAGGAGGATTAAGGCCTTGGAATTTGAATTAAAGGGCAGAACGGTCGTCAAGGGCAGGGCCGGCGGCTGCGCGCTTGTGGCCGACAGAACGGTCGGCTTTGTCGGCGGTATCGATACGGCGACCGGCGAGTTCATCGAGCACGGCCATCCGCTGTATCGGGAGAACATCCGGGGCAAGGTGCTTGTCTACCCCACCGGAAAGGGCTCGACGGGCGGCGCCTATATCCTGTACGAGGCAGCCTGCAACGGCGTGGGCCCGGCGGCGATTATCAACCGCAGGATCGAGCAGGTCACGGCGGTCGGCGCGATTCTGGCGGAGATTCCCGCGGTGGACAGCGTGGAGCCCGACCCGGTTTCGGCGATTAAGACCGGCGATTACGTCGAGGTGGACGCGACCGCGGGAATCATCCGGGTCACCCGAAAGTAGCGGGCGTCCCGCGCGGTGCCTGCAATCCCGTCAGACGAAAAGGCAGAGGGCGCGGACCGGCCGTATGGGCCGGTCCGCGCCTTTTCTGCATGATACGGGCAAAAGCATGGCGCCTCACTCGCCATTCCAGTCCTCGGCATCCTTTGAAACGGAATAGTAGTATCGGTTTATTTGCTCCGTGTCGTCGGGGTCGATGTTGTGCGCGGCGAGCAGGGCTTTTAAGAAAATCTCCTCGTCCGCCGCCGTGAAAATCAGCTGCCCGCCGTCCTTGAGCATGCGTGTGACGCCCCTGTAAAACCAGTTAATATCCGGGATGTTTCGGGACTCGGACTCCACGATAATATAATCGAACGTCCGGTCGGGATAAAGGCCCGTGCAGTTTAAGTCCCATCGGTACTCGCAGCGCTCGCAGATCGTTTTCAGATCGGGCAGGTTGTGTTCCGCCTGCGAAATATAGTAGAGCTTTACGTCGTCGACTCCCCTTTCCCGCAGCTTGTTTTTAAGCTGCAGCAGGGTCGCCCCGCACGAAATTCCGATGCCGAGGATATTGATGCCGCCCTTTTTATTCAGGTCGGCGAGCGTCAGAACGTTAAAATCGACCGCGCAGACGCTCCACACGTCGACCCCGAATTTCTTTTGAAAAAGCTTTCTGTTTTTTGTAAAAATGTCGTGCTTCTTATATTCGGGGTCAAAGGTCACCGAGCCGAAATGATGGATAAAGGTGTCCCCCGCCAAAATCAGCCGGTAGCCCGCCCGTCTGACCCGAAAGCTCAGCGCGTCGTCGTCGAAGCCGCCGGGGTTAAAGTCCTCGTCAAAGCCGCCGAATGCCTTTTGGATATCCGTCCGGATCAGGCAGGCATATGTCACAAGCCGCAGGCGGTCCTGCCATTTTAGCGGATTGCTTATATTGTAGTTTTTCGCGATCAGCTGCATCTGGTTTAGGTCCTCATAGCCCAGGTTCACCTGCTGATAGTTCGACGCGCAGTTGCAGACCGGGACGACCATCCCGATTTTCTCGTCCGACTCGGCGCAGATCAGCAGATTGTCGAGCCAGTTCGCGGTAAGAACCAGATCGTTGCTCACGTTTATCGTATACTTGCCCTCGGCCATTCGGAAGCCGTGGTTTATTGCCGAGTCGACGCCCATATTTTCGTCGAAGCTGATCTTTTTCTTGTTCGGGAGCGACTGGAAATACTCCTTCGTCCCGTCCGTTGAGCCGTTGTTGATCGTGATCAGCTCGAAATCGATATGGGAGGTATATTTGTAAAGGCTTTCAATGCATTGCCTCGTGTAATCGAGATGATTGTATGCGAGCACCACGATGCTGACCAGCGGGGAATGCTTTTTTCTTGGCGCTTTTTTTTGGTCTTCCATTTTTAATCTGCCTCCCGAGAGTTTGTATGATTCCGAAAAAAATCGTCCAGCACCGAAATCATATAATCGAGCTTTTCCTCGTCGAGGCCGGGATACACCCCGAGGAAAAACGTGCCCTCCGCGATTTTATCCGTATTTGTAAGCGCTCCGCCGACGCGGTGCAAGATGTCCCTGTAGCCCGGCTGCCTTAAGATATTGCCGCCGAACAGCATCCTGGTCTCGATCCTTTTCGATTCGAGATAAGAGACGATCTCTTTTCTTGAAAATGGGGCCTCCTCGCGTACTGTGACCGGGAGCGCAAACCACGACGGGTCCGCCTTTTCATAAGCGCGCGGCAGAATCAGAAAGTCCTTGTGCTCCTTTAACGCGTTGTAAAGCGCGCTGAAATTCCGCTTTCGTTTTTCGGTGAAGGCGGGCAGCTTTTTAAGCTGCTCGACGCCGATTGCGCACTGGAGGTCGAGCGGCTTTAGGTTGTAGCCGATATTGCTGTAGACATATTTATGGTCATATCCGTCGGGCAGGCCTTCAAATTTATGAGAAAACCTGCGGCCGCACGCGCCGTCCGGGTTTTTCTCGCCCGTCCTGCAAAAGCACGCCCTGCCCCAGTCCCGGATCGACAACGCCTCCTTATAAAGCTCCGGGTTGTCGGTGAGCACTGCGCCGCCCTCGCCCGTCGTAATGTGGTGCGCCGCATAGAAGCTGTATGTCGACAGGTCGCCAAAGGTGCCGCAGAGCTTCCCGCCGTAGCGGGAATCGAGCGCGTCGCAGGTGTCCTCAACGACAAACAAATCGTGTCTTTTCGCAATCGACATGATCCGGTCCATTTCGGCGGGGTTTCCGAGGGTGTGGGCGAACATGACCGCCCTCGTTTTTTCCGAGAGCGCCTCCTCGATTTTCTTAGCGTCGATATTGTAGGTGTCCGCCTCGACGTCGACAAACACCGGGACAAGCCCGTTCTGGATGATCGGATTTAAGGTGGTCGGGAAGGCCGCCGCCGTTGTGACGACCTCGTCGCCTTTATTCAGGTGTCCGCTGAAATTTTTCGAGCACAGGGCGCTTACGGCGAGGAGGTTTGCCGAGGAACCGGAGTTTGCCATAACGCCGTACTTCATACCCTGATAGCCGCAAAGGCTTTTGGTAAACTCGATGTCCTTTTCCCCGAGCGTCATCCAGAAGTCGAGCGCGCTCGAAATCAGCGCCTGCATCTCCTTTTCATCGAAGACCCTGCCGGCGTAGTGTACCCTGTCGAGCCCCGGGACGAATTTCCTTCCCGCCTCGCGCGAAGCGTAAAGCTCGCCGACCCGCTCTAGGATTTCCGCCCTGATCTCATTTTCCGTTTTCATGCCGCACCCCTTATCCGATCAGGCGTTTGATGCTTTCGCACACAAAGCTTACATCCCGCTTATTCAGGTTCGCGGCCGACGGAAGCGAGATCCCCCGCCTTTCCACAAGCGCCGCGACCGGGTTTTCATATCTCTGCTCGAACACCGGAAACCGGCTCATCCTTGGAAACGCGGGGCGGCAGTGGATGTTCAGCGCCTTCAGCCCGCTTATGATCTCGTCTCTGTCCGCGACGATTTCGTCTGTGAGGAGCAGCGACGGATAGCAGTAGTTGCTTTTGCAGCCCTCCTTCTCCTTTACAAGCCGGATGCCGGGCGCGGAGGAGAGCCCCTGTTCGTACCAGCCGAAGATATCCCGTTTGATTTTCATCAGTTCCTCGACCCGCAGAAGCTGCGAAAGCGCCAAAGACGCGGCGAGGTTTCCCATCGTGTACTGATAGCCCAGCATATCCGACCAGAAGACCGCCTCGGAATCGGTCCGGCCCATGGAGGAAAGAAGCTTCGCCCGCTCATAGATTTCTTCGTTGTCCGTTACGAGGATGCCGCCCTCCCCGCTGACCGCCATCTTGGCGCCCTGGAAGCTGAAACAGGCGACGTCGCCGAAGGTGCCGACCTTTCTCCCCTTGTACGTCGCGCCGAGCGCGGGCGCCGCGTCCTCGATGACGTACAGCCCGTTTTCCTTCGCGATTTTCATAATTTCGTCCATGCCCGCCGGATGCCCGAACGTATGGACGAGCATGATCGCCCTGGTTTTTTCGGTGATCGCCTTTCTCAAGCAGTCGGGGTCTATTGTCCAGGTTTCCGGCTCGATGTCCGCGAAAACGCATTTCGCGCCCGTGTAGGCGACGGCATACGCTGTCGCGACCCAGCTGAAATCGGTCACGATTACCTCGTCGCCTTCTTTCAGGCCGATCGCCGCGCACGCAAGGTGCAGCGCCTGGGTGCAGCAGTGGGTTGCGAGCGCATATTTCACGCCGAGGTAATCGGCAAACGTCTTCTCCAGCTTTTTAACGTGCATATCGTAATTTTCGTACCAGCCGTTTTTTAACGCGTCCATGACGGAATCGATCTCCCGATCGGTGATCGACGGTCCGGCAAAGCTGATCCGTTTATTCATGGTAACCTCCATTCGCTCCGCGCACAATTAAGTCCTTAAAACCTCACAAGCGAATGGAGGTTATTGGCATGTGCCACGGTTGCCGCTTTGAGGCGAGCGGCACGCCTTTAAATTGTTAGTGTGATTTCACACTAACCTCCATTCGCTCCGCGCACAAATCAATCATTTCACTTTAAGATGAGCAGACGCTCGCAGGCTTCATTAAGCGCCGCGTCGCTTTTGGCATAGCAAAACCGGATCAGGCTTTCGCCCCCGCCTTCGCGGTAAAACGCGCCGCCCGGCACTCCCGCGACGCCCGTTTTGCCGAGCAGATACATCGCCTTTTCCTTGCTGTCGGAGCCGGGCAGGTTTTCACAGTCGGCCAGCACGTAATACGCGCCCTCCGGGACATAGGGAGTAAGCCCCGCTTTGCAAAGCGCCTCGCAGAATTTATCACGCTTTGCCTCAAAGCTTCTTTTAAGCTCCCCGTAATATTCGTCCGGCAGAGAAAAAACCGTCTCGGCGACCCCCTCCTGCAGGGGCGCGGGCGCGCAGACGTAGACAAGGTCGCTCGCGCAGCCGATGCGCGTGCAAAAGCGCTCGTCGCTTGCGCTGTATCCGATTCTCCAGCCCGTGATGCTGAATGTCTTGGAAAAGCCGGAGATCGTCACCACCCTGTCTTTTATTTCCGGCATCGACCCTGGACTTATGTGCTCCCCGCCGTCATAGACGATATATTCGTAAATTTCGTCCGTAAGGATCAAAAGGTCGTGCCTTACGCAAAAATCCGCGATCATCTGAAGCTCCTCGCGGGAGAGCACCTTTCCGGTCGGATTTGCCGGCGTGTTTATGATGATCGCCCTCGTTTTCCCGCTCACCTTCTTTTCGAGAAGGTCGAAGTCCACTCTCCATCCGGGCGGCGAGAGCCTCACGTAAACCGGCGTGAGGTCGAGCGCCAGAAGGGTGTATTCATGATACCCGTAGAACGGCTCGAACAGCAAAACCTCGTCTCCCGGGTTAAACAGGGCGAGGCACGCGGAATAAAGCGCGCCCGTCGAGCCGCAGGTGACGACGATGTTTTTCTCCGGGTCGGCGCTGATCCGGTTAAACTTCGAAAGCTTTTCCGATATGGCACGCCGCAGCGATGAAAGGCCGTCAAAGCGCGTGTACTGGTTTACGCCGCCGTCAATGGCGGCCTTCGCGCCGCGCGCAAGGCCGGGCGGAAGCTTCAGGTCGCAGATCCCCTGGGCCATGTTGATCCCGTTTACCTTTTCGCATTCGACCGACATGATGCGGATTTCCGATCTTTCGAGGTTTTTAAGCCTTCTGTTCGTTTCCATAGCGTCAGATTCCCTTGATTAAGAATTGTTCTTTCCATCGGTCGATATCGAGCCGCATTTCGGTGTAATACCGCCCGGCTTCTTCGCCGCAGCCCTCCGGCGCGATTTCCCATTTCTCCTCGTCGGACGCCTTTACAAGGACGAGCGGGATTTCCCCGACCTTGCAAAAGCCGAATTTCTCATAAAAGCGGATGGCCTGCCGATTATCGGAGAAGACCTTTAGAAGAATTTTTTCAAGGTGCAGCTCACGGATACCCCAGTAAACAAGGGAATGCATCGAGAACGTCATAAGCCCGGGGAGAAGGTTTTTTACCCCCCGCAGCACGGCGTCGATTTCGCAGCTTTTCTCCGCAAAGTCAAAGGAGGAGAAGCCGATATGCCCCAAAAACCCGCCGTTTAGGCACATGATCAAAAAAAGAAGCCGGTCGTCCCTGCCGATCACATATTGACTGAGCCAGTTTTCCGTCCGCTCGACGGTCGGCTCAAAGGTCCCCGTGGAAATCGTCGGGTTTTCCTCCCGCCATTTTGTAAGAAGCATCGGACACTCCGGAAGCGTCGTCTTAAAATCCGCCGTAATCGGCCTTAAATACGCGCAAAGCTTGCCTTCGTCTCCGTAAACCGGGATGCACTTAAGCGGCTCAAACCGCTCTTTGCATTTATACCGGTCAAAGGTATCCTTAATAAATGTCGAATAGTCCTGCAATTTTATTTCACCTCCGCGTTACTTAAATCATGTTTTCAAAAAATTCCGCCCGGTCCAAAAGCGGTTCCTGGTCCTCGATGGGCCGCCCCACGGCCAGCTTCGGAAAGACGTACGTGTGCTGCGGAAGACGGACGCCGATCACGGCGGCCGCCCTTTCCCCGATGATCTCCCCGATTTCCGAAAGCTCTTTCGGGTTCTCAACCGATTTCGAAAAAATTCCGTAGGCCCCGGCGATTTTGCAGAAATCGGGCGCGGTGTAGCCGGTCACCGTTCCCCCGTACCTCCCCTCGAAATACATCTCTTGGAAATGCCGGATCATGCCGAGGGCGCGGTTGTTCATAACGATCATTTTGATTGGAATCCGATTCCTTTTTACAAGCTCCAGTTCCTGGATGTTCATCTGGAAGCCTCCGTCGCCGGAAAACGCGATCACGCTGCGCCCGGGCGCGGCGTAATGCGCGCCGACCGCCGCCGGCAGGGAAAAGCCCATCGCGCCCATGCCCCCCGACGTCAAAAGCCGCTGTCCCCTTTTCAGCTCAAACGACTGCGCCGCCCACATCTGGTTTTGGCCGACGTCGAGGCAGATGATGTCGTCCTCCCCCGCCATCTTCGATATCTCGCGCACGATATAGTTCGGATTTTTAAAATCATCGGCGGAAAAGGACGGGTATTTCTCCCGATAACCTTTTACGGTTTTCAGCCAATCGTCGGTTTTTACCCTCGGCACCGCTTCGGGAGCCTCGCTTATGGCGCGGAGAAAATCGCCCGCGTCCATGCGGATGGACAGTTCATCCGGCTTTACCCGCCTTTTAAGCTCGTTTTCGTCGATATCCACCCGAATGAGCCTCGCGCGTCTTGCAAAGCTTTCGACGTCCGTTCCGGTCTGTCTCGAATCGAGGCGGGAGCCTAACGAAAGGATCAGATCGCTGTTAGCGAGCGCGAAATTCCCGTACCGGTTTCCGTACGCCCCGATCAGGCCGAAGGAGTTTTCGATCCCGGCGCAGGCGTCGAGCCCCATCAGCGAAGACACCACGGGGATGCCGGTTTTTTTCGCGAACCGTTCAAGAAGGGCGGACGCCTTTGCGGCGCGCACCCCGCCGCCCACAAGAATCACGGGGCGGACGGCATTTTCGATAAACTCCGCCGCGGCGGGAAGCCATGAGCAGTCGGCCGGCTCTTTTTCCGGCTCCTCATATCCGCTCAGGCGATCGGGGTCTATTTCCGCGCGCTGGATATCCATCGGGATGTCGAGCAGCACCGGGCCGGGCCTTTTGCTCTTCGCGACCGATATCGCCTTTTGCAGCTCATATTTAATCGTATCGGGCTCGGTTATCCGGACCGCGTATTTTGTGATCGGCTTTACGACGCTCACAATGTCCGTCTCCTGGAAGCCGAGCTGCCGGACGCTTAAATCCCCCTTGTATTCATAGGTATTGACCTGCCCTGTGATGTACAGGCAGGGCACGGAGTCGAAAAACGCGCTGCCGATGCCGGTGATCAGGTTCGTAGCACCCGGACCGCTCGTCGCAAACGCGACGCCGATATCGTTTTTGATCCTGGCATACCCCTCGGCCGCGAAGGCCGCGGCCTGCTCATGGCAGGTGCCGACAAAGCCGATATCCTCCCTTTTGCAGAGCGAGTCTAAGATATGGGTGACCGCGCCGCCCGGATAGCCGAAGATGTGCGTGACGCCGTACTCCGCCAGAAAGGCCGCCAGATAGTCTGAAAGCTTCATATTCCCTCCGCTTTTGTCGCCGGTATCAGTTTTTGGCAGTAATCGTCGATCTGTTTTCGGCACAACGAGTATTTATCCCCATCCGAGCGGTACCAGAAAACCGTGCTCTCGACCGCCTCGCGAAGGCTGAGCCTCGGCATCCAGCGCAATAACGTCTTCGCTTTCGTGCAATCCAGGCTTAAAAATCCCGCCTCATGCGGCGCGTTCTTGTTTTCCGACAAAAGCCATTCTCCGCCTCCCCACGCATCGATCACCATTTTCACGACTTCCCTGACCGGTGAAATGGAGGCAAAGTCGGGGCCGAAGTTAAACGCCGTACCGAAGCGTGCTGCGTCGCTTTGCATTAAAGACGCCAAAAGGAGATACCCGTAAAGCGGTTCGAGCACGTGCTGCCACGGCCGGACCGCGTCCGGGTTTCTGACCTCGACCGGCCTTTCCTCCGAAAGCGCCTTGATGCAGTCCGGGATAATCCTGTCGGGAGAGTAGTCGCCCCCTCCGATCACATTGCCCGCCCGGACGGAGGCGATCGCTTTTTTGTGCCGCTCGAAATCGTTCGGGTTAAAAAAAGAATTCCGGTAGGACGAGATCAAAAGCTCCGCGCAGCCCTTGCTCGCGCTGTACGGGTCAAAGCCTCCGACAGGATCGCTCTCCCGGTACCCCCAAAGCTGTTCTTTGTTCTCGTAGCATTTGTCCGAAGTAATCAAAACCCCGACCTTCACAGACGGCGAGCTCCTGATGCACTCGAGAACATTGAGCGTCCCCATCACATTTGTCTCAAAGGTCTCGGCCGGATTTAAGTACGAATGCCGGACGAGCGGCTGGGCGGCCATGTGGAAGACAATCTCGGGGCTCTGCGCGTCAAACACCTTTTTCAGTTTTTGAAGGTCGCGGATATCCCCGCGGATATCGATAAGCTTTTCGGAGAGCCCGGAGACGACAAAATTGTCGTCTTTTGTCCTCGGGTCTTTCGCATACCCGATCACCTTCGCGCCGAGCGCAAGAAGCCATACGGAAAGCCACGACCCTTTAAATCCGGTGTGCCCCGTTATCAGCACGTTCTTTCCCTGAAAAAAACCGCCAAACATGGAAGTATCCATCAATCCCACGACTTCCACGGGCATTTCCCCGAATTCCAAAGCTCGCCGACCCTCTCAATATCCTTGAAGGTGTCGACGGCGGTCCAGAAGCCGTCGTGCCTGTACACGCAAAGCTCATTGTCGGCGGCGAGGCTCCGAAGGGGCTCCTGCTCGAAGGAGCAGTCGGCGTCCGGGATATAGTCGAACACCTTTTTGTCGAGCACCATGAATCCGCCGTTGATCATGTCCTCCAGCACGGGTTTTTCGCGAAACGCGGTGACCTCGTCGTTTTTGACGTCCATAACGCCGAACGGCGAGATCGGGTGCACGCCCGTCAGGGTCGCGAGCTTTCCCTTTGCGTTGTGGAACGCGAAAAGCCTGTTCAAGTTCAAATCGCTCAGGCCGTCCCCGTAAGTAAACAGGAACGTGTCGCCGTCAATGTATTTCTGAACCTTTTTGAGCCTTCCCCCCGTCAGCGTTTCCTGACCCGTGTCGACAATCGTGATCTTCCAGTTTTCGTCTCCCTGGGTATGGTACCGGATGCTCGCGGCCTTACTTAGGTTAAGGGTAAAATCGTTGTTTCTCCAGAACATCTCCATAAAGTACTGCTTGATCATATATCCCTTATATCCCACGCACAGGATAAAATCGTTGAACCCGTAGTGGGAATAGATCTTCATAATATGCCAGATCATCGGCTTTTCGCCGATTTCGACCAGAGGCTTGGGCCTAAATTCGGTTTCCTCCCTCATCCGGGTCCCCTTGCCGCCGCACAATATCACCGTTTGCATTTGATCGCCCCTCGCCTAAGCATTTTAGGGCGACACCATCGCCCTAATAACAATATATCGTGCGGCGCTGTTTCTGTGCTTGTTCATTAGAAGGCGCGGCCCGGAATATCCGGGAAAAGCAGAAAAGCATAAAAAAAGTCCGAGGTAAAAACCTCGGACACAGATTGTAGACAAAGTATCTACAGGGATTGTGAAGGGGTCGGAACCCCTTCACTTTTGATTTGTCCGAAACCGGACATGCGCCGGTGGAGGACACACCGGACAAAACACATGTGTTTTGTCCGCGCCTGGGGGGGAGCCTCCCGGGGTCCCCAACAAAATTTATTTTGTTGGGGTGGGTCATGGGGGAATTGGATTCCCCCTCGAAAGGCTGTCGACTTTGTCGACAGCCTCAAGTCCGAGGTAAAAACCTCGGACATAAAGCCGATGCTTAGCAATGATCGCGGGGAATTGCAATCAGATAAGCGCTTTTGCCATCCCATTTTTACGATGGCTTATGCAAACAGCGCCGTAATCTGATCGGGGGTATTCACCGCCATATCGGCGCCGGACTGAATTAACGTCTTTTTTCCGTACAACCCCCACAAAACGCCAATAGAGTAAGCGCCCGCTCCCTTGGCCGTCTGAATATCGATTGGCGTATCGCCCACATAAACGCACTCATGTGGTTTGTATCCCAGCTCGTCGATTAGGGCGATCAGGGTACTCGGGTCCGGTTTCAGCGGCATATTCCCCGAATGGCCGACACAGCGGGCAAAGCTGTCAGGCTTAAAAAATTCCTCAATCATGCGGTTTAATATATTCTGAGGCTTATTGGTTAAAACCGCAAGCGTTACTTCTTTTCGCAAAAGCTCGTTGACCATTTCCGGTATGCCGTTAAATGGCTTTGAACCGGAAATCGGATTGTCATAATAACGGGTAACCATTTCCTGATGCACTGTTTCGGACATGGAACGGTCTCCGTTCAGTACAATATCCAGAATGCCCTCCGTCAAATCTCTCGCCCCCAAGCCAAAGAGGGGATTATATTCCTCCTTCGTGAGAGGACGCAGGCCAAAGCGCGCAAGTGTGTTGCAGCAAAGTATGTAGATGGTCTCAAGTGTATCTATCAGCGTCCCGTCCACATCAAAAATAACGCATTTAAACATATCCATCCATTCCGCTTACAATAAAAGCATTTCAGATAGTGCGAATACGCTCTAATAAAAACCTTTCAGCAGTTTTGTGACCTCGGCAGGCTCGCTCATCTCCAGCGCCTTTGCGGCGAGATCCTGCGCCTGCGGATATTCCAGATTCCGGATTACCTGCTTTACCGAAAGAAGGGA
Organism: Clostridiales bacterium UBA6114; assembly: GCA_002423435.1. Lineage (GTDB taxonomy): Bacteria > Bacillota > Clostridia > Oscillospirales > Butyricicoccaceae > UBA6114. Next base: position 51,986 of record DIWE01000033.1, read on the forward strand.
GGTTGCGCTCATTGAAAATTCATCAAGTCCCAACCCGAGCAGCAGGGGTGCATATTTTTCTTCCCCGGCCATTTCCCCGCACATACCGGTCCATTTGCCCGCTTTATGCGACACATCGATCACATGCTTGATCAGGCGCAAAACAGCGGGATTCAGCGGTTTATATAAATCGCTGATCTTCTGGTTGAGCCGGTCCACAGCCAGCGTGTATTGCGTAAGGTCGTTGGAGCCGATACTGAAAAAGTCGACATCATCCACAAGTTTGTCGGCGATGATGGCTGCCGACGGCACCTCGATCATCATACCTGTCTCGATATCATGATCATATGGGATATCCTTTGCATCCAGGGCTTCCTTGCATTGCCGCAGAATACGGTTCGCTTCCCGCAGTTCCTTTATGCCGGAAATCATCGGATACATAATGCGGGCCTTTCCATAATGGCTCGCCCGCAAAATCGCGCACAGCTGACATTTGAACAGATCGGGATTTTCAAGACACAAGCGGATTGCCCGGAACCCTAAAAACGGATTCATTTCCTCCTGCATATTTAAATAGGGAAGGCGTTTGTCGCCGCCGATATCCAGCGTGCGGATAATAACGCCGTACGGCTTCATCGCCTCCAATGCCTGCTTATAGGCCATAAACTGCTCATCCTCGCCGGGAAGCGAGGCCCTGTTCATATAGAGAAACTCCGTTCGAAACAGCCCGACGCCCTGCGCACCTATTTTTACGCCGCTTTCGCAGTCCTGTGCCCCGCCGATATTGATGCATAACGTAACGGTCCGCAGTCCGTCCTTTGTTTGTGCGGGCAGATGCTTCAGTTCGCGCATTTTGATCTGCTGCAGGTTGTAAGCATTCTGTTTTTCCCTGTATTCCTCTAGTTGAGAGGTATCCGGGTTCACAATTACAATACCGGCGGTTCCGTCTACCACAAGCATATCCCCGGTTCTCACGGCGGACGTAATATCCTTAAGCCCCAAAACCGCGGGAATCTCAAGTGAACGCGCCATGATCGCCGTATGGGACGTCCTGCCGCCCAGGTCGGTGACAATGCCGAGGACCCTGCTCTTATCCATCTGCGCGGTATCCGAGGGGGTAAGGTCTTCGGCCACAACGATGCTCTGTTCCCGAAGTCCCGCAAATTTGTCCTCGTTTGAACCGGAAAGGCATTTCAGCAAACGGCCTGCAACATCACGGAAATCGGAGACCCGCTCTTTGAGATATTCGTCTTCTATTTGTTCAAACAGGCTGCAGTAGCCGTCAATCGTCTTTATAACGGCATTTTCAGCCTTGTTGCTGTCATTCCTGATTGCGCCTTCCATATCGTTGATCAGGGTCTGATCCTGCAAAATTGTAATGTGGGCGTCAAATATGTCCCCGTGAGAACCGCTGAGCTCCCTCACGGTCTTTTCCTTAACGGCCTGAATTTCTCCGATAGCCTTTTCAATTGCCGCATCCAACCTTAATATTTCCTCCTGCAGGTCTTCGGCCTTGCCGGAAGCCCGAAGGCAGGATGCCGGTTTAGCCGGCAAAAATGCCCGGCCGATTGCGATACCCCTGGATGCAGCGATACCTTTGTGCATGATATCATCTCCCAATATTTATATGAAATGACATAAAGGGGTCAATCCTCCAGATTCTCGATAAACGCAGATATCTGCTCGATCGCCGCCGCCTCATCCTCTCCACTTGCGCCGAGTATGATATTTGACCCGCCGGCAATGCCGCCGGTCAGCAGAGAGACGATGCTTTTGGCGTCGATCAGTTTATCTTTATATTTGATGGTAATCTGTGATTTAAAACCGGATGCAAATTTTACAAATTTCGAGGCGGGTCTGGCATGCAGACCGGTTTTGTTTTTAATTGTCAATTCTTTCGTTAACACCGGGAGTTCCTCCTAGATTCATGATTATTTGCTGCAGCTGAGCCGCGTTTTCCGCGTTCGCAAGTTCCTTGCAAAGCTCCGGCCTGGTTCCCAGGCTGTATATCTGCTTGATGATCGTTTCATTCGGATGCTTCAGTGCCATAAACAGCACGATATCTGCGTAAAAATTCTTTTCCCAGAGGATGGGCCTGTGCAGTGTGGCTATTGCGATTGCAGATTTTATCGTGTGATCGGAATAGGTATGAGCCAGGGCCAAGCCGTTTGCAAAACCGGTATGTCCCTGTGCCTCCCTCTGAAAAAGACCGTTTAGGTAAGATTCTTTTACGTAGCCCCCCGACTGCATTTTGTCTGCGACAAAGCGGATCAGTTCCTGTTTTGAGCGCATGTCGAGCCGCGGGAAAATCAGTTGCTCGGATAGAAAGTCGCAAAGACCGCTTTCGGAGTTTTGCGGGAAGGAAGCGAGATATTGGAAATGCAGTCTGATCAACGCGCGGATTTCGTTGAGTCCCTGCTGGTCCATCGCCTTACGCATGGAGATAAACGGAAGATCCTTTATGCCGGGGTCAACCGTTCCAATTGCAGCGATAATTTGCTTGAGGCATCTGATCTTATTGATTTCCTCCAAATAGTCGTCACAAAGCATTCCAAGCGTAATAATTTCAATCTGGTTGTCCGCAACCTCGGGAATGTTGTGCTCGAGCGTGCTTTTAATGTCGAGCGACGCGCCTTTTCCGGTCATGCAAAGGATTATAATGGCCTTTGCCGCTTTTTTGATCCCCGGATAAATAAAGTACGGGTATTCCTTGCCCATGCTTTCAAAAAGCTCATTTAAGCTCAGGTTCTGGTGCACCGCTCTGAAAGCGGCATCCAAAACCATTGAGGTGTGCACTTTTGAGATTGTCTTGGTCGGAATCCCTATTTCCTTTGCCACCCGATCGCCTAACGTGACGGCGGTTCCCATATCGGCCAGAAACAGGATTCCCTGCCCTTCATTGCACCGGGCGCATAAATCGACCGCCTCTTTGATAAGCTGATTGTCCCTGCCCTCCAATCCGATACTGATGTATTTCACAAAATCTGCTTTTAAAAGCCTGTTTGCAACCGCAGCCATCTCCCTGCCCACATTGCCGTGCGTGACTACGATAATCTGCGCCCGGGATTTCGCCGGCATCTTGACCTTGTTTTGCGCGAGATAAAAAGCGATGTAGCCGGCTTCCTCATCGGGAAATTCACATTCCAGCTCGCGCTGTGCGATTTCCAGCATATGCTGAGCAAGAACAAATTCCGCGGGGTATTGCTGCATTATTTGCTTCAGACGCGGGTTGATGATCCGCTTATTCTGCCGAATTCTTTCATAACTTTGATAAAAATGAATGGCGAGGTAATACGAAATATCCTTGTTAAGAGGCTCCGACTGTTCCTCCATAAAACGGTACATTCTCTCAAGCGCCGCGACGACTTTTTGGCTGCCCACGGCAACGCCAAGCTCTGTTTTCACGCCCGCGCCGATCTGAGTCAGGCTGCGCAAGGTTCGTTTTAAGCGAATGTCCAGCTCTTCGCCGACAATTTCCTGGATCTCGAATCCGGAGAGCCCGTCGCTCTCGAGCTCCCGGTGCCTGTCTTCAATGAATTTGTAGATTTCATCCGGCATCAGCAAAGTATCGTTTTCGTCAAACACCCATACCTTCGCCTGATCCGGCAGAACCCGGATTCCCTTATCGAGATAAGGCGACAGGGCTTTTTCCGAATACTTCCGGCATATAAGGCCCTCTCTGACATTTTCGGCAAAATCAAGCAGGGTCACAGCCATTAGTTTATCCTGCTTATCCAGATACCGGATATATGCCCTCGCGCAGGCGACCTGAATATCGCTGAGCAGCTGCCCGATGTTGCCGTAACATTCGTATATCAAAAGCGCGCATATTACCTCGGAGCTCACATTAATCCCCACTCCGATCCGCACCGCCTCCTGCAGGAAAAAGTTCTTGATCATTTCATACCGCTCATTGATTCCGCGATGCCGCAACGGCGGAATTTCAATAATCATCGGGATCCGGCGGACGAACGGCAGTGTCAGGCTGGAGCCGATGTCCTCGGTCGTCGCCCCGATGATCATCAGCGAGAGACTGCGTTCCTGCCCGGACTCTCCCAGCCTGCGGTATTTCTTTTTATCTATGATGGTAAAAAGAATTTCCTGTCCTTCCGGAGGCAATCGGTGAATTTCGTCCAGAAACAGGATTCCGCCGTCCGCTTTTTCCACAAGGCCCGGTTTGTCCGAATCGGCGCCGGTATAGGCTCCCCTGACATGGCCAAAAAGCTGTGAAACCAACAGTTGGGGGTTGTTGTAGTAGTCCGCGCAGTTAAAACGCACGCATCTGCGTCTGTCAACCTGCCGCTTCTCATATGCAATATTAAACATGATTTCAGCCAGAACCGTTTTGCCCGTGCCCGTTTCACCGATGATCAGGGTATGCAGTCCACTCGGAGGGTAGCAGACCGCGGCTTCGGCCTTTTTGAGGATGGGCAGCATGCTGCCCATCCTCCCGATTAGGTGACCATACGGGTCTTTTTCGGCTTCTCTTTCCCTTTTCCCATCACCCGTCCGCGGCATAAATAATTCTCTGCGATAGTCGGATATTATATATTTTGAAATGTTATACCCTTTTTCCTGAAGCAGCCTGGTAAGCGTCCGGTCCGATATTGCCCCGTCCTCCTCCAGAAGCTTCTGCATATCCTCCTTCAAATAAGGCTCCCTGCGTTTGCTGTACGACAGGATGTTGTATTTTCTGCGCAAACGGACGATCATCTGTCTGGAGACTGACAACCGCTCGGCCAACTGCTCGTCAGTAAACGGGTCTTTCTTGTCTTCAGACTGTATCAGCTTCCGAAACAGGTTTTCCATATCAATCTCCTTGTTGTAATTTAACTTCCAGGCATGGGATTACAAGGCTTACCAGCTGTACTGTGCGAGGCCGAACACCTTGCCGATCCAGCCGGTAAGTGTGATCACAACCATCTGGTCGGCGTCGCAGGCCGTCTGTGCCCAGTCGAGCTGGGGGGTAATCATTGGGAAATACAGCGCGCGGGTCATAGTGACAATAAGGCCGTAAAGTGCGGAACATATGATTGCCGCGCGGCGCCCGCCAAACTTGTTGGCGTATACCGCGACAAGACCGCCCCCGAAGAAGTTCTCGACGTTGATCATCATAACCGGAACCGGCAGATTCATCTTCATCAGAATGACCATGCCCAGCGCAGAGAAAACAGTTGAGCTTATAAAACCGATAATCAGGGAAGTGTTTCCATACTGGAAGAAAACCGGGGCGTCGAATGCGGGAATCGCACCGGGGACCAGGCGGGTGGAAATCCCCTGGAAAGCAGGCGTGATTTCCGCGAGGAAGGAACGGATACCATAGAGGAGGACCATATAACTGGCTGTGAATTTCAGACCCTGGAAAACGGCATATAAAATCCAGTTCTGGCCGCCGGAAAGACTGTCGACATAGGCTTTTCCATTAGCCACGGCAAGCGCCACATACATGAGCACCATGGTCAGCGACAGCGTAACCACAATCTCCTTGAGGAAGGAGAAACGGTCCGGGACTTCCAAATCCTCGCAGCTTTTTTCCGGGTTTCCGATCTTGGAGCCAAGCCATGCGCCGAACAATGCGAAAATGCTTGCACCGTGGCCCAGTGCAAAGTTATCGTTTCCGGTAAGCTTTCTTGTATAAGGCTGTACCAAATATGGAAACACAGCCTGATAGATGCCAAGAATAACGCCGCCGGTAATGATGGAGGCGGGGCCGACAATGCCCAGATAATTCATAAGGCAGGCTGCCAGGAATTGTCCCATAAAATAGGACCAGTGTCCGGTCAGGTAAATGATTTTGATTTTGGTAAAGCGCGCGATCAGGATGTTCACAACATATCCGATCAGGAGCATATATCCCGCCGCCGCGCTCGTTTGCAGCGCGTCAAAATTCACCGGTACCTGAATTGTCTGCGTTAGTTCACCGCCGGCAATCAAATGACTGAACATCGATGTGAATATGGCGACAGTGTCCTGTACCGCAGTCAGTCCAAGTGAGAAGATTGTCACGCCGATATAAGTTTTGATGACGCCTGAAATTACTTTTTCGATTGGTTTTTTTAATAAAATAAGACCAATCAGAGAGATTAATGACATTACGATTTCGGTTTTGGTAAGAACTTGGTTAACAATAATTGTCCCGATTTGACTCAGCATGCTAAGCATACTTTTCCCTCCGTTTATTATTATAATAAGTATTTACGACAAATTATAATAAGTATTTGCGACAAAGAACAGCATTGTAAAGCGAAGAGCCTTAAACCGCAAGTCTGCTTTCATAATTTTTCCCATAGCGCAATCGTTTTTTACGCTAAATAATGCCGACTTCTTTCAAGCGTGTCTCCATTTCCTCTCTGCTGTTGAAATTCTTAATGACGATGACCGGCATTTTGTCCCCGAATTGCTGTTTGAGGCCATCGTAAAAAGCGGATGATGTCACAATTAAATTCACGTCTGATGCGACTGTCCCGGAATCGTAGCAATCGACGGTGGCATTGACCTTGTGCGCATCGAGCACATCCGTGACAAGCATCTTAAGCAGCAGGGAACTTCCCATGCCGCATCCGCAAACGCATCCGATATTTAATTTCCGTGCCATTTTTTATCCCTCACTTACACAAAATTTTGTAGATTTCCGACGCATGCTTTGCCGAGAGAATGGTATCTCTGTTGTCCATGCTGTCAATAATCCGCACAATATCTCCAAGACATTCCAAATGTGTTCCCCGCTCCCTGCACGCAAGTGCGACGACTATGGAGACCGGGTCGTTGTCCTCGTTGCCAAAATTGACCGGGGTCTCAAGCGTGATCAAACTGATGCCCGTCTTAATGACCCCGTCCTCCGGCCTGGCATGTGCCAATGCAAAGCCCGGCAGGATTACGATATACGGGCCAAATTGTTCCACATATTCGATCATCTTGTCAATAAAGTTTTCCTCTGCAACACCGGTTTTGACCAGCAGCCGTCCGGCCTCCCGAATCGCTTCCTTCCAGGAGCCGCACTTTATGTTACAGGCAATGGCATCCTCGGTAAAATAATCAGAAATTTTGGACATGAAACCTCCTTTCCAGGGCAAGCGATGCTTATGTACGCCTTTGCTTCCCTTTTTTGTCCATAAATTACCTGCGCGTGCCGTCAAGGAATCAGTATAACTTTGAGAACTTCTCCTTTTTCAGCAAGCTGGATGGCCTCGCCTATGCGGTCGAGCGGCATTTCAGTGATATAGGCATCCGTATTGATCTTTTTCTTTGCAAGCAGGTCCATCACCTCGGTAAAATGCCGTTTGCAGGAGCCCATGGTCCCATGAACGGAAAGCTGCTTATAATGGATCAGCCCGCTGTCCACGGTAAGCATCTTATCCTTGTCGTTCAGTCCGCCGAACAGAATGATCCGGCCGCCGAAACAGGCGAGCTCGGGTGAGGCCGCCTGCAAGGACGCAACCGAACAGGCGATGATAACAATATCCGCCCCGCATCCCTGCGTAATCCGCCCCACGGCTTCCTTGAGGTTTTCCTTGGAGCTGTTGACGATATATTTGGGTGACGCGGCCTTGTCCGCGAGAGCGAGCCGCTCCGCAGAGATGTCTGCAAGGATGCAGTCGACACCCTTGCTCCGCAGCAGATCGACATGCATGGCTCCGATTGGTCCCGCGCCCACCACGACGGCGATTTCACCTTCGCGAATGGTGATCAGGTCGTGGGAATTGAGCACGTCGGTAAACGGCTCCACAAGAGCGGCCTCGGAAAAACCCAGCACATCCGGAATCGGCACCACAGGCCCGTTTTCCACCATGTTCCGGTTGAGCGCGATATACTCGGCATAACCTCCCTGGCAGTCCTCGTACAGACCCAGGCTGTGATAGATAGCGTTCTGGCAGAGATTATCGATTCCTTTTTTGCAGTTATTGCAGACTCCGCACGGAATAATGGAGCCGATTGCAAGCCGGTCGCCGGCTTTATAGCGGCAGGTGTCGGATTCCACCACCTCTCCCGTGACTTCGTGGCCCAACAAAACCGGATAATGAAAGTGGCTGTTGCCGGCCCGGATTTTCCGGATGTCCGAGCCGCACAGGCCGCAGGCCCGCACCTTCATCAGCAGGCCCCCCTCCGGGCAGCCCGGCGTCGGTACCTCCTTCACAACAAGTTGGTTTATGCCTTCCAGCATGGCAGCCTTCACGTTGTTCCCTCCCGATAATTTGATTGCCCTGTACCGGAAATATTTCCGGTACAGGCATTGAATTGTTTCGACGTGTTGCCTAACGCAAAAGAGTTAAATGAGGTAGTTCTTTTTAATGTTTTCCTCGCCCACTATGCCCCATTTATCGATAGCGGTCTGCAATTCCTTGTGCGTCTTCGCATACTCTCTCAGTCCGATACCTTTCATTGCGGCGTCGATCGCCTGACGCAAGGCCTTGGCGCCCGCGGTCGGGCCGTCGGGGAAACCGTGAACGGCCGCGCCCGCGCCCATGATGCAGTCGCAGCCGACAAGATCCATCATATACGGGATGTTTCCGGCAATTGTACCGCCGCCCCAGAGCGTGAATATCGGCTTAATGTCGTAGAATTTGCCGCTGCCCTGAATAATGGCCTGGATCGATTTGTGCTGAAGCTGATCGAACTTGCCGATCGGGTGCGGAATAACCTGAATATCCGCGCCGCAAAGGCGTGTGAGCTTGTTGATAACCGTGGTTCCGACCCCTTGATAAGGCGCGGTATATACCGCGCCGGTAAAGCACGGATGGGTCAGGATCGGCACGTTGATATCCGGATCTTCCGCCAGCATGCGCAGCCCGGAAAGCCCGATGGACCAGCCGTCCACCATCAGGCCGTTTGTTCCCGCGCGGATCGCTTTCATTGCGTTTTCCTTAAGGCGGGAGACCTCGTCGGTAATATTGCAGGTATAGAGCGTTTTCTCCCCTTTGACCTTTTCCGCCTTGTGTGCCGCCTCCATGTTTTTGGTGACGCGCTCCTCGATCGTATTGAATACGCGGTCGCCGCCAAGCAGCTCGTCGTCCTTGATAAAGTCCACGCCGCCGACAGCCGCCTGGTAGAACAGGTCGGCACCGATATCCGGGGTATATCCCGTGCAGGGCTTTATCATATTGTTCAGCAGCGGACGGTCCTTTACGCCGAGGATATCCCGGATACCCCCAATACCGAACTTCGGCCCCTTAAATTTTTTCACAAAGCTCTCCGGAAAGTCAATATCAACGCATTTCATGTTCGGAAGCGCACTGATGTTTCCCATAATCGTGCCGAACAAAAGAGGGATATCGTCGTCGATATTGGCAACCGGATATCCGATGCGCAGCACATAGTAACGCAGGCCGTTTTCCGGTATTACGCGCAGATCGGTTGCGTTTACATAGTCCGGAACCTCGTAAATGCCGAATACCTTCCCCGCGTATTTCATACGTATCTCGTCGGTTTCGCACTTTACATCCGTCCAGGACCCGGTTGTCTGTTCAATGGCGATGCTTGTAGCTTTTACGATCGGGTCTTCGCCCTTTTCCGCACCAACCAAGTAGGTAGCCACGCAATAATCGTCCAGGCTGACTCCTTCTACCATCGGGTTTAGTACGGTGCTGTAGAATTTGTTCATAAGAGTAACCTCCTTCTTGTTCCGCGGTATCATGAATACCGTCTGTATTTATATATAGCAACTTGTGTGCCACGTTTTGGAATAAATTGCTCATTCGGTAAAGAACCCGCTAAACAGGCCCTAAAAAACCGACAATTTTTTTGCTCATGAAAATTGCACAATTTTTATCAGTCAAAAATGATTCTTTTTATTCCATTTTTTTATTAAAAGGCGCAAGGAATAAAAAGAATATGCGAAAGACAGCTTTTTTTGTATGTATTGCATAACGACATTTCTGCAGCAACAAAAAGAGGCACGATACAGTCTATATGTATCGCACCTCAAAGACTGCAGACAAAAATCCCTGCACTCGAGTTGTTTTGGGAATTCTGTCTACAATGTGTAAAGTCCGGGGCTGCCGCCTCGGACTTCTTTTTGCTTGGGGAAGCTACGCGCTCCTCCGGTATTTTTCCTGTCACCAGCTTCTGCCGCCGCCACCGCCGAAGCCGCCGCCGCTGAACCCGCCGCCGTGGAAGCCTCCGCCGCCGAAACCGCCGCGCGTGGTGTTTACCTGCTGCGCGGGGCGGGAAACCATCGTGCTTCGCATCAGCGCCATGGAGCGGAACAGATACGCCTGAAAGACAAGGGGCGAGAAGGTGTCCATCCGGCCGTAGCTGTCATGGTACCACGCCGGCGGGCGCACCGCCATACCCTCAAAATTCTTGGCCCATTTGTCGGTAACGCCCAAAACATAGGCATACGGCATCACATCGTAAAAATAGGAGGGGTTTTCTTCCACAAGCCGCTCGATGCGCGCCTTCTCGGCGCGTTCGAGAAAATTCTTAAAGCCCAGAAGCCTTCCCAAAAGCTCGCTGCCCCTTTCGGTGCGCTTTCGCATGAATACGCCGACGACGTTTAACAAAACCGTGGCCGCCGCGACCGCGAGGCCCGCCGCCCCCATGCTCTGCGTCGCCATAAACGCGATCAGCAGGAGCATGACCAAAACCACGAGGAGTATGCCCGCAATCAGCGCGGCCGAGCGCCCGGCACGGCGTTTGGCATGCCAGTTTAAAAGCGTCCTGCCGAGCAAAAGGAGGGGGAGCATCAAAATCACCGTTCCGGCCGCGGAGAGCGCCGCGGCGATGCCGGCCGAATAAATCAGCTCATAGAACGGGATATAAAGAGAAACCCACAAAAATACGGCGGACAAACACCGGACCAGGAAACCGAGCGCCTTTGACGAGGGGCTGTACAGCCGGTTTTTCTTCGTCGAATAATGGTCGGCCACCAGGGATTTCGCCGTGTCGACGGTCGAATAAAAGCTCTCCTTAAGCTGTGAGATCGTAACCGCGTCCCCGCGGTCAAACAGCCGGTCGAACACATGCCTTTCAAAGTTTCGCGCGTCAGCCGGAAGATCATTCAGCTTTTGAAGCCTGAAATCCTCTTTCCCGATCCGTTCGATGGACAAAAAGCCCTTCGATGCCCAGTAAAGCACAAGCGACACGATGTCCTTGTCGTCCACCGACGTGTCGATGATATAGCCTGCCTCGGCGGAGGTGATCCCCTCGGGCGCGTAAAACTCCACCGGCGTGACAAGCCGGCCGTCCCGCCCGAACCGGAAAAACAAAAGCAGAGCGCCGGCGGAAAGGGTCAGCGCTATAATGATGAGGACCGTCTGCCATGGAAACGGCGGCGGCGTTTTGAAGTACCCCTCGGGCAGGTCCATCTGGAGCGTGAGCCCTTCGCCCGGCGAAAGCCTCTTGTCAAGGCTCCCGGAAATCGTGTTGCCTTCCACCGTATACTTGACGGGCGCTTTTTCCAAAGAGCCGTAAGCGCCGGAAAAAAACCAGATTTCATCCTTATTAAATTCCTTCGGCAGGGTCACCGCAAAGGTGACGTTTTCAACATTGCAGTCCCAGTCGTTGCCGATGAGATTATAATAGACAAAATCCTGGCTCTCTATCTTATCGCCGCCCAGAGCGTGATCAAAGGATATCTGATACTCCTTTTTCCCCGTCGCATATTGGTCCGGGTCCCCGATCTGGATCACCATGCTTTGGTTTTCACGGTACGTCTCGAAGGGGCTGTTTGTCACCTCTATGGAGCTTACGCGGGTGTTGTAGGTGCGGCGCTCCCCACCGCTCCATTCCATTTCCTGCCTTAAGGGGATATAGCGCAAAATCCCGTGTCTCGGCTCAAGAAAATTTGCGGAAACGGTTTCCGAAACATGATAGGTGTTGTCCTCGCCGATCCGGATATCCGTATGGTACGACGTGATTTCATATCCGCTCCCCTGCGCCGAGGAAAGCTGCGGGAAAACGATTCCAAAACCGCTTATAACAAGCGTCAGCAAAACAAAAAATGCGGCGAGCCTTTTCAACGGCATCCCTTCCTGCAATGATCTTTAGGGGGCGGCGACGCCCCGTATTCCATACATATTAAAACTGTACCTTGACGTTTTGCCTTTCCTCCGCAGCGATTTCAAACATCGGCTCGCGCTTAAAGCCGAACATGGAGGCGATAATCACGCTTGGGAACGACTCCGTTTTTATGTTGTAGTCGCGCACGACCGCATTGTAATACTTCCTGGCATTCGCGATTTCGCCCTCGATGCCCTGCAATTGTTTTTGCAGGTCCATAAAATTTGTGTTTGCCTTCAAGTCGGGGTATGCCTCGGCAACGGCGAACAGGGTTTTGAGCGTGCCCGCCAGCGCGTTTTCCCCCTCGAGGCGCCCCTCGATTGTTTTCGCGCCGGCCGCCATGTTGCGGGCGGAGATTACCTTTTCAAGGGTCCCCTGTTCATGCTTTGCATATCCCTTGACGGTCTCAACCAGGTTCGGGATCAGGTCATAACGCTTTTTCATATAGACATCCATTGTGGAAAACGCCTCGCGCACCATGTTGCGCAGTTTGACAAAACCATTGTAGGCCGCGATAAACCAAATTACGATCACGGCAAGGACAACGATCAAAATGATAATTCCGTACATCGTTACAAAACCTCCCATGTGTGATTTTCAGGCGGCATCCCGTTTGCCTGATATCCTCAGATTATTTTTCCGAATAATGCCGCAAATCATGTAACATACATCGATTGTTATTTCCATCAAATTTTCCCATGCCGCCGGCCGCTTCCCGGCCTTTGTGCGCTTAATCCGCCTTCATCAGCCGCAAGAGCTCGGCGGGCGAATCGACGATACCATCGGCTCCCTCCGCTTCGAGCACGTCGCGGTCCCGAAAGCCCCATGTCACGCCCACGCACCGTATTCCGGCATTTTTCGACGTTCTGACGTCGATCTCGGAATCCCCCACATAAAGAGTATTCTCTTTTGACGAGCATAATTCGCGCATTGCTTCAAAAAGGCTGTCCGGCGCCGGCTTTCTGTGCACCGCGGAGGATTCCCCGATGGCAACCGAAATATACCCGGAAAACATTGCCCCGCAGAGACCCTTTACCGCCTGGTCGTACTTGTTGGAAACGACCGCCATTTTGACGCCGCGCTCTTTCAGTATCGCCAAAAGCTCTGGAATCCCGTCGTAGGGCTTGGTTTTGTTTTGCATGTTTTTTGAATAGTGCGCGCGAAATACCCGGTCGCAGGCGTCAAGCTCCGGCTCCGGCGTTCCTTCGGGGGCAACCCGCCGGATCAGGTTTTTGATTCCGTTTCCGACGGATTTCCGGACCTCGTCCCGGCTCCTTTCCGGAAATCCTGCCTGCGCCAGAGTAAAATTCACGCTGTCGGCCAAGTCGTCCAGCGTGTCCAAAAGCGTTCCGTCCAGATCAAATATCACAGTATCAAAGATCATCACACCGCCTCTTTCCAGATAAAGCCTGCATCGATAGTATAATACCTCGGCGCTCCAATAGCAATGAAAATGCCGGAAATAACCGCGAGGAATAAGCCGGAAGTCCGGTTTTACGCAATTGTAAAGAATTTGGCAATAGAATCTCCAAAACGACTCATCCTGAATGTCATTTTTCTTCATATTATCGATTACACTTGAATTGCCGGCAAACACTATGTGTCAAGGGGGATTCGAAATGTACAAAAACAAAGCAGGCGGCAAAAACAATTTATGCGGCAAAAACATTCGAAATCTTCGCCTGGCGCTTATCCCAAGGACATCGCAGCGCATGCTTGCCGACCTGATGCAGATGAACGGCCTCGACATCGACAAAAACGTGATCCAGCGGATCGAAAGCGGCGCCCGCTTTGTGACGGACATTGAGCTGAAAGCATTTTCAAGGGTCTTAAACGCGACATATGACGAGCTTCTGAAATAAGTCCTCTAAGCTCACGGGGAAAAATGGCCGTCTCCCAAGGATCATCGATGAATATCCCGCCGGTACTCCGATTATATTTATTTCATATAGAATTCCGGCGGCACTGCGCCGCCCGGCGATTGAAGGAAGGAAAGGTATATGGAAAACTACAAACAGAAAAGCGCGCCTCAACGGCTTTTGTGGGCTCAGTTCGACGCTTTGCAGATGGGCACCGGGTGGGACGACCAGGACATCACAAAGCCGCAGATCCTGATTGAGGATGTATATGGGGACAGCCATCCGGGCAGTTACCATTTAAATAAGCTGACCGAGCAGGCAAAATACGGGGTGTTCGAAAAAGGCGGCTTTCCCGCGCAGTTCCACGCGACGGACATCTGCGACGGCTGCGCGATGGGACACAACGGCATGAACATGATTCTCGCATCCCGGGAAGCCATTTGCGATATGGTGGAGGTTCACGCGTCCGTCGACCCGTGGGACGGAATGATTCTTTCGTCGTCCTGCGACAAGTCGATCCCCGCCCACCTAAAGGCGGCCGCGCGCATGAACATCCCGACGATCTTCATTCCCGGCGGCAGCATGAGGCCGGGGCCGAACATGACCACTTCCCTGGTGGCGGGCGATATCTCTCTGCGCCAGAAAAGGGAGGGCGAAATCACCGATCAGGAGATCCGCGACTATAAGCTGACCGGATGTCCGTCCGTCGGCGCCTGCACCTTCCTCGGCACCGCGTCCACCATGCAGTGCATGTCCGAGGCTCTGGGCATGGCTCTCCCCGGCGCGGCGCTCTGCCCCGCGACCATGCGCGATATCCTCGGCTATGCGCGCGCATCCGGCAGAAAAATCATGGAGCTTGTCGAAAAAAATATCACTCCCGACAAGATCCTTACCAAAAATGCCTTTGTAAACGCCATTATTGTCCACAGCGCCATCGGCGGCTCCACCAATGCGGCGATCCATCTTCCGTCCATCGCGAGGGAGCTTGGCATCGATATCGAACCGGAGCTTTTTGATGAGATCAATCACAGAATCCCCCACATCGGAAACATAAACCCGAGCGGCGCACAGCTTACGGAATCCTTCTGGTTCGCGGGCGGCATCCCGATGGTGCAGCTCATGCTGAAGGAATATCTCGACCTGGACGTGATGACCGTGACCGGCAAAACGCTGGGCGAGAATCTCGACGAGCTTCAGAAGGACAATTTCTTCGACAGGAACTTAGGCTATCTTGCAAATTACGGCTTAAAACGCGAGGATGTGATCTTCCCGCTTGAAAAGGCCGAGGAAACCGGCTCCATCGCGATCCTGAAGGGCAATATCGCCCCGGAGGGCGCCGTAATCAAATATTCCGCCTGCGTGCGCGAAATGCGCCGTCACAAGGGTACGGCGCGCGTGTTCAACTGCGAGGAGGACGCTTACTTCTCAGTTGTGCGGGGAGAGATCAACCCCGGCGACGTCCTCGTGATCCGTTACGAGGGGCCGAGGGGCTCGGGCATGCCCGAGATGCTGATGACGACCGAGGCGATCGTATGCGACAAGCGCCTAAACGGCACCGTTTCCCTTGTGACGGACGGCCGGTTTTCCGGCGCGACCCGCGGAGCTGCCATCGGACACGTATCTCCCGAGGCCGCGTCGGGCGGGCCTCTGGCATTTGTACATACCGGCGACATCATCGAATACGATATTGAAAAACGCACCTTAAACGTAGTCGGGATCGGCGGCAGGGATGCGACCTCCGAAGAGATCAAAAAGGTATTCGCCCAAAGGGAGGATGCGGAAGGCATTATCCCAAGGCCGGAAAGAAAGGGGCTTTTCAAACGATATACCTCTTCCGCGCTTTCCGCGATGAAGGGCGCCGGATATTAAGAAAGTAGGAGTTTAATTCAATAAATAATAAAGCAGGCCTCGAGGCCTGCTTTATTAAATGAGGCCCGGAATACTTCCGGGCCTCATGGGGCGAATTCTGCCGTATTAAGTTGCAAAAGAGCTGGGAACCAGAATCTTAGGCACGAAAAGGATGATATCTGGTACGAAGATCAGCACCAGTATAATGATAATATAAACAATGTAGAACCATTTCAGCGCTCTGATAACCCGAACCGCGCTGATGCCGGCGATTCCGGAAGACAGGAGCAGGGTCATCCCGTAGGGAGGCGTCAGGAGGCCGAAGCAAAGCACGACCGTCACCAAAACGCCCATATGCACGCTGTTGATGTTGGCCGCTTTCGCCATTTCCAGCACCAGCGGCAGGAATATGACAATCGCCGGGATCGCATCCATGAATGTCCCCAGAATAATATACAAAACGGTGATAAAGAGCAGAGTCAGAATCGGGTTGCCGACAATCGGGCCGGCTGCCTGCATTAAGATCTGAGGAACCCTTAAATACGCCATCATATATCCGAAAGCGCCCGCGCCGCCGATGCAGAGAAGCGGCTGCGCGCTCCCCACAAGCGCGTTCTTAAACACCTGGATCAAATCCTTGAAGTTGCAGGATCGATAAATAAGAGCCACCAAAACAAGGCTGTATATCGCCGCCACCATTCCGCTTTCCGTTGCGGTGAACTTGCCGGAAAGGATGCCTCCGATAATGATAAAAGGAACCAAAAGCGACCATATTGCTTTTCTCGTGGCTTTTAAGACCTCTTTAAAAGTCGCCCGTTTTTCTTTTACTTCAAATTTGTTTCTCTTGCACCACTGATAAATAACCACCATCAGCGTAAGTCCGATAACCACGCCGGGAATGATGCCGCCCGTAAACAGCGCGGCGATGGAAACACTGCCGTAAGCGCCGTAAACCACCATCATGATGCTCGGCGGGATGATCGGGCCGATGGTCGCCGCTGCTGCGTTGATTGCCGCCGCCATATCGGAAGGATATCCTTCCTTTTTCATGGCCGGTATCATAACGCCGCCGAGCGCCGCCGCGTCCGCCGTCGCCGACCCGGAGATGCCCGCCATGATCATATTGGAAACAACGTTTACATGCCCGAGTCCGCCCGTGATATGCCCAACCAGGGAATGAGCGAAACCGACAAGCCTTTCCGTAACCTTCCCGTGATCCATAATCTGGCCCACCAAAAGGAAAAGCGGGATGGCAAGCAATGTAAACGTGTCAAGCTGCGCATAAATCTGCTGGCACATGACGATCGGCGTTATGCCAACGAACAGACCGGTTGCAAAAGCCGATATGCACAGGCTGACTGCGACCGGAATGCCGATAAGGCACAGGGCAAAAAAGGATATAAACAAAAACGCGATAAGTCCCATGATCGTCTCCCCCCTATTCTTCTATCTGTTCCGGATGCGTGTCTATTCCATACATCGATTTCAGGACCGCTTCCACCATGTAATAGAGCATAAACAGCCCGTTTAACGGGATGCACATTCTGAAGAAAGCAAGGGGAATGCCCGACGGGAAAGAGTACTTTGTAACCCCCATCATGGTAAAACGGAAACCGTAAAACAGCAGGATGCCTACAAAAACGATGATCACGATATATGAAATAATAGATACAATCTTTTTAGCCGAACCTTTTATTACATTTGTGAGCACATCAATCTTAAAATGAGTGCCTTGCCTTAACGCAATGGAAGAACCTATGAAAATTGCCCACATATAACCGAGTCTTGATAACTCTTCAAGCCAAACAATGGGATGGAAAAATGTTCTGAACAATACGTCGGTGGTTATTGTACACACGAAACCAAGCACAAAAAGTGCGCCGACGGCATACTGTAGCTTTTCCAAAATGTCTCCAAAACGAATAACCATGCTCATAAATTTGTTTGGTGATTTTGAATCGGTCATGTTTTCCCTCCTTCGTTTTTTTCAGGGTGCCGGGATTTTGCGGTTAATATCGGAGTTTGCAGGACAGCAGGGTTTTTAATAGCCCCTGCTGTCCTGCGTTGCGCTCAAATAAATGACAGGGAATTATGCAAGTTCTCTGATTCTTTTGAGGACGTCTTCCGTTTTATACTGGGCGGCGACCTCATCCTGAATCGGCTTGACCTTTTCCGCCCACGCTGCGGTGTCTACCGTTGTGAACGTAACGCCGGCCGCCTGAAGCTGTTCCTTAAACTGAGCGTCGTTTTTAAGCTGCGCCTCAAACCCATAGGCTGCGGCTTCCGTTGCCGCTTCCCTGACGACATCCTGAAGATCCGCCGGGAGCTTCGCCATGGTAGCGTCGGAGGCCCACAGGCAAAGGATGGACCACTGATGGAAGCTTTCGTTCAGATAGGGCGCGACCTCGTAGTGCTTGGCGGCGTAATAGGAGGAAAGGGTGTTCTCCGCGGCTTCGACCATGTGCGTCTGCAAAGCCGTATAAACCTCGCCGAAGCTGACCGATGTCGGCTTGGCGCCCAGAGCCGACCACACCTGGCTCTCAACAGGGGACGGCATGACTCTCATTTTTTTGTCCTTGAGTGCATTCAAATCGGCAATAGCTGTTGTGGAGTAGAGCTGACGGCAGCCTCCCGCCTGAAGGGTAAGGAGCTCAAAGCCGGTGTTTTTCTCCTTTGTGACGTTTTTGTAAAAATCGTTGATCTGCGTGTCGCTGGCCGCCTTTGCCAAATGGTCGCTGTCTTTGAACAGGTAGCAGACGGATACCATTCCGAGCTCCGGAACATATGTGGATGCGTTCGCGGTAGCCGTCAGTTCGAAATCAAGGGTTCCGAGTGCCAGGCTCTCGAGCATGGTCGCTTCCGTGCCGAGCTGGGCGTTCGGATAAACTTCCACTTCAATCTGGCCGTTTGATTTTTCCTTAACAAGTCTCGCGAACTCCAGTCCGGTCAGATGATAAGCGTGCTCGACAGGCTGGTCATGTCCGAATTTCAGGGTATACTTCGGCTGGTCTGTCCCGCCGGGGGTTCCCGTAGCCGTTTCGGTCGCCGTCCCGGTACCGGTACCGGCGTTTCCGGATGAGCAGCCGGCTAAGATCGCGGCTAGCATGCATACCGCCAGTGCTAATGCGAATAGTCTTCTCTTGTTCATTTTTGGCCCTCCAATAACATTGATTTTTTGTATACAAATCAGTATAACAAACCCAGTTTTTCCGCATTCCCCGCAAATTTCAAGCGGTACAATGCCTCCATAAAATAGTAGTCCCCATACATTGACGATTCCAGAATCCCGGACCTTCTCGGATAGTCAACCGTTACTTTTCCAATGATTCCGTACTTATCTATCTCTTCGTAAAGCGCGTTTTCGATCAATGCGCGCAGTATCGCTTCCGCCCGTTCCCTCCATATCCCGCTTTCGGCCCCATCGAGGAGTCTCAAGTTTTCGGAGAGAAGAAGCATTCCGGACGCCCCGATGCCGGCTGCGGAACAATCGAGCGGCTGATCATCGTTGTTTTGGAAGATAAAATCCCATCTCGGCAGGAAGTGGTGATCCAGATGCTCCCAAAAATACTCCGCGAGCTTTTTGGAGGCTTTGAGATATTTTTCATCTCCCGTATAACGATACATATTGGAAAATCCGTACAGCGCCCAGGCTTGTCCGCGGGACCAGCAGCTCTCGTTGCTGTAGCCCTGATGGGTGCCTCCCCGGACGTGTCCCTTTTCATCCCATACGACCGTGTGATACGTGGAGCCGTCCGGCCGAACGTTATGTGCGAGAATGCTGTCCGCGGCGGTAATCGCCGTTTCCGTCATTTTGTTGTCCCCGGTCTTTTCAGCGACCCAAAGCATCAGCGGAATATTCATGGCGGTATCCACGATGGAGGTTCCTTCGTATCCCTTCTCATCCCACGCCAGAATAAATCCGGAGCGTTCGTTGAAAAGATCCATCATATTGTCAGCGCCGCACCGGGCCATCTTAAAAAGCGTTTCATTTCCGGTGATGCGGTATCCGAAAGCGCAGCTCGGTCCGAACAAGAAGCCCATGTCGTGGGTCTTGTTGTCGGCAGTCCTTTTCTCAATCCGGCCGATCCAGTGCAGGATCCGCCCTTTTTGGATTTCATCCGGCGCTTCCAGGTATCGAAGCCATAAAAGCCCGATAAAGAAGCCCCCGGTCCAATGACCCTCTTTGCTTAAAAGCCACCTGCCGCCTCTGGTGATATGTGGGAAATCCGGCAGGTTATCGTCCATCCACGAGACTTTTTTCAGTCCCTTCTGGTATGCTTTTTCAAACATATTTCCCTCGTTACGGCGTCTAGCCTAAGAAATTGGGTTTCCGTTTTTCAAGAAACGCGGACACGCCTTCCGCGCAGTCGGGAGTCTTAAAGACCTCCTCGGAAAAATGCAGGTTGTCCCAGAAACAGCCTTCGGTTGTCTTTAGCGACATTTCCCGCACGCTTTTTTTGATGATCTTAACCGCTTGAGCGGGCTTCGCCGCAATTTTTGCGGCCATCTCCATGGCCGTGTCCAGAACCGTTCCGGCAGGGACGACCTGATTTACAAGACCGATGCGAAGACATTCCTGCGCGCTGATAAATTCACCGAGGTACATAAGCTCCACCGCTTTCGCGGGGCCGACCAGCTTCGGAAGCCGGAAAGAACCGCCGCTTGCAGGGAACACGCCTAAGTTTATTTCCGGAAAAGCCGCTTTGCTCTCGTCGGACATGATCCGGATATCGCAGGCCATGCTCATCTCCATGCCGCCTCCGCATACAACGCCCTCGATCGCGGCAATGACCGGCTTCGGCATCATCTCCAGCATATTGAAGGTCTCGTTTTCGTTCTTCAGTTTTTTGTCTACCACGTCGTCCCAAACGGTTGGGAACTCCTTTACGTCGGAGCCCACGCTGAGGGCGCGGTTTGTGCACCCGGTGAGCACCACGCAGCGCACTGAATCGTCCTCGCCAAGCTTTTTCAGCGTATCGCGCAGTTCTCTTGCAAGCGGAAGGGTGACAAGATTCAGGGGGGGGTTATTAAGCGTCACTTTCGCAACCTTATTATCGTATTTTTCAACTAAAACCAAATTATTCTGAAATTGGCTTCCCATTTAAGATCACACCGTCCCCTATCAGTTTTTCAATCTTCTCCCGGTCATAGCCGCAGCTTTTCAGGACTTCAACCGAATGTTCCCCGAGGTTCGGAGGCAGTTTTCTGACGGGCAGGGTCTCGCCGTCATATCTGACCGGATGGCTCGTAACCCTTACTTTTCCGGCGACAGGATGCTCCATTTCCATGACGACCTTGTTCCAGACAACCTGGGGGTCTTTGAGCACATCTTCATATTCGTTGACTTTTGCGTACCAGGTCCCCTTGGCTTCAAAAATTTTGATCCATTCGTCCGTTGTATGCTTTAACATCTGCTCGGCGACCATTTTATCGAATTCGATCCGTTTATGGCTCTGGTCCTCGGGCTTAAACCGCTCGACGGCCTCTCTGTCAAACACATCGAGCAACTTATCATATTTTGTCAAGGAAACGGTAATATATCCATCGGATGTGCGATAAGTGCCGTACGGGGATTCATGAAATCTGGTTGAAAGTCCCGTCTGGGCTCTCGGGGTAAGTTTCCCGCCGTTCATGTAATATCCGAGCGGCTCCATTTGCAGATCGATCGCAGACGTCAGAAGGCTTGCGTCCACCTTATGCCCTTTTCCTGTTTTTTCCCTGTCGTAGACGGCGGCCAAAACGCCAAGCGCCGCCAGAATCGCCCCGTGCTGATCGACGACCGTCGACCCCATCGGCATCGGCGGGTGATCCGCCGGCCCGTTCATAGCGGCGAGGCCGCCTATACTCTGCGCGAGCAAATCCTGACCCGGCTTTGAATAATAAGGGCCGGACGACCCGTATCCGGTACAGGAGCAATAAATCAGCCGGGGATTGATCTCTTTGAGCGCTTCATAGGAAAAACCCAGCTTGTCCATGACGCCCGGCCGGAAATTCTCAATGACGACATCATATTCTTTGACCAGATCATAGACGATCTGCCTGCCCTCTTCCTTTTTCAGGTCGATCGAAACGGACCGCTGATTCCTGTTGCCGAGCATGAAAAATACGCTGATGCCGTTCAGATAGGCGTCGCATCCGGACCAGTTTCTCTCGAACGCGCCTTTCGGGGATTCAATCTTAATGACATCCGCTCCCAGGTCCGCGAGCGTCTGCACGCAGGACGGCCCCTGCAAATAGTGTGTGAAACTCAGTATTTTTACGCCTTCAATCATTTTCCCGGTTTCCCTCCTGTGGTTTCTTTTTCATCATAATTTTCTTGATGCATTTCTGAACGACCGTGCCGTCCTGTTTGATCAGCTCAAAATCAAAGTATGCGACTCCCCTGTCCGGTTTTGACTTGCTCGCATACAAATCGGAGACGGTTATTTTCCCGTGGACGGTATCGCCGATCAGCACAGGCGCCAGAAAACGAAGGTCGTCAATTCCCGCAAACGCGATCCCGCTGCCGTCTAAAAGCCCCGTCCGAAACATCAGTCCATGGCTGACGGCAAGCGCCAGGAGTCCGTGAACCAGTCTCCCGCCGAACTGACTGTTTTTCATCATCTCCGCATTTGTATGTAACTCATTGTAATCCCCGCTCATCGCGGCGAACATGACCACGTCGGTTTCCGTCATGGTCCTTGACGGGGTTATGTACACATCTCCCTGCTTCAACTCATCAAAATATTTCACAGCGCGCCTCCAGTACGTTATTATAGAACCGTGTTCCTGATCAATTGTAATATATTACCTTTATTATCAGCCCGACAACTGTTTCTATAAGATAAAATTCGTTTTTATTCGACATTATAAAACCGTGTTCTCATTTTAGTCTGCACAACGCCGTTTTTCAATTATAAATCATTGATTCAATCGTTAAAACGGGTAGAGCTTTTTCCCCAGATAACCCATTTGCTGCGATATGGACAGGGCCGTGTTTTTCGTTTCGCAGGTTATTGTTTCCATTAAGCCGTTTGTTATTCTGGATTTCAGATCATAGATCGTGATAACCCCGCAGCACTGATTCTGATAATTGAACACAGGAACGGATATTGACAGGGTTTCGTTGTCAATCATATCCTTATCGCTTACATAATATCCGTTTTCCCGAATCCGGCAAATCTCATCCATCCAGGCCTCTTTTGAAAAACCGCCCGGAAGCATTGCGCCTATTTTTTCATCCGTTAAGCTCGCTATATACACCTTGCCGGAACCGCCGTCGAAAATACTTTTTCGGAATCCGACGCCGACATTGGGATAAAGGGTCCGGTCGTGGGGAAGAAAATCGAGGACGACCATGTCATTTGTCTCATTCGACCAGAAAAAAACCGATTTTTTGATCCGGCTTACCAATTGCTCAAGGCCGGAATGAATAACTTCCCAAAATTCGATCTGGTGGAGGTATTGATGTCCTATTTCAAATGCTTTGATGCCGAGCCCCAGGCTCATAATCTTGGAATCCTTTACAGTAAGGAAATCAAGCTCCAGTAATGTGTGAATGATATCAAAGGTGCTGCTTTTCGGGATATCGAGATCCCTGCTTATGTTCGATATTGTAGGACATCGTTCGGATTTTGCGATATAATCCAAAATATTCGCAATCCTCACAACCGTTTTATTCATCCTGTCGTCCCTCTCTCAATTAATCCAAACGATATCACAAAGAAACCACAATGTAAACTGTTTTTTTTGTACACATTTTATTTTCTATTTTATGCTTATAAATCCGCATTCCTTTTTGTCTATTTCCGACAATACCGAAAAATGAAAAGCAATTGCAAAATTCCGAATAAAATATTATACTATTTTTATAAAATCCGTTGTTTTTTCGAAAAAAATGTCTGCTGTTTCACCATTCAGAACAAGGAGCTATCAAAAAGTAATGATCCAGAGTATCAGCCGCGCCGCTTCCATCCTGAACCTGTTCAAGACCCACCGGTATTTGAGTCTGACCGAGATTTCAAAGCTGATCGGTCTTCCCAAGACGACCACATACGGGCTTGTAGACGCATTAAAGCGGGAAGGCTTTATGGATCAGGACCCCGTCACAAAAAATTATTATCTCGGGCTTTCCATTTTCGAGTTGGGCTCGAGATACCGGACGCGCCTGAACTTAAGGGAAATTGCCATGCCCGTCATGCAGGAACTGGCCGATACGGTCAGGGAGACCATCCAGCTCGCCATATTGCACGGGCGCCACGTCGTATATCTCGCCAGAATCGCGACGGCAAACTTCCTTACGTTTGCCATTGCGGACGGTGTGCGTGTGCCCGCCCATTGCACCTCCACCGGGAAGGCGATTTTAGCCTATCTGTCCGAAGAGCGCATCGACGAGCTGTTTCGGGACGTCGAACTGGAGCGGGCGACTCCGTATTCCATCCAAACTCTGGAGGATTTAAAGCGCCAGCTGCAAATCACCCGGCAAAACGGCTACAGCATGGATATTCAGGAAATTGAAATCGGTCTCGGCGGGATCAGCATCCCTGTTTTCGGCCAAAGACACGAGGTAAAGGGTTCTCTCTGCATCTCCATTCCCGTCGAACGCTGTACGCCCGAATACATCAACGAATACCTTCCCCACCTGCAAAACGGCGCAAAAATCATCTCGACAAAGCTCGGGTGCATCGGATAAAACGGGCCTTATCAAATCCAAGCGAAAAACATCACGCTGTATTTTGCGGCGTGATGTTTTTGGTTTTGCGGCTTTCGGCCGCGCTACGACATGAGCTTTCCCTCGAAGGACACCCTGCGCCTGATGTCGTCCATCAGCAATGAAAACTGCGAAAGATCGAGCGACTGCGCGCCGTCGCAAAGCGCCTCGGCCGGGTTGTTGTGCGACTCGATCATCAGTCCGTCCGCGCCGACCGCGACCGCGGCTCTCGACAGGGCGGGCACCAGCCTGCGGACGCCGGCCGCGTGGCTCGGGTCGACGATCACGGGCAGATGCGATTTCTGTTTTAAGAGCGGGACGGCCGACAGGTCGAGGGTATTCCTCGTCATCGTTTCAAACGTTCGGATTCCTCTTTCGCACAGGATCACCTGCGGGTTCCCCTCGGACACGATGTATTCGGCGCTCATCAGAAATTCCTCGACGGTATTGGAAAAGCCTCTTTTGAGCAAAACCGGCTTTTTGCAGCGCCCGACCTCCCTCAAAAGGTCGAAATTCTGCATGTTGCGCGCGCCGACCTGGATTAAGTCCACCTCCTCGAAAAGGGGCAGCTGCGTCTGGTTCATGATCTCGGTCACGACCGGCATCCCGCTCTCCTTTTTGGCGGCGAGAAGAAGCTTTATGCCCGTCTCATTAAGCCCCTGGAACGAATACGGGGAGGTGCGCGGCTTAAACGCCCCGCCCCGCAGGAGCGCGGCGCCGCTTTTTTTAACGGATCTTGCGACTTCGATGATCTGTTCTTCGCTTTCGACCGAACACGGCCCGGAAATCACCCGGAAGAACCCCTCCCCGATTACCACGTTTCCCACCCTGACCAGGGTGTCGTCCGGGTGCACCGCGCGGTTTACCGCCTTGTACGGCTCGGTCACGCGCCTGCCGTATTCCACGATATCGTTGGTCTGGGCGATAAAGTCGACGTCGACCTTCGCCGTGTTCCCGATCAGGCAGACGACGGTATGCTCCGTTCCAGTGCTTAAAATTGTTGAAAAGCCGTCCGCCTCGATTTTCCGGATGAACCGGTCGATTTTCTCCCGCGGTACACCCGGCTTTAATACAAAAACCATAATAACCTCCATTCGCTCCGTGCACAGATAAGTCATCAAAAACCTCACAAGCGAATGGAGGTTTTTGGCATGTGCCGCGGTTGCCGTTTTTCGGCGAGCGGCACGCCTTTTATTTATGGTTCGTGTGAAAAATCACACGAACCTCCATTCGCTTCGCGCACAAAACAGTCATCAGAAACCTCACAAGCGAATGGAGGTTTTTGGCATGTGCCGCGGTTGCCGCTTTTCGGCGAGCGGCACGCCTTTCAATTTTTAGCGTGATTTTTCACGCTGAAACCTCTTATTCGGAAATCGCACGCCTCATCCGGCGCACATAGTCCCGGACAGGCCCTATGCACTCCCCGCCGTACCGCTCGACCAGCTTCACAATCGCGCTGCCGACGATGACCCCGTCGGAAACCTCGGCCATTTCCCTCGCCTGCTCGGGGGTGGAGATGCCGAAGCCGACGGCGCACGGGATATCCTTCGCCGCTTTTACGAGCGAGATCATCCCTCCGATATCGGTCGTGATCTCGCTTCTCACGCCCGTGACACCCATGGAGGAAACGCAGTATACAAAGCCCTGGGCCTGCCTTGCGATCATGCCGATGCGCTCGTTCGACGTCGGCGCGATCAGGGAGATCAGGGTAACGCCGTATTTTTCGCAAAAGGGCAGGAGCTCACCCTTTTCCTCGAAGGGCAGGTCGGGCACGATGATCGCGTCGACGCCGAGGTCGCCGCAGTTTTTCAAAAATCTGTCCGTGCCATACGCGAAAACCGGATTGATATAGGTCATAAACGCCAGCGGCACGTCGGATTTTTCCCGGATGCGGCGGACCGAGTCAAAAATTTTGTCCGTCGTCGTGCCCGAGGCCAGGGCACGCTCATCGGCTCGCTGGATCACAACGCCCTCGGCGACCGGATCGGAAAAGGGGATGCCGAGCTCAATCAGGTCAGCCCCCGCTTCCGCCATTTCGAGCACGAGCCGCTCCGTAACGTCAAGGCTAGGGTCGCCGGCCGTGACAAAGGGAATAAACGCCTTATGGTCTGCAAACGCTCTTTCGATCCTATTCATGAATATCAAGCCCCCTGTATCTCGCGATCGCGGCGACGTCCTTGTCCCCGCGGCCTGAAAGATTAATAACGATGATCTGGTCCTTTTCCATCCGCGGCGCGAGCTTTCTCGCGTAGGCGACGGCGTGGGCGCTCTCGACCGCCGGAATGATGCCCTCCGTCCTTGAGAGATACTCGAAGGCGTCGACCGCCTCCCGGTCGGTCACCGGCACGTACCGGGCGCGGCTGGTGTCGTGGAGGTTTGCGTGCTCCGGCCCGATTCCGGGATAGTCGAGCCCGGCCGAAATCGAGTACACCGGGGCGATCTGGCCGTATTCGTCCTGGCAGAAGTAGGATTTCATGCCGTGGAAAATGCCGGGCTTGCCGTTTGCGATCGTCGCGGCATTCTTGGCGTTATCGACGCCGAGCCCGGCGGCCTCGCAGCCGATCAGCCGAACGGATTCATCCTTGATAAACTCGTAAAAAAGCCCCATGGCGTTCGAGCCGCCGCCGACGCAGGCGATCAGCGCGTCGGGCAGCCTGCCCTCGGCCTTCATAAGCTGAGCGCGCACCTCCCTGCCGATCACGCTCTGGAAATCGCGCACGATCGTCGGGAACGGATGGGGGCCCATGACCGAGCCGAAGACGTAGTGGGTGTCCGCGACGCGGCCGGTCCACTCGCGCAGCGCCTCGTTGACCGCGTCCTTAAGCGTCCGCGTGCCGCTTAAAACGGTGCGAACCTTCGCGCCCAAAAGCTCCATGCGGTAGACGTTCAGCGCCTGCCGCTCGGTGTCCTCCTTTCCCATAAAAATCTCGCATTCCATGCCCATGAGCGCGGCGGCGGTCGCCGTCGCGACGCCGTGCTGCCCCGCGCCCGTTTCCGCGATGAGGCGGGTCTTCCCCATCCTCTTTGCGAGCAGCGCCTGCCCGAGCACATTGTTGATTTTATGGGCGCCGGTGTGGTTCAGGTCTTCGCGCTTGAGGTAGATCTGCGCCCCGCCGTTCTCGAGCGAGAGCGTGCGCGCGTGGTAGACGGGCGTCGGCCAGCCCTGGAAGTGCTTGCGCAGGTAGCGCAGCTCGGCGATGAAGGCGGCGTCGTNNCATTGTTGATTTTATGAGAGCCCGTGTGGTTTAGGTCCTCGCGCTTTAAATAGATTTTCGCGCCGCCTAGGTCCTTTGTCATTTTTTCGGCGTAATATAAAAGCGACGGCCTGCCCGTGTAATTTTTGAAAAGATCGTCGAGCTCTTTTTGAAAGCGCTCGTCCTTACTGTAAAACTCATAGGCCTTTTCCACCTCGATCACGGCGTTCATCAGCGTTTCCGGAATATACTGCCCTCCGTGGGCGCCAAATCTTCCCTTTGACATTTCACTTTCCCCTCCTGACCGTTTCGACAATTTTTCTGATTTTTCCCCGGTCCTTGACCCCGCCCGTTTCCGCGCCGCTGCTTACGTCGAGGCAGTACGGCTCAATTTCCAGGGCGGCTCCGACGTTTTCCGGCTTTAAGCCCCCCGCGAGAAAAAACGGCTTATTAAGCGTCGGGATCACGGACCAGTCGAAGCTCTCCCCGCTCCCGCCGTACACGTTTTCCCGATACGCGTCGAGCAATAGATAATCGCAGGGCAGAGACTGCGCCGAAAGCACCTGGCCGGCGTTTTGCACCCGCACGGCCTTGATGATCGGATTCGGCACTGCGCTTCGAAGCCTTTGCAGGTAGGAGGCGTCCTCGTCGCCGTGCAGCTGCACAAGGTCGATAACCCTGTCTTTGCATAGCCCTGCGATTTCGTCCAAGGCGGCGTTTACGAACACGCCGACCGCCAGAATCCGGTCTGAAAGCCGGCTTTTCATATCCGATGCCTGCTCATGGCTCACCATCCGGCGGCTTTTTGCGAAGACAAACCCGATGTAATCGGGCAGCGCCTCGTTGACGGCCTCAATATCCCGCGGCCCTTTAAGGCCGCAGATTTTAATTTTCGTCATCCCGTATGCCCTCCCCTAAGCGCCAAAAGCGCCGCTTTTTTATCCGGGCTTCTCATCAGCGTCTCGCCGATCAGCACCGCGTCGACTCCCGCTTTTCGCAAAACCGCGACGTCCTCCGGCGTTTTGATGCCGCTTTCGGCGACAAACAGGATATTTTCCGGGACAAGGTGACGGAGCCTTACGCTTACGTGAAGATCGACCTTGAAGGTTTTTAAGTCCCGGTTGTTGATCCCGACGATGCGCGCGCCCGCTTTTAAGGCGGAGCTTATTTCCTCCCCGGTGTGCGCCTCGACGAGCGCGCAAAGCCCGAGCCCGTCGCAGATTTGAAGATATCGGTTAAGCGTATCTCCATCCAGGAGCGCGCAGATCAGGAGCACCGCGTCGGCGCCGAGTACCTTCGCCTCGTAAAGCTGGTATTCGTCGACGGTAAAATCCTTCCTGAGAACCGGGACTTTTACCCGCTCTCTGATCTCGCTTAAATAGCGGTCGCAGCCCCTGAAAAACTCCGGCTCGGTCAAGACGGAAACGCAGGCCGCGCCGGCTTCCTCATACTCGCGGGCGATGTCGAGATAGGGGAATCCCTCCGCGATGACCCCCTTTGACGGGGATGCCCTTTTGACCTCGCAGATGAACGAAATATCCTTCCCGCGAAGGGCCCACTCGAAGCGGAAATCCCCCTTCGGCATTTTAAGCGCCCGCCTTTTCATCTCCGGCAAGGAGACAACATCCTTTGCGGCCGCGACCCGTTTTCTCGCCGCTTCGGCGATTTTATCGAGGATCACGGCTGCACCTCGTTTGTCGCCTTTACAAACGCCTCCATCTTCTCATACGCCTTGCCGCCGTCGATCATTTCTGCCGCGAGACTTATCCCCTCTCCGATTCCGTCGGCTTTTCCGGCCATATACAGGCACGCCGCCGCATTGAGCAAGACGACGTCGCGCTTCGGGCCCTTTTCCCCGCGCAGGATCTTAAGCGCGATTTCCGCGTTTTCGGAAGGCCCGCCGCCGACGAGATCGGCGCTTTCGCAAAATTCAAACCCGAAGTCCCGCGGGTCAAGCGTATAGCTTTTGATCTCCCCGCCGCTTACCTCGCAGACCGTCGTTTCGGCGCCGAGCGAGATTTCGTCGAGGCCGTCGTTACCGTAGACCACCATGGCGCGCCTGACGCCCAGGTTTTTAAGCACCCGCGCCAGCGGCTCCACGAGGTCCCTGTCGTACACGCCGAGAAGCTGTATGGTCGCTCCGGCGGGGTTTGCCATCGGCCCCAGAATGTTGAAAATGGTGCGCGCGCCCATCTCCCTTCGGACCGGGGCCGCGTATTTCATCGAGGAATGGTAGTTCGGCGCGAACATAAAGCACATGCCGCACGTTTTAAGCACCTGGGCGCTCTGCTCGGCGGTCAGGTCGAGCCTCGCGCCGAGCGCCTCCAAGAAGTCCGCCGCGCCGCATTTGCTCGAAACGCTGCGGTTTCCGTGCTTTGCGACCAGAACGCCCGCCGCGGAGACGACGAAGGCAGAAACGGTGGAGATATTGAAGGTGTACGCCTCGTCTCCGCCGGTGCCGACGATCTCGAGCACATCCCCGTCGTGCAAAAGCTTCGTGCACCGCTCCCGCATGACGGCGGCGCAGGCGGTGATCTCGTCGATCGTCTCGCCCTTCATGCGAAGCGCGGTCAGAAAGGCCGCGATCTGCGCGTTTGTCGCCTGGCCCTGCATGATCTCGCTCATCGCCTGTCTCGCCGTCTCAAACGGGAGGTCCTCTTTTTCTATCACGGTTTTAATTGCTTCTTTAATCATTGGTTCCACTCCTAAGGCTTAAGAAATTTTTCATAATGGCGGCGCCCTCGGGCGTCAAAACGGACTCGGGGTGAAATTGCAGCCCGTAAACGGCGTAGCGCCTGTGCCGCACCGCCATCACCTCGCCGATTACGTCCTCGGCTACGACTTCGAGCTCCGCCGGGACGGTGTCGCGCGCGGCGATCAGCGAATGGTAGCGCGCCGCTTCGATCCTGTCGGGAAGGCCCCGGAAAACCGGGCAGGCGCCGCTTATTTTGATATCGCTCTTCTTCCCGTGCATCAGGCGCCTCGCGTGGGTGATCTTCGCGCCGAATGCCTCGCAGATCGCCTGGTGCCCGAGGCAGACACCCATAATCGGGAACTGCCCCTTGAGCTTTTCCACGACCTCCTCGCACACGCCGGCGTCCTTCGGATAGCCCGGTCCGGGGGACAGGAGGATGTGCGACGGCGAGAGGGCGCGGATTTCTTCGGTCGTCAGCGCGTCGTTTCGCGCCACCCGGATGTCGGCGTCGATCGCCCCCGCGAGCTGGTAAAGGTTGTAGGAAAAGCTGTCGTAATTGTCGATCAGCAGAATCATCCCTCATCCACCTCCGAAGCGTTTTTGATCGCGCCTATCACGGCCTTCGCCTTGTTCCCCGCCTCTTCGTACTCGAGCTCGGGCACGCTGTCGGCGACGATGCCGCCGCCCGCCTGGACGGTGACTTTTCCGTCTCTCTTTACGGCCATGCGGATCGCGATGCAGGTGTCGAGATTTCCGGTGAAGTCGAGGTAGCCGATCGCGCCGCCGTAGATGCCCCTCGGCTCGCGTTCAAGCTCCTCGATGATCTCGCAGGCGCGGATCTTCGGCGCGCCGGAGAGGGTGCCCGCGGGCAGAATGGACTCGATCGCGTCCAGTGCGTCGAAGCCGCGGCGCAGGTCGCTCTCGACGCGGGAGGCGATATGCATGATTTTTGAGTAGCGGTGGATCATCATGTAATCCATAACCTCCACCGACGAGATTTTCGAGATTCTGCCCAGATCGTTTCTCGCGAGATCGACCAGCATGTTGTGCTCCGAAAGCTCCTTTTCGTCCGAGAGGAGCTCCTTCTCGAGCGCCGCGTCCTCCTCGTCGGTCGCCCCCCTCGGCCTCGAGCCCGCGACCGGGAAGGTCGAGAGCCTCCCGTCTTTAAGCCTTACGAGCGTTTCGGGGGAGGAGCACATGATCTCAAGCCCGTCGATGCGCATATAGACCATATACGGGGAGGGATTTGTGGTTCTGAGTACGCGGTAGGCGTCGATCAGGCTGCTTTGATACTCGCTTTCAAACTTTCTCGAAATCACCGCCTGAAAGATGTCGCCGTCTCTGATATATTCCTTCGTCTTCTCGACCATGGCGCAATAGGTCTCCTTTGAAACATTGCACCGGAAATCCGCTTTTTTGTCGGCGCGGGTTCCGGAGAGCGGCCGGGGGTCTGAAATGATCCGGACGATCCGCTCGATCTCAGACACCGCCTTGCCGTAATTTTCCATGACGTTTTCGGTATTCATGTTGACGATGACGCAGATCTTCTGTTTTAAGTGGTCGTAGGCGACGACCTTGTCAAAAAGCATCAGGTCGAAGTCGTTGCCCCCGTCCTTTTTGATCCTAAGCACCGGTTCCGAGTATCCGATCATCGGATAGGCGAAGTAGCCGACGAATCCCCCGGCAAACGGGGGCAGCTCGGGAAGCTTCGGCGCGCGGCAGGAGGACAGAAGCCCTCTCAATACCTCGAGCGGCTTTTTAGTATGGACGGTTTTCGTTTCCGTCCCCTCGATCGTCACGGCGCCGTCCCTGCAGGTGACGCGCAAAACGGGGTCGAAGCCCAAAAAGGAGTATCTCGCCCATTTTTCCCCTCCCTCGACGCTTTCCAGGAGGAAATGCCTTTTGCTGATCCGCGAAAGGCGGCGCAGAAGGGTGATCGGGGTGATGACGTCGGCGTAGATTTCCCGGGAAATCGGGATCGTGTTGCATGTCTTCGCAAGTTCCACAATTTTTTCGCAGCTTGGTCGAATCATAAATGCCACAGTTTTTCATCAATCGATGGGATGAAAACTCCTTTCTTTTCATTTTCAAGAGTGTTTTCGGGCAAAATAAAAAAAGCTTCTGTCCCCGGAAAGGGACAAAAGCTTTTAAAAAACTTCTGCGGTACCACCCAAATT
>DIWE01000020.1 GCA_002423435.1 Clostridiales bacterium UBA6114
AAAACTGCAGTTCTTTGACAGTCTGGAAAACAGGACTGAATTTTCAGTCCTGTTTTCTTTATGCGCGCCTGTTTTTACCCTCGCAAACAGCAGGATGGGGATTTTTATGGCGGCCGACCTTCCCCGCTTTGCCCTTTTTGCAGAAAAAATTGCAGATGGCACGAAATTTGCTCTTAAGAAAGGGTGCAGTGAAATCTCTTTCGAAAGGATGAATGTACGATGTCAACCTGGAGCAAACGCGATCGCTTCAACGCCGTTTTACGCGGCGAGCTGCCCGACCGCCCCCCCATTTCGGCGTGGCGGCACTTTCCCGACTTTGAGCACGGAGGCCCCGAGCTGCTTGCCAAGGCCATGCTGGATTTTCAGTTCAAATACGACTGGGACTACATCAAACTAAATCCCCGCGCCGTCTATTACCACGAGGCCTGGGGCAACGAATACGATTATACCCGCTACAACGATGTCATTCCCACCCGTGTCAAAACGCTGGTGCAGGAGCGTTCCGATCTCGATCTGATCGCTGAGAAGTCCGGCGATCAGGGCGTTTTTGCCGAAATGCTTCAGGCCACCCGGCTGGTGGTCGAGGGTACAAAGGGGCAGGTGCCGGTATTCCAGACGGTCTTCACGCCCATTGGCATTCTGTTAAACCTCTGCGGCATGCGCAGCCTGGGCCGTTACCGCGAATCTCCCCGCGAGGGCAGCCCTGTCATCCGCATGATCCAGGAGGACGGCGCGCGGGTGCACCGGGCCATGAAGGCAATCTCGCGCACCGTCGCTTCCTATGTGCAGGCGCTTTCCGAAACCGGCGCCGACGGGATCTTCTATGCGGCGCTCGGCATGGCCCGCACCGGCTATTTCACGCGGGAGGAGTGGGAGGAGTTCGTAAGGCCCTATGATTTGACGGTGCTCGAGGCGCTCGGACCAATGAAGTCGATGATCCACACCTGCGGAATCTACAGTAACCCCGAGTGGTTTACCGATTACCCCGTCGACATCATTCACTGGGCGTCGAGCGCGACCGGCAACCCGCCGCTGCAAGGCTCCGGCGCATGGCTCAAGGGCAGGGTTCCGATGGGCGGCGTGGACGAGCGCCCCTTCGGGCAGGACAAGGCCGAAGAAATCGCGCGCCTTGCCGAGGTTACGCTGTCGGCCATGAAGCGCCAGCCCTTCCTGATGGCTCCCGACTGTTCGGTATCGGTCAAAACGCTGGACAGTGAACTCCGGGCCTTCCGCGGCTCGGTGGAGCAATAAGGAGGAACGCGAAATGACAACCTATCTGTCGGCTCCCAGAGCTATCATCGGAGACGGAAAAACCGTTTTGACCCCCGCGTGGATCGGGATCCAGGGCAAGCTTATCACCTATGTCTCCGTCCAAAAGCCCGCCGACGCCACGGACGATAACACGACGGCGCTCGAAGGCGTCACGCTGACGCCCGGCCTGATGAACATCCACGACCATATCAGCCGCAAATCGCTGCGGTTTTCCGTAAACGGACAGACCTTCGGCGAGCGGGCCAACAAGCTGATGTCGCGGGACCTAAGTTACCTGATGCTGCACAGCTATATAAACATGAAGCGCTACCTGCTGGAGGAGGGAATCACCTATGTCCGCGACCAGGGACTGACCGGCTACACCGCCATCGAGCTGCGCGGCGCAATCGACGAGGGGCTGGTCGACGGGCCGTATCTGTCCGCCTGCGGAATGTCCATCTGCATCACCGGAGGCCACTGCTACCGGCAGAGCATGGAGGCCGACGGGCCGGACAATGTGCGCCGCGCGGTCCGGATTCAGGTGTCGAAGGGAGCCGACGTCATCAAGCTGATGGGGTCCGGCGGGCTGGAGCATTTCCCGCAGGAAGATCCCACCGTCCCGCAGTTTACCGTTGAGGAACTGCGCGCCGCGGTGGAGGCCGCCCACGACGCGGGCCGCGACACGGCCATTCACGCCTATTCCACCGAGGGAATCCTGCGCGCGCTCAGGGCCGGCGTGGATCATATCGAGCACGGCACCATGATGACCGAGGAATGCATTGAACTGATGGTCAAAAACGGCAGCGCGTTAAACCCCACCATGACCGGAATCCGGGGCGCTGCGGCGGCGGGACCGAATATCAAATACTGGGATATGCTAAAGGAGCGGATTTTTTCCCGTCAGGAAAACGGAATGCGCATGGCCAAAAAAGCGGGCATTCTCATCGGTGCCGGAACAGACACCGCGGGCACCCTTGCCGACGAAATCGCGATGATCGGCGACACGCTGGGCGAATCCCCCGTCGAGGCGCTTTCACATGCGCTCGGCGTCAATGCCCTCATCGCGCGCCGCCCCGACATGGGCGTCCTGGAGGCGGGAAGACTCGCGAACCTCGCCGCCTTCGAAGGAGATCTGACGCAGTCTCTCGACGGGCTAAGTCGCGTCAGGCACACCTGGAAGGACGGCAGTCTCTGCCGCCGTTAATGTAACATTATTATTTGCGAGGTTTTGTTTATGGAGCAACAGCTTTACGATAGCTATCTTTCAATTCTGAAAAACGAGCTTGCCGTCGCGCTCGGCTGCACCGAACCCATCGCCATCGCCTACGCGGGCGCCGTCGCGCGCAAGACCCTCGGTGAAATGCCGCTGCACTGCGAGGTACTTTGCAGCGGCAATATCATCAAGAATGTCAAGGGTGTCGCCATTCCAAACGCCGGAGGGCTCAAGGGCATTGACGCGGCCGTTACGCTTGGGCTTTTGGGGGGAGATCCCGACCGCGGCCTCGCGGTGCTCGAACCCATCACGGAGGAACACCGGCAGCATGCGTGCGCGCTGATCGAATCGGGCTTTTGCACCTGCGGTCTGATCGAAGGCACCGAAAACCTCCACATCATCGTCAAGGTACAAAGTAAGCGGCACAGCGCCGAGGTCGAAATCAGGGATACCCACTCCAATCTGACCCGCATCGTGCTCGACGGCGCCGTGCTTCTCTCCCGGGAAGATACGCCCGGGGCGTCCGCTTCGGGCGGGCCCGACCCGTCGCTTTTGAACGTCCGCGACATTCTCGCCTTTGCCGACTGTGTCAGGATAGAGGATGTCGGCCCCGTTCTGGAACGACAGGTGAAATGCAACTGCGCCATTTCGCGCGAGGGGCTGACACACCCCTACGGGGCGGAGGTAGGCAGAACGCTTTTGTCGGGCGCTTCCCCTGAAAGAGCCAACGTAAGGCTGCGTGCCCGCGCCGCCGCCGCGGCCGGCTCGGACGCGCGCATGAGCGGCTGCCCGATGCCGGTGGTGATCAACTCCGGAAGCGGCAACCAGGGCATCACCGTAACCCTGCCGGTGGTGGAATATGCGCGAGAGCTCGGCGCCGGGCGCGAGCGGCTCTACCGCGCGCTGGTTATAAGCAATCTGATCGCCGTCCATCAAAAGAAATATATCGGCCGCCTGTCCGCCTATTGCGGCGCGGTCAGCGCCGCCTGCGGCAGCGGCGCCGGCATTGCTTATCTCTGCGGGGCCGATTATGAGGAGATCTGCGGAACGATAACCAATACCATCGCCAATGTAAGCGGCATTGTCTGCGACGGCGCAAAACCTTCCTGCGCGGCAAAAATCGCCTCCGCGGTGGAGGCCGCCATCATGGCCTACGACATGAGCAGAAATAACCGCGTGTTTCAGCCCGGGGACGGGCTTGTCAAGGATAATGTGGAGCAGACCATTGCCAGCGTCGGGCGTATGGGCCGCGAAGGAATGCGCTCCACCGATGTGGAGATTCTCAACATCATGCTCGACAAATGAACTTACCTCTGCTGAATAATCTGTCCGCAGCATACTCTCTGTGACGGGCCTTTCCGGCCATAGTAGCGTAAAATAACAGATAAAAACCGCCCAAGCTAGGCTTTGGGCGGTTTTTACCTGTTATTTTGCATCTTCATTTTCGATTGTCCGATTGGTTCCTTTTCTTTTAAATACAGCCTTATTAAGTAAGGAGCCAATCCCAAGGCCGATGGCCACGACCAGTACAATTCCCACCGCTTCAATTCCGGGATTTATGGTTCGCAGCAGAAAAAACAGTGCGACCGCGCATATCAACGGAAAAATAACTTTCTTCATATCAAGTCACCTCCTTCCAGTTAGATATAGCTAACTTGAAATTTAAACATAAAAAAGAGGACAACCATAAATGGCTATCCACCCTGATAGTCTAATCTCAAATAAGCACATCATATCCAAAAGGATTTAGATGACCTACCCCGCAACTATGACTTTCGCCATAGCTGCTTTGACCGAAAACAATATTATATTTGTTTATATTCTATAACATAACGACGAGCGTGTCAATCCTTTTTGTTATAAATTCTTTTAGTAGGATTTGGGAACTGTTTGGGCTCTT
Organism: Clostridiales bacterium UBA6114; assembly: GCA_002423435.1. GTDB lineage: Bacteria > Bacillota > Clostridia > Oscillospirales > Butyricicoccaceae > UBA6114. Next base: position 4,365 of record DIWE01000020.1, read on the forward strand.
TTTATGGGGCCAAAACAGCGGGAAAAAGAGCCGGACCTCGCATCCGGGTCCGGCTCTCATTGCACTAAGACGTGTCCAAACCGCCTCCTATGCTCAGAGGTGCCTGATCCTCGCGCGGAAACGGCGGATCAGATCCGCGTTGTGGGCGTCGCTTCCCTCGCAGTTGCCGCTTTTATAGACCTCCGGCTCAATACCCCGCTCTCTGAGCCGGTCACAGGCGGCAAGCACAACGGAGTTTGCGATGCAGACGGAGGCGAGGCTCGAGACCGGGCCCGCCCTTGTCCCGTCGCGGCGCACCTCTATTGTGGCGTCGCCTACCGGCACATGGTTGTCGATGCACAGATCGCACACGTCGGGCAGGTGGAGCCCGTTTGCCTCGCGGGAAGGTTTTTCAAGGTAAAGGAACGAGGAAATGCCGATGACCTTCGCGCCCCGGCGCTTGGCCTCCTGCGCCATTTCAATGGGAAAGGGATTGATCCCGGAGCTCGACACGATCAGGAAACAGTCTCCGGACGCTATGGGGTAGCCCTCAAGCACCAGCGGGGCGTAGCCGCTCATGCGTTCGATCCGGCTGCTTTTCGATGCGCCCTCGTGGAGCATGACGCTGGTTTCAAAGATCGCGTTTGCCGCGGCAAGCCCTCCCGCGCGGAAAAAAAGCTCCTCCTCGACGATATGGGAGTGCCCGCACCCGAACACGTGCAGAAGGCCGTCGTTTTGGAGGGTGTCCGCGAGCATCGCACCCGCCTTCTCTATCTTTTCCGTTTCCTGATCAAAGACCTCGTGCAAAACACGAAAGACCGCATCGCTGTATTGCTGAACAAACATAAGCGAGCCTCCTTGGATTTATTACAGCATGCCGAGCTCAACATGGAAACGATACCGGTCGCTCCGGTATTTCGATTCCACATATTCCACGGGCACGTTTTCTATGTCAAAGGTCTGCCGCTTGATAAAAAGGGCGTACGGCGGCGACTCGTTGCCCAAAAGCTTTTTCTCCCAGCTTTTCAATGTACTGATCTCGATGCTTTGCAGGGCGTATTTGAGCTTTATACCGCAGGTGTCGGCGAACAGCTTATATAAAGAGACGCCGTCGGCGATGGTATCCATGATGACCGCACCGATTTCGTTTCGGATGTAGCAGGTCTCAATGGCCATCGGTTCCCCGTCGGCAAGGCGCAGCCTTTTGAGCAGTACGACGGGGTCCCCGGGGTCGATCTTAAGCATTTCGGCCACATAGCTACCCGCGGTGATCGACTCGAGCGCGAGGATGCGGGAGTCCGGCCTTAAGTCTCTTGTGCGCATGTCGTCGGAAAAGCTGGTCAGCTTCGCGAGGTACTGCGGGATTTTCTCCTTGCAGATGAACGCGCCCTTCCCCTGGATCCGATAAAGCAGGCCCTCCTGCTCGATCTCGGCGACCGCCCTGCGGATCGTCACGCGGCTTACGCCGAAGCGCTCGCCGAGAAGCCTCTCCGACGGAAGGCAGTCCCCCTGCAGGGAAACCGTGTCTCTGATCAGCTCAAGGAGCTGCTCCTTAAGCCGTACATACTTGGGCTCTTTTGACGGACTATCCGTACTCATTCTTCTCTCCCCCTTAAACCGTGCCGTATTTGCATGCGGCCGCCGCTTATTCGCCGAAGCCCGAGTCGATCAGGGCAATCAGGCCCTCTACCGCCTGCTCCTCGTCCGGGCCGCTGGCCGCAATCTCCACCTGCGTGCCCGGCCCGAGGCCGAGCGTCAGCAAAAGGACGACGGACTTTGCGTTGACGGCGTCCTCGGCGCCCGCAGTGCTGCGTATGGTGATTTTTGACGCATGCTGTTTTGCCAGCGCCACAAATTCGGAAGCGGGGCGGGCATGCAGCCCCGAAGGATTTAAGATTGTCGTAATTTTTGAAACCATGATTTCCTCCATTTTCTCTCAAAGCCCGCGCGAAAACTCGTCCAGCGCGGCCCTTGCCTCCTGCTCGGTGTCCATCGCGAGAACGCTCCCGGCAAGGGAAACGGCGTCCTTATAGAAAAGCCTTGTGACCACCCGCTTGACCGCGCCGAAGGAAGAAGGCGACATGCTGAGCTTCTTAAGCCCGAGGCCGATCAACGCGGGGACGGCAATCGGGTCCCCGCCGAGCTCGCCGCAGACGGAAACGGGCTTGCCCGCCTCATTGAAGGCGGAAACGATCGTCTTCATCGCCCGGAACAAAGCGGGAGAATAGCTGCGGGCGTACCGGGAGACAGCCGGGTTCATGCGGTCGGCGGCAAAAAGATACTGGCACAGGTCGTTTGTTCCGAGGCTTGCAAAATCCGCCTCGCGCGCGAGCCCGTCTGCGAAAAAGGCAAGCGACGGTATTTCCGCCATCGCACCCAGCTTCACAAAAGGCGAGACGGCGGTCCCTTCGGCCAGAAGCTCCGCCCTGACCTCGTCGACAAATGCCTTTGCCCGCCGCCAGTCCTCGAGCGCGCCGATCATCGGAAGCATCAGCCAGAGCTCGCCGAAAACGGACGCGCGCAGCGCCGCCCGAAGCTGCGTCCTGAAAAGCTCCGGACGCTCAAAGCAAAGCCGTATCGCGCGGGTGCCCAAAAACGGGTTGTCCTCCTTCGGAAGCGGCAGATATCGTAAGGTCTTGTCGCCGCCGATGTCGAGCGTGCGCAAAAGCACGGGGCGCCCCGCCATCGCGGAAAGGACGGAGCGGTAGGCCGAAAACTGTTCCTCCTCCGAGGGCATATGCTCCTTCTCCATGAAAAGAAACTCGGTGCGCAAAAGTCCGATCCCGTCGCAGAAGCCCACCTGGTCGGGCAACACCGCGGAACCTACATTCATTTCGATCTCGATTTTCACCCCGTCCCTTGTGACGGCCGGCAATGACGCGCATTCCTTCATCGAACGTGCCTCTTTGAGATGCCTTTCACGCTTTACGGTATACTCCGATTTAAGATCGTCGGACGGCTCGAGAATCAGGGTGCCTTTTACTGCGTCAAGCGCCGCCGTCTGCCCGTCCTCCACCTTATCCATCAGGCCGAAAATGCCGAGGACGGCGGGGATTTCGAAGCTTCTCGCGATAATCGCCGAGTGGGAGGTGAGCCCCCCGGCCTCGGTGACGATGCCAAGGACGTTTTTCCTGTCCAAAGACGCGGTATCGGAGGGCAGGAGGTCGCAGGCGGCGACGATCACGGGCGAGGGAAGACATGAAAGCGTTTTCTCCTCCCCGCGGCACAGGTTCCGCAAAAGCCGGTTTCGGACATCGATCAAATCGGCGGTGCGTTCGCGGCTTAATGCACTGCCGGAGCGGCCGAGAAGATCGATGTAGGTGTCGTATACCGAAAAAATGGCAAAGTCCGGGTTTTTATACTCCCCGCTGATCGCGGAGCTGATTTCCTCCTCCATGGCGTCGTCGTCCAGCATCGCCTCGTGGGCTGTAAAGATCTTCGCCTTGTCGGGATCGGACGCAGCGACGGAGGAGATCAGGCGGCGAAGCTCGAGGCGGGCGGCCTCTTTGGCCTGTCTGTAGGCCTCGAGGCGCTCCGGAAGCAAAGCGGGATCAAAATACCCTTCCCTTGCCTCGGGCTGAAAGGGCGTATATTTATAAATCGGGCCGACTGCAAATCCGGGCGAGGCCGGAGTTCCTGCGAGCATCCCTTTCACCTTCTTTTGTAGAAAGCTCCTTGCGGAAGAGTTTTTGCGAATGGAAGCATATCGATATCCGCGTTTTAATACATTATACCAGAGGACATATCTTTTTTCAACATGAATATGAAAAAATAATACAAGTGGTATATATGCTTGACCGTATTAATTATGATCATATTTTCAGTATTTGTCAAAAATATTAGCTATAATTTATTTATATTTCACAAATTTTAGTGGACATCCTCATATTTTTGGCAATCAGCGGCAAATTCTCCAAAACTTTCACGCTCACGCTATTGCATTCAAAAGAAACAAGTGGTATATTACAGATAAATAAGATATAAACGTGGTGAGATCATTTTGCGAAAGGGAGAAATCTTCAAAAAAGAGAATATCCTGGTCGGGGCGTCGGTTTCGGACTGGAAAGAGGCCGTGCGGGCCGCGGGCGGAGTGCTCGAGGCCGCGGGAAGCGCCACTTCCCGGTATACGGAGGAAATGGTGGCCGCTGTGGAGGAGATGGGGCCATACATGGTCATCCTTCCGAAATTAGCCCTCGCGCACGCCGCCCCTTCCGGGGCGGTGCTGCGAAACGACGTCTCTCTTGTGACGCTTAAGGAGCCGGTGCGGTTCGGCTCGGAGAACGACCCGGTGCATGTGGTGCTCTGCATCTGCTGCACGGACAGAGAATCGCACAGGGAAGCCTTGCAGCGCATCGCAAGAATGGTGATGGACGAGGATATCGTCGACCGCCTCGCCGCGGCGGCTTCAGTCGAGGAGATCCTTTCGGTCGCCGAGGGATATTGATCCGCGTTTGCAATGCGGCGCGCCGCAGGCGAGGCAGCGCTCGGGAAAGGAGCTTGATATGAACGAAATCAAAATCCAGGCGGTATGCGGCTTCGGCTGCGGTTCATCCCTCTTTCTGCGGATGAAAATCGAGGAGGTACTGAAAGCAAACGGCCTCTCGGCCACTGTTTTCTGCGGCGATGTGGGCACCTGCCTGTCGCAGCAGTGCGACGCGATTTTCATTTCCGAGGAGCTCAGCAGCCGCATTGAAAACCGCACCAAAATCCCCGTGGTCGTCATCAAGAATTTCATGAACAAAACCGAAGTCGAAACCAAAACACTGGAGTTTTTCAAAAGCCTGACAAATAATTGAGTAAGGAGAGATTTTAATGGCAGTCTTGAATTTCATTATCAACGAAATCTTCGGCCAGGGCGCGATCTTCCTTGCGCTCATCGCCATGATCGGCCTCCTCCTCCAGAAAAAGTCCTTCAGCGAAATCGTCCGCGGCACCATGATGACCGCCATCGGCTTTTTTGTGCTCACCAACGGCACCGCCATCATCACCGGCAATTCCATTGACGGCCTCGCCACCGCGTTTAATACCATGATGCCGACCGCGAGCGGCGCCCCGGATATCGACATGTCCGCCTACGGCACCCAGATCGGCATCGTCATGATCATCGCGTTCGCCGCCAACCTGATTTTCGCGAGGTTCACCAAATGGAAGGCCGTGTTTCTGACGGGGCATATGCTTTACTGGTTCCCGTACGTGTTTATTGCCGCCGGCGTCGACGCGGGGCTGACCGGCTTTAAGCTTGTCGCGCTCGCCACGGTCTTTACCGCTTCGTATATGATCGTATCCCCGAACCTCATGCGCCCGTTTGTAAAGGCGGTCACCGGCGACGACAGCTTTACCATCGGCCACCCGACAACGATCCTGTCCGTCATCTCCGGATCTCTCGGCAAGGTGATCGGCGACAAGGAGAAGTCCACCGAGCACATCAATTTCCCCAAAAGCCTCGGCTTTTTGCGCGAGGTCTCCATTACCGGCTCGATCGTCATCTGCCTGACCTATATCGTGATGGGGATTATCCTCTCGGCTAACGGCTTTGCCCCCGGGGAGGTCTGGGGATATGCCGGCGGAAAGACCGGCGTCTTCACCTACATATTCACGAAGTCCATCTATTTTGGTGTCGGCGTCACGGTCATGCTCCTCGGCGTGCGCATGTTGATCTCGGAGATCGTCCCGGCCTTTAAGGGCATTGCCGAGAAGGTCGTCCCGGGTGCGATCCCCGCACTCGACTGCCCCGTCGTTTTCAACTTCGCGCCCAACGCCCTGATCATCGGCTTTATCGTCGCGATGATCACCTCCACGATCACCATCATTCTCACCGCCGGAATGTTCCCGACGGTCATCATCCCCCTCACCTTTACCTGCTTCTTCGAAATCGGGACCGCCTCCATCGTCGGCAACGCGACCGGCGGGGTACGCGGCAGCATCGTCGGCGCCGCGCTCTCCGGTATCATCATGGTGTTTTTGGTCGGCTTCGGCGCTTACTTCTTCAGCAACACCATCAACAACTGGATGCTGGTCTACGGCGGCCAGGACTTCTCCCTCTGGGGCATCATCGAAGGCACGATCGCGCGTCTCATCGCGTAAGGCACGGCGAAATTTCCGCCCATGCAATGCTTCATTGAGACTTTGACACCGGACGGATAAAGGAGGGGGATACCGGTTTTAGGCCGGTATCCCCTGCCTTTGCCCCCCGTGAAAGCCGGGAGACGGAGCCGGAGGAACGAAGACAAAAAAACGTTGGAAGGAAGTCGAAAATGCGGATTCTGTTTTCAAAGGATTATGAATCCATGTGCGCCCTGGCGGCGCAGATGATCGCCGGGCAGGTGATGCGAAAGCCCGGCTCCGTGCTCGGCCTTGCAACGGGTTCCTCCCCGATCGGGCTTTACCGGCGGCTGGTCGGACGGTACCGGGAGGGAAAGCTGTCCTTTGCGCGCTGTGTCAGCGTAAACCTCGACGAATACTGCGGTCTTTCCGCCGACCATGTCCAAAGCTACGCCTGTTTTATGAAGCGCCACCTGTTCGGTCATATCGACATCCCGCCGGAAAACACCCATATCCCGAACGGGCTGAACGAAAACGCCGAAGAGGAATGCGCCGCCTACGACGCGCTGATCGACGCTCTGGGCGGGATCGACCTGCAGCTTCTGGGGATCGGCAGAAACGGACATATCGGCTTCAATGAGCCGGGCGAGAGCTTTCCCGTCGGGACGCGCCGTGTCGCGCTCACGGAAAGCACCATTAAAGCAAATTCCAAATTTTTCGGGGACGAGACGGCCGTGCCGAAATATGCGTACACCATGGGCATCCGCCCGATCGTGCAGGCAAGGCAAGTGCTTTTGATCGCAAGCGGGATAGGCAAGGCGAAAATCCTGCACCGGGCGCTGTTCGGCCCCGTGACTCCGCGCGTTCCGGCGTCCATTCTCCAGCTTGTGCCGAAGCTTACGATATGCGCGGACGCCGGGGCGCTTTCCGTCGTCGCGCAAAAGCATCCGCGGGCGGTGGAGGGCCTTTGACGGCCGCGCATGCGGGAAAGTCTTTCTGACAGAAGGTGTGTTGTTTGTTATTTGAAAACGTTTATTATTTTGGGGACGATCTGAGCTTTCACAAGGGCTGCGTGACCGTCGAAAACGGCAGGATCGCGGGGATCTCGGAGCCGAAGCCGCACGGCGGCTCCGAGATCAAATACCTGATTCCGGGCCTTGTGGACCTGCACTGCCACGGAAATTCAGGGGTGGATTTTTCCGACGGCGATTACGGGGCGCTTAAGGTGATGGCGCGCCGCCTTGCCGAAAACGGGATCACCTCCTTTTCCCCCGCGTCGATGACGGTGCCCGAGGCCGCGCTCAAAAAAGCGTATACAGCGGCCGCAAAGCTCAAAAGAGAAGCCCCTCAAGGTCTTTCCAAGCTGCGCGGGATCACGATGGAGGGCCCTTTCCTCTCGGAGCAATACAGAGGGGCGCAGTGGGGCGACTGCCTGCAAAGCCCCGACGAAGCGCTGTTTGACCGCTTAAACGAAGCGGCCGAGGGGCTGATCCGGATCGTCTGCGTAGCGCCAGAGCTCGACGGTGCCGAGGCCTTTATCCGCTCCGTGTCAAAAAAAGCGGTCGTCGCGATCGCCCACACCGCCGCCGATTACGAGACGGCGGCAAGCGCGATTCAAAACGGCGCCTCCCATGTGACGCACCTGTTCAACGCGATGCCGCCCATGCTGCACCGGGAGCCGGGCGTGGTCGGGGCCGCCGCAGAGAGCGGCGGGGTCACAGCGGAGCTTATTTGCGACGGGGTGCACATCCACGAAAGCGCAGTGCGCGCGGCGTTTCGGCTTTTCGGCCCCGAACGGATCGTGCTGATCAGCGACTCCGTAAGGGCCTGCGGCATGAGCGACGGCGAATACACGCTCGGCGGCCAGAGAATACAAAAAAAGGGGGATGTCGCCGTTTTGGCCGACGGCACCCTCGCCGGATCGGTGACCTATCTCTCCGACTGCATGAAAAAGGCGATCTCCTTCGGAATCCCGGCGGAGCATGCCGTCCGCGCCGCCTCCTACAACCCGGCGGCCGTTTTAGGCATCCGGAACGAGGTAGGCACGGTCGCCAAGGGAAAATGCGCCGATCTCGTCCTGTTAAGCGCCGATTTTACAATCGAAACTGTCTATTCGGACGGCATACCAATCCTTAAAAAATAATCAACATCTGCCTCCAGCCCGTTGAAAACGTCAGGTTTTCAACGGGCTGGAGCATTTTTAGGGACATCTCTCCATAGTCCCCTAAAACCGTGCATAAGAAAAGCCGTCCGCCCTTGATTGACCGTCGTGGACAGAACTGCCCAAGTTTAAGTAATTTTCTCCGTGTCCATGTAAAATATATACAAAACGTTTTCAACATGTTATACTATTATTGACGTATTGCCTGAAAACCGCACATACCACGGTCCATTCCGCATGATAAAAGAGAGGTGAAGCCCGCCTAAAAAAGCCGTTTGAAGCATGACCATAATTTAAGATGGGAGCGTGACACTTTTGACTTTTCCGTACAGTGACGAAAAAGGCGAATCCCCGGCCATTGCCCAGTACCCCGAACCCATGGAGTCGGCTGCCACACTCTATCTGCCCGACGGCGGCGCCGCGACGTTTGAGCGCGGACCTCCGGTTGCGGTCGATGTCTCCGAAAAGCTCAAATTCAGGTTTGTCCTGTCGTTCGGGGTATTTCTGATCATCCTAGCTTTTGCATTTAACAGTCCCAAAGAGATTCTGTATGGCAGCTGGACCATATTAAAGTCCCCTGCTAACCTGATTACCGACTATTTTCAGCTTGCAAACATAGGCGCCACCTTGCTCAACGCCGGCGTTATGACCTTGACCGGCGCTTTAACGGTTCAAATGAACCGTGCGAAAATTACAGGCCCGATTCTGGCAGCCTTATTCACGGTTGCGGGCTTCTCTTTTTTCGGGAAAAATCTTTATAATTCGATCCCGATTATTTTGGGCGTTGTCATCTATTCCAAGATTTCCCGTCAGCCGTTTGAACGCTATCTGCTGCAGGCCATGTTCGGCACGGCTTTGGGGCCGCTGGTCAGCGAGGTCACCTTCAACCTGGATCTGCCCATACCGCTGGCCGTTTCGCTCGGCATGGCTGCCGGGATTCTGGTCGGTATCCTGCTGCCGCCCCTTTCCGTCCACTTAATGAAGATTCATCGTGGCTTTAATCTCTATAACACCGGTTTTACTGCCGGTCTGATCGGCACGTTTTTTATGGCGGTCTTCAACACTTTCGGCATCGAGGTTGAAACCGTATCGATTCTGTCGTCCGGAAACAACAGATCCTTTTCCATTATCCTGGCCGTGTTGTTTGCCGTAATGTTTCTTTTCGGCCTCTACTTAAACCGTTGGCGCTTTTCCGGCTTTGACCGTCTTTTGGCTCAGCCGGGCAAGTTCGGCACCGATTTCATCGAGGTGTCCGGCCTTGGTTTAACGCTGATAAATATGGCCATACTGGGCTTTCTGGTGGTCGCGTATGTGCTCGGCATGGGCGGGGAGTTAAACGGTCCCGTGATCGGGGGAATATTTACCGTCGTAGGCTTCGGCGCGTTCGGAAAGCATATCAAAAATGTGGTGCCGATTGTCACCGGGGTCTTTCTCGTCAATCTTCTGAATGTTTATGATCCGGCTTCCACCATCGCGCTGATGGGCGCCCTTTTCGGAACGACGCTCGCGCCGATCGCCGGTTATTACGGCGCCGCCTGTGGAGTCGTTGCGGGAATCCTCCACATGGCGCTGGTGATGAACGTCAGTTATTTGCACGGTGGAATGAACCTGTATAACAACGGTTTTTCCGGGGGACTTGTCGCGGCGCTGCTTGTCCCTGTTTTGGATATGATCATCCAGACCAAAAATTCGCGAAAGCGGAAATAATAATAAAATCCCGCGGCCAAGGGTAAGGTAACGGCCAAACACCAGGACCGCCGAAAAAATTTCGGCGGTCCTCTTTTGTCTGTGGATATTCCGGGTTTTGGTGTTTACGCCGACGGCGGGATATCGAGGAAATCGATCCCTTTGTTTTTCTCCACGATCCGGTTCAATGTCCACTGGTCTTTGAAAAGGATGACGGGTCTTTGGTACTGGTCCTCGACAAGGGCGGCGCTGTCCGTGTACCCCAGCATCTCCTTGGTGACCTTTTCCGCAGTGACCCATCTCGCAAACACGAACGGCAGTCCCTGGACGGCGATATCGACCCCGTATTCGCTTTTCATCCGGTACTCGAGCACCTCGAACTGCAGCATGCCGACCACGCCGACGGTCAGGTTCTCCACGCCGATATTTGGCTGTTTAAAGACCTGGATGGCGCCTTCCTCCGCGATCTGGCTGATCCCCTTTATAAACTGCTTTCGTTTCGTCGCGTCCTTTGTATATACGTTTGCAAAATGCTCGGCGGGAAATATCGGGATGCCGTCGAAACGAAACGCCTTCCTGCCGGTGCAAAGAGTGTCTCCGATATTAAAAATTCCCGGGTCGAAAACCCCGATGATGTCCCCGGCGTAAGCCTCCTCGACCATTGTCCTGTCCTGCGCGAAAAACTGCTGCGGCTGGGACAGGCGGACGACCTTCCCCGCCCTCGCATGGTTTACCTCTATCCCCTTTGTAAACTTGCCGGAGCATATCCGGATAAAGGCGATCCTGTCCCTGTGGGCCGGGTCCATGTTCGCCTGGATCTTAAACACAAACCCGGAAAAAACGTCGTCGTCGGGCCGGACCTCCCCCTCGCTGCAGTCTCTCTTGCCCGGCGAGGGGGCCATGCCGAGGAATTCCTCCAGAAAGGGCCGGACGCCGAAATTTGTCATCGCGCTGCCGAAAAACATCGGGGTAAGCTCGCCGGACTTTACCTTCTCAAGCTCGAAACGATCCCCGGCGATATCCAAAAGGTCGATATCCTCGCAAAGCTGATTGTATAAGTGCTCTCCAAGCAGCTCCTTTGTCCGTTCGTCCCGCACGCCCAGGGTCTGCGACGCGTTGATATCCTGGCCGTGGTTGGCGGCCTCAAACAGCTCGATCAGCGACCGCCCCCGGTCGTACACGCCCTTGAAATCGCCCTCGACGCCTATGGGCCAGTTCATGGGATAAGAGCGGATGCCAAGGGTCTCCTCGATTTCCTCCATCAGCTCGAAGGGGTTCTTGCAGAACCGGTCGAGCTTGTTTACAAAGGTAAAAATCGGTATGCCGCGCATCCTGCACACATGAAACAGCTTCTTTGTCTGCTCTTCAACGCCCTTCGCGCCGTCGATCAGCATGACGGCGCTGTCGGCGGCGGTCAGCGTCCTGTAGGTGTCCTCGCTGAAATCCTGATGTCCGGGCGTGTCGAGGATATTGATGCGAAAGCCCTGATAATCGAAATTCATAACGCTCGAGGTGACCGATATGCCCCTTTGCTTTTCGATCTCCATCCAGTCGGAAACGGCGAACTTTCGCGCCTTTCTGCCCTTGACCGTTCCCGCGAGCCGGATCGCGCCCCCGTAGAGCAAAAGCTTCTCGGTCATCGTTGTTTTTCCGGCGTCCGGGTGGGATATGATCGCAAAGGTTTTTCTCCGGTTTACCTCGTTTGTTAAGCTTTCCATGAAACGAAAACATCCTTCAGTCATTTTACTTGGTTATTGACAAAAATTTTCAACTATAACAGTATATCAGCCATTGCCCGTATGTCAAAGGGGTTCAAAAACAAAATATTCATTTTTTTAGAGAGCGGCCCGTATTTCCCCCCGGCACGGTTTTTTTTATATCAGCTTTATGGTCTTAAGCAGCGTCACGCAGTCGATGAAGCCCTGCAGATAAATAAAGTCGCCGTCGATGCCGTCCATTTCGTTTTGCAGCCGTTCGAGCTTCAGCATCAGCTTCCGGTGCTTTCCGAGGCGGCTGCCGATATCGTCAAACAATCGGCTGTGCTGCTGTTCCAATTGTCGGCGGTGAAGGTCGGTTTCGCGGTTTTCCATGCAGAGGTCATACTGGGAGGCTGAAAATGCCTGACGCAAATTGTCGGAAAATGATGTCATAATAAATTGCACCTCCAAAATATCGGCAATGATGCCCTTTGTTAAATCACAATTATATCACAATAGTAATATATCTATCCTTCAAAGTCAATACTATAATAATGCCAGGGGTGATATAATGAAGGATGATTTTGTGATAACTCCTAAAGATGAGGTATCTGTACAAATTTCGATAAGGATTGAAAAAAGGATTAGGGACAGTTTTGATGAAATGGCGAAAAAAAGCGGTCGTTCGCGCAACCAGCTGATTAATCTGGCGCTGGATTACGCGCTTAGAAATGCCAAATTGATCGACTGATTGTACATTTTAACATGAAAACGATACAGACAATTAATTAAAGCCCGACCGGATCAGAATGTCCCGGCCGGGCTTTATTGATTATATTGTCTATCTCGTATTTTTAAGCCCGGCGGGCTGCCTTGAACGGTCGTCGGGCTTAAGTTCCGCCTTATCTTCGGCGCGGCGCATCAAAACAAGCGGCAGATACAGAGCCGCCCACACGGCAAATATCAAAATCAGTATTCCCAGGATGTAGCCGGGGTTTCCGAACCACCTCTCGAACAGGACCAGGGGGGAACCGGGCGACGGGTAGTTGATGAACAAAAAATTGGTGCCGAACGCCTTGTTAAACCGATAGATCGGCAAGGCGATCAGAATCAGGAACAAAAGGCACTTGGGGAGGTTTTTATAGTCTGGCTCAAGGTCGCCGCCGGCAAAGAGCATGATCGGGTAGATCACCAGAAGGCCATGGATCAAAAAACAGAAGAGGCTCACGATATTCAATATGGGATACGCGGCCCAGGCGGGGAAAATCAAGGCCATCGCGGCGCCGGGCATGCACAGGCTGTAAAGGATCTCCCGTTTGATTTTTCCGGGCCGGAGGGCGTTTAATAGCGATATGTAAACGGCCATTCCGCAAAGGTGCAGCGGCAAAAGGTCGGGCGTCAGGGCGTCCTTTGCGATCAGGTAGAGATACTGCAAAAGCTCCAGTGCAAAAATCGTCCAGCAGATCGAAAGCTCGAGTTTCCGCCGCCTGGCAAGGGAAAGTCCTTTATAGCGAAGGCTGATGAAAACCGTCGAGCAGGCGATTGCGGCGAGCCAGGCAATATGCCCGGGGCCGAACAGCCGGAAGCCCACATTTCCGGGAAGTCCGTCCGCATATGTAAAGAAATACCTGAACATACAAAATCCCCCCAGATCGGTACGCCGGAAACGGAAAAAGCCCGCAATAGATTCTATGACGGCCCCATAAAAATTATTTGAACCTTTGTATATAAGTGCTTATAATTCAGTATAAGCGCTGTCACGCCCCCGTTTCAAGGTCCGATTTCTGGCAGAAAACAAAGAGATCCGGAAAGAAGCAAAGCTTCCCGAATCTCTTTTTCTTTTATCAGCCTTTAAAACGGGTATACCGCCGCGATCAGTTTAATCAGCGTCGGCATAACGCTCATGACGCCGAGGTAACGCACCAATTGGAGCACCGTCACCTTGGGCGCGTCCCCTCCCATCTCCGAGGAGATGAGCGCCATGTCCGAAATCCCCGACGGGATTGCGGAAAACAGGCATGTGGGCAGATCCAGATGATTTGTTTTGTAAATCAGGTACCCGAGGGCGTAATTGATCAAAAAGCAGTTCAAAACGACAAGCAGAGCCGGGACAATTATCTTTGTAAAGCCCAGTATGTCCTCCATACCGATGCCCACGCCAACGATCGTCCCGGCGCACAGCTGCGCCCCCACCCTGACCGACTTCGGCAGATAAGCCCTCTCCGTTTTTATGTTAAACGCCGCGACGGCAAAGAGCGCGAACACCAAAGCGCCCGCGGGAAAACGACTGATTTTCCCCAGTAAGCCCGCGGCGGAGAGGATCAGGAGGGTGACCGACATATTTTTAAGAGTTTTTATCTCCTTACTCTTGCCGCCCGGCAAGGCCCCGTCGTATTTTTTCATTTCTTCCTTCGCATAACGTCTGCAGATATATGCCGCGAGATTGGGAAGAAGCATCAAAGACACAAGATAGCGGACAAGCTGCAGGGCGGTCGCCTGCGGAGGGTCCGCCCCCACGTCGAGGCTGATCATCGCCATGTCGCTGATTCCCCCCGGAACGGAGGAAATCAGCGCCGTCGCGATATCAATATCCGATACGGAGTGGATGACCACGCCCATCCCCAGGCTTAAAACCAAGATCCCTATGAAAAATTCCAAAGAAGGCTTAATCATTTTCCGCATTTCAAGGAGATCATTTTTCATGATTCTCTGCCCGATAAAGCCGCCGGCGAGGGCCTGAACCAAAACCTTTACAATCTGGGGAAAGAAACCCATTCCCGTTGTAATCTGAAAGACGGCGCTGAACAGGATTGCCCCTATCATCGCCCCGGCCGGGATTTTCAGACGGTAAAGCAGCAGACCTCCGCCGACCGATACGATTATCGTCAGCATCAGCTTCAGCATAAGCGCCGCCATTTTGGCTGTTCCTCCCCTTTTGACAGGTTTATAAATCAGGAAAGCTCCGGAACACAGTCGAGGCTGTCTATCCTTAAAATATCGTCCATCAGCTTCTTCGCCTTGTCCGTTTCATAAACCGCCCCGGCAAGGCCCAGGAATTTATCCTTCTCCTGTTGTTGCGTGAGGGGAACCCGGGTGCTTCCCGACATATCGTCGATCTGCATCACAAGCACTTCCCTGTTTTTCAGGGTGACCGTCATGCGGCTCCCCCAGCGCTTGGGGTATCTTTCAGTGAAAAGCGGGTCGCCGACCACCCTTGTGTTTTTTGAAATTTCCATTACGAGGGGATTTTGCAGCACCTCGGGCTTAAACTCGGCCTGCGTGACCTTTCCGTATACAAAGGCCGCCGCGCAGGTATACGGGATGCTGAATTTGGCCTCCACGCCGCTCTGGGGGTAATTTGTAAAGCCGCACTGCAAAACACCCACGTCATATGTTTCCACAAGCACGCCCGCAATCTGGGCCGGGTCGAAGCCGGGCTGACTCCTGAGCTTTAACGCCGCGTCAATGGCGTGATGGGTGGTGCGGCAGCAGGGATAGGGCTTTTTGTCGATGTTTTTGATTTCATAGGAAGCCCCGAGGCCGGAGCTTATCTTTGTCATGTCGAAGGAATCGCTGACGGCTCTGAAAAGGCCGCCGTCCTTCGCGTCCAGTATATGCTCCGGGCCGGTCATCCCGCCCTTCGACAAAATCGCGGCGGAGAGCCCGTTTACCGCCGCCCTTGCCGGATGCAGCTTTTTACAGGTCGAGCCCTCCGCGAGAAACGCCCAGAGGCCGCTCGACTGCGTCCCTGCCATGCCGAACGCGTTTAAGGTTTTGTCCGCGTCGAGCTTTAAGAGGCGGCAGGCGACGGCGGCCGCTCCGAAGGTGCCGATAATACCGGTCGTATGCCAGCCCCTTTTGCGGTTACTCGCGACATCCATGGACATGCCGATGCGGGCCATGACCTCATAGCCCGCAATCACCGCCTCCAATAATTCCTTTCCCGTCGACGAAAGCGCCTGCGCGAGGGTCCAGGCCGTAATCACGACGACCGCTCCCACATGGGACTTCGAGCCTGTATGTACGTCGTCGAGCTCCAGGGCGTGGCCCATCATGCCGTTTAACATCAGCGCTGAAAAAACGTTCAGCTTCCTTTGATGTCCCCACACGAAAGCGGACCGGTCCGGGGCTTCCCCCGACCAGCGCGCAAGCTCGCAAAAAAGATCGGGGATTTCTTCGTAATAAGCCGCCCCCAGGGCGCAGCCCACGCTGTCCAGAATACAGTATTTTGCCGCCTTGATAATATCCTCGTCCGCCTGCTCCAATCGGAAGGAGCTTGAAAACTCGGCAAGGCTCCTAAGCTCGTTCATATCAAATCGTTCTCCTTTTCCGCCGTAATGCTTCAAATGACGCACTGCCCCGAATACAAGTCTTTTAAGAGAAAAATTCTTAAAAGCCTTGCATTCGGGGAAAACATAAGTTCCTCAAAACGCAAAAAGTTTGCGATTTGTCCGGTGGAATTAAATATCCAGGGAATGATGCTTTTCGATATAGTTTAAGAGCCCGCCCTCGCTGACGATTTTGATCTCCTTGTCGGAGAGGGAAAAGGGCATCTCAAAGGAGGAATCGTTGGTCTTTTTGATCACCCTGTTCTCGATATCGACAAAAAGCTCGTCGCCGTCGTCGATGCGGTCGGTGTCGCACTCGATTAAAAGCATTCCGTTGTTGATCGCGTTGCGGTAGAAAATCCGCCCGAAGGATTTCGAAAGCACCGCTCCGACGCCCGCTTCCTTGATGATCATCGGGGCGATCTCGCGGCTTGAGCCGCAGCCGAAATTTTTATCGGCCACAATAAAATCGTCCTTTTGAACCCCTTTGGCAAATTCCGGTCTTGCGTCCTCCAAAACATGCTTGGCATACTCCGCAGGATTTGCCCGCAGAGATATCAGCCTTCCGGGAGCGATGGAATCGGTGCTGACATTGCTGCCGAATTTCCACGCTTTTCCCTTAATATTTTTCCTGATCATACCTTCCCAACTCCATTTCGCTGATTGATTCCCGCAAATGACAATATTCCGTTTAAAGAATTTCTCTCGGATCGGTGATAAAGCCGGTCAGCGCGGTGGCCGCTGCCGTCGCGGGGCTTGAGAGATAAATGCTCGCCTTCGGGTTTCCCATTCTGCCTTTGAAGTTGCGGTTCTGGGTCGCGACAACCACGTCGCCGTCGCCCGGAATTCCCTGATGGACGCCCATACAGGGGCCGCAGTTCGGCGCTTCGATCATGGCGCCCGCCTCCGCAAGTGCCAAAAGCGTACCGTCGCGCATACATTCCTTATATACAGAGGTGGAATTGGGGATCACCAGCAGCCGCACTCCCGGAGCCACTTTCTTTCCCCTTAAGATGTCCGCCGCGATATGCATATCCTCGACCCGGCCGTTGGTGCAGCTGCCGATAAATACCATATTGACCTTTACATCGCTGCAATTTTTGGCAAGATCGACGTTTTCAACATAATGGGGCTTTGAAACCGTCGGCTGGAGCTTAGTCGCGTCGATGTCGATCACTCTCTCGTAATTCGCTTCCTCGTCGCCCGTGATCTTGCGGTAGCCGTCCTCTCTCCCGTAAGAGGCCATAAATTCCCTCGTGTGCTCGTCGGTCTCCATAATCGCGTTTTTTGCGCCCACATCCACGCCCATGCTGGTGATGGTGAGCCGCCCGTCCATGGAAAGAGAGCTTATGGTGTCTCCCCTGAACTCAAGGGATTTGTAAATCGCCTGATCCGATTTGATGATGCCTGCGAGCGTCAGCATGATGTCCTTCGAATAGACGCCCTTGGGCAGCTTTCCCGTCACGTTGACGCGGAAGGTTTCCGGCACCTTGATCCACGTTTTCCCGAGCCGCACGACCGCCACCATATCCGTCGAGCCGCAGCCGGTCGCAAAGCAGCCGAACGCGCCGTGGACGGTGGTATGGGAATCGCCCACGATACAGACGGTTCCGCACTTCAGAAATTCCTCGTAAACATGGGCGTGCACATGACCGGTGCCTCCCTCCTGCCAGTGACACCCGTGTTCATGGGCAAAATTCCGGGTAAGCGCGTGTTCGTTCGCGACTTCCTTTGTGGGAACGGGTCCGAACTCATTGGCAAAAAGAATCCTGTTCGAATCGAACAGCGGATCGTTTTCATACCCCCGTTCTTTGAGCAGCCGGACCAAAAGCGGCCCCGACCCGTCGTGGAGCGCCGCAAAGTCCACATCGACGATCACCGTTTCCCCCGCTTTTACGTCCCGGCCGAGTTTTTCGCTCAGGATTTTTTCCACGAGCGTCTGTCCCATAGCAATTCCTCCAGTATATGTATCAATTCATCCTGCTTAAAAAGTGTGCGCTGCCTTACTTCATTTGGTACGGAAAGCACCGCATTAAGCCTGCTTCAAAAGGAGACTGTCGATGAGCTCCGATGCGTTTTCCAGACTGTCAAACCTGTCGACAATAGCCAATATCTGTTGTCTTTGCTCCTGCGTGTAGTAAGCGCTCAGATTATTGTTGAATTTGGTCATCACCGCATCGGTGCTAATCGGATTTTGCGGCGTGCCCATCTCAAACCGCTGGTCCTTTGTATAAACCCTGCCGTCTTTCATCGTGATCCGAAGCCAGCCGGGGAAATAGCCGGGGTTTTGTTTTTCATTGTCGTCAACGCAAACGACCTTATCCATAAGCGCCCGGACCTTTTCGTCAAGGGCGTACTTCATATCGATCTCCCAGGGGCTCATCCGCTTTTGCAGGGCGCTCACCGCGACAACATACGGAAGGCTGAAACGCATCATATAGTCGGTGCCCGGGCGCACCTTCGCCTCCCTCGGCTCACACACGATATGATAGCAGCGCGTCTCGATTCTGCACTCGACGGAAGCGATATCCTCGGGGTCGATGCCGTGTTCCTTCTGCAGGGAAAGCATACAGTCGATGAAGGAATGGGTCATATGGCAAACCGGATAGATCTTGAACGTGATCTCCTTCGTGCGCCAGACCTTCAGCAGATCCGAGAACGCCTCCTCAAGGCCCTCATTCGTTCCGATATGGGTTTTCCACAGCCCGAAGTCGCCCTCGAACACCTTTCTCGGGCCTGTAAATCCTTCTTTGGCCATCATCAAGGCGTACACGGCGCTGTGCGCTCCCCAGCCCGGATGTATTTTCTTTACCGATGTGCCGTCGCGCAGAAATTCCTGGATGGCCGCGGCCTGGCTTCCGCAGATCCCCAGGGCATTGACAAGCACCGTTTTCGGAAGCTTCATCAGCTTTGCCGCCACACAGGCGGCTGCAAAGGGCGCGACGATCCCGGTGCCGTGATAGCCGATATCATGAAAACGCCCTCCGGATGCAAGGGCCAGCCTCACAATGATTTCCCATCCCGCGACGATCGCCGCAAGCATTTCCTCTCCCGAGGCGCCGACATATTCCCCGACGGTAACCGCGGTGCTGACAACCGAGGCGCTCGGATGCACAATGCCTCCGACATGGGTGTCGTCGTAATCGGCGCCGTGGATCAAAGCGGCGTTATAAAGCACGGCGTCGGCAAGCGGCGAGCGGTCCACGCTCCCCCAGAGCGTGCACGGCCCGTCCTTCGACATCTCCGCAATCGCTCTTTTGATCGCCGAAGCGTGCTCCATTTTCTGACAAGACATGGCCACTCCAAACGTATCCGTCAGGAGAAGCTTTCCATGCCGGATTACCTGAGGCGGAATATCCTTTAATTGAAGCGAAAGCGCAAAATCCGCGATTATTTCCGATACCGACTGTTTTGTGCTCTTAGACAAAAAGTTTTCCTCCCTTTCGGTTTTATCTGTAAATATTGCCGTCATTTAATGGAGTCGTGTTCATTATAAAATCACAGCGGCCCTGTGTCTAATACATATAATTAATCGTCGTCATAGGAATCACCTATAGAGAGAGCTCTTCTCGTCGTTTGCTCTCCGAGGACAGGCTGACGGCCGAAGGCACTCTTCTGTTTTTTCAAAACTGAACAAAAACAAAATGGCAATTTAATACTTTATTAGTCATTACCTATAATCCCATTCAAATTATGTATTAGACTACGAGGGCAACAGAGATTACAATAATATGGTAAAAACATTGCTCAAACGACATTTTCCGACCGATTATTCTTAATCCAAAGAATTTGTATTTCGGCATTTTTTTACAATTAACCGTGTCCGGACATGCAGCATGCCGGCTGTAGCATGCCGCGCTTTAAATGGAGTCTTTCGGTCCGGGCGCCATACAGAAATGGAGAGGGTAAAAAATGAAAAAGACCAGCAAACGGGCAACCGCACTGTTTATCGCAATGCTTATCGTGATCGCAGCGTTTACCGGCTGCAGTTCCGGGCAGTCGGCCGCCCCCTCATCGGACGGCGGCTCCCAGCAAAACACAGCGTCTTCGTCATCCGACAAAAAGGCCGAAATGATGATGGGGACCGCGACCACCGGCGGCTTTACTTACATCTGGGGCGCGGCGGCGGCGGAGATTATCAACAAGTATGTGCCCTCTGTAAACGTTACCGCCCAGATCACCACGGGAGGCAGCGAAAATATTGTCCGTATCCTGTCCGGCGAAATGCCTCTCGGGATCGCGGGGAGCAATGTCGTCCAGAAGTTTTACGACGGCTCCCCCGCAGAGAAAATCGACGCGAGCAAAAACCTCCGCACCCTCTGGGTCTCCAAATCGACCATATTCAGTATTATTGTCGCAAAGGATTCCCCTTACCAGACCATGGAGGACTTAAAAGGGAAGAAGGTCTCCATCGGAAACAAGGGCGGTTCGGCCTACGAGTCCATTTCATCGTTTCTCGACGTGCTCGGCATGGGCGGGGACTATTATGACCTTCAGTTTTTGACAATGAACGAAAGCCTTGACGCGATGAAAACAAAAACCATTGAAGCCTTCTTCACCAATACCTCCGACCCGCATACCGCGATGACGGAAGTATTCATGATGCCCGGAGGCGCGCGCTTCCTTGAATTCCCGCAGGACAAGCTCGATACCCTGCTCAGCAAGGTTCCGTATTTAAAACCCGCCGTCCGGCCCGCCGGCACTTATAACGGACAGGACAAGGATGTCGTCAGCGTCGGAAGCCCGTATGTCCTTCTTGTGACCGAGGATTTCCCCGAGGACACCGCGTATGAAATCGCAAAGGCTTTGGACGAAAAATACGAGGAATGGGTCGGGATCGCCTCCAATGTCGAGGGCTCCATCCTGACCGCGACCGTCGAGAACGCTTACGCCCCCCTACACCCCGGCGTGGAGAAATACGCGAGGGAAAAGGGCGTGCTCAAATAACGCCGGATAACGAGAATTCCCGGCGTCGGTACCCGTCGTACCGATGCCGGGAATGCACAGTAACGTGATAAATAAGCGTATCCAGAACTTCCATTGAGATTGATAAGGAGTGCGGTATCAATGAAAAAATTTACGAAGCGATTCCTTCTGACCGTTGTGCCGTTTGCAGTAGCGACCAGTATTTTGTTTGCCGGATGCGACTCTTCTGCCCCCGCCTCATCGCAGCTTCCTTCCGACACATCCTCCACCTCCGCCGCCGCACCTTCCGGCACTGCCGCGGAGCCGGCCTTTCAGGGCAGCGACAATATTCCGGTCGTAGACGGAGTCGCCGAAATGATGATGGGTGCCACCACCACGGGCGGCTGGACCTATATGTATGTCTCTTCCGCAGCCAAGGTAATCAGCGATCACTGTGAAAACATCAACGTCACTCCGCAGATCACCACCGGCGGCGGAGAAAACCTTGTCCGGGTGGCCGCCGGGGAGCTCCCGGTGGGTGTCGCCTCCGCGGCCTATATCGACAAGTATTTAAACGGGAGCCCGGAAGAGAAAATTGAGGCCTGCCCACAGCTTCGTACCTTATACGGATCCCCCAACAGCACTTTAAGCGTGATCGTGCCGGCGGGCTCCTCCTATCAGACCATAGAGGATCTCAAAGGGAAAAAGGTATCCATCTGCAACAAGGGCAATTCCGGACAGCTTCTAATCGCCGATCTCCTAAAGGCAATGGGACGGGACGACGGCTATTACGACCTTCAGTACCTTACGCCCGCCGAAAGCATGGACGCGCTCAAGACCGGCAACATCGAATCCCTGTGGATCTGCGCCTGCGATCCCCACTCCTCCGTGACCGAAATCTTTACAATGCCGGGCGGCGCGCGTTTTATTGAATTCAGCGACGAGCAAAAAAAGCTGTTTTTGGATACCTGCAGCTATCTTTCCCCCGCGGTCAGGCCGGCGGGCACCTATACCGGACAGACGGAGGAGTATCACAGCGTCGGCAGCCCCTATGCCCTGATCGTCACGGAAGACTTTCCCGAGGAGCTTGCCTACCAGATGGCAAAGGCGCTCAATGAAAATTACGACGAGTGGGTAACCACCTTTGCCGGCGTAAAGGGGGCCACCGCGCAAAATACCATCGATACCGCAATCGCCCCGCTGCATCCCGGTACGGAAAGGTATTTTAAGGAGATCGGGCTTTTGAAGTAAAAAAGGAGTGGACTTCTTGAGAATTGAAAAGATCACAGACAGGCTGGTTATTTTTCTCGGCGCAGCTTTGACCCTCTTTCAGATTTACACCGCTTTTTACATGCCTTTTCCCGGCATGATGCAGAGAAGCATCCATCTGGGGCTGGGCCTTGCCCTTGTATTCCTGATTTACCCCAAGGAACGACCGGGCGACAAAACGCAGAAAACGCTGTCCTATACGCTGGGCATCGTCCTTTGCGTCGCAGCTCTGATATCCTGCTTTAACGTCGCTTTCAACTGGATGGATATGGCCGAGCCGATGCGCCTTACCATTCCGTGGCAAAGCGATAAAATATTGGGAATACTGCTGATCATCATGGTTTTATGGGGCACAAAAAAGGTAACAGGCTGGGCAATGCCGTTGATCGCGGTCGTATTTCTGCTGTACGCCTACCTCGGGAAATATGTCCCGTCCGCGCTTTTTCGCCATCCGGGCGTACGGCTTCCCCAGATCGTTTCCATGGGCTATATGTGCACCGAGGGAATATTCAGCAGTGTTCTGGGCGTTTCGACCAATCAGGTGTTTATTTTCCTTCTGTTCGGCCAGCTTCTCGAGTCCCTGGGCGGAAGCGATTTCTTCCTGCGGCTTGCAAACAGCGGTTTCGGAAAGGTGAGGGGCGGTCCCGCGAAGGTCGCCATATTCGGCAGCGCGCTGTTCGGCTCCATCAGCGGAAGCGCCGTTGCAAATGTCGTGGGGACAGGCACCATTACCATCCCCCTGATGAAAAAGGTAGGCATAACCCCTTATTTTGCCGGCGCGGTAGAGTCCGTCGCCTCCACGGGGGGGCTTATCATGCCCCCGGTCATGGGTGCTGCCGCCTTTATCATGGCGGATATTCTCGGCGTCCCTTACTGGGACGTCTGCAAGGCGGCCGCCATCCCCGCAATTTTATACTATCTCGCGCTTTACATCTGCGTCGATCTGAGGGCGCGCGCCCTCAATTTGCAGGGACTTCCCGATGATGAGGTCCCCGACGCAAAAAAAGTGCTGAAAGAGGGCGGGCACATTTACATCGCCCCTTTGGCCGTGCTCGTCTATGTTCTTGCCGTACTGCAGTATCCGGCCGACAAGGCCTGCCTTTATTGCTGCATTCTGCTGGTTTTATTGTCCCTGACAAAAAAGGAGCTTCGGGAAGTGCTCCGGACCAAGTGGCTGGAAATCCTTGTGAAAACCGCGAAAAGCTCTCTGACGGTCATTATGGCCTGCGCCTGCGCCGGTCTGATTCTTCTGGCCCTCCAGTCCTCCGGGCTTATTTTGAAGCTTGCGAACATTCTGATCGCGCTCTCCGGCGGCGAGCTGTGGCTGCTGCTCATTCTGATTATGATCGGCTCGCTGATCATGGGGATGGGTCTTCCCGCATCCGCGTGTTATATCATTCTCGCAATCCTGGGCGCTCCCGCGATTGTCTCGCTCGGCGTCCCCCCCATGGCGGCCCATCTTTTTGTGCTCTATTTCGGCGCCATGTCGGCGATCACGCCCCCCGTTGCCATGGCGGCTTTCGCCGCGGCCCCCATTGCGCAGGCATCTGCCGTCAAAATCGGATTTACGGCTTTCGGCATGGCCATCCCCGCGTTCCTGATCGCCTATTGCATGGCCTTCCAGCCCGCCTTGCTGCTGATCGGGACGTGGAATGAAATTTTGATGTCGGTCTTTTTCTGCATCATAGGAGTCTTCTGTCTTACCGTGGGTATACAGGGTTATATGCTGCGCAAGGTTCCGCTTGTGCGCCGTATTTTGTGGGCGGCGTCGGGAATCATGCTTATTGCGCCGGAGCTTTACAGCTCCGTTATCGGTCTGATCGTCGGCATCATCCTTTTCTTCATTGAAAAGAGAGTACCCAAGGGGAAAACAACCCAGAATCCGGACCCTCTGGTAAATGTCCGAAATCCTTGATCCTCTCTTTTATATCGCATGATGAGGGCGCAACGGTACTAAAACGACTGTTGTCGCCTTCATCATTTTTCCGCGTCTTTACCGATGCCCAAATATATCGTTTCTTCTTGATGTATTAAATTTATTAATATATGGCAAACAAATTTCTGTATGATGAAATCACCGGCTTTATGCTAAAATAAACATATGTCATTTTTTTCGTTTGATCATTTTTGTAACAAATTACAAATAAAGCACTTGTATCAATAGCGGTTTAGGACCGCGACAATATATAAAAAAGGGGTGCTTTTTTTGACAAACATCAGTATGCGCGAAATCAATTACGTGCTCACCGTACATAACGCGGGGAGCATCACCAAGGCGGCACAGGTTCTGTATATCGCACAGCCTTCCTTAAGCCAGTCTATTCAAAAAATCGAAAGCACTTTGGGAATCCAGCTTTTTTCCCGCGCGGGAAACCGGATGAAGCTGACTTACGCGGGAGAGCTGTTTGTGGAATCCGGGCTGAAAATACTCCAAATTTTCCGAAACCTTGAGAATAATTTCAAGGATATTTCCAATTTGGACGCGGGCCGGATTGTCCTGGGCATTCCTTTCTATCTGGGCTCTTACATGTTTCCATGCATCAGCAACATATACCGGCTAAAACATCCCCATGTCAAAATAAACCCCATCGAGGGCTCTTCGACCCAGCTTGAGGAAATGATATTAAACGGCACGGTGGATATTGCCATAATGCCGGTTCTCAAAAATATCGCTTTCCCCCAAAAGCCGATCTTCACTTCGAAGATCCTGTTGTCCCTCCCCTTAAAGCATTGGTTAAACGAGCATCTTTACTATAAGCCCGGGGAGGCTTTCCCATATGTCGACATCCGCCTCGCGTCAAATGAACCGTTTATTGTGGGACAGCCCGGACAGCGCATCAGGCAGATGACGGAAATCGTATTTCAAAAGGCCGGCATCGACCCGCCCATCGTATTCGAGTCGAAGAGTATTGAGACCATTAAACGTATGTCCGCCGCCGGCATCGGGCTTGCCTTTATGCCGGAATACTACCACAACTTTTTCATGCCTCCCTGGAACGCCACTTATTGCTATATCGAAGATGAATACAGCTCAGCCTGGACAGTGTCAATGGTATACCAGTGCGAGGACGACCTTTCCACCACGATCCGGGAATTTATGAATATTGTGGAAGAAACCTTCGGCGGCCTGCGTCCGACCGCCTTTGCACAGGTTGCCGAAAATTCATTGCGAAATCCCCTGTGATTCGATTGAACCACGCCCTCGAAAGTCTTATACTATAGTTGGCAAACTCTCATACAGGGACGGTAATGATGTCATGTCAACGAATGCTGCTCATCGGAAATGGTACGTTTTGTTATGCGTGGGGACGGGCACGTTTTTGTCCTCGCTCAATACAAGCATAACCAATACCATACTGCCCACGATCGAGCATTCCCTGAAAATCTCGTCCGGTAGGTCGGAATGGGTCGTTTTGATCTATCTCCTTGTCCTGACCATGTTTCTGGTCCCGATCGGAAGATTCTCGGACCTTTGGGGGCATCGCCGCATTTTTCTTGCCGGCTTTGCCCTTTTTGTCTGCGCGGCGGTCATATGCGGTTTATCGAGGAATTTTCCGGCGCTGCTTTTCGGAAGGGCGCTCCTCGCTTTTGGAGGCGCGATGATCCTGTCGGTCGGCCCGGCGCTTTTAAGCATCACGTTTCCTCCCGAGCAGCGCGGCCGGGCTTTGGGCCTGCAGGCTCTTATGACCTATATCGGGCTTTCGCTCGGCCCGGTCCTCGGCGGCCTTCTGACAGAGCTCTGGGGCTGGCAATCCACCTTCTTCATCACGGTGCCTTTCGGCATCGGCGGTGTGCTTCTGGGGATGCTTGCCGTTCCGAAAATTGTACTTCTGGACAAAAAGCTTCCGGACCTGAAAGGGATCTTCCTGTTTTTAACCGTGATGGCGTCGATCACCCTGTTTGTAAACGCCGGCGTGATTGCGTATTACCGCGCCCCGATTATGACTTTGCTGCTTATCATATTCATCGCGGCAGTCTGTGCGTTTATCCGGGTCGAGCGCAAACGCGCATCCCCCATGATCGATCTCGGCCTGTTCCGGATCAGGAATTTCGGCTTCGGTTCGCTGGGCGCCGCGTTCAATTACCTGTGCTTCTTTCTGGTAATGTTTATCATCCCGTTCTATTTCGACCGGATTTTACATTTTTCCGCGCTGCAGACCGGAATTTATTTGGCCGTCACGCCGCTTGTCATGACGGTGTGCGCCCCGATTGCGGGTGCTTTGTCCGATAAAACGGGCACGCGGAAGCTGACCATGCTCGGCATGTTTTTCAGCGCTTTAAGCCTCGCCTTATTCGGTATCATGAGCCATGCATCGGCCGCGCAGTCCGGACTTTTAATATCGGGTCTGGTTTTTGCGGGTCTTGGGACGGGAACGTTTGCCGCCCCAAACAACTCCGCGATTTTGAGCGCGGCCCCGCGCTCGCAGCAGGGCGTCGCGTCCGGAGTGCTCGCGACGTTCCGCTATATCGGTATGATTGCCGGAACCACGATCGGAGCCTCGCTTTTCAACGCAATCTCCGATTATTTTTCAGGACGGCAGGGAGACGCGCAGTCCGTTTTCTTGAGCGCGTTTGAGGTCGTCATGTGGATCGGGGCCGCATTCGGTGTGCTGGGGCTTATCTGCGCATATTTGATGAGGGACAGGACTCCCGACGCCTGAAACACATAAAAAGCAGCGGCCGCCTCGTATCGAGGCGGCCATTTTATCGTTTTTTATAAAACAGATACCGTTTTTAAGCGCCGGGAATGCCTTTTTCAATTTTAAATGAGAATCTTTTTATCTGCCCGGTCACATCAGTAACGGGGCCAGAAAAGACGCAAGCATAATCACCAAAGCTCCGCCGAGACGGGACGAAATCTGGGCAAACGGCATCAGGTTCATGCGTTTGGAGGCGCCGAGCACCGCGATATCCCCCGATCCGCCCATATTTGCCATGCAGAGGCCCGCCGTAATACCGGATTCCACAAAGTTCATCTTTACAAGGTATCCGCCGAAACCGGCAAAAATGGCGGCAACCGCGGCGGTTACCATGGTAAGAACCAGATACGCGGGGTTTGAAAGAGCGCTTAAAATGGTGGGAATGTCGATGACGGCAAAGCTGGTGCAGACCAGCATGGTGGGAAGGCCGATACTGGAAATCAGCCCGTACCAGTCGCCCGCCGCCTTTTCCATATATTTCGGCACGATCCCGCTGATCTTCAGAATGGCGGCGGCAAGGATCGTCCAGGCGTAGGCATGGATGCCGGGGACCAGATAGGCGCTGATGAGGCGGCCGAGGAGATAGAGCGCGCCCGCCACGAGCAGCCCTACGCCCATGCTCATGTATTCGGCGCCCGTCACCTTATCCTCCTCCCGCACCTCATATTGTTCTCCGCCGCGCATTATCGAGCCCTTACCGGAAAAGCCCTTGAAGAAACGGTCGGATTTATTGCCGAGCATGCTTAAAACGGCGGCAAAAAGGATGGCCCACAGATTGCCCAGCGCAACCGCCGGCAACAGAGAGGAAAGAATCGTGTCCTGAGCCCCTCCGTAGCCCGCGTACACCTGGGAAATCGGAATCGCCCCGGCGCCTATCCCGCCGCCCATGATCGGGATTGCGATATTCCTGATTGCAGCCTTAAAACCGTAGCCGGTTAGAGCACCGACCGCGCCGGTGAGCAACAGGGCGCCCGCCAGACCGATAACCAGCGGAACGGCATAGCGGGAGCCGGCCTTTACAAGGATCTTGCGGTCCATGCTCAGAAGGCTTCCGGCAATCAGCGCCGCGATAAAGAACTCGATATACCCCATATCGGTGTAAAACGCATTCGCAAGCTCAGAGGTGCTTTCGGGAAGAATGTGAAAATAATAAAGAATCGTGGGCACAAACAGGCACAAGAGCGACGGCCCGCCGACCATATCCAGATATTTGTTAAGTCCGCCAAGCCACGTGAGAAACGCGCCCAAGACAAGCGTAAACACAAAACCGGTCAAAAAGTTTACAGGCGCCTTTCCGGACAATACGCCGACCATAATAACCACAAACAGTACCATGAAATACCAGAAAGGGATCCCCATAATTTTTGCGCCGCTGTTTTTGGCATCGACTGTTCCTGGAGTAGTCATAATATCTACCATCCTTCTTTAATCAGATGACCTGTGAATTGTAATCATAAGGGACCGCAATATTCGGAAACCTCCACAAAAAACGGCAAAAGAGTCATCTAAAGGCGGGGTAAACGGATGCGCTGACGAAACCGTATGGGAAAAAGGGTTACGGCGGCATACCGGAAATATCCAATCCTCCTTTCACTTGATTTTACGCGGCACTTTACGGCGCGCCTTTAGCCCAAAACGTTGCGGACCTCGTCGATCACGTATCCGTCGCGGTGGACGACATGGGCGACCACCCTGTCGCCGAAGCGGATCGGGGCCGGTTTGCCGGTCATGCTCTCGGCGAGCTTCCAAAGCTCCTCGATCTCGACGACCTTTAGCCCCGCGTCCTTGAACCGCGTCTTTAATTCGGCGTCCTTGGGATTTACCGCGATGCCGTACTCGGTGACGACGACGTTTACATCCTTGCCGGGGGTTGTAACGCTGATCACCCGATCGACAACGGTGGGATACCGCGTCCTCACCAGAGGGACGACGATCATCGACATTTTGGCTCCGGCAGAGGTGTCTGTGTGCCCTCCCGGCCCGCTCGCAACATAGCCCGCGGAATTTACCGTCAGGTTTGCGTTAAAGTCGGTGTCCACCGACAGAGCGCCCAGCACCACAACGTCGAGACCGTTTACGGCACAGCTTTTGGCAAAGGCATTTGCGTACATGTTATCTGAAATTTCCCTGTGACGGGGATTGTTCCGCAGGGACTGTACGGCCATGCGGTCCATCGTCTGGGTGTCGAGTATGGTTTCGAAGCACCCCTCCTCCAAAAGCGCGACGCTGTGCGAGGTGATGCCGCCCAGAATATAGGAGCCGTGGACGTTATTCGATTTCATATAATCCTTGATGTATTTGGCCGTGGCCACCGAAGCGCCGCCCGCGCCCGCCTGGAAGGAAAATCCCTCCTTCAGAAGCCCCGAATTTGCGATCGCCGCCGCCGAGTACTCCGCGAGCTTCAACGCCTTCGGGTCTCTGGTCGGTCGCAGGCTCCCGGTCGCGATGCCGTTCGGATCGCCGATGGAGTCCACTTTAACAACATAATCGACCAGCGTTTCGTCGATGGAGGCCCTGTTTAAGGGATAGGGCACGAGATTGTCGGTGATGACGACCACCTTATCGGCGTACCGGCTGCTCGTCATGGAAAACCCCATGGAACCGAAAGCGTTCGGCCCGTCGACCCCGTTGCAGTTTCCCATCGGGTCGGCCGTGGGCGCGGCGACAAAGGCGACATCGATTTTGACCTCACCGTTAATGATGGAGCGGGGGCGCCCGCCGTGCGTGTGGAACCTGCACAGGTCGCTGAATCTGCCCCGGGAGACAAGCTCGCCCAGCAGGATGGAATTGCCCGTGGTTTCCACCGCGCGGACCACTCCGGTCTCGATCAGCTCCCCCAGCCCCTGCTCGATCATTCCGTCCAGAATGCCGGACGCGCAGATTTTGATATCCCTGATTCGGAGCCTCGCGACCTCCCGCATGACCATGGCGACAACGTGATCGCCGTTTCTTAAATTGTGATTAAAGTCGACCGTCATGCCGTCCTTCAAACCGCACAGGCGAATGGCGTCCTCCAGCGTCTTTACGAGCTTATCCATCTATTTCTCCCCCTTCCTGATCATATCCGCAATGCCGAGGATTCTCCGGGCCCTCTCCACGAGGGGGGCGTCGATCATTTTGCCGTACAGGGTTACGGCGCCCCTGCCCGATTTCTTTGCGTCCTCAAGCACGTCCATGACCTCGTGGGCATATTTGATCTCGGCGTCGGACGGCGTCCATTCGTCATTGACGATCCTGACATGGCGGGGAGACACGATGGCTCTGCCCGCATAGCCCAGCGTGCGGCTGAAATGGGTATCCTTTTTCAGTCCCTCGATATTTTCCACATCGGCATAAGCGGAATCGATGGGCGGCAGCCCCGCCGCTCTCGCCGCTATGACCACCTGCTGGCGCGCAAAAAAGACCTCCCAGCCGTCCTCGGTGCGCACGCCGCACAGGTCGGTCATCAGGTCCTCGTTGCCCATCATGAGGCCGTCTGAGCGCCCTTTGCAGGTGCCTGCGACCTGATACGCATTTTGAATGCCCAGCGCGGTTTCAAGAAGGGGAAGAAATTTGATTCCCCGTTCCGGAAGGCCGTGCTTTCTCTCCAGGTCCAGGACGAACTGATCGAGCATCTCCATTTTGTCCGCATGCTCCGCTTTCGGGACGACAACGGCGTCCGGTCTGCCCTCGACAATAGTCTCCAGATCCTCCCTCCAGTATGGCGTCGTCACGTCGTTGATGCGGACGGCAAATTCGATCCTGTCTCTGGGAAACGTTTTAAGGGCGTTTCTGATCAGAACACGCGCCGCGTCCTTGTCCTGATACTGCACGGCGTCCTCAATGTCGAATATAATGGTGTCCGCTCCCAGGATCGGCGCATTGAGCATCATGGCCGGGTTGTTTCCGGGGATAAAAAGCATGCTCCTTCTGATTCGCATCTCAGACCGCCTCCTTCATGGCCCTTAATACGGCCGTTTCCACCCGCGCCGAAATCGTGCAGTCAAAAGCCCCCTTGTCCTGAACATGCACCTTGGCGCCGGTCACGCCCAGGCGCTGTAACGTTCCCTTTACGCACGCTTCAATCTGATCCCCGAAAATCTCCTTTACCACCGATTCGATCGTGATCGTCAGGTCTTCGGAGGGCTCGAGGGTTACAAGGGCGTCGCTCGACTCCAAAGTTCCCGCCGCCGCAATTCTTTTGATTGTCAATGCTTTCTTCACTCCTTACTAAAATCGTAACCTGACCGCGCATAAGAAGCATATCCGACCGCCGGTTCTGTTTTTTCCGGAGCTTAGCAGTATTTCGTTCCACCTTCCTTCTCAGCTTTTCCGTGATGAATCCCGGCTCTTTGTCGGATGCTGTCGGTTTCTTCAAGAAAGACGCGAAGATTTACGTCGCTTTGATTTTTTCTATGGCCTGCCTGGCCATGGGCGACGTAAGGTAACGATAGGTGCTGTCCGGCACCATTTTTTTTACCTCGTCCCAATCGTCGTTTTTAATGGACTCGCGCACCTTCGACGCGCTGACGACAGTCCCGTCGACGGCGACGCGTTCGATCTCGATTACTTCGATGCCCTTCGGCGGAAGCCGTTCCTGGAGGGCGCGGTTATAGAGATTGGTCGATTTGCTCGTGGGCTCGGTCCCGACAAACCGCCTTTTTACGCGCAGGGCCGGCGCGATGACCTCGGCGAAGATAGCGGCGTCCATCGCGCCCTGTGCCGCGGCGAGGTTTTCGTCTCTTGTGAAATACGATGGAAAGGTGACCGACGAGATGACGTATTCCCCGCCCGGTATGACGCAGACGTTTTTTAGGTCCTTCGTCCCCTCGCAAATCAGTTCAAAACGGTGTTCAAACGGAAACACCGACAGATCCTCCTGTACCACAAGGAGCCATACCCACTCGCTTTCCGAGCTCGCCTTTTCGACCAGGTAACGGTGCCCCTTTGTAAAGGGGTTGCAGTTCATCACGAGGCAGGCGCAGCTTTCCGGCTTTTCCTCGGCCAGTTTTTTTAGATTTTGTATGTAAGCCGCGACGTTTCCCGTGCCGTATTCGAGAAAGGACGCATAGGGCGGCGCCTCGGCAACGAGCTTTAAGCCGATGCCCGACAAAAGGCCCGCCATCGACGGCTTGGTGATAACGTTTAAATGGGTGATACCGCGCTCCGCCGCCATTTTGATCAGTTCGGTCACGAGCGAGGCCGACAGCCCCTCTCCCTGTCTGCTTCTGTCCACCGCGAGCCCCTGAAGCATGTTTCCCTTGAGAAAGCCGCACCCGATCAGCTCCCCGTTGTCAAAGACGCCGAGATTGTCGTCCGCGCCTTCCGGCAGCGTCAGTTCAAAATCGGAAAGCAGCTTCGTCAAATACCGGTTATTTTCCGGATTCCTGATGCGATGAAAATCTACCACATTAACCCCTCCTTGATAAAGGCAACTCCCGCTGCCCCTTTACCGGACCGGTTCTGCGTCCGGACGCTTTTTTATTAAGTATGCGGTCCGGCCTCCGATCCGCCTGTATGTATTCTTTTATATTTACCCGACGCGTTTCCCGAGGCATTTTAAGTCGCAAGCCCGCATCCGGGGTCAGACAAGCTTTTAAGCTCAAGGATGATCTGTCCGCCTAGCTCGGTGGTCTTCGTGTCGCCGCCGACATCCGAGGTCAGATACCCCGCTTTAAGCGCGTTGTCCACCGCTTTGTCGATCAGCTTCGCGGCCGTGAGCGCGCCCTCGTTTCCGAAGCGTTCGCCCAGCCATTCCAGCATGAATGCTCCGGACAGCACGGTCGCCACGGGATTTGCGATGTTTTTCCCCGCTATCGTGGGCGCGGAGCCGTGGGCGGGCTCAAACATGGCGTGGCGGTCTCCGATCTCGGCGGAGGGGGCCATGCCCATCCCGCCTACAAGCCCGGCCGCAAGGTCGGAAATAATGTCTCCGAACATGTTTTCCGCGACGATGACGTCATACGCCTCCGGCTTCTGGATCAGCATCAGGGTGATGGCGTCGACATAGGAATAATCCCTTTGGATTTCGGGGTATCGCCCGGCAACCTCGTCGTAGATCTTTCGCCAGAAGGCCATTCCTTTAAAGTTGTTGGACTTGTCGACGCAGGTGACGACGCGTTTATTGTCCAGCGGGCGCCCGTTCCTCTTTTCAGAGAGCTTAAACGAATAATCGCAGATCCGCTCGGTGCCTTTTCTGGTTATCACCATGGAGTCGACGTGCACCTCGTCAAAAACGCTGGCCCCCGCCTGGAAGGAGGCGAACAGGCCCTCGGTGCTCTCCCGCATGATGACAAGATCGATTTTTTCCTTGCCGATAACGGATTTTATGTTGGGACGGAGCTTGATCGGGCGCAGGCCCGCATACATGTCAAGCTGCTTTCTCATTTCGATGACGATTTTTCCCTGAACCTCGGTGCCGTCCTCCTGGACAACCTGGGGAAGGCCCATGGCACCCAGAAAAATCGCGTCGGAGGCCTTGCACATCTCAAAATTCTCTTTGGGAAACGCCACTCCGGTCTTTAAAAAACAGTCGGCGCCGGCATCCAGCAGCTCGAATTCGAGGGAGAACCCTCCGATCATCTCTTCGGCCGCCTTGAGCACCCTCATGCCCTCCCGAACGACCTCCGGACCGATGCCGTCCCCCGGCAGGGTTGCAATCTTAAAAGGCATTTTCGTCCTCCTTTCACCCGGATCAGTTTATAAAAAAACAGCTTTGTTTATCAAACCGCGGTCGGCTGCTTCCCGACTGCCGAAAAATGCATGCCGCGGTCAGCTTGGAAGCGATGCCTTATGGACTGCATGTGAAAAATTTTATCACAAAAGGAAATAAATGTAAATAGCGTTTGCCAAACAAACCGCAAAACGGGCGGGAAAGCGGATGTGCCGCGCGGCCGAAGAGGCATCATAGCAGCAATTATATGCAGTATCTCTTGCACAGGCAAAAATTTGAGTGTAATATTGTTGATTATGGATACATGCAAATTGCATCTCCTCCGGTTGAGAAACCGTAATTACAATTAAAAACAAATCAGGTGTTCGACATTGATGACTGTAGGTAAAATTGCCTTTGTGCTTGAAACGACCTTTTCTTCCCTCAAATACAAGAATTTTCGGTACTTCTGGTTCGGTCAGTGTATTTCGCTCATGGGCACCTGGATGCAGCGGACGGCTCAGGTGTGGCTTGTCTATACGATTACAAAATCACCGTTTCTCGTCGGCCTGCTCGGCGTGTGCCAATTTACGCCGATGCTTTTGTTCACGCTTTTCGCAGGAGTATTCGTCGACCGGTTCCCGAAGAGAAAGATCCTTCTTCTGACCCAGTTTTTATTTATGCTGCAGGCGGTCGTTTTAACGCTCCTCACCTATTCGGGCGTCATCCGCTACTGGCATATCCTCGTTCTCAGCGCGTTCTTCGGCCTGACGCAGACGCTCGACATGCCCGCCCGTCAATCCTTCTTTATCGAGCTTGTCGGCAAAGCGGACGTCATGAACGGCATATCCTTAAACTCGACCGTCGTAAACCTCGCCAAAATCATCGGGCCGGCGGCAGCGGGAATCGTGATGTTGAAATACGGGATCGTTTTCTGCTTTTTATTAAACGCGCTCAGCTATCTTGCCGTGCTGACGGGGCTCTTTTTGATGAAGACGAACGACACCGTGCCGAAAAGAATCAGAAGGAACGCGGTGCAGGAGATCGCGGAGGGTCTCAAATACATATGGAGCAATGAAACGATGTCTGTCAATGTGCTTATCATGGCAGTTGTCTGTACTTTCGCCATGAACAACGATGTCATCATCCCGGTCTTTACAAAATCGGTGCTCGAAATGGGCGCCGATGCGTACACGTCGCTGATGACGGCGATCGGGGTCGGCGCTTTTACGGCGGCAATCGTTATGGCCGCCACCGCAAAAACCGGGATCAAACGAAGGATTCTCCTTATCAGCGGCACCGCAACAGCCTCCATCCAGATAATAATGTTTTTTGTCCGAAACCATTTTGCAGCGCTCGTTTTAACGGCGGCGGTCGGTTTTTGCAATCTTGCGTTCATAAACCGCGGCAACTCCATATTCCAGATCTATTCATCCGATGAATACCGTGGAAGGGTGATGAGCGTCTATTCCTTCTTAAACCAGGGCTCCACCCCGGTGGGCAATTTTTTCGCGGGCACGGTGATGGAACACTTAGGCGGCAGATCGGGCTTCCCTGCGTGCGGCGCGGCCACCCTTATCTGCCTGATCCCGGTGCTTTTCCTGAAAAGGAAGGCGATTCGGGGCTGGTTGAAATCGTAAAATCCGAGCCTTTCCGCTGAAAAATCCCCCAATCGCAGCAAAATAGAACTGCGATTGGGGGATTGTCCATGTAAATAATGTCCACTGAACAAATGCGATTTGCGAATCGCATTTGCCGGAAAGGCGGTTTCCACCTTTCCGGGCGGCAAAACGAGCCTGTTTTGCCGCTTCAGATGCATTGTTTGACTGTCCGCTTGGATTTGCGGACACACGCCGCAAACCCAAGGTGCAAGGTTTTTGGCTGGAAACAGCCAAAAGCCTTGCACCTGAACAAAACAAAAACAGATTGAAAGGCTTGATATGACTGAGTTTTTGTTTTGTTCAGCGGCCATTAAATAAGTCTGGGCTTTGCTCGAAAAAAAATCAGACAAAGCAAAAGCCTGATTTGTTATCCAAAATTCTGTGCAGACTCGCTACCGCGGAATACGGCGTATACTTGCCCGTTACCCCGCCGCTTGAAAAGCTGCTGACAACGACCTCAAAATGGATTCCTTCCCCATCCACCGTGATTTTATGGGAATTGGTATCGACTGCCGGGTCCGAGACGATTGCCGAGCGCGTCCGATCAAATCCAATGCCTGCCAGCGCTACCGTCGCGTGTACATTGACATTCCGGGGGTAGGCTTTGCATGCTCCCCTTGTTGTCCCCTCGTAAACGACTGTTCTTTCCGTGTCCGCGCGCCCCAGGCTATTCGGGTTTTTTGTTGTTTCAATTTTAATCGAGCTTATCAGCCTGCTGCCGTCGCCGATGCCGTCAATACCCAAAATAGCGCCGTGGGGCAGGTATATCTTTCTCCCGTATTGCCGGGCAAGGGCAGTCGCGTATTCATAAAAGGCCTCGTCGGAAAAGGACGTTACGGAAAAGATCATTAAATCGCAATGCTTTAAGATGCCGCTTATATTCTCCGTCAATATGGCCGACGTAGCCGCCTCAACGACCAGGTCGGTATTCGCCAGCAGCTCCTCGTCCATGCCGCCGACAACCGGGAACATATCTTCTCCGGCCTTTTTGTAAAAAGGGTCCTGGACAAACGCGACGGAATGCTCGCCGCTTAAAACCAGATCGCGCAGCATTGTCCCGCCGATTTTGCCGCACCCCAGAAAGCCAACGCGCTTCATCAGCGATACCTCCCAATAATACTAAGCGTGCGCTCGATCGCGTCGTGCGCCTTAGCGGCGTCCTGAGAGAAATTCAGCCGGAAACAGTCGGTAAACTGCGGCCCGAATTCGGTCCCCGGAGTAACGGTCACGCTCGCCTGCAGGCGCAGAATTTTTGAAAAATCCTGAATATTTACTCTTAATCCCTTTGCCCGGGGGAATATATAGCTTCCGCCCTCCGTAGGCCTGACGCTGATCCCCTCGGCCGAGGCAAAAAGCTTTAAAAGGTCGTCCCGTATGGCCTGATGCGCAAGGACCCTCTCCCGCATCCAGCCTTCCGGCTCGCTGAACCATGTTTTGAAGACCGCCTGATTATACCCCGGGCACCGCAGCGAGACGATAGCCTGCAGCTTTTCCATCCGGCTCAAAAGCATCGGCGAGCCGAACGCGGCGCCAAGCCTGAATCCGCTGAGCGACTCTGTCTTGGACGGGCCCATGATGGTAATCAGGCGATCGGGGTCCAGCAAATTGAGCGCCCTCAGATGTGTGTAACCCCTGTTGTCGAAAATCTGCCGTGAATACAGCTCGTCGGCTATGACAAAAGCGCCGTACTTCTCGGCAAGCACCGCGATACTGCGGACCTCTTCACTGGTGTAAATAACGCCTGTGGGGTTATTCGGATTGGAAAACAGAAACAGTTTGACACCGTTTTTGAAAGCCTGCTCAAGCTGGTCGAGGTCCAGCCCGGCTCTGTCGAAGGATTTCATATAATCGAGAGCGACCGGGACAAGCTCGCCGTCGAAGAACTCAGTAAGCTTTCTGTTGGCAAAATAGTCCGGTTCGACAATGGCCACCTTGTCGCCCCTGGCGATCAGGGAGCCCATGGCGAGGAACAGCGCCCCCTGTGTCCCCGGAGTAAGTATCAGGCCGTCGGCGGAAACCGGCGCTCCCGTAAAATCGGCGAGTTTTTCGGCAAGCTTCTCGCGGATAACGGATTTTCCCATATACTCTGTGTAGGCCTGCGCCCCGCCGGTTTCGTACCCGTCGCAGAAGGCCTCGAATGCGCCGGGCGTAGGCTTAAAAGCGTCGACGTCACCGTGCGAAAAATCCACGGGAGCCCCTTCGAGCTTATCTCCCTTCATGGGAAGCGCCGCCGCCTTCTGCCGCACCTCCTGGCCGGGAGCGCTGTCCACACCCAGCTTCGCAAATTTTTTCTCAAGTAAATCCATGTCTGATTCTCACCTCTGTTCAAATTCTGTTATTATTTTTTCAGCCGCATACAGAAAGGCGGCCACATCCGTCTCCGCGACATAGCCCATCGTTCCCACGCGGAACGTAGTGTCATGCAGGTCGGCCTGTCCGTTGTAGATCTGAATGCCGTACTCTTCCCTGAGCCTTTTTACAAACGCCGGACTTTTGTCATAGAAGAACGTGTTGACGGATTTCGACGCATAAGAGGGGTCTTTTGCAAAGCGGCGGATGCCCAATGACCCGAGCTTTTCCGAAACCATCTCCGAAAGCCTGGTGTTTCTTGCCACGACGTTGTCTATGCCCTCTTCCGCAATCATCTTAACGCTTTCGTTCAAACCGATAATGGCATAAATGGCGGGGGTCCAGGGGTGCTGCCCCTTAAGGCCGAAATCTCTCGCTTTTCTCAGGTCAAAATAGAATTTCGGAAGCGTCGACGTTTCGCTTGCCTTCCACGCTTTATCGCTCAGACAAATCACGGATATTCCCGGCGCACCCATCAGCGCTTTCTGAGAGCTGGCAAAAGCGACGTCGATATGCCAGTCATCCATGGCAAAATCCAAAGCCCCGATGCCGCTTACGGTATCTGCGACAAGCAGGGCGCCCGTATCCTTCAGAGCCTCCCCGAAAGCCTTGAGATCGCTGGTGACTCCCGTTGCGCTCTCGTTGTGAATGACAAACACCCCTTTGGTATTCTCATTTACATACGGCATGACATCTTCCACAGCAGCGACCTCGCCGTACGGCTTTTTGACGCGGGTCACTTTCAGTCCAAAAGCCTCCGCCATATCCGCCATCCTGGCGCTGAAAACTCCCAGCTCAACCGCTACGACCTCGTCGCCCGCGCAGAAGCAGTTCGTTATGGCGGCCTCCATCGAGCCGGTGCCGGAGCCTGTCAGCACCATAACCTCCTGCCTGGTCTTAAATACTTTTTTCAGGTTTGCGCCGAGCTCTTTTGAAATCTCTTCAAATTCTTCGGACCTGTGAAAAATAATCTGGCGGTCCATCGCCTTGATCTCGCGCTCCGGGATTGCGGTCGGCCCCGCAAGCATCAAAATATTTTTTTTCATTTTCTATTCCTCTTTTAATATCAATAATTGCCCCTTTTCCATGATCCTCATTCCGTCGACATCCACGTTCGGATTCCGAAAAACCGCATCGATATGCACCGTCGCGACGTTTTGCCCGCCCTGGTCCGCATTGTGGCCGAATCCGAAATGACAGGTGCCGTACGCGCCTTCATCCTCCAGCATGGAACCCTTCAGCTGTGCTTTGTCGTTTAGTCCGATACCGAACTCCGCCAGAACAAGATTGGCCGGATTGCTTTTGCCGCCCAGCAGCTCTTTAAATTTTTCAGCATGCCTCCCGCCGATAAATTCCGTTATGCGCCCGTTTTTGATCTTGAGGCGCAATTCTTCGCGGATCAGCCCGATTTCAGGAAACGGGATGCTGCCGTCGACCACCACGGTTCCTTCGGAGAGCGTCTCGACGGGAGAGACGTTGGCCTCGATATTGGGGGGAGACCCCCACGTGCCGGGAGTTCTGCAGACTCCGGAAACCTCGTTGCCCGCGCGGCCTTTGGCGCAAAGCGCGATATCTGTTCCGGCCTCGGTTGTAATATGGATCACATCGGCGCTGGTGAGGATCTCCGCGGTCTTGCGAACGGTATTGCAAATTTTCAAGAAATCGGCGTCCAGCGCGCCTCCCTTCATCATATCCCTGGTGTAATCCGGCATACTGATAAATCTCGCGCCGTTCTCATTTGCCCGAATCCGGGCCTCGGAATGTGAGAGGGAGAATCTTGTGGGCGCAAAAATGACATCTGCGCCCAGCATTGCTTCTGAAATCGCCTCCGTCGGCTCTTCCCCGTGGGTGCTCCTGGGCTCCATAATGCATATGCTGTACTCGGCCTCGGCGCTTTTTACGGCATAGGCCAGGACTTCTGCAATATCGATATTGTCAGTATCACAGACGATCAGCGCCCTTTCACCCGGTTTGAGGCCCGCGTTAATCTGTACGAGCCGCTGAGCTCCATGTAGCATTTCAAGGTTCTTCATACGCTTTTTCTCCTAATTAATAGGTTACTTTTTCAATCCTTCCTGTTTCTGTCGATTTATATATGGCATCCGTAATCTGCTGTACTCTGTAGCCGTCTTCGATATCCGGACGCGATTTCTTTCCATCCGCAATCGAGCGGAGAAAATCATATACGCTGGCGATATGGTACCTGCTCCAGGAAATCGTAACCCTCGGCGGCGGAAAAACCGCCTCGCCCCCATATTTCTGAGTGGTTTCAATTGCCTTGAAGCCCCGGAAACCGCCGGCGGGCTCACCCTTATCGCCATTATCAAAGTAGTAAATTACGTTGGCGTTCTCATGGTCAAATTTCAGCGCGCCTTTTTCGCCATAAATTTCAAATGTAAAATCGATTCCGGAACCGGCCGCAACCTGGGACAAAAGCAAATTGCCCGTCACGTCGTTTTCACATGTCATCTGTACGCTTAAAATGTCCTCAATCTCCACCTCACGCATAACCGCAGGGTCCTCTTTTAAGGGCCTTTTTTTGAAATGCGTCTTCTTTTGCGCAAAGACCGCCTGAGCGTTGCCTACGAGATAACGTATTAAATCTATGGAATGCGTCCCCATCGCATACAGGACTCCGCCTCCCGACAGCTTTTTATCGGACTGCCAGCTTATCGGGCGATTGGGGTCTAAAAATTCGCTTCCGTAATATTTAAAATTGAAGCTTATAAGCCTGCCGAGCAGGCCCTCGTCGATGATTTGCCTTGCGCGGATGACCGCGGGTACAAAGCGGTATTCAAATGCCACACGGCTTACCTTGTCGTAATTTGTTTTTTTGATAAGCGCCATAATTTCTTCCGCCGACTGGAGATCGACGGTCAGAGGCTTTTCGCAGTAGATATGCTTTTTCTTCTCAATGGCTTTTGCCAGAGCTTCCTTATGCAGATAATTCGGACTGCATATGTCAACGATGTCGACTCGATCGTCGGCGAGCAGCTCTTCGACGGTGCCGTAGTATTTCTCAAATTTTACCGGCAACTTCTCGGGCGGCTTTGATGAGACGACGGCATATAAACGGGCTTCTATCCCACTGTTATAATAGTATTTGATGTTATCATAACACATAGCATGCATCCTGCCCATGTAGCCGAACCCCGCGATGCCCACATTGAGCACTTTTTTCACACTGACCACACCTTCCATAACCGTTTTTCCCGCACCAAAAGAGTTTCTTTTAAGTGAATTAAAAGAAACTCTTTCGGTAATCTGATTTCTTATTTCAAAGCTTCCAGAATCGTAAGGGCATAGACCTTTGCCGCCTCCTCAGTTTCAGAGATGAGGACATACTCGTTGGGCATGTGTGCCAGAAAGCCTGTTCCGGGCCCGTAGATCACTGTCGGGATGTGCGCGATATTGGTTAAAAAGTCCGCGTCGTCGTGCTGGGGCGTCCCGTACAGCGGGCAATCCTTGCCGATATGCTCGTGCGCCCTGACAACGGCTTTTACAATCGCCTCGTTCTCATCGACAATGGACGGGTTGGAATCA
Source organism: Clostridiales bacterium UBA6114 (assembly GCA_002423435.1). GTDB lineage: Bacteria > Bacillota > Clostridia > Oscillospirales > Butyricicoccaceae > UBA6114. The sequence goes on from DIWE01000020.1 coordinate 45,316, forward strand.
TAGGTGAGCTCGGCCTCCGCCCTGAAATCCGGGTATTCTTTTTTAAGCTTGGCAAAAATCGCCTCGATCTGGTCCATAAACAGCCGGCCCGTCTCGCCCGGCACGGTGAATCTGGAGCATTTCAGGACGCATGTGTCCGGAACAACGCTCGAACGGGACCCCCCCGCAATGACCCCGGGATTGATGGAGCCGCTGCCGGTGTATTTGTTGACGCCGGGAGTAATATTTTCCAGCTCGTCAATGACGCGGCACATCATTTTGATGGCGTTTTTGCCTTTGTACGGGGTCGCCCCGTGCGCGCCAATGCCGTGCGTCGTGATTTTAACCTCCAGCATGCCCTCGCACGCGAGGCACAAACGCAGATCGGTGTCCTCGCCGTTTACCGCCATATCTCCCCTAAACCCGTCCATCAGGGATTTGTACGTGCCCTTCCGGCTTACATTCTGTACCTCTTCCTCAACCGGATACATGAGGCAGACCTCGCCGGCAAAATCGCCGCCCGCATGCATAACGGCGAGCACCGCCATAATCTGCGCCCCTATGGCCGCTTTGCAGTCGGTGCTGCCTCTTCCGAAAATCCTGTCGTCTTCGATTCTTCCTGAATACGGGTCCTCATCCCAGCCGTCGCCTGCTTCAACCGTGTCCAGATGGCTGTTGAAGATCAGCCTCTTTCCCGGTTTGGTACCGCGGATATAGGCGAAAAAATTGCCGTGGCGGTCGATTTCACACCGGAAGCCGAGCTCTGAACAGTACTCATTTAAAAACGCCGCCAATTTTGCCTCGTCTCCGCTGACGCTGGGTATTTTTACCATATCGGAGACCAGGCGGACCAGCTTCTCCTTATTTTCATCGAGAAATTCCAGCGCTTTTTGTTTCATTTATATGACCATTCCTTTCCGCTGCGCTTTTTGGCACAAAACGACCATGAAAAAGGAACGGTCATATTGTGCATGTGTTGCGGTTGCCCGCAGGGGCGAGCAACACGCACTTAAATCTTGAAGTTTGAATTCTTTCAAACTTACACTCCTTATTTCTTATCTGCAAACGGCCCCCCCTTAGAACATTGCGGCAATTTTAGGGATGACCGAGTTTACAAATGTATTTCCCGCAAAGAATATCGTCAAAACGGTTATGATGCAGAATACGACGTTTTGAACTGTGTTGTTTGCGTATGTACCCATGAAATCCTTCTTATTGCACAGTATCCAGCAGAAAATGAACACCAGCGGAAGCGCGATTCCATTGAGCGCCTGAGCCAATATAATAAGCTCTGTCGGTGAAGACCCGGACAGCGCCACAATAAGGACAGGAATTGCGAAGACCGCAAAATTGATTCCCATATTGTGCGCGGCTTTTGGGTCTTCGCTTACGTCAAACGCCTTCGGAAGGAGCATGTTGTGCAGGGAAATCTGATAAATAACGGAAGAAAATCCCGCCGCGAATAAGCCTAACGAGAAGAAGACACCCGCAAATCTCCCCAGAAGAGGAACAAGCTGCGCTGCCATTTCGCTGGCGGAAGAAACCTTGATACCCTGGGGGTGGAGGAGGGCCGCGGAACATATGACAATGGCACCTGTGATAAGAAACGTTACGATCATGTTGAATCCGAGTCCGAACCGGTTTGTCTTGATCAGGGTGGACTCGTCTTCGGGAGAAACATCCCCGTATTTCTTCTTTAAAAACGCGGAATACCCCAATACGAGGTTCGGTGTAACCGTGGTTGCAAGCAGAGATAGCGCCAGTACGGCATTGCCGCCTGGAATTTTAAATGAAAACCCCTCCGAGAGCATAGTTCCCACGTTTACCCTGCTGGTAAATGCGGTTATCACGAAAGCAAGCACCATCAATATGATCAGGATCTGATTTACTTGTTCAATAATGCCATACCTTTTTAAAAGAATAATGACCAACGCGACGACGGATACAATGACTGCCCAGAAAAGATTCGATGTCTGTGGGAAGAAATATGTCATAGCCATGCTTACCCCTGATAAGTTGCCGGCCTGAAAAGCGATCGACCCCACCAACACCACAATATAGAGGAATATCGCCCATCCCTTTCCGACATGGGTCCGGACGCCTGTCATGACGTCCTGCTTACATCCAATTGCAACGCGCGTGCCTGGTTCCTGAAAGAAGTACGCAATGATACAAGCCAGCAATATAAGCCACAGGCTTGCATATCCGTAATTTGCTCCCTGGGTGGAAGCCGTGGTAACCGTGCCGGGACCGATGATGGCGGCGGCCATGATTGCGCCGGGCCCCAGACTTTTGAGATAATCCTTGAAAGTAAGCTTTTTTTCCACGATCCTCTCTCCTCTTTTTTGATAATAAAAAAAGAGCGAAAGCATTTTATATGTATAAAACACCTTCGTTCTATTGAATTAAGTATATGTTATGATTTATAAACTTGTCAATGCGGTTGGTTAGACCAATTTTAAGGCAAATATATAACTATTTGGTTATATGCCCCTTATGCTTCTTGACTTTACAGGAGAACCGACTGTATTATTATCATGAAAAACGTGTCATATCAGCTTGAAAAGTGTAGCGGAAAGGAATGGTCATACCTATGGAATTGCGACAGCTGAGCTATTTTAAGACAATCGCCGAAACCGAGAATGTATCGAAAGCCTCCAGACTGCTCCACGTGGCCCAGCCCTTTCTCAGCCGTACCATCAGAGAGCTTGAGGCAGAGCTGGACCTGACCCTGTTCAGCCGCACGGGACGCAGCATACGCTTAAATTCAAACGGCGAAATCCTGCTGCACTATGCGGGGGAAATGCTGCGTTTGCAGGAACAGGCTTTAGCGGAGCTGAAAAAAAACAGGCGAAACCAACAGGCCTCCTTAAATATTGTGATGCTGAATTCTACGCGTATTTTTCCAAAGCTGATCGCAAATTTCAGCGATTGCCACCCCGATATTAAGTTTTCTCTCATAAAATTTTCATCAGTAACCGAGATTCCGGCCAGCTGCGATGTTATCATACACGCCTCCGAACAGCTCGCCCGGAAAATGAAGACAATCGTCCTGTTTCAGGAGGAATGCCTTTTGGGCATGAGCCTTAACCATCCGCTGGCCAATAAGCCTGAGATCCTTCCCGACATGCTGGCTAACGAGACTTTTTTATTATTGCCGCAGGATAACATGCTGGGCAGCCTTACAAGGCAATATCTCGTTCTTTTGAATATAACCCCGAAGGTCCCTTTGCAATGTGACAATCAACAGACTCTGACCGCGCTTGTGGAAGAGGGGATGGGACTGGCTTTCTTCCCCGCCAAAACGTGGAAAATAGAGAGTGAGGAGATTCACCTCCGGAAAATCGCGGTGCAGCCCCTGCAGAGGAACATATTTCTCTCCGTCGCTTCGAAGGACCCGTCGGAATTTGTCAAGACCTTCTGCGATTTCATTGTTAATGCCTGTTCAGATTATACATAAGAAGGGAAAGTCGGGAAAAAAGCGCCTGATTTATCCTCATACCCCGCAATGATATATAAATAAAGTGCGTTTCCATGTACTGGAAACGCACTTTATCCCAGAGTGTCAAAAAAGTATGTTTTGGGGATTATTAAGGGGTCGCAACCCCTTAATGTAAGACTTGTCCGTAGGCGGACATGCGCCGCCGGAGGACACACTGGACAAAACCACTGGTTTTGTCCGCACCTGGAGGAGCATCGAGGGGGAATGGGATTCCCCCTCGAAAGGCTGTCGAGCTTTTCGACAGCCTCAAATAAAGTGCGTTTCCATGTACTGGAAACGCACTTTATCCATCATCGCATTCGTTTATAAAACGGCGCAGAGTTGCAATCGTTTCAGGGGGAATTGCTGTATGTATTCTCGTCGGCCGGCGTCTGTTCCCCTCCGGCTCCATTTAAAGGCTCCGAACGCTTTTTCCCGAAGCGCCGCAAGAGGTGCGGCTTGGTTTCGGAAATAACCACCGACAGGAAGATCAGCAAAAAACCGAGCGCGATTTTAAGAGTCAAGCGCTCATGGTAAAAAAGGACGGAAAAAAGCGCGCCGAAAACCGATTCCAGGCTTAAAATGAGCGCCGCGGTCGAGGGGTGGGTGTATTTCTGTCCGACGTTTTGCATGAGGAGCGCGGCGGAGGTCGCGAAAAAGCAGAGATAAATAAGCGACCAGACAGAGCTCATACCGATCCTTTCGGGGAAGACTTCAAAGCTAAGGCCCAATACCGAGCCGAGCGCCGCGGCGGCCGCGAACTGGATAAAGGTGAGCAGCAAAATGTCCCGGCCGCGGGAAAAAAGGGCCACCGACACAATATGCAGCGCGAAAAAGACTCCTCCGACAAGCGTCAAAAGGTCACCCGTGCGCATGGACAGATTTCCGTCGAGCGATACAAACCCGATGCCGAGAAGACAGACGACCGAGGCGACGATATTATATCGGTCCGGCCGCGCTTTCGCGATGCCCCAGTATAAAAACGGCACAATGATGCAGTACACCGCGGTCAGGAAGGCGTTTTTCCCCGGAGTTGTGTCCATCACGCCGAAGGTCTGGGCAACATAGGCGCAAAACAAAAGCGCGCCCATGACCGCGCCCTTTGCGAGGTAATCCCGGTTTATAAGCCGAAGCTTTTTTAACGAAAGCAGCATGACGACGACGGCGCCGGTAAAAAAGCGCAGCGCCAGAAGATAGAAAACGGGGATCTCCGAAACGGTGTTTTTCATGATAAAGAAAGAGCTTCCCCAGATGACGGTGGCGCCGAAAAGCGCCGCTTTCGCGAGCGTAGTCCTGCTTTTTACGTTCATATTCATTTCCTTTTATTTTTATAATACATCCGGATATGATTATACCAGTATGGGATGCAAAGTGAAAGCCGTCCGGCGTTTATTTTTCCGATGACAACATTTTCTTGATTTCCTTGAAAATTTAAAGAAAAAGTCGATTTGCGCTTGATAAAACGCTAAAAACAATATAAAATGGAGCGCAGTAAGTCATTCATCACCCCATGCCGTTTATTGGAATGTTCCGGCAAAGGTGCCGGCATGAATATAGATATTTGCTTGGCAAATCCTAAATATATGGAGGAAGTAGTTGAATGAAGAAGTTTACAAAAATTTTTGCGCTGTCGCTCTGCATCGCGATGCTCGCGTCCTTTGCGGGCTGCAGCAAAAAAAATGATTCCAGCGAGCTGCGCGTAGGCATGGAGTGCGCTTACGCCCCCTTTAACTGGACGCAGTCGGACGATTCAAACGGCGCCGTGCCCATTGAGGGCGGCGGATACGCGGGCGGCTACGACGTCGAGATCGCCAAAAAGATCGCCGACGGCCTTAACATGAAGCTTGTGATCGTCAAAACCGAATGGGACGGCTTGGAGCCCGCCGTGCAGTCGGATACGATCGACGCCATCATCGCCGGCATGTCCCCCACCGCCGACCGGAAAACCCGCATCGACTTTTCCGACAACTATTATAAATCCGATCTTGTGATCGTCGTGCGCAAGGACGGCGCCTTCGCAAACGCCAAAACCCTGAACGATTTCTCGGGCGCCAAGATCACCGGGCAGCTCAATACGTTCCACTACACGGTCATCGACCAGATCGCAGGCGTCTCAAAGGAAACCGCGATGCCCGACTTCCCGACCATGATCACCGCGCTTTCCTCGGGTGTCATCGACGGATATATCTCCGAGCGTCCCGGCGCAGTCTCAGCCATGGCTTCAAACCCCGAGCTCACCTTTATCTCCTTTGAAGAGGGGAGCGGCTTTGAGGCATCGGACGAGGATGTTGCGATCGCGGTCGGACTCAAGAAAGGCTCGACCTTAGAAGACGAAATCAATGAAATCCTCGCGGGGATCTCGGAAGAGGACAGGCAGACGATGATGGACAACGCCGTCAAAACCCAGCCGGTCGTCTCCTGATCATGATTTATGAGGGGCATATGCGCCGCAGCAACGGCTGCGGCGCATATTAACTTCATTTGCTCCACGCGAAATCAAGCATCAGAAACCCCACGAGTGGGCGGGGGTAATGGCGTTTGCCGCTTTAAGAAAAGCAGCGCGCCTTTCATAAACTGTCAGTGCGATTTTTCATACGAATCCTTTTAGGGGGGGAGTCACATTCTGTCGTTTTTGCAAGCTTCACCGAATCCGGACTGGACCTTCTGGCAATGGGTCGCGTATTTTATTTTCAATAAATATCCCGAATTCTTAAAAGGTGCGGGTGTCACTCTGCTCATTTCCATCACCGGTACCATCATCGGTTTTTTAATCGGCCTCGCAATCGGCGTAATCCGCACGATCCCCGAAAGGCACACCGATCCCAAAATCAAAATCGTCTTTTTGCGGATCACCAAGTTCATCCTCCAGGCCTACATCGATATTTTCCGGGGCACCCCGATGATCGTGCAGGCCATGGTCATTTATTACGGCGTCGCAAGCCTGTTCCATGTGAGCATGGAGCGGATAGCGGCGGGCATTCTGATCGTGTCGGTCAATACCGGCGCGTATATGGCCGAAATCGTGCGCGGGGGCATCGAATCGGTCGACCGCGGGCAGTTCGAGGCGGCGCACACCATCGGCATCCGCCATGGCCAGACGATGCGCCATATCATCCTGCCGCAAGCCATCCGCAATATCCTGCCCACCATCGGAAACGAATTTGTCATCAACATCAAGGACACCTCGGTTTTAAGCGTAATTTCCGTTACGGAGCTGTTTTTCGCCTCAAGGTCCATCGCCGGCACCTATATGGCCTATTTTGAAACCATGATCATCACGTGCGCCATTTATTTTGTGCTGACCTTCACGGTGACAAGCATCCTCCGGCGGATCGAAAAGAAACTGGACGGGCCCTCGAGTTATACGATATTCGGCTCAAGCTCCGCCCCTGAAAACGTGATCAAAGTGAAGGAGGCCGAACCGTTTGACTGACGTAATGCTGGATATCCGGAACCTGAAGAAGAATTTCGGAAATAATGAAATATTGAAAGGCATCAACTTTTCCGCGCGGCGCGGCGAGGTCGTGTGCATTATCGGCGCCTCCGGCTCGGGCAAGTCGACCCTTTTGCGCTGTATGAACCTTTTGGAGGTCCCGACGGCCGGCGAGATCTATTTCGATGGAATAAACATTCTGGACAGGTCGGTAAATCCGCTCAAGCTTACCACCAAAATGGGCATGGTGTTTCAACAGTTCAATCTTTTCAACAACCTGACCGTGCTTCAAAATTGCGTGATCGGGCAGATCATCGTGCTCAAAAGAAAGCCCTCGGAAGCAAAAGACACGGCGATGAGATACCTTGAGACCGTCGGCATGGCGCAGTATATAAACGCAAAGCCCCACCAGCTTTCGGGCGGCCAGAAGCAGCGCGTCGCCATTGCGCGTGCGCTTTCCATGGAGCCGGAGGCCCTCCTTTTCGACGAGCCGACCTCGGCGCTCGACCCGGAAATGGTGGGCGAGGTCTTAAAGGTCATCATTTCGCTGGCCAGGACGGGGCTTACCATGCTCGTCGTAACCCACGAGATGGATTTTGCCCGCGAGGTGTCAAACCGCGTCGTCTTTATGGACGGCGGCGTTATCGCGGAGGAGGATACGCCCGACGTGATTTTCAACAACCCCAAAAACGAGCGCACCCGCGCCTTCCTCACAAGGGTCCTTCACAGAAACTAAAGCGCTATTCGCGTTTTCACGCGAACGGCAACGTTTTAATAGACAAGCTGAGGCGGATCATGAAATCATGATCCGCCTGTTTTTTCGCTGTCCCCCTTCTCCCGTCCGCACAGTCTGTATATCTGTGCCGGCTTGTTCCGCTCGCGGCATTTGTCAATGACATATTTGACGTCTCTCGATCTTCCGTCCCAGAAGACCAGCACCAGGTCTGCCGAATCGATAAGCAGATCGTTTCGCTTAAGCGGCGCTTTTTTCCCGTATTTGTCATATTCCGGCGGGAACTCGCGATACGGGATGCCGTTTTCCTCGGCATAAATACGGGCGCAGGTATCGACGCCCCTCGCTCCGCCGCTCAGTATTTCCGTCGTTCCCGCCGGTATGCATTCCGACAAAAGTACCACTAGATTTCTTGAACCCACGACAGCTACTTTCATAATCTCAACACCTTATCTATAATTTAATATACTCGAATTCAGTATTCTTTAAGTATGTTTTTAACATTATACCTCTTTTTTGACTTAGAATGTGCTTATGTTTACTTAATTAAAGTACGAAACAAGATGATGAGGTATTGGAATGAATAAAAATAAGCATCTCGGTATCGTGATAGACCCGGACCTCCACTATAAGCTCCATTTTATTTCCAAGTATGAAGGCCGCTCCGCTAACGGCCAGATCCTGTACTTGATCCGCAGGTGCATTGCCGAATTTGAAGAAAAGCATGGCGATATCAAAAAACCCGATCCGGCTTAAATCAAGTTACCGGAACGCAAAACCGTTCCTTACAAAGGCAGGTCGCAGCGCGTGCAATATTTGCGTCACGATTGCGTCACAGATGCGTCATTTTCCCAATTTTATCACATACGACATTAAAATAAAGCCATATGTGCATCAGGGGAGAGTGAACGTATGAACAAAACGATTCTGCGCTATACACTTAGGGTTGAAAAGCATTTACTTGAAAAGCTCCATTATATCGCCGATTATGAAGGCCGTTCCGCGAACAGGGAGATTGAAAGGCTGATAAAAAACCGCATCAGGGAATTTGAGACGGAATATGGAAAAATAAAAATCGGTGAAGACTGATTTCGCCCGTTAAAAAGTCGGATTACATAAAAACTCTGAGCGCCGGGATTGTGCCCGGCGTTTTAATTAAAATCCGAAAAAACTTTTATTAATTATGTAATTTTCATGTAAAATGGTCTTATTCGCCAAACATCCGGCAAGCTGCATATGTTATAATGATAAACGAATCAGGGTGTTGAACGGCAGCGTCGACACGCCCTGGCTTCTGTCCGGAAAGGAATAACACAATGCCCGGTTTTATCACCCATTATCTTTGCGGGGACCAAGCGCTCCGGTATCTGAAATCCGAGGACCGGCAAATGCTCGTAATGCACCGCCGGGTATTCAACCTCGGTACACAGGGCCCGGATATCCTGTTCTACTATTACGCTCGGCCCTGTACGAAAAACAGAGACGTCCGCAAGCTCGGGGGACGGATGCACGCCGAGTGTGTCGGCGCGTTTTTCAAAAGTGCTCTCGATTATATTAAGGCCCGGGAAGGCTGCGAGCGGGAGGTGCTTTTTACTTATCTTTGCGGGTATGCCTGCCATTACTCGCTGGATTTGAATGCCCACCCCTACATTTATTACAGATCAGGCTTTGTCCGAAAGGGAGAGCCCCCCACCCTCAAATATTCCACAAATCACCGGGTCTTTGAAACGTCGCTGGATGTGCTGATGCTCGATCGGCTTTGTCACATGAAGCCTTACGAGTTGAATGCACCGGAGCTGATCCGGGTCGCCGATATAGATGCCCGCCCGATCGCCGAAATGCTTTCGGCGGCGCTTGAAAACGTGTATCATGAAAGGCTCGGCGTATCCGAGCTCCTCGCCGGGATCAACAACATGGCTTCGGTGCAGGCTTTGCTCCGGAGCAGGAGCGGCCTTAAAAAGACCGTCGCCCGCACCGTTGAGAAGGGCCTCGTTCATTACCCGCTCGTCTCAGGCATGATCTATCCCCCCGAGCTTAAAAACGGGCCGGACTTCCTGAACCTTGCGCACAGGCCCTGGGCGCTTCCCTGGGACCTGTCAAAGCAAAGCACCGCATCCTTCCCGGAGCTGTTTGACCGGGCTGCGCGGGAGTCGGGAATCCTGATGGACGCCATCCTCCGCTCCCCTTCCGGGCCGAAGGATCTGCGGCATGCTTTGGACCTGATCGGCAACCGCTCTTTTTCCTCGGGGCTCGACCTCTGCATAGAGGCGGAATTTCAATATTACGACAGCATATTCGAAGAATAAAGGATACCATAGAAAACGCGCATTGAAACGTGATGTTTCAATGCGCGTTTTTTCAGACTGTCAAAGAACTGCA
>DIWE01000027.1:0-102344 GCA_002423435.1 Clostridiales bacterium UBA6114
CTCGGGACAAAATGTCTCGAAGCGGGGCGGGGTTACTTTTCCAGATCGGCCTTTTTCTCAGGCTTTGCCAACTCGGGCGGCTGTTTGGCTTTCCAATCGTCCAGCAGGGCGATAATCTGATCCTTCATTTCCCGAGGGGTCTTTTCCTTGCCAAAATAGTTAGCAAGTTCCGCAGTAGAAATAATCACCTTGTCTACCTCCTTTTTCTCCTGGCTTAAAATGCCGTCAATCACATCGCCGTTGAGCTTGCCTTCCTTGTCCAGTTCCCGGAGCTTCTGCGCCTGTGCAAGCGACGGCGCGGACTGCTGCCCCTCGATGGAAACGGCAATAAGACTCTGATTTTTCGGTTTGATGAACGAGATTTCCACGGCGGGGGTAAAGGACAGATTTTTCTCGTTCACCATTTTTTGCAGATCGGGCGCAAGCTCGGTCAAGCGGATATACCGCTGCACCTGCTTGTAATTCATGTTGTTGCGCTCTCCGACAACCTCCGTGGAGCGTTTACCCGCGTCCTTCTGGTCAACCTCGCCCATAGCGGGGGCTCCCTGATGCTTGATGGCCTCCACCTGCATTTTCAGGGATTGCGCTTTTTCGGTAGGCAAAATCTCGGTACGCTGCCGGAGGTTATCGTCCGTCATGGCGAGGACGGCCTCGTCATCGGTCATATTGCGGACGATACAGGGCATATTCGCATATCCGGCCAGTTCGCTGGCCTTCTGGCGGCGGTGGCCCGCGATGATTTCATAGCCGCCCTCGGCGCGGGGGCGCACCAGCGCGGGCTGGTTCACGCCGCCAGCCTTGACGCTCTCCACAAGGGAGCGCATTTCGGCATCGTCCCGGAGGCCAAACGGGTGATTTTTGAACGCATGGAGCTCGGAGAGATTGAGATACACGACCTGTTCCGGTTCCTCGGATCGGGTGGCATCGCGGGGAACGGGCGGCTGCTCCGGCTCGGGGGCCGGGGCAGTCTCTTTGGCCGGTTCCGGTTTTCGGGCGGTATTTTTACTTTGGGACATTTTGTCTTGCTTGGGCGGCGTGGCCCCGTCGGGGGCCGCCTTGTCAACCATAGACTGGCGGCTCTTGCGGGGCTTTGCCGCCTCCAGCGATTTTTCCGGCTCCGATGCCGATGGCCCGGACTTTTCCACCTTTGGAGAGCGCCCCCGCTGTGGTTTGGATTTTTCGGCCTCCAAGTTCGCAAGCGGCTTCTTCGCTTCGGCGGCGGGCTCCTCGGTAGTGGGCTCCGGTATATCGCCGGGGTCGGGCAGGGACTCGCCCATCTCATGTAGGGCGGCGCGGCCCTCCTGCTCAAGTGTAACTGCTTCTTCGGCGGTCAAATCGGGGCCGGGAACTAGGCCGAGCATATTCGGCGCGGCGGCCTCGGGCGTGATATGCTCCTCGGGGCGCGTGGGCTGTTTGTTGTCTGCCATTCAGTTCTACCTCCTTTTTCGTGGCATAAAAAAAGACCAAACCTCTCGGCTTGGCCCATGGGGAAAATCTCCCTCCTTCCGCTATACAGTTTTATATAGAAACGCCGCCAATAGTCTCTTTTGGTGGCATATTTCTCAGTGCTATGATATAGTCAAAATGTCAAAATGCGGGAGCAATAAATATGTATTGATTGCTCCCTCCACAGCCTAATTACTTGTGAAATTTACCAGTATGATGTATAATATTCTCGACAGCAAGGGGAAGGGAGCGAAATCTGTGAATGATGGTTTTTTTCAAGAACAACGGGAACAATCCCTCATAAAAGCGCGGATCGTGTCAAGATACTTTTCAGCATGGGCGAGCGTCATTCTCGCCACACAGAAAAGATACCCCCAGCATCCTCAAAAGATGGCATACATAGATTTGTTTGCTGGCCCAGGTAGATATGATGATCAAAGCAAATCCACACCTCTACTGGTGCTAGAGAAGATTCTTGCCAACCCTGACTTAGCCAGTCGGATGGTTACGCTGTTCAATGATAAGGATACGGCAAATATTGATAGCCTCAGAACAACAATCAACCAACTTGACGGCATTGAAAGGCTTAAATATGCACCTTCTTTTTATAATGAAGAAGTAGGCGATGAAATTGCTAAAATGTTTAGCGGAATGCAGATAGTTCCTACATTCTTTTTTGTTGATCCGTGGGGATATAAGGGCCTTTCTTTGAACCTTGTTTCGTCCATTATCAAGGACTGGGGATGCGACTGCGTTTTTTTCTTCAATTATAATCGCGTCAACATGGGAGTTAATAATGACGCAATAAAGCATCATATGGCTTCGTTGTTCGGTGATGAACAACTGGATGTTGTCCGGCAGGAGTGCAGAAATAAGTCCCCAGAGGAACGAGAAATGGCTGTAGTTCAAGCGCTATGTGATGCACTGCGAAATAACGGTAGTCAATATGTTCTGCCATTCAGATTCAAAAATGATGAAGGAACACGAACCAGTCATCATTTAATTTTTCTTAGCAAGAGTTTCCGTGGATATGATATTATGAAAGAAATAATGTTTAAGGAAAGCTCTGAAAATATCGGCGGAGTTGCATCATTTGAATACAATCCGCGCGATGCGCACTTTAAGCAAGGTTCTTTATTTGACATGCTTTCACGACCACTTGATGACTTGCAGGGTATGTTGTTACAACAGTATGCGGGGAATACTGTTGATTTCAATCGACTTTATGAGCAGCATAGCGTAGATAAACCGTATATCAAGAAAAATTATAAGGAAGTTCTTAAAACTCTGTTTGAGGATGGAAAAATTACTGCTGTTAATGCTAAAACGGGTAAGCCACCGCGCAAGGACACTTTTTCTGATGATATGCGAGTAACATTCGGAGGTTAGATCATGAGAACAACAAAAATCGAGTGGACGGATAGGACTTGGAATCCGGTAACGGGTTGCACCAAACTGTCAACGGGTTGCGCTCATTGCTATGCCGAAACCATGGCGCACAGACTTAAAGCAATGGGCGTAGCTAAATATGCCAATGGGTTTATGCCTACTATACACGAGGATGCCCTTGGTGAACCACTTAAATGGAAACAGCCTCATACTATTTTCGTTTGCTCTATGGCCGACCTTTTTCATGAGTCCGTGTCATTTGATTTTGTTGACAGGGTTATGGATACCATTCGACAGACGAAACAACACCGCTATCAAATTCTTACCAAACGTGCTACTCGAATGGCGGAGTATTTTTCTCAAGCCGTTATTCCTGAAAATGTCTGGCTTGGAGTGACAGTGGAGGCAGTTGAATCAAAACCGCGTATAGACTCTCTCCGAGAACTGCCTGCTTCAATTCGTTTTTTATCATGTGAACCTCTAATTGAAGATTTGGGGGAACTTGACTTATCAGGTATTGATTGGGTAATTGTGGGCGGAGAGAGCGGAGTTCAGGCACGGCCTATGAAACCCGAATGGGTGCGTTCAATAATGAGCCAAGCTGAGGAACAGAAAGCTGCATTTTTCTTTAAGCAGTGGGGAACTTGGGGTTCAGATGGTATAAAGCGAAACAAAAAAGCAAATGGCAAAGCTCTCGACGGGAAAATTATTCAGATGATGCCTGAGTTAGCAATGCGATAAAAATAAAAGCACCTGCAAATAAAACAAGTGCTTTTGGAGTATTTTCTGCGTATTGATTGCGCTCTCCGGGGCTTATTTATGGTGAAATGTAGCCGATAGACTCGGGAGCCAGCACAAAAGTGTGCGGCCCCCTGTCCTAATTAAAGTTAAAATCTATATAAAAACACTGCCCATAGTCTCTTTGAGCGGAATCTATGCTCAAAATTAGATTTTTGATGTAAATACCACTTGCCGACTGCCTGCAAACCATTGATTTTACTGGATTTCTCCAAGTCCTATAATTTCACTCCGACCATTGAAAAGACCGTCGACTTTTGTCGGCGGTCTTTTGTTGTACTTGTATTCATGCGGGTTTACGAAAAGTAAATCCTATAAGAACACTCGAAAGTAAAAGATGTCCATCCCGGTGAAGGCTGGCTTTCCCCGCCAATATACCGCATTCCATTCTGGGCAGGAAAAGGGCTGCGAATTTCTGTGCCTATTCGATAGGGGGATATGTCCGTGTCGGCTGGTTCCAATATATACAAAATAACGTGAAAGAAAAACTGGTATAGCTGGAGTGGTTCAAGGGCGACCGTTATTCCGATGTGTCCCTAGCACAGTGGCTCGAGATGAATTTCCACCCGTACAGGGTACACACCAGAACATCGGCAGATTTATGAATTAAACATTTAGGATATTGAAGAGATTATCTTTTTAGCTAAAAGGTGGTTTCTTTTTGTATTTTAATCATCGGCCATTTTTTCCTCTTTATCCTTTATTACAAACTATTTATGATCGGACAAATTCAGTTTCAATAATAATCTGAATATATTTATAATTGAATGAAACGGTAAAACAGCCACGCAGTAAGCACATCTGTGTATGAAGTGCTTGGAAAGAGCCTTCGAAGAAGGTCCTGGGATAAATACCAGTGAGTTTGTGGTCGATATCACGAAGGTTTGTAACTGGTAAATCACCTGTCGAAACCTTATAAAAACTATTATGCGAGGGGCGAACGGTTGGTGCAGCAGAATAATGGATGGTTTCAGCTGGAGTCAAAAAAACATATCGGAAATAAAAGCAATCAAGAGTCCCCCGACGGCGTATCTGATCGGCTGATTAAGCAGAAGAAGCAGGAGATGCACAGGAGTGACGTGCATCGCAGCACCGCGCCGGAGCAGAATCCGAATTCATACAATGTACCGGCGGCCCGCCCGCAACGGGTTGGTCCACCCGTACAGAATGCTTCAGAATCCCGCCCGAAGGCACAGACGAACGCGTCCGCCGGCAGTTTTGCTCCGACTAATCAAGGTATGATGCCAAACCAGGGGGAAGGCATGCTTGCGGGTACCGGAATGAGTCGGGACAATCAAAATTACCCAATGCCCGCGCCGACGGAGGAATCGTCATGGAAATACGAAGGCTCGCAGGGATCGACCGATTTGTGGGATAATGACCGAATTCTTCACACGAAGTATTCCCAGACCGTGGGCGAGCGGGGCCCCGTGCTGCATCAGGACAGCACCCTGCACGAAGCCCTCGAAATCTTTATCAGCGGTAAAATTCCGGAACGGCCGGTGCACGTGAAGGGTTTCGGCGCATTCGGCACCTTTCAGACGACAAACTCCATGAGGCAGTACACCAAGCTCAGCTTTTTGCAGACCCCGGGGCAGCAGGTGCCCGTGATGACGCGCTTTTCGCTGGCCGGAGGCAATAAGGGCACGCCGGATACCGCACGGGGCGTAAAGGGCTTCGCAACGAAATTTTATACGCCGCAGGGCGTTTTCGACCTTGTATTCAACCACCTCCCGGTGCTCTTTGTCCGCGACGGCATACGTTTTCCGCAGGCCTTCACCTCGTTTTTTCCCTCCCCGGTCAATAATCTAATCGATCCGCAGCGGTTCTGGCGTTTCGTTGCCAGTGCCCCCGAGGCGATGCATTTCGTCACCTGGCTTTATTCCGACGTGGGCACGATCAAAAGCTTTCGTCATATCCCTGGGCACAGCGTGAATACATTTGTCTGGCGAAATGCGCAGGGCGTGCGCTGCTATGTGAAATATCACTGGTTTCCCCTCGCCGGAGAAGAGACCATTACCCAGCAGGAAGCCACGACACTCGCCGGACTTAATCCGGATTTCGCCGGCCAGGATCTTTACGACACCATCGCAGCCGGAAGACCCGTGCAGTATGAGCTGCGGGTCCAACTGATGGACCCGGACGATGAAAGCCGCCTACCCTATGATCCGCTGGACTGCACCAAGATTTGGGATGAACGGCAATATCCGCTCATGCCTGTAGGCGTAATGACGCTCAACCGCAATCCGGATAACTATATGGAACAGGTCGAAAAGGTGGCCTTTTCTCCAAGCAATTTGCTGGAAGGAGCCGAACTGTCGGATGACAAGCTGCTACAGGCCCGCGCCAATATATATTGGGACTCACAGCGCCGCAGGCTGGGGGAGAATTTCCGCGGCATCCCGGTCAATCATCAGGAAAACTGGACGCCCGACGCTCTGGTGACCAGCGGCGTTGGAACAAGTACTGAAGGACGTTTGGTTCGTTCGGAGATATCGAAGCCGGATAATTTCACGCAGGCTGGGGAGCGTTATCAGTCGCTCTCGCCCATGGGGAAGGATCATCTGGTGGATAACCTTGGCGCCGACCTGGCGCATGTCTCGGGTGAGACGCAGCGGGTTGTGCTGAATTACCTTCATAATGCTTCGGCGGAATTGGGCCAGCGGGTCGCTGAACAGATTTCGGCATATTCGGGCAATAATGGATGAAAGGGGCCGGTTTGCGTGTCTGTAATCGGTATAATGATCGGATTGTTTTCCTTTGCAGTGATCTGCATTTTTCACCCTATTGTGATAAAAGGTGAGTATTACTTTTCGGATAAGATCTGGCCACTATTTTTAATTGCAGGTTTAGTTTTTCTGGGCTTGTCGGTCATGACAAAAGGGGTGGTTTTCTCCTCGCTCTTTGCCATACTGGGCTTCACATGCCTGTGGAGCATCCGGGAACTGAAAGAGCAGCGGAAACGCGTGGAGAAAGGCTGGTTTCCCCGAAACCCTAATAGAAAAAGCATGTGACTCAGCTAATCAAGTGAAAAGCGTAAACACTGCTGTTCGACTGCTCATAAAGCCCTGATTTTACTGGGCTTGTGCCATAAATGCTGTATCGATACTCGCACCAGAAAAACGGTATGGCATAAGCCATACCGTTTCAGAGTGTCAAAAAAGTATATTTTGGGAATTGTTAAGGGGCCGAAGCCCCTTAACTTGGGATAGGTCCGGAGGCGGACATGCGCCGCCGAAGGACACTCTGGACAAAACACAGGTGTTTTGTCCGCACCTGGGAGAGCCTCGAGAGGGAATGGGATTCCCTCTCGAAAGGCTGTCGACTTTATCGACAGCCTCAAACGGTATGGCATAAGCCATACCGTTTTTCTGATTTCTGCCCATCAGGACTTGAACCGGAGGTCTTCTCGCGTTAAGAAAATCTGCCGGTGGCAGATTTTTAGAGAAAAGGCCCGAGCCGGTACCGAAACGCTAAGCGTTTGGGCGGCGAGGGCTGGCAAGCGGCGAAGCCGCACAGTCCTCTCACTCCGACCATTGAAAAGACTATCGGCTTTTGTCGACGGTCTTTTTTGTATTTATGCGGGGTTTGGAATGGCGAAAATTTCTATGGGGATACACAAACGCCTATCTCTGTACGAGCCTTTAAAAAGTGCCCCAACCCAGTTTCTTTTTTTGGTGATAAATGGTAAAATTAGAAATTGATATTAAATGTCTAATATCAGGAGGAGGGCCCTTAAGTGGATATGGAAAAGGAATATAATACATTAAGAGAAGAAATAATGCATTGGGAAAATCGACAATTTACCGTAATAGGCATAAATATTACTCTTATTACCATCATTTTAGGCTGGATTATTACAAAACCCTCCGAATGGAATTGGGATGTAGCTTCAACGTTGTTGTTGCTGATTTTAACCTCCGGCAGTTATCTATTAGTCTTATTTAATTGTTTTGCTAGTAAAATTGGCGCATATATTAGCGTTTACCATGAAAATGGTGTTGGTTGGGAAAGCAGAGTCTCTGAGTTTGATAAAAAGCTTAACTTTCACTCCGTACGCTATGCTTTGGGAATTTTGTATTTAGGTCTTGGAATTATGAGTTTTTCAATACCATATAAAATATGTTCCAAATCATTATCTTTAGTTACGTTATTTTTATTTTTCCTAATTTGTGTGATTCTTATTATCACTTTAATATTAATGGTATTTACTCCTCGAAAAAATAAATATATCAAGCTGTGGCAAGAGCTTAAAATAAAGGAAAATCAAACGGACACGGTTAAACAACAGACTCTTATTTAGTTAGCCTGTTAAAACTTACTTGAGCGCTTGGAAGCCGCTTATAATTTCACTCGACCAGAAAAACGGTATGGCATAAAAGCCATACCGCAGACCGTCGATTTATGTCGACGGTCTTTTGTTTTCCCTAAAATTACATGTGGCTCAGCTTAATCAATGCCAATGATCATTAGTTGTCCTGTCTCCCGATATCACAGCGCCGCGTCTCTTCGGCGGAACAGGGCAATCCCCGTTCCGGTCAGTATGATCGTTACAACACACAGTACCAGCGGCGCGGCCGTCGGCTGGACGGCTTTCAGCGGCGTTATCCAAGAGAAAGGCGAAAAGGCGTAGAGCGCTTCGGGAATCTGCTGTTGCTCCCAGAAAATCTCCATCAAGACGAACAGGGTGAGCAGGCCGTAGCTGATCCCGGCCATCCACTTTGGCAGCACGCCGAAGAGCAGCAGCGCAACGCCGCCAACGGCCCAGATTGCCGGGATCATCCCCGCCATTTCAAAGAAGAGTCGCGAAAGCGCGTCCTTGTCCCCCGTGCCAATTACCGCGCCCAGGCCCACGCAGAGGCCGGACATCAGCATAATGGCCGCCGAGCCGCCGAAGATGTAGACCATATGACTTAAGACCAGCTTCTCCCGTCGCACGGGCATGGACAATAGTGTCTCGCCTTTGGCCGCTTCCTCCCGGCGAAGGATACCCGCCGACATCATCACATAGACGGAGATCAGCATTCCGAAAACGTACAGCATCAGCGATAAAAACGCCCGATCCACGCCGCCCAGCCGCTCGATCAACCCTGCCAGAGCCTCCGCTGAGCTGACCGCGCTCACCATCAAGTAGCTTGCGCAGCCCAGCGCTAAGGAAAAGATTGCGTAAAAGCAAAACCAGGCGAGAAACAGCCCCCTTTGGGTGCGCCAGGCAAGGGCGGAAAGACCCCGCAGGCCCGGCTTCGCAAAAGCCCGTCCCGTTCGCTGGGGTACAAGCCCCGCGCCCACATCCCGCCGCGCCATCAGCCACAGGGACAGCGCCATGAGCGCCGCGCCCAACGCCAGCGGAATCAAAAGCACTATGAAATGCTCCCCGGCAAAAGGCCGCACCAGCAGCGACCATTCCAGCGGGTTGAGGTAAGCGAGAAGATTTTGCCTGCCGCTAACGTTCCACAGAATATGCAGGCCGAACAACAGCCCCAACAGCCCAAAGGACATCCCACGCGCCGCCGTGGCGCTTACAAAGAACTGCGCGACCACCCCCGCCAGAATCCCCAGCACACAGGCAGCGGCGAAGAATCCCAGGCAGTGGGACAGTGAACCGACAAACCCCAGACCAAGTGCAACCATCGCGGATATGGTTAGTACCGCCGCGATGGCGTTGATTAAAAACATATCCAAAAGCGCCGCCGCCAGGGTTGCAAGGCTGCCGATGACGTTGGCGCCCAGCAGCTCCCTCTTGCCCTGCTCCTCAGCCAACCGGGTATGGCGATTCATATAGACAATGCTGAAAATTCCGCCGAGCAGCACCAAAAATACCTTGGTGCGCCAGGTGACAAATCCGGCGACCGAAATATCCAGCAGCGGGCCGTGCATCGCCTCGGTGAGCGGATCGATGAGGCTGACACCCATCTCTATGAGCGCCTCCTGCGTGGGGAACAGCACCAGCGACGACACCGTGTTGATCGCCACCCACACCCCCGGCAGCAGCAGCCAAAAAAGTGTAAAGATGCGGTTTTGCCGCAGGTACAGCCTCATGAGGGAAAGTGTGCCGTGAAAATATCTATTCACGTTAAGCCCCCCTTTCGGCATCCTTCTTGTAGTAGTTCAAGAACAGCGCTTCCAACGTGGGCGGTTCCTGCTGATGGATGAGCGCTTTCAGTTTCTCCATGCTGCCCTCTTCGATCATTTTTCCCGCACGGATGACGCCGATCTGGTCGCAGACGGCTTCCACCTCTGAAAGAATGTGGCTGGAGAGAAACACTGTCTTTCCTGCGTCCCGGGCCTCCTTGACGCACTGCTGGAACACGCCCTCCATCAGCGGGTCGAGGCCGGTTGTGGGTTCGTCGAGGACAAGCAGCTCCACATCGGACACAAAAGCCGAAATCAGCGCCACTTTCTGGCGGTTGCCCTTGGAGTAGGTTTTGCATTTCTTGGTGGGGTCTAAATCGAAGCGCTCGATGAACCGCGCCCGGCGCTCCTTGGAGTAACTGCCCCGCAGCCTGCCGAGGAAATCGATGACCTCGCCGCCGGTCATATTATCCCAGAGCTGTACGTCGCTGGGTACATAGGCCAAGCGCTTATGCAGTTCCACCGTATCCCGCCAAGGGTCGCCGCCCAGCAGCTTCACCTGCCCGCCGTCCTTTTTTAATAAGCCAAGCAAAATACGGATGGCAGTGGATTTCCCCGCGCCGTTGGGACCGATAAAACCGTAAATACTGCCCTGCGGCACGGAAAGATCGACGCCGTTCAAGGCGACAGTTTTGCCGAACCGCTTGGTTAAACCATGAATTTTAATAGCAGACATACCTCTTCCCTCCTCACTGTTTATAAAAGCATTTGCGCAGTACATCCAGGTACTTGTCAAAGTCGGCACCCAGGGCCTCGATGTCGATGTCCTCCACCTTTTGATCTCCAACCAATTCCAATGAACGGTGGCCGTAGTTTTCCAGCGCCCAGACAATCAGGTCCCGGATTTTGTCGGCCGGCACATCCTGCCGGAACAAAGAAATATCCAGATTGCCCAGCAGGCACTCGTAGCCATAGCCCGTCATCTTCTCAAGCTGCTCTTTCAACTCGGCGGCGATCTCGGGTGACTTTTCCACGGTCAGCCGCTTGATAAACTCGAACATCGGCGGATAACGCTGGTAGACCGCTCCCTTGAGCATGGCGGCCCGGCGGTAACGGGTAAGCAGGTCGCCATCGCAGTGGCCGATTTGCTCGTAGAATTCCCGGCTGACCACCCCGAACACATAGTCGCAGAGGAACAGGAACAAATCTTTTTTACTGGCAAAGTAGTGGAACAGCGCCCCCTTTGAAATGCCCGCCGCCTTTACCATCTCATTGGTGGAGGCCAGATCGTAGCCCTTTGCGGCAAACTCCATCAGGGCTGCATTGATGATAACGTCCCGCTTTTGGTCCTTTAAGCCGATGAAGTTTTCGTGCATTGCTACCACGCCCTTTTACAAATTGACCATCCTGGTCGGTATTTGCAGTATAGCACAACCGACCAGGGTGGTCAATGGCAAAATCACGCAAAATTGAAAAAGAGTCGACCAAGCGATCAAAAATCGTATACCCCGTCTGTTGACCTAAAAAAGACAGCAAAACAGCACGGCCTATACTGGCTGTGCTGTCTTGTTTTATGGCTGTAAAAGTCGTATTTATTCAAAATTTATTCTTAAAGGGCAGTCTGCCATCTGAAACAAAATATAATTTTTTTGATGGCTCAAAAACCATCTTTGACACTGGATTATACCGGCACAAGGCAACAATTTATATTTGTTTTCCAGTATCTCGGAAAGTAAAAATCCCGTCATAATCACACTTTAGCGCGTCAGCTATCTTTTTTAATTCTTTTTCGCTTAAATTATCTCGGTCAAGTTTGTTATATAGATTGTTACCTTTATACCCTAGTTTATCGCTTAACTGCTTTATCGTCATATCTCTTTCGAGTAAAATAGTTCTAATTTTTAGAGCCATACTCATAGGTTTTTCCCCCTTTTAGGAGTAATTATATACTTTTTAGTGTGAATTTGCAAACAGAAAAAGCAATACCACACTCAGACATAGAAAATCCCCTTTGACATATTACTTTAAAACGTGTAATATTTCTATTATTAAGTGGAATAGTCCGCATATTAAGGGAATTAAAGGAGTGAAAAATTTTTATGCCTAAACACATCGAGCAGACTTTCAACCGCGCTGATTTACAGGTCATCCGTGGGCTTCTTCTCAATGACGTTGGCGACGAAAGCGACATTGACAAGCGGCCATACAAGCAGAGGATTGACGAGGATAGCGCATCCATGCGGCGGTATCTTGAAAACACATACCTGGACGGAGAAAAACGCGACGCTGTTTTCGCGGACATATCCCAAGCAATTACAGCGTACCAAGAGGTATATTTTGAAATCGGTCTGAAATGCGGGGCGCGTCTTCTGCATCAGCTTTTGTTTGAGCGTCAGCCAGCGGACATATAACCACAGGGAAAGGGGCATTGAAGATGGATTTCAGTGATTTATTACGGAGGGCAAACCTGAATTGTATTGAGGATTTTATAATGGACGGGAGCGAAAGCTTTGAAAAACCGTCCGAAAAAACATACTCTGAAAGGCTTGCGGAGGCAAGGAAAAAGGCTGAGGCTTTCTTTGATGCCCGATATTCCGATATCCGCGAGTATGATGAAATCTCCGGGTATTTCAATGAGCAAGCCGGGGTGTTCCAAGACGTTTATTTTTAAATCGGCCTGATATTGGGCGCGAAAATCGCCTTTCAGATTTGCGGAAGAATGGGGGGATTAGAATAAATGATTACTCCGACCGGAAAAGGCATAGCTTCCCGCCAAGGGAAGCTGTGTCTTTTTTTACATGAGAAATCATGATATTATGGATGCAATTAAATATTAAGGGGATCAGCAAAATGATATTATCGGACAAAACGATAAAAAAATTGTTGAAAAATAAAGATCTTGAAATATATCCACTGGAAGATATACAGCTTCAACCTGCAAGCGTCGATATCCGTCTGGGAAACACATTTACCATAGTGGAAGATACTTCTTCCAGCGTAATTCAGCTATCGGGTGAAATGCAGTATAAAACCATACAGTCAGACAAATATCTGCTCATGCCCGGGCAATTTGTTCTCGCCACGACAATGGAATATTTCAAATTGCCGAATAATATGACCGCCTTTGTTGAAGGCAGAAGCTCCATCGGCCGATTGGGATTATTCATCCAGAACGCAGGCTGGGTGGATCCCGGATTTGAAGGAGAGATTACATTGGAACTCTTTAATGCCAATCGATGCGCCATTGAATTGCAAGTTGGCCGCCGTATCGGACAACTGGTGTTTGCCAAGCTCGATCAGGATGCCGACAATCCGTATCGAGGGAAATATCAAGGGCAGAAGGGTGCAACAGGCTCGCGGATTTATTTGGACAACGAATTAAAACTTTAACTTAATTGCATAAATGGGCATTTTGACCGTGAAATAATTGCTTCAAAAAAACGGTATGGCTTTTACGCCATACCGTTTTTTTTGATTTCCGGCCCGGCAGGACTTGAACCGAATGTGTTTAAATCCATATATTTGAGAAAAATAACATTATTGTTCGACTAAATGGCGGAAAGGAATGGTCATAAATATGCCAAAAAGTGAAAAGGAAAAAATGTTATCGGGCGATTATTATAATGCAGCTGATGAAGAATTGACAAGAGACAGAGATTATGCAAAAAATCTGATTTTTGAGTTTAACCATACGAAACCAAGTGAAAAAGAGACAGGGCGGGAAATATTAAGGAAGCTGATCACCGCAAAAGGCTCTTTTCATATTGAGGCACCGTTTTATTGCGATTACGGATATAACATTGAGGTTGGAGAAAATTTTTATGCCAACCATGGCTGTATTATACTTGATGTCGGCAAGGTGCAGATTGGGGACAACGCGCTTTTGGCGCCAAATGTTCAGATATATACTGCCGCTCACCCTGTAAAGCCTGCGGAAAGACTTACCGGGAAAGAATTTTCCAAACCAATAACGATAGGACACAACGTTTGGGTTGGCGGCGGAGCAATAATATGTCCGGGAGTAAAAATTGGGGATAACGTAACTATTGGAGCAGGAAGTGTCGTGACGAGAGACATCCCGCATAATGTAATTGCCGCAGGAAACCCCTGCAGAGTAATCAGGGAGATTTGACGATATACATCCCTGATATTACGCCGAGCGCAGTTCGACCTCATGATACCTCGTTTCCGATTAGGCTCAAAGAAAAATATTCAATATCCGGCACGCAGAGGGGCTGTGAAATACATGTTTATGCATTTCGTGGCCCCCCTGCGATTTCAGCATTAAGCAAACGACTGCGGCATCAGCATCCTGGGGAGGAAGAGCGCCGTCTCCGGAAAGAAAATGATGATCAGGACGATGACCATAAACACGATGTAAAACGGGATCAGGAGCCTCGCCACGGGCAGGCTGCGCACCTTGGAAATCTGGGCCGACAACAATAGCGTGATACCGTAAGGCGGCGTCATCAGCCCGAAGCATAGGACGAGCGCCACAACGATCGCCGTGTGCATCGGATCGCAGCCGCCCTGGGCGGACAGAGCCGATACAATGGGCTGGAAGATGACGATGGCCGGCAGCGCGTCCATAAACATGCCGACGATGATAAAGAGGCCGCTCAGCATCAAAAGCACAGATTCGGGGCCGGAAACGAAGGGGCTCATCACCTCCATGATCATGGTCGGCACGTTTAAGTATGCCAGCATCCAGCCGAATACGCCCGCCGCACCGATACAAAAGAGACACGGAGCTGCGGACAACGCAGCTTTCCTGAACAGGCCGAACAGATCCCGGGGCTTTATGGAGCGGTAGAGGAGCATGGAAACTGCCAGGCAGTATGCCGCGGCGATCATTGCCGCCTCGGTCGCCGTAAATATGCCCATGACGATTCCGATAATGATGATGACCGGAACCAAAAGGGCTGGAAAACAGCCGACAAAATCCCGTGCCATCTGCTTAAACGGGGATCGGGCATGACTTACGCCTAAGTTGCTTTTACGGGCGATATTGTAAACGATCAGCATCTGGGTAACGCCGACCAGGATGCCCGGGATGACCCCCGACAGAAACAGAGCGCCCGTCGACACACCCGCGCTGGATGCGTACACGACCATGATCAGGCTGGGCGGGATGATCGGCCCCATTGTGGCCGAGGCCGCGCTGATCGCAGCGGCCAGCTCGCCGCCGTAGCCCGCCTTTTTCATGGCCGGGATAAACATGCTTCCCACCGCGGCGGCGTCCGCCGTGGCCGAGCCGGACACCCCGGCGAGCATCATGTTGCAGAGGACGGCTACATGTCCAAGGGAACCCTTTATGTGCCCGACCATCGTGTCGGAGAATTTGGCGATGCGTTCGACGATGCCGCCCGCCTCCATAAAGGTCCCCGAAAGGAGAAACAGCGGAATGGCGAGCAAGGTAAAGCTCTCAAGGCTCCGCCAGAACTGCTGGACGACGACGATCAGGTCGATCCTTTCCACAATGGCCGCGGTGACGGCGGACAGGAGCAGCCCGACCGAAACCGGCACCCGCAGGACGCACAGACCCAGGAATACGAGTAAAAGCAAAAGACCTGTGTTCATTGCGCGCCTCCCCCCTTCCTTCTCCCCTTGATCATCATCAAAAAGCGATAAAGAATCCCGATCAGGATGATAGCAGCGCAAAGGGGCAGCACCAAAATGACATAGGACATGTTGATGCCCAGCGCGGGCGAAAATTTCATCGTACCGTACTGCACGAACTTGATTCCCTGCCAAAGGAGAATGCCCGCAAAGATCACGGTAAAGACCGCTTCGCAGACCGAAAGAAAAAAGTCGATCTTTTTTTCGAATTTTTCCGGGAACAGATTGATCTTGTAATGGGTGTCCTCAAAAAACGCGATGCTGCCGGAGATGAAAGCCATCCACATGAAGAGAAACGTGCTGCCCTCGTTGAACCAGACGACGGGAACGTGCAGCACGCTTCTGCAGAACACATCCAGCGCGACAAAGACAAAAAATACGCAAAGCAGGATTCCCGAAAGCCCGCTGATTATATCCATCAGCTTTTTCATGTCTGTCTCCTTTCTTTGAGTTTTTTCGTTTCAGGAGAAAGGGTCCTCGCCCTCCCTTCCTCCTGAAACAGCTTCGGTGAATCAGGCTGCCGCTCTGATCATTTCGAGAAGGTCCTGAACGTTGTATTGTCCGGCCACTTTATCCTGGAGGGATGCGAGCTTATCCATGAAAGCCTGCTTGTCGACGTTATTATTGATCTTGGCACCGCCGGCTTCGAGGTCCTTGAGCGCCTGCTCGTTGATCTTGATGTCGGCCTGGCGCTCATACACCGCGGCTTCGCGCAGGGCTTCCATGACGGTATCGGCATACTCGCCAAGCTTGCCCGCCACCTTGTCGCTGACAAACACAGGGGACAGGAAGAACTGGTGCTCGGTCAGGGAGTAATAGGGAGCGGGCTCGTGGAACTTCCAGCTGTACACGATGATGGGGGCGTTCTCGGCCGCCTCGACCACGCCGCTTTCAAGCGCGCTGTAAGTCTCGGCGGTGGCGATGGAGGTGGGGAGCGCACCCAGCGTCGTCCACACCTCGGTCTCGATCGGCGAGGCCATGACGCGGATCTTCATGCCTTTGAGGTCGTCCGGCGTGACGATCGGGCCCCGTTTGTTGATGACGCTGCGTTTGCCGATGGTGAACAGACCGCCGATCCGGGCCCCGGCGTTCCTGTCGGCGACAAGCTCCTTTAAGCGGTCGATCATCGGGCTGTCGTCGGCGACACATTTGTCAAAATGGGCCTGGTCCTTGAACAGGTAGCTGACGCTGAACAGGCCGAGCTCGGGGAAAACCGTGGCCGCGTTGGAGCAGCCGCAGGTGGCGAAATCCACCGTGCCCATGCGGACGGATTCCAGAAGGGTCGCCTCATCGCCCAGCTGTGCCGAGGGATATATGTCGATCTTGACTGCGCCGCCGGTCTTCTCGGCCACAAGCCGCTGAAACTCCAAAGCGCCCGCGTGGTAGGAGCCGTCGGTGTTGTTGTCGTGGCCGAACTTTAAGTTGATGGTGCTGCCGCCGGAGGAGGAACCGCCGCTGCTGCCGGTGCCGCCGCTTTCGCCGCCCGAGCATCCGGTGGCCATGAGCATGACCGTTGCGAGAACTGCTGCAAGGCTGAGTACTCTGAATTTCCGTTTCATTTTTGATTCCCTCCTAAAATATTACTGTATTACAGCTTCAGATCAAGCCCGGCGCCGATTTCCACCGGATTGCCAAGCTTCGCGTACAGGGAAAGAATCCCGTCGTGCACACGGGGCTTTGGCGGGACCCACTCGGTCCTGCGCTTTGCCAGCTCCTCATCGGAAATGAGCAGGGTAAGCTTTTTTTGGGGGATGTCGTATTCGATCAAATCGCCGTCCCGGACGAGCGCAATGGGGCCGCCCACCGCCGCTTCGGGCGAGACCTGGCAAATATACGGTGCGCGGCCGAAACCGGAAACCTTTCCGTCGGTGACGAGACAGCAGGTCTTATACAGGCCGCTCGCCTGCAGGCTGCACACGACCGACAGCATATCGGTCGTGCCGGGTCCGCCCCGCGGGCCCTCGTAGCGTGCGACGACGATCTCGCCTTGCTGAACAACACCCTTTTTGATTGCGGCATCGGCCTCTTCCATCGAATCGAAGACCCGGGCCGGTCCCCTTTTCCTGAGCATCCCCTTTTCGATAATGGTCGGCCGGGCAATGGCGCTCTTGGCCAGATTGCCGCGCAGCACGGCAAGGCCGCCGCTGTACACGGGATTTGAAAGCGGGTGGATCATGTCCTCGTTTTCCACCCTGGCCGTTTTCAGGTTTTCGCCCAGCGTCTTTCCCGTGACGGTCATGACGTCCAGGTTCAGCCGGCTTTTAAGCTGCTTCATGACAGCCTGGATACCGCCCGCTTCGTCCATATCGCCCACAGTGTACGGGCCGCTGGGCTGGATGGCTGTGATGCATGGGATCTCCTCCGACAGCCTCTCGATAAGCTCCAGGTTGATTCTGTCGTCCAGGTCCAGTTCATGTGACAAGGCGAGAATGTGCAGGATCGTATTGGTCGAACCGCCAAGGGCGTGGAGCACCTTGATCGCGTTGACAAGACTCTTTTCGGTCAGGATATCGCGGGCCGAGATACCCTGCATGATCAGGTCGACGATCTTCCGTCCGGAATTCTTGGCGAGCCACAGCCGCCGGGAGGATACCGCGGGCGCGGTACCGGCGCCCGGCAGCGCGAGGCCGATTGCCTCGGCCATGCACTGCACCGTATTGGCCGTACCCAAAACCGCGCAGGCGCCCGCCGTCGGGCAGATGCAATCCTCCATCCGGCTTAGCTCTTCCTCGGAAAGCTCGCTCTTGCCCATGGCGACCGCATAGCCTTCGGCCATAAGGAGGTCGCTCATGATTTCCTTGCCGCGGAACTTTCCCGGTTTCATCGAACCGCCCGGCACGATAATCGTCGGCAGGTCGAGTCTTGCCGCCGCCAGCAGGAAGCCGGGGATGATCTTGTCGCAGGTGCCGATCATGACCAGGCCGTCAAACATATGCAGCTCGGCGCAGGCCTCAATCGAAAAAGAGAGGATTTCGCGGGTCGCGGTATCGTACCGGATGCCATGGGACCCCTCCACCTGGTTTGGACACTGGGCCATATTGCCGAACTCGAGCGGCACCCCGCCCGCCTGCCAGACACCGGCCTTTACAGCCTCCGCTATCTGCCTTAGGTGCATATGGCCCGGACCCATTTCCGCCCAGGTGTTCGCGATGCCGATCATCGGACGTCTGAAATCCTCATCCGTCAGACCGACCGACTTGAAGGTCGTCCTTCCCCCCGCCGCCTCGGGTGTTTTCCACATTTCTTTGCTGCGCCACTTTTCCAAAGCATTCACTCCTTGGTTTGATATATCAAACATAGTTTGGTATTTTTGCTATTAAAAATGGCAAACTCGCGCCCGGCGGGTATTGCCATTTTTTGATATCAGTTTCCCAGATGCTTGGAAATCTCCCCTGCCGTCTTTTTCAGCAGAGTTATTTCCTTCTCACAGTTGTCCGGGTCGAGCATCTGGATCAGTCCGCCGACAGCGATGGCGCCGCCCACCTTGCCGTCATGCCGAAAAAGCGGCATACCGAGCCCGCAGATATTGGGACAGCTTTCCTCCCGGTCGACGGCATACCCGCGCTTTATCGACAAATCACAGTCTTTTCTGTAAGCCTCCGCCGTCTTAATGGCATTGGGTTGAGTGGCTTTTTCAAAGTTGAGACGCTGAATGATCTGCTCTCTGAGAGGTTCCTCCTGCCACGCGACCAGAGCCTTGCCCGTGGCGCTGCACTCAAGCATGATGCGGGCGCCGACCCGCGTATGGGTGAAGGTATAGGTCTTGCCATTGACGCGGTCAAGAAATATCCCG
This sequence comes from Clostridiales bacterium UBA6114, assembly GCA_002423435.1. GTDB lineage: Bacteria > Bacillota > Clostridia > Oscillospirales > Butyricicoccaceae > UBA6114. Next base: position 19,118 of record DIWE01000027.1, read on the forward strand.
TCATACTGATCGTTCAATATCCCGAGATGGACGGTATGCCCTGTCCGCTCCGCGAGCTCCTCAAGAAAAGGCCGGGCGATCTGCCGGAGGTCAATCCCGGCCACGGACGCCTGCCCGTATTCAAACAGTTTAAACCCGAGCCTGTATTTCTTGTCGACCTCCTGCCGCAGGATTCCATAGCCGATCAGCGCCTGAATGATTTGATACGTGCTCGACTTGGGCAAGGAGAGCTCCTCATAAATCTCAAGGAGTGTGGCCCCCTCTTTTTCCTTGATATATTCGACGATACGCACGGCCTTGGTCAGCGCCGCCACATTGTATTCCCGTTTTACAGCCATACTTCCCCCACTGGTTTGATATTTCAAACTGAGTTTGATTTTATTCTATGCATATTACGATATACGTTTTTGAAATTTTTGTCAATTAGAAGTGTTGAATAAAATTCGCAGCCGTTTTTCATGACAATTGACAGAAGCGGCGTCGTTTCCGCAGGACAACAATTTCTTCCCTCTTGACATCGGGCGCGCGGCGATGTAATATGATATTGATATCATTTTGATATCATAATTATAGTATGTGATTAAGAGAGGGGTTTCCAAAATGGCTGAGAGCGCTAAACTGAAAGAAAAAGAGCTTCAATGTGAAGAGATAACGCCGAAGACAAAAAACGGGATGGCATTTTTGCTGTTAAACATCATTCTGATACTTGTATCCATCGCGGGCATCATTTACGGCGGTATTTTAATCGATGCCGAAGAGCGCATTGTTCTCGGCGTGACGCTGCTTGTCGTGTCAATCGTCTATATTTCCATTGTCTCGCCCATTCTGTTCGCGGGACTCAAGGTACTCAGACCCAACGAGGCGTACGTACTTACGCTGTTCGGCAAATATTTCGGAACGCTTAAGGGCGAGGGCTTCTACTTCTTAAATCCCTTTGTCACCGCGGTCAACCCGGCCAACAAGCCGCTGACAACCGGCGAGGTGTCGGCGAGGCAGGCAACCGCCGTAAAGGGGGTCACTTATGCGCCGAGGAGCAAAAAGATCTCGCTCAAGGCCATGACCTTAAACAACGACAAGCAAAAGATCAACGATCAGCTCGGCAACCCCATCATCATCGGCATCGTGGTCATCTGGCGCGTCGTCAACACGGCCAAGGCGGTCTTTAATGTCGACAACTATGAAGAGTTCCTGTCCATTCAGTGCGATTCGGCTCTGCGGAACATCGTCCGCCTTTACCCCTACGACGTGGCCGGCGACGACAACGAGAAGACCCTCCGCGGCAGCAGCCAGGAGATCGCGGAAAAGCTCAAGGGCGAAATTCAGTCAAAGGCGGATATCGCGGGGCTTGAGATCATGGAGGCAAGAATCACCCATCTGTCCTACGCGCCGGAGATCGCCGCAGCCATGCTCCAGCGCCAGCAGGCCTCCGCCATCATCGACGCTCGTCAGATGATCGTCGAGGGCGCGGTCGGCATGGTGGAAATGGCGCTTACCAAACTCAATGAAAACGATATTGTACATCTTGACGAGGAGCGCAAGGCGGCCATGGNNTCTGCGGCAACCGGGACGCGCAGCCGATCGTCAACAGCGGCTCGCTGTACTGATGAGACCAATTGAAGGGAGGACGGAGGATGGAAGGCAGAGATAAAGAAAAAAAGCAGGTACTCTTAAGGCTGTCTCCGTCCCTCTGGGAGGATCTTGTCGTCTGGTCCGAGGAGGAATTCCGCTCGCTTAACGGGCAGATCGAATATCTGCTTTCCGAATGCGTCAAACGCCGCAAGAAAGGAAAAAAGGCGGAGAATGACCCCTAAAGACTTTCAGGGCAGCCCGGGCAGGTGGGAAACGCACAATATAAACCCGTGAAACGGACGGTGCCGCGAAACGCATATATGCATTTCGCGGCGCCGCCTTTTATTATCTGAAAGGGCCAAATATCTTATTGTTCTATTAAATAATATCTCGGACTCCGGTTTTCGGCGTCCTTATAAAGCAGTTCGGGCAAAACGGTGAGCTCATATCCCGAAATGTCCACCTTCCCTGCCCTGCCCGCCTTTGAGAACTTGCCGGTATAATAGCCCGGATCGTAAACAACGATCTTCCCGTCTTTTATTCCGACCGCGGCGATATAATGCCTGCTGTCCGAAAACAGGCCGACGTAGCCTTCCCTGTCCCCGCCGATATTGACGATTGCCACTCCGCCGCCGGACAAATGCGCTTTAAGCGCCTCCGGATCGTTTGCCGTTTTGTAAGTGAGTCCGAAATCTTTCGAAATGCAGGCGCAGAGCAGCTCCATGTCCGTGCCGCCGGTAATCCGCGCGCCGATCTTTATTGCATACGCCGCCGATTTTTCCGGCGGGAACGAGTAGTTTGTCAGCTCCTCGACAATCATGGACGCGCAGCAGATGCCGCAGCCCCCTGTCTTTACCGTGGCGGTCGGATTTCCTTTCGACGGGAAGGGCACATGTGCATAATGATTCTGATTGTAATACGTCATTTTATTGGTCCTGCGAGCTGTCCGCCACGTCGTCGGTCAGGCCGTTTGCAATCAGGTAGCCGATTACGGAACCGAACGCGCCGATCATAGCGGTGACCTGCACGACCGTGCTTTCGTCGCATCTTAAAAACGCCATAATGCTGGTTGCAAGACCTGCGATCGCAATCCAGAACTTACGGCTTGTAATTTTGATGGCAAATACATCCCAACTGAATTTCATATTTCTGATCTCCTTCGCTTTTTTGTCCTGCCTTTTGTTTTGCCCGGCTGTCAGTGCCGAAAGCCTCGGGTAACTCCCTCCATAACAAGATATGCGGCCGTGAATACGGGATACACCCCGTTATGGCTGTCCGCAGTTTTCATTCAGCGCAGCGAATTACATGAAATCAAAAAAAATACACAAACTATTTCAGAGGTGATTGATATGCCGCAAAAATACAGCGGACTTTCAAGTCTGATTGCGCAGGATGATCAGGCAAAAAAATATTTCGCGTCGCTTCCTGATTATGTTAAGGACCAGATTTCGACACGGGCGGACAGTGTAAACACCTACGCCCTTTTACGCGATTACGCGGAGAACCTGCTTCGCGGCGACGATTGATACGAAACCGGTTTGAGAGAAGCTTTTTTTGTGCTTCTCTCCCCTTTTCGCAGACTTTATATGCGAGGTGATTGCAATGTCGAAATTTGACGAGCTTCCTCCTGCGCTCAAGGCGAAATTTCTGGAAAACGGGAGGGCTATGCAACGGTTTTACACCTTGCCCACCGAGCAGCGGCAATTTATCCTGGACCGCATACACAAGCTCAATTCATCGGAGGAAATGAAGGATTATATCGATAGTTTATTTTGAGCGCCAAACGGAGCGCTTTCGGCAAAGACCGCGGCGGCGCAATAAAAAGCAAGTGCTGTTTCCGGCTGATTCAAAGCCGAAAAACAGCACTTGCGGTATAAGAAGGCCGCTAGCTAAACCGCAGCGACTATTTGAGGATACCGACTTCCTTGTAGTAGCGCTCGGCGCCGGGGTGAATGGGAATCAACTGTCCGGCCAGCGCGTTTTCGCCGTTTTTGCCGCCGAAATCGCCCGCCTGGGGATGCGCCATGGCAATGTCGTCATGGTTTTCGATCAGCACCTTGACCCAGTCATAGACCACTTGCTCGTCGGCATCGGCGGCGCAGATATATACGTTTCTGGTGGCAAGGGTATCGGAATCGATTTCCGTCGAGTAAACGTCTTTGCCGATGGTGACTTTCTGGAAATAGGGATTTTCAGAAATGATCTTGTCCCGGATCTCTTCGGACATTGTAAGCAGATTGATGCCGGAGGCCATCGCAAGATCGGAAATCGCGCTGTTGGGAGTGGACGCCACATGTACGCCGTAGTCCAGATTGCCGTCCTGAACGCCGGCGGTGATGTCATTGACCGAAAGCACGCTGATCTTGAAATCGGATTCGGACAGGCCGTAGGCCTTCAGAATAATCGGGAAATAATAGCTTGCCATGACGCCCTTGGATACGCCTATTTTCTTGCCCTTTAAGTCGGCAATGCTCTTGGCTTTGGAATTCTTCGGCACAAACTGAGTGATGGTGGTTACGTAGCCGCCTGTGATGAAATTGATTTTGTTTTTCGTGGACTCGTCAAATTCACGTTCGCCGTTATAGGCGGCCAGAGAGGAATCCGCCATGCAGACGCCGATCTGCGCAACTCCCTGACAGATCAGATTGACGTTTTCCTGGGAGCCGGTGGTGAGCTCCGGTTTAATCTGATACTCCGGATAAAGCTTGGTCAGGATCGAGCCGGCGGTTGTGGTGGTGATATAGCCGACTCCCGCGCTCGTGCCGCAGGCGATGGTAATCGTCTGGGGAGTGCGCTTTACCCCTGTGTCTGACGTGCTGGTTCCGGTGCCGGTCGCCGTTTCGGACGGGGCGGAGGTTTTCCCGCCGCAGCCGGCCAGCATTGCGGCTATCAGCGCAGCCGCCAATAAAACTTTGGATTTCCTTTTCATTTTTTACTCTCCTTTTTATAAAAAGTTTTTTGACTAAGCCCCTTATGTCAAAGATGCCGTCCGTTTTTCGCGCAGGAAATGGTAAGCAAAAAGACTTGCCATGACTGCAATTCCGATCAGGTCGGTGATCACTCCCGAATCGATCAGGAGCAGCGCCCCTGCGAATAGTATAGCCCGTTCAACGTTCGATACAGACCACTTGACAAAGTATTTTTCCACCGCGCAGCTTAAGAGATAAATGCCGAGCAGCGCCATGATGAAGGAATACAGGATTGAATACCATGTGCCCTGGGCCATCAGGACCGGATTATATACAAACATGAAGGGAAGAATAAATCCGGAAAGCGCCAGCTGGAAGGCCCGGAATCCGCATTTGGCCGGACTGCACTGCGCAATCCCCGACGCGGCGTAAGCCGCCATGGCCACGGGAGGCGTGATGTTTGAGATGACGCCGAAATAGAAGATGAACAGGTGCGCGGCCATCGGCAAAACGCCGAGCTTGATCATCGCCGGAGCGACAAGGGTCGCCAGAACCAGATAGGCTGCGGAGGTCGGAAGCCCCATGCCGAGAATCAGGGATACGACCATCGTAAGTATCAGAAGAGCCAGGACATTTCCCCCGGAGAAATCGACAAGAATTGCCGAAAGCCTGTAGCCCAGTCCGGACCCGAGCACCGTCGCGATTATGACGCCGACCAGGGCGCAGGCGGTCGCAACCGATACGGAGCCGTTTGCCGAGCCTATCGCGATTTTTTTGAGTTTTTCTTTGTTGATCCGGTTCTCCTTGCTGAAGGAAACCAAAACCAGCGTGAAAATCAGGGTGTATATGCCGCCCTTTGTTATGGTCAGTTTCATGGGGCCGATAAAGACAATCAAGGCGATCAGCGGGAAAAACAGGTAAATTTTCTTCAAAAGGTTTCTGATGCTGGGCAGCTCTTTCAGATCCAACCCCTTCAAGTCCTTGCGCCGGGCGTAGAGATCAACGGTAAACAAAATTGCGACAAAGTACAGGATTGCCGGAATGGCGGCTGCCTTTACAACCTCAAAGTAGGAGACCTGAAGGATTTCAGCCACCAAAAACGCCGCCGCGCCCATGACGGGAGGCATGATCTGGCCGCCTGTAGAGGCCGCCGCCTCGACGGCGCCCGCGTACTCGGGTTCAAAACCGCATTTTTTCATCATCGGTATGGTAAAGGTGCCGGTGCCGATGACATTTGCAATGGAAGAGCCCGAGATGGAGCCGAAGAAACCGGAAGCGATAACCGCAACCTTGGCGGGCCCGCCTCTCAGCTTGCCGAACCCGGAGGTGGCAATGCTTGTAAAGTAGTCGCCTACGCCGGTTTCGTTAAACACGGCGCCGAGTATGATAAACAGGACAATGTAATTTGCCGAGGCGTTCAGCGCGGAGCCGAAGATGCCGTCGGAGGTATAGACGACCAAGTGAATAAACCTGCCGAGCTGAAACCCGCCGTGCTGCAATATGGATGGAAACCATGGTCCCAAAAATGCGTAGCCAATAAAACACATCGCGACAATGGAAAGCGAAGCGCCTATCGCCTTATAGGTTGCATAAAGCAGCGAGACAATCAGTATGATGCCGAAGACCACATCGGTTGTGGTCGTAATACCGCCCCGCAAATCGTAAATCGGAGAGATATAGAAAATATAACCGACGCTGGCGGCGCTCAGGACGAAAAACGCCAGATCCACAATCCTGTTTACAAGCTTGTTGTCTTTGATATATGCTCTTAAAAACAGGATCGAAAGCATCAACAGGAGATGAATGGTGCGCTGACCGTTGCCGGGCACAACCCCGAACATCGCAGTATACAGATGGAAAAGCACAAATACCGTCGATAGTGCCAAATATCCCTTTTTTGCCATTTTGATTCCCCTCGTTCGTTTTTATTTGATTCATTGCTGCAAAACATAAATGCCTTTGTTTCAATTCCGGCGGTATTTCCTTGTTGCGAAGGTTTGGCTATGATATAATTATTTGGTAAAATGTCGGCCGGCCGTTGTTTCTTATTTTTAGTATGAGGTAATAAAATGAATTCAAAAGACATGGAATATATTGCAGCCGTTGCGGAAGAAGGAAACATTACACGGGCGGCCCAAAGACTCTTTATCGCGCAGCCCTCCCTGAGTCAATGCATCCATAGGGTTGAGGAGCAGCTGGGCGCGCCGCTTTTTGTCCGGACAAATTCCGGAATCACCCTTACTTACGCAGGAGAAATTTATTTAAACGCCGCTGACAAAATCTCAAAAATCTACCGTGACATGGAAAACACCATTTCGGATATGAACAAAATGAACGTGGGGCGTCTGGTTGTCGGAATTCCCACTTTGCTCGCCTGCCAAATTATGCCGCGCATTTACTCCAATTATGTCCGGAAATATCCCGGAATTGACGTCGTTTTATACGAACTGGATTCCAAAACCCTGGAGTCTGCGCTGACGAAGGGAAAAACAGACCTTGGCATTATGGCCCTTCCCCTGAAAACGGACCTGGAGTATGAGGTCATCTTCTCCAGCAAAATGGTGCTTTGCGCGCCTCCGAACCATCCGCTCTTAAGGCATGTCAACCCTGAAAACAATGTTTTTGACATCTCCATGCTGGACGACCAGCCTTTTATTCTTGCAAGGCCGACTCAGAAGATCCGGTCCCTGGTCAATTCCATTCTGGACAAGGCGGGTATTTCCGTCAGAACGGCGCTGATGACGAGCAGCTCCGAAACCGCTATGTTCCTTTCCTCCCACGGTCTGGGGTTTGCTATTCTTCCCGAATTTGCGATTCAATACTACCGGCCGATCCTCCCGATCAGCTATTATTATATTGATGAAAGATTCAGCGAGGAGTGGAAGATCGTAATTGCCCACCCAAAAAACGATTACCTTTCCATGGCCGCCCAGCTTTTTATCAGAGAGGTTCATTCCCTTTACGGCTCGGATTCCGTCTGAGCAATGCCCGCCCCCGCTGTCGCCCGGCGACATCAGATATATAACGTTGGCGGGGCTTTGGTAAAGAGCTCGATTCCCGTATCTGTTACAAGGAGCGTATCCTCGATGTTGTAGGTCTGCCTTGTGGAGCTGTAAAACGGGGTTTCAAAGCACATCACCATGCCGGGCTCAAGGACTCTGGTTTCCTCAGGCGAGAAGAACGGCGCTTCCTCCCCGGATATGTCGCAGCTGATGGAATGGCCGTGATGTCCCCTGATATAGTTTTTCATGCCGATAGCCTCTTGTGTACCGTTGAAAATATCGCACATCCTGACGCCGGGGCCCATATTGCTGATGGCAAACTCATAGCCTTTCCACAAGGTCGCGTAGAGCTCTTCCCTGTCTTTTGAGGTCGCGTTGCCGACGGCATAGGTTCTTCCGATGTCGGATTTATATCCGTTGGTGTAGGGGCCTCCGTCCATGCGGAACAGGTCGCCTCTTTCCATTCTTCTTTCACGCGGAATCCATGCGGGCGCAAAATCGGACGCAACGGTGTGGGACTGGCTCACGGCGGTCATATCGGGGGCCATTTCAAGGCATGTCTTATGGAAAATGTGATGCAAATCGACGGTCGTCATCCCGGGCACGATCTGTCTCGCCGTCGTGTTCATCGCTTTTTCCGCAATCTGCGCATTGTGCCGCAGGACCTCGATCTCCCAGGGAGTTTTTATTACCCTTGCCTCGGACAGCACCTTTGAGCAGTCGACAATATTCTTCTCCCCAAACACCTTTCTTAAATATGTACCGGCCTCATAGGTGACCCATTTGCTCTGCACGCCGATCTTTACACCGTCTTTTTTCTCGGGAATAAACTGTGCCGCCAGATGATAGGTTTTGTTCAAGTCGGGCTGCACTTCTTTTTTCATGCCTTCCACGGCATAGTCTTCAATGTATATCCAGACGGGATAGGCCTGGATCTTGATGCTGGGATCGCATACCAGCACCGCCGCGTTTTTTTCAAATTCGCTGCAGATAAGGGCTACGTCTCCCTCGGCGGTTACGACCGCCGCCGCATTGCCGGTTTTTCCCGAACGATAAAGGCTGCGCACGGCAAAGCCCGTGCTGTAAAGCACGCCGTCGGCCGAGGTCAGGATCAATGCGTCCAGTCCGGCCTTTTTGATCTCGGTCTGCAGCTTTTTGACAATTGCCTTTTGATCTCTTCCTGGTATCATTTTTGTTTCCCACTTTCTGTAATTTTTAGGAATACCGCAACGAGCCATGCTTTCAAGGTGCGGTATTTTACAGCTTTTTATATTCTCTCTCGATCTGCTCAAGCCCCTGTCTCAGCGTAATCCTCGGGCAGGCAATATTCATTCTGGCAAACCCGCTTCCTTCCGGGCCGAACCAATCTCCCCTGTCCACTGCGACAAGGGCTTTATTGATGAGAAAATCCGCGAGGCCCGCGTTGTCAAGCCCCAACTCTTTACAGTCGAGCCACATCAGGAATGTCGCCTCCGGCTTGATCAGCTTGATTTTCGGCATGTGTTCTTTCAGGAAGCCGTCCAAGTATTTCACATTATTCTCCAGATATAAAAGAAGCTGCTCCAAGTAGTCCTCGCACTCGGTATATGCGGCGACGTATGCGGGAAGGCCGAAAATATTCTGCTGCAGGCTGCGGTTTCTGGCAAACTGTTTCTCCAGAGCCTTGCGGATTGTCTGATTCGGAACCACAATGCCCGAGCTGCGCAGTCCGGCTGTATTGAACGTCTTGCTCGGCGCAAAACAGGTAACGGTATTTTCGGCAAACCGTTCGCTCAGCGATGCTATGGGGATGTGTTTGTGTCCTGTATAAATCAGGTCGGAATGAATTTCATCGCTTACCATGATAACGTTGTTTTTCAGGCAGATTTCCGCCATGCGGGAAAGCTCATCCTCAGTAAAAACGCGGCCGACCGGGTTATGGGGGTTGCAAAGGATCATGATTTTTGCCTTGGGGCTTGCCGCGCGTTTTTCCAGATCCTCAAAGTCGATCGAATAGGTCCCGCCCGAATACAAAAGGCTGTTTGAGCTTACGACGCGATGATTGTCGACGACTGCATTTATAAACGGATAATAAACCGGCCGCTGGATGATAACCTCGTCCCCCGGTTCGGTAAACGTTTGAATCATCGTGTTCAGGACGGGGACAACGCCCGTGCTGAATACGATCCATTCCGGTGAAAGCTGCCAGCCGTGGCGTTTTTCGATCCAGCTTATAGTGGATGAGCGAAATTCGGGCGCTATGTAGGAATATCCGTAGATTTCGTGCTCGGCTCTTTTCCTGACGGCGTCGACAACCGGCTTGGGACAGCGAAAGTCCATGTCGGCGACCCACATGGGCAGCGCATCCGGATTCCCTACCCTGGCCCCCACGTTGTCCCATTTTGAGCTTTGCGTGTTTTTTCTTTGAATGACCTCGTCGAAATTATACTGCATTTTGATCCTCCAGTAGCAATAGGGATAGCCGTTATCCGGTGTGTGATCTGCCGGCAGATTCTGAAAAATGATCTCTGCTTCCTAAGAATTCAACCATAAAACAGGCCAAATGTTTCATTTCTTTACCTCATGGTAAGTTAATTTGGCGGATTTGTCTAATATCAGCTTTCAATGGTATCCATAGAAAAATATAATATCCTAAAAAATAACAAAAGGTGGTGCCGCGAAATGCATGGATATGCATTTCGCGGCACCACCTGCGTACTGCGCTCGCTTTGCTGCGGCGGATGCCTCGCCTTAAGAGCGGGGATATATCGGCACATCGCTTTCCCCAATGATCTGCCTGAAAGCCTCCATATCAATAAAGTATGGGATGGCGTTTCTTTTGAGAAGAAGCGGATCGGTTTTTTCATCATTGAGGCCGTCTTCGCTCGTAAAAGCCAGTGAATAGCCTTTTTCTCTCAACAGGGATACATTGCGGCCGTTATACAGTCCAAACGGATATGCGAAGACGTCTTTCGTACCAATAATATCCTTTTCATTGCAGGTATTAAGGTCGTCAAAAAATTCCCCGTCGCTTGCACTCATAATGATGCTTGTTGCTTCATCCGATCTCCGGTGAAAAGAATCGGTGTGATTCGCGTATTCAAAAACGTCGGTCATGCCGCGCAGATCCTCTTTCGTCATGCAGACGGATTTTTCCGGATCGAATTACTTTGGTTTATCGTGCAGCCAGCCGGTAACTACGAATGCCGCCGCGTGGAAGCCGAACGCTTTCAGGACGGGATAAGCATATCTTTTAACCGACTGATAGCAGTCGTCGAAGGTCAAAAGGACGGATTTTTCCGGAATTGCTTTCTGCCGGTAATAATATGCCCTCACCTCGTCGAGGGTCAGGGTGTGATAACGGCCGGTCTGCAGATAAGCCATCTGGACCTTGAAGTTCTCGAGAGTGACAAAGAGCGGCGGGGGCAGAATATCCGAATAATCCTGTTTTATATCGATGAACGACCGGTGTTCCGGGCGAAATTCGCCCGCTTTTCTGATTTCATGGTACATAAGCGTTGAAAACGGCATAGCGATCTCCTCACTGCATCATAATCGTTTATAAAATCCTCACCATGATCTTTTGCTATCATATTCTGCCGTTATGAGAAAATTTGTCGAACGGAATCTGCCGATGTAAAAACGAAACCACTGTCATTATCCTTTATTATCCGCGAAAGCGCCGTTTCATCTCCTCGTCGGCCAGTACATCCAAACGTCCCCCGTCAAGCGCATAAATTTGAGTGCACAGGGTTTCCAAATCCTCATAGTTGTGGGAAGTCATCAACATCGTTTTCCCTTCGGCCTGGAGAACACGGATGATTTCTTTCATGTCGTTGTAAGTCTTATAATCCAGGGCGTTGAAAGGCTCGTCCAAAATCAGGATATCCTGGTTTTCCATGACGGCCTGCGCGATCCCCAATTTTTGCTTCATGCCGAGAGAATAGTGCTCCACCTTCGTCCGATCCTCCGGGTCCAGCCCGACCTTCTGCATGGCGGCGCGAATCTCCTGTTCTCCGATTACGCCGCGAATCCCCGCCAAATACCGCAGGTTTTGCAGCCCTGAATAAAGGCCGATAAATCCGGGAGCGTTAATTAAAACGCCCACATTCTCCGGGAAGTCGCGGTCTTTGCCGAGCGGCCTGCCGCGAACCGACACCTGCCCGCTGTCCGGGCTTACAAAACCGCAAACCAATTTGAAAAGGACAGATTTGCCGCTTCCGTTGGCTCCGACAATGCCTACGGTGGTTCCCTCTTTTATTGCCAGGGAAACATCTGATAAAACACGATGGCGGGAAAAGCTTTTGCTCACCCGATCCAAGGAAATAATTGTACTCACAAAGAATCCTCCTTAATGGTCAAAAAGTCGTTTTGCGCCCTGAATGCTCAGCCAAATCAAAAGCCCGCAGGCTATGCCTGCCAGCAGCCCGGCGGCAACGGTCGGCGAAATCATGCCCATTGTCTGCGGCAGAGCCAGCCGGGCCAAGCTGGAAAGCCCCACAGGGAGCCACGGGACCGGCAGGATGCAGAGAAAGTGCATCGCAACGACGGTTACAAATCCGATTGTGGCCTGCCCAGTCAGGCAGAGGGCGGCCAGTACCAGCAGGAACTGAACCCCTATGTCCAACAGTTTCAAGCCTATCGCTATTAGCGTCAGCCATCCGTCAACTGGTAAGTCCAGCATCAGCGGCGGGATTACAGCTGTCGTTATCAATAAGCAGCCGTAAAGCAAAATCCATAGGAAAGCAGAGCCCAAAATCGCCCGCATAAGCTCCCTTCGCCGGATCAGGCGAATTGTCAAAAATGCGGATCGTTCTCCCGCCGCCCTTTCTACGAAGCTGCATATCGCCCAGAGAGGAAGAATATCCATCGCCAGCAGAAACATTAACCCCATCGGGAAAAAGTATCCGGTGCCGTGCCCGGCGAAAAGCCGCAGGAGCCAGTCGGCTCCATCCTCCGGCGGCCCGCCGCGCAGCCAGGACCAAGCCGCAAGCAGGAGAGTAACCGCTGCCAGCATCAGCACATTTTGTTTTAAGAACAGGAGCCGGCGGTAATAGCGAAAAAGACCCGTTTGCCTGTGCTCTTGTATGCTAAGCTGCCACCTCCATTTTAAGCGAACCGACCACACCATTGCGGCAACAAGGGCCAAAGTTGTTCCGGCGGTCAGTATTGGACGCCAGGGCTCGGTCAGGTTATGGAGCAGCAGTATCCAGTGATTGAGGCCGGTAAAGAAGACAAAAGGAGGGCGCGACATGATGGGCAGCTTGACGTACGCCACGGCCAGCATATAGAGCCCCATCAGAAGCTTGACGGCCAGGGAGCGCCGGCAGAAGTGCCCCAGCCACAGCGCCACGAGTCCAATCATCCAGTAGCCCAACAGTAAATATCCGGCCGAACAGAGGGCTGCCCCTATGGTAGAAGAGAAAATCCCCTGCAGCAAGCGGAAAATTTCGTCCATCGGCTGCCCCGAACCAACGCTCCAACTGCCGTCGATGGGAAGTCCCAGACCGGAAATCAGAACAACCAGCATTTGTCCCATCCAGAGGAGCGCCGACAGAACGGCCAGCGCCCGCCACTTTGTGAAAAAGTACCGTCCGTAAGTGCCGTACCGCAGGAGCACCAGCGGACCGTCGTCCTCCATGACCGAGGCGCACAGAAACAAAAAGACAGGAAGAACGCCAAAGATGAAATAATATTGGTCGCTTAGCACAGCTAAAACATGTAACGAAGCAGTAGTGTTCCCTCCCGTTCTGCCGCTGAGTCCAAAGAGCAGCGACAGGCCACAGGGAAGAAGGAACCTGCCCTTGCCGATTTCCGAAAACAAGCGAGGTATCATGGTATCATACCGGGTAAACGGCCCGTTTTTTGAGCTTTACATAGTAGAGGGCAGTGAGCGCAATGACTCCGCACATGAAAAGCGGCCCTGCTATAAAAGAACCGGCGTGAATTGTGCCGCCTGCAAGGCTGGTCGGCTCGAAAGCGGTCACAAACCGATACATCTCCAGCCCCAGAACCGACCATATAAAGTTTTCCAGGATCACATAGATGAACGGGCCTGTGAGGATAACAAAAATGTTGTTTCCATAGAGGGCCAGCACAAATCCGAAGGTCATGGTCAGCACGCCGAGAAGCCCCTTCCACAGCGAGAGCAGCAAAGCGTACAGCAGGGGTATTTCCGTATACAGCCTGTGGAAGATATGCCGATAGCCCTCGTAGGGAGGCATCACCTCGGCAGGCTGTTTCACATACAGGGCAAAGACCGCAGAGAGAAAGTAAGGTATGAACAGCAGCATAAACGCCGCCAGCGCGCAGGCGCACCACTTTGCGCCCAGGTAATGCCGCTTGTCCATACGAGGGAGCGTATAGACCAGGAAATGATCCCTCCGCTCGTAGTAAAGCTCCCAGCAGACCGGGACGGTGACAAAAAGCGGAAATAGAAGCCCCAGAAACTCCGTGCCAATCTCCCAGGCGTCGATATCATAATAGAGCGCATAGCTCCGGTAAAGCGTACAGGAGAGCACACAGGTCAGCACCGTCAGCGCTCCCAGCGCGGCAAGTACCGGCCCGGCTAATTTTTTTCCCTCCAAAGCAATGTTTCGCAGCATATCCGCACATCCTTTCCAGTTTCAGTATAATGTTTTTGCCTTTAAAAGCAATGATGTGGGAATAAACAGGGGTTTTACGGGAACAAAACGGTTTTGTTCCATAAAACCCCTGCGTTTCAATATGCAGTTTACTCTACGAAATGAGTACCCCGACCGTAATATACGGTTTTCCTTCAATGACCTCGTTGCGGGCGATGATTTTCCCACCGCACCGCTCCGCCGCGCTGCGGACATTAAACAGGCCGTAGCCGTGGCCATCCGCCGCCTTCGTTGACCAGCCCCGCCGGAACATCTGCACAAATTCCAGATTCGACAGGGCGGGATGGGGATTCGACACGGTAAACAGGAGGCCGCCGTTTTCCTCAACGGCTTTTGCATAGAGCACGTCCCCGGATGAGGAGGCCTCTACGGCGTTGTCCGTCAGCACGCCTATGACTTCCGCCCAATCGGCTTCAGGAAGGGCGCGGTGGAGGAAGGTGCCCGCTATCGATATGTCCAGCCGTATGTGCTTTAGTTCAGCCTGCTTGACTTTTCCAAAAAGCATCCCGCAAATGACCTTGCTGTCGCATTTCAAAAGCTCCCGGTCCACCCCATCGAGCTTCGCGTTTTGCAGCAGGGAGGCCACGCTTGTCCTGGCTTCCTCCAGATCACTCGCGGCAGCCAGCGCCGCCGAAACGGCCATCATCCGGTTGTTGAACTCATGCTGCCGGGCCCGCACCTGTTCGATCAGTTCCTCGACGAGGGGGAGATACTGCTCCAGAAGCCGGGCCCTCCGCTGCGACTGGATGCGGCGCTGCTCAATCAAAACGGCCGCGCCATCCCCAAGCGCCAGCAGAACAAGCACCCCTGCCGTAACAGGCAGCCAGCGGAACATCGAGGAGAGATCAAAGCGAAACACCGAGAGAACCAGGAGGAGTAAAATCGCTGTGTTGCCAACTAAAATGCGGACAGGGACATCTCCCTCGGCCAACCGCCCCCTTAGCCAGCGAAGCGCGCCGACAGCCCAAAGCGCCAGCCAAAGCAGAAGCGAAAGAATCCTGCTTACATAGAGATACCACGCCACTTCCTCCACGTCGGACAGGTAGAGCGCCACCAGACAAAGCTCACGCAGAAGAAGGTAAAGGGCGAACGCAGCTACGGTTCCAAAGAAGGCATGCCCTTCCGCCCTGCGGAACCACACACTGTTTAGCAGCAATACGGCCAAAAAAAGGAACAAAAAGAGGATGATTGTATCCACGGGCAGCACCGCGAAAGCGAGGTCCGCCCTGCTGTATCCCAAGCCTTGTCGGGCTACTAAACAAACGCAGGAGAGAAGCAGCGGCAGCAGAGCGTCCAGCTTTCCCCGCTCCCGTCCCAAAAGGCCAAGGCAGCAGAGGGACAGAAGGAGTCCGTCCAATACACTTTGAATGAATATTTCAGCCGTCATGCCTTTTCCCGCCCAAGCAAATTCTGCTGGTACTTCTCCCCGATGGGGATTGCCGTATCACAATGTTTCAGGTAAATCAGGCGGGCCCCCTTATCTATTTTCCAAATCCGGTCCGGATTGACCAGAAAGCTCTTGTGACATTGAATCAGCTTATCCGGCCCCGCCAGTGTCAAAAGCCTGGCGAGCGAGTAGCCGGATATGCTGTCCGTCCCCTCTGTGTTCTGACTTCGCAGCGTGTGAATGACGATCCTTTTCCCGAAGGATTCAATATAGAGAATGTCCCTTATGCCATATTCAAAAATAAATTGCTTTTGTTCAATCCGAAGGGTATCGGGAGCACCCTGCATTTGCTCGCCCATTGCAAGGGCTTCCCGGAAGGCGTCCTGAAATTCCGCTTTGGTAAACGGCTTTACAAGAAAAGCATAGCACTTGATTTCCCGGTAGGCCGCCAGCTCTTCGCCGGCCAGCGCGGTTGCGAAGAGGATCGGTGTAAAGCGATATTCCGGCATGGCCCGCAACTGTTTTGCAAGCTTGGTTCCTCTGTAGTCCAGAAGCTGAATATCCAGAATGAATAAATCAATCCGGTTTTTGCCGGCGTATCGGAGCGCTTCGGAGGCTTTTGAAAGAACGGCCAAAATGTGCTCGGTCGACAACTCCGCTATATGCTGCCGGATCAGCGCTGCGGGGGCTTCCTCGTCCTCCACAAGCAAAATATGGCCCATGCCTTCACCTCGCTTTCAACCGTGTATCAATATGGAATGTTATGACTTCAAAATGTGTTTTGCACAATTTAGGCCGCCTATTTCCGGCGGCCTATGTCTTTGGCAATGAGATTGTTGACATATGAATTAATGCTGTCGTGACCCGTTTCTTTCGCGCGGCTTTCTATTTCGGCTTTTTTACCTTTGGGCACAGTCACATAAAGCCTGTCATATGCCTTTTCATTGTATTTGCGGTTTGCCCGCGTCCTGGCTGTTCCCATATGATCACCTTCGATTCACTCTATCATAAGGAGTCAAAAAACACAATAACGTTATTGCAAAAAAGTATTGACAATGAGCAAATTTTGTCAGACGCAAAAGTCAAAAAATGGATCAAAAGCGCGGGGGACTCAGATTACAATCCCAATATCCTTGTTATCCCCAGAGAGCAGTTTGAGGCCGTGTTTCTGATTTGGGACTGAGCATACGGACGGAAAGGAGTTAACGGCAAACGCTCACAGGTCTGGTCTGAAAAAGCACCTTGAATACTTAATAAGCACTTGCACCGCTTGTCTGATCTGTTATAATGAATTTGAGGTGATACGGATGGATAAAGAATTGTTAGAGGCGATAAGAGAAGAATTGAGCCCCATGAAACAAAAGATCAACCGGCTGGAAATCCTCTTGGAGCACGACATACCCGATCAAATCCGGTTACTTGCCGAAGGACATAACATGATTTTGGATCGGCTGCCGGAAGCCGACGAAATCGACACATTGCGCAGCCGGGTCCGAACCCTGGAAACCGTTGTTACAAAGCACTCCGCAGATATTGCTGAGATAAAAAAAGCACAATAAACCAAAATAGATAAGCGGGACAGGTCTTATTAAGCCAAGGCCTGTTTTTTATTTGCCGAAAGAAAAAGAGTTTGTCCCTTACTCGCTCTGGGGAAACAAGCTCTTTTTTTCTGAAGCAATAGATGATGGCGATATTTGCGGTCTCGGCCGCAGCGGTGCAGGTCTTGTAAATCAAGACCTGTTTTTATTTCCTCAGGATGTTTTGATTTGATACTATGACTGCGTAATCCATCTGCATACCCCTTCCTGATGTTGTTTGCGCATAAAAAACCCCGAGCCGTTTGGCTCCGGGGCGACTTATTTGGTCTCCTAAGGATGTTTTGTTTGCTACTATTGCACTATTTCCAAATTTTCGAGTATATTGCGTCGGCTTAAAAACAGTTATTTCATCTGAATATAGAAAACCCGCTTTCCGTACAACAAGTAGGAAAAGCGGGTTTTCTTCCTTCTGGTCCGAGTGTGGAGATTCGAACTCCAGGCCTCTTGAACCCCATTCAAGCGCGCTACCAAACTGCGCCACACCCGGTTTTACGGCGCAAGAAACATGATAGCACACTTAAACGATATTTTCAAGCTTTATTTATGCATAGTCCGCCTCGATTTCGAAAAAATAAGTTCGGTGATGAATATGGCTACTTCTGTGATAAGAACTTTAATTCTATACGCGATCATTATTGTCGCGGTCAGGCTGATGGGGAAACGGGAGATCGGGCAGCTTCAGCCGACCGAGCTTGTCGTGATGATCCTGATGTCGGAGCTTGCGGCCGTTCCGATGCAGGATTTCGGCATCCCTCTGATCAACGGCGTTGTTCCGATTATCATTCTCGCGACGGCGGAAATCATTTTATCGGGCCTTGCGCTGAAAAACCTGAAAATGCGAAAAGTGTTTTGCGGAAATCCCGTTCAAATCATTCAAAACGGTATTATCAATCAAAAAAACCTGTGGGAAACGCGCATGAGTATCGACGATCTTCTGGAAGAGCTTCGATTGAAAAATGTACACAACCTGTGCGACGTACAGTATGCCCAGATTGAAACAAACGGCCAGCTCAGCATTATTTTGACGCCGCTTGCAAGACCGACGACGGCCGGCATGCTGAATCTGCCGCCCGAGCTTACAAGCTTCGCCTCAACAATCATATCCGACGGGCGCCTCATGCAGGATAACTTAAACAGCTCGGGACGTGACATAAACTGGGTCCGGCAGACGCTGAGGAACAACAATATAGCGAATATCGAGGACGTCTTTCTGCTTTCCGCCGATCAGCATGAAAATATTATTTGCATAAAAAAGGAGAACCTAAAGTGAAGCGGATGCCCGGAGCCATAATCGTACTGATTTCCCTGATATTGCTTTCGTGGATCAACTATACGCTGATCCGCAATCTGGAAACGAAAATTACCGAGAATATCGATTACAGCTTAAATGCCATCATGTCGGACGACTATGAAAACGCAAACGACTACCTTCAGGATGCGCAGACGATTTTTCAAAACTCCGAAGGTTACCTGGGAGCTGTCGTCAGACATGCGGAGCTTGACAGCGCGTTTTTATCCTTTGCCCGCCTTTCGGCGCTTTTACAGGTTCAGGACAAGGACTCCTATATTGAGGAGTGCGAGGTCTTAAAAAAGATGATTGAGCATATCAGCGATATGGAAAGTTTGAGCATCAGAAACGTTTTGTGATCCAAAGCGTACTGATCCCGCATATCGTCCGCTTCAGCCGTGTACGTTCCGACAAAAGAAAAAGCCGCGACAAATTATCGTGGCTAAGAGTCATATTCATTTACCATTCTTATTTTTCGTTTAACAGCTTGTTCAGCTCAGACATAAAGGTGTTTATATCCTTAAACTGCCGGTAGACCGACGCAAAACGCACATAAGCCACCTCGTCGATCTTTTTCAGCCTTTCCATAACAAGCTCTCCAATTTTTTGTGACGTAATTTCCCGTTCAAGCGAGTTTAACAGTACCTGTTCTATTTCGTCCGCAAGGCTCTCAAGCTTGTTCAGCGGAACGGAACGTTTTTCACAGGCCTTAACCAGCCCGGCCAGTACTTTGTTTTTATCAAAGGTTTGTCTGGAACCGTCTTTTTTGATAATGACAAGAGGCAGGCTCTCGATCGTCTCATATGTCGTAAACCGTTTCTGGCAGGATAAGCATTCCCGTCTGCGCCGGATGCAGGTGCTCTCCTCGGCAGGCCTTGAATCAACGACTTTGCTTTCTTCAAAACCGCAATATGGACATTTCAATGAAAACCACCTCAAAATCCCGACCCTTGATAAATCCATTGTATCACACAAATGGCAAATTGTCATTCTTTAGATCAGCAGGCCAAAAAGTCTTCTATGATATCGGGCAGGGATGTCGGAGTAACTTTGTTCCGAATCAGGCATGTAAGTAAATCGGTTATCTTCTTCTCATCGATGGAAATGTCGCGAAACTCGGCTTTCTGCTCGCTTTGTGCGCCGTTTTCCGAAAACATGGTAATTGAAATGCCATATGTTTCAATACCAATTTTGTTCTCCGACGTTACCTTATCGACGAGAAGGTCGTAGTGTAAGAGAAGCTTCTCTCCCACCTCATCATCCAAAACAAGAACATCTTTGGTTTTTTCCAACAGCATCTCAGATTCACTCCCATCTTAATCGTTTCGTTATGCTTAATTTACTGCTCATGTATTTTTGTATATTAATTCACTCATTATGGTGAGAATCTGTTTTGCTTGTCCGAAAGAAATCTATTGTCAAAAATACAGATGTATTTTTATCGTCGATCTTGCATAAAAGGCTCTGAGAATGTCTTTGTGGCTGGTAAATATAATTTTATTCTTTTTTTCTATTCTTTTCCATCTGATTTTTTCGCAAATTACGACTAAATTTGACAATTAATGATTTCCTGTAAAAATTTTCCTGATTCTATTATATCATTTAATTTCACGTAATTTGACGAATAAATTTCAATTATGATGTCGTTTTTATATTTTTTTTGTTTTATTAATTCAAAAAACTTATAATAATTCATATCCCCTTTCCCGGGCAGGAGGCAGGTGTCGCGGTCGTTGTAATCGCATATATGAATATTCCGGAGGGCATCCCCCATGGCTTCAACGTAGCTTTCAGGTGAACTGCCCGCGCGGATCGCCTGTTTGATGTCCAGCGTAAAGCAAAGCTGCGGCAGAGACTCCCTGAGCATTTCTACATACTCCGGGCTTTTCGAACGGCACCAGGCCACGTTTTCCTGCGAGATCACAAGGCCGTAGGGCTTCGCGGCGTCGCAGAGCCCCTGATAAGCCTCCACGATTACAGGGAAAGCCGGCCGGTCGAAACTAAGTCCAGAAACAGTCGAACGTTCTCCGTGAAAGGTTAAAAAGGACGGCGACAGCCCTCCCAGCGCCTCAAAATAACGCCTGTATCTGTCGATGCTGTCTCTTGTGCGGCGCCCGTACGCGCTGAAAAACATCATGCTTTCAAACGAGGCGGTAAAAAAATGGACGGAAACAACCGTAATCCCGTAATGCCTGCAGATTTTCCTTATCAGCGAAATATATGGTTTTCCCATTTCGCTGTCCGAATTAATAAACAGTTCAACCTTGCGAAAGCCAAGCTCTCCCGCAAGCTTTAACGACTCAGCCGTGTCAAGAGGATAAAAGCATGCGGTGGACATCCCTACCTCTATGATAATCGCCTCCCATACCGATAATATGTTCTTTTAAGGGCAGGAAATTTTTTTTTATTGAATCGGGGCCATATGCGTATTATACTATTTTATGTTACTGCCGGACAATGCCAAATGTTCCGGAACATATTGCCCAAGGTAAAAATAAACGGATAAGGCGGTCTGCGCCTATGGTACATAAGCTGTTGATTTATATTCATAATTTAATTCCGCTTGCAAAAACCGTGCTTTGGGGAGGAATGGGCATTGTATCGGCAATGCTCTTTTCCGCGTTTTTAATGACGGTTTTCTCCGCCGACTCCTGCGAGGGCTATCTGATCTATCTTGCCGCGAGGCAGGTGTGTGGTCTCGCCTTTGTGGTTTTCGTTGAAACAGCTGTCTGCACGTTTTTAATTCATTCTTATGCTGCAAACTATGAAAATTAAAACTGAAACCCTATAAAAAAGGTGCCGGCCAAATTGGCCGGCATTTTTTTTATTAAGCCTTTTTATTAAGCCTTTTTGAACGTTTTTCTGAAGAAAGACCAGAGCGGCCCCGCAAGAAACGCCGACGAATATGCGCCGCTTACGATTCCCACCACGATCGGCAGTGCAAAATTCTTCAAAGACGGCACGCCCAGGATCAGGATCATAATAATTGTAAACAGTGTGGTTAAAGAGGTGTTGATCGTTCTGGGCATGGTCTGCCATATGCTGCGGTCGACTACCTGGGAAAAGCTTTCCTTTCTTGCAAACTTCATATTCTCACGGATTCTGTCAAAAATGATGATGCTTGCGTTGATCGAATAGCCCAGGATGGTCAGGCAGGCCGCGATAAAGTTCATATTCATCGGGATCTGGAAAATGACATAGACGCTCATCATAACCAGAAGATCGTGGATCAGGCAGATGACCGCCGCAAGTCCCGATTTGAATTCAAAGCGAAACGTAATATAAATCAGCATCAGAACAGCCGCGATCAAGGCCGACAAAAATGCCTTCGTTTTCAGATCCTGACCGACGACCGAGGAAACATTGTCCGATTGAAGCAGATCTTTATCTTCCAAGCTGTATTTTGTTTTCAGCGCGTCAAAAACCTTTGCGCGGGTTTCGCTTGAAAGCTCCTTGACTTTAATGATGACTTCCGTTCCGTCCCCTGTCTTTTGGATGGAGGAAGCATCCTGCCCCGACGAGTCTTTTACAATCTTCGAAACGTCGCTGCTTACCGCCTGGTCAACCTGGGTATGCAGGGCGACATGCATTGTCGTCCCTCCCGTAAAATCAATATCCAGGTTAAACAGATTCATTCCGAAAGGCGCGGCGAGAATTCCAAAAAGGCCTGTGATCGTAAGAAGCAGGGACAAAATAAGAATCCATTTGAAATTTTTCGTCGGACTGAATTTTATTCTTTCAAACATAATATTAACCTCCCTCCGTTCCTTATGCCCCGTAGGCCTTAATATTTTTGATTTTGAAGTCGACCATCCGGTTTAATAAGAAATGAGTAACCGTAAGCGCCGTAAACATCGACACAATGATGCCGAGCCCCAGGGTGATCGCAAAGCCGACAAGGGGGCCTGTCCCGAAGAAATACAGCACTAAAGCCGCGATGAAGGTTGTCGTATTGGAGTCGAGAATTGCAGTAAACGCACGCTTAAATCCCGCGTCGATCGCACTCTTGATCGTTTTGCCGCTTCGAAGCTCCTCTTTGATGCGTTCGAAAATCACAACGTTTGCGTCGACCGCCATACCGACCGACAGGATAATGCCCGCGATACCCGGAAGCGAGAGGTTTACCCTGAAAATCGCAAGCAAAACAAAAACCAGCGCGGTGTAAAGCAGGAGAGCAATAACGGAAACGATTCCGGGCAGACGGTAGTAGATCATCATGAAAATCGCGACCAGGATTAAACCGATCAGTCCCGCGATGAGGCTGGTTTCAAGAGCTTTCTCACCAAGCTGCGGGCCGACCGCGCGAAGCTCGACGTCTTTTAAGGAGAACGGAAGCTGTCCGATGCTGATCAGGCTCGCTAGCCTGCCCGCTTCCTTTGCGTCCATACTGCCGCTGATCATGACGTCCTCAGACTGAATCCCTGTGGACGCGTATTCAGATCCGACCGTCGGCTGGCTGATCGGCTCGTTGTCCAGTACAATCGAAATATAGTTTTTGCCGCTTTCCTTGCCGGCGGCGGCTTTTGTCGCGGCCGCGAATTTATCGACCGCATCCGCATTGAGCGTCAGCGAAACATAATTCTTCTGGATATTGGAGCTGTCTATCACGCCGACCTGAGCCTTTGCGCTTTTAATATCGCTGCCGGAAAGCACGACATTTCCGTCCGAATCCAGAAACTGAAGCTGCGCGGTCGGGCCAAGGTCCTCGATCGCCTGCTCCGGGTTTGAGATCGCCGGAATCTCGACAGTGATCCGCCGGTCGCCGTTTTTGTAAAGCTGCGCCTCGGTATATCCGAAGGTCGTCAGCCTCTGGCGAAGCATCGCCATAGCGCTGTTCATTTCCTGTTTCAGCGTTTCCGCGTCGATATCCCCCTGGATCTGGGCCTCAAAGGTAATCACCGAACCGCCGACAAGATCCAGCCCGCGCCGGATTCCGTTTTTCTCATCGAATGCGCTTGGAATCTGAAAATTGCCAATCGTAAAGCCCCAAACTGCAGTAAAACACAACAGCAAAATAATCGCAATAACCAAAATAAATGAAACGATACTCCTGGTCATTTGTTTTTGTCGCCTCCTGTAAAAATACACAGGAAGTATTATATACGCACCTTGAGTATAAGTCAATCAAAAAGGCGCCGCTTAAA
The DNA here is from genome assembly GCA_002423435.1 of Clostridiales bacterium UBA6114. GTDB lineage: Bacteria > Bacillota > Clostridia > Oscillospirales > Butyricicoccaceae > UBA6114. The sequence continues at coordinate 42,638 of DIWE01000027.1, forward strand.
AACGGCGCCTCACATTATATTTTTACTTCTGTGGGAATGTCTGGCATATCGCCGAGGTCATTCAGATAAGGCATTACATACCCCGATAAAAATTCATCCACCTGCTCGCCGGAGCGTCCGATATAAAGGGCCGGGTCGAGCACCTTTTCAATCTCGGGGAGGGTAAGCTCAAACAGCGGATCGTCCGCGATGCGCCGGGCAAGATCGTTTTTAAGTCCCAGCTCCTTTATCCGCCTGCCTGCTTCCATGGAATGCTCCCGGATGCGCTCGTGAAGCACCTGGCGGTCTCCGCCGCGCTTGACGGCGCGCATCATAATATTTTCGGTCGCCATGAACGGAAGCTCCTCCATGACGTGTGCCCGTATGACGTTCGGATAGACGACAAGCCCCTCCGCGATATTGCAGTAAATGTTCAAAATCGCGTCGACCGCGAGAAACCCTTCCGGGATCGATATGCGCTTGTTGGCCGAATCGTCGAGCGTGCGCTCAAACCATTGCGCAGACGCCGTCAGCGCGGGGTTTAATGCGTCCGCGATCACATAACGCGAAAGCGCGCAGATCCGCTCCGAGCGCATCGGGTTGCGTTTGTAAGGCATTGCGGAGGACCCGATCTGATTTTTTTCAAACGGCTCCTCGATTTCCTTCAAATGCTGCAAAAGGCGAAGGTCGGACGCGAATTTCGACGCGCTCTGCGCAATTCCGGACAAAACGGAAAGTACCTGCGCGTCCGTTTTGCGGGAATAGGTCTGCCCGGAGACCGGGACGCATTCGGAAAACTCCATCTCCAAAGCGATCAGCCGGTCAAGCTCCTTGGCCTTCCCATGGTCCCCGTCGAAAAGCTCGAGAAAGCTCGCCTGGGTCCCGGTGGTCCCCTTCGAGCCGAGAAGCTTGAGCGACGAGACGCGGTAGTCGAGCTCCTTAAGATCCATCATGAGCTCGCTTGCCCACAGCGTCGCGCGTTTTCCCACGGTGGTAAGCTGCGCCGGCTGAAAATGGGTAAAGCCGAGCGTCGGCAGGGATTTGTATTCTTCGGCAAACGCGCAAAGCGATTTGATCGCTTTGACCAGCTTTTTCCGGAGAAGCTTTAAGCCCTCCCTCATCTGGACGATATCGGTGTTGTCGCCGACATAGGCGCTTGTCGCGCCGAGATGGATAATGCCCGCGGCTTTCGGGCACTGTTTTCCGTATGCGTAAACGTGGGCCATCACGTCGTGGCGCACCTTGCGCTCCCGTTCTTCCGCATCCTCGTAATTGATGTCGTCCGAATGGGCGCAAAGCTCCGCGATCTGTTCATCCGAGATATTGAGCCCGAGCTTCTGCTCCGCCCTTGCAAGCGCGATCCAGAGCCTCCGCCATGTCCTGAACTTCATGTCGGGTGAAAAGATGTAGAGCATCTCGTCGCTTGCATATCTCCCGGCAAAAGGGCTTTCGTAAACGTTTTTCAACCCCGTATCCCTCCGTATATAAAGCGGTTATAATGTATCGTGGCACATGGCGGCGCCGATCGCCGTCGCATATTCGGCGTTCGGCGGTATGATATAATGAACGCCGTACAGCTTTTCAAGGTTTGTGAAGATTTCCTTCGCTTTTTCAATCGTCGTAAGGTTTCCCGTAAGTACGATATCATTGATATGGTCCGCACGGCTTGCGAAAACGGCGAACATTCCGATCGTCTGAAAAACCAGATTCAGTATGCCAAGCGCGATATCGGCGTTTGTCGCAAGATCGCTGATTTTGCCGAAATTGGAAGCGGTCGTATCCATCGTCATGCCGGATATGATATCCTTTGAAATATCGCCGACGGTCAGGTCGACATTGGCAAGGTTCCCGGAGGAGGCGAGCTCGACGATGTTGTCGAAATCGCGGATATTGAAGATCTTCGAGGAAAGCCCCAAAAGCGTGCCTCCGCCGATCCCGGTGCCGCCGAGATGCCTTACCGTTTTCCCGCTCGCATGGACAAACGCCGTTCCAGTGCCCATCGACACGATGATCGCCCGGTCGATACCCGAAAGATACTGGCCGCCGTACCCGATCGCGCGGAACTCGTCGACCCGCTTTGTCGGCAGGTTATACATTCCGTCGCTGATAAAGGTCGCGCCGACGCCCGTAAACATAATTTCCTCGACCGAGCTTAGGCCGAGGCCGTTTTCGCTTAAAAATTTCCCGAAAGCGCCGTATGCCGACGTGACCTGGTCGCCCGCCTTTACCTTAAGGCACCCCGAGATTTTTCCGTCCTTCAAGCCGACGATCTTTGTTGTGCTGCCGCCGATGTCAATGCCGATAAAATACCCCAAAAGGCGTCACCTCTTACTCTTCTCCCCGCTCCGTCCCGGTGGATGCTTTCCGGCTTCCCGGCGCACACGGAAAAGGAGCTTTGCAAAAATGCCGGCCGCGGCCGGATATTTTGCATCGGCAGACGCCCTTTCCATGGTTTTCATTCTTCGGGACGGCTTACAAATTATTATTAAATCATAACAGCGCTTTATTGTCCATAGCGAAAGCGCAAAAAAGGTCAGATCCGCTTACATATCGCCTCTCCCATTTCGCGCGTCGTACAGGGCGTTTCCCCGCTTTTTGCGATGTCGCGCGTGCGAAAGCCGCCCTCGAGGGCTGCGGAAACGGCGTTTTCTATGCACCGCGCCTCGCTTTCGAGGCCGAACGAATACTTAAGCATCATGGCGCAGGACAAAATCGTGGCGACCGGATTGGCAATCCCTTTTCCCGCGAGGTCGGGCGCCGAGCCATGGATCGGCTCATACATCCCGAACGTGCCCTCGCCCATGCTCGACGACGGCAGCATGCCGATCGAACCCGTGATCATCGACGCCTCGTCCGACAGGATATCGCCGAACATATTCCCGGTGACGATCACGTCGAACTGCCGAGGGTTCATCACAAGCTGCATGGACGCGTTGTCGACGTACATATCGGAATAGGAGACCTCCGGGTAGTTAAGCGCGAGGCCGCGCATCGTTTCGCGCCAGAACCTCGAGGTTTCGAGCACGTTCGCCTTGTCGACGCTGCAGAGCCTCTTGCCGCGTTTCATCGCGAGCGAGAAGGCCACCCTGCCGATGCGCTCGATCTCCGAGCGCTTGTAAAGCATCATGTCATAGCCCGCGTCCTCGCCGTCTTTTTGGGTGCGGCCTCTTTCCCCGAAATAGATATCGCCGGTCAGCTCCCTTAAGATCACGATGTCGAGCCCTTCCCCGATGATCTCATCCTTGAGCGGGCAGGCGGATTTGAGCGCGGGATAGATCACCGCCGGCCGGATATTCGCGAAAAGGGAAAGCTCCTTGCGGAGGCCGAGAAGCGCCGCTTCGGGCCGCATGTCAAACGGCACCGAATCCCATTTCGGCCCGCCGACCGCGCCGAAAAGCAGGGCGTCCGACGACCGGCAGACCGCAAGCGTCTCCTCGGGCAGCGGCGTCCCGAAGCGGTCGTACGCACCCCCGCCGGCAAAAGCTTCTTTAAAGACAAACTCATGGCCGTATTTTTTCCCGACCGCCGTCAAAACATTCAGCGCCTCGCCGACGATCTCCGGCCCGATGCCGTCGCCTTTGATTACCGCGATGTTATACCTCACTTTGCCCCTTCCTCCCTTGCGGCAACGGAAGGCAAAAGCCCGCCGAAGCGTATGATATTCCGGATAAATTCGGGAAACGGGGCGGCCTCATACTGCTCGCCCTTTGTCAGGTTTTCGATCTTCCCGGTTTCAAAATCGATCCTCAGCCGGTCTCCCGCCGCGGCCGACTCGGCCGCCGCGCCGCACTCCAGGATCGGGAGCCCTATATTGATCGAATTGCGGTAAAAAATCCGCGCGAAGCTTTTTGCGATCACGCAGGAGATCCCGCACGCCTTGATCGCGATCGGGGCGTGCTCCCTCGACGAGCCGCAGCCGAAATTCCGGCCCGCAACGATGATATCCCCGTCCTCCACCTTTCTGATGAAATCGCGGTCGATGTCCTCCATGCAGTGGGACGCGAGCTCTTTTTCGTCCGCCGTGTTCAAATACCGCGCGGGAATGATGACGTCGGTGTCGACATTGTCTCCGTATTTAAATACAGTTCCTTCCGTATACATAAAAACCTCCATTCGCTCCGCGCACATATCAATTATCAAAAACCTCATAAGCGAATGGAGGTTTTTTGGCATGCGCCGCGGTTGCCGCTTTAAGGCGAGCGGCACGCCGTTTATTTATGGTTCGTGTGATTTTTTCACACGAACCTCCATTCGCTCCGCGCACATATCAATTATCAAAAACCTCATAAGCGAATGGAGGTTTTTTGGCATGTGCCGCGGTTGCCGCTTTAAGGCGAGCGGCACGCCGTTTATTCAATGTCAGAGCTTGTCGGGTGAAACGATTTCCCCGGCGACCGCCGACGCCGCGGCGACGACGGGACTCGCGAGGTAGACCTCCGACTCCGCGTGGCCCATGCGCCCCACAAAGTTGCGGTTTGTCGTCGAGATTGCGCGCTCCCCTTTTGCAAGGATCCCCATATATCCGCCGAGGCACGGCCCGCACGTCGGCGTGCTCACGACGGCGCCCGCCTCGATAAAGATCTCAAGAAGCCCTTCCCGGAGCGCTTCGAGATAGATCTGCTGCGTCGCCGGAATGACGATCGTGCGCACCGAGGGGTCCACCCTCCGCCCTTTGAGCACCGCGGCGGCCTGGCGCAGGTCGCTTAAGCGGCCGTTCGTGCACGAGCCGATCACGGCCTGGTCGATTTTCACGCCTTTTACCTCGTCGACCGGCTTTGTGTTCTCCGGAAGGTGGGGACATGAGACCGTCGGACGAAGCTTCGAAAGGTCGATTTCGATTACGTCGCTGTACCCGGCGTCCCGATCGGCCGAAAAAACCGTGTAGTTTCTCTTCACTTTTCCTTTGATGTACTCGAATGCCGTTTCGTCCACCGGGAAAATCCCGTTTTTCGCGCCCGCCTCGACCGCCATGTTGGATATGGTAAAGCGGTCGTCGATCGACAGGGACGCGACGCCTTCGCCCGCAAACTCCATCGATCGGTAAAGCGCTCCCTCAACACCGATTTTCCCGATGATCGAAAGGATCAGGTCTTTGCCGGAAACCCACTCCGAAAGCGTTCCGGTAAGGACAAATTGCATCCCTTCCGGTACCTTGAACCATGCCTTCCCGTTTGCTAGCGCCGCGGCGAGGTCGGTGCTGCCGACACCCGTGGAAAAGGCGCCGAGTGCCCCGTAGGTACAGGTATGCGAATCGGCGCCGATGATGACCTCGCCCGGCGCGACAAGCCCCTTCTCCGGGAGAAGGGCGTGCTCGACTCCCATCTGTCCGACGTCGTAGAAGTGCGTGATCGCGTGTTTTTTCGCGAAAGCGCGGGTGACGCTGCACTGCTGCGCAGCCTTGATATCCTTGTTCGGCGTGAAGTGGTCCATGACGAGGGCAACCCTGTCGGGGTCGAATACCTTTTGGAATCCGTATTTTTCAAATTCGCGTATGGAGATGGGCGCGGTAATGTCGTTTGCAAGCGCGAGATCGATCCGTGTTTCAATCAGCTCCCCGGCGCTTACGCTGCTCTTTCCGGCATGCGCGGCCAGTATCTTTTGCGTCATTGTCATTGACATTGTTATGCTCCTTTCGGGTTATACCCTTTCAGTATCGTGCAATAACTTATATTCAAAGGAGTCGACAAGCGCCATCCAGCTCGCCTGGATCACGTCGTTAGACACGCCGACCGTCGTCCAGACGCGGTCTCCGTCGGTCGAGCTGATCAGAACGCGCACGCGCGCCGCCGTCGCGTCCTTCGGGTCGAGCACGCGCACCTTGTAGTCGATCAGATGGATTTTCCCGATAACCGGATAAAAAACCTCGAGCGCGCGCCTAAGTGCCCGGTCGAGCGCGTTTACCGGGCCCTCACCCTGGGCCGCCGTCATTTCGCTTATGTTGTCCACCTTGATTTTTACGATTGCGGAAACGCTGTTTTTCTCGATTGCCGGCTGTTCCCCGATAATCTTAAACTGTTCCAGCTCAAAAAAATGCCGCTCCATGCCGAGTTCCTTGCGGATAAAGAGCTCAAAGCTCGAGTCCGCGCTTTCGAACTGGAACCCTTCGTTTTCAAGCTCCTTTAATTTCAAAAGGATCCTCCCCAGTTCCGGCGAGTCCTTTGTAAGTTCAGGCGCGATCTTTTTCATTTTGCCGAGGACGGACGTCCGTCCCGAGACCTCGCTGATCAGAAAGCGCCGCTCGTTGCCGACAAGCTCGGGATCGATGTGTTCAAACGACTCACGGAGCTTGCTGACGCCGTCGATATGCATCCCGCCCTTGTGGGCAAACGCGCCGTCCCCAATATAAGGCGCAGTTTTCGGGATTGTCACGTTTGCGATCTCCGCGATATACCTCGCCGTGTCGGTAAGGCTTGCGAGGTTCCCGAATGGTACGCATTCGTATCCGCGTTTTAGCTGGAGCGCCGGGATGACCGTCGAAAGGCTCGCGTTTCCGCAACGCTCGCCGAACCCGATGAAGGTGCCCTGCACATGGCTTACACCGGCCAGCACGGCCTGCACCGTGTTCGCGTCGGCAAACCCCGTGTCGTTGTGCGTATGAATCCCTAAGGGAACCCGGAGCACCCCGGCGGCCTTTTTTACCGCCGCCTCGATTTCGTCGGGGAAGGCGCCGCCGTTTGTGTCGCAGAGCACGACGCGGCAGGCGCCCGCGGCCTCCGCCGCCCTGAGTGTGTCCATCGCGTATTCCGGGTTCCTTTTATAGCCGTCGAAAAAGTGTTCCGCGTCGAAAATCACTTCCTTGCCCGCCCGCCTCAAAAAAGCGATCGTATCGGAGATCATGCCGATGTTTTCCTTCTTCGTCGTGCACAGGACCTTCTCCACATGCATGTCGGAGCATTTCCCGAAGATGACGATCACCCCGACGCTCATCGCGGCGAGCTTTCTTACCGCTTTGTCGTCGCGCGCGGCCGCGTTTTTCCGCCGCGTGGAGCCGAAGGCGGCAAGGCGGGCGTTTTTTAAGGAGGTGCCCGAAAGGGCCGAAAAAAGTGCCTCGTCCTTCGGGTTAGACGCCGGATTTCCCGCCTCGATCAGCGGGATTCCGAACTCGTCGAGTGCCTTTACAATATTGATTTTATCGTCGATGGAAAAGGAGATTCCTTCCCCCTGCGCCCCGTCCCTTAACGTCGTGTCGAGAAGTTCAATTTTCACGGCGCACACCTCGTTTCCGTAATGTCAGCCTTTTTGATCGTACTGGCACGATCTAAGCTTCCGCGAGATATCTGTTTACTCCATTTAAATAAGCCTTGATGCTCGCCTCGATGACGTCGGTCGAAAGACCGCGCCCCGTGACGCTCTCTTTCTCCTCATCGCTCTGCTTGATCTTTACGACTGCCTCGCCGAGCGCGTCCTCGCCCTCGGTCACCGAGTGCAGCGAGTAATTGTCGAGCTGAAAGCTCTTCCCGACGATTTTGTTGATCGCCTTAAAGGCCGCGTCGACCGGCCCTTCGCCGAGCGCCACCTCCTCGAGCTCTTTTTCTCCGTCGGACAGGAGGATGTGCGCGACCGAGGACGACTGATTGCCGCTCTGGATGGCGTAGTTTACGAGGCTATAGCGGCCGGGCGCATCCTTGTGGCCGGGTCCCGCGAGCGCCTCAAGATCGCGGTCGGTCACAACCTTTTTCTTGTCGGCGAGCGCCTTGAAGCTCTCGAACGCTTCGTTTAACTCACCGTTTGTCAGCTTATAGCCCAGATAAATAAGGCGTTCTTCAAACGCGTGGCGCCCCGAGTGCTTTCCGAGCACCATTTTGTTTTCCGGGATGCCGATCGACTCGGGCGTCATGATCTCATACGTCGTGCGCTCCGAAAGCACCCCGTGCTGATGAATCCCGGCCTCATGGGCAAAGGCGTTTGCCCCGACGACCGCCTTGTTCGGCGTGACCTGAAAGCCCGTGATCGTCTGGATCAGGCGGCTCGCCCTGTAAATATTCTTCGTTTCAATCCGGGTTTCGGCATCGAGCAGGTTTTTCCTGGTGTGCAGCGCCATGACGATCTCTTCGAGCGCCGCGTTGCCCGCGCGCTCGCCCAGACCGTTTATCGTACACTCGATCTGCGTGGCTCCCGCCCTCACCGCCGAAAGGGAGTTTGCGACCGCCATCCCCAAATCGTTGTGGCAGTGCACCGAAACGATCACCTTTTCGATTCCCGCGGTCTTGTTCATGATATAGGAGACGATATCCTGCATTTCCTCGGGCAGGACATAGCCCACCGTATCGGGAATGTTGATCACCGTCGCGCCGGCCCTGATCACCTCGGAGAAAAGCTTCACCAGGAAATCGCGGTCCGAGCGGCAGGCGTCCTCTGCGGAAAACTCGACTTCGTTTGTATATTGTTTGGCGTATTTGACCATTTCAACCGACTGTGCAAGCACTTCCTCCGGCGTCATGCGAAGCTTATACTTCATATGAACGGGCGAAGTCGCGAGGAAGGTATGGATCATCGGCTGGCTTGCGCCCTTGACGCTTTCCCACGCGGCGTCGATATCTTCCCTGGTCGTGCGCGCAAGGCTGCAGACGACGGAATCCTTTACAATTTCGGCGATCGCCCTGATCGACTGCAGATCGCCGGGAGACGCGATGGCGAAGCCGGCCTCGATCACGTCGACTTTAAGCTTCTCAAGCTGTTTTGCGACCTCTATTTTTTCGTTCAGATACATGCTGCAGCCGGGAGACTGTTCCCCATCCCGCAGAGTCGTGTCAAAAATCCGTATTTTTCTTGACATTTTCTGGCCCTCCTTTTTATTTTATCAGAATTGCCATAATATTGAAATCCCCGTCTTCCGGCGAAAGAGTCTTTAAACCTTTATGCGCTGAGGCGCGCCACAAGAAACGCAAAAACTCAGGACGCATGAAGGTTTTGTGCATGTGGTGAGGTTGCCGCCCTTGGCGGCGAGCGCCACGCACTTAAATTTGTTTTTTGCGTAGCAAAATGCCGCAGAAACAAAAAAGCCTTCGTCTCCACTCAAGAGACGAAGGCTAAACTTCGCGGTACCACCCTTGTTGCCGATGCAGATAAGATAATGCAGCGGCCACCTTTCTACGCGTCCAACAACGCGCTTCCCGATAACGGCGGGTTCCCGTTCGCGCCTAACGGCTTTACACCTTCAGCTGAATGTTCCGGGGGGAGCTTCTCCGATCATGCGCTGCCGTCTCGCACCAAACCGACGGCTCTCTGAAAAGCGAATAGCGGATACTTTACCCTTTCATCACATTTTTCAATATTATAATAAGCATTATATTCATACGGACTTTATAAAGTCAAGTTTTTTTTTTATCGGCTCGCTATTTTTGTAGTTTTTCACTAATTTGGTCGGCGACATAAAGCCCGTTTGCAGCAGCCTGCGAAAGGGACCTTGTCACCCCGGCGCCGTCCCCGATCGCGTAGATTTCTGAGCAGCCGTCGATGACGAAGTCCTCGCATTTCGGGCGGGCCGAGTAATATTTACACTCGACACCGTATAAAAGCGTGTCGTGGTTCGACGTCCCCGGCGCGATCTCATTGAGCGCGTACAGGGTTTCGATGATATTGTCGAGCTGGCGCTTCGGCATACACAGACTCAAATCCCCGGGCACCGCGTGGAGCGTCGGCCGGGTCGTCGACGCTTTCAGCCGCTTTTCGTCGGTCCTTCTCCCGTTTATCAGGTCGCCGAACCGCTGGACAAGGACGCTTCCCCCGCTGATCAGGTTCGCAAGCGAGGCGACCTCCCTTGCGTAATCGACCGGCGCTTTAAACGGCTGGGTGAAATTCGTCGTCGAAAGAAGGGCGAAATTGGAATTTTCCGTTTTCCTCGCCTCGTCCCGGTACGCGTGCCCGTTTACCGTCATCACGCCGTCTGCGTTCTCCATCACGACGTTTCCGCGCTCGTTAAAGCAGAACATCCTTGTGATGTCCCCGTAACGCTTGGACCGGTACCAAATTTTCGGCTCGTAGATCCGCTTTGAGAAGTCCTCCCACACCATTGCCGGAAGCTCGACCCTGACGCCGATATCCACCTGCTTGTTCTGGAGCGGGACGCTGTTTTTCATGCACCACTTCGAGAAAAAGCTGTTTCCCGCGCGGCCGACGGCAAAGACGATGCGTTCGGCCGAAGCGGTCTTTTCAGCCTGCTTTTCCGTATATATAATCTCATGCTTTTCCCTGTCGACGTCGGTCACGCACGCGCCGGTCACGATCTCGCATTTTTGCCCGAGCGAATCGATCAGCTTTCTCATCGTTTCAAAATTGGAATCGGTCCCGAGATGCTTGACCTGCGCCTGATGCATATGGAGGTCGTGCATGATGCACAGTTTTTTGAGCTCGTTGTCCGGCATGAAGCGCTCCGTCGTCGCGCCGAAGGAGACCATGATTTTGTCGGCCTCCTCGATATACCGGATCACCGTTTCAGGCTTTAAGAATTCGGTCAGCCATCCGCCGTACTCGGTGGAAATCACATATTTCCCGTCGGAAAAGGCGCCTGCGCCGGCCATCCCCTCCATAATGGAGCAGGACGTGCAGGAAAGGCAGCCGTCCGCTTTTTTCGCGATAACGGGGCAATACCGCTTCGTAAGGGGCGGACCCTTCTCGAGAATGCACACCGAGAGGTCCGGGTTCCTTTCAAGCAGCCTGTACGCCGTCATCAGTCCCCCGATTCCCCCGCCGATAATTGCCACATCATATTTTTTTGCCATTCGCATCAATCCCGCTTACAGTATAGGTCGCAGTATAACACAACAGTATTTATTTTACTATAAAAGCGCGTTTATTACAAGTTCCTGTTCCTGACAGAGCAGCGGACGAGGCTTTTCCCTCCGTTTAAATAGTATCTGCACGAGTCTAAATAATTTTGCCAAATTTACATTTGCCCCTTGACAGTTTCGCCCTTTTAAGTATATGCTGTTAATAAATACTGAGAAATGCGATGACGGAGAAAAGTAGGAGAATCCTGTTGTCCGACAGGGATTGGCCGCCGCGACTGGAAGCGGCCATCGGGCGAAGGCCTTCGAAGTTCCCTCCCGAGCACGCGCGCTGAACGTTTCATTAGGCGCGCACGGTTTTCCGCCGTTATCGGAATAGAATATCGGAGCGAACGCTCCCGTATTTGAACAAAGAGTGCGGCGTTATATGCCGAAGCCGGGTGGTACCGCGGAATGGTTTATTTTACCTTTCGTCCCTTTACAGGACGAAAGGTTTTTTATTTTTAAAAATTATGTTAAAATGTGCCTTAAGGCATTTGGAGGAACCTGTATGATCATCGTATTAAAAGAAAATGCCACGAAACCGCAGATCGAAAGTCTTTCCGAGTGGCTCTCGAGTTTCGGCGTCCGGGTCCAGTCGATCGAGGGGACCGAGACGACCGTATTGGGGCTGGTCGGAGACACCTCCCCGATCGACATCGATTCGATAAAGCTCAACGAGTTTGTCGACAAGGTGATGAAGGTCAGCGAGCCGTATAAGCGCGCAAACCGGAAATTCCATCCGAACGACACCATAATCGAGCTCGGTGCGGACATTTCGATCGGCGGAAATAAAATCGTCGTGATGGCGGGGCCGTGCTCCGTCGAGTCCCAGGAGCAGATAAACCTCGTCGCGGAATCGGTAAAACAGAGCGGCGCCGCCGTTTTAAGGGGAGGCGCCTTCAAGCCCAGAAGCTCGCCCTATGCGTTTCAGGGGCTTAAGTCCGAGGGACTGCTCTATATGAAGCAGGCAAAGCTTCTGACCGGGCTCCCGATCATCTCCGAGATCACAAACCCCTATTACATCGACCTGTTCAACGAGTATGTCGACATCATCCAGGTCGGAGCGCGCAACATGCAAAACTTCGAGCTCTTAAAGGAGCTTGGAAAGGTAAAAAAGCCGATTCTGTTAAAACGCGGCTTTTCCAACACCATCGAGGAATTTTTAATGTCGGCGGAATACATCCTAAGCTCCGGGAACGAAAACGTCATCCTGTGCGAGCGCGGGATCAGAACCTTCGAAACCTATACGCGCAGCACGCTCGATTTAAGCGCCGTTCCCGTTTTGAAAAAGCTGAGCCATCTCCCCGTCGTCGTCGACCCGAGCCATGCGGCCGGCACCTACTGGCTCGTGGAGCCGCTGTCCCTCGCCGCAGTCGCGGCGGGCGCCGACGGACTCATTATAGAAGTGCACAACAATCCGAAATGCGCCCTGTCCGACGGCGCGCAGTCGCTGACGCCCGAGCGCTTCGGCGAGCTGATGACGAAAGTCCGTTCGGTCGCGTCCGCAGTTTCACGTGAGGTGTAACCAACATGTCAAATTCTGTTTCCGAAATGAAAAAACTGACCCTTTCCGCCGCCGCCTGCGATTCGGAGATCTATATCGGGCGGGGGATCATTGAAAACGCCGCCGTCATCTGCGCCAGGCGATTTAAGGGCAGGCGCGCACACATTGTCACCGATTCAAACGTCTCTCCCCTTCTTCTTCCGCGCGTGTCGTCACTTTTTGCCGACAGCGGCTTTACCGTCACCTCGACCGTGATCGAGGCCGGGGAAGCGTCGAAGAGCCTCGCGGTCGTCGGTTCGCTGTACGACGACCTCGTAAACGCGTCGATCACGCGCGCGGACCTCGTCGTCGCGCTCGGCGGCGGCGTGATCGGCGACACGGCGGGCTTTGCGGCCTCGACCTTCCTGCGCGGAATCAATCTGTGCCAGATCCCGACGACTTTGCTCGCGCAGGTCGACAGCTCGGTCGGCGGCAAATGCGGCACCAATCTCCCGAGCGGAAAAAACCTGGTCGGCTCGTTCTACCAGCCCCATGTCGTCGTAATCGACCCCGACGCGTTAAAAACGCTGCCGGAAAGCCAGTTCTGCGACGGCATGGCGGAGGTGATCAAGTACGGCTTCATCGCCGACAAGGCGATCCTCTTAAAGCTCGCCTCCGAGATGTCGGACGACGACCTTACGGAGGTGATCTTAAGATGCGTCGAGATCAAGCGCGACATCGTCATGCAGGACGAGCGCGACCTCTCCGTCCGGATGCTCCTGAATTTCGGGCATACGATCGGCCACGCGCTCGAGGCGCTCGGCTACTACCAGACCCTCACCCACGGCCAGGCGGTCGCGCTCGGCATGAAGGCGGCGATCAAGATCGGCATTTCCCTTCATGTGACGGAGGAGGAAAGCTTAAAGCTTCTCACCTTCCTTCTCGACCGTTACGGGCTTTTGCGTAAATTCCCCTACCCCGCGGAATTTATCGCCGACGCGCTGTCCCTCGACAAAAAGATCTTTTCCTCCACCATCAGCTTTATCCTGATCAAAACGCCCGGCGAAGCCGTAATCCATCACCTCTCGCTTACAAGCTTAAAGCAGCTTCTCCCCGAGATTTTTAAGGAGGCTCTCTGATATGGGATCGGTCACTGGAAAAAACCTCGTTCTTTCGGTCTTCGGCGAATCCCACGGCAAAGCCGTCGGCGTCACCTTAGACGGTTTTCCGTCCGGGATTCATTTAGACCTTGATCAGATCGCCTCCGAAATGGAGAGGCGCTCGCCGAAAAGCGCCGCCTATTCGACAAAGCGCAGCGAGGGCGATCAGCCGGAAATCCTGTCCGGCGTCCTCGACAATGTGACAACCGGCGCGCCGATCTGCGCGGTCATCCGAAACTCGGACGCCCGTTCCTCGGATTATTCGCTGTTTCGGGATATGCCGAGGCCGTCCCACGCGGACTATACCGGAGCCGTCCGCTATCACAACGCAAACGACGTAAGGGGCGGCGGCCATTTCTCCGGCCGGCTTACCGCGCCGTTTGTCTTCGCGGGCGCTTTGTGCAGGCAATACCTGCATACAAAAAATATCGTGATCGGGGCGCATATCGCCGAGATCGCCGGTGTCGGCGACACCGGCTTTTCCGGCCTTTCGCTTACCCAGGCCCTGCTTGAATTCTTAAACCATTCCGACTTCCCGGTCATGAGCATGGACGCGAACAAAGGGATGCGCGCAAAAATCGAGGAGGCGGCGCAAAGCATGGACTCTCTCGGCGGCATTGTCGAGTGCGCCGTTTTGGGCTTCCCCGCCGGGATCGGGAGCCCGATGTTCCACAATGTGGAAAGCGTGATCAGCTCCATGCTCTTTTCCATCCCGGCCGTCAAGGGCGTCGAGTTCGGTGCGGGCTTTGCCTTCTCAAGCCTTAAGGGCAGCGAGGCAAACGACTGCTTTTGCCTGAATAACGGCCGGGTCGAGACCGGCACAAATTTCAACGGCGGTATCAACGGCGGCATTTCAAACGGCATGCCGATCGTCCTCAGGGCCGCGATCAAGCCTGTCCCGTCCATCGGCCGGGAACAGCTTACCCTGAATCTTAAGACGAATAAAATCGAGACGCTCAAGATTCCGGGCCGCCACGACGTAACCGTCGTGCCGCGCGCCGTTTCCGTGATCGAGGCGGCCGTCGCCGTTTCACTGACCGACCTGCTTTTGGAGGCGACGGGCTATGAAAACGCTTGACGATATCCGAAACGAGATAAACGCCCTCGACCGCGACCTGCGCAGGCTCTTTATCGACCGCCTCGCGCTCTCGCGCGAGGTTTCCGAAATAAAAAAAACGACGGGCAGCGACACGATCTACCGCCCCGGCCGTGAAAACGAGATTTTATCCAATATAACGCAGGGCTTAAGCGGCGAAGCCTCCTTAAAGCTCGAATCGCTCTACCGGAGCATCCTCCGTTTAAGCCGGGAAACGCAGTATTCGCTTCTTCTGGACACGTCGGAAGCGTTCAGCCCCGGTTTTACGGTCGAGGAGCCGAAGCGCCCGGACGCGGACAATCCGCCCGTCGTGTGTTACCAGGGCCTGCCCGGCGCCTATTCCCACGCGGCGGCCGGAAAAATGCATCCCGGCTCGCTCTACCGGAATGTCTGCGCCTTTGAAGATATCTTTTTGGAGGTTTCCGAGGGGAAAGCCGCCTGCGGCGTGCTGCCCCTTGAGAACTCGACCGCCGGCATCGTGTCCGAGGTCTACGATCTTCTGATGAAGTATCGGCTCTTTATCAACCGTTCCTTCATGCTCCCGATAAACCATGCGCTGTTAGCGCATCCTGACGCCACCCTGTCCGGCATCAGGCGCGTGCTCTCCCATCCGCAAGCGCTTTGCCAGTGCGGCGCGTTCTTGCGGGAGCTTCGCTGCGAAACGGTGCCCGTTTTAAACACGGCGGTCGCCGCGAAAACGGTGTCGGAGCTTAAAAGCCCGGACGCAGCCGCAATCGCGTCGGAGGACGTCGCGGCTACCTACGGCTTGTGCGTTCTGAAACGCGATATCGCAAATGAAAAAGTAAACTACACGCGCTTTATTTCGATCTCCCCGTCCCTTGTCAGAAACCCGAACGACGACAAGATTGTCGCCGCGTTTAACCTACCGCACCGGAGCGGGTCGCTTGCGGAGGCTCTTTCGATCTTTGCCGACTATAGAATCAATCTGAGCCACATCCAGTCGAGGCCCCGTCCGGACACGCCCTTTGAATACAGCTTTTACGTCGATTTCGACGGAAACCTTGCCGATCGCGGCACGCGCGCCGTCCTTCTCCAGCTTGAGCGCGAGCTCCCGATGCTCCGAATCCTCGGGACCTACGAAACCTCTTGTCCTCAGCCGGCGTAGCGGCCCCGGCCGGCAAAGCTTTTACCTGTTTTGATATCTTCGGAAATGCGGTGACTTATGACCATTGAACCTGTGGAAAATCTGCGCGGAAGGCTTGTCGTTCCCGGCGACAAGTCCATTTCGCACCGCGCCGTCATGCTCGGCTCCCTAGCCGACGGCGTGACCAAAATCGACGGCTTCCTAAAAGCCGCCGACTGCCTCTCGACGATCGACTGCTTTGCAAAGCTCGGCGTCGAAGCCGAGATACGCGGCAATACCGTGCTTGTCCGCGGCAGGGGCCTGCACGGGCTCAACGCCCCGGAGGACATCCTGTACACCGGCAATTCCGGGACGACGACAAGGCTTCTCTGCGGCATTCTCGCCGGGCAGCGCTTCGACAGTATCATCGACGGCGACGAATCGATCCGCCGGCGTCCGATGAAGCGCGTGATTTCGCCGCTCTCCCAGATGGGCGCCTGCATCACGACAAAAGATGGGGATTTCTGTCCTCTTTCCATTAAAAAGAGCGAATTAAAAGGCATCGACTACGCCCTGCCCGTCGCAAGTGCGCAGCTTAAGTCCGCCCTGCTGTTTGCCGGACTTTACGCATCCTCCGAGACGGTTGTCCGGGAAAAGGAGCTCTCGCGGGACCACACGGAGCTGATGATGAAACGCTTCGGCATAAAGCTTCTCGTCGACGGGGGAAAGATCACGGTAATCCCTGGAGACCCGCTGAAGGCGTGCGACATCGCGGTGCCGGGCGACATCTCCTCCGCCGCCTTTTTCATAGTCGCCGCGCTGATCACAAAGGGCTCGGAAATAACGATCGAAAACGTCGGCCTGAACCCGAGGCGGACCGGCATTTTAGACGCGCTGAGACTGATGGGCGCGGACATCGAGATTTCAGACCTTCGCGAGGAGGCAGAGCTCAGCGGCACCATTACGGCGCGCTCGTCGAAGCTTCACGGCGCCGTCATCGGCGGCGGGCTCATCCCGCGCATGATCGACGAAATTCCGGTGCTCGCCGTCGCCGCCGCCTGCGCCGAAGGGCAGACGGTGATCAGGGACGCGTCCGAGCTTCTGTACAAGGAGTCAAACCGCATTCTGACGACCGCGGCCGAGCTTCAGAAGGCGGGCGCCGACATCTCCCCCACGGACGACGGGTTTTTGATAAACGGCGGACCGCTGCGCGGCGCTTCGTTTGACTCCCATAACGACCACCGCATCGCGATGGCGATGGCCGTCGCGGCTCTTGCCGCCGACTCCCCTTCCGAAATCTCGAATCCGGAGGCCGTTGGCATCTCCTACCCCGGCTTTTTCGATACGCTCGGGCAGCTTGCGGACGGCCTTCTCCGCCCACCGGGCGCATTGCTCGGCGGCGCGCTGCCGGCGGCACGGGACGCGCTTCTCACAAGCGGCCGCAGCCATATCATCCTGACCGGGTTCATGGGCTCGGGAAAAACAAGGACGGGCATGCGGCTCTCAACGCTTCTGGGCTTCGATTTTATCGACACCGATTCCCTGATTGTGGAGCGGGAGCGGATGTCCATCCCCGAAATCTTCGAAACGCGCGGGGAAGCGTATTTCAGGAGGATAGAATCCGAAATCATCGCCGGGCTTTCGTCGCGGCAAAGGTGCGTTGTCGCGACGGGCGGCGGCGCCGTATTGGACCCTTCAAACGTGCGGAGGATGAAGTCATACGGCACCGTCGTGTTCTTAAACGCCCCGTTTGAAAAAATCCTGCAAAACACGGCTCAGGACCACTCCCGGCCCCTGATCGCAAAAAAAGCGGAAACGGAAATCCGGGCGCTTTTTAATCGCCGCCTCCCGCTTTACAAAAGCACGGCCGATATCGTTCTGGACGCCTCCGGGACGGACACAGACGAAATCCTACTGCGCCTGATCAGCCAATTATAACGATATAAAGAACAACGAGCCGGCACAAAGGTGCCGGCTCCAGCGTGAAGACAAAGTCTTCACGCTTCAAAGGGGCATCCAATGCCCCTTTGAGTAACCCCGGTTTCGCGCCCGATTGGCGCGAGTTAAGGGCTTTTTCCGGGAAATAAATTCCCAAAAAAGAGATTTTAATCGGTTTTTGGAAAAAATGGTCACGCTAGCGCAACGCATTTTTTCAAAAAAGACGGAAGATCCGCTTCTATCTGCAGCCTGGAGCCGGCACAAAGGTGCCGGCTCGCGAATTAAAACGGGTACTAAAACATCATGCGCTCGATATAGCGCTCTTTGAAAAATTCGTCCTGCGACAGCAAAAGCTCCCGCGCGCCGTCGAAAACCCGCCCGGCGAGGTCTGCAGTTTTCCCGGACAAGAGCATCAGCGACGCCCCGCTGAGCGCGGTGTTTCCCGCCGCCGTGATCCGTCCGGCGAGCCCTTTTGGAAAAAGGCCGACCGCCTCCGCGTTATCAAAGTCAATATAATTTCCGAACCCGCCCGCGACAATGACTTCGTGAAGGTCGGACGCCGAAACCCCGCAAGCGTGCAATAATGCGTCGATGCCGGCGGCAATCGCCGCCTTTGTCAGCTGAAGCTGGCGGATGTCCTGCTGCGTCAGAACGATCTCATCCCCGCAAAGCTTAAAAAACCTCCCGCGCCCGTCCTCCGAGACAAGGCGCTCAAACGGATGCCCCGTCCGACGAATCCGGCCCGAGTCGTCGATGACGCCGCGCCGGAGCATGAAGGCGAGCGCGTCGATAAGCCCGGTGCCGCAGACGCCCGCCGGGGCTTTCCCGCCGACGGTGGAGACGCGGATATCGTCCCCCTCGTCCCAGACCCTGTCGATCGCGCCGGGGAGCGCGAGCATTCCGCAGGAAATGCCCGCCCCTTCGAAAGCAGGCCCCGCGGCCGCCGAGCAGCAGAGCGTTTCCTCCCCGGAAGTAAGGAGCATTTCCCCGTTTGTCCCGATATCGATCAAAAGGCGCCTTTTGCCGCCGCCTTGCATGGAGCAGGCGAGCGCGCCGCAGACGATGTCGGCGCCGATATAGGCCGAGACGGCCCGTGGCAGGTACACCCTTCCGCTTATGCAAAGCCCCAGGTCGGAAGCGTCTGAAAACACGCCGAACAGGCTTTGCGGCAGAAACGGCGCGTGCGCGATCCCCTCGGGGTCAAGCCCCGCGAGGTAATGCAGCATGGCGGTGTTGCCAGTGACGACGGCGCCCGACAGCGTGGAGCAGGAAATCCCGGCTTTTTCGCACAGGCGCTTGAGCAAAGAGTCAAGCTGGTTCCTGATCGCGTCTCTTACCGGCGCTACGCCGTGCTCGTTTGAAAAGGTGATTCTCGATATGACATCCGCCCCGAACGCCGCCTGCGCGTTTTTCGCGCGCTCCGCAGCCAGCGCTTTTCCGCTTTTTAAGTTGAACAGGGAAAGCGCGAGAGTCGTCGTCCCGATGTCGACCGCAGCCCCGTATTCGCCTTCAAAAAGAGGATCGAGCGAATACTCCGGCATTCGGCCCCGGATCACCACGCTTACCTCTTCCGCGTCGGGCAGGAAAATTTCGCAGTCGCCGAACGCCTCGGCAAAGCAGCAGAGCCTTAAACCCGCCTGCAGCTCTTTTTCGCTTAAGAGCCGCCGTTCCTGCTCACGGGGTGGAAAAACGTCCCCTGTGACGCGCGCTTTGCAGAGCCCGCACCGCCCTTTCCCGCCGCAGGGCATAGAAAAGCCGGCGGACAGCTTAAAAAGTGCGTCGGAAACGCGCACAGTGCCGTCAAAGTCATATTCCCGCACCGTTTTTCCCGGGCCGTGCACGGTAAGCCGTTTCATTTCGTCCCCTCTTTCGGCGATATAGTCAAAATTATATAAATATTCGCCGTTATAATCAAGTTGCATCTTGCGATTTCGGGGAAAATACGTTTTAATAGTACTGTCGCTTTATTATAAATGTAAGAAAACATGTTTGGAGTACAAAGGATATGCAGGATATTTTAAGGGAGCTTAACGGATTTGTTCAAAAAGGCAGGGACAAGAATGTGCGGGAGCTGACCGCGCAGGCGCTTGATTCCGGAATTCCGGCAAGGTCGATTCTCGAGGGCGCTCTTTTGCCCGCGATGGACGTCGTCGGAGAAAAGTTCAAGACGGGAGAGCTCTTTATCCCGCACGTCCTGATGGCCGCAAAAGCGATGAAAACCGGAATGGACCTTCTCCGGCCGAGCCTTGTATCCGGCGATTTAAGCTCGAAGGGGACGGTTGTGCTCGGCACGGTCAAGGGGGATCTTCACGATATCGGGAAAAACCTTGTGAAAATGATGATGGAGGGCAAAGGGCTCAGCGTGATCGATCTCGGCGTCGATGTGCCGGCTGAAAAATTCATCGATTCGGCGCTCCAAAACAACGCCGCCATCATCGGCTGCTCCGCGCTTTTGACGACGACAATGTCCGAGATGAAAAAGGTCGTCGAGCTTGTAAAGGGCCGGAATCTCAGCCTCAAGGTGATGATCGGCGGCGCGCCGGTCACGCAGAACTACTGCGATCTGATCAAGGCCGATATTTACACGCCGGACGCGGTTACGGCGGCCGAGGCGGCCGTCAGGGCAATCGGCTGACGAGTCTTTTTCCACAAAATAAAAAACGCCCGCTTAAGCGGGCGTTTTTTAATAAAAACTCAGCCGTTTTCCTTCAGCTTTGCAAAGCAATCGCTGCAATAGACCGGTCTGTCGGTCTTGGGCTCAAAAGGCACTTTCGCCTCTCCGCCGCAAGCGGCGCAGGTAGCGGTAAAGAATTCTCTCGGCCCTCTCATCGCGTTCTTTCTGGCGTCTCTGCAAGCTTTGCAGCGTTGTGGCTCATTCATAAAGCCGCGTTCCGCGTAAAACTCCTGCTCGCCGGCGGTGAACACGAATTCGGCTCCACACTCTTTGCAAACTAAGGTTTTGTCTTCGTACATGCTTATTCCCTCTCTTTGACTAAACTTGCCCTCCGAACAGATAGGCTTTGATTTATGCGCACAGGTTTACCTGCTGTCGCTAATGCTTCTTGCGCCCTCCAGCTTCCGTTTTACGCGCTGGATGGCATTGTCCACTGATTTTCTGGATTTTCCTAGTTCCCTGGATATCTCGTCTAGAGTCTTACCCGAGAGATAACAATCCAGAACTTTCGCCTCGAAAACTGACAGCAGATTGATAAGCGCCGCTTTAAGATCCAGAGATTCATCCCTGGACTGCAAAAAGTCATCCGGTTCATAGCTCTGCGCGTGAATCAAATAGCCTGCGCCCGTGTTGTCATTAAAAAGAGGTTCCCCAAGGGACACGTAGTTATTAAGTGGGCTGTGTTTTAAGCGGTTGGCGTTGCGGATCGCCGAAATCAACTGCCGCTTCACACAGACTGCTGCAAAAGTATTAAAACCCGCCTGTTTATCAGGGTCATATTCTCTGATTGCCTTTAACAGGCCGATCATGCCTTCCTGGATTAGGTCCTCACTGTCCCCGCCGGCCAGAAAATAGGGGCGGGCAAAGGAGCGGACCATTCTTGAATACCTGCGGATCAATTCTTCTTCGCTCTGTTTCGAGCCCTCGCGCACACGCATCAAAAGGGTCTCGTCGGTATCCGTTCTATGCAACCTGACATCATTCTCCGCTCGCAAGGCAAATGTAACACTCTCACGTACCATTCATTCTATACACTCAATACAAAAATGTCAAGCAAAAGCGAAAGAAATTTTACAAAATGACAAATTTTATGCCTTACGGTCTTTTCTTCTATTTGTTAAGCGTGCTTAAGTACTCGGTAATTTTATTGGCGATGCGACCGGCGGCGCGGGACACCTCCTCCTTTTCCTTCCCTTCCACCATCACGCGCACAAGCGCTTCGGTGCCCGACGGACGGACGAGGATCCTGCCGTTTTCGCCGAAGCCTTCCGCCTCCTTCCGGATGAGCGCGGCAACCGGCTCCTCTCCCGCGATCGTCGTTTTAAGGTCATTCGGCACCTTTACGTTCACCAGCACCTGAGGATACTGCTCGATAATATCGTAAAATTCGGAGGCTTTTTTGCCCGATTTTTTGAGCATCGACAAAAACTGGAGCGCCGTCAACTGGCCGTCGCCCGTCGTGATATAGTCAAGAAAAATGACATGCCCGGACTGCTCCCCGCCGAGCACATACCCGCCGTTTAACATTTCCTCGAGCACGAACCGGTCGCCGACGTCGGCGCAGAGCACGCGGATGCCGTTTTCTTTCGCAAACGCGTGCAGCCCCAAATTCGACATCACCGTCGCGACGATCGTGTTCTTTCTAAGACGCCCCTCCCTCTTCATCTGCAGGGCGCAGGCCGCCATAATCCGGTCTCCGTCCAATATTTCGCCGTTTTCGCAGACCATCAGGCACCGGTCCGCGTCTCCGTCGAACGCGACGCCGACGTCAAAGCCGCCGTTTAAAACCCGCTGTCTCAGGCTGTCGAGATGGGTCGAGCCGCAGCCTGCATTGATATTGGTTCCGTCCGGCGCGTCAAAGCCGATCCTTACATCGGCGCCAAGCTTTTCAAAAAGCAGGCCCGCCGTCTTGAAGGACGCGCCGTTTGCGCAGTCCACTGCGATTTTAAGGCCGCTTAAATCCCCGTCGACCGTGCCCGCGAGGAAAGAGATATATTCGTCAATGGCCGCGCCTTCGTTTTTCCATACGCGGCCGATCTCGTGATGGGTCTTAAGCTGCATTTTCTCCGGGTTCAGGATCAGCGCTTCGATGCTTTCCTCCAGGTCGTCGTTTAATTTATACCCTTTTGCCCCGAACATCTTGATCCCGTTGTGCTCATAGGGATTGTGCGACGCGGAGATCACGATGCCTGCGTCCGCCTTGTGCTTTACCGTCAGGTATGCGACGGCCGGTGTCGTGATGACGCCCAGAAGCTCGACGTCGGCCCCCATGGAGCAGATTCCCGCGGTCAGCGCCGCTTCCAGCATATCGGACGATATGCGGGTATCTTTTCCAATCAGTATCTTTGTTTTATGTCCGTTCTGGGAGGACAGAACATGTGCGGCAGCCTGCCCCGCGCGGTACGCGAGCGCTGGGTCGAGCTCGATGTTCGCCCGGCCGCGGATTCCGTCCGTTCCGAATAACTTACCCAAGGTATCACTCCTAATAATCAATGTAAGCTTTGGTCATTCCAGCTCGATTTTCTGCTGCGTAAAGCCCGCGCCCTCCGGCGCCTTCATATGCAGATGCTCATATGCCGCGGGGGTCACGCATCTGCCGCGGGGCGTGCGGTTTAGAAACCCGATCTGCAGCAGATAGGGCTCGTAGACATCCTCGAGCGTCACCGATTCCTCACCGATGGAGGCGGCGAGGGTGTCGAGGCCGACGGGTCCGCCGGCGAAATTGCGGATGATGCTCTGAAGCATCCGGCGGTCGATGGAGTCGAGCCCCAGTTTATCGATTTCAAGCGATAAAAGCGCCCGGTCGGCGACCTCTTTTGTGATTTTGCCGTCGGACCTGACCTGCGCGAAATCGCGCACCCGCTTTAGGAGGCGGTTCGCAATGCGCGGCGTGCCCCTGGAGCGCATCGCGATTTCAAGCGCCCCGTCCCGGTCGGTCGGGATTGCAAGGATCTTGGCGCTGCGGTTTACAATCTGAAGAAGCTCCCCGGTCGAATACATCTCGAGCCGGATCATCACCCCGAAGCGGTCGCGAAGCGGCGACGTGAGCTGGCCCGCCCGGGTCGTCGCGCCGATCAGCGTAAATTTGGGCAGGTCAAGCCGGATCGACCGCGCGGCCGGCCCCTTACCGATCACGATGTCGAGCGCGTAGTCCTCCATCGCGGGGTACAGGACCTCCTCGACGCTCCGGTTGAGCCTGTGTATCTCGTCGATGAACAGGATGTCGTTTTCATTCAGGTTCGTCAGAAGCGCCGCCAAGTCCCCGCCCTTTTCGACCGCGGGCCCGGAGGTGATCCGGATATTGACGTTCATTTCGTTCGATATGATGCCGGCAAGCGTCGTTTTTCCGAGCCCCGGCGGACCGTAAAGGAGCACGTGGTCCAGCGGCTCGCCCCGCATGCGCGCGGCTTCGATAAAGACCGACAGATTTTCCTTTGCCTTTTCCTGCCCGACGTATTCCGAGAGATTTCTGGGGCGCAGCGAGCCTTCGCTGTCGTCGTCCCTGATCCTCGAGGTCGTCACAATCCGTTCTTCGACGCCGTCTTCAAATTCAATACTCATACAGTTCCCCTTTAATCAGGATGCCGTCACCGCGCGAGGCTTTTGAGCGCCAGGCGGACGGTCTCCTCCAGAGACAGGCGCTCCGTGTCGAGCTTTGACAAAATCCGCATGGCCTCCGCCTTCTGGTAGCCGAGCACGGCGAGCGCTTCAAGCGCCTCGGCGATTTTGGCGTCGCCGCCCTGCATCGCCGCACCAGACAGCGAAACTCCCGCCTTGTCCGGAAAAATCCCCTGCTCCTTTTCCATCTTGTCCTTGAGTTCGAGCAGGATCCGCTGGGCGAGCTTCTTCCCGACGCCCTGCGCCAGCGTGAGCGCTTTCTCGTCGTCCGACACGACGGCGAGCGCCAGCTTCTGCGGCGTCAGCACGGATAAAATCGCGACGGCCGCCTTCGGGCCGACCCCCGAGATGCCGATTAAGAGCTTAAAGCAGGAGCACTCGCCCGGATCGGAAAAGCCGTACAGCTCAAAAATATCCTCACGAACGTGCAAAAACGTGTAAAGCGTCGCCTGCTCCCCGATTTTCAGGGAAGCGAGCGTGTTCTGGGAGGTGACGCAGGCATAGCCCACGCCCGCGCAGTCGATGACCGCCAGGTTCTGCTCGACATGGGCGACGGTCCCTTTTAAGTAATAAAACATCCTGCCTCCCCTTTCTGCGTGTGAAGCTGCGATGACGCCGTATGCGCGTGGCAGATGGCGATCGCGAGCGCGTCGGCAGCGTCGTCCGGCTTCGGCATTTTCGAAAGCTTCAAAAGCACCTTCGTCATCTCCATGACCTGCCGTTTCTCCGCCCTGCCGTAGCCGACGACCGCCTGCTTTACCTCGAGCGGGGTGTATTCGAAAAAGGGAATTCCCTTTTCGGTGATTGCCAGCACAATCACGCCCCTCGCGTGCCCGACCTCGATCGCCGTCTTTACATTTGTGTTGAAAAAAAGCTCCTCGACGGCAACCGCATCGGGCTTTATATGGTCGATAAGCGAAAGGATATCGCGGTGGATTTCGAAAAGACGCGCCTGAAAGGAAAGCCCCGGATCGGTTTTGACGGCGCCGTATTCCAGAGGCGTAAATTTCCCCTTTTCATACGCTACGGCGCCGAACCCGACCGTTGCGTAGCCGGGGTCAATGCCCAAAACGATCATAGCGTTTTCCTCCGTATGCCCGATATTCAATGAGGTCTTTCGGCAAATGCGATCCGATAATCGCATTTGTTCAGTGGACATTATTTTACCATAACAGGATAAAAAAAGAAAGCGGCTTTCTAAAGCTGCCCGGACATGCGGGGATTTCCTATAGAACCCTCCCGTATTGACTTTATAACAAATAAAATGTAATCTAAAATAAATACTGTTTTTAGATCTGACTACACCATTTTCAAGAGGTTATACCAAATGCATAAGTATTTACAGATCGAAGAATATATTAAAGCGCAGATATTGAAGGGAAATTTTCAGAAAAACGAAAAGATCCCGAGCGAGACCGAGCTGTGTGAGAAATTCAATATCAGCAGGCATACCGTCCGTATCGCCCTGTCCAACCTGTCGAACGAGGGAATGTTATACACCATACAGGGAAAAGGCACCTTTGTTTCAGGCAAGGAGCTGAATGAAAAGGACACACGTCTGATCGGGTTTGGCACGGTGAGCTTTGATTACGATATCTTCCCGAAAGTCGTTGCAAGCATCAACAGCCTGCTCGCGCCGAAGGGATACAATATCATCATCAACGAAACAAAATATACGCTTGAAAGCGAGCGCAAAAGCCTTGAGTATTTCTTGGAGAAGAATGTCGACGCTCTTGCGATCGAACCGTGCAAAAGCGCTTTGCCAAATCCAAATATCGATCTTTACAAGGAATTCGGCCGCAGAAACATACCTGTTATTTTTTTTAACGGCTGCCGAAACGATCTGGACTTTTCCTCCGTCATTGCCGACGACAATTCCGGCAGCTATCTCGCGACCACGCATCTTTTGAAGCTTGGCCACCGCAACATTCTGGGAGTCTTTAAGATGGACGACTGGCAGGGCCATCAAAGGTATTATGGTTACATGCGCGCTTTCAGGGACTTCGGCCTTCCCTTGCCGGAAAACAATGTGTTATGGGTCGACGCCAATCTTTACGAGTATTTCTGGGATCTGGAAAATAAAGATACCTGCAATTCATTCGGCGAAATTTTTGACCAAAAATTATTAAAATGTACGGCGCTGATCCCGCACAACGATTTTATCGCGTGCAAAGCCCTGCATATTCTGGAATCAAACAATATGAAATGCCCCGGGGATTTTTCCGTTATCACTTACGATTATACGCATTTAACGGCAAATTATAAAATTCCGCTGACGGCGGTTACGCATCCAAGCGAAAAAATCGGCATCGAGGTCGGCAAGGCAATGCTGAAGCAATTGGCAAATCCCGCGCACAGGACACATGTCGTTGTCCCCCTCGAATTAATGGTCCGGGAGTCCACGGGTCCCGTGAAAAGCGGCTGATCAGTTTTTTTATAAACCGTTTCTATAATAGTGCTCTCACCTGCAAAGCGCATTTTTGCAGCACGCTGCCCCGGGATTTTTCGATATCCCGGGGCAGCGTTTTTCTTTTGCAGCTATTCGGCCGCGTCCAAATGATCCGATATGCCGAGCGTGTTTACAATATCAAGATATGTGTCTTTATCCAGCTTATAGAAAAGCAAAGCGGCAATCCCAAAGAGCGCCGAAAACGCGGGAACAAGATTCATGAACCAATTGATTCCGACGAGGACGCCGGGGTTTTGCGCAATACCCGCAACATAGCCCAATGCCCCGAGAACCCATCCGACAACAGCGGTGGACAGCGCCAGTCCCACCTTGAAGGAAAAGCTTGTAAACGAGGTGATAAACCCGGTGACGCGGATTTTGGACTTATACTGCGTATATTCCGTCACGTCCGGATTGATCCCGTACATCGAAGCGATCGCAACGCCGAGCCCCCAGCCGCCTATGAATGTCAAAACATGATAAAGGAACAGCACATTGTGGTTTATCACAGGAAGGAAGTACATAATGATGCCCGTGATAAAAGTAGCCGAAAGCCCGATCAGCGGCAGCGTGCGTTTATTATGAAACCGTTTTACAAGTAACGTGAGGGAAAGCGCTCCCACAATATTTCCCGTAAAGCTGAAAAACGTATTGGTCGTAAACACCTCTTGATTGCCGACAAAATAAGTAAAGTAATACATTTTGGCGGCGTTTTGCGTCGCATAGATCAAGCCGATAAAAAGCCATGCGACAACAATGCTCCAGGCATATGTGTTTCCTTTCAGCGATTTGAACATTGTGCCGAACCGGATCTTTTCCACCGGCGCGTTTACAATTTCCCTGGTACCGAAGAAGCACCATAAAAATGGGCCAACTGCCAAAATCGAAAAAATAACCGCCGCCCAGAAAAAACCGGTGGCCTCGCTGCCGCCGCCCGTGGCACGGACCACCGGCAGCAAGAGCTGCGCCACGATAAACCCGCTTCCGAATCCGAAAATCATTCGGTAGCTTGCGGCGCTGGCGCGCGAGTCCAGGTCCAGCGTAAGCGCCGCAGTCATTGAGCTGTACGGGATATTGATACAGGTGTACGCAAGCACAAGCAAAAAATAAATCGTGAAGCCGTAAGCCGTTCTGATCCCCACGGAATCGGATGGAAATACCGTAAAGCACAGAACATTCAAGACCAGCAAAGGCCACATGCCGAACAAAATCCACGGCCTGAATCTTCCCCATTTGGAATTGGTCCGATCGGCCAGCCCGCCGATTACCGGGTCGTTAACGGCGTCCCAGGCTTTGGATATCAACATCATTGTCCCTACGGAGGCGGCGGGCAGCACGGCGACGTCCGTCCAGAAGTACATCAGGAAAACATTGACCAGCGCCCAACTGAAGCAACATCCGAGGTCGCCCATGGCATAAGCGATTTTCTGCTTGAACGATAATCTGACCAATCCTGCTTTGACATCATTTATTTGCGACATTGTGATATCCTCCCTTATAAAAATTATGGGTAATTTTTAAGTCACCTTTTCTGTGCCGCAATGTGAATGCCATTTTCGTGGATTTTTGAAAATCTTTGTGTCTCCGGCAGCTTATACTGCCGGAGACACGGTCTTTTTCCTGTCATGAGCTAAATTCTGTCAAAGCAATCCCTTTACCGCGCTGCAGATTCCCTTTACGTCCATGCCGTATTTGGCGTACAGCTCATCCGGCCCGCCGACGGCGCAGTAGATGTCCGGTATCCCGATGCGTTTAAAGCCGCAGCAAAGCCTGTTGTCCGCGATAACCTCCGCTACCGCGCTTCCCAGGCCGCCCGTAATGTTGTGATCCTCCACCGTCACAATAACTCCGGTATCCCCGGCGGATTTGACGATTGCTTCCCTGTCAATGGGCTTGATCGTATGCATATCGATGACACGCGCGGATATGCCGTCCTTCTGAAGCATCTGCGCGGCAAAAAGCGAGAAGCTCACCATGACGCCGCAGGCGATCAGGGTAATATCCCTGCCCTCCTTCACCGTAATGGATTTCCCTATTTCGTACCGGTAATCCTCCTGATAAATGATGGGCTCGCCGCTGCGCCCGATCCTGATGTAGATAGGGCCCTTATGGTCGATCGACGCTTTTATCACCTTGCCGATTTGGTTGGGGTCGCCGGGCGAGATGACCGTCATGTTCGGCATGGCGCGAAGGATCGCGATATCCTCCTGGCCCGCGTGCGTCGGCCCTCCCCCGCACGTAAGGCCCGAGTTTGTGGCGATAATCCGGACATTCAGATTGCCGTAGGCAATATCCGTGCGGATCTGTTCGCAGGCCCTCATGCTCGCGAAGGTCGCCATGGTCGATGCAAACGGCATTTTCCCCTCAAGCGCCAGGCCCGCCGCGATACCGAACAAATTCTGCTCGGCGATCCCCACGTTGATCGTTCTGTCCGGGAACTCGTCTTCAAACTTTTTGATGTTGTTTGAGCGCACCAGATCCGCGGACATAACTACGATATTGTCGTATTGACGGCCCATTTCGACCAGTACCTTGCCGTAAATTTCCTTCGTGGCCGCTTTTTCAAAAAACTCAAAGATATTCGTTGCGTTTACTGCCACGACGCTTCACCTCTTTTCTCCTTTGCCCTTGCGTCCAATATCTGCCCGATGCAATTGTTTAAGGTTTCCTCGTCCTTAATGCTGCCCGCGTGCCAAAGGGGGTTGTTTTCCATGAAGTCAATCCCTTTTCCCTTTGTCGTATTCGCGAGAATCAGGGTCGGAATATCGCTGTCGGCGGGGGGCAAATTGTCAAACGCCGTGCAAAGCTCCTTCATGTCATTTCCGTTTACCTCGACTACCCGCCAGTTGAACGCGCGGAATTTGTCCGCATAGGGCTCAAGCTTCATGTTGACTTCCGTCGGGCCGTCCATCGACAGGCGGTTTCGGTCGACAACGGCGACCAGATTCCCGAGCTTAAACTGAGGTGCGGCCATAAGCGCTTCCCAAACCGACCCCTCCATAGACTCCCCGTCGCCCAAGATTACGAAAACCCTGTGTTTCTTGCCGTCCATTTTGGCCGCCTTGGCCATCCCCACCGAAATGGACAGGCCATGGCCCAAGGCGCCGGTGGATATTTCAAAGGTGTCCAGCACCTGGCAGCAGGGGTGCAAACCAAATCTGGAGTCAAGCGCGCAGTATGTATCCATAACCTCCTGCTTGTCATAATACCCGGCGTTGGCCTGCGCAATATATATCGCGCCCGCGCAGTGGCCCTTGCTTAAGATAAAACGGTCCCGCCCTTCCCACCTGCAGCCTTTCGGGTCGTATTTCATTGCATAGTGAAATAGGCATGTGACGATGTCGGTTATCGACAGGTCGCCCCCGATATGCAGCAGTCCGGCTTTGTAGCAGAGCTTTAACAAATCCACCCTCATATCGGCCGCCCGGTCCTTTAATCTTTCGATTGTCGCGAGATCTGCCAAGCTGATCACACTCCTTATAGCTTCTTTATCGGCTTTTATCCGCCGCCTTTTTTGTTCCCTGGTCCTCAGGCAAACTTGAACATCACCTTCGGCGGTTTCCCGGTCTTCTGGTATAAAAACGCTTCCTTGCAGTCTTCAGGGACAAACACCGATTTTGTAAATTCCTCAAGGTCCAGCATTTCAAGCAGACGCAGCGTTTTCGGTATGTAGTAGGGATGGTGGAAAAAGGTTTTGATCGTGATTTCCCTGACCCATGCGTCGCCCAGATCGAGCTCGAACTTTTTATTGAATATCATCGAGAATATCTCAAGCGTTCCGCCGCGGGACGTAAGCTGATACCCGGCATAAAGGGCGGACATGGCGCCCGAGGTTTCGATGACCGCGTCGTAGCCCAGGCCGTCGGTTATCGCCATGCCTTCCTTTAAGGCGTCCTGCTTTACAGGATCGATCACAAAGTCCGCGCCGTACTTGATTGCGAGGATTCTTTTTTCAGGGACCGGATCGGAAACCGTGAGCATTGCGGCGCCGGACATCTTCGCGATCTGCGTCATCAGCAGGCCCATCGCGCCCGCCCCCAGAATCAATACCTTATCTCCGGTTTTAAAATTTGCCCAGTCGACCCCGCCGAGCGCCATGGATACGGGCTCCAGCAAAGCGCCCGTCTGCAGGCCCACATTCTGCGGCAGCTTATAGACCGACTGCTCGCGCATTACGACAAACTCGCTCATCCCGCCGGAAATAAGCTCCATATTGAGGCAGAAATTTTCATGTCCGCTTCTGCAAAAATAGCAATTGCCGCAAAACGCGTCCAGATACACGCCGACCTTATCGCCCACCTTGAGATTTTTGGCAGTTGCGGCCGGGCCAAGCTCATATACCGTCCCGGAGACCTCGTGCCCGAGAGGCACCTTCTGTCCGGGCTTAAAGCCCTGAAACAGATTGCTGCTGTCGTTAAAATGATCAAGCTCGCTGTCGACAAAATGAATATCGCCCCCGCAAATACCGGCATAGGCGACCTTGATTTTCACATCGTCGGCATGAACGAGCTGCGGTTCCGGAACATCGACCAGCTCAATGCCCGGCACCATGTAGCATACCGATTTCATCGCTTTTCTCCTTTCAGTTATTGTATTTCCGCGGGTTTCCTTTCGCTTCATCCATATGGAATATTGCTATTCCTCCCTTCTTTGACAAGTAAACTTGTACCAAACAAATTTGGTTTTTTATGCGAATTGCCGGCACTGTATTTTAACTTGTATAAAACACAATCAAAACATCTTAGTTGTATCAAAAAGAGCAGATACTATTTTTTAACTATTCGGTGTTTAAAACATATATTTCAGTTATTATTTTTATTATTTTATTTGATATAACAATCAATAATTTGCGAAATTATATTATACTTTCAATACAGAAATTCAATTTAAGATTATGTTTCGAATCCAATGTTATATGATTTTATATCGATGTATTGTACGTACAAGTTTATAGGATTATTCCCCGATTGTCAATATTAACCTGTAATATATTTGCAGAAGTTAAATGCATGCCTCATTCCCGCGCATCCTGCCCGTGGCTGCTTATAAAAGGGCAACGCAAAAAAGCCCGCCAAAAAGGCGGGCTCAGGCGGAAAGCGATTTAATTATGATAATTCGATGATCCTCTGCGCCGCCGTCAAGATGCCAAGGCGCCCGGACTCATAGGTGAGAGCGCCCTGCAGATACGCGGTATACGGCTCGCGCATCGGCGCGTCGCACGACAGCTCTATAGACGCGCCCTGAATAAACGCGCCCGCGGCCATGACGACCTTGCAGTCGTACCCCGGCATGTCCCAGGGCTCGGGGGTCGCGAACGAGTCGACCGGCGAGCTTTGCTGGATGCCTTTGCAAAACTCCAGAAGCGGCCCTTCCCGCCCGAAACGGATCGTCTGAATGATATCGTACCGTTTGTCCGAAAAGGATGGGGAAACCGAAAATCCGAGCTTTTCCATCACGTACGCGCAGAAAACGGCCGTTTTGAGCGCTTGCAGGACCGTATGGGGCGCCATAAAAAAGCCCTGGTACAGAAGGCGGTTTTGCCCGAAGGTCGCGCCGCATTCCCCGCCGATCCCGGGCACCGTAAGGCGAAAGGCGGCAGCCTTTACAAGGTCTTCCCTGCCCACGATATAGCCGCCTGCGGGAGCGATTCCGCCCCCCGGATTCTTGATCAGCGACCCCGCGACGAGGTCGGCGCCCACATCGCACGGCTCGACGGTTTCGACAAACTCCCCGTAGCAGTTGTCGACGATCACGGCGGCATTTCGGTTTACTTTTCTGACCGTCTCGACGATTTCCCCGATCATCGCGCAGGAAAGAGCCCTGCGGTCGGAGTACCCGCGCGAGCGCTGGATAAACACCGCTTTGACGGCCTTGTCGGTAGCGGCCGCCGAAATGGCCGGCAGGTCGGGAAGAGCGCCCTTCATCGGGACCTCGCGGTAGCCGATCCCGTAATCGGAGAAGGTGCCGCGCTTTTCCTCATTTAAACCGGCGACCGTTTTCAATGTGTCGTAAAGCGGCCCGGTCGCGGAAAGTAAAACGTCGCCCTGCCGGAGTGCCGAAAAGAGCGCGCAGGCGATCGCGTGCGTCCCGTTTACAAACGTGATGCGGACAAGCCCCGCTTCCCCGCCGAACACGTCGGCGTAGATCTCATCGAGAACGTCCCGGCCGCTGTCGGAATATCCGTACCCGGTCGTCCCCGCGAACAGCGCGTCGGACACCCGGTGCTTATGGTAGGCCGAGAGCACCTTCTCCGTGTTTTTCGAGGCTGCGCGGTTTAACTCTTCAAATATAAAACCGGCTTCGCCCTCGGCAGCTTTGCCGAGGGCGAGCAGGCGTTCGGAAATACATGACGGGCTCATCAGATCGAATAGACCTCCGCAGGGTCGAGGAATGTAACGCCGGCATCCTTCAGGATCGCGATTGCTTCCTCGTTATTTTCGACGCGCAGGATCACATATGCATTGTCTTTTTTGCGGGTGATAAACGCATACGCATATTCCACGCTGATTCCTTTATCAAATAAAATATGAAGCACCTCGTTCAGTGCGCCCGGCGCGTCTTTCATCCGGACGCCGATGACCTTCGTCACCGAAACCGTCATCATGTTCTCCTTGAGCGAGTTCAGCGCCTTTTCGGGGTCGTTTACAATCAAACGAAGGATTCCAAAATCGGTTGTATCGGCGATGGAAAATGCTCTGATGTCAATGCCGGCTTTGGCCAGGACATCGGTGATCTCGGAAAGTCTTCCGGGCTTATTTTCTATAAAAACCGATACTTGCTTAATAAGCATTGTCTGTTCCCCCTTATAAAGTTTTATGTATGCGCCTGATTATACTTTACCAGATTTACCAAGAGGATACAATTATTGAAACAGCCGAAAAAAATATTGTCTTTATCTTTTCGGGAAAAGCTTGCCCCCGCGGCCGCGGCGGATAGGAAAAACCCGATCCCTTACCGTTTTGCGGCGGGCAATTATCCTTAAAAAACAAGTCTATTTCAAATTTCTTTTGTCGATTACGCGCTTTGCCTTCCCCTCGCTGCGCTCAATGCTCTTCGGCTCCACCATCCGGATTTTCGCCGCGATATTGAGAGTGCTCTCGACGGCCTTTCTGATTTTGTTCTCCAGCGCCGCGATGACCTTTACCTCGTCGGAGAAATTGTTTTCGTTCATTTCCACAACGATTTCAAGCGTGTCGAGGTTGCCGGCGCGGTCGACGATCAGCATGTAATGCGGCGCGGCCTCCTCGATGTCCAAAAGGACGCTTTCGACCTGCGACGGGAAGACGTTGATGCNNGGATGATCAGCATGTCGTCGGTGCGGCCGGCGGGCTTTTTCATGCGCGCGAGCGTCCTGCCGCAGGCGCACTCTTCATGCGTGATGCTTGCGATGTCGCGCGTGCGGTATCGGATCAGGGGGAGGGCTTCCTTGGTGATGCAGGTAAAGACCAGCTCGCCCATCACGCCGTCCGGAAGGACTTCGCCCGTATCCGGGTTTATGATTTCGGGGACGAAATGGTCCTCGTTTATATGCAGGCCGCTCTGGCACTGACATTCAAAGGAAACGCCCGGGCCGATGATCTCGGAAAGCCCGTAGATATCGTGCGCCTTGATATGGAGTCGCCGCTCTATTTCGAGCCGCATGTTCTCCGTCCACGGCTCCGCGCCGAAGCAGCCGTATTTAAGCTTCAGGCTAGAAGGGTCGATCCCGGCCTCCTCGATCGCCTCCGCGAGGTACAAAGCATAGGAAGGGGTGCAGCAGATCAATGTTGAGCCGAAGTCCTGCATGATCTGGATCTGCCGCTTGGTGTTTCCCGTCGAGACCGGAATGGTGGCGGCGCCCAGGCGCTCCGCGCCGTAGTGCGCGCCGAGTCCGCCGGTAAACAGGCCGTAACCGTAGGAAACGTGCACGATATCCTTTTTTGTGCCGCCCGCACCCGCGAGGGTTCTCGCCATGACCTCCGCCCACACGCCGATGTCGTTTGCCGTATAACCGACAACCGTCTGCTTTCCGGTGGTGCCGGAGGAGGCGTGGATGCGGACGATGTCGTCCATCGGGCATGCGAACATCCCGTAAGGGTAGTTGTCCCTGAGATCCTGCTTTAAGGTAAACGGCAGCTTCGGGAGATCCTCGATCCCCTTGATGTCGTCCGGCGCGATGCCCTTTTCGTCAAAGCTCTTTTTATAAAAGGGCACGTTGTCGTAAACGCGTTTTACCGTCGCTTTTAACCGCTCTCCCTGCAAAAGGCGCAATTTCTCCTGTGACATTGTTTCCATTTCTTTGTTAAACAACTCTATCACTCTCCAATTCCAGCTTACGTCCGAGACGGAATGCTTCCCGGTTCAGTTCAATAAACTTCGGATTAATCGTATGTTCAAGGGCGTTATCCCATTCGGAATCGGAAAAATCAAGATGGTTCGCCGCGGCGCCGAGGATCGCGGTGTTGACCGCTTTGACGCTGCCGGCCTTTTTTGCAGCCGGGAGCGCGTCGACCGCGACCACCCTTGTCCCGGCGCTTTTTAGGGTTTCAACAATATTTTCAGGATATTTCTGCGCGCCCGTGATAACGGGCATCGGCGAGATTTCCTGCTCGTTTAAGATCAGTATGCCGTCCTTTTTCAGGTAAGAGGCCCATCGGAGGCCCTCCAGCTTCTCAAACGAGATCACCATGTCGGCCTCGCCCTTTGAAATAAGCGGTGAGGCGACCGCGTCTCCCGCGCGGACATAGGTGACGACGCTTCCGCCGCGCTGCGCCATTCCGTGAACCTCGCTCAGCTTTACGTCGAGGCCCCTTTCTATGTAGAGGGCGCCTAAAATCCGGCTTGCGAGAAGCGTTCCCTGCCCCCCGACGCCGACGACCAGAATATTTTTCGAAGCCATTTTCGTGCCCCCCTTATTGCTGCGCGATGCAGCCAAATGCGCAGAGCTTCACGCAAAGCCCGCATCCGTTGCAAAGCGACGCGTCGATTACGGCCCCGTTTTCGGTAAAGCTGATCGCGGGGCAGCCGATTTTCATGCACATTCTGCATTTCTTGCATTTATCGTCTAAAACGGCGTACGGTTTTTGCGCCTTGTTTGTTTTTAAGAGTGCGCAGGGACGCCGCGCAATGACCACCGACGGCTCGGAAACCGAAAGCTCTTCAGAGAGCGCCGCCTCGCAGCCCTTCAAATCGAACGGGTCGACGACGCGTACGCGCCGGACGCCGAGCGCGCGGCAGAGCGCTTCCAGATCGACGGCGGGCGCCGGGGCGCCCTTCGCGTTCTTGCCGGTCGAGGGATTGTCCTGATGTCCGGTCATGCCGGTGATGGAATTGTCCAGAATGAGCACGGTGGAGTCGCTCTGGTTGTAGACAATGTCAAGAAGCCCGGTGATCCCCGAGTGCAGGAAGGTCGAGTCGCCGATGACGGCGACGCTTTTCTTTGAAAACGCCTCGCCCCGCACCTTGTTCATGCCGTGCAGCGCGCTGATCGACGCGCCCATGTCGACCGTCAGGTCCATCGCGTTAAGCGGCGGCATCGAGCCGAGCGTATAGCAGCCGATATCCCCGGAGACCAGAAGCCCCATTTTGGAAAGCACGTAGAAAATCCCCCTGTGCGGGCAGCCGGGACATAAGACCGGCGGGCGCACGGGCGCGTTTTTCGCGTCTTGCGAAACCTCTGATTTAACGCCGAGGATCTTCTCACGTATGACAAGCGGCGTATATTCTCCCTCCAGGGAAAAGAGGTCTTTTCCGCCGTCGACTTTCACGCCGAGCTTTTTCACATGCGTCTCGAAGATATCGTCGAGCTCCTCGATCACATAAAGCTTGTCGACACTTTTTGCGAAATCGATAATCAGTCTGTCCGGCAGCGGGTTTACCATGCCGAGCTTTAAGTAGGACGCCCGATCCCCGAGCGCTTCTTTCGCGTACTGAAACGCGATTCCCGATGCGATCACGCCGATTTTCGAAGAGCCTTTGATCACCCGGTTGACCGAATCGGTGTTTGCAAGCTCGATGAGCTTTTTCTGCCGATCTTCCACAACGGTGTGTCTTTTCCGCGCGTTGCCGGGCATCATCACGTATTTTGCGGGGCTTTTCACGTAATCCTTGAGCGGCGCGTCTTCCCTTTCCTCCGTCGAAACCAGGCTCTGGGAATGGGAGATGCGGGTCGACAGGCGCAAAAGCACGATCGTGTCGAATTCTTCGGAAATTTCATAGGCGCGTTTTACAAAATCCAGGCATTCCTGCGAATCGGAGGGTTCGAGCATCGGAACCTTTGACGCGATCGCGTGGTGGCGGCTGTCCTGTTCGTTCTGGGAGGAATGCATCCCCATGTCGTCGGCGACGGCGATTACAAAGCCGCCGTTTACGCCCGTGTACGCGCCGGAATACAAAAGGTCGGCCGCGACATTTAAGCCCACGTGCTTCATTCCCGAGAAAGACCGCGCGCCGGCGAGCGACGCGCCGAACGACGCCTCGGCGGCCACCTTTTCGTTGGGCGCCCATTCGGTCAAAATCTCGTCGTATTTTGAGGCGCACTCCGTAATTTCCGTGCTGGGGGTGCCGGGATAGCTCGAGACAAACCGGCAGCCGGCCTCATACAACCCGCGTGCCACAGCCTCGTTCCCAAGCATCAGCTTTTTTCCCAAAATCGCTCACCGCCTATTTCTTCGTTTCACAGATCATTGGCCCTTTTCGCCGATTTTTCCGGCTTTAACGCTCCGTCTGAGCCGCAACCAGGCACAAGGCGCCGTATTTTTCCCTTAAACGCGGTTTTTCTATTTTCCCGGTGGGGTTTCTCGGAACCTTGTCAAAAATCACCTTCCGCGGGCGTTTATAACGCGGAAGAGGGGCGCAAAAGACCTTGATCTCTTCTTCCGCACACTGACAGTCCGGTTTCAATTCTATGATGGCGGCCGCCATTTCACCCAGACGCTGGTCGGGCAAGCCTATGACGGCCACATCCTTGATTTTTTCGTGCGCGCGGAGAAAATCCTCAATCTGTACCGGATATATATTCTCTCCCCCGCTGATAATCACATCTTTTTTCCGGTCGACCAAATAAATAAATCCGTCTTCATCCATCCTGGCCATATCTCCCGTAAAGAGCCAGCCGTCCTTTAAGACCGCGGCGGTCGCCGCCGGGTCGTTATAGTAACATTTCATCACGCCCGGGCCTTTGACAAGCAGTTCCCCGATCTGGCCCTGTTTTACCGGGCATCCGTTTTCATCCGCAATCCTGACTTCCCAGTTATAGCCCGGTATCCCGATCGCGCCGACCTTGTGAATATTCTCGACGCCCAAATGGACGCATCCGGGGCCGATGGACTCGCTCAGTCCGTAGTTCGTGTCGTATTCCTGATCCGGAAAATATTTTTTCCAGCGGCGAATCAGACTCGGCGGGACCGGCTGAGCCCCGATGTGCATCAGCCTCCACTGCGAAAGCTCGTAATCCTGGAGCTTTACGTCGCCCCGGTCGATTGCGTCGAGGATATCCTGCGCCCAGGGGACCAAAAGCCAGACAATGGTTATTTTTTCTTCCGAGACCGTTTTAAGTATCCAGTCCGGCTTGATCCCGCGGAGCAGCACAGCCTTGCTGCCGGACAGCAGGCTGCCGAACCAGTGCATCTTGCCCCCGGTGTGGTAGAGCGGCGCTATGCAGAGGAAGCAGTCTCCGCGGGCCTGGCGGTGATGGTTCTGTTCAACCTCGGCCGCGCACATCAAGCTGCGGTGGTCGTGGAGGATGGCTTTCGGAAAGCCGGTGGTGCCGGACGNNGCAGGCTGCCGAACCAGTGCATTTTGGCGCCGGTGTGATAAAGCGGCGGGATGCACAGGAAATTATCCTCGCGGTTTTGGCCGTGGTGTTTCTGTTCCGTATAGCATGCCGACATCAGGCTTAAGTGGGTGTGCAAAATCGCTTTCGGGAACCCCGTGGTGCCCGACGAAAAATAGATCGCCGCGTCGTCGTCGTCCGAAAGTGTGATCTGCGGCGCCTCGGAGCAGCAGTTTGCCGTGAGCCGATCATAGCTTTCGGCAAAACCGGGTCGGTTTTCTCCGACGTAAAAGAGCGTCTTTACCTTGGGAATCTGCTCGTAAATGCATTCCATCCGGCCGATGAATTCCGGCCCGAAGACCAGCGCAATGGTTTCGGAAAGCTCCAGACAATATTTGATTTCCTCGGCCGTATAGCGAAAATTCAGCGGTACCGCGATCGCGCCGGTTTTCAATATTCCAAAATAAATGGGCAACCATTCAAGGCAATTCATCAGAAGAATGGCAACCTTGTCCCCTTTTCGGATGCCCCTTTTCAAAAGCAGATTCGCCATTCGGTTTGCTTTCTCGTCAAAAACACGCCAGGTCATATCGCGCCGATATTCCCCCGCCGGGTTATTCTCAATCAATTCATACTCGCGCCAGATAACGTT
Source organism: Clostridiales bacterium UBA6114 (assembly GCA_002423435.1). Lineage (GTDB taxonomy): Bacteria > Bacillota > Clostridia > Oscillospirales > Butyricicoccaceae > UBA6114. The sequence continues at coordinate 81,292 of DIWE01000027.1, forward strand.
GTGGCTTTCCTGAAGATCCAGATTGATTTCAGTCAGGCACGTTTCCTGTCCGTAAATCTCGGCATTGCGCGACAGTATTTCAGTGATCGGCATTTGTTTTTCCTCCCGTTCTACCAGTACAAAGCTATTATTTATACCGTGCTACATAAATTAATTATAAACTGTCGATGCTTATTTATCAATTATTCTTTCTGATTCTCCCCGCGTACGGTGGGGAGCAAAATCCGGCGGATCGTCCCTTGCTTTCATCGCAATTCGCCCAAAATCTCTGATCGCTTTGATCGTCTCGGGGATACCCGAGACGATCAAAAATTTCCTTATATATTGATAAGAGATATATTTTTCCCTTTACGCAGCTATCTTTTCGTTGTCGCCAAATACGAAATCCGTATGCTTTTTCTCGTACTGTTTTGTAACCAGGCTGACGGCCGGCACAACGACAACCGAAATCCCCATCGCAATCGTTCCGAAAAGCGGCGAATTCGCCGTCGCGGCCGAAAAGCCCTTTGTAACGGTCGTGACGACGACCAGCGTGGAAACGGTGAGGAGTCCCGCGATCATGCCCGCCCATGCGCCGGCTTTCGTCGTTTTCTTCCAGTAAAGGCCCCAGATATACGGGCCGATAAAGCAGCCGGACACAGTGCCCCAGGAGAAGGACATCATCGCGATGATAAACGAGATCTTGAAGCTCGCGAACATGAACGACAAGGCGACAAAGAGCAGGCACAGCACCCGCATGAGCACCATTTGTTTCTTTTTGTCGACCTTTGCCTTCATCTCGCCCAAAAGGTCGACCGAAATCGCAGAGCTTGACGTTAAAACCAAAGCCGCAAGGGTCGACATCGAGGCGGAAAGCACCAGAAGGAGGATCACGCTCAGGAGGATATTCGAAAAGACGCCGTCAGAAAACGCCGCGATCAGCATGTCCGGCACGATTTTGTCATAGCCCTCGTTCGGCAGTGTGTTGTTTAAGAAAAGCCGCCCGAAGGTACCGACAAAGTAGGCGCCCGTTCCGATCAGCGCGGCAAAGGCGGTGGAGACAACCATTGCCTTGTTGATCGACTTTTCATCGCGGATCGCATAAAACTTATGGATCATCTGCGGCAGGCCCCAGGTGCCGAAGCTTGTGAGCAGCACCATCGATGCGAGAGGGAACCAGTTCCGGCCGCCGAAAAGATTCGTGAGGTTTTCCCCGCCTTCAAGCGCGGCGAGCTTTGAAAGTCCGGCCGACAGTCCGCCGACCGCGGGATTCGACACAATGCAGAAAACCATCACGACAACGCCGAAGATCATGATGATCCCCTGGATAAAATCGTTGAGCGCCGTTGCGACATAGCCGCCCAAAACCAGATAGACGGCGGTCAGCACTGCGATAAACAGCATGCAGTAAACATAGTCGACGCCGGGGAACACGGAATTGAAAAGGTATCCGAGCCCCATATAGACCGACGCGCTGTACGGCAGCAAAAAGATAAAGATAATCACTGCCGCGAGTATCTTCATGTTTCTGGAGCAATACCTTGCCTGAAAAAATTCCGGCATTGTGGAGGCGTTTAAGCGATGGGTCATCGCCCGCGTTCTCTTTGCGAGAACCCACCAGGCCAAAAGGCTGCCTAAAAGCGCGTTTCCGATGCCGATCCAGATTCCGCCGATACCGATCTGCCAGCCTGTCTTTCCCGCGTATCCGATAAAAATAACGGCAGAAAAATAAGAGGTGCCATAGGCGAATGCCGACATCCACGCTCCAATATTTCTACCGCCAAGCAAAAAATCGGACATTGTTCGGGTTTTTTTCATGCTTACGATTCCGACTAAAAACATGAAAACGACAAAAATGCCAAGGAAAATGAGCGCAATCGACTGAGTCATTTGAGTCCTACCATCCTTCCGTACTACATAAAAATTTTATAAAACCGGCATTTTTCTACAAAACTACAAAAAACCCTACATTTTTACAAAAGCCGGCTATCTTTTTTAGTATACACGTTCGCGATTGATTTGTAAAGAGTGTCTGCCGATTGAGCGGATATGAAAGAGGCTTTTGCGCTAGCGGCAGACGGCTTCGGCGATCAGCCTGGACGCGTCGAGCGCGTCGCTTAAAGATGAAAGCTCGTTCGGCGAGTGGATATAGCGCGTCGGAATGCTGACCCCGCCGACGGGCGCGCCGCTTCCCGCGCGCTGGATCGCGCCCGCATCCGTGCCGCCCGACATCAGGATCTCATACTGTACGGCAATCTTCCGGCGCTCCGCGGCGTTTTTCAAAAGCGTCGTCACTTCCTCGCTGCACAGGACCGACCGATCCGCGATCTTGATCGCCGGGCCCTCGCCGAGCTTCACCGACATTTTATCCTTGACCCCCGGCGTGTCTCCGGTCCCGGTCACGTCGACCGCGATCCCAAGATCGGCACCGATCTGAAACGCCGCCGTCTGCGCGCCTCTGAGTCCCACTTCCTCCTGGGCGGAAAAAACGAAATAGAGGTCGTTTCTCGTCGTCTTGATGCCGGAAAGCGCCAGAATCAAAACGGCGCAGCCGATCCGGTTGTCGAGATACGGAGAGAAAACCTTGTCGCCGTTTAACACGGGTCTTCCGTCGAACACCGCAAAATCCCCTATTTTAACCGCCTTTTCGGCTTCCTCCTTCGTCTTCGCGCCGATATCGATGAAAAAGTGATTCAGGCTCAGGCTCTTTTGCTCCGCCTTTTCCTCAAATGACAAAACCCCCCGGACCCCGTTTTCGAAAACCACGCGGGCACCCGAAAGCTGCTCCTTGGAAAGCCCCCCGACCGCGCCGAAACGGACGAAGCCGCCGTCCTCGATAAAGGTCGCTGCCATCCCGATCGTATCCATATGGGCCGAAAGCATAATTTTTTTGCCGCTGCCTTTTTTACGGACGATCAGGTTTCCGAGCACATCGGAAAAAACACCGTCCGCGTAGGGGCGGCAAAGCTCATGGATCACCCTGGAAACGGCGCCCTCTCTCCCCGAAGGCCCGAAAGTGCCTGTCAGCTTTGACAGAATTTCAAACAGTTCAAGCATTTATCATATCCTCCACGTTTTCTATAAAGTGCCGCGAAAGCGCCAGCATGTTTTCACAGTCTGAGACGGACGCGACCGAAGCGGCCGAATGCAGATACCGGACCGGCAGGGCGAGGGCACAGGTTTTCACGCCGGAGCCGCTTAGGTGGATGCTGCCCGCGTCGGTCCCCCCCGCGATATACCTTTTTGTCTGCCACGGGATGTTGTTCTCCGTCGCGAGATGAGTCAGCATTCCAAAAAGCCCGCGGTCGTAAATCGTCCTTCCGTCCATAAACGGAATCACCGGCCCGGCCGCGAGCGCGCAGACCTCCTTCATCTTGTCGACAAACGGCAGGTCGGAGGCGGTCGTCCCCTCCAGGACCACGCAGTAGTCAGGCATTACCCGGTTTGCGGCAATCGATGCGCCCCGCAGGCCGGTTTCTTCCTGTGCTGTAAAGGTAAAAACCATGTCGATCGGCAAGTCCATTTCCATCAGCTTTATCAAAACGGCGCAGCCGATCCGGTCGTCGATTGCCTTTGCCTTTATAAAACCGTCGCCAAGCCGGGAAAACTCCGAATCAAACGCCCCGAAATCGCCGAGCGACACAAGCTCCTGCGCTTCCTTTTTCGTTTTCGCGCCAATATCGATATACAGCTCCTCCGTTTTCGGAACCTTCTTCCGCTCTTCCTCCTCTGTCAAGTGAACAGCCTTTATCCCTATGACCCCCGGGATTTTCCGCTCTCCGACGCGCACTCTCTTTCCGAAAACGACGCGCCGGTCGACCCCGCCGCAAAAGCCGAATTTCAGCATGCCCTCGTCCGTGATCCGCTTTATAATCAATCCGACCTCGTCCATATGGGCCGCGAGCATAACGGTTTTATCGGCGCGCTTTCTGCCCTTTTTATACGCGATGAGGTTGCCGATGCTGTCGGTCGTGACATCCGAGGCGTACGGCGCGATCCGGCCGGCGATATATTCCCGGACGGTATCCTCAAAGCCGGAAACCCCGTCTAAATCGCAGAGCTCCTTTAAGAGTTCAAGCATAAGGCACCTCCGTCGAAAGACAAAACAAATTCATAAATCAGATCGCCCACTGCGCAGATGTCGGAGAGCTTTACGGTTTCCACCGGCGTATGCATGTATTTCAGGGGGATCGACAAAAGCGCGCATGGAATGCCCCGGGCGACGACCTGCATCGACCACGCGTTTGTCCCGGTCGGGCCCTCCATCACCTCGAAGTCATGCGGAATCTTTTTCTCCTCGGCCACACGGCTTATTTCCTTTGTGAGCCTTCTGTGCAGGTTCGGCCCCATTCCGATCATCGCGCCGCCGCCCGGCAGGAAGGTTTTCCCCCCCGGCGCGTCCGGCGTTTTCGCGTGCGTCGTGTCGACGACGAGCGCGCAGTCAGGCCGGTGCCTGTACGCACCGGTGATCGCGCCGTGGGCATTCTTTTCCTCCATCACGCTGCCGAGGACAATCAGATCGACCGGCCTCTCTTTTTTCGACAGGCGCTCGAGCGCCGAAAGGATCGCCGCCATTCCCGCGCGGTCGTCAAGCGCCGGTGCCGACACGAAATCGTCCGCGAGACGGGTGAGCTTCCCCTCGAACACGACCGGCGTGCCGATTGGAATCCGCTTTTTTGCCTCCTCTTTCGAAAGACCGGCGTCAATCGCGAGCATATCCGCCTCAAAAGGCTTGTCGCGTTCCTCCCTGGTCAGGATATGGGGAGGCAGGCAGGTCACGACGCCGTCAAGGCCGCCCTCCGAGAGGATGCGGACATTGGCCCCCGGAAGCATTCTTCCGTCGACCCCGCCGACCGGCACAAACGATAAGAAACCGCCGTCAAGGACGTCGGACACCAAAAAGCCGATCTGGTCGATATGCGCGTCGAGCATGACCTTTGGGGCGTTTTCCCTTCCGCACGACAAAAAGCCCGCAACATTTCCCATCCGGTCGATCTCCACCCTGTCGCAAAACGGCTCGATCAGCTTAAGGACACGCGCCCCGACCGGCCTCTCGAAGCCGGACACGCCGTAAGACAGGCAAAGCTCCTTCAATATGCTGTAAACTTCCAAAATCGACATCTCCAAATCAAAGTGAATTTACGATCGAACGAAACGCCTGGCCGCGCTCTTCAAAATTCCGGAATGCGTCGAAGGAGGCGCAGGCCGGGGACAAAAGCACGATATCGCCCCGCTTCGCATCAGAGGCCGCCGCACTCACGGCATCCGAAAAGCTTTCAAATTCGAAGACCGGCAGCACCTCGGGCACAAAAAACGGGCATTTTTCAAGTGCCTCCCGTATCTTTTTCGCAGTCTGCCCGGTGAGGTATAACGCCTTTACATGCTTTACGATTTCAGGGCCCAATACGTCGAACGGGATGTGCTTGTCATATCCTCCCGCGATCAGGAGCACCTTTTTGTCGAAGGAATGGAGCCCGGCGATCGTGCGCGTCGGGGAAGACGCGATCGAATCGTTGTAAAAGCGGACCCCTGCCTTTTCCCGCACAAGCTCGATCCGGTGCGGCACGCCTTTAAAGCTCTTCGCGACCTCTCCTACGGCCTCAAAGAACGCGTCGGAAAAAAGCGTATGGCACACCACTGCCGCGGCCATATAGTTTTCAAGATTGTGCCGCCCGGGTAAAAGGATATCCGCGATCCGGACAATGGGCCGGGACTCGGAGTTTTCGCGCAATACGAGCTCGTCGTTTTCAAGGCATACGCCGTCGGCGAGGACCTTTTTGGCCGAGAACAAGACCACGCGGCTTTTTGCACTCGCGGCAAAGGAGAGGGTCGTTTCGTTGTCCGCGTTTAAGACCACGGTGTCCGTTTCGTTCTGGAACCGAAAAATGTTTTCCTTCGCGGCCGTGTATTCCTCCATCGAGGTGTGCCAGTCGAGATGGTTCGGCGCGACGTTCGTGACCACCGCGACGCGCGGGCTTTTTTTCATCGTCATCAACTGAAAGGAAGAGAGCTCCAGCACAGCGAAATCGTCGCTATGTATTTCCCTTGTCAGCTTAAGGAGCGGTTTCCCGATATTTCCTCCGAGAAAGCAGCGTCTCCCCGCCGCCTCAATGATTTTTGAAATCAGGGTCGACGTCGTCGTCTTGCCGTCGGAGCCGGTTACGGCGACGACCGGACACGGGCAAACGTCCATGAACACCTCGATCTCGGAGGTAAGGGTACTCCCCCGCTCCACCGCTTTTAAAAGCTCCGGATGGTCGGGGCGGATGCCGGGCGACCGGAAGATCAGCCCGTGGTCCAGTCCCTCGAGATAGTGCTCGCCGAACTGAAACGAAACGCCGAGTTTTGAAAGCTCCGGCAGAAGGGCCGGAAAGGAATCGGCCTCCTTTTTGTCGCATACCGTGATTTTCGCGCCGGCTTCGTGCAGGATTTCAATCAGCGGCGTGTTTGACACGCCGAGGCCGAGCACCGCTACTTTCTTCCCTTTCATATTGCCAAAAAAAATATCAAAATCAGTCATTTTACTCCCCGCTTATCCAAATTAATATCCACTGAATAAATCAAAAACTGGAAAAAGGCGAAGAATGCGTGTTATCCTCTTGCGTTTTTAAGTGGTTTAAGCGGCTTTATACCGCGCATAAAACCCGATTTATCGGTTTAATCAGCAGACACCCTTTATAATCCTATTTATTTTACCCTCGTTTAAAAAGGAACTCAAGCAAAATTTCCCGTTTCTTGACAGATGGCCGACCCTTTTGTATAATAATAGTGCGAGTAAGCCGAACAGCCGCGTGTACAAATGGCCGAAAGGCCGTATGCGAGGAAAGTCCGGGCTCCACAGGGCAGGATAGCGGATAACGTCCGCCGAAGGCAACTTCAGGACAAGTGCAACAGAGAAATACCGCCGCGCTTTTGCGCGGTAAGGGTGGAAAGGCGGGGTAAGAGCCCACCGGACCTCATGGTAACATGAGGCCCCTGTAAACTCTATCCGGAGCAACACCCGATTGAGGACGATGGCTGGCCCGGCCGTCCCGATGAGGTGGCACGAGGTGCGCGGCGACGCGCATCCCAGACAGATGGCTGTTCAAGACAGAACCCGGCTTACAGACTTACTCGTATTGATATGTAAAAGATTCGCAAACATGCGAATCTTTTGCTCTTTCTTATCCGGTATGATTACTTGTTTTTTAGGGATGGTTGACACTATGCGGGGTTGGGACGAACTGAAAAAAGCCTGTCTTGAATGCGAAAAATGCCTTCTTTGCAAAACCCGGAAAAGCGTCGTATTCGGGACCGGAAATCAAAGGGCAAAGCTGATGTTTATCGGGGAAGGCCCCGGCGAACAGGAGGATTTGAAAGGCGAACCTTTTGTCGGCCCCGCCGGCCGCCTTCTGGACGATATGCTCGCGGCAATCGGCCTTTTTAGGGACGAGGTCTATATCGCGAATATTGTCAAATGCCGCCCGCCCCAAAACCGCGACCCCCTTGCGCTTGAGCAGGATATGTGTATCGAATGGCTGCGAAACCAGGTTTTTTTGATCCGGCCCAAAATGATCGTCTGCCTTGGACGCATCGCGGCATGCCGGATCATTGACCCGAATTTTAAGATTACAAGGGAACACGGCCGCATCATTGAGCGGAAGGGCTATGTGATTCTGTCGACTTATCACCCGGCGGCGCTTTTGCGAGACCCTTCGAAGCTTGAAGAGACCTTTGACGATTTGAAAATCATTGAGGCCGAATATCAAAAGATCTTAAAAGGAGCATAAAAAAGCCGTCCGGACAACCCGGACGGCTCTTGACATACGATCTATATTATGTATACCATGGCCGGATGCATTATAATAAAAGCGCCGATCGGAATTTTTATTCCAAAAGCCTTTCGGCTGTAAACAACGAAACCTTTCTCCTCCTGAATCGAATCAGTCCCGGCATCGGTTTTATTGTTTCCTTTTACGATCACACCCCTTTGCATCCATCCCTTTGATTTGAGGAAAATCCACAGTCTGACAAATGCGTTTTCCGACCGGCGCTTTTATAACATCTTCGCCCATTGGAATCACCCTTTCATGTCAAATTTCTCTTTTCTCAAATCTCCTTTCTGGTTTTATCATAGCGCTAGTTTTCTAAGTTGTCAATATTTTTTGCATTTCGATTTGTTAATATTATGTAAACTAATGTGGTGTTATTTTTTATGCTTACATTTCCAACAATTGATTTTTATAAAAGTCAGAAGAAAGGTGCTGCATCATGGTAAAAGACAGAGTTTTACGCATCTTGGAAGAAAACCGAGGATCGCTTGTTTCAGGAGGAGCTCTCGGCAGGTCGATCGGAGTATCCCGGACTGCCGTTTGGAAAGCAATCTCAACCTTGAAAGCGGAGGGATTCAATATCGAAATTCACAAAAGTGCCGGATATCGCCTGCATGCGTGCTGCGACAAGCTTTCGGCATGCGGTATCCACCATTATCTGAATACGAAAACGGCCGGCAGGGAGCTTCTTATTCTTGACTCCGTCCCTTCGACGAACTCCCATCTGCGAAAGCTCGCGGAAGGCGGGGTGCCGAACGGCATGACCGTTGTCGCGGAAAGACAGACCTCGGGCCGGGGGCGGGTCAACCGAAATTTCTTCTCCCCTTCCTCCGGCATATATATGAGCGTTTTATTCCGGCCTGAGAAGCAGGACGTCATGCCCGAGCTTCTGACGATCGCGGCGGCCGTTTCCGTATCGGAGGCGATCGATTCCGTCTGCGGCGTCAAAAGCTCGATCAAGTGGGTAAACGACGTTTATATCGACGGAAAAAAAATCTGCGGGATTCTTACCGAGGGTGCAATCGAGGCGGAGAGCGGCGCTTTCTTCTATCTGATTTCCGGCATCGGAATCAATGTGTATACGCCGGAGGACGGTTTCCCCGAGGAGTTTCGGGATCGCGCGGCATCGATCGAAGAATTTTCCTCTAAATCCTTTATAAGGAACCAGCTGATCGCCGAGATCCTAAACCGGATCGAGGGGATTTATCTTGGGCTGTCCGCTGCGGAAAACAGGCGGTCGCTGATAGAGAGATACAAAGAGCGTCTGTTTATGCTCGGCGCCAAAATTACCGTTCTTACCGCCGGCGGAAGTTATCCCGCCGTTGCGCTCGACGTAAACGAAAGCGGAAATCTGATCGTCGAAAAGGAAGACGGCACAGTAGCGTCGTTATCTTCGGGAGAAATCTCCGTAAGGGTTTAAAGCAAGACAAAAAACCGCGCCCCCGACCGTCCGACATGCTGCTTTTATCGCGGCTCGGAGGTCGGGGGCGTTTCATTGCTGCGGGGAAGTTTGAAGGCTCGGCGCGGTTTTTATTCATTGATCACGACGAGGAATTTCGCCTTTTTGCTGGACGCTTTCTGTCCATGAAGGGTTCTCGCATCAAAATAAATGCTGTCGCCCTTCTCAAGGAGGATCTCGCGGTCGCCGTATATCACCGTCACCGAGCCCTCGAGCACGTAGTTGAATTCCTGGCCCGCGTGGCTGACCATTTCGGGAAGATGGTCGTGCTGTTCGATGTCCACGATCATCGGCTCCATATCGCGGCCGGCAAAATCGGACGCAAGGGATGTAAACTTATATCCCCTGTACCGCTCCACTTCCACGCCGTTTCCGCCCGCGACAACGGCGTAGTCGGTCGCCGCTGGCTCGACGCCGGTCAGGAGCACGGTTGGGTCTATATTTAAGATCGCCGCCACCAGATATATCACGCCGATTGTGATTTCGGCCGTACCGTCTTCAAAAGCGGAATATTCCTTCTCGGACATCTTGAGCTTCCCCGCGATTGCTTCGACGGAGATTCCGGCAAGCTCCCTGAATTTTTTGATTCTGCAAGAGATTTCCTTGATCTGGCTGTTCATCTGACTTCCCCCAATTTGTATTAGCTTATCCTTATTAATTTATCCCATTCGCCGCCCGCTGTCAACGTCTGAATGGCTTTACGGATAATTCCCCGGGAAATCTGCGAACGCCGGGTACCAAAAGAAGGCGTTGTTGCAAAATGCATAAATATAAAAATTTGCTGTGGTCAGGGCCCGTAGGGCGCGGGGGATAGTGTGAAAGGGGGCCGGCGAGGCCCTCTTTTGCGTCCAAACATCCGCCGCAGCGGCGTGCGCAGCACGGAGGGGNNTGCATTTTGCGACACCCCTTCTTTTTTATAAAGGCTATTGTTTGAGTGTTTCCCCGCATTCGGGGCAGAATTTCGGATCTCCTTTAACGACCGACTCGCATTTCGGGCATTTTTTCAGGAGCGAAAACCCGCACTCGGGGCAAAATTTCAGATTTTTGCCCTCGAGCGGCTTGCCGCAGGATGGGCAGGGCAAAAAGGTCTCGTAGCCGCAGAACTCGCACTCTACGACGTCTGTCGGCAGGTCCGCGCCGCATTTCGGGCAGGGGTTGTATTTTTTCCCGCATTCGGGACAAAATTTATTTTTTTTCGTCATCGCGGTGCCGCAGGCGCTGCACCTGATTTCCGCGGCTTTTCCCGATGATTTTTGCGTGTCGCAGCCGCAGTCCCCGCAAAACCGTTTATTTTTATCCATTGCGCTATGGCATTTCGGGCATTCCTTCATCTCATTGGCGCCCGCCGCTTCATTGATCTCTCCCGCCGCCCCCGCCTCTTTGCCGTCCGGGGCGTCCACGGCTGTCGGCCCGGCATCCGTGCCCTTGGGCTTTTCCGGGGGCTTGTCCGGGTTTTCGGCGATATCCTCCGCGCCGGCACCGGCTCTTTCTTTCGCAGCCGCCAATTCTTTCAGCTTCAAAACCGCCGGATCGTCCTCAGGCACGCTGAAATCGCCGATATAAAAGTGGACGAGCCTCACGCCGTATTCCTCAAAAACCGGCTCGGTGCGTATCTTCAAATAAGCGGACAATTCATCCGGGTCCGAATCGGCCTCCAAAACGCCGATCTGCTTATGTAAAAGATAAGAGGTCACCGAATCCTTCAGCTTCGCGAGGTACAGCCCCCTGAAAAAAATCACGATTCCGGACCTGTCAAAAAGCGGCAGGCTGCCGACGAGCTTTGTAAGAAATTTTTTGGAATCGGCAATTTTGACGCCGAATTCTCCGGTCAGCCGCGCCGGCACAACCACTCCGTATTCGGGGTCCTGCAGCTTCAGAGGCGACGCCGTCCCCCATCTGACGTCAAACGAATGGACCGTGTCGACGTACCAGATTTCAGCTTCGAAGGAGTCTTTGCCGTTTTTGGAGGGATGGATCATTTTACCCTGCAGAGGGGCATTGGCGCCCTCAAGCGTATGGCTTCCGCCGCCGAAGGCATCGAGCGCTTTCCCGTCTTTGCACAAAACCGCTTCATACGGCTTGTTTACAGTCAGCCTGGTGCATGACCCGAACTCATCGGAGGGGAATCTCCACGCGAAAAGCTCCGGTCCGCCATTGTATTTTACAACGTCAACAATTGCCACACTTTTATCCTCCCCGGTCGATTTATTAAAATCCATTTTATACCATTTATCTGCCGACAGCAATAGATTATCTGTTAATATTTGTAAATTTCGAGAGGATGTGGCGTCATATCTCTTCCTTTTCATCATCCACGCAGATCAAGTCGATGCCGCATTCCTTGAGATATTTCCATTCGGTGTCGATCGGCTTCTTATCGGTTATCACCTTTGTATACTCCCTCAGATTGTTGACCCTGTACAGCGACTGCTTGAAGAATTTGGAGGAATCGAGAAGGATATAGGTCCGGTTGGCGCACTGCATCAGCTTGCGCTTGAAGTACACCTTTCCCTCCATGGAGGTAAACAAATCAAATTTCTGGTCGATCGCGGCGCCCCCTACAAAGGCGATATCGACGCACAGATCGTCGAGCATGCGCTCAGTGACATAACCGTGGATACTGCCCACATAGTTTTCCACCTGGCCGCCCAAAACGATGATACGGATATTGCTGCTCGATAAAAAGAGGGCGATCGCAAGGTCATTGGTGAGGACCGTCAGATTTTCAATATTCAGTATCAGCTTGGCAAGCTCCATGGTCGTCGTCCCCGCGTCGAGAAAAATGGCGCTGCCGGGATTGATATACTTTAAGCAAAACGCCGCGATCCTTTTCTTTTTGTCCAGAGCGGATACGCTTTTTATGGTATAGCGGTCCTCGTGCTCCACCCATTCTTTGAGAACGGCGCCGCCGTGGCATCGGAAAACCCTTCCTTCTTTTTCGCATTTTTCCAGATCCCGGCGGATCGTCATTTCGCTGACGTTGAATTTTCTGGCCAACAGTTCAACCTTGACAATCCCGGATTCCTGCAACGTCTCCAGTATTTTGTTTCTTCTTTCAATCGCCAACATCCTTATCACCTTTCGTTCGTCGTTTTTCTCCCTCCGCCCGCGGCATTACAGAACGTCTGAAATATCGGAATTCTCGTCCCACCACCGGAAGCCTTCGATCTCCCCGCTTTCGCAGATGCGGATGAATTCTTCCGTCTGCCGGACAGTGGGCATATGACTTGCGCAGCTTCTGCCCGACACGGTCAGCGCCGCCGATGCCGCGGCATATTTAAGAGCCTTTTCCACCGGGCTGCCGAGGACCATCTGATTTAAGAACGACCCGGAGAAGGAGTCGCCCGCGCCGTTTAACGTGACAACGCGGCTCGGGAATACTTCTCCCCGGTAATCGCCGCCGTCCTTTGTAAACACGCGTGACCCCTTGTCGCCGTGTTTTATGCAGACGAGCCTGCAGCCCATAGAGAGAAATGCGCGCGCCGTCTTGACGTCGTCTGAGTTTCCGGGCAGCATGATGTACTCGATCGCGTTAAACTCCTCGCGTGTGGCCAAAACGGCGTCCGAATCCCGGGCCGCCATCCAGTAGTAGACGGCCGTCTCCCACGGCGAATTCCATACCACTTCGCGGTAATCGGGATCAAAGACCACGCGGACATGATGCCTCCTCGCGTATTCGATCGCGAGAAACACCGCTTCGCGCGCAGGGCTCCTGCAAAGCGAGGTGCCGGAAAACAGCAGGATCTTAAACCGGGCGATATAGTCCTCGTCGATTTCATCGGGCGAGATAAAGAGATCGGCCACGTTCGAGCGGAACATCGCGCCGTTCGGGGCGCTGTTTACGCCGGGGGCGATGCGTTCGGTAAACGACACGGGGGTTCTCACCGCACTTTCGCGCGATACGGCGAGGTGCGAGGTGTCGACGCCCTTACTTTCAAGAAAATGTTTCACATAACGGCCGAGAATATCGTCTCCGACCTTGCCGATAAAACCCGTCTTCGCGCCCTGCATCGCGGCCGCGACCGCAGTATTCGCGGGCGAGCCGCCGACAAATTTCGTATAATTATGCACCTCCTCGACCCGGCCGCACCTGTCCGGGACAAAGTCGGCGCTGGCTCTGCCCATTGCGACAATATCGTATTCTTTGCCGAAATCGAGTTCCAGCGGGTTCATGCGCTCCCCTCCCCTTGATGGATAAATGCTTTCCGGCGGTCCTAAGAAAGGTTTTCCGGGGAAACCTTCAGATAACGCCCGTTTTCTTCCGCATAAAGCGCGTTGCACAACCGGACGAATTCGCGGAATTTTTCGTTGTAGCCCCTTTTCAGCTCGGGGTTCGGCAATGTTTTATCAACGATACGGACTTTCTTTTCGATAAAACCGGTCAGATCGTCCGCAAGGCCGATCGCACGCGCGCCGAGCACTGCTGCGCCGAAGGCCGAGGATTCGAAGACTTCGGGCACGGCATAGGGCATCTGCAAAACGTCGGACTTGATCTGGCGCCAGATCAGGTCCTGCGAGTCGCCGCCCACCGTGACGATCTCCCCGGGCGGACCGTCGCGCAGGCGGATGTCCTGCAGCACCAGCTTGTAAGCGAGCGCCACGCCCTCGACCACGGCGCGGGCCATATCGTCGATCGTATGTTCCATAGCGAGGTTTACAAAATGGCCTTTGGTATTGGGACTGTAGTACGGGTGGCGCGCGCCGCTCACATAGGGCAGAAACTGGAGCCCCCCGCAGAAGGGCTCGGCCCGCCCGACTCTTCTTATGAATTCCTTGTAATCCCACTGGGGCGCCATATTCCGGATGAACCATAAAAACAGGCGCGACGCGGCGCTTAACGCCCCGCTTCTCACCCACAGGCCTGGCAACAGGTACGAAGTGGTGATGACGTCTTCGATGGGGCTTGCCCGATCCGAGAGGCTCAGTAAACCGCCGGCCGAACCCCCGATATCGAGCAGCCGGCCGGGGCGGCACAGTCCCGCGCCAAACGCCGCACAGGTCGAATCCACTGCGCCGATGACAACGGGAACGCCCTCTTTAAGCCCGGTGATCCGTGACGCCTGTCCGGTGACGCCTCCGGCTATGTCCCACGGCTCCAGAATCTCCGGGAGCTTGGTCTGCTCCACATGAAAAAAGCCGCAAAGCTCGTCGTTCCACCGGGTCGTGTCGCAAAACGGATTGATCAGCAGGCTTTGCGAGGCCCTGGTCCGGTCGACGACGCACCTCCCCGTGAGGCGGGCGGCGATGAAACCCGAGCTGTACAAGAATTTCCGGCACCTGAGGTACATCTGCCGGTCCCGTTGCAGCCAGACAAGCTGCGGGGCCGTCAGCCCGTTTGAAAACAGCGGATTTCCGCTTTTTAAGAATACAAACCGGGCATCCCCGCTGCCGTATCTCGTTTTTATGTATTGCAGCGGCTCGTTATTGTAGTAGGTTACAACCGGGGTGACGGCGTCCAGGTTTTCATCCACGCCGACAAGGGCGTTATATCCGGCAAAGGAAACGGCGGACACATATCCGAGCGGACAATGCTGCGAGACATTGCCGAGAGTGCGCAGAAACGACGCCCACCATTCGTCCGCCGTCGGTGTGTCTCCGGTTTTGTTGTAAGGCTCCTTTGTGATGAACGTGCATTCAAGCTCCATGGAAAAAACCGCGATCTTGACGGAAGACGTGCCCAAATCAACGCCCAAAACACAGGATTTATCCATGCCCGCCCCCTCCTTTCCAAGCGCTTTCGCTTTTAGCCGGGAGTTTTTTGCCGTCTCCGGGAAAGCGCGCTTTTTATTTCTTCCGCATTTTGAGTGCGAATCTCCCGGCCGTTATGATGCAGTTTCGCATCTGGCGATGATCGGCCTTATTCTGGTAGGCGATGTCGTAGGCCGTTCCGTGCGCGACAGTTGTGCGGATAAACGGCAGGTTCGCCGTCAGCACGGCGGTCGGCCTGTTCATCACCGCCGCGATCAGCTTGCTGCCGATCCCGCCGTGGTCGTGAAACATGGTGATCACGGCGTCGCGCTCCCCCCGGACCGCCTTGATAAATACCGCGTCGGCCGGAACAGGCCCCAGGATATCGATTCCCCCGGCGCGCGCCGCCTCAACGGCGGGGATCACAAAATCGATCTCCTCCGTTCCCATGGTGCCGCCGTCGCCGCAGTGGGGATTGATTCCCGAAACGACAAGCCTGGGGCTTTCATATCCGAAGCCGCGCAGCACGCCGCAAACCTCGTGGATTTTGTCCCCGATTTTTTCACAGTTAAGCGAATCGAGGGCTTTGCGCAGCGACTGGTGCTCGGTGACGTTAAAGCAGAAGTAGTTGTCCTGGAGCGCGACCGCAAACGCGCGGACGTCCCCGGCAAAATGCCCGAAAAGCTCGGTCGCTCCGGTATAGGGGGAGCCGGCCTTTTTCATCGCCTCCTTGTTGCACGGAGCCGAGGCCGTGCCCTCCAGCACGCCGTCTGCGATCAGTTCATATGCCCGCCGCATGTACTTTATAACAATCGCTCCGTTTTCCGCCTTGATCGCGCCGGGCTCGTACCGAAACTCATAATCCATGTCCATGAGATTGACCGTTTCGACGCCATAGACCGCATCGGCCGGACTTTCGATGCATTTGATGCTCTGCGATGAGCCGACGCTTTCTATGGCCTTTACAAGAGGGGCCCTGCTTCCGATCACCACGGGGCGGCACACCTCATACACGGAAGGCTCCGCCAGCGCTTTTAAGACAAGCTCCGGGCCGATGCCGAACGGATCGCCCATCGTCACCCCTATGAGCGGTTTGTTTTCCATAGTCGCACCACCTTTGAAAAATTCACAACAGCAAGCAGTCTGTGCGAAAATTTGACGCGCCCTAATAAAACTATGTTCAAAACAAACATTTTATAACATATATATTGTTCAGAAAAAATGCCCGGAATCCCCGCGCAAATAAAAACCCGTTTGATTATTACAAATATTATGGAGCGGATATACATACTATTGTAATGCGCCGGAAATGCCGCTGGGTTATTTGGTCAATATAAACAAACGCCCGTACGGCAAAACGCACATAAATAAACTGCTATGGTTGTGCATAAATCACAATTTTCAGGGTGAATTTTGCTTTTGTGATGCTTTGTGGTATTTTTTCACACGTGCTTGAAGCCTTGCCGGTAAAAACGTGCGTTTTGCGGCAGGCTCCGAAAGTATATTCATCAAAAAAGGAAGGAGACCACAATGAAAAAGAGAACATTAGCGCTTTTTTCCGTTTTGCTCGCTCTGACGATGCTTGGCGGCTGCGGCGGCTCGGCGCCCGTATCCCCCGCAACTTCCCCGGCATCCGCCGCAGCCCCTCCGGCATCCTCCGGGAGTTCCGCCGCCGCTCCCGCCGCCGAGCCCGAGTTTGACGGCGAGACCGTCATCGCTCTGGTGGCCCCTGTCTCCGGAAACAACAAGATGGTCGGCCAGTATCAGCAGCAGGGTTTTAACCTTGCCATGGAGGAGATCAACTCCGCCGGCGGCGTCCTGGGCAAGAAAATAGTCCCGTTCCTGGTCGACGAGATTGACACCATGCAGGCTTCCGTCAACGCGTACGCCAAGATATTCGCAAACCCGGACGTCTCGGCAATCGTCGGCTCCTCCTACTCGGTAAACTGCATCGCCATCCTGCCCCAGCTCGAGGATGCGAAAATCCCGCATGTTTCGCTGGGCTCGGCCGTCGCCCTCCGCGACAAGAACTGCCCCTGGAACTGGATGCTGCGCCCGATCGATCCCTTCCAGTATGAGGTGCTCGCACAGACGGCCGTGCAGGACCTGAAGGTCGTAAAACCCGCGATCCTGTACAGCGACGACGCTCCCAGGCTGACCGGCCTGCAATATCTGATCGGCGCTTTGCAGAAGTATGGCGTCGACGTCCCCAAGGATATGCAGTTCGCCACGCCGAACGACGAAAAGAACTACGGCCCGATCCTGACCCAGATCCAGAACTCCGGCGCGGACTGCCTGATCTGCCTGTCGGACCAGATGCCGGCCGTTTTGATTGCCCAGCAGGTTTCCATCGCCGGGTTTGACATCCCCCTGATCGGAAGCACCTCGTACTGCTCCTCGGTATTCCGCCAGAACGCCGGAGACGTCGCGAACGGTTGGTACGCCTCCTCCGACTGGAGCGTTGAGGCGAACACCCCCAGCGGCGCGGCCTTTGAGAAGAAATTCCGCGAGGCTTACGGCATGCCCTCGGACCTTGCCGCAGTCAGCGCCTATGACGGCGTTTACGCGATCAAGCACGCAATGGAGATCGCCGGCACCACCGCCGACAGAGCCGCTATAAACGAGGCCTTCAAGCAGTTTAAGGATTTTGTCGGAGCCATGTCGACCTATACCTATTTCGAGGGCGACTCCTGCCTGAACACCTCGCTTTTTGCGACCCACAACGAAAACGGGCTGCCTGTCGTGATCAAGAACATCAAAGTGAGATAGCGAAAAACCGCCAACGGGGGAAGTGCCTTACATACGTCGGGACGTGTCCTCATACCGCAGCGGCCGGACGAACCGGGAAATCTGCCGCAGCACGCGCGCAGAGGTCGGAAGCTGCCTTCGTTTCAGGGCTAAAACGGCGGCACAGAGGGATACAGGNNCTGAGGACACGCCTTTTCAAAATCGCAGCGATGTTTCCCTATTTTGCATGTTTGTGAGGTGAACATGTTTGAACTTGAATCTATACCTTACCCTGCTGATAAACGGACTGGCGATGGGCACCCTGTACGCCCTGATCGCCATGGGCCTGATTCTCCTGATCCGCGCGGTCGGCGTTTTGAATTTCGCCCAGGGCGACCTCCTGATGTTCGGCGCGTTCATTACCTGCGCGTTCATCGTCGACGCCAAGCTCCCCTTTGCCGCCATGGCTCCGCTGTCGCTGATCAGCTTTATCCTTGTCGGAATCATTTTCACCTTTACCGTCTACTGGCCCACAAGAAACGCATCCTACACGCAGGCGACCACCATCGCCACCGTCGGGGCTTCCATCGTTCTGCGCGAGATGGCCACCCTTATCTGGGGCAGCCTTCCGCGTTCGGTGCCCCCCATCCTGAAAAACGAAGCGGGCAAGGCCGCCGTCATCACCCTTGGAAAGACCAAGCTGCAGTGGCAGTATATTCTGATCATCGTGGTGGGCGCGGTTTTGATGTTCCTGGTATTCAAGATGTTTGAGCATCTGTACGTCGGCCAGGCCATGCAGGCCGCGGCGCAGGATCAGTACGCCGCAAATCTTTTGGGCATTCCCAGCATCATAACCATTGTCGCGACCTATTGCCTGGTCGTTGTTCTGGCCTCGATCGGCGGGTATCTCGTAAGCCCGATCTTCATGGTCAGCAACACGCTCGGCTCGCTGCAGCTGCGGGCCTTCGCGGGCGTCGTAATCGGCGGCTTCGGCAACATCAAAGGCGCCATTATCGGTTCGCTGTTTGTCGGCGTTGTGGAAGCTTTTTCAACGCTTAAGTTTACCGAATACAAGGACGCAGTGGTCTTTCTGATCCTGATCGTGTTTCTTCTCGCCCGTCCGCAGGGCATCTTCGGTGAAAAAATCGCCGACAAAGCATAAGGGAGGAGGAAAAGATGAGGCTGTTGAAAGCGATATCCGACCACAAGCTCTGTGCTGCGACCGTCCTGATCCTTCTCCTGTGCTTTCTCGCCCTTCCCCATTTTCTGAACAGTTACACGATGATGATTGTAAACATCATGCTCATCTGGACAATAGCCGCATACAACATATCGATTATGCTCGGCATGGGCGGCCAGCTCTCGTTTGCCGTCGTGTCCTTCCAGGGGCTCGGAGCATTCACCTGCGCCAATCTTTGCACCGACCGCCTCGGGTTGACGCTGCCCCCGCTCCTTGCCCTGCTGTCCGGCATCGCCATTTCCGCCCTTGTCTCGTGGCTTCTGGCGCTGTGCCTCTTCCGTCTGCGGGGAACCTATTTTACCTTCTCGACCATTGCGGTCGTGCAGGTGGCGTGGTGCTTTTTTATGAACAACGAAAAGCTGTTCGGCGGCGCCAACGGCATTTCCGGACTCAGAAAGCTTGTGCTTTTCGGCGTTACATTCGACACCTATTACAAATGGTTTTACTTTCTTGTCCCCGTCACTTTACTGGTCGCCTTTTTTGTCGCGCGCATCCGCAAAACCCAGCTGGGGCGCGCCCTTGCCGCGGTCCGCGACAATGAGACGGCGGCCAAAACCCTGGGCGTCAACGTCTATCGGACGAAGGTGATCGGCTTTGCGATCGCGGGCGCCGTCGCCGGGCTGGCCGGCGGCCTGTATGCGATGCACGGCCAATTTGTCGGCGCGGATATGTTCAACTTCGCAAACGCGACAAATATCATCATCATGGCGATGCTCGGCGGCGTCAACACGACCCCCGGCATCTTCATCGGCTCCGCGCTTGTCACGATCATGCCGGAAGCGCTGCGCGCCGTGCAGAAATATCTGCAGCTCTGCTGGGGGATTGTCATTGTTCTGCTCATGGTCTTTATGCCCGACGGGGTGATGGGCCTGTTTTCGAGGCTGGCGACGAACAGAAAAAGGCGCAGAGCTCTCTTAAAAGCAAAAAAAGAGAGGCCGGAAGAGGAGGTTTTGCGATGAATCCCATTTTGGAATTGCAGGAAATCTCCATTAAATTCGGCGGCGTCGTCGCGGCGGACCGGGTATCCCTGTCCGTCAATTTGAGCAGCATCCACGGACTGATCGGGCCGAACGGCGCCGGGANNCGGGAAATCGACGCTGATGAATATCATCAGCGGCATTTACATGCCGGATAGCGGCAAGCTCTTTTTCAGCGGCCGCGACATCACAAAGTCGCCCGCCCATCAGCGCGCGCGGATGGGCATTGCGAGGACCTTCCAGACCCCTCGTTTTCTGCAGCGCTCCAGTATCCGGGATAATCTTCTGCTCGCCGCGGACTTAAACGACAACATCGGTTTTTTCAAAGGCTTTTTAGGCTTTAAGGGGGGCAACTTCGACAGCGAACTAACCGAGCTGATGTCGATCGCCAAAATCACCTTCGACTGGGACGACGATGTAAGCAGCCTTCCCTTCGGCAAGAGAAAGCTGCTTGAAATCGTGCGCTCGCTTCTGACGCATCCGAAGGTGATTCTGGTCGACGAGCCGGCCGCCGGCCTGAACAACAAGGAGATCGAGTATGTTATGGCGCTTTTGAATTACGCCGCCAAGGAAAAAGGGATCGGCGTCCTCTTAATCGAACATTCGATGGACCTGATTATGAATTTCTGCGAGAAAATCGACGTGCTGAGCTTCGGCGTTATGATCGCGCGGGGCACCCCAAAGGAGATCGCCGTGAATCCGACCGTGATTGAGGCCTACCTGGGCAAGGAGGCTTTATGATTAAAATTCATGATCTGCATTCCTATTACGGCGCAATCGAGGCTCTCAAGGGCATCGACTGCACCATCGAGAAGGGGAAAATCACGGCGCTGATCGGCAGCAACGGCGCCGGAAAAACCACCCTGCTCAAATCCATCTCCGGCGTGCTGAGCCACACCGGCTCAATTGTGCTTGAAGGCGGCCATGAGCTTGTCGGCTTGAGTCCGCCGCAGATCGCGAGTCTCGGCGTTACCCATGTCCCCGAGGGAAGGCATATTTTCCCCGGCCTGACCGTCCGTCAGAATCTCGCGATCGGCACGTTCTGCTGGCATGGTTTTTTCGGCAGGGGAAAATTCGATGCCGAGCTGGAAGAGGCCTATTCGCTTTTCCCCCGTTTGAAGGAGAGGGAAAAGCAAATGGGCTGGAGCCTCTCCGGCGGCGAGCAGCAGATG
>DIWE01000027.1:102407-104719 GCA_002423435.1 Clostridiales bacterium UBA6114
GCATCACCATCCTTCTGGTCGAGCAGAACGCGCGCCTTGCGATGCGGGTTTCGCATTACACGTATGTGATCGAGCAGGGCGAAATCAGAATCCACGGCGAGTCCGAGTTCATCCGGAAGGACCCCAAGGTTTTAAGCGCATATCTTGGCAGGTTTGCGGGCTAGACCGGTGAAATCACACGAAAGAAAGTGTTCCTATATGAAAATTGTTGTTCTGCCGGCCGCGAACCGGATCGAATATCAGGATGCGGATATCCCTCGGATCACGGCGGACGAGGTCCTTATCAAGATGGTCGTCTGCGGCATCTGCGGCGGCGACGCGCAGGTGCTGCACGGACTGCACCGCTACATAAAATTCCCCACCCGGATCGGCCACGAGGTCGCGGCCGTGATCGAAAAAGTCGGAAGCCATGTCGAGGGCTTCAAGGTCGGCGACCGCGTCACCGTAGAGTCGCAGAAGGGCTGCGGGAAATGCTATCCGTGCCGCATCGGCCGCTTTAACGTGTGCGAGAATCTGAAAATGATCCATAATTTCTTTGCCGAGTACGCCGCCGTCGATTACCGCATGCTGCATCTATGCCCGGACGACATGCCCTTTGACAAGATTGCCCTGGTCGAGCCGCTGGCGGTCGGCGTCGGTTCCGTCAAGCGCTGCCGCATAAAAGGGGCCAGGGTCTGCGTCGTGGGAGCCGGCACCATCGGCAATTTTATCGCGCAGTCGGCCGCCGTCTTCGGCGCCGCCGACGTAATGATCGCCGACGTGCAGCAGAGCAAGCTCGATTACGCGCGCCGCTGCGGCATCAGGCGCTGTGTCAACTTAAACGATATCCCCTTGCCCGAGGCCGTAGTACATCAATTCGGCGAGGACAGGGCCGACGTGATCATCGACGCCGCCGCCAACAAGGCGACCTTTGATTCCATACTGGCCGCTTCGCGTCCCAGCTCGGAGATTGTCATCACCGGCAACTATAAGGTGAATATGGACTTCGACGTCACGCGGATCCAGCGCCGCGAGATCTCCATGATCGGGCACTTCATGTATGTCCGCGAGGATTTTCAGGACGCCGTCCGCATGCTATACGGCGGCACCGTCTATACCGAACAGTTCATCACCCACCGGTTTCCGCTCACGAAATACCACGAGGCCGCGAGGTTCATCGATGAAAACCCCGACAAGGTTATGAAGGTCGTTCTCGACCTTATCGCGCAATAACCGTCCCGTTCGCTGCCCGACTTAAAACCAACGATTGCACAAGGAGGATATGCCCATGATCACGTCGTTCACAGCCGCAGGAAAAACCATCCGTATGAGCAGAATTTTTAAAGAGGACGGACGCGCCGCGATGGTGGCGATCAACCAGGGAATCGCCATGGGCCCCGGCAAAGGAATCGAGCTCATAAGACCCGTTGTCGAAAAGCTGATGCCCGAGCACCCCGATTCGTTCACAATTCATCGCGGATTCGCGGTGAGCACCCTGGATCTTTTCGCCGGCAAGGCCGCGCTGATTCTCAAGAGCACCAACTCGACCCGGTTCTTCGGGCCGCAGGAAACCCCTGTCGCCACCGTGCAGGATGCCGTCATGCTGGGTGCCGACGCCGTCTCGGTGGGCTTAAGCCTTGCGGACACGCGTGAGGAGGCGACTGTTGCGCATATCGCCCGGTTTATTTCCGAGGCCGAGAAAGCGGGCATGCCCACCGTCGCGCACGCTTACCCGAACGGTTCTCTGATCGACGATTCCGTTCGTTACAGTGTCGAGTCGGTGGGGTATGCGGTCCGTGTCGCGCTTGAGCTGGGGATCGACATCATCAAGACCTTCTGGACCGGCTCGGGCGACACATTTGCCAGAATCGTTGAGATGGGCGCTCCTTCAAAGATCGTCATTTCGGGCGGCCCGCGCTGCAAAACCCTGCGCGAGTGCTTCGACATGACCTGGCAGGGCATACAGGCCGGCGCCCACGGCATCACCTACGGCCGCAACATCTGGCAGCACGAGTATCCCGCCGCCGTCTTAAGAGGTCTGGTGGCGATTGTTCATAAAAACGCCGCTGTGGACGAGGCCATGGAGATCGCGAGCGACCTTGCCGGAACAAAACTCGTTTAGTCGTATTAATCTTTCAAAGCATCGGGCTTGCCGGATGGCAAGTCCGATGCTTCGATACTTCCCAGGGACCATTCACCCGATAAGCACCTCCGCACGGTGAATCCCCCCTTTTGACGGCTGCAAGGTAAATTTATCTTTTTTTCTTGGTTCTGAAATGGTATAATAACCACAAAGTGGTTATTATACCTCAGAGTGTCGAAAAAGTATATTT
>DIWE01000001.1 GCA_002423435.1 Clostridiales bacterium UBA6114
CCCGGTTTCGCGCCCGATTGGCGCGAGTGGACTCACCCCAACAAATAGTATTTGTTGGGGACCCCAGAGTGTTTTTTCGGCAAATGAATTGCCCAAAAAACAAATTGATTCGGTTTTTTGAAAAAATGGTCACGCCTATGCAACGCATTTTTTCAAAAAAGACGAAAGAACCTACTTTGTCTACAGTCAAGACCACCCCTGAAAGGGGTGGCTTGCAATAGCCCTATAAGGGCATAGTACAGCCAGCGCCTAAACGACGCTGGCTTTTACTACGTTCAAGCCATTGTGGAATGATTACCTCGCGTTACCCTTAAAAGGGTTTTCGTACTCTTTGTTACTCAATTTATCCTCCATCTGATCTTGTTTCTCTTGTTCCTGGATATACTTCCTTAGGGCCTTCTCCTGTAGCCCTACTGTGCTCACATAATATCCGGTCGCCCAAAAATGTCTGTTCCCAAATTTGTATTTTAAATTTGCGTGTCGCTCAAATATCATCATTGCGCTCTTACCTTTGAGATATCCCATAACACTCGACACTGAATATTTTGGTGGTATCGACACCAACAGGTGTATGTGATCCGGCATAACTTTTCCCTCCAAAATGCCTATGCCCTTCCACTTACACAAATCCCGGATAATATCTCGGATATCTTCTCGCATTCCCCAATAATCTATTTTCCGCCGGTACTTTGGCGTAAATACTATGTGATACTTGCACACCCATTTGCTGTGTGCTAAACTTTCTGCCATAGGGCTTCACCTTCTCTTTTGGTATCTTGATGGCTTGAACAATCATCATTCTACCACTGGTGTCGCCCTATTTAAATTTTAACCTCACCCGCCTAGCGGGTGGCTTTTTGTTCCGCGGGACGCGGAACTCACTAAAGAGAGTTTGAAAAAACACAGGATACGATTTTGTATCCTGTGTTTTTTCTTTATTTCCAGAATTCCTTTGTGTTGTTTTCAATTTTGTTGATATGTTCTTTCAGAACGAGGTTAATATATTGGGAAAAGGAACGGTCCTCATTTTCAGACAACTCTTTGATCCTTTCAATGATATCATTATCCAGGGTTATACTTACCTTTGCTTTCAATGGTTTCAAACACTACCACCCCGCTGATTTTATTTTATAATACTATATTATCCTCCTTTGTATTGACAAATACTATCAAGTAGCATAAAGTAGTATGAAAAGAGCCGGTATTTGATACTTAGAAGGAAGTGAAGAAATGGATGAGAAAACCTGCGAAAGCTGCAAGCACTATATCCAGCATTACATCCGGATCGAAAACAAATATTCCGAGATTGCCCTGGGGCACTGCGTTTACCCGCGCGTAAAGAGCAGGGACAGGGATACAAAGGCCTGCGAGCATTATACGGATAAAGGCCATGGAAAATAACGTATGAGCAATAAAAAGCAAGGGTAAACTACCCTTGCTCAGAGTGTAGACAAAGTATCTATGGGGATTGTGAAGGGGTTTCGACCCCTTCACTTTCGATTTGTCCGGAACCGGACATGCGCCGGTGGAGGACACACTGGACAAAACACATGTGTTTTGTCCGCACCTGGAGGAGCATCGAGGGGGAATTGGATTCCCCCTCGAAAGGCTGCCGACTTTGTCGACAGCCTCAGCAAGGGTAAACTACCCTTGCTTTTTATATCCGCTGCCTTGTGGATTCAATTGGCCGGTTTTCTGCTTTTTATGTACTTTGTTCGATCTGGCGGATTTTTTCCGTATTTTTCGTGATGCGGATAATATAAAGCTTTCCTGCCGTCAGCGGTCCGAATATAAACTTTCCGTCGATATCGGTATATGCGGTTGCGACGAGATGATCGTTGCTTTCGCCGTTTACCTCGAAAAGAGCGACGAAAGCGTCTTTTGCCGGCGCGTTTTCCGTGTCGAGAACGGAACCAACCAGCCCCGGCCTGCTTTCCTGCTTTAGGTGGACCACCGTCTCAATCTGTTCAAATTCCGCGGGTTTTATGTAGAAGCTTGCCTGTGCGCTCAAAATACCATCTCCTTAAGAACTTTTCCGGCATTACATTATATTATTTCTTTGCACCCCGCGTTACCCTGTAAAAAGACTTGATGCTCGTATATTAAAATGGTAAAATGAAAAAAGTTATCAAAGTTTGGCCAAAGCGGCAGAATGGGTGGAATTTATGGCAAATGACAGGAAATTAGTGCGTGAAATCACACCGATGGACGAGGATTTCGCGCAGTGGTATACCGACATTGTGAAAAAAGCGGAGCTTATCGATTATTCAAGCGTGCGCGGCTGCGTCATTATGCGCCCGTATGCTTATGCGATATGGGAGGCGATCCAGAAGAATCTCGACCAAAGGTTTAAGGAAACCGGGCATGAGAACGTCGCGATGCCTCTTTTCATTCCCGAATCTCTTCTGCAGAAGGAAAAGGATCATGTCGAGGGCTTTGCGCCGGAGGTCGCGTGGGTTACCCATGGCGGGAATGAAAAGCTGGAGGAGCGGCTCTGCGTCCGGCCGACTTCCGAGACCCTTTTTTGCGAGCATTATGCGAAGATCGTGAAATCCTGGCGCGATCTGCCGAAGCTTTATAATCAATGGTGTTCGGTCGTACGCTGGGAAAAAACGACGCGTCCGTTTCTGCGCTCGCGCGAATTCTGGTGGCAGGAGGGCCATACCGTCCATGCCACCGAGGAGGAGGCCAGGGCGGAAACGCTGCAGATGCTGCATATTTACGCCGATTTTGCAGAAAATGTTCTTGCGATCCCCGTGATAAGAGGCCGCAAAACGGATAAGGAGAAATTCGCGGGCGCACTCGAGACTTACACGATCGAGGCGATGATGCACGACGGGAAAGCGCTCCAGTCGGGCACCTCGCATTACTTCGGCGACGGCTTTGCCAAAGCGTTCAACATGCAGTACAGCGATAAAAATAACAAGCTCGCCTATGTCCATCAGACCTCCTGGGGCATGTCGACCAGAACGATCGGCGGAATCATCATGACGCACGGCGACGACGAGGGCATGGTTCTCCCGCCCAGAATCGCGCCGATCCAGCTTGTCATTGTCCCTATCGCCGCACACAAGGGAGGCGTGCTTGAAAAAGCCTCCGAAATTGCCGAAATGCTGAAAAAAGAGGGGATTCGCCTGAAGCTCGATGCATCGGAGCAGTCGGCCGGGTGGAAATTCGCCGAATATGAGATGAAGGGCGTGCCCTTGCGGCTGGAGATCGGCCCGAAAGACATTGAAAACGGACAATGCGTGCTGGTCGACAGGCCCGACCGCGAAAAAACGGTTGTGCCGATCGGCGAGCTTTCGGCGAAAGTGCCCGAATTGCTCCAGAAAATTCAGGATAAAATGTTCCGCAAGGCAAAGGATAATCTCGACAGCCACATCTATAAGGCGAAAACGCTCGATGAAATGAAAGAGCTAGCTTTGTCAAGGCCCGGCTTTGTCAAGGCGATGTGGTGCGGCAGCCTTGCGTGCGAGCTTGCGGTCAAGGAAGAAACGGGGATGCCCTCGAGATGTATCCCCTTTGAACAGGAGCACATCGACGACGTCTGCCCGGTCTGCGGGCAAAAGGCAAAGCATATGGTCGTTTGGGGGATCGCATATTAATATACGCCGAAATAATTCAATCATTTTTTAAAAAGCTATTGACAATTAATCTCTAATAGGATATATTACTAATAAGGAATATATTCTGAAAAGGCAGCCAACTTTATGAAACAAAGAAATACGATACAAAAGAGGCTGGTGCTCGAAGCGGTTGCCGCTTTATTAAACCATCCGACAGCGGACGACGTATATCAGAGGATTGCAATGAATCATCCGAACGTCAGCCGTGGCACGGTTTATCGGAACTTAAACGCGTTGGTTCAATGCAATACCCTGCTCAAGATCTCCATGCCGGACGCTGCCGACCGGTATGACATTGACACGCACCTGCATTATCATCTCAAATGCAAAAACTGCGGTGAATTCCTGGATATCGAGTTGCCCGAAATGGCGGAAATGCTTTCGAAGATCGAAGATAAAAGCGGATTTCTGATCGACAGATTCGATCTTGTTTTCAAGGGAATATGCGCAGATTGCCGAGAAAAACAAATCGTGCAGGACAATACGAGCAAATTGTAATTTAAACGAAAGAGGGTTTTATGATGGAACTGAAAGGATCAAAAACGGAAGCGAATCTGATGGCGGCGTTTGCCGGGGAATCCCAGGCCAGAAACAAATATACGTATTACGCGTCCGCTGCCAGAAAAGAAGGCTTGAATCAGGTTGCGAATTATTTTGAGGAAACTGCAAACAATGAAAAAGAACATGCGAAGATCTGGTTTAAGCTGCTTCACGACGGTGCTATCCCCAAAACGGACGTGAATCTTGTCGACGCGGCAAACGGCGAGAACTACGAGTGGACCGATATGTATGCCGGATTTGCCAAGACCGCGCAGGAAGAAGGGTTCGATAAAATCGCCTTTTTGTTTTCCGAAGTCGCAAAGATTGAGAAAGAGCACGAAGAGCGCTACCGCAAGCTTCTTGCAAACTTAACGGATGACAAGGTGTTTAAGAGGGGCGAGTCTCAGTTCTGGATCTGCGGCAACTGCGGACATATCCACTTTGGGCCGAGCGCCCCGGAGAAATGTCCGGTATGCGACCATCCGAAGGCCTATTTCTCTTTGAGAGTTATCGATTACTGATCCCTCCGGGAAAACCCATACGGAGGGCACGCGCAGCGCGAAGGGTGCCGTAAAATGCATGGGTATGCATTTTACGGCACCCCTTTTGCTAAAAAGGCGCCGTTTCAGGCGACGCTTGCCGCGATTTCTTAATTATGGTAAAATGAGATACAAATGTAAAAGCAACAGAATGAGAGCATGTTTTTTGGAGGCTTTTATGAAAATACAGGAGTCGGGCGAAGATTACCTTGAAACGATTTTGCTTTTAAAGAATAAGAACGGGTATGTACGCTCCATCGATGTCGCCAATGAGCTCGGCTATACAAAGCCGAGCATCAGCCGGGCGATGGGCATCCTGAAGGAAGCCGGCTATATCACGGTCGGCGGGAAAGGGCATATTGCCTTTACGGAGGAAGGCCGGAAAAAGGCCAACGAGGTATACGAGCGCCATCGTCTGATTACCGAGTTTTTGGTTGAGCGTCTGGGTGTCAGCGAGGAAACGGCGGGTAAGGATGCCTGCCGCATAGAACACGTCATAAGCCAGGAGACCTTTGACAGCATTAAAAACTCCGTGCAAAGCGACCGCAAGGAGCCGGAAACGAGCATGGAATGAGAAATCCTGAGAAAAATCCATATAATATTCGTAAGAACCGCTGGAGTGCTGTAATGAATAACAAAGTCATGGTCGCGATGAGCGGCGGCGTCGACAGCTCGGTTGCGGCGGCCCTGTTAAAAGAGCGGGGCTATGACGTGATCGGCGTTACGTTGAAGCTTTTCGGGAATGAGGATATCGGAATAGAGGAGCAGACGAGAACCTGCTGCGCGTTAAGCGACGTCGAGGACGCAAGGCGCGTTGCCTTTCGGCTTGATTTCCCTCATTATGTTTTCAATTTCGGGGACAGGTTCAAGGCGCAGGTGATAAAACGCTTTGTCGAAAGCTATCTCGACGGCCGGACGCCGAATCCCTGCATCGACTGCAACCGTTATATCAAATTCGACGAGCTGTTAAACCGGGCGGTTTCGGTCGGCTGCGATTTTATCGCCACGGGGCATTACGCCATATCCGGGTATGACGAGAAAAGCGGCCGGTATCTGCTTTCAAAATCAGCGGACCGTTCAAAGGACCAGACATATGTGTTATACAATATGACGCAGGAGCAGCTTAAAAGGACGCTTTTCCCGCTTGGCAGGCTTGACAAAACGACGGTGAGAAAAATGGCGGAGGAAAAGGGGCTTAAAAACGCCGATAAACCGGACAGCCAGGACATCTGCTTTGTAAAAAACGGGGATTACGCCTCCTTTATCGAGGACTACACGGGCAAGCAGGTAAAAAGCGGGGACTTTATCGATAAAAACGGAAATGTACTCGGACGGCATAAGGGAATGATCCATTACACCGTCGGCCAGCGGAAGGGGCTTGGGCTTTCTTTTGGCAAGCCGATGTACGTTGTGGCAAAGGATACGGAAAAAAATACGGTCACGCTGGGCGCGGAGGAGGAGCTTTTTTCAAAAAGCCTTGTCGCATCGGACGTAAACCTGATCTCGCTCGAGCGCCTGGAAGCGCCGATGAAAGTTACGGCGAAGACAAGGTACTCGCAGAGGGAGCAGCCGGCCGTTATCCATCCGATGGACGCAGGCAAGGTTTTCGTCGAGTTCGAAAAGCCTCAGAGAGCCGTCACACCCGGGCAGGCCGTCGTATTTTACGACGGGGATACCGTTGTCGGCGGGGGCACCATCGAAGAATAAATCGAGGAAAAGTATGGCGCGGNNGCGCCGAGGTTTTACTTGCCCATCCCGGTATAGATGAAGACGGCGTCCCTTAAGAATTTTGCCGTTCCCGGCTGCTTTTCATCGTAGTATGCGGTAAAGCGCCCGTCATCCACATACATCTGCGCGACCCCGGCGTGGGCTTCCTTTGTGTAGCTGTCCCAGAAATAGCAAAGCCATCTGCGGTGCAGGTCGGCGGCCTTTTGCGCGAGCTCGCCCGCCGGATCGCCCGTCTGAAAAGCCTCGGCGAGCATTCTTTTGACGTCTTCGGCGAGCTGTGTCGACTCCTCATATTGCTCTTTTGTCATGTTCAGGACCTTCCGGTTCGATTTCTCGACTGTATCGGCGCCATACTTTACACGGATCTCCTCGCCGTATTTCTTTTCGTTTTCAGAAACGAGCTTTTGCTTGAAGCCTTCAAATTTTTGACTGTCTGCCATTATAATTCCTCCTTCGTCCGACGCAATCGTTTTTTCCACGTTTGCAATCAAAATGTCGAGCTGGTTCCTTTTTTCAAGAAGCTTTTCATGGTGCTCGCGCAGTGCTCCGGCGCGGTCAAACGAGGAAGCGTTCAATATTTCCCGGATATCCTCCAGACTGACCTGAAGTTCCCGGTAAAAAAGGATCTGCTGGAGCCTGTCGACCTCGCCCGGGCCGTAAATCCGGTAGCCCGATGAACTGATTCTCGCCGGCTTGAGAATACCGATTTCATCGTAGTACCGAAGCGTCCGCGTACTGACGCCCGCCAATTTTGAGAGCTTCTTGACGGTATATTCCATGTTTTGACCATCCCTTTCCCGACAAAATAACGATATACCTTTACGTTGCGTCAATGTCAACTGTTTTTTATAAAATTGATATGGGAAGTTTTTCCCCGGCCGAAGTGGAACTGTATGCCGGCACATGATATAATAACCGCAAAGCGGTCATTATACAAAATACCATTTTCCTCGCTTTAATTGCATCGGAAGGAACGAATGGATATGGATCTCTCGAAACTGTTTCGCCGGAAAAAATGCATCCTCTCTTACGAGGTATTTCCTCCGAAAAAGGAAAGCGGCATCAGTACGATTTACAGCACGCTTGAAAGCCTCAAAAGTCTGCGCCCCGACTTTATCAGCGTCACCTACGGCGCGGGCGGCTATCTGGCGGGCGGCGGCAACCCGACGGTTGAAATCGCAGCCCGAATTAAGGAGAGCTGCGGCATAGAGCCTCTTGCGCATTTGACCTGCGTAAACTCCACTGAGGATTACATAGAAGAGGAGCTTAAGCGGTTAAAGGAGCGCGGTATCCGAAACGTGCTCGCCTTAAGAGGCGACCGGGTGCCCGGAAGGGATGTGTCCGATTTTCGTTATGCAAGCGAGCTCGTCTCGCTGATCCGGGAGACGGGCGGCTTCAATATTGTCGGCGCGTGCTATCCGGAGGGACATGTTGAAGCGAGGGATATCGAGGAAGATTTTGAAAATCTTAAGAAAAAGGTGGACGCGGGCGTCTCCCATCTGATCAGCCAGCTGTTCTTTGACAACGGAGATTTTCTTGCTTTTCTGGAAAGAGCGCGCAAAGGCGGCGTTCATGTGCCCATTCAGGCGGGCATCATGCCCGTCGTCAACAAAAATCAGATTGAGCGGATTGTCTCTCTTTGCGGCGCGAGCCTGCCCTCGAAATTCGCCAAGGTGATGAGCCGGTTCGAGCACAGTCCGGACGCGCTCCGCGACGCGGGGATCGCGTACGCCGTCGAGCAGTGCGTGGACCTGATCTCAAACGGCGTCGACGGCATCCACATCTATACGATGAACAACCCCTATGTCGCGCGCAAAATAACCGAAAGCATCAGCGGGCTGATAGAGTGTGTAAACGGGGATTAATTGCTGAAACCGCGCAAAAAGCGGCCGACGAATTTTTCGTCGGCCGCTTTTTATGTGTAAAGCCACATAAATTTACAGCTTGAGAAGACGCTTTGCATTCAAATACATGATTTTTTCAAGCTCGTCCGCCTTTAAGCCGATTTTGTCTATGCGTTCCAGTTCCTCTCCCGGGTCCCACATCGGGTAATCCGTGCCGAAAAGAACGTGGTCGACGCCGAAAAGATCGATCAGCTCCCGCGCGCGGCGGGGCGGCATGGCATACAGGGAGCTGGAGGTATCGACATACATTCTTTTTCCCTGAAGCTCCTGCGCGGCCGAGTCCCATTCCGACCAGCCCCCGAAATGCGCGCCGACCACATCGAGCTTCGGAAACCGGTCGAGGACCGAGGCAATGCGCGCGGGCTTTGAATACTGATAACGGAAGTCCCCCATGTGTATCAGGATCGGAAGGCGGCCCTCGGCCGCTTCATAAATCCGACACGCGTTTTTGGAGTCGACGTAGAATTGCTGAAAATCGGGATGTATTTTAATGCCCTTCAGCCCAAGCGAGACGGCCCGGTCGATTTCCGCCCCGATATTTTCAAAATCGGGATGCATGGTTGCAAACCCGATGAACCGGTCGGGGTATTGCTGCGCGACGCTTGCGATAAAGTTGTTGATGCTTTCGACCTGGGCGGGTGTCGTCGCAACCGAATGGACGACGAAACGGCCGATATTGTATTTTTGGCCCAGCTTCAAAAGAGTGGATACTCTTCCGTCATGGCGGATCGGGATCTCATAAAACACGCCGATGCTTTTGGAGGCTTTTTGGGCAATGCTGTCGGGGTAAATGTGTGCATGAAAATCAATTGGCTTCAAAGATGCTCTCTCTTTCCGACTCTCGGCAGGATGATTCATAAGCTTATATACGCTGGATCAATCTTTACCTGACTCTTTCATATCTTTGTGAATATGATACCCCGTTTCCCGGTATGCTGTCAAGCTTCCGGGGATATGCGGACAGGAACTCTTTTGTCCCCACCCGCATGATCCCCAAAAACCGAAGCGTATTTTTTTGGTTTGCGGCGCTTGTCGGGAGGGGGTTAACCCCCCTTGGCCCGAAACAAATACCTAAACGTCGGCGGGTTGGGGATATCTGTAGATGTCGCCCTTGTAGTTTCGCATCACGACCTCCCTGTCGTCCTTCGAAACGATATACTCGGGATTCATGGGAACCTTGCCGCCGCCGCCCGGCGCGTCGATGACGAACCGGGGCAGCGCATACCCCGAGATCGTTCCCGTCAGCTCCTGAATGATCCTGATGCCGGTGTCAACCCTTGTTCTGAAATGGCCGATGCCCTGGCTCAGATCGCATTGGTAGAGGTAATAGGGGCGCACCCTAGCTTTGACGAGCTTTAAGAGCAGCTCCTTCATCGTTTCGGTGTCGTCATTGATGTTTTTTAAGAGGACGCTCTGGTTGCCGAGAGGAATGCCCGCTTCGATGATATTTGCGCATGCCTTCTCCGATTCCTTCGTGATTTCTTTCGGGTGATTGAAGTGGGTGTTGATCCAGATCGGCTGGTATTTTTTGAGCATATCCGTAAGCTCCGGGGTGATCCTCATGGGAAGGACGACCGGAACCCGCGTCCCGATCCGGATCACCTCCACATGGCCGATGCGCCTCAGCCGGGCGATGATCCGTTCGAGCGGCGCGTCGCCCATTGTCAGCGGGTCTCCGCCGGACAAAAGCACATCGCGGATTTGGGGAGTCCTTTCGATATAAGCGGCCGCCTTTTCAATCTCGGGCTCGGTGATGACAAGATCCTCTTCTCCGACTGTCCTTCTCCTGGTGCAGTGCCTGCAGTACATCGCGCACTGATGCGTCACCAGAAAGAGAACCCGGTCGGGATAGCGGTGCACGATGTTCGGGACCGGGCTGTCCCGTTCCTCGCCCAGCGGGTCGGCTTTTTCATAGGGAAGCACGCAGGTCTCGCCGATCGTCGGGACGGCCTGCATCCGGATGGGGCACATGGGGTTTACGGGGTCCATCAGCGATGCGTAATAGGGTGTGATCGCCATGCGGAATATATTCAGGCAGTGGGATATGTCCTGTTTTTCCTTTTCACTCAAACGGATGTATTTTTGAAGTTCCTCGACGCTCGTAATCCTGTTTCGAAACTGCCATTTCCAATCAGCCCATTTTGCCCCGCCAGGTTCCGGGTCGCCGGGCGCATATAAACTGTTTTCCATTCTTCTCCACCCTTGCTATCCATAAAAATAAAGACCATGCCTCCTAAGCGCGCTGTGCAACACGCAGCGTACCAAGGAAACATAGTCCATTCCGTTAAATTCCGCGATCATGGGAAAATCGCTGTATCCCGGAGCAAGTCCGGGCAAAGGATTGATTTCGATAAAATACAGCTGTCCGTCGTTTGCAAGGCGGAAGTCGATCCTCGCAAAATCCCTGCACTGGAGGATCGAATAGATCTTCCGGGCCGTGCTTATGATTTTGTCTTCGGCTTCCCGGCTCAATGCCGCGGGGCACTCGTACCGGATCAACTGCTTATAGTTCTGCTTTACGGTATAGCTGTATATGCGATAGCGGTCCTGAGAATTTATGTATATGATCTCCATCGGCGGGAATACGCGCGCGTCGCCGCCGTTACCGACGATCCCGACGGTAAATTCCCGGCCGTCGATGTATTCCTCCACAAGCATATCCTGCTGGTAAACGCTGATATTTTTCGCAATCAGGCCGCGCAGCTCATGGATATCGGAGGCGATGGCGACGTCGGAAATACCCTTGCTCGACCCTTCCGCGTTGGGCTTTACAATAGCGGGAAGGGAAAAGCCGCCCCCCGGTGTCCGCCCGTCCTTTGGGATTACCCGGTATCTCGGGGTTTTTATGCGATAGGTCGATAAGACCCTTTTGGTCAGGGCCTTGTCAAGGGCGACGCACAGGGTTGTTTCATCCGAGCCGGTAAACGGAATCCGGAAAAAGTTCAATATGGCGGGAACCTGCGCCTCCCTGCCTCTTCCCTGAATTCCTTCCGCAATGTTGAAAACGATGTCCACCGGCCTGTTTTTCAGCTTCTCCGGCAGGTCCTCCGTCGCCTCCAAAAGAATCACCCGACAGTTTTGATCCTCCAAAGCGCCCTTAATTGCCAGAACCGTTTCAATGCTGTCATACTCGGCTTCGTTGTCGAAAACGTCGGAGACCACATTATTTTTCAGGTTGTAGGTTAAACCGACCCGAAGCGGGGGGAGAGGGTCTGGTTTGGGAATTTCTTCCACTCGATACACCGTCCTTTATTTTATTCCAACTCATTTTACTCTGCTG
Source organism: Clostridiales bacterium UBA6114 (assembly GCA_002423435.1). GTDB lineage: Bacteria > Bacillota > Clostridia > Oscillospirales > Butyricicoccaceae > UBA6114. The sequence goes on from DIWE01000001.1 coordinate 11,618, forward strand.
TAATTGAAAAGTTTATACCTAATTTTTGTTTTGTCAATAACTATTTAAAATAATATATCACTATTTTTATCGGTGACGCCGGAGGTTCCCCACGCCGGCGGACGATCCCCGAAAGGCACAGGAAACGTTCCGAAAAACAGGCGTTTTGCAGCAAAAAACCGGCTGATATGGAAACATATCAACCGGCAGTTTTTGGGCATAACCATAAAATATAAAAGCTTAAAAAACTTATAGAAGCCCTCTTTTGAGCATTTCCTCCGCGATCTGGACCGCATTGGTCGCGGCGCCTTTCCTCAGATTATCGGAAACGCACCAGAGGTTGATTGCATTTTTCACCGTTGTGTCGTTGCGCAGGCGGCCGACAAGAACGGCGTCTTTGTATTTTTCCTCCGCAAGATCGCCCGCGACCGGATACTGCTGTTCGTTCGGATCGTTTCGGACGTTGGATGCCGCGGGGTCTGAAGCCGGTCCGTCCATCAGCACGACTCCCGGCGATTTTTTCGGGTCGGACAGGATCTCGAAGGCCTTTTCCCGATCTATCGGCAGCTCGAATTCCGCGTTTATCGATTCGCTGTGGCCGATCAGCACGGGAACCCTGACTGTGGTCGCGTTTATCAGCAGGTTCGGCTCGTCGAAAATCTTCCTCGTCTCGTTGATCATTTTCATTTCTTCCTTTGTGTAGCCGTTGGGAAGAAATTTGTCGATATGCGGGATGCAGTTAAACGAAATGGGATGCGCAAATACCGACGGGTTATGCTCGGGCACCTGTCCCGCCAAAACCTGCGCCGCCTCCGTTTTCATCTGCTCCATCGCCACTTCGCCGAAGCCGCTGACCGACTGGTAGGTCGACACGACGACCCTCCGGAGCTTTGCGGCCTTGTGAAGCGGGGCAAGCGCCACGACCATCTGGATCGTCGAACAGTTCGGATTGCAGATGTATCGCGTGTCCTTCGTGACGGCATCCATATTGACCTCGGGAACGACGAGAGGGTAATTCGGATACATGCGGAAATCCCCGCCGTTGTCGATGACAACGCAGCCGCTTTTCGTCGCTTCCCTGCCCCATTGGAAACTGACGCCCTTAGCGCCTTCCCGCCCGGCAAAGAACACCACATCCAGGCCTTTAAAAACGGTCTCGTCTATTTTATGTACATAAAAAGGTCTGTCGGCCAGAATTTCTTCTCTTTCATAGGTAGCCATTACTTTCAGCTCGCCGTCGACCGGAAATTTTCGCTCCTGCAATACACGGACGAGTCTGTCTCCCACCGGACCTACCCCAACGATACCCACCTTTAATCCCATAGCGCATACTCCTTAATCATGTATATTACGTATTAAGTATAAAATTTCCCAAATGTCTTCATATAGAGGATAAATGTACGTGTGCTACAATATATAATACTGTTTTTGCAGTTCTATTTCAATACTTTTTAGAAAATATTTTATGGGCGGGCAATATCTGTGAAAAGTACGAAAAAAATCGCGGCTGTTTACCCGGAAGTTGTCATTTGATACAAAGAATAAAAGATCGGCGCGTCCTTTGGGTATACCCCCTGTTAAAAACCATGTTATTCTCCGTCTTATCGATTTGTGCGGATGCCGGACGGAGAAGGGCTCGATGTGCGAAATGCCCAGAAGCATGCTATATGAAGGGAAAGGATGCTTTTTTGGCGAATTGAAGATAATTCCATTTTATGCTAAAATATGGATTATCTGCCGCGGTTTTTTCAGCAAAATAATACGCGGCTTTCAGGAAGTGCTTATCTGAATCAAGAGGTGATGTACATGAAATTGCTGCTGGTGGCGCCCTGCGATGGGTGGGAGGATATTTTCCGGGATATTCTTCACGAGGATCATACCACCCAGGCCGGCTTTTACGGCGACGAGCCTTTTGCCCTTGAAGCGGTCGTCAGGGAGGATTATTTTCATTTCAACGGTTTCCATACCGACGCCGATGCGATCATCGCAAGAGGAACGGCCGTCGTCCAGCTTCGCCGCAAGCTTAGGACTCCGGTCATTGCCATTCCCCAGGGGCCCCGGAACTTTGAAAACGCCGCCAGGACTCTGCTTACCCGCTGCAAGCCCCGTAAAATCGCAATTACCGGCACCAATTTTTCCATGCTCGCCCAGGACGGCATCAGCGAGGTGGACGGAATACCTGTTGAAACCTACGACATCCCCTATTCGATAGACCATTATCAGGAAAGCCTTGAACAGACGCTGGATATGGCGGTGAGCGCCGGATGCGACGCGTTTGTCTGCGGGATTTTGTCCTATAAGATCTGCCGGCGGCGCGGGTATGACAGTGTTTTTGTCACCATAGACAAAAACACGGCGCGCTTTGCGCTGGCCGAGGCAAAGTACAGCGCCTATATTTATAAAAGTCAGAAAACGCGAGCCGAAACCTATCGCAATATTTTTAATTTTTCATCGGACGGAATCGTGTCGCTCGATAAAAACATGCATGTCAGCACAATAAACCCGGCCGGGTCAAAAATGATCCTGAACAAGCATTCCGAATCGCCGGACCGCAATGCGGCGGCGGAAGCCGAGCTTTCAAAATCTTCCCTTATCAGAATGGCGAAGGACGGAAAAAGGCATACCGACGAGATCGTTTCTTATAAGGACAGGCTTTTTTCGGCGAGCGTGGCCCCCATCGTGTTAAACGGCGAAAAGGGCGGAAGCGTGATCATGCTGCAGGATATTACGCACATACAGGCGCTTGAAAATCAGATCAGAAACAAAATACATACGAAAGGGAATGTGGCCAAAAACCATTTCGGCGATATCGTCGGCAAAAGCGATATTATCAGAAAAACAATCGAAACCGCCAGGGATTATGCCGCGGCCGATTCCAATATTCTTATCTGCGGGAAGACGGGAACCGGCAAGGAATTGTTCGCCCAAAGCATCCACAACCAAAGCGCGCGCTGCAAGGGGCCGTTTGTCGCGGTTAACTGTGCCTCCTTGCCGGAGAACCTTCTGGAAAGCGAGATGTTCGGCTATGTCGACGGCGCGTTTACCGGCGCGTCAAAGGGCGGCAAGGCGGGATATTTTGAGGTGGCGCACAACGGCACGATTTTTCTTGATGAAATATCGGAGACCTCCCAACGAATGCAGGTCGCTCTTTTGCGCGTGCTTCAGGAAAAGGAGATCCGCAGGATCGGAGATAACAAGGTGCTCCCGGTGGACGTCCGCGTCATTTCGGCTTCCAATAAACGCCTTGACGCGCTTGTAAGCGAGGGGAAGTTCAGGGAAGACCTTTATTACAGGCTTGATGTACTTCGGCTGAACATCCCGACCCTTGAGGAGCGGAAGGAGGATATCCGGGAGATTGCGATGCATTTTCTGCAGAGGTTCGCTGAAAAGAACGCAAAAACCGTAACGGTCGGCGAAGGCGCGTACCTGGCGCTGGCGGACGCAAAGTGGAACGGCAATATCAGGCAGCTTATCAACGTGTGCGAACGGATTATTGTAACGGATAAAACGGGGCTTATCACGGCCGCGCAGGTACAAAGCGTAATCAATCCGGAGGATCTTGGGGAGGGAAGGGAATACTCCCGCCGCGCCTGCGCGCGCCCGGACACCATGTTTTATCGGGGTATTGCCCTCTCGCCGCTGAAGGAGGCCGAAAAAAACCGCATGGGTGAAGCCCTCGCCCTGACCGGAGGCCATATGGAAAAGGCGGCGCAGCTTCTTTCGATCAGCAGGTCGACGTTTTATAGAAAATGGAAGAAATATAATTCCCCGCACTGAGGGTCAGAACGAAAATCCGAATTTCAGGACCGGAGGCCGCCGAAAATCCGAGGCCTCCGGCGGGTAACCGCATTTCGTATTTTACTATGTTCATAAAGCTCCGGAGCAGTTTGATTCGTCCCGAAACTGCTCTTTTTCTCTGTTCTGGGAATTCTCATATCTGGGATTTTTTGCTGCCGTACCGATAGAATGCAGACATTTTTGCATTGATCCTCACTGGCCCGGCACATCCGGGAGGAAAAAAGGGATCAGGTCCGGCAGTTTTTTTGGTCTTTCAGAGCCTGGCATGGAATTTGCTTCTTACTATAATCGGAAACATAAATCCATAAGTCCGCAGACTCAAAATTTTTGGGAGGTGTACCATGAAAAAGGCAATTTCAACAGTATTGGTGAGTATGCTTGCGTTATCTGTTTTTGGGGGATGCGCAAAGCTTACGGCTCCGGCGTCGTCTTCTCAGCCTGCCGCGGCTCCGACGGCACCTGCACAGCAGGCTTCGGCGCCGTCGGGGCCCGAAATCGTGTTTAAAGTCGCATTCCCCACCGTTCAGCCCCTGACCCACGAAGCCCATACCATGATCTGCGACGACATTGAAGCTCTTTCGGGAGGAAAAATGAAGATCGAGCGCTATCTTGACGGCGAGCTTGTAAGCAGCGACCAGGATGCAAATGTTGCGCTGTCCAACAACACGATCCAGATGTCCTTTATGAGCGAAATGATGGCGGCCGCGTCTGCCCCTGAGATCGTTAACTGGATGTATGTCCCGTTTGCTTTTGACAGCAAGGAGCACTGCCAGAGATTCTTTAAGGCGATTGGCGACGAAATTACCGAAAAAACCATCGATGCCTATAACGTAAGGCTGATCTGGGATTCCATGGAGATGAGAAGGCCGCGGGTGATTATGTCCAACAAGCCGATCTATTCAGCGTCCGACTTTAACAGGATGGTTATGCGCCTTCCCAAGACAGAGGGCGCGGTAGCTGCCTTCGAGGCTCTCGGCGCCAATCCCATCACCAGCACAACGGAGGAGATATACGGGCTTATGCAAAACAACAGCGCCCAGGCCTGCGATTCGCCCATTTCGCTGCTCGACTCCTATTCCATTCAGGAGGTCGCAAAATATGCCGTACTGACCTTCCACCAGCATGCCTGGCGCGTGGCGCATATAAACGAGGACTTCTGGCAGTCCCTTACCGAGGAGCAGCGGGGCTGGATTCTTGCGGGACTTAAAAGAGGCTTTGACTATTACACAGAAATGGACGAGTCCGCGGAAGACGAAACGATTGAGAAATGGGAGAAGAATTACGGCACAACCGTCATAAGGCCGGAGCAGATTGATATTGAGGGGATTAAAAAGGTCGCCACGGAAGGTGTCCTCTCCAAATATAAGGATAAGTGGGACTATTCCAAATGGGAGCTCCTCGAGTCGCTCCGGGATAATAAATAATGCGGTTTCGACCAGAGTTAGGAGGTAAAGATGAGGGTATACAAATGTCTTGAAAAAACGGTCCTGAATATTTCGATCGGACTGTTTTGCATTATTTTCACATGCGTAACCTTTCAGTTGTTATGCCGCAATTTAATCGGAAGATCATTCGGCGCAATAGAGGAAACCGTGATTCTGCTGATGCCGTTTTTCGGATTCTCATGCGCAACGTATACGCTTTTCTGCGGCAACCATGTTCAGATCGATTTTGTATATAAAAAGCTGCCGCTGCGGCTCCGGAAGGCAATTTTTTTCCTGACGCAGATCGCGCTTCTGGCGCTGACGGTTTTTGTGGCTTATACCGGCTGGGGACTGTCCTTCAGTCTGCTCAAGGCGCAGACGGAGGTGCTCAAAATTCCCTATGGCGTTCAGTACATGGCGTTTCCCGTGTCCGCGTTCTTTATGGTGGCGCCTTACATATACAATGTCTGCGCCCTGTTCGCGAATAAGCTGGATGAGTTTGCGCAAGAGGATGCAGACTCGAAAAAAACGCTTAGAAGCGGGCTACATACTTAAAAAGGGGTGAACGATATGCCTGCCGCCGCATATGCCGGCCATCTGGCATTGTTTCTGTTTATTGTGTTTCTGATCTATATGTTCCTGCGCGTACCCGTGCCCTTCGCCCTGCTTTTAACCTCGCTAACCTATATTCTGGTCTCCGGCAGAGCCCCGGCCGGCTTTATAACGCAGGGAATGACCTCGGCATTGTCGAAATACAGCATCATATGCTCGCCGTTTTTCATTGTTGTGGGGTATGTGATGAATTATTCGGGCGTAACCGACGAAATCTTCAATTTCGCAGACTGCCTGGTGGGGCATATCAAGGGCGGTCTCGGCCATGTCAATGTTCTTGCAAGCCTGATTTTTGCCGGCATGTCGGGCTCGGCCAACGCCGACGCCTCCGGCCTCGGCAATATTGAGATCAAGGCGATGAAGGACAGGGGCTTTGACGCGGATTTCGCGGTTGGAGTAACCGCCGCGTCAAGCGTCATCGGACCGATCTTCCCGCCGTCAAACCCGATGGTTTTTGTGGGGATTATCGCCGGCGTTTCAATCGGAGCGCTGTTTCTTGCCGGAACAACCGTAGGCATTTTGCTGACCTTGGCTTTATGTATCATGGTTTATCTTCTCGCGCGGAAAAAGAACTATCCCGTAAGGGTCAGGGCGACGCCCAAGGAAATCCTGGCCGCGCTTAGGAAGGGCGTGTGGGCGCTTCTTTCGCCGGTTATTATTCTCTACTGCATTTCAAGCGGCGTCGTTACGCCGACGGAATGTGGGGCCGTCGCGATCCTTTATTCTTTGTTTATCAGCATTTTTATTTACAAGAGCATCAAATTCAAGGATCTGTACCGGATCATTACTCCTGCCATCAACGCGATCGGGCTGGTTTTAATGCTTGTCGCGGCCGGGAATATCTATGCCTGGCTTTTAGGCGACCAGCAGGTCGCGGCGGCGATCACCAATTTTCTGTTTTCACTTACGGATAATCCATGGGTGATCCTTCTGCTTATAAACCTCTTTCTGTTATTCCTCGGGATGTTCATGGAGTCCGTGTCGGCCATTACCATTGCGGCGCCCCTGCTTTTCCCCCTGGCAGTCTCCCTCGGCTTAAATCCGGTCCATTTCGGGATCATTTTCGTGTTAAACCTGATGATCGGCGTGCTCACCCCGCCGATGGCCATTTGCCTGTTTATCACCTCGAAATTAGGCGAAATTTCGTTCGAACGGGCGTGGAAAGCCACAAGGCCTTATTACATCAGCCTTCTGGTCGTGCTGTTGCTTGTAAACCTCTTCCCGGTGATATCCCTTTTCATGCCGAACCTGTTGCTGAAAGGGTACTCCTGGTAACTTTTTCAAATCAATTTCATCTATGATCGGAGTGTAAGAAATGTCGGTAAAAATGCATTGGATGTTCGGCCAGGTCCCGGTGATTGACGATGAATTGGCCGCATTTGCGCTTGAACTCGGGGCAAAGGATGTGCAGCTCAACGCGCCTTATCTTCCCGGCGACAAGGTATGGGCCTTTGAGGACATCAAAGCGCTTAAGGAGAAGATGGCAGGGTACGGCTTAAACCTTGTGGCGATTGAGAACATACCGTTTATATTTTACGACAAGGTGGTTCTCGGTCTTGACGGGCGCGACGAGCAGATCGAAAATTACATCACCACGATAAGGAATCTCTCCAGGCTTGACATTAGGCTTTTCGGGCACCATTTCATGACGTCGTACGTATGGCGCACCGCCATGAGCAAAGGGCGCGGCGGCGCCCTCGGGAGGGCATACGATCATTCAGAGCTCATTCCGGACTTTACCCAGACGACCTATTACGAAAGCATGAAGAACAAAAGGAACCTGCCGTCATACAATCTGTTTGAAGCCGCAAAAGGCATCACGGCAGATGACCTTTTTGCAAACTATTCTTATTTTATGAAGGCCGTCATCCCCGCGGCCGAGGAATGCGGCGTAAAGCTTGCTTTGCACCCCGACGATCCCCCGGTCCGCGACTTTGCCGGGACACAGAAGATGATCACGAGCGTTGACGACTATAAGCGCGCCATGAAAATCGCCGACAGTCCGATGTGGGGGTTAAACCTCTGCTGCGGGTGCTTCTCCGAAATGGGCGGCGCCGAAACCGTCAAAGAGGCAATCCGGTTCTTCGGCCCGCTCGGGAAGATCTTCTGGGTGCATTTCAGGGATGTCAAGGGCGTCCTCCCGCACTTTGAGGAATGCTTCCTGGGGGAAGGCAATTTCAATCCTGCGGAGATCATGTATGAGCTTTACAAGGCCGGATATGACGGCATGATTTTCGAAGACCATGTCCCGGTCATGTCAAACGACACCGAATACAGCTTCCGCTCCCACGCGCATGAGACGGGCTATATCAAAGGCCTCATTCAGATGCTGGACTTCTTAAAGCCGTAAATTCCGGCGTTATGTACTTCCTGGGAAGAAGTTCCAAATCGGACGGAAAAGGCCCCCGAAACGAAAGTTTCGGGGGCTTACCGTGGTTATAAAGCTAGAACAGCTGAGGATTGGCAATATTGGGGGGGCGCTTGCCCTTAAAAAGGCTGTCGATGCCCGACAGCACCTCGATTACCATGTTCTTTCGCGCCTCCAAGACATTGCTGGCCGCGTGCGGAGTCACTACCACATTGTCAAGCTCCAGAAGCTCCTTCGTCACCTTCGGCTCAAATTCATAGACGTCCGTCGCGGCCCCCCGGATTTCTCCGGTTTTCAAAGCCTGGACGAGGTCGCTTTCGCACATGATCGGCCCTCTCGCAACGTTTACGAAATAGGCGTTTTTTTTCATCCGTCTGAAAACGTCCATATTGATGACATGGTGGTTTTCCGGGGTGTAGAGCATATGGCAGGTCACGACGTCGGCTCTTGCAATAAGCTCGTCAAACGAAGCGTATTCGACGCTGAGCTCCCGTTCCTTCTCAGGCGTCTGGCGGATCGGATCGTAATAAATGATCTGCATGCCGATACCCTGCGCCTTTTTGGCGACCGACCGGCCGATCCGGCCGAACCCCAGGATGCCGAGCGTTTTGCCCAAAAGGAGCATATCGCGGTCGAAAAATGTGCTCGGCTGGCAGTATCCGGTTTGGCGGAGGCTTTTATCATATTGGAGGATGCCCCTTGCCGCCGTCATGATCAGGGCGATGGCGAATTCCGAGGTGACCTCCAAAACCCCGTTCGGGGTATTGACGATAAAGATCCCCTTTTGCGTGGCGTACCGATGGTCAATGTTGTCGTAGCCCACGCCGTGGTTTGCAATAGCCTTGAGCTTCGGGCCGAGATCGATGAGCTCCCTCCGGCAGGGAAAGCTCGCCACGGTAAAGAGGGCGTCGCAGTCGACGATCAGCGCCGCGACCTCGTCGGCTGTGAAATATTTCTTTTCCGAATCCGGCATGACGATCTCAAGACTGTCCCTGTAAGGCGCGACGCAATCCTCCGGAATCCATCCGGTTATCAGCAGCTTTTTCATGAGCATTCCTCATTTATATCATTTTTATAAAGTCAGACTTGAATTGAAAGCAATCTGACGACGGTTTTTTTCATTATATCCTTCGACTTGGCGGATTGTCAAACGTTCGGCGTCGAAATTTTGAAGAAGCGGCGAAAGAAAACGACAGTGACGGCCTTTCATGTAAAGCCCGGACGCGGCTGAACGCGCCGAGCCGGCCGGCGCCCTGGGCGCCGGCCGGCTCGGTGATTTGAAATTGATGCGGTACGCAAGTGGGCGGGCGGCTGTCAATCCTGGCGCAGCGCGTCGATGGGATTTAGGCGGGAAGCCCGGTATGCCGGGAAGATTCCGAACACGAGGCCGACAAGCACGGCAAATCCGAAGGCCAGTGCGATGATGCCGGCCGAGGAGGCGAAGGTAAAGCCCAGAAGCTCCGCGGCTTTTCCGACGCCCAGCCCGAAGAGGATTCCTATGGTGCCGCCCAAAAGGCACAGCACAAGCGCCTCGATCAGAAACTGGATCAGGATGTCGCTTCGCTGCGCGCCAAGGGATTTACGGATGCCGATTTCCTTTGTCCGTTCCGTCACCGACACGAGCATGACGTTCATCACGCCGATGCCGCCGACAATTAGTGAGATGCTGGCGATGCCCAGAAGCAGAAGGGTAAGGGTGTTCTGGATGGAATTGATGGTTTCCAGCATGGAGTTCTGCGACGAGACGGTAATTTCGTCGCTTGACAAGTCCAGGGTGCTCTTTAAATAATTTTCCGCGGAAAGCTGTACAGCACCGACTGCGTTTTCATTTTCCGCCTTGAGATAAAGGGAGCTTATGTCGCTGCTGCGCGTGATATATTTGGCGGTGGTGATCGGGATGAGCACCGTGTTGTCCGCGTTTATCCCAAGAGAGGAGCCTTCCTCCCCGAGCACGCCGATCACCGTGTAATTGTCTCCGCCGATTTTTACGGCCTCGCCCACCGGATTTGCGGAGCCAAACAGGTCCTCGGAAACGCCCGAGCCGATTACGCAGACCTTGCTCTTATTGTCCACGTCGATAAAGGAGATCCCTCTGCCGCTGCCGAGCGAATAATTCCGGATTTTCAGATAATTTTCATCCACGCCGAGAGCGGACACCATGCCCGCGGAGGTGCCGTCTTTGGAAACGTCGGCGCCGACACTCATATAGGGGGCTGCGCTTTCGACGCCGGAAAGCTCGGCAAGCCCGCTTACGTCGTCGAGCTTTAAAGCCTTATCCGAGCTTAAGGAAACCGTCAGGATGTTCGCCCCGAGGGAGGACACCTGGGACGTGACCTCGCCCGACGTTCCCGTTCCGATTCCGACCAGCACGATGACGGAGGAAATGCCGATGATGAGGCCCAGCATAGTAAGGGCGGAGCGCAGCTTGTTAGTGCGGATGTTTTTCAGCGACAGCTTGATGGTTCTTGAAAATTTCATTGGCTTTCCTCCGGTCCGCAGTAAAGCTGCCCGTCGACAATGCGGACGCTTCGGCCCGCCTTTGCGGCGACGTTCGGATCATGGGTAATCAGCACGATGGTCTGACCCTTTGCGTTTAGCTCCCTTAACAGCCCGATGATTTCGTGGCCCGTCTTCTGATCGAGCGCCCCCGTGGGCTCGTCGGCCAGAATGATCTGCGGCTCGCAGACAAGCGAACGCGCGATGGCAACGCGCTGCTGCTGTCCGCCGGAAAGCTCCTTCGGCGTATGCTTCTCCCTGCCGCGAAGTCCGACCTTCTCAAGGTATTTGTAGGCGAGCTCCTTCGATTTTCTCGCGGACAGCCCCTTGTAAAGCAGGGGGACCTCCACGTTTTCAAGCGCGTTCAGCCTTGAGAGCAGATTGAAGTTCTGAAAGACGAAGCCGATTTTGCGGTTTCTGATATGGGCAAGCTCTCTGTCCGTCGAATGGTTTATGTCGATACCGTCAAGGCAGTATTCTCCGCTGTCCGGCGTGTCGAGGCAGCCCAGCATGTTCATGAGGGTGGACTTGCCGGAGCCGGAAGGCCCGACGATGGAGACAAATTCCCCTTTGGATACATCGAAGCTGACCCTGTCAAGGGCCTTTACTTCCGTATCGCCCATGAGATATGTTTTTGATACTTCCTTCATATGAATCATTGTGTTTATTGCTCCTTTCCGGGAAGGTCACCGGGCACTATCCCCGGCTGCCGGGGATGAGCCCCCGCCGTTTTGGCCGGTCCTGCCCGCGCTCTGCGCATCGCCGTTTTGGAGGCTCATCCCGTCCCTGTTGAAGCCGGACATGCCGTTTAAGCCGCCAAAGCCGCTTGAGGCGCTCTGTGCCTGGACGGCGTACTGTATGGTCTCGCCTTCTGAAACGCCGCTTAAGATCTGGACATAGGCGTCGTTTGCAAGTCCGAGCGTGACGGAGACGGGGGAGGCGGTCCCGTCCGCTCCGACGACCATGACCGTCGCGCCGTCGCCAGTGCCCGTCACCGCTTCAATGGGCACGGCCACGGCGCCCTTCGCGCTGGCCGTCACGATCCGGACGTCGGCGGACATGCCGATCTTTACGTTTTCCGTTTGTTTCAGCGTGATCGTCACCGTGAAGGTGGAGCTGCCGTTTGAATACTCGCCGGTTTCGCTGATTTTAGTCACCTCTCCGGTATATTCCGCGTCGGGAAGGGCGTTTACGGTGATGCTTGCCGCCTGACCCGCCTTGATGCTCTGGAGATCGGTTTCGTCCACCGCAAGCTCGATCACCAGATTGTCGGTGTTCATGACGGTAATGGTGTCGCTCACGCTCGGGTATCTGTCGCCCGAACGGACATCTTCCGCAATCGTTATGGCATTGACCACGCCGTTTACGGTGGATTTGAGCTTGGTGCCGTTTTTATAGGTCAAAAGCGTATCGCCGTCCTTGACCGCCTGCCCTTCGTCGACGAGCACCTCGTCGACCTTTTTGCTGTCGGACAGGGCTATCGTTTCCTCGTCGCCCGTCAGGATCTGGCCGGTACCGGAAACCGCTTTTTCGATGTCCTGGGTGCCGACCGCAACAGTCCTTACCTCGCCGGTGCTTTCCGCCGACGCCCTGCCGCTGCCGGCGGAAAGCAGGCCGGGTACGGCATAAGCGCACGCGACGACCAGCGTCAGCACAACGCAGGTTATAATAAATGTCTTTTTGCCCTTTTGCTTTTTCGTTCTCATTTTTCAGATTGGCTCCTTTCCGCCCGGAGGCGGTTTTTGTTCACAAGAGCAATTATAAAAATGAAAACTTAAAAAAACGTTAAGCAAACCTTAAGGAAACAATAAAAAATGAGCCAAAATTATGGATAAAAGTTATAAAAATATGGGATTCCTGGCACTCTTTTATGATTTTGGAAGCATCACGGTGATTATGGTTCCCTTCGGCTCGTTGTGCCCGGCTTTTATGGTGCCGCCGTGCCTCTCGACAATCCAGCGGGCGATGGAAAGCCCGAGGCCCGAGCCGCTTCTGTCGCGGGCGCGCGCCCCGCTTTCCCGGAAAAACCGGTCAAACACCCTGTCCATTGCGGCATCGGAGATGCCGATGCCCGTGTCGGAGACCGTAAGGCAGACCCTGCCGTCGAGAAGCCGCGAGCCGACCGTGATATCGTCTTTTGGGTCGGTATATTTCAGAGCGTTGTCGAGAAGGATGACGAGGAGCTGATGGATTCGGCTTTTATCCGCGCGGATATTGGCGGGGCAGTCGAGCTCCAGGCGAAAATTCTTATCCTGGCTTTCGGCAAGTTCCGCATAAGGCTCGCAGACGGCCCTTATGAGCAGGTCCGGAGAAAAGAGATCCTTCTGAAGCTCCGTCATGGTGCCGTCCGACCTCGCAAGAGTCAGCATGTCGGTCACGAGCTTCGAAAGCCTTTCGGTCTCGTTTAATAAAAGCCCGAGGGTTTCCGACCGATCGATGATTTTCTCCTGCGGCGCCGCAAGAAGCGCCTCGATGGAGTTTTGAATGACGGTCAGCGGGGTCCGAAGCTCATGGGAGACGTTCTCGACGAATTCCGTCTGCCTGTTCCAGGCGGTTTTGACGGGCCGCATCGTCTTTTGCGACAGGATAAAGCTCGCGAGAAACGACAAAACGGTGAAAACCCCGATGGAAACGGCAATGATGAACGATATGTGCAAAAGCAGGCTGCGCTCGCTGTCCGCGTTGATCAAAAGCTGGAGATACAGCTCCTCGCCGCTCTGCGTTTTTACGGGAACAGTCAGGCTTCTGAAAAAATACAGATTCCTGATTTTTATGAAGACGATGGTGTTCAGACTCGTTTCGTCAAAGGGGATGGATTTCAGGTATTGTTCGAAATAAGTGCTGCTGACGCTGCCGAAATTTACGACGCTGCCGCTTAGATCCCGGAGGAGCGGGATAACCCTGGGACTCCTGATGCTCCCAAAGAGGCTGGGAGCATCGCCCGGGCCGGGTCCCGGAGCGGGGCTCCACTCCGCGCCTGTCACGAGCTCCTCCATGATCCGCCTCGACGTCGTAAGCTCGTCGTCGAGCTTTGAAAACAGGGAGGACCGGACCTGATTGAACACGACCGCGCCGAAGGCGATGAAGATGATCGAAAAAGCAATCAGACTGTAAAGCATATTTTTGATTTGCTGCCTTCTGATGATGCCGCTGCCGTTCATTCTAATTCCCGCCGTCCGAGATCATGTACCCGATGCCCCGGACCGTTTTGATGTATTTGTCGTAACCGCCCTTTTGCAGCTCTTTTCGGATGTTGCTGGTATAAACGTCGACGACGGTCATCGTGGTGTCCGAATCGAAGCCCCAGACCCGGTCGAAAATCTGTTTTTTGGTCAGGATGATGTTTTTGTTGCGCACAAGGTATTCGAGCACATCAAACTGCCTGCCGGCGAAGGAAAGCTCCATAGGGCCGATTTTTGCCGTCCTGTTTTTCAGGTTCAGCGTAAGCTCGAGAAAGCTTAAGGTGCTTTCCTTCAGGACTCCGCCCGAGCGCCGGATGAGCGACTCGAGCCTCGCGAGAAGCTCCTCGCGGTGGAAGGGCTTTGCCAGATAATCGTCCGCGCCGAGCTTAAAGCCCCTTAACTTGTCGTCGATGCCGTCCTTTGCCGTGAGCAGGATCACGGGGGTCTGGACGTCCTTTTCACGAAGGGAAAACAGAACCTGGTACCCGTCCATCTTCGGCATCATGATGTCGAGAACGACCGCGTCGTAAATGTTCTGCTCGGCGAGGTACAGCCCCTCCTCGCCGTCAAATGCCCTCTCGTATTCATATAGGCTGCCGAGGCTTTGGCAGATGGCGTCGGACAGGAGCTTATCGTCTTCGATCACAAGCACACGCATAGGCTGATTCTCCAGACATTCGGCAAATGGACGTCTTTATGCCAAGACGTCTTTTATAGTATTGCCCCGTGCGGGAAAATCATGTGCCGGACAGACGAAGCGCCCCGTCTCCATAGAAAAAACGCGCATTGAAACATCACGTTTCAATGCGCGTTTTCTCAGCCTGTCAAAAAACCA
>DIWE01000016.1 GCA_002423435.1 Clostridiales bacterium UBA6114
CTTATAGCGTACCAAACTGGAATTTATTGGAGCAACAGTAATGCACAATTTGGAAAGACCGATTTCTCCGTTAACTCAGAATAAGAAAAACAGAAACATTGTCTACATACTCATGATTGTACTGCAATGCGTGATTTATGGTGTCGGCAATCCCATTACCAAAATAGCCTACGAGAGCATTACGCCCTTTTGGTGTTTGGCTTTCCGCTTTACGCTGGCCACTTTGGTGATGACTGCGATCGCCGGCAAAAGAGCGATAGCTGAATTGCGGACGGTGCATACGGGTGACTGGATGCCGGGTGCCCTATGCATGGCCGGAGCATATATCCTCAGTAATATAGCGCTGAATCTGACTACCGCTACTGCGGTTGGCTTCCTGATGTCGCTGCCGGTGATGTTCGTGCCTATCCTTTCTTTCTTTGTGCTGCATCGTCCTTATCGTTGGACCTTCCTGCCCGCTCAGCTGGCGGCAGCAGCAGGGCTGTACCTGCTGTGCAGCGGCGGCGCCGCCGTCTCCTTCGGCTGGGGCGAAACGCTGGCTCTGATTGTCGCCGCCTGCGTGGCCGGAGCGCTGGTGTGGGGCAAAAAGAGCCTGCAAAGCCTGTCGCCGCTCACCGTATCCTTTGCCCAGATCGCTATAACCACCGTGCTTTCGATCATGGGTGCGCTTATCTTCGAACACGGTACGGATTTGTCCGCCATCCAGCCGGAAGCCTGGTGGGTGATCGTTTATCTTGCCGTTCTTTGTTCCTGTCTCTCTTATTTGCTGCAGAATATTGCTTTGATGCATATTCCGTGCAGCCTTATCTCGCTTACCCAATGCACTGAACCTGTTTTTACCGCCGCCGCATCCTTCGCCATTCTGGGGGAACATCTTTCCGGCATGGGCTGGTGGGGCGCTGCCTTGTTGCTGGCCTGTATTGTCTACGGCAATTATATCGAAAGAAAGGCGGATACTGTCGGCGTCTGATGCCGGTCCTGCAGAACGGCAATAGAGTCCTTTATGCGGAGCCCGCGCCGCATTTTTTTGCTAAAGCACTAAACGAAGCCTCCAGTTGGTCCGAAGCGGAAGCGAAAATACGAAAAATGGCATATGCTGAATGTGCGGCATATGATATATAAAACGATAAAAGGAGGTGAAAAGATGAACAGGAGAAACGCATATAATCATATGGGGACATTCAACCGGACAGACGAAACGGATTACGGCCCTGAGCCGTTTGTAACAAACATCCATGATGCTGCCCTGCAAAATAAAAATTTCCGGACGGCTTTATGGACCGGAACCCATCTGCAGCTGACCTTAATGAGTATTCCGGTTGGAGGAGATATAGGCTTAGAGGTTCATCCTTACCTTGACCAATTTTTACGGATTGAGGCTGGCCGTGGGCTTATGAAAATGGGCGGCAGCCAGGATAGATTGAATTATCAGGAAAATGTACGCGACGGTTATGCAATCTTTGTTCCTGCCGGCACATGGCACAACTTAATCAATACAGGAAACAGGCCAATCAAATTGTACTCCATTTATGCGCCGCCCGCGCATCCTCATGGTACAGTTCATGAAACCAAAGCAATTGCCGAAGCTGCCGAACATAATTAAATTTAACCTTCTGAAAAAGGAATGCGAGATCGCCGGTACAAACTGAGCGGGCGATACCCTTTGGGGTATGGGGACGGCCGCGCAACGAGCGGCAACAAATCGCAGCAATCGCACATCTGTGGGACAGTGATATGTTCCATGGGTGTTTTTTTATACCTTAGCGAAACGGCAAAAAGTAAAAACTCCCCAAAATCCGGTGATTTTGGGGAGTTTGGGGTTTCCGATGCGATTCGGATACCCGACCGCTGGTTGGGTGATATTTGATGCGATGTCCTGAAAATTTTTCACCGTTAAATCAAGTTATTTGCATTTGCGATATCTACTTTGACAACAGATGATACAGCACCTGCGCCATTTCCGCCCTGGTGGTCGTTCCGGTCGGAGTGAGCTTTCCCGCGTTGCCGCTGACGGTACCGGTCTTAACCAGCAGCGCCATGGCGTCCTTCGCCCAAGCGTCAATCTGTCCGGCGTCGGTAAATTGGTCAAGCGTTTTACCCGGATTGCCCTGCGGAAGCCGGCCGCTGACCTTTAAGGCGTTGTACAGCAAGGTGAACATCTCCTGACGGGTGATTTTCTTGTCCGGCGCGTACATATTGCTGCCCACCCCCGCCGATATTCCGAGCCGCTTTGCCGCGGCCAAGTAGCCGGTGTACCAGGTGTTGCCGCTGTCTGCGAAGTTATCCGCAGGATTTGTATCCGGCGATATGCCGTAGGCCTTCATCAGCATGACAATGAATTCTCCGCGCGTCAGTTTCGCTTCAGGGTTGAAATTGTCATTTTCAGTGCCCGTCGTGATCTCTCTGGCCGCGATAAAGCTCACCGCCCTGTTATACCATGCACCCGCCGACACGTCGTTGAAGCTTACCTTGTTATAGGCCACCGCGTAGTCGCTGAAATGGGTGACATCGACAGTGACCGTTCCGGTTGCCGGATCGTAATGTCCGTTGGGTATGGTGACCACGTTGCCGCTGCCGTCGACGTACCAGACGACGATGCTCTCCGGATGAACAAGCTCTTCGGCGGTCGGCGTATAGGGGATACTCACCGTCACCGGCGCATTGGGGTTAGACCAATCGGTCTGTTTTCCGTCGATGGACAGCGTTAGCCGGATGATGGGTTTGTCGCCGATGGCGGCTTTTACCTCATCGGGCAGATTGTCCTTATCCCCCTGACCGATGGCGATTTCCGCTTTGTTTCCGCCGGCACCGGAAACGCCTGTCAGCATATTGGACAAAACGGTGATGCTGCCCGTGTCCGTATTGACGGTGAGCGTACCCCGGACATCGCTCGTTGACAGCTCCGATATCGGTATGCCGACCGAATAAGTGTCAACATCGGGAATGGAGGGCATCATGACAACGGTTCCGTTCTGAGCAAAGCCTTGAGAGCCTGCATTTACGGATGCGGTTCCGGCATCCTTGTCAACTGTGACCGGAAGCGTCCTTTCGGGGCCGTCGTCCGCTTTCACATCCGCGTTATAGGTCGGTGTTGAGGGCGTGGACGGTGTATCGCCGCCATCGTCGTCGCTTCCGGAGGACTCTGCGCTTACCGTGACAGTAAAGTCCTGTGTATAATTCGTGCTTTCAGACGCGCCGTTTATAATCGTCGCCCTGACGATAAGAGTTCCCGCAGCAGTGGTGGACAGCGTGCCTCCTGAAATTGTCGCGCCTGTTGTCCCGGCGTTTAAGACGCTCCACACGATGGTTTGGTTCGTGGCGTTAGCCGGAGCAACTGTGCCGGTCATCGCAAGCGGCGTTCCCGCTGCCGCCGCCGTCGGCACGCCGGTAATGCCTGTCACCGCCACGAAGACAGGGGGAGCTTCGGTAATCGTTATAGCTTTTTCGCCGTATACCCCGGAGCTGTCGTTGGCGGCGGCCCGGACGGTTACCGTGCCTGCCGCCGTGGCCGTGAGCAGACCGCTTGCGTTGATTGCCGCACCGCTTCCGCTTTCGATGCTCCAGGTCACGCTTTTGTCGGTGGAATTCGCCGGCGATATGTCGGCAACCATTTGCAATGAGTTCCCGACCTGCACGTTCTCTGCTCCGCCTGCGCCTGTTACGGCAATATTTGTCACGGATACGAAGGGCGCCGCTCCTATGGTGAAGTTAATCGTATAGGTTTTCGTTGTCGTTTTATCCTCTGCGGTAACCGTCACCGCAGCGCTGCCGGGCAGGGACGGAGCGTCCGCGATGACACGGCTTGCCAGGGGGTCATCCGCCGTAGCGGCGACGATGGCGCTGGAGGCGCCGTAGGGCAGCTCCACATCGTATTCGGTATCGTTCGGATCAAAGCCGCTCACGGGCGTGCCGTTTACCGAAAGGCTGCTTAAATTGGCATTATTGCTTGGAATATAGATGCTTACGACATGCACCGTCAGAGTGGCGGCGGCTCCCGTATCGAAGGCGATATCAAAATCAAGCGCATCCCCTGCCGTGAGCGTAAGGTCTGACAGGTAGCTGTTCTTGATGGACAAATCATTATTGACAAGGACAAAATCGGTATCAGCCCTCAGGGTATATACGTCGTAGCCCACACCGGTAACCGACGCCGCGCTGTTCCATGAGATCGTTGTGATTATGTCGGCGGGAGCGTTCAGGTTGTAATTGCGCGATGTCGGGCTGATGGCAGGCGGTGTGGTATCGGTGACAGCGATGGTCAGCGTTGCCGACGCACCCGCGTTAAACTCCACCGTAAGCGTCAGACTGCCGGTAGCCTGCGCCGCCAGGTATTCCTTTTTTATGGTGAGCGCACTGCCCGACACGCCGTAATTGTCCGCGCCGATGGAGACTCCTCCTGTTTTTATGTCCGTAACGTAAGCTGCGCTGCCCCAGGATATTGCGGTCTGCACATCAGCCTGATTGGCGATTTTTTTATCAAAGCCGCCGGTATCCGGGGAAATCGTTGCGTAGACCTCCGCCACGGTCAATTTTGCTCCGGCGGCAAAGGTAATATTATAGTTGGCGTTGTTTTCATTTGTCACGGTGCCCTGCGTGATCGTATACTCGCCGACGGCCTCTCCCGCCGCGCGGGACAAGCTTCCTGCCAGAGACTCCGAACCAACCAGTGCCCCGCTTGTAATATGGTAGGTAAACGCCGGGTCGGCGGCTCCGTATGGTTTTGTCGCGGGTTCCGGGGTAATCTCGATATCCCGGCGAGCGATATCGGCGGAGAGGCCGCTTGGCATGCCGATGTCATAGTTATCTGCGTCGGCGCCGGATTTCGTGACGCCGCTTAAGGTGACCGGCTTTCCCGCGCCCGCATTTTTATTGTCAAAGGTACCGGCGGCGGATACGTTCACAACGTCTCCCGGGCAGATAGCCCCCGGAGCGAAGCCGAGGCTCACCGCCGCGTTTGTATTGCCGTCATAAACCTTGCTGCTGACATTGGCCGATGCGGTTACCTGTTTTGGCAATATGGTAACGGTATAATCGCTGCTTGTCAGGCTGGCAAAGTGAATATCGGAGCCGCTTGGCACAAACTCCGCGGTTATGGAAACCGATTCCGCATCGAACGCCGTTGCGGCGGTTTCATAAGACGCCGTATTTCCGCTGACAGTGACGGGACTGCCAAGGTCGGCTCCATTCGCTTTGAACCGGACAGCGCCCGACAAAGACTGCGAACAGTCCAGCGCCGCGGTAAAGGTTATCCCGGTCCCATAGGTCGCACTGCCGCCCGCGGCCGTACTTGTCACCCGGGGCGGCTGCACCGCCGTGACGCCGGTTGCACCGGCGCTTATTCCTGTTTCCGCGTCATATCCCGCCGTATCGGTAATGGGTGAGCTTGTGTCGTCGATTGCCGTTCCGATTGAAACCGCGCCGGAATCGCTGCCGCCGACGATATAACGATAGGTGATGCTGTCGGCAGTGCCGGATAAATATACCGCGGCGGCCGACGCTCCTCCGATGCTCAAGGGGAGCGTGGAATCGGTTCCTCCGGTGATATTATGGCTGAAATGCACGGTAAAGTCCAGCTGTCCGCCCGCTCCATAAAACCCTGCAGCCGGCAGGTCAACGCCGGAAACCACCGCAGTCTCGAAGACGGTTACGCTGAAGCCGGCAGACACTGAACGGCTGCCGTCGCTCAGCGTCAGCGTGATGGTGACGGATCCGGCTTTGAGCGGCGTAAAGGTGACGGTCCGGTCAAAGCCGGAACCTCCAACCGCAATGCCGCTGTCCGGAACAATCGTCTGGTCGCTTGAGGCTGCCGTGAGCGTGGCGCCCGCGGTGGTATAATACGTATGAGCCGGTACGGTCAGCGCGCTCAGATTCGTCGTCTTTGCGCTGATGGGCGATATTTTTGGAAAGTCGTTTACAATTTGAAAGCTGATATTCTTTACGACAATGTCGGGGTAGTCCCAGTGTGTATTGGTGAACGTCATTTTTACGCCCATTGCGTTCGCCGGGATCTTTTGCTGCAGCGACGCGGCGCTCCGATTTACCGAATAGGAAGAGCCGACCGCATTGGTACATGCGATGTCCGTATAGAATTGTGCGCTTATTTTTGCGTATGCGTCCGGAAATACCGCCGACATCAAAAAATTCGTCTCGCCGCCGTTGATTAACGCAGAGTATTTGGAAATATCGATATTCTGGCTCATGGAAGCGTCCGGGTCGTTGGCGATAAAACCGTCGCCCGTCGCGCGTATATTGACCGTATTCCCCGACCAGCTCGCAAGTCCGCTGGTGCCGTTTCCATTCTCAACCAGGTTCGTGTCCATGGAAATGACCTTATGTACAACGAAGTGGAAGTTTTTTTCAGCGCTCTTGGTCCCGTCGGAGGCCGACACCGTGATATCTGCCTCGCCGGACAGATTGCCTGCCGGCACGATGGTCAGCGTCCGGTTGCCGCCGCTGCCGCTCACCGTGATGTTGGCGGCCGGAACCAGATTGACATTCGTGGAGGAGGAGCCAAATGTCAGATGATCGACGTCGCCGGTGTCGGCGTCGCTGATCGTAAAGGACGAGGAATAAGTCACTCCGGCATCCGTTTCCGCCAAAGCCGGGAAATCGCTTCCGAAAACCGGGGCGCTTCCGGTGGAAGCATCCACAAGCTTCAAAGATACTTTATCAAATTGAGCATAACCGCCGCGGGTCAGAATTGCGGACAGGATCACCTTGAGCTTTCTGGTGCCGGGGTTTAGCTGGGTGTTGATTTGATAAGGCCCCATTGCGGTGCCGGACGAGGTGGTGTTCGATACCTGAGAGGTTTTCAGCAGGACGCCGTCCGCGGCATATTCCTCCAAAACCGCCTTTGCTTCGTTATCCGCGCTGATATTCTGGAACATGCTGACGCTGAAATTGACGGATACGTTTCCGGCGGAGATGCCGGCAAACAGGCCGCTTCCTTCGGTGCCGGACAGAGTAATCTCCTGCGACATCGTTCCCGACAGGTAATCCATACTGGGATTGTACATAAAGAAATACCGGCTGCCCGCGGCCGGAAGGGCCCAGTCTGAGTATTGTGCGGAAGAGCTCCAGCGGCCCTGCCCGGTATCGTCGGTCCAGCCTGGAATTGTGCCTGCCGTGCCTGACTCTGCGCCCCCGTTTGTCACAAGCTCCGTGTTGAGATCCGTGGCCGAAGCGACGGTAAACTGCGCCATGAGCATAGTAAGTCCAAGTGTCAGCAGAAAAACTGTCAATTTTCTTTTTTTTATTAACATATAAAGGTTATTTTCTTTAATGATTTTTTCCATCTGCTTCCCTCCGCGTGTTAAATTTCTCCGAGCATGCAAAAAAATTCCATCTTACTTTGATTGTAAGACGGGATTTTTATTTGCACATCGTCCGAATGGACTAATTTTTGAGGAATATTTGATTTTATTTCCGGCACATGTCCGAGCACAGCTCGGATTATTTCAGCTTTTCCGCGAGCTTCGCGCGGCGGTCGACATTAAGCTTGGAAAACGCCGTACGCAGGTGTGCGCGGACGGTGTTTTCCGAGACATTCAGCATTGAAGCAATCTCGCTGTTTCTGAGACCCTGTGCGGCGAGAGATGCAACCTCGCGCTCGCGCTCGGTCAAGGCGTCGGGCAACTCCTCCGGCCGAAGATCGCCGTACAGCTTAATCCAGCCGGCGGCAAAGCGCTCTTTTATTTCGAGAAACCGACCCATCAGCGCGGGGTATTCTTTCTCAATCAGCGCGTCTACCATCCCGTCTAGTGACCATGCATAGGACGCGAAGGGAAAAATAACGCCGTCGGGCAGCGTCTGGGAAGCGGCTCTTTGGATACACGTCTGTGCGCGGGCCCGACTGCCTGTTTGCAGGTAGCCCACAGCTGCCGTCAGCGAAAGCAGCATGCTTACCAGAGGGGAATCTGAAACGCCGTCGGGATACCGGGCTTCGATCAGCCCGACAAGGCGCGTAAACTGCCCCTTGTGCATCAGAAAGTTTGCGTGGACGAACACGGCTAAAGGAACAAGCGCGGGCAAAAGCCGCGGCTTTGAAAAATTGCCTTCCTTGAGCCAATCGGCGATACCGTCCAGCTGCGCAAGCTCCGCAAACAACATCCCGCGCATGATATCCAGCGCCGCACGGAAAGCGAAAGCATCCTGCGCGGGGGCGGCGGCGTGTTTCATAGAGTCGACGGCGTTCTGCCAGCCCGCCGTGTCCGCCTTGTGCAGCGCGACCTGGGCAAGCTGCAAAACAGCGCTCATCTGCACAATGCTCTGCTGCTTTGACTGGGCGAGGTACATGGCCTTATAAGCATAAATCTCCGCGTCCGATAAGTCTCCCCGGTGATAGGAAAGCTCCGCGCGGTATAAGGCGTCCCCGCCGGAGCCGCCGCCGTTTGTCAGCCGCGAATAAACCGATAAGTATCCCGCCAGCACCTCCGCCGCACGATCAGCCCCGCCCGGCTGCACATAATACAAGGCGAGCGGCCCCCAGACGGAAAAACCCCAAAGCGCGGCGGGGAGTATTACCCGCGAGCATTTGCCCGCAAAAAAAGGCTCGGCCTTTTGGAGCATGGCGGCCATTCCGGTCAGATCGGGATGGCACTGAAAGGAAGATAGCAGCAGCCACTCGCCGTAAAGCTCCGGCTCATCCATTCTGGATTTGACGATCGGACGAAGCTCGTTTAGAAGAGTGTCAAACTCCGCGTCAAAGCCGTGCGTTTTCAGCGCCCACGCGACGCGCAGCATGGACAGCGGATATTGCTCCTTGAGATCGGCGGGGCATTTTGAAAGCTGGAGGGCAACGGTATAAAAAGGCGCGTCCCCGATATCCTCCAAAATGAAGGGGGAAAAGTCGACGGAGAGAAACCTGCCGCAGTCTCTTATCCGCCAATAGAAACCGAGCGCCTCCAAAACTCTGTCCTCGCCGCGGCATAAATCGCCCGCCTGCAAATAGCATTCCCTCTTGAAATCGTTTTCCCGCTCCCGGAATTTCTGCCGGGCCAGCTCATACAGGATGCTGTGAGGCGCGTAGCGCTTCTCGATGGGGTCATAATACATGAACGGGTTATTCAGGGCATCAAGCACGTACTCGGGCAGGGCGTCGAAACCGAACAGCGTGCATATCTGGCGCACGGTGGCGGATTCAAACGGCGTGAGCCTGAGAAAAAAGTCCTGCTGCTCGCCTGAAAGGCAGTTCCATAACAAATGCTCCATAAGGGCCGTTATATCGCGGGTATCCCCGATGCCGCCGTGTTCCTTATATACCTTAAGCTGAAGGTATACCGCGATGACCCAGCCGCCGGTATACCTTTCGATTTTCTCTGCAGTCTCCTGCGAAGTTTGTATCCCGGCAAGCGCGAAATATCGCAGCACATCGCCGGCATCAAGACGCAGGTCGGAAGCGGTAATGTGCAAAATGCCGCTTCCCTTGACGGCGGCAAGAGCCGTCCGTCCGAGCATTTTCGTCAGCAGGACGAGATGCAGCTTCTCGCCGCCATGCTCGACAAGCGCTTTGAAAAAGGAGGGAGGCAATACGGGGAGCATGTACTGCGCGTTGTCGACGATAAACCAGGTATCAAACTCACATTTTATGGAACGTACCGCGTCGCAGGCCTCGCCGAGGGTTGCGGCGTTCGGCAGCCCGGTTTTCAACAGCCGCTCGCAGGCCCGGTCGTCAATTTTTGACAGCGCCTGCGCAAAGCGGCCAAAGCACGCGGCGGGCAACTCGTCCGTCGCCGTAAACCAGCAGACAGGCATGCTCCGGGGAACGGTATCGCTCAGCCAGTCGCGCACGGCGGTCGTCTTGCCGTAGCCGGATGGGGCTTCGACAATAGCGGTGCGCGCGGTTTTCATTCGGGCGAGCTTCTTTTTCAGGCGGTCGGAATAGTAGTGTATTTCGTTTTGGGGTTCCGGCTTCTTTGGCATCGGACCGCCTCCTTTTTGCACCGAATTGAGCCTTATGATTAATCTATATATCGTCCATAGTGCAGGAATATTTTATGCCGCAAGTATACAATAAATTAATGCTCTCTTCAATGAAACGATCCGGAATGGCATAGACATCAAGATACTGTATCCAATAGTCGAATCAACTAAACTATATGGCAGACAAGACAAAACAGAGAAAATAAATTGTATTGAGGCGTTTTTGAGAGGTTTTTATTCACCTGTTGTTGTTTATATGCGGTATTTGGAGTATAAGGTCTTGACAAATGGAAAGCGTAAGTGATATAAAGGATAAGAAGAATTATCCAAATTACTCGCCATAAATGTCTTAATATTGCCGGTAGTTTTTTTTTGAGAAACAGTTAGATCGATCTAACTGCGTCTGGAGGTGATTGTGATTCCGCGAAGATGTATTAAGGGTTAGGGAAACACTTTTGGGCTATGGAAGTGTAGTTTGGAAACGATTTGATGTATTATTTCAATACTTATCATGCAATCCATGCTTATAGCAGACAGTGCAGTCGGGCATGGATTTGATTAAGTACATCGGTTAGCGACCGCTAACCTTCGGCGTCAGTAAGACAGGTTTGATTGCATTTGCACAAATTTAAGTTGAAAAGAGGAGGAAATACAAATGAAAAACAAGCGAATCCTTTCATGGCTGATGGCGGTCCTTATGGTGTTGTCATTACTGCCTGCAACAGCATTGGCAGCGGATTTTCCCGGAAACGGCAGCGGCACGCAAGCGGATCCGTATGTGATTACGACGGCGGCAGGGCTATACGCTATACGGGATGATGTTGACGCCTATTACATACTGGGAAACAATATCGACCTATCCGAAACCGATTATGCGAGTGCCTGGACTCCCATTGGCTCTTATATGCCGGATGCCGGCGACCCATCCGGCGAAACACCGGACGCGGCGTATGCATTCTCCGGAACCTTTGACGGCAACGGGAAGACAGTTACCGGATTAACCATCACAGACGGCACCATGTGCGTTGGGCTGTTCGGCGTTGTAGCAAACGGCACGGTGGAGAATCTGACCATTGAAAATGCCGTTATTTCAGGCAATGCCATGGCCGCCGCGGCCATCGGCTACGCTTACAATTCTGCAGTGAACGACGTAAACCTGACCGGCACGAATAGCATCACCGGTACTCTGAGTGAAGAAGGCGCCGCCCCCAATATGGTGGCCGGAATCGTGGGCGCGGGCATGGATTCCACCATATTAAATTGTGACGTCACCGGAACCGCGCTGACGATGATGACGGTCGGCGGCGCTTCCGCATTGGGTGAGAACGCCCATGACGCGGGCCTGGTGGGTGGCGGCCTGGAGGGCTGCAACCTGGCAAACTGCTCCGCTCGGGACAGCAGCGTTACCGTCGATGGAACCTACTGCTTCGGCATCGGTGGCCTGTCCGGCTGCGCCATCTCCGCCGAATCCGTCACCGGCTGCACCGTAGAGGGCGTGGACATCACCGTGGGCGGCAACGCCTATCTGGTGGGCGGCCTGACGGGCTACACCGGCCAGGACGGCAACAAGGCCGCCACCCAGGTCTCGGGCTGCTCCGCCGACACGGATATTACGGTGGGCGAAAATTCCTCCCGGATCGGCGGCCTGATCGGCGGCGGCTTTTACCTTGAGATGTACAGGGCCTACTACCCTGTGCCTTCCCGCTTTGACCTCACCGGCTGCACCACCGTCGGCACCATCACCGCCGGGGCGGGCAGCACGGCGGTGGGCACCGTTGTGGGCTACGCCTGCCTTTGCGATACCGCCGGCGGTACCAGCACCATGACCGGCGCGGCTGACACGGTCGGCAATACACAGGAGCCCTTTAACGGCGGCAGCGGCACGGAGGGGGACCCCTATCAGATCAGCGATGCGGCGCAGCTGTATGCCATGCGCTATGACCTGGACGCGCACTATCAGCTGACGGCCGATATTGACCTGGCGGAACAGCTCGGCGAATATTACAGCTATACGGGCTGGACGCCCATCGGCGTCCTGGCCTATTCCGGCGATGTGAATATGGACACTGGCGACATGGATATGACCAAGGTTTTCTCCGGAAGCTTTGACGGCGAAAATTACAAGATTTCCAACATGAATGTAACTACCGACGGGGACATGGTCGCGGTGGGCGGGCTGTTCGCCTGCTCTACGGGCGCGGTCAAAGACCTGGAAATGGAAAACGTGACCGTTAATGGCGATGAAACCACCCTGGCCGCCGGCGGCGTGGTCGGTTATGCCATGAGCGGTGCGATTTCAAACGTCACCCTGACAGGCGCCAACACTGTTACCGGCACCAACTGCGTCGGAGGCATCGCGGGCGGCAGCATGGTTAATGTGAGCGGCTGCACGGTGGAGAGCGTGGACATCATTGTGATTGGCGATAACGACTTCAACGCGGAGGACTCCGAGACCAAGGGGCGTATCATCCAGTACGACGTCGCCGAGTGCGGCGGTCTTGTGGTGGGCGGCGGCTTTAACGGCAGCGTAAAGGACTGCACGGCGACCGGCACCGTCACCGCGACCGGCAACGAGCCGGTGGGTCTGGGCGGCATCGGCGGCTGCCTGCAGTGCATGGCCGAGATTTCCGGCAACACGGCTAACGTCACCATTACGACGAGCCGGGGCGGTCATGCTATCGGCGGCCTGTGCGGCTACGCCGGTATGGGCGACGACGGCAGCGGCTACGATCAGGGTGGCAGCTATAATGCGAGCCTCCGTACAGTTGCCGATCCCTGCGAGATTTCCGACTGCAATGTAACAGTCAATATCAATGCTCCCGATGCGACACATGTGGGCGGCCTGGTGGGCACCGGCCTTTACTTCTACGGCATGGAGGACCGCTTCAACGTCACGAACTGCACGGTGGCGGGCACCATCACCGCCGGGACGGACGCCGCCTCCCCTTACGGCGTGTCGACGCCCGGTGCGGTGGCCGGCCGCGCGGTAGGCTGCAACGTGGACGGCTGCACGTTTGCAGGCCTTACGATCAATGGAGTGCCTGCGACGAATAAAGTCGGCACCACCAGCCTCATGTACGAGAGCGGGGACCAGTATGAGAGCGAGGGCGATACGGACGGCGGGGCTCTGCTGTACGGTCTGACCGACACCTATCAGCCGCTGTTTGAGGGCGCGACCTTCAATGAGGCATACGGCAATTATTGGCACGATTACTGCGCGGTCATTGTCGGCGAAGACAATGCGGACGCCACGGCGGCCGCGATGAAGGCGAGCATCGGCGGCACGCTTTACGGCCCGGAGGCTGCAACGGCCTATACTGAGCATCCCGAAAGCACCCAGTTCTATTGCGGCTTCACCGGCGAGGTTGCGACCATTACCCTAAACGGCTCGCAGATCAGCGCTTATAATGCGGGCGAAGAGGAACTGTTCTCCCATGCCTATCGCTATGTCGGTTACGAAACATCGACTGATGAAACGAGATTTGGCTTCTATATTTTTGAAAGCCTCGATCATAACGCAGACGAATACAGATATTTCGCAATGTGCCCGGATACGCCGGACACCACCCACCACATCGAGTTCCGCTACGGCAGCGATCTGGATGAACTGTTAAAGCTATACGAGGGCGAATATGCCTACTGGATGGCGGCGGGAATCCCGACGGCTGCGATGAGCGACCCGGAAGAGACTGAAATTGAGAATGTCATCGCCCTGTTCTGCCTGGAAAATATGGACTACACCGCAGCCCGTACATCCAGCTCCCTGTCCCAGATCAGCGACCTTATAGGCACTTGGGATCATTATATCGACGGACAGGCTCAGCCTGATACGCTATATTTTGTGGTAGATGCGAATGGAAACGGTCACAGCTATTATATGGGGCAACACGCCCTCGATTATCAGGTTTTCGCATATGACAACGACGGGTCCGCTTCTGTCAAGTCCGGTCTATATGTCGCCAGAGTCGATGAACCGGAGGCGGCAAAGTATACCATCACGACAAACAGCGCGGGTAAAACCATTTTCACGTTAACCGGAGAAGATGAGGGGCAGGCCTTTACGATCTCCTATGTCAAGCGGACCAGCACCGTGTCCGATGATACCGATGATAACAGCAGTTCCTCCGGCAGCTCTGCCGGAACAACGATCCCTGTATCCAGCGGTTCCGGCACGGCCAATATTTCCGCTTCCGTCTCCGGCAGTACCGCCACTGTCAAAGCCACCGACGCGCAGATCAAAGAGCTCGCGTCCGGCGCCGGAAGCGCCGGTACGGTCAAGATTGACCTATCCTCCCTGAAGGTCAACGCGGTCGTCATCCCCGCCAACATCGTCTCCGCGGTGGACGGCGCCTCCGGCTCTGCGGGCCTTGAAGTTGTGCTTCCAACCGGCAGCGTTACCCTCGATAAGGACGCGCTGGCCTCCGTTGCGGGCAAGGGAGACTTAAGGCTCTCCATTGAAACCGTCAGCAACTCCGCGCTCACCGACAGTCAGAAAGATGTTCTCGGCACACAGGCTGGCTCCGCCGTCGTCGTAGACGTAAACGTTTATGTGAACGGGAGCAAAACCAGCGACTTTGGTAACGGCAAGATTCAGGTTTCCGTCCCGTATACGCTGAAATCCGGCGAGAGCGCGGACAGCATCACCGTCTGGTTCATTAAGGACGACGGCACCATCGAGCCGAAGAACGGCACGTATAACGCCGCGACCGGCTGCGTGGAATTCACCACCGAGCATCTGTCTCAGTATCTGATCGTGAGCTTCCCGTTCACGGATGTGGCCGAAGACGCCTGGTACTATGGCAGCGTGGCCTACGCCTATAACAATGGCCTGTTCGCGGGCACCTCGGCCAAGACGTTCAGCCCCGGCGTGACCATGACCCGCCAGATGATTTGGATGGTACTGGCGCGCATGGACGGCAAGACGCCCGCCGATATGGATGCGGCTCGCACGTGGGCCATGGAAAACGGTATCTCCGACGGCACCAATCCCGCAACCTCCATCACCCGGGAGCAGATGGCGGCGATCCTGTACCGTTACGCGCAGTATAAGGGTTACGACGTCAGCACAGGTGAAGACACCAATATTCTCAGTTACGACGATGCTCTGACCATCAGTGAGTACGCTGCCCCTGCCATGCAGTGGACCTGCGGTGCGGGCCTTATTCAGGGCAGCGGCAACAAACTCATGCCCTCCGGCGGTGCTACACGCGCTCAGGTCGCAACGATCCTCCAGCGTTTCTGCCAAGACGTGGCGAAGTAAGCTAAAATTCATTTGATCGGGGCATTCCTCCCGAATGCGGGAAAGGGCGGCGCCCAGCAGAGAGCCGCCCCTTTCCCGCTTGCGCGCCTCGCGAGCGCACGTTCCAAAGGGTGAAAGTCGAATCCGCCCGGTAGCCGGAAGGATATAGCCGAACATCAAGGGTGTCCATCACGAGATGAAATTTATAGATATAGCGCAAATCGAACCCTTCCCCGATTGAAGTAAGGTTCGGACCTGATTGACTTGATGAGCCTGACTTAAATCAAACGCCCAACTTTTTGAAACTCACCCAAAATATTTGTTGTTACAGTAGTATACATGTAATTTGTATTCAACGCAAAAAACAGCCGACCTCTCACAGTTTTGTGAAAGATTGGCTGTAGCGCCTTCTGATGCCACCGAAGCAGAAAAGAAAATCTATTATGGAGCTTCATATCATTGCTTCCACTGCTGCTACCATGCGTACAGAAGGCAGGGGACACGCGCAGACACCTGATCGTGGAATACGAAGTCACCGGTCAAAATACCGGGCAGGGGCTGCTGACTACGGTATCGAACAGAACTAAATAACAGCTTGAGGTTGAAGCATTTCAGAGTGTTTCATTTTAGTTTTCATCTAAATAGACAATATTCTTTCCACCGTAATTTTTTTCAAAATCCTTCGGTAGCTGATCCCGGCAGCAGTATACCGTCAGTTTCGGGCAGTTGACAAAAGGTTTCTCCCGAATCATTGTGACGGAACGTGGGATTCGGATCTCACGCAGGTTTGGACAATTTGCAAAGGCGTTATCAAGCAGAGCGCCTGTTCGGTTGAGATCGACCGTTTCTATTACACTCGCGCCTTTCCTAAATGAGGAATATCCGATAATCTGGACCTCGTCGGGCAGCTTGATATCGGGCTTGCTTCCAAGGTAATCCCTGAGCAGACCATGCTCAATCTGAAAATCGCCAACGGTTATAAGTTCGCCATCGGGCGGTGCGCCTATGACGGGTTTGCTTCCCGCCTCATCCGGGGAAACGACGTCTATACCGGCCAGTTCTTCGGCCTTTATTTCCGCGGGACCGAACTCGTCGACGACAAGGAAACTGAGCGAATCAAAATCAAGAGCCGCCGTCAGGCTCCTGCCGTCCTTAAACAGGATAGCGGCCTGACAAACAGTAAGCCATCGGTCATAGAGCGCATCCTTCTCAGTCTGAACGTCGGTAAAGGTAACGCGCCTAAGCTGGGAAAAAGGCAATTGCTGACCTCTTTTTGTGCGGAGGGCAGACGACCACGAGTTGCCGGATACCCAACCTGACAAATGACCTTGCGGCGATTCCCGCGGGCGGTTTTTGTAACCGATAAACGTAAGAACCTCCGGGGAGCAGACGCTGCTTCCGTCCTTCATGGTAAAACACAGGCTTTCCCACTGATCCCGACATTCCGCGCCCCAGTCGAAGGAAACGGATTTGAGCTCAGTCCGCCCCAAAACAACAGACCTGTTGCCACTTGCAAAGACAAATTCGACGGGAGAATCGACGTTTACTCTTTTTTCTGCCCCGTCCTTCATACTGATGTTGAATTCGGAGCATTCATATTTATCCTCGGTATCTTCAAGCCCCATTCCAGCCATCTCAGAAAAAGGGATCATCTCGGGATCGGACGGATTGTAATCCGGCGCTAAGCCATCAAATAGACGCTCCCACGAACGCACAAACAGGCTGTTTGCCGCCGCGGTGTATACCGTACCGTCCGCCGCCGTTATAACGGCCTTCCCCTGCGGTACATAGCCGCATTCCGTATCGCGGGAAAGCATCGCGTTTTCCAAGGACGAATTGTTTTTGACTGTCCGAGTTTCTACGGAGACTTTGCGGTTTACCGTATCGGGTGTGTTTGCGGCGGGCTGCGGAACTGGCACAGCCGCCTTTTTCTTTTGCCTCATTCCCATCCGTTCAAACGCGGCGGTATACTTATAAAGGTATTCCTCGTCGGTCATGTTGTATTTGAGGATGGCCTGTTTTGTCCCAATTTGCAGCTTGACGCCCGCCCGCAGGGTGGTTTCCTGGAGATGGATCGCAAGAAACGGCTTTTTTTCATCAATGGCATAATTGATTTCATTCTGCACGTTGGACGAGCCTGCGGATGCTGGCGTGATAAAGACCACAAACAGCCCGCAATTTTCCAGAGCCTGCGCTATCTCGTCCGTCCATTCATTCCCCGGAGAAATGCCTTCGTCGTACCAGACGTTGTATCCGTTTTCATTGAAGCCCTTGATTTCCGCAAAAACCCTTGCGGAATCCGCGTGGGCATAGCTGACGAAAATATACGGCTCGCTGCCCCGGTATGCGGGAAACGGCATTCTTCCCATACCGCTCACAAGCGTTGCCTGCGGCGCTTGTTGTTTTTTGAATTTATCGAACAATCCCATATCCGTTACCCTCCGTCGAAAAGTGGTTTTTGACGCCCTCTGAATTTTGCGAAGGATGCAACCTTCAATTTTCAGTTTTTACAACTGCCATGCCGATTTTATGTAGCAATATGGGTATGTTTTCAACCGGGTCGCGGTCAAGCTGTTTAATATCCTCCGGCAGCCTGCCGTAGGGAATGAGATAGGGCGTAAGCTTTTGCTTTACATCCACAGCTTTCCCCAACACCCAACCTGTGGATTTTCTCTCTGCGACCCACGCCTCATGCTCCAGCTCAGCAAGACTCTCCACATATTCCTTCGGTATTTCCATAACAGGGTTTGTAGCCTGTGCAAGAGGCCGCATCGCAAAGCCCATCAGGCGAAGCTTTTCGGGAATATCCATTGCCTGACGCAAATTGGAGTATTTCAGCGAGCCCGGGAGCTCATTAAAGCTAGGATATTTGAGCGGCTTATCCGGATAGCGTTCCCTCTGTTTTTCGTTGTACAAATCGTGAATCGCACGCGCAAGAGCCTCAAGATCCTCAAGCTTCGGACGCGGAATCAATTCTTCTCTAACCTTCGGCAGCGCATTTTTTGCGATGGCTTTGCAATGAACCGCCGTAGCTTCAAATACTTCTTCCATAGAAAGCAGCTTATGCAGCAGTCTTTTCTTCTCACGGCAGAAATCGTTGGGCAGCGAACCATTGCGCGTTATGTAGGTAATGTTCAGCTTTTCGTCGGTGAGGTCAATCCTTGCCTCCGCCGCAAGGGTACGGAGCTTATCTTTTATGCCATAAGCTTCGCGGTTCCATTCCTGAAGTTCGTCGCACAGAATCAGTAAATATGCGACGGGGTGCGTTTCCGGTGAGAGCGCACCAAGATTGAACGGTTTTTTCTGCAACATATTCTTGTAGCAATTGTGCAGAAGAATGGCGCTTGCGCTGTCCAGCACCGGCCAGAAGAAATATTCGGACTTGTATTTTGCCGATTGAATGAGGTATCCGTACCATTTCAGCACAATGAGGGCGCTGTAATAACCATGGTCGATAAAACCGCATCGGGCCATCACATTGACAAAATCATCCAAAGCATATTTTATCGCTTTCAGATCCACGCCCAGAGTGAGGTGCAGCTTATGCGCAAGCAAATCAACAGGCTTGAGCATATCAATATAAACACTTTCTTCGTAACGGCTCCAATAACATTCCGTAAATCTGCGTTTCGGGATGACTTCATGGATGCGGTTGAGCTCGTCAAAATTGGAAAATGAAAGCTGTACATTGACCTTTTCACCCGTGCCCCCCACATCGGTGGCAAAGTCCACAAACTTGTTGATTTGCCGCCCGACGATCTCAACGGGATAGCCCACATCATGGAACAGGGAGGCAATCCCCCAGCGGTAGAAAAACTCCTCGTTTTTCGTATCGTAAGCGTATGGATAAACATTACGGTTCATGATCGCTTTGCGGAAAGCGGAGCGGAATCTTGTATTCTGCGCGAAAACGCATAAGCCCAGAATGAACACATTGACCGAATGGATATAGTGGTCACGCTGCTTGTCGATCAGCACGGCCGCATTTTCTTCGTAATTTTTCAGTACGTCCAAGAGGTCGATAAATGGGTTGGATTCCCCTTCGAGGGCAATTCGGTAGCTGTCGAAAAACGTACGGTAAACGGCAAGGGCGGTGTCTTTCGTTTCACGGTCAATAAACTCCAAAATCGCCTGCCTGATAAAGATCTTATAGCAATGCCCGCCTTCTAAATCCTCGAAGATCTCAAGCTCATCAAAAAAGCGCTCGACATATTTTTTCATATCATTCACTGGTTTATCCTCCGCCTGCATACGCTTTTTTTAATCATACCATGCTCCGGGCGTGAAAGCAATTTGTTACCCACCAGATTTCTCGGCAGCGATTTGAACGATTATACATACTTGGCTTGTCAAAGTTCTATGACAGAACATCAAAAGTTAAAGTTACCGGCTTTTTTAAACACAGATACATGGGGATCGAACCGTTGACCTCCTGAATGCCATTCAGGCGCTCTCTTGAGTCCGTCGGTTACATACCCCCGTGAATGGGCCCCGGAGATGCGCTTCAATACGCAGGAAACCTCGTCACATTATTAACGCCGCTCAACAGTACTAAGAGCGGCGTTATTTTATTACCATAGTGTTATCGATTCGGACATAGGGGTCATCTAATGAACATAAATCGATTCCTGTATGCCGCGGAATGCAGATATGGCCTATTTCATGGGCAAGGGTAAACCGTTGTCTTGGCTCGTATGTCACTTCCGTATTAAGAATAATTATCGGTGGATTTTTCTGTAATTGGAATAATCCAACATATGCTTTGGGACAAAATGTCCCAAAGCCGGGTTTGGGGAGGCTCCCCAACAAGCATTTTCGCGGCCCCCCGGGGCTGTGAAAATCGAGTGTGGCCACACCTGAATTGCTTGCCGGTCTGTTTTGTGAAAATCGGAAACTGGTGCAAAAAACGGATGCCTACTATGCGAGTAATTGCGGCATAGACGCTTGAGCCGTACAATGTTATAATTGACTGGCGAGGTGATGACTATGCCATTCAATTCTTTTGAAAACTATTCTTTAACATGGAAGCCGAAATTAGATAGAAATAGCGGACCTTTCTATCAGAGCTTAGCCCGTCAATTAGAACAGGATATTGCAGACGGAGTCATTAAACCCGGTACAAAACTGCCCCCACAGAGGGAGCTTGCCGATTTCCTCGATCTTAATGTAAGCACAATATCAAAAGCCTTTAAGTTGTGCGAGTTAAAAGGGTTATTATCTGCTACGGTAGGCAATGGAACATTTGTGTCTTATAGTGCGCTTACAAATGGGCGGCTTATATCGGAGAATATTGATGGAAAAGTCGTTGATATGGGTGCCACGGTTCCGGAGCCATCGGGCAATGCGCTCTTGATGCAGAAGCTGAAAGAGATCGTTAACGAAGCCCAATCTGTCGATTTATTTAGCTATCGAACAGACCGGGCAATGGAATGGCAGAAGGATGCGGCAGTTAGCTTGCTGGGTTATTGCGGTCATAAAGTTGACCGTGAGCAAGTTCTGTTTTCCAATGGCGGGCAAAATGCGCTATCGGCCATTCTTGCCGCTGTATTCAAACGTGGCGAAAAAATTGCCGTGGATGAGCATACCTATCCAGGCATCAAAAGTGCAGCAGCAATGCTGGGAATACAGCTAATTCCCGTCCCGCAAAATGATAAAGGCATGGATATGAATGCCTTGGAAATTATATGCAAACATGAAAAAATTAACGGTATTTATATCATCCCGGCCTGCCATAATCCAACAACGATAACAATGCCAGAAGCTCAAAGAATGGAAACTGCAAGGATTGCGGAACAGTATGATTGTATTTTGGTTGAAGATGGAACCTATCAATTAATGGAGATTGGCATGACCGCCATATCCGATTACATCAAGAGCAGGAGCATTTACATTGCCAGCTTATCGAAAGTAATTGCACCGGGACTTAGAATGGCATATCTGTCAACGCCAATGCAGTATAAAAATGCTATTTCGGACGCACTCTACAGCTTGAATGTTGCAGTTGTTCCATTGATGGCAGAGTTGTCAGCACGTATTATAGCTTCCGGGCAATTTGAAACTATAATTGAAAACCATAGAATCAATGCGGCATTACGAAGCGCGGTCATTGAACGATGGCTTCCAAAAGAAATATGCCGCGGAAAAGAAACAAATATTTTTCGCTGGCTCCTGCTACCCGAAAAATTTACAGGTAAGGCGTTTGAAGATATTGCGCTTTCAAGGGGAGTTCAAGTCTTTGCAGCCGAAAAATTTGTCGTAGGCAAAACGCCGCCTGCTCATGCCGTTCGGCTTTCTATCTGTGCTCCCAAAGATTTAGAGCAGCTTGAAAAAGGTGCGAAAATATTAGCTGGATTAATCAAATCTTAAATATATTCAAAAAACATTGTGCGCCACACAATGTATTAATCGTGCGGCGCACTATTTTATATTACAATATAATTGGAAAGTTAGTAGGAATTAAGGACGAAGCGTCATCATTGTGTTATTCGTACCGATACCGAAAATTTTGAAAAGTATGTGAAATGTAATTTATGACCACCGTTAGGAAAAACAACCTGATTTCTATCTTACTGGTGACAATAGCAGCATGTCTGCTCTACGGCATCAGTGGAGGAATCCGCAGCAACTATGGCGTTATGCTCAATGACATATCCGAAAGTATGGTGCGCAAGTGCACTGTTCAGCGTGCTTGCATCTTTTGTGAGTTTTCGCATTAAAAAATCTTAGAAATGACGGAGGAACGCAAAATGAAACAGTATGTAGTTGACGCATTCACCGATAAGGTATTTGCAGGCAATCCTGCGGCCATATGCATTATGGACAACTGGCTTTCCGATGATACCATGCAAAATATCGCCATCGAAAACAACCTGTCCGAAACTGCTTTTGCGGTAAAGGAGGGAAAAGACTATCGTCTGCGCTGGTTTACCCCCGGCGGTGAAGTCGATCTCTGCGGACACGCTACGCTTGCTACCTCTTACATCATTACCCGGTTTGTGGAGCCCGCTTTAACCGAAGTTCGCTTCAACACACTTAGCGGTGTTCTGACAGTTAAAAAAGAGAATGATTTGCTTGTGGTGGATTTTCCGTCTTTCCAGCTTGCTCCCATTGCTGTTACGGAAGATATGACTGCGGCCCTCGGCGTAAAGCCTGTAGAGGCATATATGGGCGGCGATCTGGTATGTGTACTGGAAAACGAGCAGCAGGTGAGGCAGGTCATTGCCAATCTGGAGCTTATCCGACAGATGAATGGGCTGTGCCTGCACATTACGGCACAGGGTGATACCTACGATTGTGTAACCCGCAGCTTTGCCCCCAAATGCAATGTCGCGGAAGATCCCGTTTGCGGTAGAGGGCATTGCCATGTGGTTCCACTGTGGGCCCAAAAAACGAAAAAAAATGAACTGACCGCCTATCAGGCGTCCAGGCGGGGCGGCGTTCTGTATTGTCACTATGCGGGAGAGCGCACGATCCTAAGCGGGAAAGCGGCCCTTTACTCCGAAGCAGAAATCTTCATTTGATAGAGGAACATTATTATGGAGTATAAATATGCAAGAAGAATATCGAGTATCAAGGCATCTGAAATCAGAGAATTATTAAAGCTAACAGAAAAACCGGAAGTTATTTCATTTGCCGGGGGATTGCCTGCCCCTGAATTATTCCCCATTGAAGAAATAAAAGCAGTAAACAACTTTGTTTTAGAACACAGTGGAGAACAGGCATTGCAGTATTCGACTACGGAAGGCTATCGGCCTTTGCGAAAATGGATTGCAGAGCGAATGAACTCTCAGCTTGGTACGTCGTTTTGCGACGATAATATTATGATAACGCATGGTTCTCAACAGGCTCTTGACCTTTCTGGAAAAGTGTTTTTGGATGAAGGGGATGTTGTGCTGTGTGAAAGCCCTACATATTTAGCTGCTATTAGTGCATTCAAAGCATACGGCTGCAAATTTGTTGAAGTTGAAACGGATGAGGAAGGAATGATTATTTCACAGTTGGAAAGGGCTTTGAAAGCGTCTCCAACTTCAAAAATAATTTACATTATTCCTAATTTCCAAAATCCAACGGGAAAAACATGGAGTTTAGAGCGTCGGCAGCAGGTAGCGGATATATCAGCGAAATACAGCGTGGTAGTTATCGAAGATAATCCCTATGGAGAACTTAGATTTGAAGGGGACTTCTTACCATCTGTAAAATCATTTGACCGTACAGGCAATATAGTATGCACAGGGACATTTTCAAAGATTTTTTGTCCGGGTTATCGAATTGGTTGGATCGCAGGTGACAAAGATGTTATTCGCAAGTATGTGCTTGTAAAGCAAGGCGTAGATTTGCAGTGCAATACAATAGCACAAATGGTAATTGCGACTTATCTTGAAAAATATGATATTGATGCGCATATCAACAAAATTCGAGAAGTATACCGAAGGCGGCGCGACGTAGCTATTGACGCCATAAGTCGGTATTTTCCTTTGGACATAAAATATACAAAACCTGAAGGGGGACTTTTCCTTTGGGTCGAGTTGAACGATACGATTAATACGGTTAAGCTCCTTGAGAAGTGCCTTGAATTTGATGTCGCATTTGTCCCCGGAAACTCCTTTTTCCCTAATGCTAATAAATTCAATACCCTTAGAATCAATTTCTCCAATACACAGGAAGAAAAAATTGCTGATGGAATTGCACGCATCGGTAATGTGTTAAAGGAGTTCAACTAATAGGAATTAGAACAGCCGATTTGTTGTGCTTGCGCTAAAATGAAAGGTTTTGTATGGGTAGATCATCAACCTGCGCCATGCTGTTATGAGCAGTTCAGTTATGAGCCGCTTGCGTGAGACACCGCTTTCACACAAATTGCTGGGAGCCTTTGCGTTTTTGTCGGGAATCATTGTAAACAGTTTTGGTATCGCTTTCTATGCCGCGTTTCTCGCCATGTTGATTCCCAGTGTTAGCAAAAATGGTCGTCTGCTGCTCTTGGTCTGCCTCACGGCTATTATCAATACACTGCTGCAACTGTTTTTGCCTGCAAGTTGGGCGATAATCATTTCTATGGTGTTGGGTGCTGTGATTGGAACGGGCTTAATTGAGGACTTAAAGGAAGATACCAAGGGGGCCAGGGATGGACAGCGCTAAGATATCAATATTGATTTTGGAAATGGCAGCTGTGACCTATATTCCCCGCGCAATTCCAGCTGTTCTGGTCGATAAGATAAAGTTTGGGGCAAAGATGGAAAAGTTCATGAAACTGATTCCTTACACGGCAATGTCAGCCTTGATTTTCCCCGGCGTTTTTACGGTAGATGCGGCGAACCCGGCAATTGGAATTGTGGGCGGAGCAGTAGCAGGCATATTGGCGTGGAGGAAATGTTCTAAATAAGGTAAGGAATAAACCAACTACCATGTTTGGCTAATAAAATTATTCTCATAGTAAAGGAGAATCATTATGGTAATAAAAAAAGAACAAGCAAGAAAGAGAACGTTCAAAGGCGTATCCCTTGATGTTTTGGCGGTCGGTGAAAAATCTATGGTCGCAAAAATGAATTATGTAGAAGGTAACTATGCGACAACCCACACTCACCCGAATGAGCAAAGCGGATATGTAATATCCGGGAAGTATCGTCTGAGAACGGAAACACTGGATATAGAATTAAATCCAGGCGATAGTTATTCTATCCC
The DNA here is from genome assembly GCA_002423435.1 of Clostridiales bacterium UBA6114. GTDB lineage: Bacteria > Bacillota > Clostridia > Oscillospirales > Butyricicoccaceae > UBA6114. The sequence goes on from DIWE01000016.1 coordinate 24,839, forward strand.
TGGAAATGCTTCCCACTCTTTTGAAGTAATTGAGGGTGGCGAGGTAATTGATGTCTTTACGCCAATAAGGGAAGATTATTTATAATTACCAGTTGGAAGAAGTCAAAGGCATTGCATTGAAATGCCGATCGGGGGTATTCCATGAAAAACGAAGTGAAACGATTAAATGTATGCAAAAAATCCTTAGAAGCCGCATGGCTCTAAGGATTTTTGCTTGGAGCTGGTGATCTGATTTGAACAGACGACCTGCTGATTACGAATCAGCTGCACTACCGACTGTGCTACACCAGCATATGAGCTTGAAAAGACGATGCAAATGATATTATACCAGCTTTTTGGCGTATGGCAATATCAAAAGCAGATTTTTTTCACTTTATCTCCTGGGAAATCCGGTTTATCTTGACATTCAGCCCAATCTATATATAATATATTAGATGTATCCTTGCCACCGGCTTAAGATCGGTGGCCATAAGTCCAGAAGGAGGTGCGAAAATGTCCGACTTAAAAAGTAAGTATGAAACGGTATTTGTAGTCGATACGTCAATCGGCGAAGAAGCGGTTTCGGCTGTCATCGAAAAATTCAAAGCGCTTGTTGAGGCGAACGGCACCCTCGACAAGGTAGACGATTGGGGCAAGCGCAGGCTTGCGTATCCGATCAACTACAAGACCGAGGGGCATTATGTCCTGATCGAATTTACGTCGTCGCCTGAATTCCCGGCTGAGCTCGACCGTGTGTTCAAGATCACCGATGGTATTATTCGTTCGTTAATCATTTCCAAGCAGGCTTGATCGAGGAGGCGTTTTATATGCTGAACAAGGCCATTCTTATGGGTAGACTAACAGGAGATCCGGAACTGAGACATACCCCGAATAATACGGCCGTTACCTCGTTTACCCTGGCAGTCAACCGCTCTTTCAGCCGTTCCGGTGAGCAGCAGACCGATTTTATCGATGTTGTTGCCTGGGGCAGTACGGCTGAATTTGTCACAAAGTGGTTCCACAAAGGAATGCTGGTTGCGGTTTCCGGCCGGATCCAGACGAGAAACTGGGAGGACAAGCAGGGGAACAAGCGCAAATCAGTGGAAATTATTGCCGACGAGGTGCATTTTGCCGAACCGAAGAGGGAAGCAGTGTCCCGTGCCGACGATGCGGCGCCCGGATATGGGATTCCTTCAGGAGGTTCGGATTTCAGCGAGCTTTCCGAAGACGACGGCGAGCTTCCGTTTTAATTTTTTCGAATGAGGAGGATAGATTAATGGCTGAAACCGAGAAAGAAGTCCGCGAGCCGGCTCAGGCGAGCCAGAGACCGGAAAGGCCCGACCGGCCCGAGAGGTCCGAAAGACCCGACCGGGCAAACCGCGGAAGAAAGCGCAGAAAAGTTTGTTCATTTTGTGCAGATAAGGTCGAGTGCATCGATTATAAAGATACTGCAAAACTCAGGAGATATATTTCCGAGCGGGCGAAAATTTTGCCCCGCAGAATGACCGGAACCTGCGCGAGGCATCAGCGCGAACTAACGATTGCGATAAAGCGTGCAAGGCATCTTGCATTGCTTCCGTATACGGCCGATTAATAAAAAAGAGGCGGGGATTTCAGTCCCTGCCTCTCATTTTTTGCAAGCCGCATGCTTCAAAATTTCAATGTTTCTGTTGAGCAAGGACCGCGCTGAGCTGTTTGATTGACGACGCATCCAGAATTTTTTCGCCGTGTTCCTTGATATGGCTTTCCGACGGTCGCTTGCCGTCAAAAAACGAAAATTCCAGAAGCGCTGCCAGGGATGTGCCCTTTGCCTGCGCGATCAGATAGTAGGTCCCATTCAATAAATATAGCGAAGCGTCAGGCAGATCAGGAATGAAAGCGGAGGCATCAAGAATATCATCAATATTGTGAAAAGCGAATACGCCGTCCCGTTTCTTTTTTCCACGGACCACAAAAACGAGAAGCTTTGATTCAAAGGAGTATATTTCCACCCCAAAATCGGGCCAGAAGAGCCCGAGCATGGATAAAACCGAGCGGGCAAGCTCGCGGATCCCCGAGTAATCCGGGTCTTCGCCCTGTACAAGAAATTCATCGCTTTTATCGGAAAAAGAAATCAGGATGCCGTCTTCTCCGGCTTTCGTTATCGTCATTTATGTATCACCATCCCATGCATTAGATTATAGCAATGAAAATCCCAATATGGCATACTAAATATTTTCCAAAGGGTAGTTTCCGGCCGGGTTTTTGCAGAAAATGGGATAAAATATATATTTTTATCGTTATTTGTTATTGAGAAATTAAGTGTGATCAATTATAATTATTGCTGTGTGTACAGGCAATGCTGGGGTCTGTCAAAATACATATGCGGCTCGCGTTTTGAGCTTTCCAGACAAATGTACTTTGACAGACCAGGCATTGCGCCATTTATGCATTTTGCCGGAGAAACCCTGCCCGTCCCGGGCGGAAGCAAAAGCTTAATAGGCCGGAATGCAGATGGCATCAAGTAAATAAAAGAGGTGAATCCCTATGGCTTATACCTTTCGCGGCGGAGTACATCCCGATACGAAAAAAGCCGCGACAAGTCACAAGCCCATTGAGGAGCTGAAAGCTCCGGGAATCGTAGTCCTTCCGGTATCCATGCACATCGGCGCCCCCTGCGAGCCGGTTGTCAAGGTGGGCGACATTGTGGATCTCGGACAAAAAATCGCGGACTCCCAGGCATTTGTCTCCGCACCGATCCACGCAACTGTTTCCGGGAAAGTAATCGCGATAGAACCGCGGCTTCATCCGGGTGGGGCGAAAATGATGTCCGTCGTGATTCAGAACGATTATGAAGACCGGCCGCATCCGTCCATAAAGCCCAGAGACTATGAGCACCTGTCGAGCGAAGAACTGATCGCGATCATACGCGAAGCCGGCATTGTCGGCCACGGCGGCGCCGCGTTTCCCGCGCATGTCAAGATCAAATCGGGAATCGGGAAGGTAGACCATCTGATTATCAACGCGGCCGAGTGCGAGCCGTATATCACGTCCGACCACAGGATCCTTTTAGAGCGCGCCGACCAGGTGATCGGCGGCATTACGATCCTCATGAAGGTATTGGGACTCGACGAGGCGACCATCGGCCTCGAAACAAATAAACAGGATGCAATCCCCGCGCTGAAGGAAGCGATCGGCGGTCGCCAGGACATCAAAATCCATCCGTTAAAACCAAAATATCCGCAGGGCGCCGAAAAACAGCTGATCAACGTGGTCACTGGCCGTGAGGTGCCTTCCGGGAAACTGCCCGCCGACGCGGGTGCCGCTGTTTTCAACGTCGCCACCTGTTGCGCCGTTTTCAACGCGGTGACACAGGGCATGCCTGTCATGCGGCGCGTTGTGACGGTTTCGGGGTCGGCGATAGCCAATCCGAAGAACTTAGAGGTACGGATCGGGACCCCGCTCGAGTCGCTTGTTGAGGCCACCGGCGGGTTTAAAGAAGAACCCAACAAGGTCCTGATGGGCGGACCCATGATGGGAGTCGCGCAGTTTTCACTGGAAGTCCCGGTCATAAAGGGCACCAATGCGATTCTTGCCTTTTGCGAGGATGAGAACAACGATTCCCGGTCGACGGAGTGCATCCGGTGCGGAAAATGCGTTGCCGCCTGCCCGATGAACCTTCTTCCGACTTATTTATATATGTACAGCGAAAAAGGGAAGCTTGAAGAATGCGAAAAGTACGGGGTGCTCGACTGCATCGAATGCGGCTCGTGCAATTATGAATGTCCTGCAAGGCTCTACCTTGTGCAATCCTTCAGAACCGCAAAGCAGCGCATTCTGGAGGCGCGCAGGAAATGAGAGGGATAAAGAATGATTGAGATGAAAAATGTCGTTGTGTCCTCTTCCCCGCATGTCAGGAATGAAAAAGACACCCGTTCCATCATGGTCGATGTCATCATCGCCCTGATGCCGGCTCTTGCACTCGGGGTTTTTGTTTTCGGGCCGAGAGCGCTGACCGTTACGGCGGTAAGCGTCGCGGCGGCCGTGTTCTTTGAATGGCTTTATGAGAAATTATTGAAGAAACCCTATACCATCGGGGATTACTCCGCGGTTGTAACGGGAATTTTGCTTGCCTATAACCTGCCGGTCACCGTTCCCCTCTGGATTCCCATTATTGGCACGGGCTTCGCGATCATCCTTGTAAAGCAGTTGTTCGGCGGACTCGGCAAAAACTTTATGAACCCGGCTCTGGCCGCACGCGCATTTTTGTTTTCCTGGCCCGTCCTTATGACGACGTGGGTCAAACCGCATACCGCGCTGTCGCTGTTTACCACACCGGTGGACGTGGTCACGGCGGCGACGCCGCTGGCTCAGATGAAGCTAAACGGCGCGCTCCCTAACGCCTCCGTTCTGGACATGGCGCTCGGGCAGATCGGCGGGTGCCTGGGCGAGACTTCCGCGCTGGCGCTTTTGGCCGGCGGGCTGTATCTCGTTTACCGCGGAGTCATCACCCCCCGGATTCCGGTTGCATACATAGGAACGGTTGCCGTCCTTACCTTCTTTTTCCCGCGCGGCAACGACCCTGTTTTGTGGATGGCAAGCAGCCTGTTTTCCGGCGGACTGATGCTCGGCGCCATTTTTATGGCGACCGATTATTCAACGTCTCCCGTGACAAAGACGGGACAATGGGTCTTTGGGATCGGCTGCGGACTGATTACCGTCTTTATCCGTTATTTCGGAGCTTATCCGGAAGGCGTTTCCTACTCGATTCTTGTGATGAACGCCACCGTCTGGATGATCGACAAATATACAAAGCCCTTGAAATTCGGTTATGAGCGTAAAAAAGGGGGGGCTAAAAGCAAATGAACGGCAAAGAAAAAATTTCAAAAGCCGGCGGAGAGAAGAAAGACGGAAGCGGGATTGCAAGACTTGGGCTGGTCCTTTTTTCCATCACCTTTGTCGTCGCATTGCTTTTGGGAGTTACCAACGCGATGACAAAAGACCGCATCGCACTGGCAAAGGAGCAGACAACCGCCGACGCGATGAAGCTGGTTCAGACAAACGCCGACGCCTTTACCCCGGTCGACGCGGAAATCGACAATCCTGTCGTGGCTTCGGTGAGTGAGGCGAAGAAGGGCTCCGATGTTGTCGGATGGTGTGTCAAGGTCGCGCCGAAGGGTTTTGGCGGCGAGATTGAAATGATGGTCGGCATAAGCCACGACGGTGCGGTCACCGGTGTTTCCATCATATCGATCTCGGAGACGCCGGGACTTGGCTCAAAGGCCAACGACCAGCTTTTCCTCAATCAGTATGCGACGAAAAAAGGACAGCTTACCGTCGTAAAGGGTGCGGCAACCGGCGAAAACGATATCCTTGCCCTGACCGGCGCCACGATTACATCAAAAGCGGTTACAAGCGGCGTTCAGGCGGCGCTTGACTGTGTCGCAAAGCTGCAAACGGAGGGGGTATTGAAATGAGCACCTTTATGAAATTGATGAAAAACGGCCTTCTGACGGAAAACCCGGTTCTGGTACAGCTGATCGGCATGTGCCCGACCATGGCGACGTCGACGTCGCTCTCAAACGGAATCGGCATGGGGCTTGCGGCGACAGCCGTTTTGATCTGCTCCAATACCGCTATTTCCCTCCTGCGCAAGGTGATTCCGAATAAAATCAGGATCGCGGCCTACGTTGTCATCATCGCGGGCTTCGTCACAATGATCGATCTTCTGATGCAGGCCTTTACTCCGGCGCTTTCCAAATCGCTCGGCCTGTTCATTCCGCTGATCGTCGTAAACTGTATCATACTCGCGCGCGCGGAAGCGTTTGCTTCAAAAAATACCGTATTGCATTCTGCGATCGACGGACTCGCGATGGGGCTCGGATTTATGTTTGCGCTTTGCACCCTGTCCGCCATCCGCGAAATTCTCGGCAACGGAACGCTTTTAGGGTTCCACATCCTGGGAAGCGCCTACCAGCCGGCCATTATCATGATCCTGCCCACAGGCGGCTTTTTGACGCTTGCGATCGTGATTGCCGTGAAACAAAAGCTCTCGTCGAAGAAGGGGGCGTAAGAGATGTCCATTACGGAAATTTTCAGCCTGATGATCGGCGCGATTTTAATTGAGAACTTTATCCTCGTCAAATTCTTAGGGTGCTGCCCGTTCTTGGGCGTGTCCAAAAAAATGGATACGGCGTTCGGAATGAGCTGCGCCGTCATCTTTGTCATGACGCTCGCCTCGATCGTGACCTGGATCGTCAACACGTATGTACTGGTGCCGTTTGACCTTCAGTATATGCAGACGGTCGCCTTTATCCTCATTATCGCGACCCTCGTGCAGTTTGTTGAAATGGTGCTTATCAAAACGATGCCGGCCCTTTACCAGGCGCTCGGCATTTATCTCCCGCTGATAACTACGAACTGCGCTGTTTTAGGCGTTGCGATCCTGAATATCGACAAGGAGCTGAACCTTTTCGGTTCGGCGCTCTACGGCTTTTCGGGAGGCCTCGGCTTTACGCTCGCGATCATGCTGTTTGCCTCCATCAGGGAGCGGCTTGAGTTTTGCGACTATCCGAAATCGTTCGAGGGCTTTCCGATCGCGCTCATGACGGCGGCGCTCTTGTCGCTCGCGTTCATGGGCTTTCAGGGGCTTAAAATCTGGTAAACGTATGCCCGTTATTTCGGGCTTAAATTGGAGTTGATATCGATATGGATCTTCGAAGCATACTATACCCCGTTGTGGCGCTGAGCATGATGGGCCTGCTTTTCGGCGTGCTTCTGGCGTTCGCGTCGAAAATATTTGCCGTCAAAACGGATGAGCGCCTGCCTAAAATCATCGAGGCGCTGCCGGGGGCCAACTGCGGCGGGTGCGGCTATGCGGGCTGCTCGAATCTCGCGTCCGAGATCCTTGCGGGAAACGCGCCGGTAAACGCCTGTCCCGTCGGCGGCGAAAGAACTGCGAACGCGATCGCCGAAATCATGGGCGTCAAAGCGGAAGAAAAAGTTCGCGCCGTCGCGCATGTAAATTGCCGCGGCGGAAATACTACCAAAAAGAAGTATCGCTATAAGGGGATCGAGGACTGCCTCGCCGCATCAAAGGTAAGCGGCGGCCCGTCCGAATGCGCTTACGGATGCCTGGGGTACGGCACGTGTGTAAAGGCATGTCCCTTTGGAGCGATTGAAATTAAAGACGGCGTGGCAGTGGTCGATCAGGAGAAATGCACCGCCTGCAAAAAATGCGTCGCAGCCTGCCCAAGGCATATTATAACGCTTGTCCCGTATCCGGCGGACGTGCATATCAGCTGCGTGTCCCGCGATAAGGGTGCTTACGTGCGGAATATCTGCAACGTTGGCTGTATCGCCTGCAGGATTTGCGAAAAGAAATGTCCGGCGGGAGCGATTACGGTTGAAAACAACGTGGCGCGGATCGATTATGATAAATGTATCAACTGCGGCGAGTGCGCGGGCGTGTGCCCGAGAAAGCTGATCACGGACAGGAGAAAAGTCCCCGAGACCGAAAAGGATCTTGCCTGACGCCTTTAAGCAGGGAGGCTATTATGTATTACCGCATTCCGGGACCATACAAAGGATACGGACATGATAAACGCAGGAGACGGCTTGTTTTTTTCGCCGTACTTGCCGGGCTGTGCGTTTTAGCCGTTTCGGCGTTTTTTATCCTGCAGAATTATCTTGTTTTTTCAGCGGACGGCGTGAGGCTCGAATTCCCTTTCCTTCAGTCGAAAAACCAGAACGACACGACGCCGGGCGATTCGGATGCCCCGCCGCTTGAAGTTGAAACCCCGGAACCGGGCGGAACTGAAACACCGCCTAATGAAACGCAGACGCCTCCGGAGGCGACAAATGTGCCGGAGACGGTATTGCACGCCGTTTTGGCGGACGTTTCAAAGCTCTCGGACGGCGAATACAGGAGAGACCTTATGTCTCTGCCCGGTGTAAACGCCATAGTGGTCGACCTTAAAAATCCCGACGGCAGCGTTACCTACCGCTCGACGGCGGCAGTCGAGGGCGCGCGCGAAAACGCGTCCGACGCTGTTTCGGAAGCGATCAGGGAGTTTACCGAAAACGGCATTTATGTGATCGGGCGCATGTCCGCTTTCCGCGACAATATCGCACCGAGAACGGCGATGCGGTCTTCCGCCGTCAAGACGGCGAGCGGGGCCACCTGGCTCGATTATAAAAGTATCGGCTGGTTTAACCCGTACCGGGAGGGTACGGCGCAGTATTTGAGCGCGCTTGCGAAGGAAGCGTCCGAGCTCGGCTGCAACGAGCTGATGTTTTATAACTTCTGTTTCCCCATATCCGGTAAAACGGAGCTGATCTCCTATTCGGATACGGAGGGGGTCGACCGCACAACGGCGGTCAACACAGTGCTCGACAAAATAAGCAAAGCGCTTTCCGGCAGCGACATGGTGCTGTCCGTGACGCCGGAAAATTCCGCCCTCCCGACCGGAAAAGACGAAAAAGCCGGCCAGGATATCAGGATGCTTGCCGACCTTTCGGGCCGGATATATTTCGACGCATCCGACGCGCAGTCCGAGGCACTGTTTGACTCCCTTAAATGGGATCAGATCGTTTCCGGCGCCTTTGACGACGGGAAAATCGTTCCCGTTTTGCAGTCGAATGAAAATAACAGGCCGCTGTCGGCCTTGCCCGAAACGGTGATCGACAAATGCGGGTATGTTCTGGTAAGCGACGACGGCGAATATACGCCCACAAACTTCAGCCAGTGACAAAAAGCGGCTCAGATAGAGCCGCTTTTTTATGGCCTCATTCCACTTTTTTCGCCGCGCAAGAACAAAATTTACAAAAAAGGATTGACGGGCCCTCCGAGTCGTGGTAGACATAAGCATAAGAGGAAATTAAAACAGGGAGCGGTTGAAACGTGACGGATATCGTTGAAAAAGCCAAGGACTTCATCGGCAGCGCGGGCATCAATATCCTTTATGCGGTTTTGGTCTTCCTTATCGGACTGGCGGTCATCGGCATACTCAATAAACTGGTGCGCAAGTGGATCATAAAAACCAGAATCGACCCGATGCTGCACGTTTTTGTCCTGTCCGTCGTAAGGATCACCCTGGTCGTGCTGCTTGCGGTTTCCTGCGCGGGGATGATCGGGGTCGACGTCACCTCGTTCATCACGGCGCTCGGCGCCGCCGGCCTCGCCGTCGGCCTCGCGCTCCAGGATTCCCTGACGAACCTCGCGGGAGGCGTCTTCATCATAGTCGTGAAGCCGTTTACCATAAACGATTATATCGAGGTCGGCTCCGTATCGGGGAGCGTCACGCAGATCGGGCTTGTTTACACCACGCTGGCGACTGCGGATAACCGGAAGATCCTTATCCCGAACGCAGATATCGCAAAGTCAAAGATCGTAAACTATACCGCAAATCCCGAACGCAGGCTTGAGCTGGAATTTTTGGTCGGTTATGACGCCGATATCGAAAAAGCCAAGCGCGTTGTGTATCAGGTGGTCAGGGAAAACCCGCTGTCGCGCCTTGAGCCCGAGCCGATCATCCGTTGCGGCGCGCATAAGGACAGTGCGGTCGTTATCGTATGCAAGGTATGGGTGGAAACAAAAGACTACTGGGATCTGAATTTCGACCTGTACGAGCAGGTCAAAGCCGCGTTTGACAGGGAAGGGATCCGGATCCCGTATAACCAGCTCGACGTGCATATCACGGAGCAAAGGAAAACCACATAAGAAAAGCTTGAGGCTGCCGGGTTCGGCAGCCCCAAATCGAATGATAGACGCATTCATATCTCAAAGTCGTCCTTTGCAGGCGGCACCGTCTTATTTTTTCCAGGTGTCCTCCCCGAACCGGTTTAAAAAGGCCCGGATGCGCTCGTTTTTTGGGGAAACGAGGATCTTATCCGGCGGTCCCTCCTCCAGGACGACGCCTTGGTCCATAAAAATGACCCGGTCCGCGACGTCTCTGGCAAACGCCATCTCGTGGGTGACGACCATCATCGTCATTTTCTCCCTGGCAAGGTCTCGGATGACCTTCAGGATTTCGCCCGTAAGCTCGGGGTCGAGCGCCGAGGTCGGCTCGTCAAAGAACAGCACCCTCGGCGACAGGGCGAGCGCCCGCGCGATGGACACGCGCTGCTGCTGCCCGCCGGACAGCTGATAAGGATAATCGTCCGCCTTGTCGGACAGGTTCATCTTTAAAAGAAGCTCCCGCGCCTTTTGCTCCGCCTGCGCGCGGGGCATTTTCAAAACGTGGACGGGCGCCTCGGTGATGTTTCGCAGCACCGAAAAATGGGGGAAAAGATGAAAATTCTGAAAGACCAGCCCGGTCATCAGCTGGATTTGGTGCAGCTCGGCGGCGTCGGCATAGCGGCACCCACCGTCCGCCGTGGCCGCCATTTGCAGCCCGCCGACGCTGATGTCGCCGGAGTCGATCGTCTCAAGCTGTGTGAGGCATCGAAGCAAAGTGGATTTGCCCGACCCGGAGGGGCCGATGACCGCGAGCACCTCGCCCTCGCGCACCTCGATGGAAATGTCCTTGAGTACGGCGAGGGAACCGAAGCTCTTCTTGATATGGTTTGCCTGAATCACCGTCATGGTTGTGACCATTCCTTTCCGCTGCGCTCCATGGGACGAGCAACACGCACTGAAATCTTGAAGCTTGAATTCTTCCAAACTTCTTTATTGATAATAGTCAAGCCTTTTTTCAGCGAAGTGGAAGAAGGATTCGACAACATAATTCAAGATGAAATAAATCACGCCGGCGACGACAAGAGGCCAGGTGGAAAATTCGCGGGACGCGGCGCTCGACGCGACGCGGAACACCTCCGGGATCGCGATGGTGGAGGCGAGGGCAGTATCCTTGACAAGCGTCATGAATTCGTTCCCCATCGGCGGAAGGATGCGCTTAATGACCTGCGGCAGGATAATCCGGAAAAAGGTCTGCGCCGGGGAAAAGCCGAGCACGCGGCCCGCCTCATACTGCCCCTTCGGTATGGAGCCGATGCCGCCGCGGTAAATCTCGGCGAAATACGCTGCGTAATTGACGACGAAGCCGACGATGCAGGCGGTAAAGCGGTCGTAGCTGAAGCCGAAGATATAATAAGGCGCGAAATAGACAAACATCAGCTGCAGAATCAGCGGAGTGCCGCGCATGACAAGCTGATAAAACCGGACCGGTTCGCTTATAAACCGATGCCTGCTCATCCTGCCGAGCGCGACTAAAAGCCCGAGCGGCAGGGCCAGAACAAGAGTCAGGACAAAAATCAGCAGAAGCGTCACAAAGCTTGACAGAAAAGCGGCGGTTAAAGCGGGATTCAAACGCAATACCCCCTTGAAAAAATAGGAGGATATCGCCTGCGATATCCTCCCGGCGGTTCCCCCGACTTAATTAATGGGCTTACTTGATTTTGGTGACGTCCTCTCCGAACCATTTTTCGGAGATCGTCGCCAATGTTCCGTCCGCGGCCATCGCCTTGAGATGTTTTTCAATCTCGGCTTTGAGCGCCTCTTCGCCCTTTCTGAGCCCGACCGCGTACTCCTCCGGCAGAAGCTCCTCGTCGACCACGCGGAAGTTTTTGCCCTGCTCGGCGATCAGATAGCGGGCCATCGTCGCGTCCATCACGACGGCGTCGACGGCGCCCATCTCAAGGTCCATCAAAGCGGTCAGGTAATCCTTGTATTCGGTAACTTCTTTCAGACTGTCCTTAAATTCCTTGTTGTCCTCGATCGCATCGGAGCCGGACGAGCCGCCCTGGACCCCCGCTTTTTTGCCGGCCATGTCGGCCAAAGTATTAACCGGGGAATCGGGCTTTACGACAAGTGCGATGTTGTTGTCCATATATGGCTCGGTCAGGGTCAGGTTCTGCCTGCGCTCGTCGGTGATGGAAAAGCCGTTCCAGATGCAGTCGATGTTTTTCGTGCTCAGCTCCTGCTCCTTCGCCTCCCAGTCGATCGGCTGGAGCGTCAGCTCGACACCCATGCGTTTTGTGACCTCGGCCGCGAGGTCGATGTCGAAGCCGACAAGCTCGTTTGTCTTTTCATCGCGGAAGCCCATCGGGACAAAGGCCTCGTCAAGCCCCACGATAAAGTTTCCTTTGTCCCTTATGTACTGAAGGGAGTTGTCGGCGGGCGCCTGCGTCGTTCCCTCCGGCGCCTGCGTGCCCGCGGAGGTCTGGGTGTCGCTTTGCGTCGGGGTCTGGGCGCCCTGCTGGGCGCAGCCTGCCAGCATGAAAAGAAACAGTGCAAAGGCAAGCGTCAAAGAAATGATCTTACGCATAATCTTACTCTCCTAAACGATCATAATTATAAACCCTCTTTATCCACTTAACAAACCGACGGATCGGTTTGTTAAGCAGATATCATTTTATCACTTTATCGAAATAAATCAAGAATTCTTTCTGAGTGCCGACAAAGCCGACACTCTCCAGAGAGTATCCAAATACTCCCGTATTTCAATGCAGGAGTCCGTACTTTTCCTTCATGGCCAGGATATGCCCCACGGCCTCATTGAGTCTGTCTGCGGACAGCTCTCCGCTTTTAAGGGCCTCGGCCAGGGCAAGGCGCATCCGATTTTGCTTTTCCGGGTCGGGCGGCGCGATGATCATGTCGGCGCCCGCGCCGACGGCGAGGACGGCGGCGTCTTCAGGGGAATAGCTTTCCGTAATGGCCGACATGTCCATGCTGTCGGTCAGGATCACGCCCTCGAAACCAAATTTCTCCCGCAGAAGGCCGGTCAGCATCTTTTTGGAAAGGCTTGCGGGAAGGCCGCTATCGTCGAGCGCCGGGCACGCGATATGTCCGGCGAGGACCGCGTCGATCCCGGCCTCTGCGGCGCGCCGGAAGGGGTAAAGCTCGACGCGCTCGAGCCGCGTAAGGTCGTGCTTTAACACCGGCAGCGCCTTGTGGGAGTCGACCGAGGTGTCGCCGTGGCCGGGGAAGTGCTTCGCGCAGGCGGGTGTCCCGCCGTCCTCCGAGCCTTTTGCAAACTGCAGGGCGAATTCGGCGGCCGTTTCCGGATCATCCGAGAAGGCGCGGTCGCCGATTATCGGGTTTTTCGGGTTGGTGTCGACGTCGAAAACGGGCGCCAAATTGAAATTGATCCCGAGGGCAAGGAGTCCGGTCGCCGTCGAATACCCGGCGTCATAGGCGTTTTCCGGGTCCCCCGTCTTTCCGATCTCGCGGGCGGACGGGAAAACGGTCATCTCGTCGCGGATGCGCACGACCCTTCCGCCCTCCTGGTCGACGGCGATCCACGCGTCCATTCCGCAGGTTTCCTCGGAGAGCTCCCGGATCTCTTTTGAAAGCGCCCTTGCCGTTTCGGCGTCGGGGATGTTCGCGGAGAAAAGGATCACGTTTGAAAAGAAATTTTCGGTAAAATGCGCTTTGATCTCGGGCGTCAGCTCAGTCCCCGAAAACGGAACCATCAGGAGCTGGCCGATTTTCTGCGCGTCGGTCATGGAGGAAAGGAGAATTTCCGCCCGGCTTTTTGGAGGGGGCGGAGGCGGAGCCGGGGGCGCGCCGTCTGTTGCGGAGGAAGGGGAAGTCGTATCCGGCGGCGCCGGAGAAACGAAGGCGCAGGCGCAAAGCGCCGGGAAAAGGCACAGCGCGGCAATCATCTTATAAAAACAGTTCTTCAAGGCATTACCCTCCACAGAGCGTTTCACGCCGCTTGCGGCATGAAACAGGCCGAAAAATACAAGTAATTTCTCATTCATTATTATTACACGGGAAAATGCGGAATGATAGAGTCGGATATCCGCGAAAAGAGAAAAAAAAATATCCCAATTTTAGAAATAATATGGCAATTATAGTGCGAATTTGGTAAAATAGGCATTATTAACAAACGGCGGATAAATTCCGGTTGGTTTGAGGAGAGATTCAAAAGGCCATGGAGCTATTAAAGGACAGGATCTTAAAGGACGGAATTGTAAAAGAGGGGGATATCCTGAAAGTCGACAGCTTTTTGAATCATCAGATTGACATCGCACTTTACGATTTGATCGGCGCGGAATTTAAGCGCCTTTTTCAGGGAAAGAATATTAACAAAATATTGACAATTGAAGCATCCGGCATAGGACTTGCCTGCATAACGGCGCAGCATTTCCGCGTGCCGGTCGTTTTTGCCAAAAAGAGCCAGTCGATGAATCTGGAAGGCGAGGTCTATGTAACGTCCGTCTATTCCTATACCCACCGGAAAACATATGACGTGCTCGTCGAGAAGAAGTTCCTCAAGGAGTCGGACAACATCCTGATCATCGACGATTTTCTGGCGCGGGGAAATGCGCTTTTAGGTCTGATCGACATTGTGAGGCAGTCGGGCGCGACGCTTTCCGGCGCGGGGATCGCGATTGAAAAGGGCTTCCAGGAGGGCGGAGCGATCGTCAGAAGGATGGGGGTCGACGTAAAATCGCTTGCGATCATCGAAAGCATGAAGGACGGAAAAATAACCTTCCGCAGTTAAAGCAGCTGTTTTTATTTTAATATAAATCCAGAAATTCTATGGAGGTACTGAAATGAGTAAGAAAATTTTAGCGGTGCTCCTTGCCACGGCTCTGTTTGCGGCCCTGTGCATCGGCTGCACCCCGAAGACGCCCGCGCCGACTACCACCGCGCCCGCCACGACTGGCACGACGGGCACCGAGGCGGGAGACACCGGGATGAAAGCGATCCCGAAGGATCAGATTCAGGTCGGCTTTGTCTATATCGGCTCCGCGACCGACGGCGGCTATTCCCAGGCGCACGACACGGGCAGGAAGGAGCTCGAAGAGAAGCTCGGCGTGAAAACCCAGTACGTCGAAAATGTTCCGGAAAATGCCGACTGTGAAAAGGCGATCCGCGACTTGATCGACCAGGGCTGCAACGTGATCTATGCCAACAGCTTCAATTACGGCGATTATGTCTTAAACGTCGCGAAGGATCATCCGGAGGTTTATTTCGGACATGCAACGGGGCTGAAAATGGCCGACAACGTATCCGTTTACATGGGCAGGATCGAGGAGCCCCGTTATCTTTCCGGCATCGCCGCGGGCCTTAGGACCAAGTCCAACAAGATCGGATATGTCGCCGCGATGCCGATCGCGGAAGTGGTCAGAGGCATCAACGCCTTTACGCTGGGCGTGCGCTCGGTAAACCCGGACGCGACCGTGGAAGTCGTCTGGATCAACACCTGGTATGACCCGACGCTGGAGAAATCGGCGGCAGTTGAGCTCTTAAACCGCGGCTGCGACGTGATCGCGCAGCATTGCGACACGACCGGCCCGCAGATCGCGGCGCAGGAAAAGGGCGCCTATGCCGTCGGGTACAACTCCCCGACCAAGGACGCCGCTCCGAAAGCGTATCTGACCGCTCCGCTGTTCCATTGGGGCGCCTTCTATGTTGACGACGTGCAGAAAATCATCGACGGCACCTGGACCTCGAGAGATTATTGGGAAGGGCTCAAAAGCGGAATGGTGTCCCTTGACGACCTGTCTGAAAACTGTGCGGACGGCACGGCGGACAAGGTAAAAGAGGCGCAGGACAAGATCGTTTCCGGCGAGCTTTCGATCTTTGCGGGACCGCTCAAGGATAACGAGGGCAATGAAAAGGTACCCGCCGGCAAAACGATGACCGACGAGGAGCTTAAAAGCTGCGACTGGTTTGTCGAGGGCGTGATCGGCAAGGTCGGGCAATAATCGGTTTTTAGTGACTGTAACAGCGGTCGTGTGAAAGGGCTCTTTCACACGATCGCCGTTTTGAAAAGCCAAGAAAAGTGGGGGGCCTCAGGATGGAAAACGCCTATATCGAGCTTCAGGGCATTACAAAATCATTTGGTCCGGTTGTCGCAAACAAAAATATCAATTTCTCCGTCCGCAAGGGGGAAATCCATGCGATCCTGGGGGAGAACGGCTCGGGAAAAAGCACGCTGATGAACATGCTGTCGGGGATCTACCAGCCGGACGGCGGGTCGATCCTGATCGACGGGAAGAAAACCGTCTTTAATTCCCCGAAGGATTCCATTCAGGCAAGAATCGGGATGGTGCATCAGCATTTCAAGCTGATCGACGTTTTGACGGCAAAAGAAAATATCGTCCTGGGCCGGCGCAAAACGGCGCTTGTCAAAGGCAAAAAGCTTTCGGAGGATATCTATAAAATTGAAAAAAAGTACGGGCTTATTGTAAACCCGGATAAAAAAATATATCAGATGTCGGTCAGCGAAAAGCAGACCGTCGAAATCCTGAAGGTGCTCTACCGCGGTGCAAACGTCCTGATATTAGACGAGCCGACGGCGGTTTTGACCCCGCAGGAGATCAAAAACCTGTTTTCGATCCTTCGCAACATGAGAGACGAAGAAAACTGCATCGTGATCATCACCCACAAACTAAACGAGGTGATGGAGATCTCCGACTGCGTCACGGTGCTTCGGCGCGGCGAGAGCGTCAAAACGCTGAGAACCCGGGAAACAAACGTGCAGGAGCTCACCGAGCTCATGGTCGGGCGGCCGATCTCGCTTGAAATCGAGCGCCCGGAGGTGCCGGAGGACCGGAAAATACCGCTGCTTGAGGTTCGGAATCTGACCGTGCCCGGCGAGAATGAGTGCTCGTCTGTAAACGATCTTTCCTTTACATTGCATTCAGGCGAAATCCTCGGCGTCGCCGGCATCGCGGGAAGCGGACAGAAGGAGCTTTGCGAGACCATCGCGGGGCTTATGCGCCCGTCGTCCGGCGACGTGTTGTTCAAGGGGGAGAGCATCACGCGCTTAAACCCCCGCGAGATTATAAGCCGCGGCGTCAGCATGAGCTTTATCCCGGAGGACAGGCTCGGAATGGGGCTTGTCGGCGGGATGGACATCGTCGACAATGTCCTGCTCAAGACCTATCAGGATGCAAAGGGTATTTTTATCGACCGCGAGGAAGGGCGGAAAAAGGCCGAGAAGATCGTGGCGAAATTTTCTATTGCGACGCCCTCGGTGTTCCACGAGGTCAAAAAGCTTTCCGGAGGAAACATCCAGAAGGTGCTATTAGGGCGGGAAATCGACTTAAACCCTCAGCTGATCATCACGGCATACCCCGTCCGCGGGCTCGATATCGGCGCGTCCTACAATATTTACGATGTGCTGAACGAACAGAAGGTAAAGGGCGTCGGCATCCTGTTCATCGGGGAGGACCTGGATGTCCTGCTTTCCTTGAGCGACCGGATCCTTGTGCTGTCCGGGGGCCGGATTATGGATATCGTCGACGCGAAAACGGCGACAAAGGAGCAGGTCGGGCTCCTGATGCTGGGACACAGGAACTAAAGGAGGGGCGAGGAATGTTCAAGATCGTAAAAAAAACGGAGACCACGCCGCTCCAGAGCGCGCTCATGCGCGCCGCCGCCGCCGTCTGCGCGCTTTTGTGCGCGGCGGTCATCATGGCGGTGATCGGACATAATCCCGTTCAGGTGTATTCCGAGATCATAAAGGGTTCGGTCGGCACGGCCTACCGTTTCCGGGAAACCGTCAACAAGGCGATTCCCCTCGTCGTTTTGTCTCTTGGGATCGCGGTCGCCTTCCGCATGAAGTTCTGGAACATCGGCGCGGAGGGCCAGTTTTACATGGGCGCGTACGGCGCGTCCCTGATCGCGCTGTTTTTCCCCGGGCTGCCGATGATACCGATGCTCGTTTTGATGTTCGCCATGTCCCTGCTGTTCGGCGGCCTCTGGGCGCTCATCCCGGCTTTTTTCCGGATGAAATTTTCGACGAGCGAGACGCTTATCACGCTGATGCTCAACTATGTCGCGATCCGTTGGGTGACGTATCTGCAGTACGGGCCGTGGAAGGACCCCGCTGCGGGAGGGATGCCGAAAATCGCCCGGTTTCCGGACGCCGGTGTTTTGCCGAAGGCGCTCGGCGTGCACATCGGCTGGGTAATCGCGCTGGTTCTCGTCGCCGCCATTTACATCCTGATGCGGTCGACTAAGCTCGGGTATGAAATATCCGTGCTCGGGGAGAACGCGAATACGGCGCATTACGCCGGAATGAACGTGAAAAAGATCATCACCGTCGCCGTGATGCTCTCCGGCGGGCTCTGCGGCGCCGCCGGAATGATGCAGGCATCGGCGATCGAGCACTCGCTTTCCTACCAGCTTTCCGGCGGGCTCGGCTTTACGGCGATCATCACCGCGTGGCTTGCCCATTTAAACCCGCTTTTGGTCGTCGCGGTGTCGTTTCTTTTTGCCGTGCTTTTGCAGGGGGGCGCGTACATCCAGTCGGCCCTGCAGATCCCTGCCGCCGTCGCGCTGATGCTTCAGGGGGTTATCCTGTTTTTCGTTTTAGGCAGCGAATTTTTCTTAAATTACAGCATTGTTTCAAAAAAGGAGCTTGAGAAGCTCGCCGTAAAGAAAGCCGTGGAGGGTGAGCGAAATGAATGATTTTGTAACGGCGACGGCGCTGTTTTTGCAGACGGCGGTACAGGTCGGGACGCCCCTTCTGTTCGGCACGCTCGGCGGCATCTTAAACGAAAAGGCGGGAAACTTAAATCTCGGCATCGAGGGGATGATGCTGATGGGCGCCGTCATCGGGTTCAAGGCGGCGTATGCGACGGGCAGCCCGGGACTTTCCATTTTCTGCGCGGGGCTCGCGGGGCTTCTAGGCGCCCTGATCTACGCGTTCATCACCGTGTCCTTAAAAGGAAACCACGTCGTGACCGGCCTTGCGCTGACCACCTTCGGCACGGGATTTTCCGGCTTTTTAGGCTTAAAGCTCGTCGGGATCGCGCTGCCGGAAAAGCTGACGCAGGCGCTTGCCCCGGTCAGGGTGCCGGTGCTTTGCGACATTCCGATCCTGGGCAAAATGTTTTTTGAGCAGAGCGTCTATGTGCACTTGGCACTTCTCTGTGCCGTTTTGATGTACCTGTATCTGTATAAGACGGGAGTCGGGCTTTCCCTTCGCGCGACGGGTGAAAACCCGGCGGCGGCGGACGCGTCCGGTATAAACGTCGCGCTTTACAAATATGTCAATATCCTCGCGGGCGGGTTTTTGTGCGGCATGGGCGGCGCGTTTTTGTCGATCGTCTTCGTGCCGAGGTGGCAGGAGAATATCACGGCCGGCATGGGCTGGATCGCGGTGGCGCTCGTGATCTTCTCCACATGGAACCCCGCGAAGGCGATTTTCGGCGCTTACTTTTTCGGCGCGCTCAAAGGCATCGGCTTCAAGATCCAGAATCTCGCGATCCCCATGTTCGGCAGGGACGTCTATATCTCGTCGCAGCTTCTCGACATGCTGCCCTATCTCATGACGATCGTCGTGCTCGTCATGATCACAATGCGCAAGAAACGGGAGAACCAGCCGCCGGCCTCCCTCGGAAATCCGTATTTCCGCGAGGACAGGTAGCAAAAAAACCAAAAATGGCGGCGCTTCGTATATGTCGGACGATTGACAAACAAAAAAATGTGGTATACTATAATAAAGATATCTGTTCCGGCGATGACGGGGGAAAAAACCGTTTTGAAAAGTGCCAAGAGAGGGACCGGCCGCGGCTGAAAGCCGTCCCGCACGGATAACGGAGATATACCGCCCTCCGAGCCCGCTTTAATAGAGCGCGTCTGCCCCGCGTTAAGGGGAAATAAGCGGCGCTTTTTTAGCGCATGCAGGGTGGAACCGTGCGGAAATCAATCCTCACCCCTGGAATCTCGGGGCGGGGATTTTTGTTTTTAAAATACCCGAAAATCATATGAAACGAAAGGAATTGATTTTCATGCTCAATATCACGCTGAAAGACGGCGCCGTCTTAAAGGTCGAAGAGGGGAAAACGGCGCTCGATGTCGCGCGCATGCTTTCGGAGGGCCTTGCCCGCGTCGCTTTGGCCGCGGAGATCGACGGGGAGGCAAAGGACCTCTCGACGAAGCTTATAAAAGACTGCTCCCTGAATATTCTGACCTTTGACTCGGACAAAGGGAAAAAGGCGCTCCGCCATACCGCGTCGCACGTCCTTGCGCAGGCGGTCAAGCGCCTCTACCCGAACGTAAGGCTCGCGATCGGCCCCGCGATCGAAAACGGCTTTTATTACGATTTCGACGCCGAAACCGCGTTTTCCCCGGAGGACTTAGAGGCGATCGAGGCGGAGATGAAAAAGATCGTCAAGGAAAATTTAACACTCGAGCGCTTCGAGCTTTCGCGCGAGGAAGCGCTGGGGCGGATGAAGGACGAACCCTATAAGGTCGAGCTCATTCGGGACCTCCCCGTGGACGCGACGATTTCCTTTTACAGGCAGGGCGATTTTGTCGACCTCTGCGCGGGGCCCCACATTCCCGAAACGGGGAAAATCAAGGCGCTGAAGCTTACCTCCGTCACAGGCGCGTACTGGCGCGGCGACTCAAAGAACAAAATGCTGCAAAGGATCTACGGCACGGCGTTTCTGAAAAACGCCGAGCTCGAGGCCCATCTCGCGGCGATCGAGGAGGCAAAGCGCCGCGACCACAGAAAGCTCGGCCGCGAGCTCGACCTGTTCGGGCTGATGGACGAGGGCCCGGGCTTCCCGTTCTTCTTCCCGAAGGGAATGGTGATCCGAAACGAGCTTGAGGCTTACTGGCGCGAGATCCATAAAAAGTGGGGCTACGAGGAGATCCGCACCCCGATGATCTTAAGCGAGGAGCTGTGGCACAGAAGCGGCCACTGGGACCACTATCAGGAAAACATGTATTTCACGAAAATCGACGAGGGCGACTACGCCGTAAAGCCGATGAACTGCCCGGGCGGGATGCTCGTGTATAAGCGCAGGATGTATTCCTACAAGGACCTGCCGCTGCGCATGGCCGAGCTCGGCCTGGTCCACCGCCATGAGCTTTCCGGCGCGCTGCACGGCCTGATGCGCGTGCGGTGCTTCACCCAGGACGACGCGCATATCTTCATGACCCCGGAGCAGGTGTCCTCTGAAATCAACGGCGTCATCGAGCTGATCGACAGCATTTACCAGGTGTTCGGCTTTAAGTATCACGTCGAGCTTTCCACCTGTCCGAAAGATTTTATCGGAACCGAGGAGATACGCGAAACCTCCGAAAACATGCTGAAACAGGTGCTCGAGGATCGGGGCATGGAGTATGTCGTAAATCCGGGCGACGGTGCGTTTTACGGGCCGAAGATCGACTTCCATCTGGAGGACTCCATCGGAAGGACCTGGCAGTGCGGCACGATCCAGCTCGATTACCAGATGCCCGAGCGTTTCGAGCTCACCTATACGGGTGCTGACGGCGAAAAGCACCGCCCCGTGATGATCCACCGCGTGGCGTTCGGCAGCATCGAGCGATTTATCGGCATTCTGACCGAGCATTTCGCGGGCGCGTTCCCCGTATGGATTTCGCCCGTCCAGGCAAAAATTCTGCCGATTACCGACCGAAACGGCGCGTATGCGCGGGAAATCTGTGATAAACTGAAAGAGCAGGGAATCCGCGTCGAAATCGACGACCGCAACGAAAAAATCGGCTATAAAATCCGGGAGGCCCAGCTCGAGAAGATCCCGTATATGCTAGTGCTCGGGGACAAGGAAGAGGAAGGCCGGAAGCTCGCCGTCCGAAACCGCAAGGACGGGAAAACGCAGGAGATGTCCCCTGATGCGTTCCTGGCCCTGCTGAAGGCGGAAATCGCCGAAAAGGCACTTTAAAAACTACAAATACGGAGTCGATGATCGCAGCGAAACGGTTGTTTTTTCGAAAGAGAGACGGCCAGGGGTTTCGACAGTTGGTAAATTTAGTTGTTTCCGTTTCGTAATTGTAATAAATCTTTATGTCAGGATATAATATTACTATATTTCAGTGATTTTATTAACATACGAAGAGGTAGCTATGCCAAGTTTGTTCGGATCCAAAGAAGGGAATGCACCGAAGCGTCTTGCCGAAAGGAAACCGGTGACAAAAGCCAAAAAGGTGGTCGTTGCGATCATCGCCGTACTCGTATTGTGCTTTGCGGGGGGATCCGCATGGGCGCTTTATTCGTATGACCTCGTTTACCCCGGGGTGCGTGCGGGCACCGTCGACGCCTCCGGCATGGACAGGGAAACGCTCGTCTCAAAGCTTCGCGACGAAAACGCGAGGCTTTATCAGGGCAAAAGCTTAAACCTTACCGTTCAGGGTATCGATTACACCGTCACGTCGGAAGAAATCGGCGCGAAAATCAACGAGGAGAGCGCGGCGGACGCGGTCATCGCCTATGGAAGAACGGGAAGCTATTTCAAGAGGCTTTCCGACCTTATCGGCGCGGTGTTTCACGGAGCGGACGTCGACATCCTGACATTTGACAACGAGGCGCTTAAGAAGAAATCGGAACTGATCGCAAACGATTTTATGAAGAGGATCCAGACCTCCGAATACGAGGTCAAGGACAATAAGCTGATCCTTTATCTCGCGAACAAATCCACCGTTATCTCGCCCGACACGGTATACAACGCGCTGTTCGAGCGGCTTCGGGAAGCGGATTTTGCCCCGCTTTTGATTGAGCCCGAGCACAAGGAGGTCCTGACGCCGGATCTCGATGCAATCTGCAAGGAAGTAGAAACCGAGCCTCAAAACGCGAAGCTGGACCTTGAGAAGGACCCGACGGGGAAAACGATCCTTCCGAGTATAGACGGCGTCAAGCTCGACCGCGAGGAGGCCGAGCGCCTTCTGGGTAACCGCGGGGAAGCGACCGAGGTGGAAATTCCGGTCACGGTGACAAAACCCGAGGTGACCACGGAAAAGCTGCAGGAAGTGCTGTTTCGCGACGTCATTGCCGACGTGACGACCAGCCTAAACCCGTCGCTTAAAAGCAGAACGGGCAATGTGAAGCTTGCGGCCGACTATATGAACGGCAGGATATTAAACCCGGGCGACGAGTTTTCCTATAACGCCGTTGTCGGGGAGCGGACGGTAGAGCGGGGCTTCCAGGACGCGAAAATTTTTGAAAACGGCGAAATCGTAGACGGCCTCGGCGGCGGAATTTGCCAGGTGTCGTCCACCACCTATATGGCGGCGCTCCGGGCCGACCTCAAAATCACCGAGCGCCGCAACCATCAGTTTACGGTGACCTATGCCCCGCTCGGCCAGGACGCGACGGTCGTGTACGGAAGCACGGACTTCCGTTTTGTGAACAATACCGCCTACCCGATCCGGGTGGAGTCCTTTCAGAAGGGCAACGGCATAACCGTCAAGCTGATCGGGACGAAAACCGAAAATAAAGAGGTTAAGCTCGTAACGAACGTCCTTTCAAAGACGCCTTACGAGAGCAGAACAGTCGTCGACCCCTCATTGAAGCCGGACCAGAAGGTCGTGGAAAGCGAGGGGCACACGGGCTACAAGACCGAAACCTACCGCGTCGTTTATATCGACGGCAAGGAGGTTCGCCGCGAGCCAGAAAACAAATCGACTTATAAAAAACTGGATTTTGTCGTGCGCACCGGTCAGGGCGACCAGGCGGCATCGGGTGACACAACAGGAGAAATCGTAACTGAGACGCCGCCGAAGGATGTCGAGATGCCGGAGGCCGACCCGGTTCTCGGCCCCGACCTTGACGCGCCGGAAGAGCCTGGACAACCAGAAGAGGCGGGAAAACCGGAAGAGGCCGAAAAACCGGAAGAGCCCGGACAAGACAACGGCGGGGAACAGAGACCGTAGGGTACCTCCCTGCGGCATCAAAAGGAAGAGAAAAGGCGGGGATAAAATGAACGAAGGAGTTTTTTATAGAATCGCTGTCAAGAAGCAGGCAAGAACGCTGGTTTTGAAGAATCTCATCAAATGCTGCGGGATTGCGTTGATTTACCTGGTGATCAATTTTTCGCTGACTTTACTTCAGGTCCCGATCGAGGACCAATTGAGCACATCCGGGGACTTGCCCTATGCGACGGATATTTTTTTGACATTGCTCCCCGCTTTGATGACCTTTGTCGAGCTTCTGATCCTGTCGCCCGTCTCGATTGGATTTTTTGAATTTTGCATGCGCCTGTGCGACGGGAAGCCGGTCTCTGTGGGCGATCTTTTTCTTTGGTTCGGCGAGGGGAAGCGGTACTGGAAAGCGCTTCTGATTTATTTTGAGTTTACCGCCGTAACTCTCCTGATTTCGCTGGCGGCGCTTTTGCTGCCGGGAGCCGCGTTTTTCTATTGCATCCAGGCGGGATATGACAGCCTTTTATATCTTGTGGTTCCCGTAATGCTTGTGATTACGGTCTTCTTGTGCGCTATGCTTCTTACTTACTTCCCCGGAATGTTTATACTGGCGGAAAACCCGGAAAGAAAGCCGTGGTCCTGCCTTAAGGAGTCGAGAAAGCTGTTTAAGCACCGGAAATGGGATTTCTTCTTCTTGAACTTAAGCTTTTTCGGATGGTTCTTCCTGGTCGTGATGTTCGGATCGGTCGCGTCGGAGATGGTATTTGTAAACTATGGGTTTATAAGCTCAACCATTGATCTGACGAATATTCCCGTCGCGGTCAGGGCAAGCGCCACCGTGGCCACCTTTGTCGGGTCTGGGCTTTTGCTCCTCTATGTCATGCCGTATTTTTTCACCTCAATGGCCTACTACATCAAAGGCGTGCAAAACCCGAATCTTTTCCATATCTCCGTGCCGGGGTGGCGCGATTATAAAAATCAGAATCCCGATCACAATCCTTTCGGCAGGCGGGACGGCAATGACGATTCGGGGGTCTCCCCGGGCGAGGGCAGCCCGTCGGGGGATCAGGGCCGGGACAATCAGGACCAAGGTAATCGCGGGGACTGAAAGTGAATTAGGAACTGAAAGATTGCGGGACTTTCCCCGCAATCTTTATTGATAGAAGGCGGCAATCGGTATATAATAAAAATAATTGTTTTCAGGCATTGGGGAATCCGGCGGCGTTGCCGGAGGATGGGAGGACACCATAAATGGGAAAGGGCACCTACTATATCACAACGGCGATTGCCTATACGTCGGGAAAGCCGCATATCGGAAACACCTATGAGATCGTGCTGGCCGATTCGATCGCCCGGTTTAAGAGGCTTTTGGGCTACGACGTCTATTTCCAGACGGGAACCGACGAGCACGGCCAGAAAATAGAGCTCAAGGCAGCCGAAAAAGGCGTTTCGCCAAAGGAGTATGTCGACGGTATCGCGTCCGAGATCAAACGGATCTGGGATATGATGAACACGACCTACGACCGCTTTGTGAGAACGACCGACCCGTCGCATGAGGTAAAGATCCAGAAGATTTTCAAAAAGCTTTATGAGCAGGGCGATATCTACAAGGGCTATTACGAGGGGCTCTACTGCACCCCCTGCGAGGCTTTTTTCACCGAGGCGCAGCTGGTTGACGGGAAATGTCCCGACTGCGGCCGCGAGGTGAAAAAGGCGAAGGAGGAAGCCTATTTCTTCCGGATGTCCAAATACGCGGACAGGCTGATCAAATATATCGAGGACAACCCGACGTTTATCCAGCCGGAATCGCGCAAAAATGAAATGCTCAACAACTTCTTAAAGCCGGGACTGCAGGACCTGTGCGTGTCGCGCACCTCGTTTTCCTGGGGCATCCCGGTCGACTTTGATAAAAAACACATCGTCTACGTCTGGATCGACGCGCTTGCAAACTATATCACGTTTTTAGGCTACGACCCCGACGGGAATCCGGACGAAAAATATCGGAAATACTGGCCGGCCGACGTCCATCTGATCGGAAAGGACATTCTGCGCTTCCACACGATTTACTGGCCGATCCTCCTGATGGCCCTTCATGAGCCGCTGCCGAAGCAGGTGTTCGGCCATCCGTGGCTCTTGGTCGGCGACGGCAAAATGTCGAAGTCCAAAGGAAACGTCATTTACGCCGACGATCTGATCTCCTATTTTTCCGTCGACGCGGTGCGCTATTATGTTCTTCATGAGATGCCGTTTGCCTCCGACGGGACGATCACTTACGAGCTGATGATCGAACGCGTAAATTCCGACCTCGCGAATATTCTGGGAAATCTCGTAAACCGCACGATCGCCATGTCCGAGCGCTATTTCGGCGGCAAGGTCCAGTCTCCCTCGGAGCCGGAGGAAATCGATTCGGAGCTTCGCGCCCTCGCGCTCGACACCCCGAAACGCGTCGAGGCGAAAATGGAAGAGCTTCGCATTGCCGACGCGATCGACGAAATTTTTGCACTTTTGCGGCGCAGCAACAAATATATTGATGAGACCGCCCCGTGGATTCTCGCGAAGGACCCGGCAAAACAGGGCCGCCTCGGCACGGTTTTATACAACCTGCTCGAGTCCATCCGGATTGCCGCGGTGCTTTTGGAACCGTTCTTGCCGGAAACCGCCCAAAGCATCTATAAGCAGCTGGGCACAAAGGCGGTGTCCTTTGAAAGCCTGTCGTCCTTCGACGGGATGAAGCCGGGGAACCCGACGGGCAAGGCAGAGATCCTCTTTACCAGAATCGACCTGAAGAAGAAGATCGGTGAGATCGACGAAATCCTGGAGAACAAGGCGGCGGCAAAGGGCGATGTAAAGGCTGCGGCCGATACAGCTGCGGCGTCCGCCGAGGGCATCGCGCAGATCACCATCGAGGATTTCGCAAAGGTCGAGCTTCGCGTCGCGAAGGTCCTCGCCTGCGAGCCGGTCCCGAAATCGGACAAGCTCTTAAAGCTTCAGCTCGGTATGGGGACGGAAACACGCCAGGTGGTGTCGGGCATCGCGAAATTTTACAGGCCGGAGGACCTTGTCGGCCGCAATCTGATCCTCGTGTACAACTTAAAGCCGGCGAAGCTCAGAGGGGTCGAAAGCGAGGGCATGATTCTGGCTGCCGATTCCGAGGGCTCGATCAGGGTCGTTTTCGCCGACGACGCGGCTCCGGGCTCAAAGGTGCGATAATACTTCAAAACGAATCTGAGCAAAAAAAACAGTGCGGGGAGCTTACGATGTTTTTCGATACCCATGCCCATCTGATCGACGAGGCTTATGACAACGACCGCGAGCAGCTGATCCGCTCATTAAAGGACGAGGGCGTTACGCTTTTGCTGAGCGCTGCGTGCAGTGCGCGTGAGTCGCGCGCATCCGTCGCCCTCGCCGGGCAGTACGACTTCATCTATTCCTCCGTCGGGGTGCATCCGCACGACAGCGCCTCGATGCAGGAGGGCGACCTCCGGGAAATCGCGTCGCTCGCGGGGGATAAAAAGGCGGTCGCGATCGGCGAGATCGGCCTCGACTACCATTACGATTTTTCGCCGCGGGATGTGCAGAAGGCGCGCTTTGAGGAACAGATGGCCCTCGCGCGGGAGCTTCATTTGCCGGTTGTCATCCACGACCGGGAGGCGCACGAGGACACGCTGGAAATCATCCGAAGAATCCGGGTCGAACGGGGCGTGTTCCACTGCTATTCGGGCAGCCTCGAGATGGCGAAGGAGCTCGTAAGGCTCGGCTACTGCCTGTCGTTTACCGGCGCCATTACGTTTAAGAACGCGCGCCGGGCGCATGAGGTCATCCGTTGGCTGCCGCAGGACAGGATCATGATCGAAACCGACTCGCCTTATCTTACCCCGGAGCCCTTCCGGGGCAAACGCAACGACCCGTCAAAGGTGCGCCTGGTCGCCGAAAAAATCGCCGAGATCAGGGAAAGCACCCTGCAGGAGGTCGCGGCGCTCACCATGAAAAACGGGCTTGAATTTTTTAATATCCGAGGTCCTATCAATGGATAAACTGACTTACCGGGTCGGCGGCGGTCTTTATGTGAACCTGACCAACCGCTGCACGATGAACTGCACATTTTGTATCCGCTCGCACCACAAGGGCGTCGGCGACGCGCCGACGCTCTGGCTCTCGAAGGAGCATCCGAGGGAGGAGATCCTCGAGGATATCATAAGCCAGAACCCCGCACGCTTTGACGAGATCGTCTTTTGCGGCTTCGGGGAGCCGACCGAACGGCTCTGCGACATGCTCTGGATTTGCTCCGAGCTTAAAAAAAGCGAAAACGCCCCGAAAACGCGGGTCAATACGAACGGACACGCGTCCCTGATCGCGGGAAAGGACGTCGCGCCGCTTTTTTCCGGGCTTCTGGACGCCGTCTCCATTTCCTTAAACGCGCCGACGGCGGAGGAATATGTATCTCTCTGCCGCCCGGAAGCGGGGGAGCAGGCGTTTTACGCCATGCTCGATTTTGCCGAAAAGGTAAAAAAATTTGTGCCGGACACCGTATTGAGCGTCGTGGATATCTTAGGCCCCCGGAAGCTCACGCAGTGCAGAGCGTTCTGCGACCGGATCGGCGTCCCGCTAAGGGTCAGGCATTATACGTAAACTGCTTCAAGGCAAATTTGAGGATTTGCTTTGATAACCGATTTACCCGCCGTAACAAGAGTGCCCCGACTGCTTATGACGGGGCTGCCCTGAAAACTTTCAGGGCAGCCCCCGTTTTATGAAAAAAACCGCCGTTATATCTTGTATTCCTGGAAATCGAAGACGGAGGAAAGTTCCAATAAGAGCGGTGAAAAGCCGCAGTTTGGGTCGCTGGGCGGCGACGGGGAGGCCGTCTTTTGCGGCAGATTGCCCGGCAGCGACAGGGTGACGGCCGTTCCTTCGTTTTCGTTGCTTTCGAGCATGACCGAGCCATGGTGCAGCTCTAAAATGGCGCGCGCGATGGCAAGCCCGAACCCGGCGCCCTGTTCTTTTTTCAGATCGGGAGGGGGCGGCGAGGTGTAACGGGAAAAAACATAGGGAAGCTCCGCTTCGGAGATTCCGCAGCCGCTGTCCGCGATCCGGATGATGATTTTATCCCCCTGTTGTTTCAGATGAAGGGAGATGGAGTCGTCTCTTTTTGTATGCATCAGGGAGTTTGAAAAGATATTCAGGATTGCCCGTTCGAGCTTCTCCGGGTCGAAATTGCAGGTCAGCGGCGCGCTTAGATACGTTGCGGTCAGCTGGATTCCGCGTTTTTCGCAGCAGGGGGAGAGCTTTTTCACAAGGGCCTCGCAAAAGGCCGAAATATCGACGGGCCTTGTACAAAGCGCCCACTTTTTCTGCGAGTTTTTGTGCAGGTCCGAGATATTGTTGACCAGCCGCAGCAGGCGGTGAAGGTTGTGATTTATGGTAAAGAGCGCGCGCGAGCGTTTTTCCTCGGTTAAACCGGGCGATTTCAGCACCGAAAGCGCCGAGAACAGAGACGAAATAGATTCCCGGAACTCGTGGTCGACGCTCAGCGAATATTCCGAGAACGTCTCCTTCGGCTTTGTGTCCGGGGAGGTATGCACCGTGATGACAAGATAGCCGATGCACGGGAGCATGGACAGGATTAAACGGGAATCGTTGCACTCCGCCTGCAGGGTGAGGGAATTGCCGCAAAATGCCGAGGATATCAGGACCGCGGCAGATTTGTCGTCAATGATTTCATTTATATTTCTTCCGGTAATATCCGAGAGGAAGAATTCCTTCGCTTTGTGGCTTGCAAAAAGGATCCGGCCGGATGCGGAAGTTACAACCAAATTTTCATCAAAAGAGCCGAGCAGCTCTAGTATCTTTACGATAGATGCGGCATCAGCCGCGGGATATTCTGTATCCGCCACTTTTTTTCACCTGCCTGGGTATAATATGGGGGGAACCGACGGTTTTCGCGTATATTTGTCCGGTTGCGGGATATTCTATTTTCGAGCATCAAAGCCTGCAAATTTTCAAAAATGCCACAACGAAGGAGAAATCTTTCATTTTTTAAACTTGCCGCTTGTCTGATAAAAACATCTGGTGTATAATATTCTTGTCACGTTTTTAACTAATTAAAGGAGGAAATTTCTGTGAGCACTCGAGTAGGCATTAATGGGTTCGGGCGGATAGGGCGATTGGTTTTTCGCGCGGGCATTAACAAACCGGATATTGAATTTGTGGGTATCAACGACCCGTTTATGACCCCCGACTATATGGCTTATATGCTGAAGTACGATACAATACACGGAAAATTCGACGGCGAGGTCTCTTTTGACGATACATCGATCACCGTCAACGGCAAAAAAATCCAGTTCTTTTCCTGCAAGGATCCGTCCGAGATCCCCTGGGGAAAAGTCGGGGCGGATTATATCGTGGAGTCGACCGGAGTCTTTACAACCACGGAAAAAGCCCAGGCGCATCTTGCCGGAGGCGCGAAAAAAGTCGTAATTTCAGCGCCCAGCGCGGACGCGCCGATGTTCGTTATGGGGGTCAATAACGATAAATATGTAAAGGATATGAAGGTTGTTTCCAACGCATCCTGCACCACAAACTGCCTCGCTCCGCTTGCAAAGGTCATTCACGACCATTTCGGGATTGTCGACGGACTGATGACGACCGTCCATTCGACAACGAGCACGCAGAAAACGGTCGATTCCCCGTCAAAGAAGGACTGGAGAGGCGGCAGGGCTGCGGCGGGCAATATCATACCGAGCTCGACGGGCGCCGCGAAGGCGGTCGGAAAAGTCATTCCCGAGTTAAACGGAAAGCTTACCGGCATGTCGTTTCGTGTACCGACGCTGGACGTTTCCGTTGTCGACCTGACCGTAAATCTTGCAAAGTCCGTTACCTATGAAGAAATCTGCGCCGCGGTCAAGAAGGAATCCGAGGGAGCGCTCAAGGGAATTTTGGGCTATACGGAGGACGATGTCGTCTCTTCCGACTTTATCCACGATCCGCGCACTTCCATTTTTGACAAAAAGGCGGGCATTGCGCTGACCGATAAATTTGTCAAGCTGGTTTCCTGGTATGACAACGAATGGGGTTATTCCAACAAGGTCCTCGATCTGATCTGCCATATGTCGAAGGTCGATAACGCATAAGAAATCAGGATATACTTTTCGAAAGAGCGTCTGCGGTTTTCCGCAGACCTTTTTTTGTCTGCGGGGAAGGTAGCGGGTGACGCTCACCATTTTTATGATATGAGAAATTTTAAAACTGTTTAACGGCAAAGCGCGAGGGTCTCGCGATGCCCCGAGTGTAATATTAGCAATCGGGGATTTTTTTTCGTCAATTGGAAATATTCGCAGAAATTAAATATTTAAAAAGGGGGAAAACTTTTTTATGGGTTAATGAAGGAGCGATTTTGATGCGGAAGGTTTTTATCATACTCGGTGCGTTACTTATCATCTCGCTGGCGGCGGGAGGCGCGCTTTTTGTCTCTTCCAAGGACCGGATCCTTTCAGGTTATCAGGAAAAAAGGGGCGCGTCGGCGGAAAAAAAGGAGGACTACCTGAAGGCCGCTGAATCTTATCAGAAAGCGCTTGCGTACGATTCCGGCCAGATCGGCGCGAGGCTCGGGCTTTGCAGGGTTTATCTCGCACAAAACGATTTTGAATCGGCGGAGAAAACCTATTTGGACGGTATCGGGCAGGTGTCGGACAGCACCGAGCTTTATATCGGCCTTTCGTCGGCATATGTGATGCAAAATAAGCTGTATGAGGCGTCGCAGCTGATAAACAACATTCAGAGCGATTATGTAAGAGTCAAAATCGGATCGATGCGCCCGAAGCCTCCCGAGTTCTCTCCCGCGCCGGGCAGGTACAACCGGCGCGTGGAAGTCGAAATCAAAGGAAGCGGGCAGGAAACCTGTTATTACTCGCTGGGCGGCGACCTAAAGGATGCAAAGCCGTATTCGGGCGTGCTGTCGCTTGAAACCGGGCAGACCGTGATCTCGGCCGTGAGCGTGTCGGAGGACGGGCTGGTGAGCGACGTGACAACCGGGCAGTACGCCCTTGACAGGATCGTCGAAAGGGCCTACTTCGACGATCCCGCGATTGAGGCGATGGCAAGGGAGGCGCTTAGTAAGCCTTCGGGCACGTTTATGACCGACGAGCTTTGGGCGGTAAGGTCGCTTTCCAACGTGTCGAAGGACGGGAAGATCCTGGCCGACACGATCAAAACCTTAAAAGACCTTTCGTTCTTCCCCGGGCTTGAGGAGTTAAAGCTCTGCCGCATCAAAAACGATATCCCGCTTGAAACAATGCCGGAAATGGCGTCAGTCAATTCGCTTACTTTGTCGGATTGTTCGCTTACAAACGATGTTTTCTCAAAGCTTGCCTCGTTGAGCCTGCTCCGCGAGCTCGACCTGTCGGACAATAAACTCGACCGTTTAGACGGGATCGGGGCGCTTAAAAATCTCGAAAAGCTGAATGTAAGCGGGAATAATATAAGCGACTTAAACGAATTGTCGTCATTGCCCGAGCTTTCCTACCTTGACGCGGGGGAAAACGCGATACTGGATATCGGCCCGCTCTCCGAACTTAAAAAGCTCGCCTGGCTTTCGATCGCGGACAACCGCGTAAACGATCTTTCCCCCGTTTTGAACCTCTCAGGGCTTTCATTTCTCGACATTTCGAAAAACGGGATCTCCGACGTGTCCCAGCTTTCCGGCTTTTCGGGCTTAAAGGGACTTTTGTGCGAGGGCAACGAGATCGAGGACCTGTCCCCGATCGCCGGACTCGAAAATCTTGAGGTGATCGATTTCCAGAATAATCGGATTGCAGATATCGACGCACTCGAACCGCTTAAAAAGCTGAAAAGCGTCAATTTAAGCGGGAATTATATCGCGGATCTCTCCGCGCTTTCCGAAAACGTGCAGATCACGCAGCTGATGATCAGCCGGAACAGATTGAAGGACATCTCTCCGATTGCAAAGCTTGCAAAGCTTGTGTTATTGGACGTGCAGGACAACCCGATTGAAGACTATTCGCCGCTTTCGGACTGTGAACAGCTGCAGACTGTTTTTTCCGACCAGCAGATCGAAAACTTGAATCAGGACGCTCTGGTATCGGGGTCGGTTGAGGGAATGCCGGCGGACGGCGATTAGCCCGTGAAGCCCCAAGCTTTCAGTTTGCATAATCATAAAAAGAATGGCAAAAATATCTTAAGGATATGGAAAAAGGGGGAAAAAACAATGAAGATAACGGCGGCCGAATATCAGAAGCTGGCCGAGCAGAAATCTCCTCCGTCGCCGATCGTAAAAGACATGGTCATGGCCTTTCTGGTCGGCGGCGCCATCTGTACGATCGGGCAGGGAATTTTGAATTTGTATATGTATTTCGGCCTTTCGAAAGAGGATGCCGCGACGTCCGTCTCAATCACGCTGATCTTTGTCGGAGCGCTTCTGACTGGGCTTAAAATCTACGATAAGATCGCGAAATTCGCGGGAGCGGGCACGATCGTGCCGATCACCGGCTTTGCCAATTCGATCGTCGCTCCGGCCATGGAATTTAAAAGCGAAGGCTTTATTTTAGGGATGGCGGGCAAGATGTTCGCCATAGCGGGGCCGGTGCTGGTGTTCGGAATCAGCACATCCATTTTTTACGGAATTATTTTAGTCCTGTTCGGGCTTGCGTAGCCGGAGCATGATAATCCGAACCCGTTTCTGAGGCTGTGGGCCGCCCCGATGCGGCATTGCCGGCCCTTGAAAGGCACCAAGCCTTCCCGCGGGCCGCCGCCTTGCCCCAAAACGGCCCGCAGCCTCGGAAATCTTCGACCTTGCGGGAGCGGATTTTTGTGTCCGGCAAGGCAGCGGACGCAGATGGGCTGTCGCCCATCAAGGACAATAACGAAGCCGGACGCAAATAAGATGCCCCGCAAGGCGGGTTCGGATTATCATGCTCCGGCTAAGGGCGTAAAACGCCGCGAAGAACTTTTTAGAGAGCGGAGAACGATATGGCATATAAAAAAGTGGGAAAACAAACAGTCTGTTTCGCAAACCCGCCTGTGATCACCGGGTTTGCATCCGTTGTCGGGAAAAAGGAGGGGCAGGGGCCTCTAAGCGGCACCTTTGACCGCATCCACGACGACACGACGTTCGGAGAGGCGACCTGGGAAAAGGCGGAGAGCCGGATGCAGAAGGACACGCTGAATCTTGCGGCGGAAAAAAGCGGCATCAGCCTTTCGGCGATCGAGTATCTTTTCGGCGGGGATCTGCTGAACCAGTGCATCGGCACGACCTTTTCCGTAAAGGACTGCGGAGTGCCGTTTTTCGGGCTGTTCGGCGCGTGCTCCACAATGGCCGAGGGGCTGATCCTCGCGTCGATGATGATCGACGGGGGCTACGCCGAATATGCGGCGGCGGTGACGTCCTCGCATTTCTGTTCGGCGGAGCGGCAGTTCCGCTTCCCGCTCGAATACGGCGGGCAGCGGCCGCCGACATCTCAGTGGACCGTGACCGGCGCGGGCGGGGTGATCCTTTCATCCACCGGGACCGGGCCGAAGGTGACGCACGCGACGGTAGGGGTCATTCAGGACCTCGGGATCAAGGACGCGAACAACATGGGAGCCGCGATGGCGCCCGCCGCTTATGATACGATCAGCTCCTTTTTGAGCGACACCGCCCAGACCCCCGACGCGTTTGACCTGATCGTTACGGGGGATCTGGGTATGACCGGGAAAAATATCTTGATCGAGCTATTCAAAAAGGATCAGACGGATATCGTCAAGGTGTACGACGACTGCGGCGTCATGATTTTTGACAAAGGGCAGGACGTGCATTCGGGTGGGTCGGGCTGCGGCTGCTCCGCCTCGGTGCTTTGCGGCTATATCCTTTCGTCGCTTAATCAGGGGCTTTTGCACCGTGTCCTCTTTTGCGGGACCGGCGCCTTGATGAGCCCGACCTCGGCACAGCAGGGCCAGAGCATCCCCGGGATATGCCACCTGGTCTGCATTACGTCACCTTAAGGAGTGATCTGAATGGAATATGTAAGGGCGTTTATAACAGGGGGTATTATCTGCGCGGTCAGCCAGATCCTGATTGACAGGACCAAGCTGACGCCCGCGCGGATTCTTGTCAGCTATGTTTCGCTCGGCGTGATCCTGACCGGCGTCGGCATCTACGACAAAGTCGTCGATTGGGGCGGCGCCGGGGCGACGGTCCCCTTGCTGGGGTTTGGCTACTCCATGGCAAACGGCGTCAAGGAGGCCGTGGCGAAGTCGGGATTTCTCGGGGCCTTCACGGGCGGAACGGAGTCGACGGCCGGCGGAATCGCCGCCGCGATCGTGTTCGGTTACCTGATCGCTTTAATTTTTAAACCGGAGGATAAAACGTAAGCATAAGAGACGTAACGTTTTTTACCCTTCTGAGTGTCGACTTGTCGACACTCAGAAGGGTATTGGATACCCCCTTGAGAGTGAAAGCTTTACATTCCGCCGCTTTCTTACTATAATAGATGAAAACGGGCCCGAAGGAGGCGGAATGATTTGGAAACGGGAATCAGGGGATCGTCGGAAATCGTCGTGACAAGAGAGATGCTCGCGAGCACGCTTGGAAGCGGCGGCGTCGATGTCTTTGCGACGCCCTGCATGATTGCGAACATGGAGCATACCTGCATTCTGAGCGTGCAGGATGTGGTCGGGGAAGGGAATACGACCGTCGGAACGCTCCTAAATGTAAGTCACACCGCGGCTACGCCGCTTGGAATGAAAGTGCGCTTTGAAAGCGAACTGATCGAAATCGACCGGAGGCGGCTTGTTTTCTCCGTCAAAGCATACGACGAGGTGGAAAAAATCGGCGAGGGGACCCATGAACGGTTTATCGTTAACGAGGAGAAATTTTTAGGCAAGGTGCGTGCAAAGTTTTCAGATCAATGACGGACGTTGACACCGGACGGCTGATGTGCTAAAATCATATAGCAACAATGCCGCTGTGGTGAAATCGGCAGACACAAGGGACTTAAAATCCCTCGGATGAAAGTCCGTATCGGTTCAAGTCCGATCAGCGGCACCAAAAAAGACATACCTTCCGTCAAGGGAAAGGTATGTCTTTTCCGTGTTGAAATATATAGGGCTATGGATATGCTGCGCCATGCGGCCTGACAGTAATTTGACGGAGGAGTATATGGGTCATTTCGGCTTTTCATACATGGGCTTGATTTTTCTTCTCATGCTGACGATACCTAATTTGATCTGGACAAAAAATCAACCGCAAGGCTATCATTTGGAAAACGAAAATAGAGTCCTTCGCTTATTTGAGCGTGTAGGCCAAGCTTTAGTAACCTGCACGGCATTGATATTCTCCGATTTCAATCCCCGCGGATGGTCCCTTTGGACAATATGGCTGATTGCTGCAGTTGTCCTCATGCTTATGTATGAAGGCTGGTGGATACGCTACTTCAGGAGCAAAAAGACCCTTGCCGATTTTTACAGCAGCTTTTGCGGCGTGCCGGTTGCCGGCGCAACCTTGCCTGTCGTTGCGTTTTTCCTGCTCGGTATGTACGGGAGAGTGCCCTGGCTGATGCTGTCGGTTGTAATTTTGGGAATCGGACACATTGGCATTCACTTGCAGCACCGCGGAGAAATCCAATAACAGAGTTCGGTTTATCGGCCGGGCTGCAAAAAATCAATAACGTCAGGTAATAATCTTTCAGACCTCTTAGGAAATGGCTTTTCCGATTTCGTCTCTCAGCTCGGAGGCGGCCGTCACCATGTTCTTGAGACTTAAGACGGTTTCCTCTGTCCCGCGCGTTTTCAGGCCGCAGTCCGGATTGACCCAGACTTTTTCGGCGTCCATATCGCGCAAGATCTTTCTCAGAATATCCTTGATCTCCCCGACGCCGGGGACGCGCGGCGAATGGATGTCATACACGCCGGGGCCGACCTCGGTGCGAAAGCCGTTTTCACGCAACGCGCGGAGGATCGAAAGGTCGGATTTGGCCGCTTCGAAGGTGATCACGTCGGCGTCCATGCCATCGATGTCGCGGATGATATCGGAGAACTCGCTGTAGCACATGTGGGTGTGGACCTGCGTCCCGGGCTTTAAGCCGGAATGGACGAGCCGGAAGGCCGGAATCGCCCAGTCGAGATATGCGCCCCTCCAGTCGCGCTTTCGGAGCGGCAGCTTTTCGCGCAGTGCGGCCTCGTCGATCTGGATGATCCGGATGCCCGCCCGTTCGAGGTCCAAAGCTTCCTCCCTGACGGCAAGGGCGAGCTGCAGTGCGATATCCCTCTGCGGCAGATCCTCGCGGACAAAAGACCAGTTTAAGATGGTCACCGGCCCGGTCAGCATGCCCTTTACAGGCTTTTTCGTCAGACTCTGCGCGAAAACGCTTGTCTCGACGGTCATCGGTCTGAGCCTTTTTACATCGCCGAACAGGATCGGCGGCTTTACGCACCGCGTGCCGTAGGACTGCACCCAGCCGTTTTGCGTGAAAAGAAAGCCGGAGAGCCGCTCGCCGAAATACTCGACCATGTCGTTTCGCTCAAATTCGCCGTGGGCCAGCACGTCGAGCCCGAGCTCCTCCTGAAGCCGGACCGCCTCCCCGATTTTCGCTTTGATCGCCTCTTCGTAATCCGCTCTTTCCATTTTGCCGCTTTTGTATTTGCTTCTGAGGCTCCTGATATCCGGGGTCTGCGGAAACGAGCCGATCGTGGTTGTCGGAAGCAGCGGCAGCCCGAGCGCCTCCTTTTGGATTTTTCGCCTCTCGCAGAAGGCGGGCTTTCGGGTAAAATCGTCGGCTTTCAGGCCGGCGATCGTCCGTCTTACGTCCTCGTATACGAATTCATCGCCGGATATGGCGCGGACGCGGCCTCCGTTTGCGATGAATTTCTCGTTTTTCTCGAAATCCGCATCGTCAAAAAGCGCCGAAAGCTCGTTAAGCTCCGAGAGCTTTTCTTCCGCGAACGCAAGCCGTCCCAAGACCTTTCCGTCGATCCGCGTTTCATTCCCGACCGTGTAGGGGACGTGCAGAAGGGAGCAGGAGGTGCCGAGCACCAGCCGCTCCGGATCGACCGCCCGCGCGAGCCTGCGAAGGAGCGCCAGGGTTTTTGAATAATCGTTTAGCCAGATGTTCCTGCCGTCGACGACCCCCGCAAACAGCAGCGTGTCCTTAGGGAAACCGTGCTCTTCCAAAAGCCTTTCGTTTTCCGGGCCCTCGACGAAATCAAGCCCGAGTGCGTCGAAGCCAAGCGCGGTAAGCTGCGGGTAGATGTCGCGCACATCCCCGAAATAGGTCTGCAGCAGGATTTTAAGAGCGCCCCTGCCTTTTAAGAGTCTCCCGTAAATCGACTGAAACAGGCCGATATCCGCTTCGGTCAGATCGGCGACAAGGCCGGGCTCGTCAAGCTGGACAAATTCGACATGGAGCGCGTCAAAGCGTTTTAAAAGCTCCTGATAGACGCTTACAAGGCGGTCGGCAAGCATGTCAAGTGTTTTATCTTTACACCTGATGTCAGACAGCCGCAGGAAGGTAAACGGGCCGATCAGTACCGGTTTTGTGCGGATTCCGGCGGAAAGCGCCGCCTTGTATTCGTCGAACGGCTTTTCCGAGTTTACCCGGAAGGCGGTAGCGTCGTCGATTTCCGGCACGATATAGTGGTAATTCGTGTTGAACCATTTTTTCATCGGGAGGGCGCGGACGTCTCCCTTTTCGCCCTGATAGCCCTTTGCCATGGCGAAATACGTGTCGAGCCCGTCGAGGCCGAGTTTTCGGTAGCGCTCGGGGACGGCGTTCAGCATGAACGCCGTGTCCAGAAACGTGTCGTAAAACGAAAAATCGTTGGACGGGATCAAATTGACGCCGCGGTTTAACTGGGTCAGCCAATGGCCCTTTTTTAAGCCGGCGGCGTTTTCAAGGAGCTCCGATTTTGTGATTTCGCCCTTGAAATACTCCTCCGTCCATTTTTTGAGCTCCCGATTTTTGCCGATTCTCGGGTAGCCTGCAACCGATACCTTTTTCATAATGCTTCCTCCAAAAAATCGATGTGGAGGAAATAGACACAATTTTCGCTTGAAAAATTGTCCCTATCTCCATTCCCAGAGATGAGATAAACGCCTTCAGGCAGGTCTTCTGGCTTCCCGTCATCCTTTACTCCGCGTCTTCCCGCCCGTTTTCGGGCAGTGACCGCCGGCGTTTTTGCCGGCTTTCGGATTTTGTCCGGGTTACAGCAGTGGGTGCTGCCCGGGATTTTCACCCGGTTCCCTATTCTCTCCCGCAAGGGGGAGCACCTGAGACATGACCTTATTGTACAGTCTGCCTATGGACTTTGTCAAACAATCGCGAAAAAAATGCCGGAGGCAAAAGCCCCCGGCGCGCTTTATCCAGGATAACGTGTCAATCAATGAATTTTAAGCTGATGTCCATCGCTTTGATGGTATGCGTCAGCGCACCGATGGAGATCAGGTCGACGCCCGTTTCCGCGACCAACCGCAAGTCCCGGTCGCCCATGTTGCCCGACGCCTCGGTAAGCGCCCGATCGCCTATACGTCCGACCGCCTCTTTCATCTGCTCGTTTGTCATGTTGTCGAGCATGATGATGTCGGCCCGGGCTTCAAGCGCCTGCGAAACCTCGTCGAGATTCGTCGCCTCCACCTCGATTTTCAGCGTGTGCGGGATGCGGCTTCGCACGGCCGCGACCGCGGGACCGATGCCGCCCGCGGCGATAATGTGGTTGTCCTTGATCAGCACGCCGTCGGAAAGCCCGATCCGGTGATTAACGCCGCCGCCGACGCGGACCGCGTATTTTTCGAGGATTCTGAGCCCCGGCGTCGTCTTGCGCGTGTCGGTAATGCGCGCTTTGGTGCCGGAAACGGCCGCAACCGCCTCTGCCGTACGCGTGGCGACGCCGGACATGCGCTGCAGAAGGTTTAACGCCGTGCGCTCTCCGGTGAGGACCGAGCGCGCCGGCCCCTCGATGTCCGCGATGATGTCGCCCTTTGATACCCGTCGGCCCTCCGGCACGCGAAACGCAACCCTGATGTCGGCGTCGACCAGCGCAAACACGCGCTGCATCACCGAAAGTCCGCAGACGACGCCTTCCTCCTTGGCGAGAAAGACGCCGCGGATCGCCGCTTCCTCCGGCACGCACGACTCGGTCGTCACGTCGCCGTATCCGATATCCTCGTTGAGCGCATTTTGAATAATGCGGTCGATTTCAAAACTGAACATGGTAACCTCCATTCGCTCCGCGCACAAATCAAACCTTACCTCAAAAGCGAATGGAGGTTAATGGCATGTGCCGCGGTTGCCGCTTTTGGGCGAGCGGCACGCCTTTGATCAATGGTTCGTATGATTTTTAAACGAACCTCCATAGCCATAAATTGTTAGGGAAGCGCCGCTAAAAAAAGTCAGTCCTCCCTGCAATGCGCGCCGACGCTTTTCTCCCGTTTCAGCGCCGCTTTCAGGATCTCGACGGATATGGTGGCCATATTTAACGCTTCCATCCGGCCTTTTGAGTCTAAAACGCTCGACTCAAGCGCTTGTTTGATTTCGCTCATTTCGTCCAGGCCGCTTGTAAGCCCGGTTTTATTCCGGATGACCCAGCCGTCGCGGCTCATGATCTCCCGGATGCGCTGCTTTAACCCGGATGCGTCAAGCTGGAGGTCACCGGCCGGCTCCTCCGGCCGCGGCAGAGCGGGGATAGAGGTCCTTTTTGCGCCCGCCGCCTGTTCGGAGATATTGCGCGCGGCCCTCCGGCCGAATACCAGGCATTCGAGCATCGAGTTCGAGGCAAGTCTGTTCGCCCCGTGGACGCCGGTGCACGCCGCTTCGCCGCAGGCGTAGAGCCCGGGTATGCCGCTCATGCCGTTTAGGTTGGTCGCAATCCCGCCCATCATATAGTGCTGCACCGGGCAGACCGGTATGAGGTCTTTTGAGATATCGATGCCCCGTTTGAGGCATTCGCCGAAGATCGTCGGGAAGCGGGAGGAGAGATGCTCCGACGACTCGCTTGTGATATCCAGAAAAACATGATCCTGTCCGGTTTTCGCCATTTCGCGCATAATGCATCTGGCGACGATGTCGCGCGGGGCAAGTTCGTTCATTGGGTGAAGGCCGACCATGAACCGTTCGCCGCGGTTGTTTTTCAGTATCGCGCCCTCGCCCCTCAAGGCCTCCGAAATCAGGAAGGAACGGCTTTCAGGGGTTTTGCAGTAAAGGCCCGTCGGGTGAAACTGGATAAACTCCATATTCCGAAGTTCGGCGCCCGCCCGGAAGGCGGCGGCCAAGCCGTCGCCCGTCGCGACCGATGGGTTGGTCGAATGGCCGTAGATCTGCCCGATGCCTCCCGTGCAGAGGATAATGCTCCCCGCCATTATGATTTTGCAGCCGTCCTGGTAGACGACAGCGCCTACGGCGCGGCCGTTGTCGGTCAAAATATCGATCAGAAAGGAATTTTGCAAAAAAGTGATGTTTTCGCGACAAGCCGCGATCGCCGCCAGCGTTTTGACCGTTTCACGCCCGGTCGCGTCGCCGTGGGCGTGCACGATACGGTTTTGCCTGTGGCCGCCTTCGCGGCCGATCTGCAGGTCCCCGTCCTCGTTTAAGTCAAAGGGAACGTGCATGTCTAAGAGAGCCGAGATATCCTCCGGCCCCTCGTCAACCAGAATGCGCACGGCTTTCTCGTCGCAAAGCCCCGCGCCGGCCAAAAGCGTGTCCTCGTAGTGAAACTGCGGGCGGTCGTCCTTGGATACGGCGGCCGCGATCCCGCCCTGCGCCAGCCAGGAGTTTGAAATATCAACGCCTTCCTTCGTCAAAACGGCGCAGGACAGGCGGCTGTCCAGGTTCAGCGCGGCATAGAGCCCGGCAATGCCGCTGCCGATAATAACGACGTCGTAACAAAGCGTTTCCTGAATCGCAGTGTCGCGGCCAAACAGATATCGTCTCATTGCTTTATTTCCCCTTAGCGCGAAAAAGCCTTTCGCGCGGAATCTTACTGTACCGCCACCATGCGCTCGAGGCACGCACGCGCGTCTTTGAGCTCATTTTCGGGAAGCTTTATTTCATAAACGCCATTTTCAAGGCTTTTCAATACGTCTTCAATCCGCGTTTTCTTCATGTTAGGACATAGAAGTCTGGGGGATAACAGATATACGATTTTGTCGGGCGCGGTTTGCCTTAGTCGCTCGACAACGCCCATTTCCGTGCCGATGATAAACTCGCTGTCTTTGGACTTACTGACATATTCCAAAATCCCCGCCGTGCTGCCGACATAGTCGGAAAGCTCAAGCACCTCCATTGTGCATTCCGGGTGCACCAGCACGCGCGCGTCGGGGTGTGCCGCTTTGGAGGCCTTCACGTCGCTTGCCGCGACATGGTGGTGAATGGGGCAAAAGCCGTGAAATAAAATGAATTCCTTTTCGGGCACCTTTGAGGCGACATATGCGCCCAGATTTTGGTCGGGCACGAAAATGACCCGCTTTTCCTTAAGCGATTTTGCGACCCGGACGGCGGAGGACGAGGTACAGCAGATGTCGCACTCGGCTTTCACAGCCGCCGAAGAATTGACATAACACATGACCGCGGCGTCCGGATACTGTGCTTTGAGCGCTCTGACATCCTCGGGCGTCACCATGTCCGCCATCGGACATCCCGCGTCCGGCGCCGGCAAAAGCACGGTTTTTTGCGGGTTTAATATTTTGGCGCTTTCCGCCATAAAACGCACGCCGCATAAAACAATCGTGTCGCCCGTGGTTTCTTGGGCGCGCCTTGCGAGCTCAAACGAGTCTCCGACGTGGTCCGCGACCTCCTGGATATCCATGGTTTGATAAAAATGCGCGAGTATCACGGCGTTTTTTTCCCGCTTGAGCGTTCGGATTTTATCTTGAATACTGGTCATTGATGTCCTCTTCCTTTCGGAACTGCCCGAAGTACGATTTAAATATAAATTATAGTCTTTTCCTCAGCTTTTGTAAAGCGCTGACGAAAACGGGCGAATCAGGGAATTTGCTTTTGATTATATTATGCAGCGCGCGAAAAAACAAGCAGGAAAAGCAATTTCTGTATGCTATTATGTCTGCTAAAACAGTTGACAATCAAAACTCTGTGTGTTATATTATTAAGGCACCCTAAAAAAGCCGCTATCAAGAACGGTTCGGGGTATTGCTTTCAATAATTGTTTTATATCGCGGAGTGGAGCAGTCCGGTAGCTCGTCGGGCTCATAACCCGAAGGTNNGGTTCAAATCCTGCCTCCGCAACCATCTGTATGTACTACTATCTTTCGGATAGTAGTACATTTTTTTATGCGACATTGTAATAAAAGATAGCACATACTGATTGTTGCGAGCCTCCGCAACCAAAAAGAACAGTATGGTCTTTTGACCATACTGTTCTTTTTGGTATCCGTGAAAATTTTAATTTATGCGGCGGCAAAATTCATTTTCACCACCTTTCGCCAGCCCACCGGCATTTCACCTTGTATGCAAAAGGTACCATCGAGCGGTATCGCGGTTGGGAAAGCAGTGTTATTTACTCAGCGTTATTTCGCCGGCGTAGCCGTCCGTATCGATTGTGAAATCGTCTGACGTGCCGGTGATGTACGCCTTAAATGAGACGGCGCTGTCTTTGACCGCGGCCCAGGCGTCCTGGTCAAGCGTCTCGGTGTAGACGGCGCTCTGACCGGACTCGATGGCGGTGGAGGTCGCGATCATGATGAAAGACTTGTCTGCGGACCAGGTATAAACGGTGTCGCCCGTTTCGTCGAACAGCTTGAAGTCGTATTTCTGCCCGCCATGGGCGATGGTGACCGCCTTGTCCGTGTTGTTCTGGATCGTGAGGCTCATGACAAGCGTGTCGTTTTCTTCCCTGGCCGAGGTGGCAACGTCAACGGACAGGCCGTCGTTTTGTCCGAAGGTCGCCAGAAGCTCGACGAGCCTCGCGGTGACGGCGACGGCTTCGGCGCGCGTCGCGCCCTCCTTCGGGTGGAGCATGTTGTTGCCGCAGCCAAGGGTGAGCTTCAGGATCTGCGCCGTAATGATATCGTTTTTGTACTCGGCGGTAATTTTGGCATCGTCGTCGAACGGGGCCGGCAAGATCTTGATCATCGGATAATCACCGCCCGTCTTATAATCCAGGGCGTTTACGATCCAGTGGACCATCATTTCGCGGTCCAGTTGTGTTGACGGCTTAA
This sequence comes from Clostridiales bacterium UBA6114, assembly GCA_002423435.1. GTDB lineage: Bacteria > Bacillota > Clostridia > Oscillospirales > Butyricicoccaceae > UBA6114. The sequence continues at coordinate 68,521 of DIWE01000016.1, forward strand.
AGGAGCCGCCTTTTTCCACGATGCCCGCCGTGACGAGATCGATGAGGTCACCGGCGCCGACGTCATCGTTTTTCATGTCGGTGAAATAGTCCTTGATGTCGGGCACGGCAAAGTAGTTGATGGTGATGCCCAGCGCCTTGTGCAGGAGCCGGACGAATTCGATGCGGGTGATTTTTTGGTTCGGCTGGAATTTGTGGTCCCCGCCGTCGAAAATATCGGCATAGCCGTATTTGAGAACGGCGTCGGTGTACCAGCCGCCAGAAACGTCGGAGTACCGGCTCCCCATGTCCGATCCTGCGAAGGCGGTGAGCGGCAGCGCCGTCAGCGTCAGGACGGCAAGCATCAGTGTGATCAGCTTCTTTTTCATAAGTTACCTCCTGCGATGTTCGCTTTGCTGATTTAGTATTTCCTGCTGTTCTATGACGGGAGCGTATACGTTTTTGTTCCAAATATGATTTGGCGCGGCTTCTCATAAGCAATAAATGCTGTAAGAACACTTGCACCATTAAGGGACTGTCGCAAAATGCATAAATATAAANNGGCGCGGGGAATAGTGTGAAAGGGGTCTTTGACACCCCTTTCATACCTTCTTGACATCTTGGAAGATTCTACACCGATCGCGCAGCTTCCCGAATCTATTATTATATCAATTTTCCCATCTAGATCGTCTATGACATGTTTTGATCGGACATGTCCGCAATATGTATTATGAGCGGATTGTCAAAGGGTCTGCCCTTGGCCTGAAAAATACGCTTTGGCGCTTCAACATTCAAAGCATCCGCGCCGAGCCCATATAAAGTTTCTGTTGGAAAAGCAACAAGGCCGCCGACTCGTATAATGTCGGCGGCTTTTTTGATGACACTGTAATCAATATGGTTCTCAGGACACTTTTCGATAATGGTTTTCATTTGTTTACCGGTTGTTTTGCCAATGCGAAAAACTCTTCGCAACAATGGATTCTACATCTTCGTTGCTGCGCTGTTTCAAAGTGTCAAGAATATCGCGGTGAACCTTGATCGAATGCATCTGTTCGCCGGAGGTGACCAGCTGCTTGAGATTGTTGATACGGGAGTAACGTGTAATCCGGTCGATTAAGGCTCCCATGGAAATAATGAGCTCGTTTCTTGTGGAGGCGTATATCGCATTGTGAAAAGCTGCATCGCAATCAAACAAGTAGTCATAATCAATATTTTCGCTCAGAATTGCTGCAGTGTACTTTTCAAATGCTTCTTCGCACTTTTTAACATCCTCATCGGTGGCTGTCGTCACGGAAATATGCAGTACGCCGGAGTCGAACAGTTTGCGAAACTGAAAGATCTCATCGAACGAACCGGACTTAAGCACAATCCCATAAAGAAGAGGATTAAATATCTGCGAATTAAATCCGGTGGTTACGAACGTTCCCTCGGCATGACGAATCTCAAGAATTCCCATAAACTCAAGCACTTTAATTGCTTCACGCACAGAATTTCGGCCGATGCCCATGCTGCTCGCAAGTGCGTTTTCCGTTGGGATTTTGTCGCCCGGCTTAAGTTCGCGGTCAAGGATGGCATTGGTTAATCGCTCAATAACGGAATCGACAATAGACGAATTGGATAGCTTTTTTAAATATTGAGGGGTTTCCGCCTTTGGATTATCGCGGGAACTCATTGATTAGCAACGCTCCTTTATTTCGAAGTATTAGTTTGATTACTTATATATTAACATAGGATGTAGGAAAGGTAAAGTTGTTTTTTTAACGAATGAATCGAAATTAAAAGGAGATCTTCTGAAAATTATGTCAAAATAAACAATTATGTCATGTAAAAATCATTTTATTAGTCAATTGACAAATATAACATAATATCATATGATTATCCAAAGGTAGGATGTAGATTTCGCGTATTAATCTATTGCTGATAACGGCACGCAAAAACGTGTTGGAAAATTAACTGTGCATTCAACAAACCAAAATAGAAAGGACGAATGATGTGAAAGAGACGGCTCAAAAAAGTCTGGATCATTTGTATAGTATAAGCTATCGGCTTCGTCAAGATGCGGTAACAATGGTCCACAATGCAAAGACGGGTCATGCCGCACCCGCGATGTCGGTGGCCGATATCTTGACCACGCTCTATTTTAATGAAGCAAACATTGATCCTGCCAATCCGAAATGGGAAGACCGCGACCNNTTCAAAGGGACATGCCTGCCCGGTATACTATGCGGCGCTTGCGCGCAGAGGGTTTTTTGACAGAAAAGAGCTTATGACATACCGCGCGCTGAACAGTCGGCTTCAGGGGCATCCGGACATGAGAAAGCTGCCGGGGGTGGACATGACGACCGGCTCGCTTGGCAACGGCGTCGCAGCGGCGCTCGGATTCGCATTGCTCGGAAAAAGACGGAATAAAGGGTTCCGGGTTTTCGCCGTAGCGGGCGATGGAGAAGTGCAGGAAGGTGTGGTTTGGGAGGCGGCGATGGCGGCTGCACATTACAAGCTCGATAACCTCATCCTTATCGTCGACAGGAATGGGCTTCAGAGCGGCGGTGACGTTGCGAAAATTATGGGACTTGAACCTCTTGAAGAAAAATTCAGGGCATTCAATTGGGAATCCTGCACCGTGGGCGGTCATGATATTGATCAGCTGTCCAATGCCATTAAAAGCTGCGGCAACAATGGAAAGCCGCACATTATTATTGCAAATACTATAAAGGGAAAAGGCGTTTCATATATGGAAGGTCAGTTCCTGTGGCACATGAAGGCTCCGAATGACGAACAATACGGGATTGCCATGAAAGAGCTAAATGAAAGGGCAGAACAATATGAATAAGGTCTCTACAAGACAGGGATTCGGGAAAGGCATCTGTGCCCTCGCAAGAGAGCGGCAGGACATCATTGTAACCGCGGCCGATACATATCGTTCCTTCAATATGGGGGAATTTGTTAACGAATTCGGAGAGCGGTATTTCGAATTTGGCATTGCCGAACAAAATATGATGGTCGCTTCGGCCGCGATCGCGAGTGAAGGAAAGAATGTGTTTACCGTTGGATACAGCCCGTTTTTGTCGATGCGCGCGCTCGAACAGATAAGGACATTCGTTGCATATCCTAAGCTCAATGTAACAGTAGTTGCCGGCCTGTCCGGCCTTTCGGGCGACACCGACGGTGTGACGCACCAAGGAACCGAGGACATTCCGATTGTAAGGTCAATTCCTAATATCACGTTAATATGCCCGGCCGACGCAATCGCGGCGGAGAAATTCGTCAAAATAGCTGCTGACATAGACGGGCCGGTCTACTTTAGGATCGGCAGGGGCGCTACGCCGATCCTCTACGACGAAGCGCAGAATTTTGAACTTGGGAAGGCAGTATACGCGCGAAACTATGGGAAAGATTTTACCGTGATAGCAACGGGTCCCTGCGTATATGAGGCGGCAATCGCAGCCGACGAGCTGCATGAGCAAGGCGTCAGTATCCGTGTTCTGGACATGCATACGATCAAACCGATTGATACCCGGAGCATTCTCGACGCAGCGCGTGAAACCGGCAAGATCTTAACGGTCGAAGACGGCTCTATATATGGCGGCCTTGGCGGCGCAGTTTCAGAGGTGCTCGCGGAACACAGCATGTGCGGCATCAAATACTTTAAACGTCTTGGATTGACCACCTTCGGTACGGCCGGCGAAGTGCCCGACCTGCTGAATTTCTTCGGCATTGACAGCGCTTCAATCAAAAAAGAGATACTCAGTCAGGTGAGGTTATAATATGGAAATTCCCAAAATAATGATGGCGATTGTTAAGACCAAAAAAGAACGGGGCGCCGAGTACAGGCCAATACCCGTTCCCGAGGTCGGCCCCGATGAAGTGCTTGTCAAGGTACATGCAGCTGCTATCTGCGGAACAGATATTCACATGTATCAATGGAATGCATGGGCACAGGCGAACGTGGAAAAGGCCTATAGCGGACTGCCCAGAATCATGGGTCATGAGTTTTCCGGCGAAATTGCCGCAATCGGCGCGGCGGTAAAGAACGTAACAGTCGGAGAAAGAGTCGCGTGCGAAACACATCTGGCTTGCGGCGAATGCTATCAATGCAAAACCGGAGATACATATAACTGTCAAAATATCAGGCGCTTTAAAAACGGTGTTTACGCCGAGTATGCGCTCGTCCCGGCGGCGGCACTGGTAAAATTGCCGGACAGCATGACATATGACCAGGCGTCGGTTATGGAGCCGTTCAGCGTTGCGGTTCACGGCGCGAGTTTGGTAAGAGTGGTTGGCGATACGGTCGCCGTTATTGGCGTAGGCCCCATCGGCCTGTTCACCGTTAAGGTTGCGCGGGCGATGGGCGCGTCGAAGATATTCGTCTCCGATATCAGCGAATACCGGCTTAACCTTGCGCTCAAGGCCGGAGCCGACATCGCGCTTAATTCATCCGAGGTGGATGTTGTCGAAGCGATCAAGGATATGACCGACGGCCTTGGCTGCGGAACCGTATTCGAGACATCCGGCAATGTGACGGCAGTCAAGCAGGGCTTTCAGTTCCTGAGGAAATGTGGCACAATGGTCATGACCGGGCTGCCGTCAAAACCGCTTGTGCTGGATGCGAGCGACGATATCGTCTGGAAGGCGGCGAAGGTGTACGGCGTTCACGGACGCGAGATATTTACCAGTTGGGAAATCACGAAGGGCCTCATTGGTTCCGGCAGGGTATCCGTCGACGATATGCTGACCCATCGATTTAAATTCGGCGAATTTAGGCAGGGCTTCGAGCTCGCTGAAGCGGGCCTTACAGGAAAGGTTATATTTTATCCTGATTCCATTGCGGAGAAATAGCGGGACGTTACGTAAAAGTGATCCATAATCCAGATGTTTTATAATGCAAATACACACATAAGAGGGAAAAGAAAAATTATGGAGGAGAAAAAATGAAAAAGCTGACTTCACTTATTCTCACGCTGGTACTGTTGCTTTCCCTTGCGTCAGGATGTTCAGGCAGCACACAAGACAACACCGGCGCCGAAACTGCGCAGGCGACGGGGGAAACCGCTTCAAATGCGTCTGAGGAAATCGAAGACGCGACAATAATCGTAGCGGTTCATACCCAGATAAAGTCTCTCGATTATCAGGCTCTTGAGTATTTCTGCAAAATCATAGAAGAGCGGTCCAATGGGAAAATCAAGACCGAGCTCTATGGAGAGGGCCAGCTTGGTGACGAGGCAAGTATCCTTGAACAGGTTACTGTAAACACCGTACAGATCGCCACGACGGGCTTTTCCGGCCTGGATAAGTATATTAGCTCCGTCAACTGCTGGTCTGTCCCGTATCTGTTCACCGGTGTGGATCAGGTAAAGGCTTCCTTTGAAGGAAAATTAGGCGACGCTGCCCGCAAGCTCTTTGAGGAAAAAGACATCTACTATGTGGGTAATACATACCGCGGCAATCGTCAGCTCACCGCCAATAAAGCCATCACCACTCCTGAGGAGTTAAAGGGCCTTAAGCTTCGCCTTCCCGACACCTCCGCGTGGATCAAAGTATGGGAGTCGATGGGGTGCCTTGCCAGCCCCATATCTTCCGCCGAGGTTTTTTCCGCTTTGCAGACCGGCGTTGTCGACGCACAGGAAAATCCCATAAGCTCGATCTATGCAAAGAATCTTTGGGAGGTGCAGGATTATGTAATTATGACAAACCATATCGTCGACTTCCTTGCCGTCACCATGAGCAAGAAATTCTATGACGGACTGAATCCCGCCACCCAAAACCTTATTGACGAGTGCATGGCCGAAGCCCTGGACCATATGGAAAAACTCACTGCCGATAACGAAACCACCATGAAGCAGGAAATGATTGAACATGGTATGGAGTTTATCGAGGTAGACACTTCGAAGTTTGCGGAAGCCGCCAAAGCCGGCATCTCCGAAGTCGCTTCCCAATGGGATGATTGGGTATACGACGCGGCGCTGGAGATCGTAAACGGCAACGGCTGAGAGCGGCTTTTATCCCTCTCGGCGGGTCCGCCCAAAAACGGACGCCGCGCAGATGATGAAAACGGACAACGGATGTGCTCCCGGCGGCCGCGAAAAGAACCTGCCGCGCGGCCGCCGGGAGCGCCTAAATCAACGCCAAATTTCCGGTTGAAAAGCGTCTCTCCGTAAAATCGAAATTGGATCGAGGCAAAGGATCAGAAGCGAAGATGACAGCCCCATCAGTAAAGATATTCCGTTACGATTATAATGAAGGAGCGAGCAGCGAAAGTGAAAAAGACGATACATGTATTTAATGCTGTCTTTGATAACATCACAACGGCATTTTTCATACTTGATATCCTGTGCGTTATCCTGCAGGTATTCGCCCGATACATTCTGCAAGCGTCAATACCCTTTACTGAGGAATTGAGCCGCTACATGCTGGTTGCGTTTGGATTGCTCGGTATGGCGGTTTGCTCAAGGAAGGGAGAACATCTGGGAGCATATTTTATACGTGATAAATTCCGTAAGATCCAGCCGTATATCTTCATGTGCAACTGCGTGATCCTGTTTTTCGTCTCGCTCGCATTGGCTTTTGGCGCCATAGACATGATGGCGTTATCCGGGAGCAAAACGGCTTCTACCATGCCATGGTTCCCACTGTGGGCACTGTATCTGTTTTTCCTGATCAGTATTGTGCTGACCGCGGTTTATTCGGTTCGTGATTTTGTAAATCTGGTGCTTGTCGTGCGCGGCAAAAAGGAGATCGCTTCCGGCTTAAGCACCCCGACCAAGGAGGAATGACGGATGCTGGCAGTGTTCCTTGGCGTATTTATCCTTTTGATGGTAATCGGCGTGCCGGTCGCTTATGCGATGGGGGCGACGGCGCTGGTAACATCAGCAATTCTCTGGGGCGTTACGGGTGTTCCGCTGAATATTTTGGTTCAACAGATCATATCCGGTCTAAACAGCTTTACAACCCTTGCGATACCGATGTTTTTGTTCGCCGGCCAGCTTATGAATACCGGCGGTATCACCAACAGAATATTTAACTTTTGCCAGTCTCTGGTAGGCCATTTGCACGGCGGATTGGGTCACGTGAACGTTTTGGCCAGCGTGATCTTTTCGGGCATGTCGGGAACGGCGGCCGCAGATGCCGGCGGACTGGGCGTTATGGAAATCAAAGCGATGGAGGATCAGGGATTTGACACCGAATTCTCTGCGGCCGTTACCGGAGCTTCCTCGCTTATAGGTCCGATCATACCGCCGTCCGTACCCATGGTTATGTACGGCTGCCTGGCAGGTGTGTCCGTATCTTCGCTGTTTATCGGCGGTTTGCTTCCCGGAATTCTGATGGCTGTCGGGATGATGCTGCTGGTTGGGCTCTATTCTATAAAGAGAAATTATCCACGCAGCAGGAAGTATACCTGGAAAGAGCGCTGGCACCAATTCGTTCGAGCGTTTCCGTCGCTTCTGACGCCTGTAATAATTATCGGCGGCATATGGACCGGCATATTCACTCCAACCGAGGCGGCGTCGGTCGCGGTGGTCTATGCATTTGCGCTTATTGTGCTCGTATATAGAGAGTTGAGCCTGGCGCAGGTGTGGAAAATGGCGAAAGCATGTCTGACAGACTCTGCGGCGGTTTTGTCCATCATTGCCTTTGTCAAGGTTTACGGTTATGTTCTTACCAGGACGCAGCTGCCGACAAAACTTGCAAGCGCGGTGTTTACCGTAACGACGGATCCCATTGCGATCATGTTCCTTCTCATAGGATTTCTGCTTATCATCGGCTGCTTTATGTCTACACTGGAATCCATCACTTTGTTCACGCCTATTTTTATACCGATGCTAACGGCGGTGGGGATAGATCTTCTGGTATTCGGTGTCATCATGTGCCTGGTGCTGATGATCGGACAGCTGACCCCGCCTTTCGGTATAGTTCTGTTCGTGATTACCAAAATTTCAAAATTGGAAATGGCCCAGGTGGTAAAAGCATCCCTCCCATTTACGGTACCCGTATTGATCGTCGTTATCCTCATAGTTGTGTTCCCGCAGATCGTAACATTTCTGCCAAGTCTTATAAAGTGAGAGAAGCATCGTACATATGCAGAGAGCAAAGATACAAAATCGTGGCGTCAGTAATATCGGAGGAGAATGCAGATGAAAGCGGCTTTCTTTTCAGACATAAATAAGGTGGAACTCCGTGAATTCCAGGAGCCGGAAATCGAGGCGGCGGACCGGGTGAAGGTGCGTATTCTCAACACGGGCATATGCGCCTCCGACATCATCGGGCTCCAGGGCAATCACCCGACGCGGAAACCCCCGGTCGTTTCGGGACACGAGTCATCCGGAGTCATCGTCGGAGTCGGGCCGGGTGTTAAGGAGTTCCGGTGCGGCGACAGGGTGGCCATAGAACCGCAGTATGGCTGCGGCAAATGTCCGGCATGCCGCAGCGGGAGATACAATGCCTGTCAGAACAAGACGGTTTTGGGCACGGCAAAGTGGAGCGGCTCCTTTGCGGAATATATAACCGCTCCGCAGGAAGCGCTGTTAAAGCTGCCGGGCAATGTTTCTTTCGAGCAAGGGGCGCTGCTGGAGCCTCTGGCGGTAGGTATGCACGCAGCGCGTTTGTCGGGTATCGGCACCGGCGGCACGGCCGCAGTGATTGGAAGCGGTCCGATAGGCTTGGCCTGTATGCTGGGGTGCAAGCTATGCGGAAGCGGCAAAGTCGTCATGCTGGATATTCTGGACTATAACCTGGGTATTGCCGAAAAGCTGGGTGCGGACGAAACGGTTAACTGCAAAAAACGGGACGCCATAGGACGCGTAATGGAGGTAACGGACGGTGAAGGTGCGGATGTTGTATTTATTGCCGTAGGCATACCGACAGCCATAACCGACAGCTGCGCCATGGCAAAAGTCGGCGGCCGGATTATGCTGCTGGCCCACTTTGGCTCCCGCCAGCCTGATTTTGATGTGGCCAAACTTCGTTATAGAGAACTTTCAATGACAGGCACGGTAATGTATACAAAAAGCGATTATATTGCCTGCATGAATGCGATGGTACAAGGGAAAATTGATCCGACGCCGATGATCACAAAAATCTTTCCGATAGAGGACTGCGCATCCGCCTTCGAGCTGGCTCAAAAGCGCACAGAGGATTTTATCAAGCTGATGTTCAGCTTCTGACGCGATGAATGAATGATAAATTAGCAGACAGACGGCCATGACGCGGCTCGGCGCCGCATCGTATAAAAACCCTGGGCCGTCTGTCGCACATATGTTTCGGCTGCCACCCACGGCGACGAGAGACATGTGTTTTTAATCCGCGAAGTGGCCTGCTCTAAAAGTGCTTTTAGGGCAGCCTTGTTTTTTGCTTTTTGACCGCCTTTTCGCTGAGAAAATATTCTACCTTATCATAAAACAGTCCCAATGCAGTTACTTTCGGGGAAAATATTTGATCGATTATATAAATAAATGTAGTGGTTTCTGAAAAAAGCCGATTGGCGGCATTCTTGCTTTGCTTGTTCTTTGGCGGGCTGGGGATTCATCGGTTTTATGTGGGGAAAATCGGGACGGGTATATTATGGTTGGTTACCCTTGGAGTATTTGGGATTGGAGCACTTGTCGATTTAATAATGATTATTTGCGGTTCGTTTAAGGATAAAAACGGAGCGGTACTTAAAAGGTGGAGTGATTAAAAGACAAAAACGATGGCCTTTAATCTTAAAAACCAGAGGACACAGGTATAAATTCAAATAGGCAAAACAGCCCTAAGAAACAGAGCTGAGGCACCTGCAAAAGCAGCGCCTCAGTTCTGTTTTTGATATCCGGTTCAAACGGCCACGCTGCCGTTTCGCCCGGCGCACGCATTCAGAAGTGCAGCGATTTTTGGTTAATACGGTCACTGTTCCGATTGCTGTTCTGCTTTTAACTTTTGAAGAATATCGTAATAAGTATTTCTGTCCAGCTTGTAGCAAAACAGGAATATAAGTCCGATAATTATACCTATAATGCCGGGATAAAGGGTAAACCATCCGTTGATGCATTTGAGCACCGCGTCATTCTGGGCCTGGTTTGCGATATATCCGAGAGTGGTAAGCTGTACGCCGATTAAAGCAATGATGATCGTCATGCCCAGCTTATTTGCGAAGTGGCATAACGAGACCGCAAACGCACCCGCGCGGACTTTCGTCTTGTATTGGCCATATTCAATGGTATCCAGCATGGCTGCGTAAACGGACGCCATGACCAAGCCGTTGAAGTACCCGGAAATACCGGCCAATATATAGAACAAAACGGGCTGAGTGCCGCAGTTTACGAAATACATGAGAGCGAAAAGCAAACCGGAACCGATGGTGCCCAACGCCACGCATTTGCCTTTGTTGCCCAGCTTAGCCATGATGAACTGAGCCGAAAACGGTCCTGCTATGCCGCAGCCTATCGAAATAAAACTATATAGAGAGTACAGGTTCGCGTTTCCCGCGTAATAGGTGAAATAGTACATCATGACGGTGCTTCGGCCGTACATATAGATCCCGCAGACGAATTGTCCGGCCATACACATAAGCAGAGGAGCATTCCTAATTACAAATTGCCAGAGTTGAGACGCAGGCAGCTTGGTGCTTTTCGGAGGTGCAACCACCTCCTTGCTCTTCGAGAACAGCAATGCCGCAAAGAATATGCCGGGCAAAATATAGATTGCGGCAGCGAGGAAATAGCCCGTATCCTGTCGCATGCCCCGCGCCACGAAAGAACTTACCATGATCAGGAACGTGGAGCTGAGCATCCAGTACAGCAGCTGACTGGTGCCGAGACGGTAGCTGTAAAGGGAGCCGCGGTCGTCCGTATTCTGTGTCATTGCGCCGCCCAGCGCGCCGTAGGCGATGTGATAGATAGTAAAGACAACCATATAAGTGCAATACAAGATCCAAAGATAGACCAGCTTGCCGGTCTGGCTCCATCCGCCAATAGGCGCAAAAACCAGAATACCGACAATGGCAAACGGTACCGAGCCAAACAGGAGCCATGGGCGATACACACCCCATTTTGAACGGCTCTTATCGATGATCGCGCCGATAATCGGATCGTTGACGGCGTCCCACAGCTTTGATACGGAGAGTAGCAGTGTAACCGCGGCGGTCGGCAGCAACAGCGTATCGGTGCAAAAAATCATGAGGAAAGCGCCGATCATACCATAGGTAATTGTATTAAGCCAATCTCCAAAACCGAAAATTGCTTTTGTAGGTATGGATAATCTCTGTTCCCGGACTTCTTCCACCGACTGGAGATGCACCTGTGAAGAACTGTTTTCATTCATAAGCACGCTCCCTGGAGCATTCCCTTCTTTCTACAATTTTTTCACTCGAAGTCCGAGCATTTCACCACGATCTTATTGTTTTTGGATTCCAGAAACAGATTGAATGCCTCCACACCCTGTGTCAGCGGCAGAACCTTCGTAACGATTTTATCAAGCTGCATTCTCGGGATAAGGTCGATGACGCGCGGATAATTATAGATCGTGGTAAATACGGTCTGGATACGGCCTTCCTTCATGTAGAGATCGTAAAGATTGACCGGAAGCTCATAATCCATCGGGAATACGGCAAAATAAACCAGCGTGCCCTTTTTTGCCATAAGCTTGAGAAGCGGGGGAGCCGCTTTCGGGACCCCGGCAGCGTCAAAGATGACGTCATAGCCGCGGCTGCCGGTTATTTCCATACCTTTTGCAATAAGGTCTTCGTTTATGGGATCGATCACATACTGCGCACCCATGGAAAGCGCCAGATTTCGCTTTTCCCCAACGGGATCGCTGACCGTTACATTGGCGCCGCCCTTGAGAAGCAGCATATTCAGGATGATCGACCCGATGCTGCCGCAGCCTGACAAAAGGATGTTATCGCCGATCTTGATCTCGGCCAGATCCATTCCGTCCATTGCGGATACCATAGGCTCCGCCAGACAGTAATACATCGGATCCACTCCGCTGTTTTCCGGAATCCTGAAGCATTGGCCCGGCCGCGCGATGCAGTATTCGGTAAATCCGATATCCGTACCCGACTGCGGGTTCTGGCAGAAAATATCGTTGCCGCGCTTACACTGGTCGCAGTAGCCGCAGGGCTGCGTACCATTGACAACGACTTTATCTCCGACCTTGAAGTACTTTTCCGCACCCGGATTGATTTCGACGACTGTGCCGCAGCACTCATGTCCCATTGTCCACGGCGGCTTCATACCATAGAGGCCCATCGTGACAATATGTACATCGGTCGCGCACATCGCGCAATAATCGATTCGGATTTTCATCCCATCCGGGAAATCGGCGGTCAATTGAGGCTCCGGGATGTCCCTCATTTCACATTTGCCGGGAGCTGTGTAAACTAACGCTTTCATATTTTACCTCCTTATAAAAATGATCTGATAAGTTAGAGTTTCCTACGGATCAACAGACGAATCAGGGGCTACAGCATGGCCTTCATGTGCTTTACAAGCCCCTCGACGTCATACTCGTTCATGTGATACAGATACTCGGGCGTGGCCAGAGGTACGAATTCGTCCGGGCAGCCGAGGATTTTGTATTTGCACTGTACTCCCGCCTCGGCCAGCGCGGTTCCGACGGTATAGCCCAAGCCGCCTATGATGTTGTGGTCCTGCGCGCACACAATCCGGCCTGTTTTCGCGGCCGAGAGCACCGCATTCCTGTCGAGCGGTTTGATCGTATGCATATCCACCACGCGTATCTCCGCGCCGGTCTCATTCCTTATCATTTCCGCGGCCTCTTTCGCGTGATGCACTACGATACCGGCCGCTATAAACGCGCCGTCGCCGCCTTCGCGCGGTATCAGCGCTTTCCCGATTTCATACTTTTGATTTTCCGGATAAAGCGAAGCAGTCGCCTCGCGCCCCATGCGTATGTACACCGGCCCGTCCCAATCCATCGTCGCCTCGAGGACCTTCACTATCTGGAACGGATCACCCGGCTCGATAACGGTCATATTGCCGAAGCTCGTCATGATCGCCACATCCTCCAGCGCACAGTGCGTGCAGCCGGAGATGCCGTTTGAGTAGCCGGCGCCGTTGCCTAAAATCCGGACCGGCAGGTTCGAATAGCAGATGTCGGTGCGAACCTGCTCACAGCATCGCATGGATGCAAATGGTGCGAAGGTAAACGTAAACGGTATGAACCCCTCCATCGCAAGCCCGGCGGAGAAACTCATCAGGTTCTGCTCCGCAATGCCCACGTTATAAGCACGCTCGGGGAACCGGTCTTTAAACCCGCCGACCCGTGAGGACGTATCGACGTCCGCGCTTACAATCACCATATCGGGATAACGCTCGCCGAGCGACACCAGGCATTTACCCACCATGTCGCGCAGGCTCGCCCATGCGGACATATTTAATGTCGTATCCTGTGCCATTATTCATCCCCCCATCTTTCTTTATAAGCGGCTTTCAGTTCGCCGATTGCCTTTTCTCTGAGCTCGTCGGATATCAGTCCGGCGTGCCAACTGGGGTTCCCGGCCATGAAGCTGATGCCGTACCCCTTCACGGTATTGCAGATGACGACCGTCGGCACGTCGCTCTCCACCGGCGGCAGATTATCTACCGCATCGACCAGCTGCTCTACGTCGTTTCCGTTTTCAAGCTCAATTGCGTTCCAATTAAAAGACTTCCATTTGTCCTTCAGAGGAGCGACCGGCATGTACTCGGCGGTGCGGCCGTCAAAGGATAGCTTGTTGCAGTCGATGAACACCGCCAGATTGCCCAATTTGTACTTGGCTGCGGACATGGCGGCCTCCCAGATGCTGCCCTCCTGACACTCACCGTCGCCGACGACGGTGTATACGCGGCTCTTTGAGCCTTTCACCTTGAGTGCCGCCGCTATGCCGCCCGCTATGGGCATGCCGTGCCCGAGAGAACCCGTGGATACGTCCACATAGGGATTGCGCAGATTGCAGGAGTGCATCCCGAAGCGGCCGAAATCCGTGGCGTATTCCTTGAAGATATCTTCAACGTCATAGCAGCCGATAGCCGCCTGGCTGAATGATGTCACCGCTGCGGCGTGGCCTTTGCTGAGGACGAAGCGGTCCCTGCCCTCGAAGCGGGGATTCTTTACGTCGTAATGAATGGCGTATTGCCATATCACGGTCAGGATATCGCAACAGGACATATCACCCCCGATATGGATTACCTGTCTGTTGCACAGGTTGAGAAGATTGATTCTGGTTTCCAGCGACGCTTTTGCCAGACGTTTTACTGTTTCTTGATTAGCCAAATCCATCACCTTCCAGCTTTATTCGCGTTTTGTCGGACACTTAAGGAAATACTGATTAATCCGGNNTGAAAAGATCCGCAATGCCGCCGTGGCCGGATTAATCAGTGTTTCCTTAAATATATGGCTGCTTTGCACCAGTGATTTTTTCTTGATATATGTATATATAACCATGTTTTCATCCTCAATCACACCAACGCTTTTTTTGAGGTGGTGGACTTTTTTGCTTTCTGTATTTGGCATGACATAGTATGAAAAAAATCGACATAGCAAGATTTTGCACCTTTTCAAAAAAATTGCACCTTTATAGCTTTATTTTCAGATTTTATTACTCTTAAACAAATTTTGTTGATTTGATCCAAGCCGTATTATATAATTTAACCGTATCTTTTCTGTCTGAAAGGCCGGCGCTGAAACAGAGGTGGAAGAAGTTGGGCTATTCGGTAATGCTGATAACCAATGATCGCCATTCCCGCACCGCTGTCGGAAAATTTATCGCCTTACATAATAAAGAATATTGCCTTGCCCTACAGACCGCCAATTCCGTCGAGGCTTTCTCTGCCGCCGATGATATCTGTCCGCAGATTATTATCATCAAAGAGGGCCTTTCTTTTTATAATGCAAACCAATTTATCCAGGATATGATCGTCAAAAATCCGCTCATACAATATATCCTTCTCAAGGACAATCGTTCCATCGACCTGCTTTCGCCCGAAACCGTCGGCGCCGTCAGCGCGAAGCTGTATATCGAGGAGCTTTCGGAGCAGGTTATCGGCGATGCGCTGGCTGCTGCCGCCGGCAATTTTGAAAGATGTTCCGCGGAGCAGCAGCGCCACCGTTTACTGGCCGATTACCCCGAGATGCAGCAACGCCAGTTCCGCTGGATCATTCAAAACGCTCTTTTTGCCAAAGTCCTGAATGAGACCGAGGCACCGGAACAGCTTTTTTCCGAATGTCCCAGTCTCGAACACGACAGCCTCATTATGCTGATCGGCGAGGCAAATGCCGACGAGAGAGGCTTTTTCTCTTACTATCAGGACATCAAGCTTATGGGCGAACTGTACTGGCGTTTCGGATCGCTTATTAACAGCTTCGGTGGCGGCGCCGTTTTCATCACCAGTGAAAAGAAAATCTGTTTCCTGCTGAATATCCCCTGTTCTGAGCATTGGACCGAGAACAGGCTTGATTCCCTTGTGTCCGACTTCTGCGGGAAGGTGAACGGCGTGTCTGAACACCTCGGTCTGCCGCCTCTCCGATTCTGTTGCAGCGACATGGAAAGCTCTATGGATACCATTCCCGGCACCTACCGCGCCGTAAATTCACTCATAAAGTATCACTTCTTTACCGGCAGCGGGCGAATCATCAGCGGGAAGTGGCTTTCGGACAACTCCCGCAAGCTCGTTGTGGAGGAATTTCAGGCGCTCATGGATATTCTGTCCCGTTCCTTCGAGGGAAACGACTCTGCAAAGATGAAAAGATGCCTGGGCGAGATCTACCACATGACCGCCGGCACCCTGTCTTTCGCCTCCTATTACTATGTCTGGAGTCAACTGTCATTTTTATACTATTTTCAAGTCTATAAATACAGCAGCATCGCCTCAAAAGACAACTTTCCCTTTGCCGGCGGTGAAACCTTTCACGATATCGGCTCCGCTTTCAAAAGCCTGAACGATATCTTCCTTCAGATGTTCGGCAGCATACCCCACATCCGTGTCGACAGCGAAAACCCGCATATTAAAAACGCGATTGATTACATCCTGAACCATATCAGCGAAAACACGGGTCTCGCCAGAGTGGCGGAGGGCATCCATATAAGCCCGTCGTACCTAAGCCATCTGTTTCAGAAGGAGTTCGGCAAGACTTATGTCGAGTTCAACAATGAACTGCGGATAAAGTGCGCCGCAAATATGCTGTATGGTTCCACCAAGGTATATCAGGTCGCGCAGGAAGTCGGCTTCGACAACAGCAAATATTTCAGCAAGCTGTTCAAAAGGTTCATGGGCTTGTCTCCCCGTGAATACCAAAATCATTCCGTTTCAGACAAACAGGGGGGCTTTTATGAAGGCTGTATATCTGGAGTGGGAAAACGTGGGCCTGGAAGATTGTCCTGAACCGAAGCTCAGGACTCCTTTCGATGTGAAGGTCAAAATCTGTTATGCTTCTATTTGCGGATACGATATGATGGTCTACCGCGGCGCCGCTTCTCCGGCGCCCGATCGCAGTGTCGGTCATGAATCCTCCGGCATTGTCGTGGAAGTTGGAGCACAGGTGACCTCTTTCTGCCCCGGCGACCATGTCACGTTCCATTTGTTCATCCCCTGCGGGACATGCATTATGTGCCGCCGCAACATGCCCTCCTACTGCACCGATTCGCAAAGCAACTCGAGTCAAATGCGGGAATATGTCGTCTGTGACCAGTCGTTTCTGCAGCTTCTAGGGCCAAAGCTGTCGCTTAAGG
Organism: Clostridiales bacterium UBA6114; assembly: GCA_002423435.1. Lineage (GTDB taxonomy): Bacteria > Bacillota > Clostridia > Oscillospirales > Butyricicoccaceae > UBA6114. The sequence goes on from DIWE01000016.1 coordinate 85,198, forward strand.
CCGGCTGCCTTATTGAGCCGCTTACGATGGGCATGCGCTGCCTGGAAAAAGCGAATCTGTCGAGCGGCAGGAACGCGCTCATCCTCGGAGGCGGCGCCATGGGCCTCCTCATGCTGAAACTGATAAAGCTGCACCCTATCGCCAGCGTGGCTGTGGCAGATCCGTCACCGAAAAAGAGAGAACTCGCGCTTTCTTTCGGTTCCGACGCCGTGTTTGACCCGTTCGCGCCGGAATTCTTCAAAAATGCGATGGATTTTTCGGATTCTCTTGGCTATGATTCTGTGATCGAGGCCTCCGCCAGTCAATCATCCACGAAACTCGCTTTCCATTTTCTCGGGCGCGGCGGGCATCTGGTCTATTTCGGCCTTTACGGAATGAATTACGAGTTGCCGCTCAATTTGTTCAACCTCTATTGGAAGGACGCCTTCGTAAGCGCGGTCTATCCATCGTTCACTATCTTTCAGAATGCCGTGGACATAGCGCCGCGCCTTGCGCTCGAGGAGCTTATCACCGCCGTGTTCCCCTTTGAGTGCGCGGCAGACGCTTTTCGCGAAAAGGCCGGCGGAAAGCATGCCAAAGTTATGCTCGATTTCACAGATGGCCGCTTCAAAGGCTGATATGGTCGGAAGCCGTCTAACAGAAAACGAGGGAAGAAGTGCGGAGCGATTAAAAGGCAAAAACGATGGGTTTTTAATCCTAAAGCCCAAAGACCACGGACATGAAATCCGTCCCTGAAATTGATAAAAGGGCGCGTCGCAAAATGTGAATTTTGCAGCGCGTCCTTTTTCATTGTGCAAGGAATACCACCGGCAGTGCCGGTGGTTCCAAAAAGCTTTAGCTATGCAAAGAAAAAATACTCCTCCTTTGTTAGAATACGTACAGGTTTGCCAACTGCACGTGAAAACAAAGGAGGAATCAAGTCTGGATGAAACTTGACACAGACAGTTTAGCACACACGAAGTGGGAATGTCTATGGCAATATTAAAGAGGACATAGGTAGGATGCTTAGGAAATTATGCGAGTATAAGGGGGTAGAAATCATGGAAGCGGAGGCATGTAAGGACCACATACACATGCTGGTGAATATCCCACCAAAGTACAGCGTGTCACAAATTATGGGGTATTTGAAAGGCAAAAGCAGTCTGATGATTTTCGAAAAATACGCGAACATGAAATACAAGTATGGGAACCGCCATTTCTGGTGCAGAGGATACTATGTGAGCACGGTAGGAAGAAACAGACGTGCAATCGAGGAATACATCCGAAACCAACTACAGGAAGACAAGACAGATGAGCAATTAAGCATAAAAGAGTTTATCGACCCGTTTACGGGTAAGCCGGCAGAAGAAGGCAGAAGATAAGCCCCTTTAGGGGCTGCCGGTGAAAGTCGTGCGGTTGGCAGACTCTTCGACGAGCCTATAGGCTCTGCCGGCAATATGCCCTAAGGGGGCTCGTGCAAACCACCGGCACGGCCGGTGGTTATGATTAGAGGAAAAAGGAGAAAGAGGCAGTTGGCAACAGAAAAGTGGCCGGATTGAAAACTGCAGACAAACCGGGTGTATCCCGCATTCTGTGTA
>DIWE01000005.1:0-36665 GCA_002423435.1 Clostridiales bacterium UBA6114
CGGCGGCGGCACCGGCTTTTCCTTTTCGCGTCTGCGCCCGAAGGGCAGCACGGTAAACTCCACGGGCGGGGTCGCCTCCGGGCCCATAAGCTTTATGAAGGTGTTCAACACTGCGACGGAAGCGGTAAAGCAGGGCGGCACGCGCCGCGGCGCGAACATGGGAATTCTGCGGATCGACCATCCCGATATCCTCGAATTCATCGACTGCAAGAAAGACGGAAAGGAAATCACCAATTTCAATATATCGGTAGCCGTCACGGAGCCTTTTATGGAGGCGGTCGAAAAAGGCGAGGAATACGAGCTTGTCGACCCGAAGTCGGGCCTTACAGCTGGAAAGCTTCCGGCGCGCGAGGTGTTCGACAAAATCGTAATGTCCGCGTGGCGAAACGGAGAGCCGGGCATCATCTTTATCGACCGGTTAAACCGCGACAACGTCGTGCCCTCCCAGGGAAGCATCGAGTCGACAAACCCCTGCGGCGAGCAGCCGCTCCTGCCCTATGAATCGTGCAATTTAGGCTCTATAAACCTCGTTCGGATGCTTAAAAAGAAACAGGACGGGAGCTATGAAGTCGATTACCGGAAGCTTTCAAAAACGGTCGACACCGCCGTCCATTTTTTGGACAATGTCATCGACGCAAATAAATACCCTCTCGATCTGATCGACAAAACAACTAAAGACACGCGGAAAATCGGGCTCGGCGTCATGGGCTGGGCGGACATGCTCCTGTATTTGAAGATCCCGTACGGCTCCGACCGGGCGGTGGACCTCGCCGACAAGGTCATGGGCTTTATCACGCGGCGCGGCCGCGAAAAAAGCGCCGAGCTTGCAAAAATCCGGGGCACCTTCCCGCTCTTTTCCGAGAGCATCCTGAAAGACGGGGTCCCGGTCCGCAGCGCGACAATCACGACCATCGCGCCGACGGGCACGCTTTCGATCATCGCCGGTGTTTCAAGCGGCATTGAGCCGGTGTTTGCCTATGTGTTTATCCGAAACGTGATGGACGGCACCGAGCTTTTGGAGGTAAACCCGATCCTCAAGGAGGAGCTTATCCGCCGCGGCATCTATACCGATCAGCTGATGCGGCGGATATCGGAGGAAGGCACGCTCTGCCATATCGGGGAGATTCCGGAGGACCTCCGCAGAGTGTTTGTCTCCGCCCACGACGTTTCGCCCGAATGGCATATCAAGGTGCAGGCGGCGTTTCAGCGGCATGTGGACAACGCGGTGTCCAAGACGGTGAACTTTCCAAAGGACGCGACGACAGACGACGTAAGGGACGTCTATCTCCTCGCCTACAGGCTCGGCTGCAAGGGCGTCACGATTTACCGCGACGGAAGCCGGGAAAGCCAGGTCTTAAACATCGGAAAGGTCAATGCCGAGGGAAAAAGCGGCGAGACGATAAAAGAAATGGCGGAAAAATGCGCGCCCAAAGGATCGGAAGGGCTGGGGAAAATCGTTCCGCGCCCCCGCCCGGAAATCACGAACGGGCTTACCGAGCGGGTCAAGATCGGCTGCGGAAATCTTTATATCACGGTAAATTATGACGACAATGGGATCTGCGAGGTCTTCACAAACACCGGAAGGCACGGCGGCTGCCCCTCGCAGTCGGAGGCGACGAGCCGCCTTGTGTCGATCGCGTTGCGCTCCGGTGTGGACATCGACACGATCGTCGAGCAGCTCAAGGGGATCCGCTGCCCGTCGACGATCCGCCAGCCGGGGATGAAGGTGACCTCCTGCCCGGACGCGATCGCCCGGACGATTCAGAAGGTCGTTCACTATCAAAACGGCAACGGGGCCAAAACGCCGGATGTCTTGGAGCTTAAGGACCCGGAGCCGGATGATTTTTACGCGTCCGCGTCGGAAATACGCTATTGCCCGGAATGCGGAACAAAGGTCGAGCATGAGGGCGGGTGCGTTGTCTGCCGCCAGTGCGGATACTCAAAGTGCGGTTGAAAGAGGTAAGAACCTACTTTTATATGCAGTCCATGTGAAGGGGCCTCGGCCCCTTCGCTTTTTATAGTAAACGCACATTGTAAACACAAATCAAATTAAAAGTTGACAATCCGGCCGATGTTTAATAAAATATTAGCTGAAGCCTTTGCGCTTTACCGGCGGCGCTTGCCGCGCCAGACAACAAAAAGGAGATTACATTCATGAAAACCAAAAAACTTGTGCTGACCGCTTTTTTTGCGGCAATTACGGCGGTCTGCTCCCAAATCGTCATCCCGCTTCCCATAAGCCCCGTTCCTCTTACGCTTTCGTTATTCGCCGTGTTTTTGACGGGTACGCTTCTTGAAAAAAGGCAGGCGTTTTTTGCGCAGCTCGTATACTTGCTTCTCGGGGCGTTCGGCGTTCCGGTGTTTGCCGGTTTTCAAAGCGGCTTCGGGCGTCTGATCGGGCCGACGGGAGGATATCTTGTGGCATATCCGTTTATGGCTTTTCTGGCCGCGCTGATCGCAGAGAAGCTGAAAAGGAAGCCTTTTGCCGCAAATGTGGCCGGGCTCGCGGCGGCGCTCTTACTCTGTTACGCGCTCGGGACGACCTGGCTGGTCATATTTACAAAGATGGGCTTATATGAGGCTTTTCTGGCGGGAGTCGCCCCGTTTATCCCGCTGGACATCCTGAAAATAGGAGTCGCGGCGTCGGTCAGCATCCCCCTCGAAAAGGCGGTTAAAAAGGCGCAGACGGCGGAATAGAGGATACGGCATGCCGTGCCGCAGAAGGGCCCCGGACGCGGTTTTCCGGTTATGAATACATAAAAAATAACAGCCTCCGGTCGCGGTTTTACCCGCCGACCGGAGGGCTGTTATTTTGCATACTTTCAAAGCCTGCCAAAGTCGCTTGAGAAGACTCGGCGGGCTTTTTATGGTTTTTTCAGAGGAGATCAGACTGTGACTTCGGATTTACGGAGGCACTTCCCGTTCAGAACAACAAGGAGTAATTATCCTCGAATGTTTTGCGGACGTTAAAGATATGGTGCTGCATCAGCTTTTCGGCGAGCTCCCCGTCCCTTGCCTTTATGGCTTCGTAGATCTGGGTATGCTCCGCAAAGGACTGCACGTCCCGTCCCGGGATGAGGATGGTCTTGGTGTTGTATTTGCGCATCTGGTTTTTAAGCTGGAGGGTCATCTCCACGGCGGTACGGTTTACGCATGCGCTGTATATGACGGCGTGAAAGTTCTGATTGCATTGGCTGTAGGCCAGCAAGTCGCGGTTTACCATATGCGTTTTCATTTGGGACAGAAGCTCGCTTAATTTTTCCAGTTGTTCCTCCGTTATGGAGTTGACCGCCTTGCGGATGATGAAGCCCTCGAGATTCTCCCGGAGCTCAAGAAACTCCAGCACCTCGGCCATTGAGTACGAACGCACCTTGGCGCTTTTGTTCCTCTCAATGGACACCAAATTTTCCCTTTCAAGCATAAAAAGGGCTTTTTTAACGGTATTTCGGCTCACGCCGAATTGATTTGCGAGTTCAAGCTCGGTCAGCGATTCTGACGGCTGGTAAAAACCGGATATGATTTTCTCTTTAAGAGTGTCGTATATCTCGGTTGTCTGGTTTTTCGTCACATGATCTTCCTCCCGGCGATAACGTCTGGTTACATAATGAACAATCAATATTGTATAACACATTTGTAATCATATTGTATTTTCATATTATCCTAATCAGCTTATCCTGTCAAGCAGATCTTCCGAAAGTTGAATAATATTGTTATACACGATCGTATTACATACAATGAACGAAGGCAGAATTTGTGCAATTATGACAAAATTCTACAGCTTATTAAAGATGAGATTGACACCATGTGGACGTGATGTTATTCTGAACTTGTTAATTCGACAATATTATTGAACAATATTATTGAACAATATTGTTGATAATGTTGCAATCACAAAAGTGATAAAAGAGAGGAAAAAGATGAAAGAGCTAATAAAAGGCGCGTATGACCTGCATGTTCATTCCGCTCCCGACGTCCTTCCACGCAGGATGGACGATCTGGAAATGGCCGAGCGCATCATCGACTCCGGCATGGCGGGATACGCGATCAAGTCCCATTACTTCTGCACATCCGAACGGGCACAGCTTGTAAAAAAGCAGTTTCCGGGCTGCGACGCCGTCGGTACCGTAACCTTAAACAGCTCGGTGGGGGGGATAAACCCCGCGGCCGTGGAGATGGCCGCCCGCTCCGGCGCAAAGCTTGTTTGGTTTCCCACATGCGACAGCGCGCACGAGCTGTCCCATGTATTCGACGGCGACCCGAATAAAAAGCTTCCTTACTGGGCCCAGATACTGATCCGGATGCGGGAGGAGGGGATTAAAACCCCCGAGATCTCGGTTCTTGAGGACGGCAAGCTTTCAGACGCGACCTGTGATGTGCTTGACATTATCGCAAGGTACGACATCATTCTTGCCACGGGCCATGTTTCACACAAGGAGGCCTTCGCTCTGGTCAAGGCCGCGGCGGAGCGGGGAGTGAAAAAAATAATCGTCACCCATGTCGATTTCCCCACCACTTTTTATACTGTCGACGAGCAGAAGGAACTCGCGGGCTACGGCGCCTACATGGAGCATTGTTACACCACCTTCGCGACCGGCAAGGTCGACTTCAATATTACGCTCGGGCAGATCAGGGCACTGGGCGCTGAGCGGGTCATACTGAGCACCGACCTCGGGCAAAAAACAGCCAAATACCCTGACGAAGGGATGCTGGAGTTTGCCGAAGGGCTGTATGAAAACGGCTTTTCTGAAAAGGAAATCCGCGATATGGCCGTCGTCAATCCCGGAATCCTGCTCAACAAATAAATAGCCGAGCGGATTATCATGCTCCGGCTAACCTGAGAGGAGTGCATTTCTAATGATTAAAGGCAAAAAAATGATGGTCGTCAGCGCGCATGCGGCAGACTATGTCTGGAGGAGCGGGGGCACGATCGCCAAATACATAAAGGAGGGTGCCGAGGTCCATGTGGTCGTGTTGAGCTTCGGCGTACGGGGCGAGTCCAATGACCTTTGGAACATGCCGGAACAGACCGCCGAAAAGGTCAAGGAAATCCGCAGGGACGAGACCGGTCGGGCCGCTTCGGTCCTTGGCGTTGAGAACATCGAGTTCTGGGACTGCGAGGACTATCCCATAACGGTCACCCCGGAGATGGAGGAGCGGCTTGTTCGGAAGATACGCGAGGTGTGTCCGGATATCATCATTACACACGACAAATTCGACGTCTTAAATCCCGACCATAACCGCGTAAACGACTTTGTGTTCCGCTGCAGCGTAATGGCAAACTCCAATGGCGTCAAATTGGAAGGGACAAAGACGACAAAGCAGATGCGCCTGTTCGGCTTCGAACCCCACCAGACCGAACTCAGCAATTATGTCCCCGGCATCTTCGTCGACATCACTGACACGTATGAGCAGAAGGTGGCGGCCATGAAGTGCTTTAAGGCGCAGAGCCACCTCATTGAGTACTACACGCAGCGCGCCTTTATGCGCGGCAATCACGCGAGGAGGATATCGGGCGTAAAAGACTATAAGTATGCCGAGAGCTTTGCCGGCTTTTTCCCCGTGGTAAGCGGCGAACTGATCTGAAGATGTCGGGCGTACGGAATCATCAAAAAGCAGAATTATTCAAGAAAGGTGGATGAATATGGGAAAGCTGAAAAAGTACCTGACGATCGACGTCGTGATGGCCGCGGTCATACTCCTTATCGTCGGGATATTGGCCTTTAACGGCTATGTCGTTAAAAAGCTGCCGGCGCTTTCGCTCCGATTCCCGGGGTTTGTATTTTTAATGGTATTTGTGGTGGGCATATTCGAAATAGTGAGAGGGGTCAATGATGTCCGCAAAGGCGCAAAGCAAAAACCGCTGTTTGTGAGCAGAAGAAATTTTCTGTTCATGTGCCTTGCCGTAATCGGGTATATCGCGCTTTTTTGTCTTCTCGGCTTCGTGGTATCGAGCATCATATTTTCCGTTGTGTTCGCCGTTTATCATCGATATTCCAAATATTTCGTCCTGATCGCCGCCACGTGTGTCATCGTGATCGGATTATATTTTTGTTTCGTCAGGTTCCTGGGTGCGGATTTGCCCGCCGGGATCCTATTTTCGATCCTGAAATTTTGAATGAGAGGTGAGAACGGTCAATGTCACATGTAATTATTGAAGGGCTGATAGCCGCAGTAACTCCGGTTAATCTTTTGATCGTATTGTTCGGAACCTTGATTGGCGTCATTATCGGCGCACTGCCCGGCCTGGGTGCAACAACCGGCATCGCCCTTCTGATCCCAATCAGCTACGGCATGGAAACCAGCACGGCGCTTCTGCTTACGGCCGGCATTTATATGGGGGCGGTTTACGGCGGGTCGATCACGGCCATCGTCATCGGCATTCCCGGAACGCCGACCTCAACGGCTACCACCCTCGACGGCTACCCGATGGCGCAGCAGGGCAGAAGTCTTGAGGCCCTTGGCGCGTCCACCATGGCGTCGAGCGTCGGCGGTTTTGCGTCCGCGCTCTGTTTAATGTTTTTTACTCCCCTTGTATCGAAGGTCGTCTTATATTTCGGCGTGGCAGAGCAGTTTATGCTCGCCATGTTCGGACTGAGCGTCATTGCCATCTCATCCAGGGAGTCCTTCCTCAAAGGACTGCTGGGCGGCTTTTTCGGCCTGGCGCTTGCCACCGTCGGATACGACCCTATTTCCGGATACGATCGGTTTACCTTCGGCGCAGACAGTCTTGCAAACGGGATACCGTTCATGGCGATTGTAATCGGGTTGTTCGGCGTTTCTCAGACGATCGCCATGGCTGAAGAGGCCAAGACGGTATCCTCGTGTTCCGTGCTCTCGGGAAGTGCGTGGGACGGTGCAAGAGAAGTATTCAGGAATTATTGGATCACGATCAAATCCACGGCGATCGGGCTGTTTTTGGGCGCGACACCGGGCGTCGGCGGCGGGCCCGCGAATATGATCGCGTACACGGCGATCGCGAACAGTTCCCCGGACAGGGACACGTTCGGCAAAGGGAATATCAAAGGCGTCATCGCTCCGGAAGCGTCGAACAACGCGACGGTAGGTACCGCGCTGATCCCCACGCTTGCCTTCGGCATCCCCGGGAGCACGGCGTGCGCCGTCGTGCTCGGTCTTTTGATGCTGCATGGCGTCGATACCGGGCCGAAGCTGTTTATCGATATGCCGGTAACGATTTATACCTTCTTCTGGGGCCTGCTTTTTACATGCATCGCGCTGGTGATCGTCTGCTTCCCTCTTCTCAAGTTTTTTGCAAAGGTGACGGTTGTCCCTTTCCAGATACTCGTGCCAAACATTATTATTTTCTGTGTTCTGGGAGCTTTCAGCTTAAGAGGCTTTCTATTTGATGTGTTTGTCGCCATCGTTTTCGGAATACTGGGCTATTTTCTGCGCAAGGCGCAGTATCCCATGGTATGCATTGTTCTGGGGCTGGTTTTAGGCAAGCTCGCCGAAACCAATCTCAGCAGGTCTCTGATGATCTACAAGGGGCTGGGCTTTTTGATAAACCGCCCCATTACGCTCACCTTATTGATCCTGACGATTGCGATCGTCGTATTGCCGTACGTCAATCTGAAATCGATCAGAAAACGGCTCGAGCATAAACGCTAGTTCCGTTTTTTACACTGCGTTTGCACAAAAAATATTTGCTATCAGTTGGAGCGATTCCAAATGATTGATAAATACGAAAATTGAAAGGGGAATTACGAAATGAAAATGAGCAAGAAACTGATGTCAGCCTTACTTGCGGTAATGCTGATCCTCCTTACGTCCGCCTGCAGCGGACAGGCGCCGGTGCCGTCCGGCGGTTCGTCGCCGACCGAAAATACCGCCCAGTCGGCCCCGCAGTCCGTTAACTACCCCACAAAACCGATTCATATTATCACCCACTCCGAGCCGGGCGGCGGCGTCGATCTGTTCATCAGGGCTCTGCAGCCATACATTCAGCAGGAGCTCGGCCAGCCCATCGCCATTGAAAACGTGCCGGGCGCGGCCGGACGCATCGGAACGACGCAGGTTTGGAACTCCGCGCCCGACGGCTATACCCTGTTAAGCCACTCCATGCCCTTGACAACCGTGGGCGACGTCGTATATGATGCGGAATATAATATCCTGGAATTCGAGCATCTGTTCGCATTCGACAAGGCACCCTATGTCATCATTGTGAAAAAGGATTCTCCGATCAACTCTTTCGAAGACCTGATCGAGCGGTGCAAGACCGGCAAGATGACAAACTCCACTTCCGGCATCGGCGGCGCCATGCATTTTCAGAGCGTAATTATGAAGGACGCGTTGGGGGTCGACTATGAAGATATTCCTTTTGACGGAAGCAATCCCTCGATGCTTGCGGTCATGTCCGGGGACGTCGATTTTTCGATTATCAACTATGATATTCCATTAAATAACCTCGACCAGGTTAAGGTGATTGTGGCGCTCAATGACGAACGCCTCGAGCAGTATCCGGACGTGCCGACAACGCACGAGCTGGGTTATGATTTCACCATGCTTTCGGTGCGCAGATGCATCGTCGCGCCTCCGGGGACGCCCAAAGAGATCTGTGACAAACTGATCGACGCATTCAGCAAGGCGGCGCAAAATCCCGATTTCCTGAAATGGGCCGAGGAGCGCGGCGTAAACCTGGATCCGAAATCCGGCCAGGATTACTATGATCTGTCCAAGGAAGCCTACGATATGGTTGAGAAATACAAGGATATCCTTAAGAAATAGCTGCCGGCGAAGGAGTGAAAAAATGGAAACAAGTAATAGACAGGCGGGATACGACGAGTTATTGGAAATCGCCAAAAGGCGGAGAAGCTGCCGCGAGTTCAGCGATCAGCCGCTGCCTGAGGGAACGATTGAAAAAATAATTGAAGTTGCGCGATGGGCCCCCTCGGGGGCGGATTCGCAGCCGTGGACCTTTGTCGTCGTCACCGACCGCGATGTTATAGCGCGCCTTTTCAGCGCCCACATAAACGATAATATGGATTACGCCTTCTGGATGGAGCAGCAGAGAAGTTTCGAGATGAGGCATCCGGGCTTCAAGGTCGACTGCGAGGATCCCGAAGAGGCGCTTAAAATCAAGCAGACGAGAAGACTTTGGAGGGACGTGCCTGCAATAATCGCGGTCGTGGGAGACGGCAGGAAGCAATGGGGATCGCTTCTTTGCACGCACACGTCGGGGTCGCGCAACTGCCATATGACGGACAGCCTGGCAAACACGAGCATGCTGATCCATCTGGCGGCCGCCTCGCTGGGGCTCAACACCCAGTGGGTGAGCATCCACATCGAACAGCCCTACAAACAAATCCTGGGCGTTCCCGATCCGCTGATCATACACACGCTTATCCCCGTCGGTTATCCCGCGAAGCCCGTGGGCGGAAGCTGGCGGGAAAAGGTCTCCGACCTCATCCACTACAACCATTACGACATGTCCCGACACCTGAGCAACAGGCAGATTATTGAACGCCTTTTGAAACTGCGCACGCGCACCAACACCCCATATAAACCGATGAAGGAATAACCTCCGGCACAGGACCGGCAGGAAAGCGGCGCAGCCGGACGGGAGGTTTACCAGAAAAAAGAAAAGGGAGGGCATCCGTCCGTCTGCCGGACGTCCGGCGTATAGTCGGCAGGAGGTGCCCTCTCTCCAACGGAAAATGAAGTGAGGTTTTATAAAAATGCACATCAGCCAGACCGGAAAAATCGGTTTTTGTATCGGGGAGACGCCGCCGGCGCCCAAAGACCGACGGATTTTTGAAAAACTCGTAGGCATCGGTACCCCCGCGCTCAGCGACGGGCTCAACAAATTCAACACTATGGCCCCGGAGCTTAAGCCGGTGCGCGATGATATCCGCATCGCCGGTCCCGCGTTCACCGTCAGGATGCGCCCAGGCGACAACCTGATGCTGCACAAGGCCATCGCCCTCGCCGGTGAGGGGGATATCATCGTCGTCGACACCTGCGGCTGCCGCAATTACTGCGTGATGGGCGACCTGATGGCCTCCGCCGCATTCCGGAAAAAGGTCGGCGGCATCGTCGTCGACGGCGGTATCAGGGATATTCTGGAACTGCGCGAAAAAGGATTTCCCATATTTGCAAGGTTCGTCACCCCCGCCGTGGGGGACAAGGACGGCCCCGGCGAGATCAACCTGCCGGTTTCATGCGCCGGAGTCCCCGTATTGCCTGGCGATTACATCGTCGGCGATGCAAACGGAGTCGTGGTCATAGCGCCCTATCTCGCGGACAAGATCGTCGAGGGCGCCGAGAAAAAGCTGGCCTACGAGGCAAAACGCGCACGGGAAATCGAAGACGGCGTCATAGCCAAACCGGATATCGACGATAAGCTGAGAAAAGCCGGGGTCATCGAATAGCCGGTTTTAAAGCGCAGTCGCGGTCGGATGCATCGGCACCGATTATATGAGCTCTACGGCGCAGGGTCGAAGTATGAACAGATTGAAGGTATCAGTTTCATGGACAAATTACTTTACATTTTGCTTGTGTTGATTGTAACGTTTCCGGTGCTCGGAAAGAAATTTTACATAAAAGCCAATTTGCCCGGGGTCGCGCTCTCCTTTCTGATTGCCGTCCCCGCATGGCTTTTGGGCCAAAAAATTCCGATCATCGGAGGTCCGGTACTGGGGATCGTGTTTGGTATTCTGGCGGCGTTTCTGAAGAGGCCGGAAAGCTTCGGCCGCGGCATCAAAGAAACCTCGAAGAAGGTGCTTCAGGCCGCAATCGTGCTGTTCGGATTTGAAATGAATCTGATGCGTGTCTGGGAGGTGGGAGCCCGATCTCTCGCCCTGATGATGTTTACCATATTATCCGCGCTTTTAACCGCCTATTTTGTGAGCAGGGCGCTTAAGATCGATTCGAAGGTGGCGACGCTTGTCGGCGTGGGCACGTCTATTTGCGGCGGCTCCGCGATTGCGGCCACGGCTCCGGTAATCAAAGCGGGGGACAAGGAGGTCGCCTCTTCCATTTCTACGATTTTTTTCTTTAACGTCATAGCGGTCTTTGTATTTCCCTTTTTAGGCCATGCACTCGGGATGGGCGACACCGGATTCGGGATGTGGGCCGGGACCGCGATCAACGATACGTCCTCGGTTGTCGCGGCCGGGTACTCCTACAGCGACGCGGCCGGTGATCTCGCCACGATTGTGAAGCTGACACGCACATTGATGATCGTCCCGATCACGTTTGTCCTCGCGCTCTACACGTCGAAAAAGACGCGCTCAACCGACAAAACCTTCAATATACTGAAGGTTTTCCCGTGGTTTATCCTCGGGTTTATTGCCGCGTGTCTCGTGAATACATTGGGGTTTGTCCCGGCGGTCGCCACGGAATTTTTGGGGAAGGCGGGCAAATTCATGATTGTGGCTGCAATGGCTGCCATCGGCTTAAACACCAATCTGGGAGAGCTGGTCAGAAACGGGAAAAAATCGTTGATTCTCGGGGCGATCTGCTGGTTTGTCGTTTCGGCCACGTCGCTGATTGTGCAGAAAGCGATGGGTATACTGTAATGCCCGGCGCTGCGCAAGCCGAAAATTTATCAATTTTTAAATAAAGCCGCGGATAATAAAAAAAACTGACAAACGGGTTCGATTGCCATATTATAATTTACATCAGGGAGCAGTTTTCTCACAGAGTCAACATACTGGCGAGGATATCTACCTGGCTTTGTGACCAAGATTGTAATGAGACTTTTAATGCGATTCTTATTTAAGGATTGCATTAAAAGTCTTTTATATATTTTTTCAAAAATTTTAATTTGTGAGGGTACTGAAATGGGTTCGAATCTGATTGCGTTCCTCTTTTCCGCAGGTGCGGTGGTGCTGGCCGGGCGGGAGGACAAGACACAGCTTCTGGCGTGGTTTTGATTTTAAAATCTTTACATTTTTGTTTAAAAAAGAGTATATCTCGAGTTTATTGTCTTCTCTGATCACAGCTTCATTTATCTTCTTGATATAAACAAAATCATTCTGCAAAAAATATGCTTGTATTCCTATGTTCAGGATGCTTTTGTCATATTAAGTCGGCATATGACAAGGATCAAAAATTGCCGATAAAAAAGGAGAGATTATGAAAACAAAAAGAGTATTTGCCGTTATCCTTGCCGCGACAATGGCTTTGATGCTGGAAACCGCGGCTTCCGCCGCGGATTTTACCGATGTCCCCGAAAGTCACCCTTATAAAGCCGCGATTGATTTTTGCCAGACGGAAGGTTTTGTGAAAGGGACCAGCGCCGCCATCTTTGGGCCCGACGCAAAGCTGACACGCGCACAGCTAGCCGTAATTTGGTGTCGAACCTTGAATATCAAGGATGATAACCACAGCTTTTCAGACATCACGAGGTTGAAAAATTATTTTGACAGTTCCGCCATCGTACTGCGCAATCTGGGAATATTAAACGGAACAAGCACAACCAGATTCTCGCCGGAAGGCTTTGTCACGCGCGAGCAGCTTGCGCTTTTGACGATGCGCACCTATCAGCTCGGCGTTGCGGATGAGGACGCGTATAAGCAATATGCCGATTTTGCCTCGATATCCGATTGGGCGCGCGACGGCATATCCGCCTGTATCAACGCAGACGTATTGGAAGGCTTATATGACGGACAAAATTTCAAACCCCAGGAGCCTGTGACCAGGGCCGAGATCTGTAAACTGATCTACAATTTATCGCTGCCGGCTTACGACGTGACGATCGGCACGCTTACCGGCGGCACGATCACGGCCAGCCCGATGAGAGCCCGCCCCGGCACACGGATCACATTGACGATAACGCCCGACGCCGGCAAGCAGTTAAAGGCGGGCACGTTAAAATACAATGACGTCGTTATTTCAGGCACAACCTTCACCATGCCCGCCGAGGATGTCACCGTCACCGCCGAGTTTGAAGACAAGCCGGTGACGCTTGAGTCAATCTCAATAACGAGCGAGCCCGCAAAGACGACGTATACCGTGGGCCAGGCGCTTGATTTAAGCGGCCTGGTTGTAACCGCCGCCTACAGCGACGACACGAGCCATGCCGTGACGGAGTACACGACCACACCCGAAGAGGGCAGCACGCTCGACACGGCAGGCGCGGTCACCGTGACGGTAAGCTATACCGAGGGCGGCGTTACAAAAACCGCAACATTTGATGTGCAGGTCAATGCCGCATAGGTTATGAGAAAAATCAAAAATCCGCGGGGACGGCAGCGAGCCGGCCTTGCGGATTTTTTGTTAACCGTATTTTTGAGAAGTGACCGTTAAGGCGGTCGCCTTATGTGTTTTTGAATGCGGAAAAAACAAGGAATCTATGTGTTTTGCTGCAAAACACATAGATATTATTCCGGCTTGTAACCAAGCTTTTGCGAGATTTCCGCGGCGCAATCACTCAGAAACTGCTTGTGGCATCCTAAAAATTCATCGGTCAGCCTGCTTGTGGGGCCGGTTATACTCATGCCGGCAATTATTTTTCCAGTATGGTTTCGAATGGGGTAGGCGATGCATCTGGCTCCGGTCTCGCACTCTTCGTTGTCACAGGAATATCCCTGAATTCTGATTTTTTCAAGCTCTTCTACGAGCTGCTCTTTGCTGGTCAGCGTGTTGACCGTATACTGCCGCAATCCCTTTTTCGCAATAAAAACGTCGAGCATATCGTCCGTATAGTTCAGCAGAAACAGCTTCCCGATTCCGGTACAGTGCAGCGGCGCGATATTTCCGATCCTTTGCAGCGAGCGCAGCATCTGGTCCTGACCTTCCTCCACATCCACATAAACAACCGACATATCCTGCTCCACCGCGAGGCTGGCCGATTCTCCCGTCGTTTTCGAAATTTTTTTCAGGTAGGGATGCGCCACGTCGCGAAACGAAAAGCTTTTGCTCACCATGTTGGCATAATAACAAATCTTGAATGTCAGGTAGTATTTTAAGGTCTCCTGGTCCTGTTCCACATATCCGCAGCTTTGGAGGGTTGCCAAAAAGCGCAAAGCCGTGCTGGAGTTTAAGTCGAGCGCGCCGGCAATATCCAGAAGGCGCATCGGTTCGCCGCTCTGGGCCAGGAACTCGATCATACGAAGGAGTTTCACCGCGCTTTGATTTGATTTTGCAGACTTTGTTCTTTCGGATTGTACCAACATACTCAAATCCTCTATATCGATTCGGAATAGTTACTATGTATTTGAATTATAACATATCCTTTAATCACATTCAATTATTTTAATATGTGAAAATAAATTTCAAATTTGTCTTGAACACGGATAATTGCCGTGCTATAATAACAAATAATGAAATCTGATTTCACATATCAAAATTAAGAGGTAGCATCATGATTGTATCTGAAGCGATTGTAAAAATCCTGGAGAAGGAAAATGTTACCGCCGCATTCGGTATTCCCGGCGCAGGGATCAACGGCCTGTACAAATATCTGGCTAAAAGCGGACTGATCCGGCATTACGTCCATCGGCACGAGGAAGCCTGCGTACACGCCGCCGGCGGCTACTTCAGAGCCAGCGGGAAGTTGGCGGTTGCGCTTTGCACTTCCGGCCCCGGGGCGACAAACTTCGTCACCGGCATTTATTCCTGCAATATCGACAGCATCCCGGTCATCGCCATCACCGGGCAGGCAAATACCAGCCAGCTTGGCAAGGACGCATTCCAGTGTGTGGATATTGCAAGAATTTGCGAGCCGGTCGCCAAAAAGACGTATTGCGTCACCGACCCCCGAAAGGTGGCGGAAACGTTCCGGGAGGCTTTCCGCATTGCGAAAGAAGGTAAGCCCGGCCCGGTATTGATCGACCTTCCCCTCGACGTGCAAAATGCAGACATCGAATTTGATCCGGATTCCTATGTCCCGGATTCTTTTGAAAACCCATCCCCCGACAAGGAGAAAATCAGAGAGGCCATTGGGATGATAAAGGCCGCGAAACGGCCGCTGCTCTTAATGGGCGGAGGCGTATTGCTGGCCGACGCCGCGAAGGAATGTATCCGGTTGGCGGAAATGCTTCGTTTGCCCGTTATCACTACATACATGGCAAAGGGTGCGATTCCGGTTTCCCACCCGCTGAACGCGGGCCACTGCGGTATTCAGGTGGGCCAGCCGATCGGAAATAAGATCTTTTTGGAAGCCGACCTTGTTTTGGGGATCGGATGCCGGTTTACCGACCGTCACACCGGCGACGTCAGAGTCTATCGCGGTGAACGCAAATTCATTCATATTAATGTGGAGCCGCACGAAATAGGGAAAATATTTCCGGCGGATCTGGGCATCGTTGCGGATGCGAAAAAAGCCGTTGAAGCCCTGATTGCCGAAGCCGAAAAAAATGATGCGGCTTCCCGGTGGGATATCGCGGATAAAATTCCCGATTTGCGCCGTGAGCTTTCGCGCAAAACGGACTATGCCTGCAAGCCGATCAACCCCCACCGCGTATTTGCCGAGTTAAACCGATACTTTGGCGACGCCGCCGTTTTTACCACCGGTTGCGGCATTACACAGATCTGGTCGGGGCAGCTTCAGGAGGTGGGAGCCCCCAGACATTATCTGCCCTCCGGCGGCGCGGGATGCCTGGGTTACGACATACCCGCCGCTTTTGGTGCGGCGGTTGCCACCGGCAGGCAGACCGTGGCGGTGATGGGGGACTTCGGATTTACGTTCCATGTTCAGGAGCTCGCGGTCTGCGCAAAAAATAAGATCCCGGTTATCGTCGTCATTGTCAACAACGCGTATCTGGGACTGATCCGTCAGAACCAGAAATATGCCTACGGGTATGAATATGGCGTGGAAATGGCCGAAAACCAGAGCATCATCGACTACGTCAAGGTCGCGGAAGGATTTGCCTGCTACGGGGAGCGCGTTTTTGACCCGAGCGACATCTCCGCGGCGCTCAAACGCGCGCAGGAAAGCGGGAAGCCCGCCGTAATCGACATCATATGCGATCCCGCGGTGGACTGCTCGATGGGTACGGCGCTCGACAATGTGCGGGAATTTGTTTATTGATCTTGATATGAAGCCGGCTGCGGCATGAAGAAACAGACCGGCCGTTTGCCCCGGCGGCCAAAACCGGAAGGTACCTGTTCGTATTTGGGATGCTGAGTATGAAAGGGCGTGTTTTTACGTTGAATTCATCCTAGGAAATGGTTCAAATCCTAAAATAAGGAGGTATTATTAAGCTTTTTGGAGCTCCCGGGAGGTTGATCAGCGCGCTTTTTCAACTGAAAAATAAATAAGGAGGAGTAAGCAATGGAAACCATGGTACATAAAGGCACTGCGCTGCCCATATCGGACGATGTCGATGTTTTGGTCTGCGGCGGCGGGCCCGCCGGCATAGCTGCCGCCGTATGCGCGGCAAGGACCGGCGCAAAAACGCTGCTGGTAGAGAGGGGCAGCTGTCTGGGAGGCACCGCAACGCTCGGCATGATGGCTACGGTTACGCTGCCCTATCACAGATCCCATGGGTTCGTAAAAGAGTTTTACGAGAAAATATCCCACCCCTACCGGGAAAAATACGCGATTATCCCCTTCAACATAGAAGAGTACAAGCTTGCGGCGCAGCAAATCACCCTGGAGTCCGGCGCGGATCTTTTATATTACACCTGGGTATCCGATGTTGTGATGGAAAAAGACCAGATCGCCGGTGTCGTGGTGGAAAACAAATCCGGACGCTCGGTTATCCGGGCAAAGATGGTTGTCGACGCCACGGGCGACGGCGATATTGCCTATCATGCCGGAGTCGACTATGTAAAAGGCAGGGAAGACGATCACGCGATGCGCCCGGTGACGATTCTGGGGTTCTTCGCCAATGTAAACCTGAAAAAGCTAAAGCAGTATGTGGTCGATCATCCGGGCGATCTCGCCCAGGATCCCAAACGAAACCTGATTGATCTGGACACGGGGCTTGTCCACACCGACGGGTTCTTTTCCATTCCGGAGAGGGCAAAAGAGCTGGGCTATATCAGGAAAGACGCGCCGATCAACTATCTGCGCTTTGCCTGCTATGAAACCGATGACCTGGAGCATGCGTTCGTAACTGTAAACAGCGTCCGTGTATACGGGATAGACGGCACCGACGCGCGCGAACTGACCAAGGCGGAAATTGAAGGCAGGGTTCAGCTCACTGAAATTTATCAGGCCTGCAAAGCGCTGCTGCCCGGCTTTGAGTCGGCAAAGCTGGTCGCATCCGCGCCTTTTATCGGAGTCAGGGAAACCCGCAGAATCAAAGGCCAATATATCATGACCATTGAGGATATCGAAAACCGGAAAACCTACGACGATTCCGTGGCGCTGATCACGAATCATGATTACGGCAGATCCGATGTCCATATCCCCGACAAGGGCGTGGAAGGTTCGAAGGATGACCATTGGGCGCGGGGGCTCGTTTCGGGGTATATCGATTTTGAAGTTCCGCTTCGGTGTTTGCTCAGCGATCAGGCAAAGAATCTCGTCGTCGCCGGCCGTGCCGTCTCGGTTACGCATCAGGTGGATGTTTACACGAGGGGCATGCAGAATGTCGGAATGGTCGGCCAGGCAGCGGGAACTTATGCCGCTCTTATGGCCAAAGGCGATTTTTCCATCGGAAAGCTGCAGGCGCAGCTTGAAAAAGACGGCCTTTGGACTAAGGTGAAAGACCAATAAAAATCCATTGGGAAGGTGACGGATTTTGCTGCTGCCGGCTGTTCGCCGGGGTGATTTCTCCATCGGAAAAACGGCAGGCACGGCTAGAAAAAGACGGTGCTTGGATCAAAGCAGGAGATCGGAAATCAAAAACAAATAAATATTAGGAGGTTTATGAATGACCAGGAAAATTTCCCTTCTGACTGTAATAATAATGCTTTTTGTTATAGTGTTGGCAGGATGCGAAGGAAGTCCATCGTCCGCCACTCCTCCCACCTCAGCTTCCGCCCCGGCTTCAAGTGTTGCTTCCACCCCGGATTCCGGCGCCGCTCCGGCGGGCGGCGGAGAAAAAAGACTTTTAACGATCGGCACCGCCTCGCAGACCGGCACTTCATACGCGATCGGCGCCGCGATTGCCACGCTTCTCAACAACCATATGGACGATGTGCAGTTCAGCGCCCAGGCAACAGCCGGCGGAGTGCAGAACATCGAATTGTTGAGAAGCAACGAGCTTGACTTCGCGGTCGTCAGCAACGAAGCCGCGCTGCAATCGCTAAATGCGACCGGTACCTTTGCGGGCAAAGAGCCCGCCAACTTCCTTAGAACCGTCACCTATATCGGCACATGGACGCAGCACATACTGACCAACGACCTCTCGATCGACAACATTGAGGATTTCAAGGGCAAGAAGTTCGCGGTCGGCGGCGCGGGCAGCGGCGTTGAGGAGACCTTCAGAGGGACCATGCGCGCGCTCGATATAAACTACGCCGAAGACAAATATTTTTCCCCGGAATACATGGCCATCGGCAATGCCGGCGAGGCGCTTGCAAACGGCCAGATCGACGGCGCGTATGACAACCAGATCCTTCCCGCCGCCGCTGAGACAACCATTATGGCGTCCGGCAAGGCAAAGCTGATCTCTTATACCGAAGAGCAGATCGAAAAAATCCAGAAGGGCCAGCCATACGCGGTCCGAAGCAACATTCCGGCGAACACCTATCCCAATCAGGATTATGAAGTCATATCGGTCGGCTTTAATAATCATCTGATGACGAGGGAATCCATTGACGAGGAGACCGTATACCGGGTATGCAAAACCATCTTTGAGAATATCGATGAGTTGCATGAGATATACAGCAACCTCTCGGCACTGACCGCCGAAACCGCCATGACCACTTATATGACACCTGCCCATGACGGAGCGCTGCGGTATTACAAGGAAATCGGCGTGGCGAAATAAGCTTCTGCGAAAGGTTTTAACCCCGTTGTGCAAGCGAGTATATCCTATAGCCGCATTTAAGAGGGGACGATCGCCTCGTTCCCTTTTTCCTCATTATTCTCAACAGAGAGGAGCCCGTAATAATAATGGCAAGCAGGTGCAAAACAATTTGCGTGTCTGTCCTTGCAGTTTTATTTGCCGTCTTCCAGCTTTATACCTCCATGCTTCGCGGTCTTCCCGACATGCTGGTGCGCGTGGTCCATCTGGGGTTCGCCATTGCTTTGGTTTTTATTCTGCGCCCTTTCAGCAAGAAGTATAAATACCTGCGGTTTGTTGATGTGCTTTTTGGAGGGGCAGGCGTTTTGTCGATTATCTATCTGGCCGCCAATTTCCAGGATATTATCCGCCGCGGCCTGATGTCCAATCATACGGACGTTGTGTTTGGCGTCATACTCATTGTGGTTGTCCTCGAGGCCGCGAGGAGATGCACGGGTAACGCGGTGCCCATACTTGCCATCATCTTTTTAATCTTTGCGCGATATGGCAGTATCTTTCCGGGCGTATTCAAGCATGCGGATTTCAAGATCTACCGTCTGGTCGAGCATCTGTACCTTTCAATGGAAGGCATATTCGGAGTTGCCATCGCGGTTTCGTCTTCATTCCTCTTCCTGTTTATCCTGTTCGGCAGCTTTCTCAGCGAGACGAACGCCACCGATCTGTTCATGGATTTCGGTTTGGCGATCGCAGGCAAGCGCACCGGAGGCCAGGCAAAGGTCGCCATCGTCTCGAGCGCGCTTTTAGGAACGGTCTGCGGGAGCGCGCAGGGCAATGTCGCCACAACCGGCGCTTTTACCATTCCGCTGATGAAGAGGTCCGGCTACGCCCCCGAATTTGCCGGCGCGGTCGAGGCGGTCGCGTCCACCGGGGGACAGATCATGCCCCCCGTTATGGGTGCCGCTGCGTTTATCATGTCCGAGTATATCGGAGTATCCTATTTCAAGATCGCGGCCTGCGCGGTCATTCCCGCGCTGCTTTACTATACGGCCTGTTGGGTGCAGGTGCATTTCCACAGCGCGAGGATCGGGCTTAAGGGTATGGACGCATCGGAAATCCCCAAGCTGAGGCAGGTTCTTAAAACAAAGGGGCATATGTTTATCCCCCTGATCGGCTTAATCATTCTGATTGCGATCGGCTACTCTCCGATGTATTCCGCGTTTTTCGCCACTGCGGCAACGATACTGGTCAGCTTCTTGCGCAAGGAAACCAGAATGACGCCCCGAAAGATTTTAGCGGCGGTCGTTGATGCGGCTAAAAGCGCGGCGCCAATCGCCATCACAACCGCTGTCGTCGGTATTGTGATCGGGGTCGTATCGCTTACCGGTACGGCGCTGCTGGTGGGAAATCAGATTATTTCTCTTGCCAACAACAACCTCTTTCTTGTGCTGATTTTTACAATGATAGTATCGATCATCCTGGGCATGGGAATGCCGACGAGCGCGGTTTATATCGTTGCCGCAACCTTTGCGGCGCCTGTTATCGTCCGCCTGGGAGTGCCGGTAATCGCAGCGCACCTTTTTGTTTTCTATTTCGGAATCCTTTCTTCGGTGACGCCTCCCGTTGCGATGAGCTCCATTGTAGCGTCCGGAATCGCAGGCAGTTCGCCCAGCAAAACGGGCTGGCTTGCCGGAAGGCTTGCCATTGCGGGATTTATTGTCCCGTATATGTTCGTGCTCGCACCGGGTCTGGTAATGCTTGGGGATAGTATCTGGGGAATCATAATGCCTTGTATTTCGGCTTTTGTCGGCGTTTTCTGCCTGGGCGCGGCAATTGAGAACTATATGTTTACCCCGTTTACGGTATTGGAGAGGACGGCGATGTTTTTATCCAGCATCCTCCTCATTTTCCCGGAAACGATATCGGATATCGTCGGCATACTGGTTGCGGCATTCTTCATATACAAAAATTATAAAAGGAAGACAAGCGTGACGAAAACGAGCGCCGATATCAGCTTGGGCTGACGACATGTCCGTCTGTCAAAAAAAGGAGGCAGAAAATGACTTTTGAAGAAGAGCTGCTGCACCGGCGGCAGGTGATGCAGGAACTGGAGGGGTTTGATACTCCCACAATCACAAATGTTATTGCAACCTTCCCGAACGACACCGAAAACTGCCTTGGTCTTTATGACCCGTGGGAAGTCAACTGGTATTCCGATCACAGCCTCAAGTGCATGTATCCCGAACACGGCAGAAGAGTCGGGTATGTCGTGACGGCAGTTTACAAAATGCCCGATCCGAGTTATAAGCGCCTTGCATTCGAAGATATACTGAAGGCTGCCGATGCGTCGCCAAAGCCTGTTATCCTTGCGATCATGCAGAATTTTCCTGAGAAATTCAAGAAAAAAAACGGACAGCTGGGCGGCAATATGCTGACCGCGTACAAGCAGTTGGGCGTTGTGGGGGTTATGACCGACGGCCCTTCGAGGGATATTGACGAAATACGCCCTCTGGGCATCCAGTGCATGTTTACCGGGTTGTCGGCCGGCCATGGGGATTTTGCGGTGCAGGCGGTGAACGTTCCCGTAAACATCTGCGGGATGGACGTGGTGCCCGGTGAGATTGTACATATGGATGAAAACGGCGCGGTCAAATTTCCGGCTGCCTATCTCGATGAGATACTGATACGCGCAAAGCGTGTACAGGAAATCGACGACCGGAAGCAGGCGGCGATGCGAAAGACAAACGATCCCGCAAAGCTTGCAAAAATTATGAAGGGGATCATTGAGGATTGAGCGGACAAACGGATAGGAGCGGGTTTATGTCCCCTCCTATCCGTTTGTTGATCAGTCGCGGGAAAACAATGGACGAGGAGGATGGTCATGCACGCGCTGGAAAAGATCCTTGCCGATCATGCGGGTGTCTCTTCCGTAAAAACCGGAGAAATCGTAAACTGCGAAATTGATGTCGCGGGAATCAACGATCTTTATATTCAGGTTGTCTGTTCCTTTTTTGAGATCGGAGGTGAAAAAGTCGCAAACCCGGAACGCGTACTCGTGTTTATGGACCATTACGCGCCGGCTTCTTCAGTCAAGCAGGCCCAGATCCAGAGGGAATTCAGGGAATTCTGCCGCAGCAGGAAAATCCCCGGCCTGATGGAAGTCGGCGAAGGCGTTTGCCACCAGGTGCTCGCGGACAAAGGATATTCCAGGCCCGGCGCGCTGATGGTTGTAACCGATTCCCATACGGCCACCCACGGCGCCTTCGGCGCGTTCGGCACGGGGGTGGGGGCTACCGATCTCGCCTGTATCCTGAAAACGGGAAAGCTGTGGTTTAAGGTGCCGGAAATCGTGAAAATCAGTCTGACGGGCGAGCTGCCGGTCGGGGTTTATGCAAAAGACGTGATTTTGCATATCATCGGGGATCTCGGAGCGGACTATGCGATTTATCGCGGCGTAGAATTTACAGGTCCCGTAATTTCAAAGATGAGCATTTCGGAGCGGATGGTGATCTGTAATATGAGTACGGAAATGGGGGCGAAAGCGACTTATATTCAGCCGGACGAAAAGACGATGCGCTTCCTTGAAGAAAAAGGAATCAGGGATTTTAAGGTACAGACCACCGATCCCGGCTTCCGGTACCGGGATGAGCGGATTTACGACGTGACTTCGCTCAAGTCTAAACTCGCGGTTCCGTTCAGCGTGGAAAACGTAAATGATATTGCGCAACATCTTGGCACAAAGGTGGATCAGGCTTTTCTGGGGTCGTGCACCGGCGGAAGAATTGAGGACATCGCTGTTGCGGCGCGTATTCTGAAAGGGAAAAAAATCTGCCCTCAGACCAGAATGCTGGTGATACCGGCGTCAAAACA
Source organism: Clostridiales bacterium UBA6114 (assembly GCA_002423435.1). Classification (GTDB taxonomy): domain Bacteria; phylum Bacillota; class Clostridia; order Oscillospirales; family Butyricicoccaceae; genus UBA6114. The sequence continues at coordinate 22,689 of DIWE01000005.1, forward strand.
GGTTTTGCTTGACGCAATCCGGCTCGGCTATATGGCCGCCCTTGTTGAAGCGGGCGCTGCGTTGGTCACTCCCGGCTGCGCCGCTTGTATTGGAACCCATGAGGGCCTGATTGCCGACGGGGAAGTCTGTGTCTCATCCTCCAACCGCAATTTCCGCGGGAGAATGGGACATGGCAAAGGCAGGATTTATCTTGCCTCGCCCGCCGTGGTTGCCGCGTCCGCATTGCGGGGCGAAATCACGGACCCCGCTCCATATCTGGCTTCGCAATAAATCGCCGCTGTCCTTTATAGATAGGAGATGTTTGTATGGTTCAAAACCCCATCAGAGGGAAAGCCCATGTTTTCGGGGACAATATCGATACCGACCAGATCCTGGCCGGCTGTTATTTGGAGCTTACCGATCCGCTTCAAATCGCGTCGCACTGCATGGAGAGTATCGACCCTGATTTTGCCGGACGTTTTCAAAACGGCGATATTGTAGTCGCGGGAACAAATTTCGGCTGCGGCTCCAGCAGGGAACACGCCGTAATTGCCCTGAAATATCTCGGCGCCGGGGCCGTCGTCGCAAAAAGCTTTGCCCGGATTTTTTTCAGAAACGCAATTAATCTGGGCCTGCCGGTGCTGGTTTGCCGGGACATCGACCGGATTGCGGCACAGGGGAGGGAGCTTTCAATTGATACGGGAAACTGGACGCTCGGGGCGTATGGCTGTCCCCAAAGCGTATCAGTCGAGCCGGTTTCCGATTACGCGCTCAAAATCTTAAACGCAGGCGGGATTAAACCGCTCATGAAAACGGCGCAGGATTAAACCGCTCAACAATATTTGAAGCTCATCCGCATGGCTTTCCCGCTGGAGCGGCCGGGGGAGAGGCTGCCGGAAATCAAACGGAAAAATGGCAGCGGGACAAAGCGGGCGAGAACGGTCATTGACAAACCGCCTCAATGCAATTACTATTAATTTATAATCGTTACAAGCTGTGCCGGTAATGGGGATATTTATTTAGGACACAGCGGATAAAAAAACAAACGAGATAAAAAATGATATCATTAAAGGAGGAACAACACTATGCCAGAATTCGGAACCCCATTTGCAGGTCTTGCCAAAGACCGGAAGCTGACAGAGGCGGAGCTGATCCGGGCGATTCGGTTCATGATCGCGGCGGAATACGAAGCCATTCAGCTTTACATGCAGCTCGCGGAATCGACGGACAACAAGCTTGCGATCGAGGTATTAAAGGATATTGCCGACGAGGAGCGCGTTCATGCGGGAGAATTCCTGAGACTCCTTAAGGAGCTTGCCCCGGACGAGGAGAAATTCTATGAGGAAGGCGCCGAGGAAGTCGAGGAAGAGATTTTGGAGCTGGGCAAGGCTTAGCCTTGCCCGCAAAACGGCATGAAACGGCCGCGGAAAATGAAAACGACAGGAGGATAAAAATTGGGCGATAAAACCTACGACAACCTGATGGAAGCGTTTGCCGGAGAGGCCCAGGCAAACCGGAAATATCTCGCCTACTCGAAAAAAGCGGAAGCGGAGGGCAAATTGAACGCGGCCAAGCTTTTTAAAGCGGCTTCCGACGCGGAAACCCTGCATGCGCTGAAGGAATTTGAGGTAGCGGGGAAAATCGGCGCCACAGAGGACAACCTGAAGGACGCGGTAGACGGCGAGACGCATGAGTACCAGAGCATGTATCCGGATTTTCTGAAGGCAGCCGAGGAAGAGGGCAACAAAAAAGCCGCCATGGCCTTTACCTTCGCGATGAAAGCGGAGGAGGTGCACGCCAGGCTCTACAAAGAGGCTTTGGAAAGTCTTGACCAGACGGAGGAAGTCTTTTACTATCTATGTCCGGTCTGCGGCAACATAGAAAAGGAAGTTCCGGACAAATGCCGCATCTGCGGCGTTCCGGGGTCAAAATTCATCAAATACTGATCCGTGTATACGGCTTAAAATAATCCGAACAAAACAAAAAGTCCTTAACGAAGGACTTTTTTGTTTATCCGGCAACGCATGGCCTTTTGTAAGCAGAGAGTGTCGCGAAATGCATATGCGTTTCGCGCCCAATCACTATTTGACTTCATAGTCATAAAACAGGATTTCGCCTCCGCTGCACATTGCCCTGCCTCTGCCGCACCTTTTTGCCCAGTACAAAAGCCCGTCGACGTCACCGAGCAGATCTTCCAAGCGCGCGTATTTCCCTTTGCCCGCAAAAATGACCCCGGCACTGAAAGTAACGGGGTTTTCCAAGTCCTCTGAAAAATAATCCTTAAGCGCTTTATGTATCCGCTGCAATATTTGCAATGACTGATCCTCATCGGCTTCATAAAAGACAAGGATAAATTCCTCGCCGCCGAATCGGCCCAAAATATCCTTTGCCCGCATATGCTTTCGCGCGATGGCGGAGAACACTTCCAGCACCTTGTCTCCCATCAGATGGCCGTATTGGTCGTTGATTTCCTTGAAATTATCAAAATCGATCATACAAGCCGTAAAGAAGACGCTTTCCTTTTTGGCATCCATGAGCCTGCGCATGGCATGGATCAGGCCGCATTTATTCATAGTTCCGGTGGCAAAGTCAAGAGTGAGCTGCGCCTTTAACCGGTTTTCCCTTTGCTTTAGGTCCGTTACATCTGTAAAAGTGAGCACGGCATACTCTTTGCCCCGATATGTAATGCGGCTGCCGTTTAGCCGGAACCATTTTCGCACAGGGCGATTATTGCGATAAAACGAATATTGGACGACGCTGTTTTCAATCGCCATATTAAAAAGCAAAATTTTTCTCAGGGCTTTTCTGATACCACAACGCGCGCAGCTGCCACTCTCTCCACATTCAAAACGGCCACATCTGAGTTCTGCGCAGGAAAAAGCGCTGCCGAAGGACAGCCCGGCAGGATCGCCGGGTTTTGATTTTATATATTGGAACATTTGATTATTGGCGGACACGATGTGAAAATTGCGATCCACAACGGTCTGTCCGAGCATTGAGTTTTGATAAACCACACGAAAAAAAGAGCGTTTTTCATCCAATGCAAAATCGTCGTTCACTATAAAATCACCAACAACATCCTTTCGTTGAAACAGATATCTGCCGTACCCGTTGCATTGCTGCGATCAGCCAGGCCTTGATAATGCGGTATAACAACAATATTATACCTTGATATGGCGTATTATTGCAACCAATCATTAGATAAAATGTTAAATGAATACAGGTTTATCTAAATGGAGGAGTTGCCGATGCCCCCGATCAGCCGCAAATCATACACGGAAGAAGAAAAACAGTTTTTAAGGAATATTGGATATAAGATTCAATTCTTCAGAAAGCGTCGGGGTCTTAGTCAAAATGAACTGGCTGAGAAAGCCGATTTAAGCTATACAACCATCAGCCATATTGAAAGCACCTCTGTTTACGGGTTATCAATAATAGCGGTTTACAGGATAGCAAAGGCTCTTGACGTTGATCCCAGCCAACTTCTGACGTTTAATTAAAATCACATATACAAGGGATGGATTGGACTTAAAGTAAAGTAGCAGCCGCCGGTTTTGCCGGCGGCTGCTCTGAGTGTCGAAAAACTGTCTTTGAAGATTGTGAAGGGGCTGCGGCCCCTTCCTTTTTAATATGCACGAAACCCAATATGCGCCGAGGACACATTACAAAATCCGGCATATGTTATTAATAATGAAAGACTAACTATTAAAAATCAAGCCTGAAATTAAGGATGGTGGACAAAAACAGATGGTTGGAGAAAGTATATAGCAAAGCAGGCGTCCGCTAAGACACCGCTTAGGCTATCGTGAAAAAATCAAGCTGTCAGACGGTAAGGTTCTCTGGATTTCTCCAAGGCGAAAATGAGCCGTACCAGCTTCTTGGCAGCGTGGGAAATGGCAACATTGTAGTGCTTGCCCTCGGCTCGCTTCTTAGCGAGGTAAGAAGCAAAGGTTGGGTCCCAATGGCAGACATACTTGGCAGCGTTGAAGATGGCAAAGCGCAGGTATCTGGAGCCGCGTTTCTCCATATGGGCATAGCAGTTCGCAAGCTGCCCGGATTGGTATGTAGATGGTGACAGTCCGGCGTAGGCCAGCACCTTGTCCGGGGAATCAAAGCGGGAGAAATCGCCCACCTCGGCCAGAATCATGGCTCCCATCCGAGTACCAAGTCCGGGGATTATGGTAATGGGTGGGTGAAGTTCATCCATAATGGTCTGGATTGCAGTTTCGATTTCTTCAATCTCAGCGTCAAGTTCCCGAATGAGGTGGATGGTGTGTCGAAGCTCCAATGATTTTGCCGGCATGCTGGAACCAATCGATGCTTTGGCAGCTTCACGAATTTCTACAGCCATGTCCCGCTTGTAACGTCCTTTGGACGCATCAAGCAGGAGTGCCTTCAACCGTGTAAGGTGTGCATCCGCAACCTGCTTAGCCCCCGGGAACTCAACCAATAAGGCGTAGACAGAAGCCATATGGAGCGTTGGCACCAGCTTTTCCAGCTCCGGGAACAGAATGCACGCCAATCTGGCAATAGACTGCTTGAGCTTGGCCCTCTCTCTTACCTTGTCGAACCTGTATCGGGTGAGTGACTTTAATTCCTCGTTGTGGTAAGCTGTGTCTGTGTAGGGCTTGAGGCCCACATCAGACATGAGCATAGCCGCAATCGTTCGTGCATCAACACGGTCAGTCTTCGTCTTTCGCAGGGTGAGGCTTTTCCGGTACAGGTTGGTGTGCAAGGGGTTCAAGACATAGGTGGGAAGACCGTTGTCAAGAAGAAACCCGAGAATGTTGTAGCTGTAGTGTCCGGTTGCCTCAAGTCCTACTTTTATTTTGTCTTGAGAAGCGGAACAAGCCTGAAGCTTTTGCAGCAGGCGGTTGAAACCCTCCATGTTGTTGGGAATGGTGAACACGTCCGCGAGGACTTCCCCCTCCGAGCCCATGATGAAGCAGTCATGCTTGTCCTTGGCAACATCAATCCCAACACAAATCATGATAAAACCTCCAGCGATTATTTGATGCTGCTGTATCCACAGGAGACCTTGCTCTTGTAACCTTGTTCTAAATAAACCGTCTGGCGGTATCTAACTGATCAACAATACTGCAAAGGGCTGTGGTTGGAGCCTTTCAAGAACCATCTTGTGGTAGGAGGTTGACCAATCCACAGCATCCCTTACAGTGTAGCACAGCCCTTGGAGAGGGGCTTTAATAACTACTACTCTATAATACAAGGTGGTATTTATGTTTATTCATGTGATAAAAGCGGGAGAAACACTTTGGCAGATCGCAAACAATTACCGCGTCCCCATAGCGGGCATCATAGAACTCAACGGGCTTTCAGATCCGAATCGGCTGGTCATAGGGCAGGCGCTGGTCATCCCCGGCGAGGATGTTTTTCACACCGTGAGACCGGGAGAGACGTTATGGGCAATCGCGCAGACGTACGGTACGACCGTACAAACCATTCTACAGAACAATCAAATCGAAAACCCCGACAGAATATATCCCGGGCTGACGATCTATATCCCGGCCCCGCGCCACCGCATAGCGCCGGGAGAAACGCTGTGGGCAATCGCCCAAAGATACGGTGTTTCCATACAAAGCCTGATAAAAGCCAATCGCATTGCCGACCCGGACTCTATTTACCCGGGCACGATATTGGTGATCCCGCGCAGGCCGAGGCCTTTGATAAGCGTAAACGGCTATATTTACATGCTGGGAGAGAGCGCGGCCCCGATTGTCAGAGAGGTCGGCGAGCATCTGACATACTTAAGCCCGTTCGCCTATTTAATCAGAGAAGACGGAAGCCTGCAGCCGGCCGACGATGTCCCGGCCATTCAAGCCGCCGAAGCGGAGGGAGTAACCCCGATGATGGCGGTTACAAACTTTACCGCAACCTCAAGAGGGGAAAACCTTGCGCATATCGTACTTAACAGCACCCAAATCACGGATCGGCTACTTACCCAAATCATAAATACAATGAGAGCAAAAGGCTACCTCGGATTAAACATCGACTTTGAGAATGTGCTTCCGGCCGACCGCGAGGCGTACAATCGTTTTCTTGAACGCACGGTGGCCCGTCTGCATGCGGAAGGATTTTTCGTTTCAACAGCCGTCGCCCCAAAGACGACAGGTGCGCAAACCGGACTTTTGTATGAAGCGCACGATTATGCGGCGCACGGCAGAATCGTCGATTTTGTGATATTGATGACTTATGAATGGGGGTGGAGAAAGGGCCCGCCGCAAGCCATTTCACCATTAAACCAAATAAAACGGGTCCTTGACTATGCCGTCACGGTGATCCCGCGGGAAAAGATCTTTTTCGGATTCCAGATTTATGCGAGAGACTGGCTTATCCCGCATGTCGAAGGACAGGAAGCCGAGACGTTCAGCCCCCAGGAAGCCGTATCGAGGGCCGTAAGATACGGAGCCGCCATCCAGTATGATACAGTGGCCGCATCCCCCTTTTTCCGGTATACGGATGAGCGGGGGAGAGGGCATGAGGTGTGGTTTGAGGACGCGCGCAGCGCCCAGGCGAAATTTGACACGGTCAGGGATTACAGCTTGAGAGGAATCAGCTATTGGGCGCTCGGATACCCGTTCCCGCAAAACTGGGTTTTGCTCGAGGATAACTTTACCGTCAGAAAATAACTGATTTGCCTAAATTTTCTATCAGGTTGAGCTAAAGTCCGCAAAAAAAATGACTGCTTTAAGAGCAGCCATTTTTTTGCTGTATCCGCTGTATTTGTTCATAGCTTCCTTATGGTAAACAAATCAGATGCCATATTCCATGTCGCGGGAAAGGGCTGATCGATCAGCCAATAAAAAGCTCCCGCTATGCCATACTTATTTACAATTTGGTATTTATAATAATGGCTTTGCGCGTCCTCAAACCAAACCTCATGCTGCTGGCCGCTGGCGTCTGCATATCTTAAATATGGCTGCCGCGCTTCACTGCTAAATAAAATACTTGCGTTATATGTTCTTGCGAGATTCCATACTTCGGGCAATGTGACGGTGGCTGCCAAATTTCCCGGAACGTAAGGATATCGCCAATCATATCCATAAAGCGTTAAGCCTAAATATATCTTATTTGCCGGTATATTATTTTGTGTGGCATAGTCCAATACCCTTTTTATATAAGGGATCGGCGCCGTCGCTCTTGGAGGGCCGGTACGCCAGCCCCACTCATACGTCATAATCGCCGCAATATCGATAATTGGTCCCAGCCGATTATAATCAAAGAACCCGGCCCACTCTCTATCAGGCCAGTCTTCCCACTTGGGCGCAACATTTAATACAAGGATTTCGCCCTCGCTGTGGAGTCTTGTATAAAGCTCCTGAATAAATTGTGTAAACATATTCCTGTCTTGAGGGAATAAGTTCTCAAAGTCTATGACAACGCCTCTCAGGCTATAGTTTTGCAAAAATGCAATAATATTATTGATCAGATTGCTGCGGCTTAAAGGGTCCGATATTACCGTATGCCCGAGATCGCCGCTGAATTCGCCGCGTACTAAATTTGTTAAAACAGGAAGCAGCGCAACATCGTTTCCTCTCGCCGCCGTAAGCGTTTCCAAATCCAATGCCCCGGTTATTTGCCCTGACGCCGTAACAGGAAAATCAAAAACCGCCAAATATGTAAGATAACGTGCCATTGAATTTATAAATAAGGTCCTATCCTGCACTCTTGACGGAATGAAATATCCTAAGGTCTCTAAAATGGCTTTTGTATAAACCGCCTGGCCGGGATAAATCGTATACGGATCAGAAAGGTTATTAGCGGTTATAAGCTGTGAGACGGTTATATTAAATTTTTTTGCGATAGACCAGGGTGTATCTCCCGGCTTTACAGTATAGGTTGCGGAAGGACTTTTTGTCGGTATCAGTAAATTCATTCCTGGAACTATATATTCAGCTGCATCAAGCCCGTTCGCATCGATGACAGCCTGCGGAGATACTCTGAATTTATTTGAGATACGCCAGATGCTGTCACCGGGTTTTACGCGGTATATGTTCATTTGATTACCCCAAAATATAAAGATTCGTCTATAATAATCATTTTATGTAAATGGGCTTTATATGGAACTCAGAGGCGTAGTATATTTACGCCTCGGCATCTTTAAGAAAGCCGGTCGACTTTGACTTTCGTCTTATCGACCGGCTTTATCTATTCCATCAATTAAATCGTAATACGAAACGCCCAAAGCTTCGGAAAATGCTTTGATCTCAATATCCGTCACAAAGCGTTTCCCGTTTTCTATCCTCCGAATCACATGGTTATCCACGTCATATCCCATCACCTGCAGCCTATACGCCAGTTTTCTCTGGGATAAAGGGGGATCCATATTAAGCCGTAATTTTTTGATGTTCTCACCGCACAAGTTGTTTCTGCCATCTGATGATTTTAATTTGAACACTCCAAAACCGCCATTTCTGTTGAATGCCGTTTACGATTAAGTGTATTTTACAGTATAAAAACAATGCCGGTGGTTAATACTATTCAACACTGAGCAAACGAATTGGTAAAATTTAACTATATTGGTATAAATTACTTTCCATATCAAAATTGCCAGAAAAACGCTTACGGCTGACATCGAAAATAAAGGAGGAGAGCAATGTTCAGATTCGGCAAGGAACACAAAACAGAAAACAGGGAGCCATCGGACGCAGCAGAGGCCGGAAACGGGAGGGCTGCCGACAATGCCGTTCCCGCTTCAATCACACAATGCGAAAAGACCGTAAGGAACATATTTGGTATCAGCTCCGATATCGTTATACAAACCTTTAAAACGCAAAAAGAAAAGGCCATGATCGTTTATGTCGATGGCCTCATCAATAAAGACCTTATGGACAGAGATATCATATCGCCATTAAAATCAAAGGATTTTGATGGCGATTTGGCTTTGGCGATCAAGAGCCATTTCAAAAAAGTCGACGATATGCCAGCCTTTGTCGGCGAGGCGCTTCATGGGAATATTGCGCTTTTTTATGAGGGCAGCAAAAAAGTTCTCATCATAGACATCAAGCAGTGGGACAAACGCTCGGTGGAAACCCCCGACATTGAAACGGTAATCCGAGGGCCGAAAGAAGGTTTTACGGAGAATATCCGTACAAATACCGCCTTACTCCGGAGGAAACTCAGAACACCCGAGCTGATTATCGAAAACACAGTTATCGGCAGGCAGGGCAATACGCCTGTAGGCATTGCCTATATCGAGGGCATTGTCAATCAGGATGTTCTTAAGGAAGTAAAATGTCGGTTATCAGAAATCGATACGGACGCGGTTTTTGAATCCGGAAGTATCGAGCAGTATATCAGTCAAAACAAATTCAGACCGGTTTCGGGCATAGGCGCAACGCAAAAACCCGACGTTGCGGCGGCAAGGATTCTTGAGGGCCGGGTTGCCGTATTTTGCGACGGCACGCCCCATGTCCTGACGATTCCCGAGCTTTTTGTGGAGCATCTGCAGTCCGGCGAAGACTATTATGAACATGTTCTGCTTGCGGCAACACTGAGAATCCTGAGATTCATCGGTTTATTCATAAGCATTATGCTGCCTGGATTGTCGGTGGCAATTATTACATTCAGTCAGGAAATGATGCCTTCGGTTTTCCTGAACACCCTGATCGCGTCCACCCAAAAAACACCGCTTCCGGCAGGTGCGGAAGTATTTCTCCTCATCTTGATGTTTGAATTATTAAAGGAGGCGGGCACAAGACTACCAAAGACGGTCGGCTCCGCGATCACAATCGTCGGGGCGCTGATCATTGGGGATTCCGCGGTCAACGCAGGAATCGTCAGTGCACCGGCGGTCATTATTGTCGCTTTAACCGCCGTATCAAGCTTTGTCGTACCAACCCTTCGCGAATACATCATCTTATACAGACTGCTGATCCTGCTCCTCGGCGGCACAATGGGCCTGATCGGCGTCGGAACGGGCGTGGTCATCCTGCTCACGCAGCTCGTCTCAACGGAATCTTTCGGTGTCCCCATTCTTTCCTCCTTTTCAAGGGACGAAATGAAGGATATTCTTTTTCGGTTCCCAGTGAGGTCTATGAAGTATAGACCTGCGACTATCGCCAAAAACAATGTGCAGAGAAAAAATTGATCGTTTTCTTGGAAGGAGCGGTGAAATGAAAAGAGGATTTTGCGCAATTGTTTGCATAATGATCTCCATATCTTTGTCGGGATGCTGGAGCAGAAAGGAACCGAAGACTTTAGCTTTGGTAAACAGTTCACTTTACGATTTCAGCGATATCGGTGACTTTCAGGTAACGATAGAGGTGCTCAATCCCGCTGCGCTGGGCGGCATCAATGATAGCGGGGGCGGAAAAAGTCCCAACATAACAGTCATCAGTGAAGGCGGCTCTATCCCGGTGGCAATCAGGAATGCATCGGAAAGCCTCGAAAGAACAATCTTCGGCGGACACAATAAGGTGCGTTTCTTTTCCGAAAAGTTTGCAGAAACAGATATGATCTCCATTATGGATTATTGGACGAGAGATCATCTCACGGATGAAAATCCGTTAATGGTGGTTGTAAAGGGTGAAGATCCCAAACAGGTTTATTCCTGCATGCTTGGACTGTCCGATACGGTCGGGGATTATCTTGAGAGTATGTCGAAGACACAGCCTTATACGACGGCAAACTCCGTGTTTGTAAAAAACCTTGATTTCATAAAAGACTACTACGAAGAGGGCAAACAGCCTGTTGCCGGGGTCGTGGAGCTTGTCGAATGCGGGTCTAAACCATCCAATAACACCGCCACAGATTTTCGGAATTCGCAAGGCTCGCAAAGCCCGCAGGACAGTTCGAATAAAGAATATAAAATAAAATACGAGGGCCTGGCGGCATTTAAGGACGGTAAACTTGTGGGATATATGGAGGCGGCGGAGACGAGGGCGTATAACTTTGTTATCAACAACGTAGAGAACGCCGCCGTTTCCATTTCATCAGAGGATAAGCAGACCGTTGTCACAGTCCATAATCCAAAAGCGGAAATAAAAACCGAGATAAACGATGGTCAGATAACGGCGAACGTAAAAATTAAAACCTCTATGTCTATCGTTCAAGAGAGTGGCATCTTAGACATCAGCAAAATGGACCCGTTAAAAACGGTTGAAGCTGATTTTGATAAACAGATGGAAGAGGAAATAATCGCGACCATAAAAAAAGCGCAGACTGAATTTCACAGCGATATATTCGGGTTCGGCGAATCCGTGCATAAGCAGCATCCTGAAAAATGGAAGGAAATAAAGGAAGACTGGGGTGATTACTTCGCCGGAGCTTCAATAAACGTCTCGGTCGAGTCGTCGGTGGACAGGTCGGGAGAAATCAAACAGCCATTTAAGCTGGAGGACTGAATAAATGACAAGGAAGCCTTCAATCGGTTCCGCTCAGTTATTGTTCTTGTCGGTCGGGAGCGCATTGGTGTTCCCCTATACCTTCATGCCCATTTTGACCGCGCCTCCGGCGAACCAGGACGCATGGGTCGTGCTGTTCATGGCCTTCCCGTATATTCTTGCAATCAATGCCTCGCTTTTATTTCTCATGAATAAATTCAGGGGTATGAATGTGAATGAAATGGCGGAAACGATTTTGGGAAAATTTTTCGGCAAAGCGGCCGCCGTTATTTTCATCCTGTTTTTCATATACTGTTTTACGGCCTGCATGCTGATTACCGCGATATTCATCAACCTGTATATTTTTCCCGATACGCCGACATGGGCGCTGCTTTTATATATGGTTGTCCCCATATCCTACGCGGCCTATAAGGGGGCGGGTACCATAGGCAGGCTTTCGGTCTTCATTGTTCCTTTTATTATGCTGACGGTCATCATCTTTTTTGTGCTTGGCCTGGATCAGATGGACTTAGGGAGTCTGCAGCCGGTGCTTGCCGATTCGACGTTTCTTCAGTTGAACGAAGGAGCGTTTTTGACCGGGGCCAGATACTCGGAGATATTGATATTTTTAATTTTCTCGTTCTGGCTGAAACAAGAATCGAGCATTAACAAAACCTATGCGGCCGCTTTGGTTGCATTTGCCGTTTCTTTCCTCCTGATACTCATCCCGACCTTAACCGTCTTAGGCGTCGAGTTTGGGAAACATGCCTGGAATCCCTATTTTTTATATACACGGCAGGTCGGGGGATATGATTTTATCCAGAGGGTGCAATCCTTAAATACGTTGGCGTGGTTCCCTGCCGCTTTGCTGAAGCTCATGATGTATAACTTCATGGGAAGCTATGTATTTTCAGGGGTCGTAAAAGCAAAATCCCATAAGTGGTTTGTCATTCCGATATCCATCATCGGATGTGGCTTATGTATGCTGCCGGTGCTGAACAAATCAAGTACGGTCGAGCTTCTCCGCTCCGACAAGGTTTTCCCGTTTATTGTCCTTCCCGTGACGTTCGTACTGCCGTTAATTATTGTAATCGTATATTTTATCAGAAGGGAAAAAATACGAAATATTCTTGCGCAAAAGAAAACGGTGGGGGCTGGAGCGGTATAAAAAATTACAAACAATGACGCCGCCTGATATTCTTAAAGAACGGGCAGAGCTTTTGCAAATCGCCAAAGGGCAATAGGCGCGAAAGGATGGCAAAGCCGGGATCAGCGTTTTTTTATCCCGGCTTATTTTTTATGTAAGCCGATATTCCGGATTACCCCTACCCGGTACATAAGTCCCGTGCCGCCCTGGCACGATACTTGCTGTTTATATGAGACAGCAAGGAGGGCTAGTGTGAAAAATCACACTACCATAAATCAGAGGCGTGCCGCTCGCCGAAAAGCGGCAACCGCGGCACATGCCAATAACCTCCATTCGCCGGTGAGGTTTTTAATGATTGATTTGTGCGCGGAGCAAATGGAGGTTATCATGCCGGGAAAAACCATAGCGGAAAAAATACTTTCACTTCACGCGGACAAATCGTGTATCGCCGGGGAAATCGCCGTTTGCAGGGTGGATACCATCATGATGCACGACGCAAACGGTCCTCTGGCGATCCGGGCCTTTTGGCAGCTGGGCGCGAGCGCGGTATATAACCCTGCCGGGATCATTGCGATCTTCGACCACTGCACCCCGGCCCCCAACGAAAAATTGTCCAACATCCACATGTTCCTGCGCCGGTTCTGCACCGAGCAGGGAATCCCCTATGTGGAGGGGGGAGAGGGCGTCTGCCACCAGATCATGGTGGAGCGGGGTTACGCCAAGCCGGGCGCCCTCATCGTGGGAACCGACTCGCACACCTGCACCTACGGTGCGCTGGGGGCGTTCTCCACCGGCCTTGGCGCCACCGATGTGGCGGTGGCCATGCTGTCGGGGCGGCTGTGGTTCAAAACGCCGCCCACTATCCGGGTGGATCTGCGCGGGAGACTCGGGCCCATGTGCACCGCAAAGGACGTGATTCTTTCGGTGATCGGCCTAATGGGCGCCGACGGCTGCAATTACAAGAGCATCGAATTCTACGGCGATTGGCTGGAGGAGGCTTCCCGCTCCGACCGATTGACCATCGCCAACATGGTGGTGGAAATGGGGGCCAAATGCGGGTTTACTTGTTACTCCGGCCTGGGAATCCGGGCCGACCCGGACGCGGCTTACGAGCGCACGGTCTCGCTGAATCTCGCGGAGGTGGAGCCCACGGTGGCAAAGCCCCATGCGGTGGACAACGTCTGTCCAGTGGGGGAGGTCGCCGGAACCCCCATCGACCAGGGCGTCATCGGGAGCTGCACCAACGGCAGACTGGAGGATTTGCGCGCGGCGGCGGACATCCTCCGGGGAAACCGGGTGAAGGACGGCTGCCGGCTGCTGATTTTGCCGGCGTCGAGCGGTATACTGCGGCAGGCGGCGGACGAGGGAGTGCTGTCCGCCCTGATTGACGCCGGAGCCATTATCTGCACGCCGGGCTGCGGCGTCTGCGTCGGGACCCTGGGGGGCGTGCCGGGGGACGGCGAGGTTGTGCTGTCCAGCACAAACCGCAACTTCAAGGGCCGGATGGG